>NZ_JBEBNZ010000010.1:0-143039 GCF_040396735.1 Comamonas odontotermitis
CGCCGGACTGTTAATCCGTAGGTCCCTGGTTCGAGCCCAGGTTGAGGAGCCAAGACAGGGCACCTTGCAATTGCACAAGGCTGCCGCCAAAAATTTGCACCGATATTCCTCAATAGCTCAGTTGGTAGAGCGCCGGACTGTTAATCCGTAGGTCCCTGGTTCGAGCCCAGGTTGAGGAGCCAGATCAGAACCCATATGCCATGGCATATGGGTTTTTTCTTTGTGGGCTGCGCCATTCAAAGCCAATCCAGGGCTGTAGCCGGAGCCCATTTCCCGCACAATGCAGTGAGATTTTTTTCATCGAGAGACTGCCAACGTGCCGCGCCCCCTGCCGCCACTGCCCTGGCTGGAGCCAGACGACCCCTTCCCCCCGGTGGAGCAAGCCTGGGGAGCCAACACCCCCCATCCCGGCCTGCTCGCCGCCGGCGGCAGGCTCGACAGCCGCCACCTGCAGCGCGCCTACCGGCATGGCATCTTTCCCTGGTTCAGCGGAGATTCCCCGATCCTCTGGTGGTCCACCGATCCGCGCATGGTGCTGCAGCCCGCGCACTTCCGCCTGCACCGCTCGCTCAGGCAGGCCATCCGCAAGGCCGTGGCAACGCCAGGTTTTGCGCTGCGCATAGACAGCGATTTCCCGGCAGTGATTCGCGCCTGCAGCCAGATCAGCCGCGACGGGCAGGACGGCACCTGGATCGTGGACGATATCCAGGCCGCCTACACCCAGCTCCACCGCGACGGCTTTGCGCACAGCGTTGAGGTGTGGATGCATGGAGAGCTGGTGGCAGGGCTGTACTGCGTGGCCATGGGCCGCGCCGTATTTGGCGAATCCATGTTCACCACCATCAGCAATGGCTCCAAGATTGCCCTTGCCGCGCTGGTGGCGCTGTGCCGGCGCGAAGGTGTGACAATGATCGATTGCCAGCAGAACACCGGCCATCTGGCCTTCATGGGAGCAGCCGAAATCCCCCGCGCGCAATTCGTGACCCACGTCGCAGAGCAGACGCAGCAGCCTGCAATGCACTGGGAGTTTGCAGCAAGCGATTGGGCTGACATAATCCCACTATCTGAAACGACAT
Organism: Comamonas odontotermitis; assembly: GCF_040396735.1. Taxonomy (GTDB): domain Bacteria; phylum Pseudomonadota; class Gammaproteobacteria; order Burkholderiales; family Burkholderiaceae_C; genus Comamonas; species Comamonas odontotermitis_C. Next base: position 1,077 of record NZ_JBEBNZ010000010.1, read on the forward strand.
TTCCACATACGGCACATACGGATGAGTAGGCTCAACGAACTTCCGTTGCATTCCCTGCAGTTCTATGCAACGGCACCCTACCCATGCAGCTACCTGAGCGAGCGCATGGCGCGCTCGCAGGTGGCCACGCCCAGCCATGCGATTCAGAACGATGTGTACTCGGAGCTGATCCAGCAGGGCTTTCGCCGCAGCGGCCTGTTCACCTACCGCCCCTACTGCGACGGCTGCCAGGCCTGCGTGCCGCTGCGCGTAGCGGCGCTTGATTTCAAGCCCAAGCGCCACCAGCGCCGCGCCCTCAAACAGCACCAGAGTCTTGAAGTTCGCGTACTCCCCCTGGGCTTTCTGCGCGAACACTACGAGCTGTACCTGCGCTACCAGGCTGCACGCCACACGGGCGGCGGCATGGACGAGGACAGTGTCGAGCAGTACTCGCAGTTCATGCTGCAAAGCCGCGTCAACAGCCGCCTGGTGGAGTTTCGCGCGCCCGGGGCCGAACCCCAGCAGCCCGGCGCGCTCAAGATGGTGTCGATCATCGACATCCTCAACGACGGGCTCTCCGCCGTCTATACCTTCTACGAACCCGAACCCCACACCAGCTACGGCACCTACAACGTGCTGTGGCAGATCGCACAGTGCCGCACCATGGGCCTGCCCTATCTCTACCTGGGCTACTGGATCGAGGAAAGCCGCAAGATGCAATACAAGGCCGACTACCAGCCCTATGAGGTCTATGTGGACCAGCGCTGGCAACCTGCCCGTTTTGCTATACATTCTGCAGCTTGATGCGCCTGTCCATCAGGCGCCGCATTCTATTTTTGCCTTTGCCCTTACACCGCCATCCGACGCATGACCAAACCACAACACGACACCGCCGCCAAACCCAGCGTGCAAGTGCTAGAGCGCATGTTCACACTGCTGGATGTACTCGCCTCGCGCGAGGAGGCAGTGTCGCTGAAAGAGCTGAGCGAAATCACCGGCCTGCACCCATCCACCACACACCGCATCCTCAATGACCTGACCATCGGCCGCTTTGTGGACCGGCCCGAATCGGGCAGCTACCGCCTGGGCATGCGCCTCTTGGAGTTGGGCAACCTTGTGAAAGCCCGCATCAACGTGCGCGAAGTGGCCCTGCTGCCGATGCGCCGCCTGCATCTGGCCACGCAGCAGGCCATCAACCTGAGCATGCGCCAGGGCGACGAGATCGTGTATGTGGAGCGCAGCTTTTCCGAGCGTTCGGGCATGCAGGTGGTGCGCGCCATTGGCGGCCATGCACCGCTGCACCTCACCTCCACCGGCAAGCTCTTTCTCGCAGCAGAAGAGCCCGAGCGCGTTCGCGCCTACGCCATGCGCACGGGCCTGGCTGGCAATACCAAGAACAGCATCACCAATCTGGCCGTGCTGGAGCGCGAGCTCTCCAAAACCCGTCAATATGGCCTCGCGCGAGACAACGAGGAGCTGGAACTGGGCGTGCGCTGCATGGCCGCAGGCATTTACGACGACCAGGGCCGCCTGGTTGCCGGCCTGTCGGTCTCAGCTCCTGCAGACCGGCTGGACGACAACTGGACGAGCAAGCTGCAGTCCACTGCCACCGAAATCTCTGCCGCGCTGGGCTTCGAAGAGCGCAAATCGGCGGGGACCCCCTGAATCTCCGGCTCCACCTCTCTCGTCCTCTCCATAAAAAAAACCTGCCAGTGGCAGGTTTTTTTTTTGGGCAGCGGATTGCCGGCGTAGAGTCAACCCATGGGCAGCCCGCAGCAATCAGTGCTTGGCCAGCAGTCGCCCGCCCGAGCCTTCCACCCAGTGGCGCACGCGCTCGGCATCCGCCAGCCGGCTGAAGCGGCCTGCCGAATCCAGGAACACCATGATCAGCTTGCGGCCGGACACCTGGGCCTGCAGCACCAGGCAGCGGCCCGCTTCCGAGATGTAGCCCGTCTTTTGCAGGCCGATGTTCCAATCCGGGTTATGAACCAGGCGGTTGGTATTGTTGAACTGCACGGTGCGCGCACCCACTTCTACCTGGTACGAGGGCGAGGTGGTCAGCTCGCGCAGCAAGGGATCGGAGTGCGCCACATTCACCAGGGTCGCCAGATCATGCGCGCTGGACTGGTTGGAACTGGACAGCCCGGTAGGCTCCACATAGCGGGTATCGGCCATGCCCAGCATCTTGGCCTTCATGTTCATCTGGCCCACGAACGTTGGCATGCCGCCAGGGAACGTGCGGCCCAGTGCATGGGCAGCGCGGTTTTCGCTGGACATCAGCGCCAGATGCAGCAACTCGCCGCGCATCAAGGTGGTGCCGACGCGCAGGCGCGAGCTGCTGTGCTTTTCGGTATCCACATCGTCCTGCGTGATGGTGATCTCTTCATCCATCGGCAAATTGGCCTGAGAAATGATCAGACCCGTCATCAACTTGGTGAGCGATGCAATCGGCAGCACCGCATGGTCGTTCTTGGACAGCAGCACTTCATGCGTGTCCTGGTCCAGCACCAGCGCTACGCTGGACTTGAGCGCCAATGGGTCCATGACATCGTGCAGTCCGGCCATCTGGCCGAAGGACTGGCGAGCTGGAGCAGCTTCCACCGCCACCAGTGCCGCCGCGGCTGCCGCTGCAGCGCGCGCATGGCGCCTGCCACCCTTGTCTGCCTTCTCGGCCTTGCCAGCCTTGGCTACTACCGTCTTGCCCTTGGCACCCTTGCCCGTCGACTTGTCTGCTACCTTTTTGGAAGCGCCCTTGGAGGCAACGGCCTCCTTGTGCGCGCGGCCATTGCGCTCACCCTTTTGGACAGCAGCAGCCTGCTTCTTGCCGGCCTTGGCTTCGACATGGGCCTTGGCTCGGACGGCCTTCTTTTTGGTAGCGGCATAGGCATGTGGCATGCCGATGCCAATTGCCAACGCACAGATTGCAAAAATGTGTGAAAAACGACGCAAAACACTGCGGTTGGATGGCGCCATTATTCTGCTCCCTACAAAAACGATAGCTGAGGATGAAACTCGAAATTTAAAAAGTCGCGCAATTTCATTAACTTACGCGACTCTTCAATTATTTAAGTGAAATTATATTCCGAAGCCTCATCCTTGTGCAGCTACCTTCTCTGTAGGATTTTGTAACTTATTGAGCGCAGCGATGTAAGCTTTCGCTGACGCGACCACGATATCGGGGTCGGCGCCCACGCCATTGACGATACGGCCGCCCTGCTGCAAGCGCACGGTCACCTCGCCCTGACTCTCGGTGGAACCACTGATGGCGTTGACCGCATAGAGCACCATTTCGGCGCCGCTCTTGGCCTGCGACTCGATGGCCTTCATCGAGGCATCCACCGGGCCGTTGCCCGTGGATTCACCCTTGACTTCCTTGCCATGGGCCATCAGCACCACGGTCGCCTTGGGCTGCTCACCGGTCTCGCTTGCCTGCGCCAACGAGACGAAGCGGAAGGCTTCGGAGTTGCCCTGTGCACCTTCGGTGTTGACCAGCGCGAGGATGTCCTCGTCGAAGATTTCACTCTTGCGGTCAGCCAAGTCCTTGAAGCGGGCAAAGGCAGCATTGATGTCGCTCTCGCTCTCCATCACCACGCCCAACTCCTGCAGGCGCTGCTTGAAGGCATTGCGGCCCGACAGCTTGCCCAGCACGATCTTGTTGGCGCTCCAGCCCACGTCTTCCGCACGCATGATTTCGTAGGTGTCGCGTGCCTTCAGAACGCCATCCTGGTGAATACCGGAAGCGTGGGCAAACGCATTGGCGCCCACCACGGCCTTGTTGGGCTGCACGACGAAGCCGGTAGTCTGGCTGACCATCTTGCTGGCAGCAACAATATGTTGCGTGTCGATATTGACATCCAGGCCAAAGTAGTCCCTGCGCGTCTTGACGGCCATCACCACTTCTTCAAGCGAGCAATTGCCCGCGCGCTCGCCCAGGCCATTGATGGTGCATTCCACCTGGCGCGCGCCGCCAATCTTGACACCGGCGAGCGAGTTGGCCACGGCCATGCCCAGGTCATTGTGGCAATGCACCGACCAGACGGCCTTGTCGCTGTTGGGAATGCGCTCGCGCAGGTTCTTGATGAAGTTGCCGTACAGCTCGGGAATGGCATAGCCCACGGTGTCAGGCACATTGATGGTGGTGGCGCCTTCGGCAATCACAGCCTCAATCACGCGGCAGAGAAAATCCGGGTCGCTGCGGTAACCGTCTTCCGGGCTGAATTCGATATCGCCCACCAGATTGCGGGCAAAGCGCACCGACATCTTGGCCTGCTCGAACACCTCGTCGGGCGACATGCGCAGCTTTTTCTCCATGTGCAGCGGGCTGGTTGCAATGAAGGTGTGGATACGCGCGCGGTTGGCGGGCTTGAGCGCCTCTGCAGCGCGGGCGATGTCACGATCGTTGGCGCGGGCCAGCGAGCACACGGTGGAATCCTTGATGATCGACGCAATGCTCTGCACGCAATCGAAATCACCATTGGAGCTGGCTGCAAAGCCCGCCTCGATCACATCCACCTTCAGGCGCTCGAGCTGGCGGGCAATACGCAGCTTCTCGTCCTTGGTCATCGACGCGCCTGGCGACTGTTCGCCGTCACGCAAGGTGGTGTCAAAAATAATCAGTTGATCGCTCATCGTGTTCTCCATGGCATGGGTTTGCAGGCAGCGCTTGTGGCGCCACCTCTGTTATTCAATGCGCAGCACGCCCGCAGCCGGGCTCAACCTGACAGTGTACGTGCTTTGCCTGCATTTGCTTACGCGGCAACCGTGTCGCCCGCTGGCGTATTCACACGGGTGACAGCGCCGCTGCGCGCCAGCGCGCTCATCACGGCGCGGAAGGCCGCCTGGGTGATGTTGCTGTCCATGCCTGCGCCGTACAGGGTCTGGCTCTCATTCACCCGCAGCTCCACGTAGGCTGCAGCCTTGGCGTTGGCGCCATTTTGGCCTCCTGCGCCCACTCCGAAAGCGCCATCAGCTACGGAATGCATAGCATGCTCGCTGTAATCCAGCACCCGCACCGGCACGCCGGTAGCGCTGCTGATGGCGTGGACAAAGGCGTCGATGGGGCCATTGCCTTGTCCTTGCACCGCAATGGAGTGGCCTGCGACCTGCACCCTGCCAGACACCCGAACCTCGCCATCGTTGCTGCCTGCAGGCTCCACGCGGCACTGGGCGACGGCATAGTTGGCGTCGAGCTGGTATTCGCGCTCGAAGATCTGCCACAGGTCCGGCGCCGTGAATTCAGTGCCCGCCACATCCATGGCGCGCTGCACCACCTGGCTGAACTCGATCTGCAGGCGGCGCGGCATGGTGAGGCCGTATTCCTCTTCGAGCAGATACGAGATACCGCCCTTGCCCGATTGGCTGTTGACGCGGATCACCGCCTCGTAGCTGCGCCCCAGGTCCTTGGGGTCAATTGGCAGGTACGGCATCTCCCACACATCGCCTTCGTTGCGCGCTGCAAAGGCTTTCTTGATGGCGTCCTGGTGCGAGCCGGAGAACGAGGTGTAGACCAGATCACCTGCATAGGGATGGCGGGCTGGCACTGGCAACTGGTTGCAGTGTTCGACCTCGGCACGGATCGCGTCGATGTCCGAGAAATCGAGCCCGGGCGACACGCCCTGCACATACATGTTGAGCGCCACGTTGACGATGTCGAGGTTGCCGGTGCGTTCGCCATTGCCGAACAGGCACCCTTCCACACGGTGGGCGCCCGCCAGCAGCGCCATCTCGGCGCTGGCGGTGCCGGTGCCACGGTCGTTGTGCGGGTGCACGGACACTACGACTTCCGGGCGACCCTTGAAGTGGCGCACCATCCACTCAATCTGGTCTGCAAACACATTGGGGGTGGTGTTTTCCACCGTGGTGGGCAGGTTCAAAATGATCTCGCGGCCCGCCCCCCAGGCGGCGATCGCGGTTTCGCAGGCCTGCAGCGACACATCCAGCTCTGCCAGCGAGAAAGTCTCGGGCGAGTACTGCAAGATCCACTCGGTGCCGGGCCGGGCGTCGGCCAAGGCCTTCAGGTGGGCCACCTGCGATTGCACGAGCTCCATCACCTCGGGCACGCTCATGCCAAATACCACCTTGCGCCACACCGGAGCCACCGCGTTGTAGATGTGAACGATGGCGCGCGGAGCGCCTTGCAGGGCTTCGACGGTGCGGGTGATGAGCTCGGGGCGGGCCGGAGTCATGACCTGGATCGTCACATCGGCGGGAATCCGTTTTTCCTCGATCAACTGGCGCACGAAATCGAATTCGATCTGCGACGAGGCGGGAAAGCCGACTTCGATCTCCTTGAAGCCGATCTTGACCAGCATGTCGAACATCCGCAGCTTGCGCGCCAGATCCATGGGCTCGATCAGGGCCTGGTTGCCGTCGCGCAGATCGGTGGACAGCCAGATGGGCGCCTGGGTGATCTGGGCATCGGGCCAGGTGCGATCCTGCAACTGAATGGTTGGAAAGGCGCGGTACTTGCTGGCGGGGTTCTTCAACATGGTTGTCTGGTCTTTCTCATCGAAACAAAAAGTTCGGGGGGTGGAAACCAGCAACCTGCAAAAACAGAATCGGCCCGTTGCTGGTGCAAACGGGCCGATGGATGTAGGGTGAAAACTGTGCGCGCTACTCTACCTGCCCGTTGGACATTAGTAGTAGAGCTAGGGACAGGTTTTGCATGTGGGCTACTCTAACACAGGTTTTTCGGCCTGTGCAACAGATTCTTCAATCGTGGTGCAGGCCACGCTCGTCGGGCTCGTCGGTTGAGGTGGCCACAATCGAGACCTGCTGGCCCTTGGCGCGGCGCCATGCATAGATGATGTAGCCCGAGACGGAGTAGGCCACGAAGATGAGGAACAGCATGGTTGCCGGCTCAATACTCACCAGCGCCAGCACCAGCACCACCACCACGAGCGAGATGAACGGCACGCTTTTCGCCATGCCCGCGTCCTTGAAGCTGTAGTACGGGATGTTCGTCACCATTGTCAGCCCCGCAAACAGGGTGATGGCGAACATGATCCACGACAGGTCTTCACGGCTCGCCGGGTGGCCGCCGAACAAGGCAATCACCTCGCCAAAGATCGGCACATCGCGGTGCGACACCAACAGCGCGCTGGTCAGCCAGATGAAGCCCGCCACCAGGGCCGCCGCCGCTGGCGAAGGCATGCCCTGGAAGTAACGCTTGTCCACCACGCCCGTATTGACGTTGAAGCGCGCCAGGCGCAGCGCAGCGCACGAGCAGTAGACGAATGCCGCAATCCAGCCCCAGCGGCCCAGCGGGCGCAGTGCCCATTCGTAGGCGATGAGCGCTGGCGCCGCGCCAAAGGACACCATGTCCGAGAGCGAATCCATCTGCTCGCCAAAGGCGCTCTGGGTGTGCGTCATGCGGGCCACGCGGCCGTCGAGGCTGTCGAGCACCATGGCGCAGAACACGCCCACGGCAGCGGCTTCAAAGCGGCCGTTCATGGCCATCACAATGGCGTAGAACCCGCCAAACAGCGCCGCCAGGGTGAAGGAGTTGGGCAGCACATAAATGCCTTTGCGCCACCTGCGTTGCGCAGCGGCCGGGCCTTCTGCGCCCTGCCTGGGCTTGGTTTCGTTGTTATCCAGCATTCAATTGAACTCCAGCGCTTGCTACAACAGCGCAATCAGCTATTACTTTTATAGTTCTCAACAAGGCCAGCGCCTTGTAAAGCAAGGCCCACAGTGTACCTTTACCGGTATGGCTTCCGGCCCAGAAAAACACCGCGCCAGCGTATGCGCAGGCAAGAGACCTGCCGCCAGAGAGCGCTTTCGCGCCCACCCGGCCCCGCAACAAAAAAGGACTGCCGAAGCAGTCCTTTGGGAGCACTGGCTGCAGCCGCCTGCGCGGCCGAAGCCATACACCGATCAGTTACGGGTCTGATCCACCAGCTTGTTCTTGGCGATCCAGGGCATCATCGCACGCAGCTGGCCACCCACCTTTTCGATCTGGTGATCGGCGGTGTTGCGGCGGCGGGCGGTCATGCTGGGGTAGCCCAGGCGGCCTTCCGAGATGAACATCTTGGCGTATTCGCCGTCCTGAATGCGCTTCAAGGCATTGCGCATGGCCTTGCGCGATTCTTCGTTGATCACTTCAGGGCCGGTCACGTATTCGCCATACTCGGCGTTGTTGGACACCGAGTAGTTCATGTTGGCGATACCACCTTCGTAGATCAGGTCCACGATCAGCTTGAGCTCGTGCAGGCACTCGAAGTAGGCCATTTCAGGCGCGTAGCCGGCTTCCACCAGGGTTTCGAAGCCCATCTTCACCAGTTCAACCGCGCCGCCGCACAGCACGGCCTGCTCGCCGAACAGGTCGGTCTCGGTTTCTTCCTTGAAGTCGGTTTCGATGATGCCGGCCTTGCCGCCACCGTTGGCCATGGCGTACGACAGTGCCAGGTCACGGGCCTTGCCGGACTTGTCCTGGTGCACAGCGATCAGGTGGGGCACGCCGCCGCCCTGGGTGTAGGTGTTGCGCACAGTGTGGCCAGGGGCCTTGGGAGCGACCATCCACACGTCCAGATCCGCGCGGGGCACGACCTGGTTGTAGTGCACGTTGAAGCCGTGGGCGAACACCAGCGAAGCGCCTTGCTTGATGTTGTCCTTGACGTTTTCGGTGTAGACCTTGGCGATGTCTTCGTCAGGCAGCAGGATCATGACCACGTCAGCAGCCTTGACCGCATCATTGACTTCCATCACGGTCAGGCCGGCCTTTTCGGCCTTGGGCCACGAAGCGCCGCCCTTGCGCAGGCCGACGATGACCTTCACGCCGCTGTCGTTCAGGTTCTGTGCGTGGGCGTGGCCTTGCGAGCCGTAGCCGATGATGGCGACAGTCTTGCCCTTGATGAGGGACAGATCACAATCCTTGTCGTAAAAAACTTTCATGGTTCGCTCCGTTGGTATCAGTCAAAAAATCAGAAATTCAAACAAACACTTGTCAAGAATCTGCATCGTCAGGGGGCCTTGCGGTGTTTCCTGAAGCCAGCAAATAAGCTCCCGCTACAAAAGCGCCCAATCCTACTATGAGTACTAGCCAGGGGTTGGTACGCTGCGAAGCGTTTTCGTCGGGCTCGCCAGCGGCGCCATCACACAAACGTTGTTGCGTGAAAAGGTCTTGGTACAAGCTGCAATCCGGGTCATCCGTCTGCACCCATGCCACCACCAGCACAAGCCCCACCAGCAACAACCCCATGCCCGCAATCTGGCGGGAATGGCGCCGCAGCCGGTGCCACCAGCGCATTACACGCGCAAGATGCGTTCGCCACGACCGATGCCGCTGGCACCGGTGCGGACGGTTTCGAGAATGGCCGAGCGGTCAATCGCGCTGAGGAACGCATCGTTCTTCGATTGATCGCCGGTCATCTCGATGGTGTAGCTCTTCTCGGTCACGTCGATGATGCGGCCGCGGAAGATATCCGCCATGCGCTTCATCTCCTCGCGCTCCTTGCCCACAGCGCGCACCTTCACCATCATGAGCTCGCGCTCGGTGTAGGCGCCCTCGGTCAGGTCAACCACCTTCACCACCTCGATCAGGCGGTTGAGGTGCTTGGTGATCTGCTCGATCACGTCGTCCGAGCCCGCCGTGGTGATTGTCATGCGCGAGAGCGATGCATCTTCGGTCGGCGCCACGGTGAGCGACTCGATGTTGTAGCCACGGGCCGAGAACAGGCCCACCACGCGCGACAAGGCGCCTGGTTCGTTCTCCAGGAGAACCGCAATGATGTGTTTCATGGGATGAGATTCCTCTTTTCGCTGCCCTCCCCCTGCACCGGTAAGTGCAGGGCTCGGCAGTCAATAGATTCGTCAATAAGGGATTTGCTATGAAAAAATGAGCAGACGACGCACTATGGGTACGCGCCAATATGCCAATTTCCTATAGATCTTCAGCGCCCAGCAGCATTTCGGTAATGCCCTTACCGGCCTGCACCATGGGGAAGACGTTTTCCGTCGGGTCCGTGCGGAAATCGATGAACACGCTCTTGCGCTCTTCACGCGCAATGCGGCGTGCTTCGCGCAGGGCGGGCTCCACGTCCTCGGGCTTTTCGACCAGGATGCCGGCGTGACCAAAGGCCTCGGCCAGCTTCACGAAGTCGGGCAGCGAATCCATGTAACTGTGGCTGTAGCGACCGGAGTATTCGATCTCCTGCCACTGGCGCACCATGCCCAGGAAACGGTTGTTGAGCGCGCAGATGATGATCGGCGTCTCGTACTGGCGGCAGGTGGCCAGCTCCTGGATGTTCATCTGCACCGAGCCTTCGCCGGTGATGCAGAACACCTCGGCATCGGGCTTGGCCAGCTTGATGCCCATCGCATAGGGAATGCCCACACCCATGGTGCCCAGCCCGCCCGAGTTGATCCAGCGGCGCGACTCCTCAAAACGGTAGTACTGCGCAGCCCACATCTGGTGCTGGCCCACATCGGAGGTGATGTAGCAGTCCGCGTCCCGGGTCATGTTCCACAGGGTTTCGACCACATACTGCGGCTTGATCACTTCCTTGTTGTCGCGGTCGTAGCGCAGGCAGTCGCGGCTGCGCCAGCCTTCAATCGTCTTCCACCAGGCTTCCAGCGCGGCGGCATCGGGCTTGGTCTGGGCTTCGCGGACCATGGCGATCAGCTCGGTCAGCACTTCCTTGCAGTCGCCCACAATTGGCACATCAACCTTGACGCGCTTGGAAATGGACGATGGATCGATGTCGATATGGATGATCTTGCGGTCGGCCACCGACATGAAGTGCTTGGGATTGCCAATCACGCGATCATCAAAGCGCGCACCCACGGCCAGCAGCACATCGCAGTTCTGCATGGTGTTGTTGGCTTCGATCGTGCCGTGCATGCCCAGCATGCCCAGGTATTTCTTGTCGCTGGCCGGATAGGCGCCCAGCCCCAACAGGGTGTGGGTGACCGGGTAGCCCAGCAAGTCGACGAGCGTGCGCAACTCCTGCTCGGCACCGCTCAGCAGCACGCCGCCGCCGGTATAGATATAGGGGCGCTTGGCAGCCAGCAGCAACTGCAGCGCCTTGCGAATCTGGCCGCTGTGGCCCTTCTTGACCGGGTTGTACGAGCGCATTTCCACGGTCTGTGGATAGCCGCTGTACGCCACCTTCTTGAAGGACACATCCTTGGGAATATCGACCACCACCGGGCCTGGACGGCCGGTACGGGCGATGTGGAAGGCCTTCTTCATCGTCATCGCCAGATCGCGCACATCCTTCACGAGGAAGTTGTGCTTGACGATGGGACGGGTGATACCGACGGTGTCGCATTCCTGGAACGCATCGGAGCCGATGGCCGTGGTCGAGGTCTGCCCCGAGATCACCACGATGGGAATGCTGTCGGTATAGGCGGTGGCAATGCCGGTCACCGCGTTGGTCAGGCCAGGGCCGGATGTGACCAGCGCCACCCCCACTTCGCCCGTGGCCCGTGCATAGCCGTCAGCGGCGTGCACGGCAGCCTGCTCGTGGCGAACCAATACGTGGTTGATGGTGTCTTGTTTGTAGAGCGCGTCGTAGATGTACAGAACGGCGCCGCCTGGGTATCCCCACAGCTGCTGAACGCCTTCTGCCTGCAGTGCCTTGACCAGCACTTCGGCGCCCATGAGATCTTGTGCTTTTTGTGCGGACTGATTGGCCGCTTGTGCCGAGTTTTGTTCGGCCTTGGACATTTCCATGATCAACCTTTGCGAATTTCTCTAACGAAAAACCTCTGGTGCCCCTTGCCCAGCTCTTGTGGAGCCTGCTTGGAACTTGAGGCCAACGGACATGGGCGAGATGCTTGCGACGCCGGACCGTGACCCTTTTGCCTTGATGTGACTTAAAAACATTATCGCACTGCAACATTGGTTTGCGACAAAGCGCAGAAAAAAATTGCATACGATGCGATAATCTTCCGTTTAGCGCGGTGTTTTTTGCCACACGACAGGGTTTACCCAGGTATGAACCACCTGATTGCGCGAATAACCATGGTGTTGGGTACGATTTGGCAACAGAACGAGAACTGTCCGATTTTCTGAAAAGCGTTGAAAAGCGAGCTTTCAAGCGCTCGCTTTTTCATGTGCGCGACGAAGAAGCGGCCCTCGACATCGTGCAGGACAGCATGATGAAGCTGGCTGAACATTACGGCGACAAACCCATTACCGAGCTGCCCATGCTGTTCCAGCGTATCCTGTCCAACAGTACGCTGGACTGGTTTCGCCGCCAGAAGACCCGCAACGCGCTCTTTACCAATATGAGCGCCTTTGAAGGCCCTGACGACGAAGGCGGCGATTTCGACCTCCTGGAGACCTACAACGCCCAGCAGGGCGAGTCCGAACAGAGCGCCGAAGACCACACCAACCGCAAACAAACACTTGCATTGATAGAAAAAGAGATACAAGAGTTGCCCGCGCGTCAACGCGAAGCGTTTTTGATGCGTTATTGGGAAGAGATGGACATTGCAGAGACTGCAGCGGCCATGGGTTGCTCGGAAGGCAGCGTGAAAACCCATTGCTTCCGAGCCATCCAAACCTTGAGCAAAGTGCTCAAGGCCAAAGGAATCGTGCTATGAACCGCCCAAACACCGCCCAACAAGTTGCCCACGCCGAAATCTTCGCCCGCCGCGTCACCGCCCGGCTGAGCGAAGCCGAGGCCGATCTGGACTATGACATCACCGAGCGCCTGCGCGCTGCGCGTGAACAGGCACTGGCGCGTCGCAAGGTAGTAGCCACTCCGGCCATTGCCCGTCACCCCGAACAGGAATCTACCGCTGCGGCAGCCCCTTCCGGCAAACGCAACTGGTGGCGAGCGGTGGTGTCTGCGGTTCCCCTGAGCGCCATGGTAGCTGGCCTGACGTTCTTCAATGGCGTGCAGGCGGACGAAGGTGCCACCGAAATGGCCGAGTACGACGCCACCCTGTTGGCTGACGAATTGCCGCCAACCGCCTATACTGATCCTGGTTTTACCCAGTATCTGAAGATCGCTGCCCAACAAAAGCAGCCCACCGACAAGCATTGAGACACGATCACGACTTTGACGAGGTGGCCGCCAAGGCGCCCACCTCGTCCCTCTCCACTCTCGCAGCCAGCATTTTGCTGGCTGCTTTTGCTGTAACTGGTATCTACGCCAGCACCCAGGCCCGCAATGTATACGGTAGCGCGCCCAGCGATCTGGTAAGCGCCGGCGGCAACACCCGCACCGTTACACCACGTAACGAAGGCCCCAACTGGGACAGCCTTGATACCGACCAGCAGACCACCCTGGCACCCCTGCAGGAGCAATGGTCCTGGCTGACTGAGCAACAAAAGCGCCGCTGGCTCCTGATTGCCGACAGTTTTGACGACTTCTCGCCCGACGAGCAGTACCGCATCGGCGAACATATGAAGGAATGGGCCAAGTTCAGCCTGGTGGACCAGAGCCAGGCGCGCCTGAACTATTCCAACACCAGCAATCTGTCTGCCGAGGAAAAGCGCCAGCTCTGGGAGGATTACCAGGCCCTGAGCGCCCGCGAACGCAAGCGACTGGCCCAGGGCGGTGCCCTGCGCCCCGGAGGCGTTGCCCTGGCCCTGCGCCCCAACAGCAAGACCAGCGGGCGCCTGGTCAAGGTGCCGGCTGCGGCGGTCAACCCCAACCGCGCCAACCCGCCCAAGATTCTGCCGCCGCCCGAGATTCGCGTGCAGTCGCGCGGTGTGGTGACCCCTGTAGAAGTCGGCCCGCTGCAAGGCCCTTCTGCAAACCCCAACAACGTGCCTGGCCCAGGCGGCGTCAGCCCCACCAGCATCACGCCTCCCCCGGCGGCAGCCCCTGCGGCGGAGACCGCGCCGGTGCAGGTGCCTTCGCCAGTCACCTCATCGCCTCTGCCGCCCCTGGACAGCCGCCCGGCCCCGATTGCCCCCGCTGGCGAGCCACAGTCGCGCCTGGGCGATGGCCCGGTGCATCCGCCTGCCTGAGACTGGCACCATGCCTTCCTCACACGCCACCACTGCCCCCGATCAGCCTGCCGCAGCCCCCCTTTTGCAGGCACCCACCCTCCGAAGGCGCATGGCATGCTGGCTGTATGAAGGCATGCTGATGTTCGGCGTGGTCTTCATCTCGGGCTATCTCTACAGCACCCTGAGCCAGACCCGCAACGCGTTGGACAACCGCCATGGGCTGCAGTTGTTCCTTTTCATCATCTTTGGCATCTACTTTGTGTGGTTTTGGTACAAAGGCCAGACTCTGGCGATGAAGACCTGGCACATCCGTGTCGTGGATGCCATGGGCCAGCCGCTGAGCCAACGCCGTGCGCTCGTGCGCTATGCCTGCAGCTGGCTGTGGTTTCTGCCACCACTGGTGGCTACCCTACCGTTCCACCTTCCGGTGACAGAGGTTCTGGTGCTGCTGACAGGCTGGATCGCCGTCTGGGCCCTGGCCAGCCGCCTGCACCCGCAAAAACAGTTCTGGCACGACGCACTGGCTGGTACACGCCTGATCAGCAGCGAGCCCCCCGCGCCGCGCAACAAGGCCTGAGCGGGCAGGATTAGCGCGCCTGGACAGAAACCCATGTCCACCGCAAGGCTGTCATGCGCCACAGGCTATTTTTTTAATAGCAAATACAGGCATACTGTGAGCCCATTCCTGCATCGCCTCCCCGGCCTGCTGCAGTGCAATATGGTTATAGTGACGGCTTGTGCTGCCCCCTTCGCCTGGGCCACACGCAGATAGCCCGCACCCAGATTTCACCCCTGCTCACCATTGGCCCGCTCCATGACCGAACCGCTTGCACCACGCCCCCGGCAAGAATCCGCTCCGACGCAACAGGCTCCGCAAGCGCACCAGGACCCGGCCTCAGAGGCCTTTCTGCAGATCAATCCCCATAAGGCGCGAAGCGGCTTCAGCCGGTTGAAGCATGCAGCCGGTTATTCCCTGCAGGGCCTGCGCGCTGGCTGGGGGGAAAAGGCCTTCCGCATGGAAGCCTTGCTGACCCTGGTGCTGCTGCCTGCCGCCTGCTGGCTGGCACGGGATTGGCGCGAATGGGCGCTGCTGACCCTGCCCGTGTTTCTGGTGCTGATCACCGAACTGCTCAACAGCGCCATTGAAGCGGCCATTGACCGCTTTGGCCCCGAATGGCACCTGCTGTCCAAAAAGGCCAAGGACATGGGCAGTGCTGCCGTGTTTCTGGCCCTGGTATTGTGCGCCGCCGTATGGCTGGCGGCGCTGTATGAAAGATGGTTGAAATGACGATGACTTCCCCTGCTTTTTCGATGTGTGTGTACTGCGGCTCGCGCCCAGGCAAGGATGAGGCCTTTGCTGCCACGGCAGATGCCGTGGGCACCTGGATTGGCCGCCATGGAGGCCAGCTGGTCTATGGCGGGGGCAAATCCGGGCTGATGGGCATGGTGGCGCGCGCCACCCGCGAGGCGGGCGGCCGGGTGGTGGGCGTCATTCCCAAGGCGCTGGTCGATCGCGAACTGGCCAACGAACTGTGCGACGAATTGCACGTGGTGACCACCATGCACGAGCGCAAGGCCATGATGGCAGAGCGCAGCAACGCCTTTGTCGCCATCCCTGGCGGCATCGGCACGTTTGAAGAGCTGTACGAGATCTGGACCTGGCGCCAGCTGGGCTACCACGACAAGCCCATCGGCATCCTCAATACCCAGGGTTACTACGACGGCATGCTGCAGTTTCTGCAGCAGTGCGTGGGCCAGGGCTTCATGGACGAGTGGCAGATGGGCCTGGTGCAAAGCAGCGGCGACCACACCACGCTGCTGGCCCGGCTGGTGGAAGAAGCGGGTCTGTCGCACCAGAGGGATGCCCTGCGCGACGTGATCTGAACGCGCAGCCTGCCGGGCCGTTTTCGGTACCGATCATACGGCCATCAAGAATGTGAGCACAGAGCGCAAGCTAGCGTTGAGTCGCAGATTATTTTTTATCTGAATACCAATACCAGCATGCGCATACCGCTTCTGTTTCGATAGCAATCAAGTAACCAAAAAAAACGGCGACTGCTCTTACCCGCAGTCGCCGTTTTGCTTCCGGGCCACACCCGGATGCACATCAAAGTGTCAGTCGTTGTCTGCCACGGTTTTGGCAAAGGCGATGCCGATCAGCGAAATCACCGCCGTGCCAACGATGTACCAGGCCACCGGCACCCACGAGCCGTCATAAGTCTTGAGCAGCCAGGTGGCCAGCAGCGGAGCCGTGCCGCCCGCCAGGGCTGCGCCAATCTGGTAGCCCAGGGTGATGCCGGTGTAGCGCACGCGGGTCGAGAAAATCTCCGAGAACAGGGTTCCCAGCACAGCAGTGATCGGCGCCCACACGAGGCCCAGGCCGATGACGGTGGCAATCACCAGGGTCGCGGTGGTACGCTGCTCCAGCAGCATGAAGTACGGGAAGGTGAACACCGCCATGATGACCGTGCCCGCCACAAACATACGCTTGCGGCCCACGGTGTCGGAGATGCGGCCCATGACCGGGATCATCAGGGTCGTCACCAGGGTGGCCAGCGTCACGGCATTGAGCACCGAGATGCGGTCAAAGCCCAGGCTGCTGGTGGCATAGCTGACGATGAAGGTCGAGAAGATGTAGAACGGCGCCGTTTCGACGAACTTGATCGCCACTGCCACGAGTACGGCACGCCAGTGGTAGCGCAAGGTTTCCACGAGCGGCATCTTGGCCACATTGCCGCTGGCCTTGGCCTGCTTGAAGGCGGGCGTCTCGTCAATGCCCTTGCGGATCCACAGCCCCAGGAACACCAGCACCGCGCTCAGCAGGAAAGGCACGCGCCAGCCCCAGGCGAGGAACTGCTCATCCGGCAAGGTGCTCATCACCGTGATGGCCAGGGTTGCGAGCAGCATGCCGATGGTCACACCCATCTGCGGCACGCTGCCAAACAGGCCCTTGCGGTTTTGCGGCGCGTATTCGTAGGCCAGCAGCAAGGCACCGCCCCACTCTCCGCCGATGCCCAGGCCCTGGATCAGCCGCAGCACGATCAGCAGGATGGGCGCCCAGATGCCAATCTGGTCATAACCGGGCAGCAGGCCGATGAGCACCGTGGCACCACCCATCAGCGACAGGGTGATCACCAGGGTCTTCTTGCGCCCGATGCGATCACCGATGTGCGAGAAGATGAAGCCGCCCAGCGGACGGATGAAGAAGGTCAGCGAAAACGTCAGGTACGACAGCATCAGCCCGACGACCGGGTCGCTGGTGGGAAAAAACACCTTGCTGAACACCAGTGCAGCCGTGGTGGCGTACAGGAAGTAGTCGAACCACTCGATGGAGCTGCCCATGAGGCTGGCCATCAGTACGCGCTTGTTCGTGGCCGCGCTCGCCGCGGGCATGGTTGGGGTTGGGCTCATGAAAAGAGAGAAAGAGAGGGGAATGAGGTTGTAGAAAACAGCCAAAGCCGCCCGCGCAACACCTTGGAGAGTGCCTGCACGGGCCGAGAAGACGTCAGAAAGTCACGAAACGATGGTGGGTGGTATCAGGCAGTTGCCATGAACGCGTCATAGGCGAGCGATGCCGCAGCCACATCTTCGAGCGCCGTGCCCACGGCCTTGTAGACCGTGATTTCTTCTGCGCTGCTGCGGCCCGCGTGCTTGCCTCGGCACAGGTCTTCCAGGGTGGCGGCCAGGCGGGCCTGCTCCCAGGCACCGCTGGCGATGGGCTCCAGAATGTCGCCCGACTTCATCAGCGCTTCGCTGGTGTCGACAAACACCGTGCCGCGCGCAAAGCAGGCATCGTCGCTCTCGCGCATGGCAGGCGTGAAGCCGCCAATCAGATCCAGGTGCGTGCCCGGCTGCAGCCACTCGCCGCGAATCAGGGGCGCCGTGGACAAGGTGGCGCAGCTGATGATGTCCGCCGCGCGTGCCGCCTGCTCCAGGTCGGTCGCCACAGTGGCGTCCACTCCCTGCTCCCGCAGGCGCTCCACCATGGCTTGCGCCGCCTCCGGGCGGATGTCCCACACCTGCACGTGGGTGATATCACGCACGCAGCGGTAGGCACCCGGCAGCAGGCTGGCGACGCGGCCCGCACCTACCACCAGCAGCCTGCGCGCATCGGGGCGGCTGAGCCAGCGCGCCGCCAATGCCGATGCGGCCACCGTGCGGCGCGAGGTGATGGTGTCGCCATCCAGCACCGCCAGCGGCACGCCGGTGGTCGCGTCGTACAGGATGAACACCGAATGCAGCCCCGGCAGGCCCTTGGCCTGGTTGCCCGGGAAGATGGAGACGGTCTTGATGCCGATGCGCTTGCCGCTCTGCCATGCCGGCATCAGCAGCACAATGCCATCTTCGTCAGTCGTGCTGCCGGCAATCTTGTGGTTGTGGCGCAGCGGCACTTCGCAGCCGTCGATAAACATCTGCTCCAGGCTGTCGATCAAGGGCCCAAAAGGCAGGTGCTGTACGGTGGTGGTCTGGTCAAGTATCTGCATGCGGGTACGGTCGAGTCAAAAATCCACTAAAGAAGAATAAATTTCGTATAGGAAATTTTATGTAGAATTGTTCATGGGTTTTCCCGCGCGGCACCGGTTTTTTCCTAGGGTTTACCCCTGTGAACAGAAAGATAGATGACCTGGGCTTGCGCTCCACAGGTGTGTGCCGGGCCCTACACTTGCTGGCGCCCAGAAGAACACGAGACATGCCCCATTCCACCACCACCACCCCTGCCCCATCCCTCGGCAGCGCCAATGCCGACGCCACCACCGATGTGCTGGCCCACAAGCTGCGCCTGCTGCGGCGCAATGCCGGGCTGACCTTGCAGCAGCTCAGCCAGCGCTGCGGCATCTCGGCCTCGGCGCTATCAAAGGTGGAGCACGGCCAGCTATCGCCCACCTACGAAAAGATTGCGGCACTGGCGCGGGGGCTGGAAGTGGATGTGGGCGAGCTGTTCAGCCCCGTGCAACAGCCTGCGCTGCGGGCGCGCCGCAGCGTGACGCGCGCGGGCGACGGCCTCGCGCACCGCACGCCACAGTATGCGTACGAATTGCTGCATGCCGATCTGGCGGACAAGCGCTTCATTCCCCTGCTCACCACCATCAAGGCGCGCGAACGCACGGCGTTCCCGCAACTGCTGAGCCACGACGGGGAGGAGATGGTCTATGTGCTGCACGGCAAGGTGGTGATCCATACCGACTGCTATGCGCCACTCGAGCTGGCGACCGGCGACTCCTGCTACTTTGACAGCGCCATGGGTCATGCCTGCATCTCCGGCGGCGACGAGGACGCGCAGGTGCTGTGGATCTGCTCCCACATCACCATCAAACCATAGCTGCAGGCGCCCGGCGCGCGCCATTTTCAGACAAAAACTGATCTGAAGAGCTTACGAAGTAAGCGCCAAGCACTTCTCTTTTCATAGCATCCGCCAAGAAAAAAAGCGCCTTGCAAGCAAGGCGCTTTTCACTTTCACGGTGCAGCCAATGGATCAGCTGCGCGTGCGCATCAGACCGCAGCCTCGTCCAGATCGCCGGTGCGGATGCGGATCACGCGCTCGACTTCGGTCACAAAAATCTTGCCGTCGCCAATCTTGCCGGTGCGGGCAGCGTTCACGATGGCGTCGACACAACGGTCCACGTCCTCGTCCTTCACGGCCACTTCGATCTTGACCTTGGGCAGAAAATCGACCACGTACTCCGCACCACGGTACAGCTCGGTATGGCCTTTCTGGCGGCCAAAACCCTTGACTTCGCTGACCGTCAAACCCGTCACGCCCACATCGGCCAAGGCCTCGCGCACCTCGTCCAGCTTGAAGGGTTTGATAACGGCGGTAATCATTTTCATAGGTCACTCCTCGGATCGGCCAAACATACACCGCGTGTCACGGCCACACGGCAACTGCAGCTATTGTGCGTCAAGAACTCCGCGCCCACATGGGCGGGCAGATTCAACCGCGAAAACCGTTCGTGATCGGGTAGCGCCAGTCGCGGCCAAAGCCCCGTGCCGACAGGCGCGGCCCCACGGCAGCCTGGCGGCGCTTGTATTCGTTGACGCGGATGAGCCGCACCACGCGCTCTACATCGGCGCGCGCATAGCCAGCGGCCACGATGCTGTCGATATCGGCGTCCTGCTCCATGTAGCGTACGATGATCGCATCGAGCACCTCGTAAGGCGGCAGACTGTCCTGGTCCTTCTGATCGGGACGCAGCTCGGCGCTGGGCGGGCGGGTGATGATGCGCTCAGGAATCGGCTCGCGCCCGGTGCCGAAGGGGTCGTTCGCATTGCGCCAGCGTGCCAGCTCGAACACGCGCGTCTTGAGCACATCGCGGATCACGGCAAAGCCGCCGGCCATGTCGCCATACAGGGTGCAGTAGCCGGTGGCCATTTCGCTCTTGTTGCCGGTGGTCAGAACGATGGAGCCGAACTTGTTGGACAGCGCCATCAGCAAGGTGCCGCGAATGCGCGCCTGCAGGTTCTCCTCGGTCGTGTCCTCGGGGCGGCCCGCAAAATCCTGCGCCAGCGCGGCCTTGAAGCTCTCGAACATCGGTGCGATCGAAATCTCTTCGTACTGCACCCCCAGCCGCTTGGCCATGTCGCGCGCGTCGATCCAGCTGATGTCGGCGGTGTAGGGCGAAGGCATCATCACCGTGCGGACCTTGTCCGCGCCGATGGCATCCACCGCAATGGCCAGCACCAGCGCCGAATCGATGCCGCCGGACAGGCCCAGCACCGCACCGGGGAAGCCGCTCTTGCCCAGGTAATCGCGTACTGCCAGCACCAGTGCATGCCACAACTGCTGGTTGGTGTCGCCCTGCGGAGCGATTTCTCCAGACAATTTGATAGCAGGCCCCGAAGTATCAACGTTGGTGAGCAGCAGTTTTTCGTCAAAACCCGGCGCGCGTGCCGCCACGCTGCCATCGGCATTCATCGCGAACGAATGGCCGTCAAACACCAGTTCGTCCTGCCCGCCAACCAGGTGCGTGTACACCAGCGGCAAACCGGTTTCGCGCACACGCTCGGCCACCACCTGCTCGCGCTGGCCCACCTTGTCCATCTGGAAAGGCGATGCGTTGATGACTGCCAGTACCTGCGCGCCTGCTGCCCGGGCAGCGCGTGCGGGCTGGCTGGCCCAGGCGTCTTCGCAGATCAGGAGACCCACCTGGGTGCCCGCCACGTCGAACACGCAGGTCTGCGCGCCTTCGACAAAATAGCGCGTCTCGTCGAACTCACGGTAATTGGGCAGCAGCTGCTTGCGGTAGCTGGCCAGCAGCTGGCCGCCGCGCACCACGCTGGCGACGTTGTAGCAGCGGCCATGCGGCGCATGCAGGGCGGCCTTGGGGTGGCCCACGACGATGGTCAGCTCCGGCCACTGGCTGGAGGCATCCACCACCGTCTGCAGCGCCACTTCACAGGCAGCCAGGAACGAGGGACGTTGGAACAGGTCTTCGGCCGCATAGCCGCAAATGGCCAGCTCGGGGGTCAGCAACAGCTGCGCGCCCTGGGCCACGGCCTCGGCGGCCGCGTCAATGATCTTGCGGGCGTTGCCCTGCATATCGCCCACAACGAAATTGAGCTGGGCGCTGGCGATGGAAAAGTTGGACATGGTGCTTTATGAACCTGGTGCAGCAAATAACGTGCCTGCCTGTCTCCGCGCCGCATTCGCGTTGCGGCGCGATGAGAGCATTGATATGTTCTATGAGTCTAGCGCGAAAACAAGTCGCAACCTGGCTCGTTGGCTGCAGTCAGGCAAATCTGGCAATGCAGGCCTGTCAGGCAGGTGCACCACGCAATGGGTTTACCCAGGCAAAATCACAGCCTTCCCCAGCAAAACCCCGATGACAATGAATTTTGGCAGCGACAACCAGGCCGGCGTCTCCCCGGCCATCCTCCAGACCCTGGTACAGGCCGCCAGCGGCATCCAGTCCGCCTATGGCAACGATGATTGGTGTGCGCGCGCCGAGCAGATGCTGTGCGAGGCTTTCGACACACCGCTGAAAGCCTTTTTCGTCGCCACAGGCACAGCCGCCAACTGCCTGGCGCTCTCCACCGTCGCCCAGCCCTGGAACGCGGTGGTGTGCCACGACATGGCCCATATCGCGGTGGACGAGAACAGCGCGCCCGAATGGTTCACCGGTGGCGCCCGCCTCCTGCCGCTCGCCACCGGCAGCGGCAAGGTTCTGGCGGACGATCTGGACCGCTTTCTGGCCAGCTACCCGGCCAGTCCGCCGCACAACATGCTGCCCAGCGCGGTCAGCATTTCGCAAGTCTCGGAAAACGGCCTGGTCTACCAGCCGCACGAAGTGGCCGCACTGGCTGCCAGCGCCCATGCCAGGGGCCTGCGCCTGCACATGGACGGTGCACGCCTGGCCAATGCCGTGGCCGCCCTGGGCTGTCACCCGGCAGACATCACCTGCAAGGCCGGGGTGGACGTGCTCAGCCTGGGCGCCTCGAAGAATGGTGCACTGATGGCCGAAGCCGTGGTGTTTTTTGACGATGCGCTGGCCGAGCATTTCCGCATCCGCCAGAAACGCGCGGGGCAACTGGTGTCCAAAAGCCGGTTGATCGGTGCGCAATACTGCGCCTGGCTGCAGGACGACCACTGGCTGCAGTTGGCACGCCAGGCCAATGCCTCTGCGCGCAGCCTCGCCGATGCCCTGGTGGCAACCCAGGCGGCGCGCCTGGCCTGGCCCGCCGAGGCCAACGAGGTGTTTGCCATTCTGCCGCGTGCCCTGCATGCACAACTGGTCTCCCACGGCGTGCGCTGCGCCGACTGGTATGACACCAGCGTCCCGCCCGGCACGGCCCTGGCGGCCGACGAGATGGTGGTGCGCTTCGTGGCATCGTGGTCGTCCACCAGCGACGAGGTACAGGCGCTGGCAGGCCTGGTGCGGCGCCTCGCCTGATTTCCGCACCCCGGCACAGGCGCAGCACAGCCGCCACAATCAGGCCATGACCCTTTCTTCGACCGCTTCCCCGCAATTGAAAGTGCTGCACCAGATGGCCGATGTGGATGCCGCCGCCTGGGATGGCCTGCTGGCCCTGCAGGCCCGGCCCACGCCCTTCATGCGCCACGCCTATCTGCAGGCGCTGGAGGACAGCGGCAGCGCCACGGTGGAAACGGGTTGGCAGCCCTGCCACATCACCCTGTGGGAAGGTGACGCCCTGGTAGCCGCCTGCCCGCTGTACGCCAAAACCCACTCCTACGGCGAATACGTGTTTGATTTCGCCTGGGCGCGGGCCTACGCCGACCATGGCCTGCACTACTACCCCAAGGCCGTGGCTGCGGTGCCTTTCACCCCGGTACCAGGCAGCCGCTTGCTGGCGGCCCGCCCGGCGCTGCGTACCACCTTGCTGCATGCGGCGACTGCCTGGTGCCGGGAGCAAAGCCTGTCTTCCCTGCATCTGCTGTTTGCCGATGCCGCAGATCTGCAGGCCGCGCAGCAGGCAGGCCTGATGCAGCGCGAAACCGTGCAGTTCCATTGGCACAACCGCCATGCACGCCACACGCAAAATGGC
The DNA here is from genome assembly GCF_040396735.1 of Comamonas odontotermitis. Lineage (GTDB taxonomy): Bacteria > Pseudomonadota > Gammaproteobacteria > Burkholderiales > Burkholderiaceae_C > Comamonas > Comamonas odontotermitis_C. Next base: position 24,466 of record NZ_JBEBNZ010000010.1, read on the forward strand.
AGCGCTGCGCCCTATGCCGATTTCGACGATTTTCTGGCGGAGCTGCAGCAGGAAAAGCGCAAGAAAATCCGCCAGGAGCGGCGCAAGGTGCGCGACGCCGGCGTGACGTTCCGCCATGCAACGGGCCAGCAGATCACTGCCGCCGACTGGGCGTTCTTCTACGAATGCTACGAGCGCACCTACCTCGAACACGGCAACGCGCCCTACCTGACTCCCGCCTTCTTTGAAGCGATGCGCAATGCCATGCCCGAGCATTGGCTGCTGTTCGTCGCTGAACGCGACAACCAGGCCATCGCCTGCAGCCTGGTCGCCATCAGCGGCCCGCAGGGCAGCACCAACGGACAGCTGGAACCCACCGCCTATGGACGCTACTGGGGAGCCATCGAGCGCGTGGACAACCTGCATTTCGAGGCCTGCTATTACCAGCCGCTCGAATGGTGCATTGCCAATGGCTATCTTCACTTTGAAGGCGGCGCCCAAGGCGAACACAAGATGGCACGCGCGCTGTTGCCGCTCTCGACGCCCAGTGCGCATTGGGTGGCCGAGCCGCAGTTTGCCCGCGCCATTGCCCATTACTTGCAGCAGGAATCCGCCCACCTGCAGGCCTACCAGCAAGTGCTGCAGAGCCACAGCCCGATCAAGAGCGATTCGCCGCCCATGTGAAGGGCTCCGCGCCCGCCCCATTTGTAATTAGTTTTAACGATGTCGGCCATCCCGCACAGCCATCTGTTGGCATGGCTGACATGGCCCGCGCTACTGCCAATCCACAATGCAATCCATTCCCAACGCATCTGAAGGAGTTTGCATGAACAAGGATCAAGTAGTCGGCAAGATCAAGGATTTGGCGGGCGAAGCACAGGCTGGCATTGGCAAGGCCATCAACAGCCCCGAGCAGATTGCCAAAGGCAAGGCACTGGAGACCGAAGGTGAATTGCAGAAGGCAGCAGGCGATGTGAAGCAGGCCGCCAAGGATGCCGTCAAAGAAGTGAAAAAGAACCTCTAAGAATCAGCCACCACGGGTGTAACAGCCAGGCAAACGATAGTCACCAACTTAAACAAATTTGGCTGCACCACCTTGCCGATTTCGGGCATCATGCCTTCATCGGTTTTCACAGAACCCCTCCTTGGCCAGCCTCAGTGCTGGCATTTTTTTGCCCGCATCTGTGGTGCCGCCGAGCCTCTGGCAGGCATGCCAGACAGCAGCGCCTGCATACCCTGACGCTGGCCAAGCGCAAAAACAAAGGCGCCGGCTGGGTGCTGGCGCCTTTGCTACTTCAAGCTGGCTTACAGGGGGAAATGGCGATGGCTCCCGCTGCCCCCCCATTCCTCACATATTGGCAATCATCTCGTCGCCAAAGCGCGAGGTGCTCACCTGCGTGGCGCCGTCCATCAGGCGGGCAAAGTCATAGGTCACGCGCTTGGACTCGATGGTAGCCTCCATCGAGCGGATGATGAGATCGGCAGCTTCGGTCCAGCCGATGTGGCGCAGCATCATCTCGGCCGACAGGATCATCGAGCCAGGGTTGACATAGTCCTTGCCCGCATACTTGGGGGCCGTGCCGTGGGTGGCTTCGAATACCGCCACGCTGTCCGACAGATTGGCGCCCGGCGCAATGCCGATGCCGCCAACCTGGGCCGCCACCGCGTCCGAAATGTAATCGCCGTTCAGGTTCAAGGTGGCGATCACCGAATAATCGGCAGGACGCAGCAGCACCTGCTGCAGGAAGGCATCGGCAATCACGTCCTTGACGATGATCTCCTTGCCGTTTTTGGGGTTCTTCAGCCGCAGCCAGGGGCCGCCGTCGATGGGCTCGGCACCGAACTCCTTCTGCGCCAGCGCATAACCCCAGTCGCGGAAGGCCCCTTCGGTGAATTTCATGATGTTGCCCTTGTGCACCAGGGTGACGCTAGGCTTGTCATGGTCGATGGCGTACTGGATGGCCTTGCGCACCAGGCGCTCGCTGCCTTCGCGCGAGACGGGTTTGATGCCGATACCCGAGGTCTCTGGAAAACGGATCTTCTGGCTGCCCACCTCCTTGCGCAGGAACTCGATCAACTTGACTGCCACCTCCGAGCCTGCGGCAAACTCGATGCCTGCGTAGATATCCTCCGAGTTCTCGCGGAAGATGACCATATCGGTCTTCTCGGGCTCGCGTACCGGCGACGGCACGCCCGCAAAATAGCGCACCGGGCGCAGGCAGACGTAGAGATCCAGCGTCTGGCGCAAGGTGACATTGAGCGAGCGGATGCCACCGCCCACCGGCGTGTTCAGCGGACCCTTGATGGCCACGAGGTACTGGCCGATAGCGTCCAGCGTCTCCTGCGGCATCCACTGGTCTGCACCGTACACCTGCGTCGCCTTCTCGCCTGCGAACACCTCCATCCATGCAATGCGGCGGGCATCGCCGTAGGCCTTGGCCACGGCGGCATCGACCACCTTGCGCATCACCGGGGTAACATCACGGCCCACGCCGTCGCCTTCGATGAACGGAATGATGGGCTGCGGAGGCACCTGCAGCGCATGACCCTCGCGCGCAGTGATGGGCTGGCCGCCGTCAGGCAGGCGGATGTGTTGGTAAGACATGGAACCTCTCTCCAAAATCATCAGAAACCGTGAAGCGCTGCATGCCATGGCGGACATGCAGCAGCGTTGCTCCGATTGATTCTATCGACAATGGCCGCCTCTGCTGTCGCGCACATCGGGCCTGCGCATCTCGCTCAACGATGCAGCCAGATCGTGTATAAAACCCCCACGGCGCCTTGCGCTGCCCGTTTTTTGAGAAGGCCCTGTTTCCCTATGTCAAGCCTGAATTTTCTTGCCCGCACCTCCACCGTCGCCCTGGCCCTGGGCCTGTCGGCGCTCAGCCTTTCCGCCACAGCCCAGACGACGGGCGAGCCGCAGATGAATCTGCAGCGTACCGAGCTATCGGCCGGCATGCACCGCATCCATGCCCAGGTGGCCCAGACACCCCGCCAACGCGAAGTGGGCTTGATGCACCGCAAGGAAATGCCTGCTGCCGAAGGCATGCTGTTCGTGTTCGAGCAGCCCGCCGTGCAGTGCTTCTGGATGAAGAACACCTTGCTGCCACTGACCACCGCCTTTGTGGCCGATGACGGCACCATCGTCAACCTCGCCGACATGCAGCCCATGACCGAGGATTCGCACTGCTCGCGCAAGCCGGTACGCTACGTGCTGGAGATGAACCAGGGCTGGTTCAAACAGAAGGGCATTGCCGAAGGCGCGCAGTTGCGAGGCAAGCCGTTCAGCCAGTAAGGGCTGCGCACGGGCGCCGCAAGTTTGGCGGGCGCCAGCCTCCGCATACCTATAGATGAAACACCTGTAGCGCCTGATGGCATAGCGTCAATAGCTACTAAAAATATAGCAAAAAAAAAAAACGCTTTCCCCATTTCAATGGCTGAGCGCATAAAAAAACCGCAGTCCGAAAACTGCGGTTTTTTTTGTGGAGGCCCCTGCCTTGTGCTGGACACGGGGCTTGTCAGACCGCATTCACAGGTCTCAGATTTCCGCAACCACCTTGTTGAAGGTGGCGCTGGGGCGCATCACGGCGTCCAGCTTGGCGGTATCGGGCTGGTAGTAACCGCCGATGTCCACGGCCTTGCCCTGCACGGCCTTCAGTTCACCCACGATCTTGGCTTCGTTGTCGGCCAGTTGCTGGGCAATGGGTGCAAACTTGACAGCCAGTTCCTTGTCTTCGGCCTGGGCCGCCAGTGCCTGGGCCCAGTACAGCGCGATGTAGAACTGCGAGCCACGGTTGTCCAGCTCACCGGTGCGGCGCGATGGCGACTTGTCCAGGTCCAGCAGCTTGCCGGTGGCCTCGTCCAGGGTCTTGGCCAACAGCTTGGCGCGGCTGTTGTTGTTCTTGATGCCCAGCTCTTCGAACGACACGGCCAGAGCCAGGAACTCGCCCAGCGAATCCCAGCGCAGGTGGTTTTCTTCCACCAGCTGCTCGACATGCTTGGGGGCGGAGCCGCCGGCGCCGGTTTCGTACAGACCACCGCCTTGCATCAAAGGCACGATCGACAGCATCTTGGCCGAGGTGCCCAGCTCCAGGATCGGGAACAGGTCGGTCAGGTAGTCACGCAGGATGTTGCCGGTCACCGAGATGGTGTCCAGGCCACGGGCAGCGCGCTCCAGCGTGTAGCGCATGGCGCGCACTTGCGACAGGATGTAGATTTCCAGGCCGCTGGTGTCGTGCTCCTTGAGGTACTTGTTGACCTTCTGGATCAGCTCGGACTCGTGCGGACGGTAGGGGTCAAGCCAGAACACTGCAGGCATGCCGGAGTTGCGGGCGCGCGTGACTGCCAGCTTCACCCAGTCGCGGATCGGTGCGTCCTTGACCTGGCACATGCGCCAGATATCGCCCGCTTCCACGTTCTGGCTCATCAGCACTTCGCCAGTGGCGATGTCCACGATGTTGGCCACGCCGTCTTCGGAGATTTCGAAGGTCTTGTCGTGCGAGCCGTATTCCTCGGCCTTTTGCGCCATCAGGCCGACGTTGGGCACGGTGCCCATGGTGCGAGGGTCGAAGTTGCCGTGCCACTTGCAGAAGTTGATCACTTCCTGGTAGATGCGGGCAAAGGTCGATTCGGGCATCACGGCCTTGCAATCGTAGGGCTTGCCATCGGCAGCCCACATCTTGCCGCCGCCGCGGATCATCGCAGGCATCGAGGCATCCACGATCACATCGTTGGGCGAATGGAAGTTGGTGATGCCCTTGGCAGAGTCGACCATGGCCAGACGCGGACGGTGCTCCTGGCACTTGTGCAGGTCGCGGATGATCTCGTCGCGCTGCGACGCGGGCAGCGTGTCGATCTTGGCATACAGATCGGCCATGCCGTTGTTCACGTTCACGCCCAGTTCGTCGAACAGTTTGCCGTGCTTCTCGAAAGCTTCCTTGTAGAAGATCTTGACGCAGTGACCGAACACGATGGGGTGGGACACCTTCATCATCGTCGCCTTGACGTGCAGCGAGAACAGGATGCCCGATTCGCGGCAGTCTTCGATCTCGCGCTCATAGAAAGCCAGCAGGGCCTTCTTGCTCATGAACATGGAGTCGATCACTTCTGCATCCTGCAGCTTGACCTTGTCCTTGAGCACGATGGTCTTGCCGGACTTCGTCTCCAGCACCATCTTCACGTCCCGGGCCTTGTCCAGGGTCATGGACTTTTCGCCGTGGTAGAAATCGCCCTCTTCCATGTGCGAGACATGGGTTTGCGACCACTGCTTCCATTCACCCATCGAGTGGGGGTGCTTCTTGGCGTAGTTCTTGACGGCGGCAGGCGCGCGGCGATCCGAATTGCCTTCGCGCAGCACGGGGTTCACGGCCGAGCCGATGCACTTGCTGTAGCGCGCCTTGATGTCCTTTTCTTCCTGCGTGCCGGGGTTCTCGGGATAGTCAGGCAGCTTGTAACCCTTGTCCTGCAGCTCCTTGATGGCTTCCTGCAACTGGCCCACCGATGCCGAGATGTTGGGCAGCTTGATGATGTTGGCGTCCGGCGTCAGGGTCAGCTTGCCCAGGTCTGCCAGGTTGTTGGGAACGCGCTGTGCCTCGGTCAGGAACTCAGGAAACTCACCGAGAATGCGGGCTGCCAGCGAAATATCACTCTCGGCCACATTGATGCCTGCCGCGCCCGCGAAGCTGCGCACGATGGGCAGGAACGACGCGGTCGCCAGGCGGGGCGCTTCGTCGGTCAGGGTGTAGATGATGGTGGGTTGCTGGGTAGTCATCTGGTCTTTCAAGTGGCAAAAGTTCAGGGGAGCGTGGCTGCTGAAGGCAGTGGTCTCGTCTGCCTCTATATACGTATACGCCCGCGTGAAGCCATCTTATGACGCGCACCGCAACCAGCGCTGGGTAATCCCATCAATGGCGCAATGCAATATCACAATACGGAATTCAACAGGAAAGGATTGTCGCTGGTTTTTAAGTCTTATACAAGAGTTGACCCAGCGAATTGATCGCCCAAGGCGCCCACATGTGCACACACCTGTGCGGTCACGAAACCACGCCCCTTCATAATGCACGCTGCCTGCTGCACATTTGTGAATCCCAACAACGACACGCCCGCCATGACCAACCCGCGCCCCGCTGCACTGGAGCTGCTCGAATCGGATGTGCAGTGGACCGCCGTGCGCGCCCAGGGGCCAGGGGGACAGAACGTCAACAAGGTGAGCAGCGCCGTGCACCTGCGCTTTGATATCCGGGCATCGCGCCTGCCCGACGAAGTGCAGCAACGCCTGCTGGCCCTGAGCGACAGCCGCATCACGACCGAAGGCGTGATCGTCATCAAGGCCCAGCAGTACCGCACACAGGAACACAACCTGTGGGATGCCCTGCAGCGCCTCAACGCCCTGGTCGCGCAGGCCGCCGCCGTGCCCCGCAAGCGCCGCGCCACCAAGCCCACCTGGGGATCGCAGCAGCGTCGCCTGCAGGGCAAGAGCCTGCGCGCCAATGTGAAGGCCCTGCGTGGCAAGGTGGTGGATTAGAACGTAGAACGCGCTCGAAGCTCAGCGGTCCACCAGGGCCAGCGCCGCTTCGGTGTACCGGCCGCCCTGTACGCGCGCAGGGTCCATCGCAGCGCCAATCTCGCGCAGTTCCGCGTCGCTGAGCACCACGTCGGCCGCAAGCGCGTTTTCGCGCAGGTGCTGCTCGCGCCGCGCGCCGGGAATCGGCACGATGGATGGCGACTGCGCCAGCACCCATGCCAGCGCCAGCTGCGCCGCCGTGAGGCCGCGCTCTGCCGCCATGCGCTGCAAGGTGGCCACCAGCGACTGGTTGGCATCCCAGGCATCGGCCTGGAACCGTGGCAGGCCGCGGCGGAAATCATCCTCGGACAACTCGCCCGGTGCAGGCAGCTTGCCGGTCAGCGCACCGCGCCCCAAGGGGCTGTATGGCACAAAGCCGATGCCCAGTTCGGCGCATGCGGGCAGCACCTCCGCCTCCGGCTCGCGGCTCCAGAGCGAATACTCCGACTGCACGGCCGAGATGGGGTGCACGGCATGCGCCTTGCGCAGCGTGGCCGCCGATACCTCCGACAGACCCAGAAAGCGCACCTTGCCCTGCCGCACCAGATCGCCCATGGTGCCAACCACCTCTTCTATCGGAACAACGGGATCGACCCGGTGCTGGTAGAGCAGATCGATGGCCTCGATCCCCAGCCGCGCAAGCGACGCCTCGACGACCGCACGGATATGCGCAGGGCGGCTGTTCACCCCCACCATGCGCTGCGGCCCGCGCCGCTGTGGCGTCTCAGGGGCGATGTCGAAGCCGAACTTGGTGGCCACCACGACTTCATCGCGGCGCCCTTTGAGCGATTGCAGTGCCCGGCCAATGAGCTGCTCATTGGTGAATGGCCCGTACACCTCTGCCGTGTCCCAGAAATTCACACCGAGATCGAGCGCACGGTGCAAGGTGGCAATGGATTGCGCGTCGTCGGCATCGCCATACGCAAAACTCATGCCCATGCATCCCAGCCCGACTGCCGACACCTGCAAACCCTGTGAGCCCAGTTTCCTCATTTGCATTTCAGATCCTTTCAACGAAACGGACCCCAGTGTGCGACAGCAGACTGTGTTTGATAATCCATACAATATTTGATGAATCATTGAGAAAAATTCACAAATGAAAAATCTCTCGGAAACGGGCGAAGCCAGCCTCGACGCCCTTGCCGCCTTCGTGCAGGTGGCCCAGCTGTGCAGCTTCAGCAAGGCGGCCCGCCAGCTGGGGGTGACGCCTTCGGCCCTCAGCCACAGCCTTCGGCAGGTCGAAGAAGCGCTGGGCACGCGCCTGCTCAACCGAACGACGCGCAGCGTGACGCCAACGGAAGCGGGGCAATTGCTGCTGCAGCGGCTCTTCCCCGCGCTGCAGGACATCCACGGAGCGTTACGTGAGGTGCGCGAACTCGGTGGCACGCCATCGGGCACACTGCGGCTCAACGTGCCCCGGCAAGCCGCAAGGCTGGTATTGGCGCCGCTGCTGGCGGCGTTCCACGCGCGCTGCCCCAAGGTGCTGCTCGAGATCGTCACGGACGACCGCATGGTGGATATTGTGCGGGACGGATTCGATGCCGGCATCCGCTTTGGCGCGCGCGTGGCAGCAGACATGGTGGCGCTGCCGCTGCGGCCTGCACCCCGCTTTCTGGTGGTGGCCACGCCCGCCTACCTGGATCTCCATGGCCGCCCCAAGCACCCGCGCGATCTGGCGGCACATGCCTGCATCAACCGCCGCTTTCCGGGCAGCGCCCCCTACGCATGGGAGTTCGCCAAAAAAGGCCAAAGCCTGGAAGTACCCGTGAACGGCCCCTTGACGCTGGACGACGACCAACTGGTTCTGCAGGCCGCACTGGACGGCATGGGTCTGGCCTATGTCTACGACGGCATGGTGGGCGAAGCGCTGTCGTCGGGCCGGCTGGAATGTGTGCTGCAAGACTGGTGTCCGCAGACCGAGGGCTTCTATCTGTACTATTCGAGCCGCCGCCATGTGCCCGCTGCACTGCGCGAACTGATACGCCTGCTGCAGGCAGCGCCCTGAACCGCCTTGCCCGTCATTGAAAGGTGCAAAAAGAAAACGCCTCCTTGCGGAGGCGTTCGGGCTTGCCGGAAAGCAAGCCGCTGTGCGCCACAGGATCAGGCGAAATTGGCTTCGGCAAACTTCCAGTTCACCAGGCTTGCCAGGAAGGTCTCGACAAACTTGGGACGCAGGTTGCGGTAGTCGATGTAGTACGCGTGTTCCCACACGTCCACGGTCAGCAGGGCCTTGTCGGCGGTGGTCAGCGGCGTGCCTGCGGCACCGGTGTTGACGATGTCAACCGAACCGTCAGCCTTCTTCACCAGCCAGGTCCAGCCCGAGCCGAAGTTGCCCACGGCCGATGCCTGGAAGGCCTTCTTGAACTCGTCGAAGCTGCCCCACTTCTTGTTGATGGCATCTGCCAGCGCGCCGCTTGGAGCACCGCCGCCATTGGGGGTCATGCAGTTCCAGAAGAAGGTGTGGTTCCAGATCTGGGCTGCGTTGTTGTAGATACCGCCGGAAGACTTCTTGACCACGTCTTCCAGTTCCATGTTTTCGAACTCGGTGCCCTTTTGCAGGTTGTTCAGGTTCACCACATAAGCGTTGTGGTGCTTGCCATAGTGGTACTCCATGGTTTCCTTGCTGTAGGCAGGGGCCAGGGCGTCAAGCGCGTAAGGCAGGGGTGGCAGAGTGCGTTCCATCGTCGTTTCCTCGTGGTTGGTATGGGTTGCAAAATGGGCAGCAGCGTGCGCTCCGCAAAGGGCGCCGCGCTTTCGCTGGCATCGGTCGATTGTAGAAAGGAAAATCGACCTGATGACCAATAGGGTTCAACAGAAATTCTTATGACCACCATAGCATGCAGACATGGCAGCGTGGGGTCAGCGGTTGCCGACAATCCATCGCATCCAAGTACCGGCATGCCTCGTTCGGATCTAGCCCTGCACCGTTGCACGACAAAGCCGGCAGCCCCACTCTCACACCAGCAAGCGCTGGGTGGCCACCACATCCACACTGCCATCCGCCAGTTCCGCATGCATGGCCTTGCCCGGTGTCGCCTGCGTTACTGAATGGATGACCTGGCCATCCATGCCGGTGAGCAGTGCATAGCCGCGCGAGAGTACCTGCCTGGGGTTGAGCAACTCCAGCCTCGCCCCCAGACGTTCGACATGCTGCTCCTGCCGCTCCAGGCTGCGGGCCACGCTCACCGGAAAAGTGCTGCCCAGATGCTGCACGCGCTTGTCCTGCCCATGCAACTGGCTTTGCACCGCTGCCTGCAGGCGCTGCGCGCTGCGATCGAGCCCCTGCTGCTGGCGATGCACCAGGCCTGAGGGCCGGGATATCTGGCGTGCAGCCATGTCCAGGCGCTGCAACTGGCGGTCAATATGCCGCTCGACCGCGTCGTCCAGGCGCTCCTGTACCAGATCAAGCGCGCCCAGCCACACGTCCCGAGGCTGGCACACCAGCTCGGCCGCCGCCGTTGGCGTGGGCGCGCGCAGGTCGGCACAGAAGTCTGCGATGGTGAAATCCGTCTCGTGCCCCACGCCGCTGATGAGTGGCACCGGGCTTTGCACGATGGTGCGCGCCAGTTGCTCGTCGTTGAAGGCCCACAGGTCTTCCAGCGATCCGCCGCCGCGCACCAGCAGGATGGTGTCGATGGCAGCCGCCGGCGCCTCATCCGTCAAACCCGCATCCAGCGCAATCTGCGCTTCCGCCAGCCGGTACAGTTTCTGTAGCGCTTCCACCATCGATGGAGCCGCCTGCCCCCCTTGCACCAACGCAGGCACCAGCACCACAGGCAGTTGCGGCACACGGCGGCGCAAGGCAGTCACCACATCATGCAGCGCCGCTGCGCCCAGCGAGGTGACGATGCCAACGCCGCGCGGCATCAACGGCAGCGGGCGCTTGCGGGCCGCATCGAACAGACCTTCGGCTTCCAGCTGCGCCTTGAGGCGAAGAAACTGCTCGAACAAGGCGCCCTGCCCGGCACGGCGCATGTCCTCCACCACCAGCTGCAGGTCGCCGCGCTGTTCATACACGCCGAGCTTTCCCACCACTTCCACCAGTTCGCCGTCGCGCGGGGTGAATCCAATCGACTGTGCCGCACGCTTGAACATGGCGCAGCGGATCTGGCCGTTCACATCCTTGAGATTGAAGTAGCAGTGGCCGCTGGCCGCCCGTGAAAAGCCGCTCAGCTCTCCGCGCACCGCCACCGGGTTGAAGCGGGCCGACAAGGCATCGCCCACCGCGCGGCACAGCGCGCCCACTTCCCAGATGCGGGGAGCAGCGGTGGGAGAGGTGTCGAAATCATTCATAAATTGCCTCTAGCGCCCGATCAGCAGGCGCAAACAGCTACATATCCAATAGCGGATTCACCGATACCACACAGAAAGATCGGCCCAGCCTCCACCATCCAGCGCCAAAAAGCAACATCGCACGCCATCACCGTTGGTTTTGCTCGCAACTTTTTCGACGCCCGCCCTTCTGGCCCTCATCCAGACGAGCCGCCGTTCAGTTCCGCACAGGAGCCAGGGCAGTAGTCCACAGAAGGCAAGGCGCCAGGGTACGTCATCTGACCGTCATAGTCTGTAGCGCAAAGCGCCGAATACAGGTGCAACCAGTTGATTTATATATATTTTTATCAGCTTATTTTTTAAGCAATCTAAGAAAAACCCCGTGCTTTCAGCAATTTTTCCGGCTGATGACAGATTGCCCACAAAGTTATCCACACATTCTGTGGAAGACTCGGTCCTCGGCGCCACCGGTATCCGCACCCTGTTGGCTGCAGGCCGCGTCCGCCATGATTTTAGGCTGACAGCAAGCCACGTTGCGCCATAATGCATTGCTGAAAAGAACGAGCGGAGAGAGATTTTGTTTTCCATTATTCAAGCCGCAGGCTGGCCGATCTGGCCGCTGATCGCCTGCTCCATCCTGGCCCTGGCGCTGATTGTTGAACGGTTTCTGGCACTGAAGACATCCAAGGTAGCTCCCCCCAATCTGCTGCAGGAGGCGATTTCCGTCTCCTCCACCAGCGTGCCCAGTGCGGAAGTGGTGAACCAGCTGGGACAGAATTCGGCCCTTGGCGAAGTGCTGGCCAGCGGCTTGCGCGCCATCAACAGCGAGCCCCGCATCTCCGAAGCCGATCTGCGCGCCACCATGGAAAGCGCAGGCCGCCGCGCTGCACAGAACCTCGAAAAATACCTCACGGCGCTTGCCACCATTGCGTCAGCCGCTCCTCTTTTAGGACTGCTGGGAACGGTGATCGGCATGATCGAGATCTTCGGCTCCCAAAGCGGCGGCGGCAACAATCCCACCCTGCTGGCCCACGGCATCTCGATCGCGCTGTACAACACGGCCTTTGGCTTGATCGTCGCCATTCCTGCGCTGATTTTCTGGCGCTATTTCCGCAGCCGCGTCGATGGCTACCTCCTGACGCTGGAGCTGTCGGCCGAACAGTTCCTGCGCCACCTGAACAAGCTGCGCCGCGGTTGATCGCCTCAGGAGCCGCGCATGAACTTTCGCCCCCGCACCAAGGAAGAGCCGGAGATCAACCTGATCCCCTTCATCGATGTGCTGCTGGTGATCCTCATCTTTCTGATGCTCTCGACCACCTACAGCAAGTTCACCGAGCTGCAGCTCACCTTGCCCATCGCCAATGCCGAGCAATTGCGCGACCGTCCCAAGGAAATCATTGTGGCCGTGGCGGCTGATGGCCGCTACGCCGTCAACAAGACATCCCTGGAAGGCAAGACCGTGGCCGATATGGCAGCCGCCCTGCGCAGTGCCGCCACCGCAGGCAAGGACAGCGTGATCATCATCAGCGCCGACGCCATGGCGCCCCACCAGGCGGTCGTCTCCGTGATGGAAGCCGCACGCCGCGTGGGCCTGAACCAGGTCACCTTTGCCACCCAATCGGCGGCAGGCAAATAAACGGCGCTGCAGGTCTTCAGCAACGAAGCCCTGCAGTGCTAGCATGCAGCCTGCATGACTGCCCCCCCGCCACACGCCTCCCAGCCCCTGTCCAACCGCCCCCTCTCTGCCCGCATCACCGATGCCTGGCAGCGCAAGGGACTGCTGGCTTGCGCACTGCTGCCACTCTCATGGATCCATGCCGGCCTGGGCGGCCTGCGCCGCAGCCTCTACCGGGTGGGCGTGCTCAAAAGCTGGCACGCGCCCGTGCCGACCGTGGTGGTGGGCAACGTGATCGCGGGCGGCTCGGGCAAGACGCCCGTCACCATTGAGTTGGTACTGGCCTTGCAGGCCAAGGGCTGGCGGCCGGCCGTCATCTCGCGCGGTTATGGGCGAACCACCTCGGGCAACCCTGCTGCGCTGGAAGTGACCGCGCTCAGCGATCCGCGCGAGGTGGGCGATGAACCCCTGCTGATTGCCAGCCGCACCACTGTTCCTGTTTTTGTAGCAAAAAAACGTGCAGATGCAGCGCAGGCAGCACTTTCGGCACATAAAGATATTGATGTACTCCTCTGCGACGATGGCCTGCAGCACCTGGCGCTGGCGCGAGACCTGGAGATTGCCGTGTTCAACCGCCAGGGCGTGGGTAACGGCTGGCAACTGCCGGCCGGCCCGCTGCGCGAGCCCTGGCCACGCCCGCTCGATATTGCCCTGTATGCAGGCGAACCACCCGCCAATCTGTTGCGCAGCGGTGCTGCAGTCTGGCCTGTAGAACGCCAGTTGGCCGATTTCGCCATTGCCAAGGACGGCCGCCACATTCCGCTGGACAGCCTGCGCGGGCGCCGCATCCACGCAGTGGCCGCCATTGCCTACCCGCAGGAATTCTTTGCCATGCTGCATGCGGCCGGACTGCCGCAGGCGCGCAGCGACGCCCTGCCCGACCATGCCGACCTGACCGATCCCCAACTGCTGACCCGGCTGGGGCTGGCAGATTCCGCAGCAGCCGGTGCAGCACCTACAATGGAGGAGCCCGTGTTGCTGTGCACCGAAAAGGACGCAGGCAAGCTGTGGCACATCGCGCCGCAGGCCCTGGCTGTGCCACTGCAGGTGGCGATTGCTCCCGCCTTTGCCCAGCACGTGCATGAGCGCCTGATGGCCTTGCCAACCGCTCCGCACACCCCCCAACCACAGAAGGATTGATTGCCGTTATGGACCCGAAACTGCTCGAACTGCTGGTGTGCCCGGTCACCAAAGGCCCCCTGCGCTACGACCGCGAACGCCAGGAACTGGTATCGCGCAGCGCCCGCCTGGCCTACCCGGTGCACGACGGCATCCCCGTGATGCTGGAGGTCGAAGCCCGCCCGCTGACCGACGATGAGATCGATGCCATCGCAGCAGCCCCTGGCGAAAGCGCCTGAACCGCGCCTGCCCCCCGCCGCCCCGGTAAGCAGGCACTTGCCACTGCTGCTTCATAGGCCAATCAACGGCCTGCACTCATGCGGGAGCGTGGCTCCGGAAAATCCCTAATACACAGTTTTTTTCAGTTAGTCACAATTCGTTGACATTTTCGTGACACATCCAACCGCCCACTAATGGCGGGATGGCTTTTTCACCGACAGCGAATTGCCATGCAAACCCTCATCCTGAAAAAGACCGACAAGGGCCTTGAGGCGCTACGGGCACGCGACCCCGCCCTGCCTCCTCGCATGCGTACGGCTTTCATCCTGTTCGATGGCAACAAAAGCGTCGAACAGGTGATTGAGCTGCTCCCCGGCAACACGGGCCGCCTGCAACTGCTGGAAGATATCAAGCTGCTGATCCAGCAGGGCCTGCTGGAATTGCTGCGCCCGGCCCAGGGTGGCGAAGTGGGCGGCTGGCTCAACCATCCCTCCGACGCACCCGGCGCCACCCATGAGCCGGCGGCCTCAACCTCTGCCTCTGCGGCCCCTCCGCCCTCCCTGGCTGAAGAGCGCCAGCAGGCAGCACGCCACACCATTGCACCGGCACAGGTCAGCGATCCGACAGACCGCTACATGAAAGCCTATCCAGTCGCCAGCCAGTTGGTGAGCGAGCTCGGGCTCAAGGGTTTCCGCCTGCAACTGGCCCTGGAAAAAGCCCAGGGTTACGAAGGACTGGTGGCTTTGCTGCCGCGCCTGCGCGAGACCATCGAGGCCAAAAAGCTGCGCGCGGTCGAAAAAATCCTGCTGGCACCCGATGCCGTGAGCGTGCCCGCGAGCAATGCGCCCACGCCGGCGATCATTCCCTGATCGGGGAGCGCTGCCTCCGTCGCTACAATGGCCTCTCGCCTCTGGGTTGCATCCGTCGGGTGCAACCCTTTTTGTTTTGCTCCTCTACAACCCGGCACACCATGGCAACCGTCTCCACACCTGCGCCTTTCACCGTTCTGATTCCCTCGCGCATGGCGTCATCGCGCCTGCCCGGCAAGCCTCTGGCTGATATCGGTGGTCTGCCCATGGTGGTACGGGTGGCCCAGCGCGCGCAGCAAAGCAATGCCCAGCGCGTGGTGGTGGCCGCCGACGATGCACGCATTCTGGAGGCCTGCAAGGAGCATGGCGTGCAGGCCGTGCCCACATCCGCAGACCACCCCAGTGGCAGCGACCGGCTGGCCGAAGCCTGCCAACGGCTCGGCCTCACGGGGGACGACATCGTGGTCAACGTGCAGGGCGACGAGCCATTGATCGCACCCGGACTGATCGATGCCGTCGCGCAGCTGCTGACCGACCGCCCCGAAGCCAGCATGGGCACCGTGGCCCACCCCGTGGCGGATCTGGAATCGCTGCTCAACCCCAATGTGGTCAAGGTGGTGCTGGATGCCAAGGGCCTCGCCGCCTATTTCAGCCGCGCGCCCATCCCCTGGGGGCGCGAGCACGTCAATGCCAGCTGGTGGAAGAACCCCCATGCCACCGGCACGCCCGGGTTCGCCCCGCTGCACCATATGGGCCTGTACAGCTACCGTGCCAGTTTCCTGCAGCTCTTTCCCACGCTGACCCAGGCGCCGACCGAGCAGATCGAAGCGCTGGAACAGTTGCGCGCCCTCTGGCACGGCTACCGCATTGCCGTGCACACCACGCAGGGCCAGCCAGGGGCAGGAGTCGACACCCCGGAAGACCTGGTGCGCGTGCGCCAGTTCTTTGCCTCCCAGATGTGATCTGGGCGCCAGAGCCTGCGCCAACCCGCAGCACCGGGCAGCTCAGATGCAAGCGCCTCGTAAGCAAGACGGTGCATGCTGAGAACCCGTTTCAAGGCAGGGTAACATTGCACATTCGGAGACACTACATTAGCTTGCATTTTGGTGACAATCCCCTGATGCGTGATATGCTCAAGCCCAGTTTTTTTGTGTAAAAGCGGGCTTGGCGGCCCGCTTTTGCCGTGCAAGTTTTCTAATTTCCAAGGACCGTCATGAAACTGATTCTGTTGGGAGCGCCCGGGGCCGGCAAAGGCACGCAAGCCGCGTTCATCTGCCAAAAATACGGTATTCCCCAAATCTCCACCGGCGACATGCTGCGTGCCGCCGTCAAGGCTGGCACCCCGCTGGGCGTGCAAGCCAAGGCGGTGATGGATGCAGGCCAGCTGGTCAGCGACGAGTTGATCATCAACCTGGTCAAGGACCGCATCGCCCAGCCCGACTGCGCCAACGGTTTTCTGTTCGACGGCTTTCCCCGCACCATTCCCCAGGCAGATGCCATGAAGGCGGCCGGTGTCAAGCTCGACTATGTGCTGGAGATCGATGTGCCGTTCGATGCGATCATTGAACGCATGAGCGGCCGCCGCAGCCACCCTGCATCGGGCCGCACCTACCACACCAAGTTCAACCCCCCCAAGGTGGCTGGCAAGGACGATGTGACCGGCGAAGACCTGGTGCAGCGCGACGACGACAAGGAAGAAACCGTCAAGAAGCGCCTCGATGTCTACAGCAACCAGACCCGCCCGCTGGTCGATTACTACAGCAACTGGGCCCAGCAGGACCCAGCCGCCGCCCCAAAATACCGCGCCATCAGCGGCCTGGGCAGCGTCGAGGAAATCACCCAGCGCGCCATTGCAGCGCTGCAAGCCTGATACCCGCCTATCTGTCCTTCACTGCACGGCGATGAGAGGTTTTCAAGCCTTTCACGCCCATGCGACAAGCGCAAGCCACTATCTTTTTGGTAGTGGCTTTTTTTACCCCAAAGCGGCATCGGCGCAACAGCCGCACGGCGGAGCTACAGCACCACACGGTTTCCTGCTGTAATGAGTGCGGCCCGTTCTTGAGCCAGCTCAAGGACAGATGTCTCCCTCCCAAAAGCTCTCATTCCAATAAACGAGGAAAGAATCCCATGAAGTGGATCGTCACCGCCTTTTTGGCACTGGTCTTTGCAGTGCTGTCCTTCAACGCCTTCATCGGCAACAAGCTGGGCACGCACAGCGGCAACCGCATCATCGGCCTGCTCTCCGAAATCTACGGCTGGTTGATGGCCACCATTGGCGGCATCCCGACCGGATTGCTGTTTGCAGCATGTGCCGTAGGTGTTGTGATCGCGGCAGTGCGCGATGGACGCGCCTCCCCGCAGGCGGATTGACCGGCCCGGCGAAGCATTGCACACCAGCATCTTTCTCCGAAATTCCCCGAAAGCAGGCCTGCCAGGCTCATGCTGGTGGCCAGCAGCTCCCATCAGGCCTGGTATATCTCCAGCGGCAAGCCATCCGGGTCGCTGAAAAAGAAAAATTGCCTGCCGGTCATCTCGTCCAGGCGAATCGCTTCACATTCCACGCCTTGCGAAACCAGATAGGTGCGCGCAGCCTCCACCGCCTGCACGGCAATGGCGAGGTGGCGCAGGCCGCAGGCCTCGGGCCGGGACACGCGCGGTGGCGGCGCTGGAAAAGAGAACAGCTCCAGTTGCCCGCCGCCGGGCACTGCAAGATCCAGCTTCCAGGAATCACGGGCAGCGCGGTATTCCTCGGCAATCACGGTGCAACCCAGGGTATGGGTATAAAACGCCTTGGAGCGGGCATAGTCCGATGCAATCAGGGCCACATGGTGCAGGCCGCTGGCCCCCAGAGGATTGCTGATATTTGCTGAAAACTGGCTTGCAGCGCCCAAGGAACAGGCGCTGATCGCTTCTTTTCTCATGGCACCCCCCATCAGCGCAAAGCGCCCAGCAAGGCCAGTTGCAGGCTGACGCGTGCCTTGTAGGGGTTGAGTGCCACGGCCAGGTCGGCGCCCAGATCGGCATGCACCGGCAGCCTGCCGCCGCTGATCACGCCTTCACTGCAGCGGCTGCTGCGCCACACGGGCACGCCCTGGCTGCGAGCACGCGCCAGGGCCGGTTGCAACGCTTCGTGCACCGTGCCGTCCCCGGTGGTTGCCACCACCAGGCCTTGTACACCCTGCGCCAGCAATGCATCCACAGCAGCAGCTCGCGCGCCTGCATGGCTGGTGATGATTTCTACCCAAGGCCAGGCCTCAGGCGCAGGCAAGCTGGGCACAGCGAGAGATGCCTGGGCAGCCGCCGTCACGCCGCCGGGCACCTGGCCGTCGCGCAGGCGCACCCCGTCACTCCCCACCCAGCCGATAGGCCCCTGCTCACCCGATGAGAAGGCCATCAACCGGTGTGGATGCGCTTTTTGCAGCCACCGCGCGCTGTGCAACTCGCCGCCACCCGTGACGGCAACCACTTCGGTCAGCAAGGGCGCGCCGGCGGCAGTGCGTGAGGCTGCAGCAAGTACGGCATCCTTGAGGTTTTGCGGGCCATCCGGCATCAGCGCATTGGCCGGCCGCATGGCGCAGGTCAGCACCACAGGCTTGGGCAGGCGCCCCAGGCAACTGTGCAGAAACCACGCGGTTTCCTCCAACGTGTCCGTACCGTGGGTGATGACGATGCCCGCCACGGCATCGTCGTGCAGCGCCTTGTCGCATGCGTGCAACAGCGCCAGCCATACCGCGTCGTCCATGTCCTTGCTATCGATTTGCGCAAGCTGCTGCGCATCCAGGCTGCCACCAGCAGCCTTTTCAATGCCAGGGATCACTGCCGCCAAGGCCGCTATGGAGAGCTGCGCGGCACGGTATTTACCAGGGTGTTCGGCATCTTCTGCCATACCTGCAATGGTTCCGCCAGTGCCCAGGATCAAAATTTTTTGCTGCAAGGCTTGCCTCTCCGAAAAAACTGGTTAAAAATACAGGTACTGGATTGATGTACAGGTGTCTGAATGCACAGCCCACGGGCGGTGCACCTGGCACCACAGATCACACGGAGATCTTATGCGAGACCACCCCAAACTGACCGCGCGCCAACAAGAAATTCTGGACCTGATCCAGACTGCCATCTCGCGCACTGGTGCTCCCCCTACCCGTGCCGAAATCGCCAGCAAACTGGGCTTCAAATCCGCCAACTCGGCAGAAGACCATTTGAAGGCCCTGGCCCGCAAGGGAGTGATCGAACTGGTCAGCGGTACCTCGCGCGGCATCCGCCTCAACAATGACGCGGTGCGCTCCATCAATGCGGCGCGCGGCACGCGGTTTTCTTCGCCGCTGGCCGGCCTCTCGGCGGGGGTTTCCAGCATGGCAGCCAGTGTGGGTCGCATCGTGCAGGAGCTGGCACCGTTGTCGCTGCCCCTGATTGGCCGGGTCTCGGCAGGCTCGCCCATTCTGGCGCAGGAACATGTAGACCAGACCTACAGCGTGGAAGGCAGCCTGTTCCAGCAGCAGCCCGATTACCTGCTCAAAGTGCGCGGCATGTCCATGCGTGATGCAGGCATCATGGATGGCGACCTGCTCGCCGTCAAATCCACACGCGAAGCGCGAAACGGGCAGATCATCGTGGCCCGGCTGGGAGACGATGTCACCGTCAAGCGCCTGCAGCGCACCAAGGACGGGATCGAGTTGCTGGCCGAAAACCCCGACTACCTGCCCATCGTCGTGCAGCCCGGCGAGCCCTTCGAGATTGAAGGCATCGCCGTTGGCTTGATACGCAACACGATGCTGATGTAGACAGCACGTCAGCAGTAAAAATGTGACCCGGCTTCAGGTAGCGGGCGCCGTGGGAACCATCCCACTGCCCTGAGGCCGGCGTCTGCCATGAGCAATCCTGCTGTCGTTCCCGTACACAAGGAGTTCCTATGCTCGTCGCTGCAGCATTGCGCGCCCTCGCGCCCTTTTCCCTCGTCGCTGGCTCGCCCATCTTCCACATGGTCAGCCGCACCCTGTCCACCCTGCCCGTGCGCCGTGGCCGCAAGGCCCACCGGGGTGCAGCCAATGATGGCCAGCATGCAGCCCAGGTGCACTGCTTTCTTTCGGCATCGTCTGCCGCCCAGCGCAGCACCACGGGACAGATGAGCCTGCTGGATGCCCAGGACGACAAACCCGCCGCTCCGGCGCAAGGCCCTGTTGACCGCCCCATTGACCGTATCCGCCTGCCGCGCAAACCCGCCAGCCGTCGCCGCACCCAGACGACTGCAGTGGCTGCCAGCAATGTCTTTCTTTCGGTGCAGCGCTGCAGTGCCCAGGCCGCCAATGATGCCTCCATCAAACGCTACTGGGCCAAACCTGCCAGCCTGCAGCGCGAGCGCGGCATGCGCTGGGCGATGACTGGCTCGATGGCCGATATCTGCGCGGAATTGGAGCGCCTGGAACGGCTGGAGCGCCAGCACTGCTGAAAAGCCTCAAGCGCGACCGGTTTCCACCTATCGCCACCTGCCATCGCCTGCAACCGCCCATGACAGGGTGGGCAGGGTGACAAAGTGACACAAAGAAGCGCGGGCACCGCGCCCGCTTCTCGTCCGTGCTGCGCTTTGCCCCCGGCTGGTATCGCAATTGCTGCGTTACCCGCTTCGGTCCCGAGGTCTACGGGCCTCTGACCTTTGGCCTCAGTCGCTAGACTTGCTCAACCGGGGGTACCCAAGAACAGATGGCCGCATTGCGCGGCCATCTGTTTTTTCATGTCTGCATGGCTGGCAGACTGCTTCAACCCTTGAAATCCGGCTTGCGCTTTTCCAGAAAGGCGCTGACCGCTTCGCGGTGATCTGCGGTCTGGTGGGCCAGCGCCTGGTAGGCTGCAGACAGCTCCAGAATGGATGCCAGGCTTTGGTGCATGCCTTCGCGCATGAGCTTTTTCGTCATGCGGGTGACCTGCGGCGGGTTGGCTGCAATCTCTTCGGCCAGCGCACGGGCGGCCTGCATCAGCTCGTCATGCGGCACCACCTGCGACACCAGCCCCCATTGCAGTGCGGTGGCGGCATCGATCATGCGCCCGGTCAGCGACAACTCGGCTGCACGCGACATGCCGATCACGCGCGGCAGCAGCCAGGCGCCACCGTCGCCCGGAATGATGCCCACCTTCACAAAGCTCTCGGCAAACTTGGCCTTGTCCGATGCCACACGCAGGTCGCACATACAGGTCAGATCAAGGCCCGCCCCCACGGCAGGGCCGTTCACGGCGGCAATCGTCGGCACCTCCAGATTGAACAGCGCCAGTGGCAGGCGCTGAATGCCCTGGCGGTAGTCTTCGCGGATGCGCATGCCGTCCACGTCGCCAAACGACTGCTCCTGCATGGTCTTGATATCGCCACCAGACGAGAACGCCGGGCCCTCGCCCGTCAGGATCACGGCACGCACCGTGCTGTCGGCACGGATTTTCTCGATGGCGGCGAGAAATTCCTCCACCGCCGTGTTGCCGGTCAGCGGGTTGCGGCGCTCGGGCTGGCACATGGTCAGGGTGACCACATGGCCGGATTGCTCGTACTTCAAGAATGCGCTCATGGCTTGCTCCTCATGCATCGTTTGCCAGCAAGCATACGGGCAAAGCCACTGTTGCAGCGCATATCAGCTGAGAGCAATTTGATATTGGACGCGACTGACAAAACGACCTAGTGTGGTTGCAGGTGCAGCAGCCGCTGCTGCCCTTCTACCCTACAGAGCAGACCACTGCCACCGCTACTTGACTCATGGCAAACAGGAGACAACCACTGTGCCCCAAAACCATTTTCGGAGCCGTTCACGGCGTCACTTTCTGCACCGTGCTTTCTGCCTTGCGGCAGGCGCAGCCACTGCCACGATGGCGTTGCACAGCCAGGCCGCCGAGGCTCCGCTGCGTTGGGTGGTTCCCTACCCGGCAGGCGGCGCCGCCGACCAGATTTCCCGCATTGTGGCCCACGATGCGGGGCAGGCAAGCGGTCAGCCCATCGTCATCGAGAACAAGGGCGGCGCCGCTGGCATGATTGCTGCAGAAACCGTGCTGCGTGCCCCCGCCGACGGCCAGACGTTTTTCGTCGGCTCGAATGCCCCGCTCGTCATCAACAGCGCCATCTACGCCAAGATGAGCTACGACCCGGCCAAGGATTTTGTACCCGTGGCGGGCCTGGGCAAGGCGCCGCTGCTGCTCGTCACCCGCAAGGATCTGGGCGTGCAGGATGCCAAGGGATTGATCGCCAGGGCCCAGCAGGCGCAAAAGGAGGGGAAGACGCTCACCATGGGATCGGCCAGCAGCGGCAACATCACCCATCTGGCAGGCGAATTTGCCAGCGACCGCATGGGCTTCAAGGTGACGCATGTGCCGTTTGCAGGGAGCGCCCCGGCCATCACCAGCATGATGGGCGGTAATGTGGACATCATGTTCGACGCACTGCCCTCGTCGATGCAGCAAGCCATCAGCGGCCGCATTGTGCCGCTGGCCGTGCTGGACAACCAGCGGTTTCCGCAGTTACCGAATGTACCCACACTGGCCGAGCTGGGCTTTGCAGGCACCGAGGCGAGTGCCTGGTTCGGCCTGGTGGCGCGCCAGGGCACACCGCAGGCTGCCATCGACCGCATGAACCAGGCTGTCAATCAGTCGCTGGCCAAGCCCGAAGTGCAGGAAAAGCTGCGTCGCATAGGTGCCCAGCCGATTGCGGCAAGCGCCACAGAATGGGGCCAGTTCATCACCGCCGAGCGCGAGCGCTGGATTCCTGTTGCCAAGCGCCTCGACATCAAGGCGGAATGAGCCTGCACACCGCAGCCGTTTTTCTCTCTCCAAGCCACGCCATGACATCCTTGACCCTGACCATGCACGGCAGTACCGCCGTGCTCACCATGAACCGCCCCGAAGCCCGCAATGCGCTCGACCAGAGCATGCGCGAGGAGTTCACCCGCCTCGTACCCCAGATCCGTGACGACCGCGCCATCAAGGCTGTGGTGCTGACCGGCGCGGGTGGCCATTTCTGCGCGGGTGGCGATATCAAGAGCATGCAGGCCACAGTGGCTGGCAAGCAGGATGTGTTTGACAGCCGCAACCGCATGCTGGGCCTGCACCGCTGGTTTGACGAGCTGCTCGATCTGGAAAAGCCTGTCATCACCGCCGTGCAGGGCAGTGCCTTTGGCGCGGGCCTGTCACTGGCCCTGGCAGGTGATTTCGTGCTGGCTGCGCCCAGTGCCAAGTTCTGCTGCGTATTTGCCAAGATCGGCTTCGTGCCGGACCTGGGCGCCATGCATCTGCTGCCGCGCCTGGTGGGCTTGCAGACCGCCAAGGAACTGGCCTTTACCGCCCGCGTGGTGGGTGCCGAAGAGGCGCAGCAACTGGGCATGGCCTACCGAGTGACGAGCGAGGATGTGCTGGCCGATGCCATTGCCTTTGCCGAGCGCTTTGCCAGTGCCCCTACCGAAGCCATTGGCTACACCAAGCGCGTGATGAACCATGCCTTCGAGAGCCAGCGCGCCGAGGTGTTCCAGCAGGAGGCGCTGGCCCAGACACTGTGCCGCGAAAGCGCCTTTCACCAGGAGGCCATCCAGCGCTTTGTCAGCAAACAGCCTGCGCTGTACCAATGGCAGGACTGAACCTCACTCACTATGAAAATAATAGCTGCTGGCGCTTGATGGATAAGCGCCAGCAGCCTTTTTTCTATCGATCTCAGTATTTGACGTTCACGATGGTTGCCTGCATCAGCGCCACCACCTTGGGTGCGGCGTCGATGTCTGCGGTATAGGCGAGCAATTCGCCGGTGCACACGGTCAGCAGCTTGCCGGCGTTCTGCACCTTGCCCACCGCCACAAAGTGCTCGCCAATGGCCGGGCGCAGCAGGTTGATCTTGAATTCGGCGGTGACCACCTCGTACCCCGCAGGCGCCTTGGTGAGCGCCGCGTAGCCAGCGGCACTGTCGACCACGCTGGTCACCGCGCCTGCATGCAAAAAGCCGTGCTGTTGCGACAGGGCCTTGCTATAGGGCAACGCAATCTGCACCTCCCCATCGCTCACCTGCCGAAGACTGGCCCCCATGGTGTGCATCAGCCCCTGGGCATGAAAACTGGCGGCAACGTGGTCAAACATTTCGCTCATGGAAGTCGGTCCGAAGGAATGAGAGGGCCAATCTACCATGCGCCATCACGCAGACGGCAACACGGCGTCGTGCACATGACAAGGCACGGGCCATGCCGGCGCCAGCTTTGCCGCTATGCTTGCGCCATGGCTGCTCCGCAATTGCTCATCGTCTACCACACCCTCACCCAGGGCACGCTCCAGATGGCGCAGGCCGCGTGCGACGGCGCTCTGGCAGAAGGCGGCGTGGAGGTGCGCCTGCTGCACGCGCAGGCCACCCAGCCCTCCGATGTGCTGGCCGCCAATGCCTATGTGTTTGCCACGCCGGAGAATCTGGCAGCGATGAGCGGCATGATGAAGGATTTCTTTGACCGCTGTTACTACCCCGTGCTCGATCGCATCAATGGCCGTGCCTATGCAAGCCTGGTGTGCGCGGGCAGCGATGGCCACGGCGCCGCGCGCCAGATCGAGCGCATCGCCACAGGCTGGCGGCTCAAGCCGGTGGCCGAGCCGCTGGTCATCTGTACCCATGCACAGACGCCCGAAGCGATACTGGCCACCAAGCACATTCCCGATACCGATCTGCAGCGCTGCCGCGAACTCGGCACAGCACTGGCGGCAGGCCTGGCGCTTGGCGTTTTCTGAACCAGCTCCTATATTTTCCATAGCAGCCTGCGCACATCCATCCAGCGCTACAGGCAGTTTCCGCTCAGATTCACAGCAGGCTGGGGCCGATCCAGAGCCCACTGCGCAAGCGCGCGGGCGGGCTGGGTGCCCAGACCTGGCCGCTCACTTCCCAGCTGTCTTCCTGCACATTGAGACCTGCAAACACGCCGTAGCCATCGCCTGCGCAGATGGCTTCACCTGCTGCCAGGCTCTCCCCGGCCTTGATGGCCCCGCTGGCGTGGATGTGTTCGCCCGCACGAATACCCCAACCGGCATCGATATGTGACACCCCTTCAATCGCGCCGCCCACTGCAATCCCATGGCCCGCGCGCAGAGGGCCTGCCCCGGTCAGATGCCCACCCACCCGCAGATTTTTCTCGCAATGGAGGCTGTCGCTCGCAATCACATCCTGCCCCACCACTGCCGAGCCGCGCACGCTGATCGCACCATGTGCCACCAGATCCCAGGCCACGCGCAGATCGCCACCGACAGTCACGCCCTGCTGCACATCCACACCCCAATCGGTGCGCAGATGGCCGCCGCACTGCAGCCTGCCCCCCGCAAAGATGCTGGCACCCGCACGGATGTCCTCACCCACCACCAGATCGCTGCCACAGCGCACGCCGCCCCCCGCCTGCAGGGACCGGCCCACGTGCACCGCACCATCCACCTCCACGCCACCACGCACCTGCACACTACCGGCAAACACGACGGCATCGGCCTCCAGCCGGTCCAGTTGCAGCACGGCATTGGTGGGGCCAAAGTTGTTCAACAGCCATAGCGCATCGTCCACGCGGCCAGCAGCCACCAGGGTGTCCAGCGCCTTCTGGTAACTCACGCCATCTTCGATGTTGCGCACAAACCAGCGAAACCCCATTGCACAAGGGCTCTTGGAGCGCAGAAACTGCTTGGTAAATTCCATGGATTGGTCCATGACGGTCTTCCCCTTCCGTGTGACGGCGCAACGCGTGGTCACGAGCTTGTTCCATGGCCGGGCGCCTGTCAGGCGAGCAGCCGCGATCGCGCGGGGTAGAAGCCCGGCGATACTGCGTTTGCGCAAATGAGTGTGGGGTTATCGCCGGGCGAGGGAATGTGCGACGGGCTTGTAATTCATCCCGCGCAGCACGGCGCCTCCAGGCAGGGCAACTGGCGCGTGCAGGCAGTGCGTGGAGGCAGAAGACAACATGCGGCGCATGGTAGCAGCCAGCCAGAGCGCCAGCAAATGCCCACCGCCATGTCGCACGATGCAGCGTGGTCTTTGACCAGGTCGGTTCTGCCCTCGCTCGCCCCGTTTTCGCCAAGGGCTGCAGGCAGCCTGCATGGCCAAACAGCCAACATTTCAGCAGACAAGGCAGGTACGATACAGGCCAACGTCCGCCCTCCTACTCCTATACCATCCCCATGCTCTACATCATTCTCAAAACGCTTCACCTGCTCGCCCTCATCGTCTGGCTGGGTGGCATGGCATTCGCCCATTTCTTTCTTCGCCCTGCCGCAGCGCAGTTGCCGCCGCCCCAACGCCTGCCGCTGATGCGCGATGTGCTGCAGCGCTTTTTTGGCGCCGTTCTGATTGCCATCGTGCTGATTCTGGTCAGCGGCCTGGGCATGATTGGGCTGGTGCACCAGATGGCCGCGCAGGCTGGCGCCAAGGCACCCATGCCGGTATCGTGGATCGTGATGGCGGTGTTGGGACTCGTGATGATGGCGGTGTTCGGCCATATCCGATTTTCACTGTTCAAACGGCTCAACGCCGCCGTGGACGCCAAGGACTGGCCGGCCGGCGGCAAGGCCATGGACCAGATCCGCAAATGGGTGGCCTTGAACCTCGCCCTCGGCACCGTGATTGTGGTGACTTTACGACTACCTTTTTAAAAGCCTCTTCACACGCTGTAGGTGCAGTCCCAGTCCGGATTGCGGCAAATACTGATGGGCAAGCCGTTCCTGATAGGTAACAGTGGGCACTGCAGCCTATTCCCTCAGGAGGCCCTATGACACCGATGCTCACCATGCCAAGCCGCCCCTTGCTTGCCAAGCCGGGCGAAAAGAGTCTGCGTTACACCAACAAGGACAATACGGACATCCGCAAGACCTTCGAGAAGGCAAGACGTGTGCTGGCACAGCAGCACAGCAAGCATTGAAGGTGCCGGCACCGCGCGCGCTGCAAAAGCGCTGACCCTCTTGCCTGTCCGCCCCCGCGCCGCGCCCTCTTGCGCGGCGTTTTTCCGGGTGCGTTTCCACCGCAAAAATCATTGTTTCACGCTTTGGGCGCTTGGCTGGTCTGCGCAGACCGCTATAAAAATAGGATTTGCACGGCAGAAAACGGTACCCATGAAAAAGCCACCCGAAGGTGGCTTGCGCTCTGCGAATCAGGCGATGGGCGTCAGATCAGTAGATCCAGGGCACACCGTAATAATCGTGCACCTTGCGGCCGTATTCATCGGAATAGTCCTGCGTCGTCTCTCGCCCATAACGCGGCGCGCCTTCCAGTTGCTCGCGTGTCAATGTCACCACATAGCCACCCAGGTCGGTGTCGTACTTCAGGGTTTCCCACGGCAGCGGGTAGACATCGGTGCCCATGCCCAGAAAACCACCAAACTCCATGACGGCGTAGCGAACCTTGCCTGAAAGCTTGTCAAGCACCAGAGACTCAATCGAGCCCAGCTTTTCTCCATCGGGATTGAACACGTTCGTGCCATGAACCTTGTCCGAAGAGATGACGCTGGATGCGGTGTGAACGGTATCCATGTTGTCCTCCTTTTTGGGAAGCGTTGAACAAAAGACAAAGCATTGCGGGCCTTGCGGCCGCTGCAGTCAAAACCATCGCTTTGCCTTGGTATCCATGCTACGTGCCTGTGTGGAGCGACGGGGTAGTCGAGCCTGTTGCACACGGGTAGGACATGCCGCGCAGCAGTCAAGACCTGCTACACAAACATACGTTTCCAAACAGCCGGCAGGAACCGGGCGGCGCCGCTCCAGCCGCTATTGCGCTAGAGAATTTTCCGCTCGCCGACCACAAACGCGGTGATGTGGGACAGAAAGGTCTTTGCATGCGCCATGGTCTTCCTGCCCGCTTCGGAGTTGAATGCTGCTTCGAGGGTTGCCGCGTCCTTGAACCACAGCTCGACGATACCGTCCATGGGCAATTCGTCGTAACTGCAGGGCTGCCCTTTCACGCGCTCCCGGCCCACGATGACGTTCTGGCGATAGGCGCTCACGCCTGCCATGCCCCGAACCAGTTCGCCGTGGATCGTCCATTCCCGGCGAAAGTCCTCCTCGCTCACCGAGGGCAGGCGGGTAATGATCGACATTCGTTTCAACAACGCGGAGCGCTCCTGTTGCGCAGGTATCGCGATGACCACGGTTGGCTCGGCGGTGACGATGTGCAGACCATCCAGAAAGTACTGCTCATCCTGGATGAGTTCGGCGGCGAGTGAGCTGCCATCGAATGCCTGCGCAGACTGGCTGGCGTCGTCAAATCGAAGCTGCGAAATGCCGTCCAGCTCCCATGGCCCTCTGTCAAATTCAATGCCGCGTTGCAGCCTGTCGAGAACCAGGTTCTGCCAGTACTCCCGCAGTTGCGGCGCCCGCCGGGCCAAGGCACCGTGGCTGGCATGCCAATAGGCATCGAAATCCCTCAACGTCCAATCTGCCTTCTTGCGGATCAATCCCATACGCACGGTCATGGATGGCTTCCTTTCGTCAAATGGATGGTGTGGTCATTGAGCAGCTTGCGCACGCGCCTTCTCAAGCCCTGGGGCCCGCTTGGCCAGCCACACGCCGTGGCGAACGGGCCAGCGCTGAAAACCCGGGTCCACGCCCAGCGCAACTGCGGCGTGGTGCGCCCAGTACGGATCGAACAAGGCTTCCCGGCCCAGGGCGATGAGGTCTGCCTTGCCCTCCTGGAGCACCGCCTCTGCCTGGCTCGCGTCCACGATCATGCCAACCGCCTGGGTGCGTACCGCAGCCTCTTGCCGGATGCGCTCGGAAAACGGCACCTGAAAACCCAGTCCGCGCGGAACGGGCAGCGCCTTTGTCTCTTCGGTCAGGCCACCGGAAGAGCAATCGATGACATCCACACCCAGTTGCGCCAGCGCACGGGACAGCACCACCGAATCCTCGAGGCTCCATCCTTCGGTGCTGCCGTCCACAACGGAAAGCCTGCAAAATAGCGGCTTGCCAGCCGGCCAGACCTCGCGCACCCGCGCGGCAAGCTGCAAGGCCAGCCGCATGCGGCCATCGCGACTTCCGCCCCATTCGTCGCTACGCAGGTTCGAGTTCGGAGACAGGAAACTCGCCACCAGATAGCCATGGCCAAAGTGCAGCTCCACCACGTCGAACCCGGCCCGGTCGGCACGCCTGGTGGCCTCGACAAAGCGCACGATCATGTCTTCAATGTCCTGCGCACCCATGGCGTGCGGGCTGGACCAGCCAGGCCCTGCAGCCAGTGCGCTGGGCCCCAGCCGCCACCAGGGTTCGGCGTCGCTGGCCATCTCTGCCTCACTGAGCGCTGCCCCGCCCTCCCACAGCGGTTGGCTGCCCGCCTTGCGCCCGGCATGGGCCAACTGCACGCCTGCGGCGGCTCCGTTGGCATGGATGAAATCCACCACGGCCTTGAGCGGCTCCATCTGGTCATCGTTCCACAGGCCCAGATCCGCGTTGCCGATACGGCCGCGCGGGTCGACCGCTGTGCTCTCCGTGAGAATGAGGCCCGCGCCCCCGAGGGCGAACTTCCCCAGGTGAACCAGATGCCAGGGTGTGGCACACCCCCGCTGCGCGGCGTGCTGGCACATGGGAGAAATCACGATACGGTTCTTGAGTTCAAGCGATCGCAGCCTGAGCGGCTGGAAAAGCAAAGGAAGCGTAGAGGTCATCTTGAAGATCAGGACTTCTGGGTTTCAGGCAATGTCGGCCCGTGTCGGTACCCCATGCACAGGCATGTAGGCGCCATGGCGGCGCGAAGGGCTCCCTGCGGGTTCACGGAGGGTCTTGCCGCTGAAGCAGCATGGCAAACACGGCACCCACCATGAGAAGGCCTGCTCCGCAGACCGCAAATAGGGCAGATGCATCCAGATGGTCCACCACCCAGGCCGCCCCCAGGATCCCGGCAGACTGGCCGAGAAAGAGGCTGCATGCAAAGAGCGAGACTGCCGTGCCACGGGCTGCCGGCACCATCTGTGTGGCATTGGTCTGCAAGGTGTTGTGCAGTGCATAGAACCCAAAGCCGGCCAGCAGGCACGCTGGAGGTATGAAGCACCAATGGGGAGCCAGTGCCATGGCGGCGAATGCCACGCCGATGCAGACGCCCCCGGCTTTTGCCAGCTCCGGCTCGCGCCAGCGCGCAAGCATTCTTTTTGCGGCACGGCTGTATACCAGCCCGCCAACACCATACAGGGCCACCAGCCCGCCAGCCACAGGCATCGACAGCCCGAAGCGCAAATGAAGGTCACTGGGAATGAATGCCAGCGCGCTGAATGCAAACGCGCCCTCCAGCGCGGTCACCAGGAGAACCACCCTGGCCCAGGGGTTGTGCAGCACCGACTGGAATCCTTCCACCAGCCCCGCTGGAGTGCTTTGCGCCTTCGGCTGCTCCCCCGCGAGCTGCCGGAGCAGGAACACGCCAGTACAGCAAAAAAGCAAAGCCAGCACCCAGAACGCAGAACGCCAGCCCCATGCGTGTGCAAGAACGCCGCCCACCCACTGGCCGCTGATCATGCCGAACACGGTTGCGCCCAGCAGTTTTGCCAGCACCGCCTGACGGCCTTGGTAAGGCACCGTATCGCCGATCCAGGCCATGGCCAATGGAATGATTCCGGCAGCGGCCCCGCCTGACAGCACACGTGCGGCAACCAGCCACTCCATGCTCGGCGCCATGGCCGCCAGAATGCTTCCAACGGTGCAGGCGAGGGTTGCCAGCGCGATAACCCGGGTTTTTCCAAACCGATCGCCCAACGGGCCATAAAGAAGCTGGAGCACTCCGTAAGCCAAGGCGAATGCGGAAATCGCACCCGCTGCCCGCCCCGGTGTCACGGAAAAATCCTGGGCAAACGCGGGCAGCATGGCATCACAGATACGCATGGAAGCCATGCTGGTGAATGCGCAACTGCCCACAAGCCAGAGCTGGTCAGGCTTTTGCGGGAGCGCAGCCGATTGCGGCTTCTGCATGGGCATTTCGCTGGCGGAACGGGTAAAGAGCGATCGGGCCGGGCTTCAGCCTTCCAGCGTCTTCCACATCTCGATGTCGCGCTCGGCAGTCCAGATGCGCGGATCCGCGTACTGGGTGGCCTCGTCATAGCAGCGGGTCACATCGAACGGCATGCAGTGGTCGAAGATGACCCAGTGCCCATACCGGGGCCGCAGCGCTGCATAGGTGTCCTTGTAGACGGCATTCAAGTCCTTGCCGGCAGCCACGCCCTTTTGCACGTTCAGGTACACATCGGCAATGAAATCGCGGGTTTCGGTCAGCCCCCGGCTCACGTCTTCTGGGGTCGTGAGTGCAGCGCCACGGCCAGGCACAAGCGCCTTGGGCTTGAGTGCCGCGAGGTTCTCCAGCGTCCGGGGCCAGTCCTTGAAGTAGGCATCCCCGGCATAAGGTGTAGCGCCGAACTCCACCAGATCGCCCGAGAGCAATGCGCCCTCTCCTGGCAGCCAGACAATGGTGTCTCCCTTGGTATGGCCACGGCCGAGCTGCAGCAACTGGACTTCGAGCTTGCCAAGCCATAGTGTCATCTTGCCGGTGAAGGTCATGGTCGGCCAGGTCATTCCGGGAGGCACGGTCTCGACATTGCTGAAGAGCCGGGGAAAGCGGCCGATTTCACTGGCCTTGTCCTGCTCGCCACGCTCCACGATCAGGTCATAGGTGTCCTGGCTGGCGATGATTTCCTGCGGCTGGTAGGCACTCGCCCCCAGTACGCGCACGGCATGGTAGTGCGTCAGCACCACGTACTTGATCGGCTTGTCGGTCACCTCGCGGATGCGCCGGATCACATCGGCCGCCATCGCTGGAGTGGCCTGCGTATCGGCTACCAGCACGGCGTCGTCACCGATGATGATGCCGGTATTGGGGTCTCCTTCTGCCGTGTAGGCCCAGGCATGCTCGGAGATCTGGCTGAAAGTGACTTTTTTCTCTTCCAGGTCAGCCTGGCTGGCGAATTTCTTGGTCTGGGTCATGGGGACCTCCTTGGAATGGTTCGATAGGTTGAAAAGAAGTATTCAGAGCCGTTAACACAACCCAGCAAATCGCAGATTTGCGGTTGAGACGAGGCGCGAAGCCGCAGGCAGTACAGACGTACGACAAGGCTAGGCGCCCCCGACGAAGCAACGACATATCAAGGGTTGTGTTTGCGGCTCTCAGTGCGCACCCAGGTAGGCTGCCTTGACCTTGGGATCATTCAGCAGCTCCCTTCCCGTGCCCTCCAGGGTGATGAGCCCTGTCTCCAGCACATAGGCGCGGTCGGCCACACCAAGGGCCTGCTTGGCCATCTGCTCCACCAGCAGAATGGTCAGGCCCGAATGGCGCAGTTGCCGGATGGCATCAAAGATGTCCTTGATGATCAGAGGCGCCAGCCCCAGAGAGGGCTCGTCGAGCAACAGCAGTTTCGGCTCGCTCATCAGCGCGCGGGCAATGGCCAGCATCTGCTGCTCTCCTCCGGACAGGGTGCCCGAGAGCTGGTGCTGCCTCTCCCGCAGGCGGGGGAAGCGGTTGAACTCCCGCTCCATGGCGTCTTCGATGGCGCGCGGTGCTCCTCGCCGGGAATAGGCACCCAGCATGAGGTTCTCGCGCACCGTCTGGTCTGCGAACACGCCCCGCCCTTCGGGAGACATGGCAACGCCAAGGCCGACACGCTGGTGAGGGGCGACCTGGCTGCAGTCCTTGCCACCAATGAAGATCTTCCCATCCTGGAGTGGCTCCAGCCCGGCAATACTCTTGAGCAAGGTGCTCTTTCCTGCACCATTGGCGCCGATGATGGTCACCACCTCGCCGGCACGGACTTCAAGATCTACGCCTTTGACGGCTTCAATGGCGCCGTAGGACACCTTCACGGAATCAAGTTTCAGCATCTCTTCGTCCTTCAGATGGCGGGCAGGTCTCGCGGGCCTCAATGTCGTCTTCGTCGTCGACACCAAGATAAGCCTCGATGACACGTGGATTGCACTGAACCTCCGCCGGCTTGCCTTCCGCGATCTTGATGCCGTAATCCAGCACGATGACGTGGTCGGAGACGGACATGACGAGATCCATGTGGTGTTCCACCATCAGGATGCTGACACCACACCGGCCTATGCGCAGCAGCTGCTGCCCCAGCTCTGCCGTCTCGTGGGGGTTGAGGCCTGCCGCAGGCTCGTCCAGAAGAAGCAGCTGGGGTTCGGTGGCAAGTGCACGGGCCAGCTCGGCCCTGCGTTGCAAGCCATAGGGAAGGCTGCCTGCCGGCTGGTGGGCGAGATGCGCGAGACCCACCAGTTCCAGAAGCTCCAGTGCGCGCCCCCGGGTCACAGCCTCTTGCCGGCCTGCAACGGGCAGCCCCATCAACGAGGAGAAAAAGCCATTGCGCATCCGCGTATGGCGGCCCAGCATCACGTTGTCCAGCACCGAAAGATCGGAAAACAGTCGCAGGTTCTGAAAGGTTCGCCCCATGCCCATGCTGCATATCAGATGCGCCGGTTTGCCTGCAATCTCCTGGCCCAGGAACCGGATGGAGCCGGAAGTCGGCTTCACAACACCGGTCAGCATATTGATCATGGTGCTCTTGCCTGCGCCATTGGGGCCGATCAAGGCATGGATATGGCCTCGCTGAAGCCGGAACGATACGTTCTGCGCAGGCTTGACGCCACCATATGCCTTGGTCACCCCCTCCACCGCAAGCAACTCGCCCTCTCCCGCCGGCCCGATGCGCGTCGTCTTGGGCGGCTCCTCAGACTTCTCGCCCGCTTCTGTTTCGGTGCGCTCTTTGAACAGCGCCCTGAAAACACCGGCTACGCCGCCCGGCATCACATACAGGGCAAACAACAGCAGAAAGCCATAGAGGAAATGCTGTGCCGAAGGCCACCGGGCCAGGGCTGCGTCGACAGCCGTCAGAATGACTGCTCCTATCAATGGCCCGTACATCGAACCGGCCCCACCAAAAAGCACCAGCAGCAAGATGAAGATGGAAAGATGGAAGGTGATGAAGTCGGAGTTGATGTATTGGTTTTGCTGCGCAACCAGCGCTCCGGCAATGCCACAGGTCACAGCCGCCACCACGAAGGCAATGACCTTGGCCCGGTAGACGCGCACCCCCACCGACGCAGAGGCGATCTCGTCGGCCTGCAGCGACAGCAGTGCGCGGCCAAAGCGCCCCTGCAGAAGATTGCGCAGCAGAAGATGCGCGAGCGCACACAGCACCACGGCAAACCAGACCCACTGCTGCGAGGTCAGGGGCTGGTCATTCCAGGTGATGGGACGGATGCCATAGATGCCTTGCGCCCCACCGAAGACCTCCGTCCACTCGCCCACCAGCTTCTCCACCACGATGCCGAAGGCCAGCGTCACCATGGCCAGATAGGGACCTTTGACGCGCAGTGAAGGAAGTGCGATCAGAACGCCACAGACGCCGGAAATGGCCGCAGCGGCAATGAGCGCGAGCCAGGGGCTGATCTCGGTCTTGGTGGTCAGGAGCGCCACCGCATATGCGCCCGCAGCAAACAGCCCCGCCTGTCCCAGAGATTTTTGACCGGCAAAACCCACCAGGACATTCATGCCTGCAGCGCAGAGGTAGTACACGCACATCATGAAAATGATGCGCAGGTAGTAGTCGTTGCCCACCAGGGAGGTCACCCCGATCACCGCTGCTGCGGCAACTGCGACACCGATGAAGTGTTGAGCGCGCTTCATACCTTTTCCACCATGGGCTTGCCAAAGAGACCTGTTGGCCGGAAGGCCAGCACCAGAATGACGAGGGCAAACACTGCGACCTCACGCCACTGCGCCTGCCACAGGTTGACGAGAGATTCGAGCACCCCGAGCGCAAAGCCCCCGATGACGCAGCCGCGCGGGTTGCTGAGCCCACCGATCATCGCCCCCGAGAAACCTTTGAGCCCGACGGCAAGCCCCATGAAAAGCGATGCCTGGGCAATGGGCGCCAGAAGAAAACCGGAAAGGCCGGCCAGCGCGGAACTGACGACGAAGGCGCCCACCATGATCGCGTTGGTATTGATGCCCATCAAGCTGGCAACGCTCCCATTGGCGGCCACGGCACGCATCGCCTTTCCCACCATGGTGCGGTTCATCACCCAGTCGAAAACAAGCATGATGGCGATCGCCACGGCCAGCATCAGCATCTCTTGTGGCCGTACCCCGATTCCCAGGATCCGGATGACCGAATCTCCGACGGGCCCAGGCACCACCACAGGCTTGGGCCCCCAGATGGCTAGACCAATGCTCTGCAGAATGACACCGAATCCGAGCGTGCTCATCACCCATGCCATGCCAGGACGCCCGGCGAACGGGCGCACCCCCACCAGGTAGAGCACCCAGCCAAGCAGCCCCATTACGCCCAATGCCGCAGCCAGCGCCAGCAATTGCGCGCCCGCGCCAGGCAAGGCCGAGCCGAAGGTGGTGGAGCTGATGGGAAGACCCAGCATCAGAAAGAGCGCGCTCATGCCAATGAAGGCGCCCGCCGACACAAACTCGCCATGCGAGAAATTCAAGGTCTTGGTCGTCGTGAAGGTGATGCTGAACCCCAACGCCACGAGCGCGTATGCGCCGCCCACGGCCAGGCCGCTGAGAATCGCCTGTAAGAGCGCCTCTGTCATGATTGTCTCCAAGTGAACGGGCGGAGCCGCACTGTGCGGCCCCATCCTGCACCGCGTGCGTTATTGTTTGAAGTCGGCGGGCGAGAGCGAGCCCACGATAGGGTCCGTGTAGGGCTGGAGCTTGCCATCCTTCCAGCGGATCCACACCAGGTCCTTGGCCGTCAGCGCTTCGTGATTGGCCTTGCTGAACGGCTTTTCGTAGGTTTTCAGAACGCCTTGGACCGGCGCCTTCAGGTCTTCAAGCGCCAGGCGCACGGCATTGCCGTCAACGCTGTTGGCCTGCTTGACGGCAGCCGCGTACAGCTGGATGGAGTCATAGCCGTGCAGTGCAAAGGAGAAGGAGCCCGGCGCCTTGAGCTTGGTGCCGATGCGATCAAACAGCTTTTGCTGGGCGGGCGTGCGGTTTTCGCTGACCGTACGCATGAAGATGGGTTTTTCCGCCAGCGCCTTGCCCGCCGCATCATAGAAGGTGATGTTGTCTGCAGCCCATGAGGTCAGCACCAGGGGAAAGTAATTGATCTTCTCCATGCTGCGCACGAGTTGGGCAATCGGCGTTCCCTGGGCCCACACCACGACCGTGTCCACGCTGGCCGATTTCATCTTGCTCAGCTGAGAAGTCATGTCCGTATCGCCCACGCCGAACTTTTCGGTGGCTGCAATCCTGATGCCCTGCAGCTTGGCGATCTCTTCCATGTCCTTGAGACCGCCCTGCCCGTATCCGGTGGTTTCGGCCATGAGGCCCACCACCTTCGATGTGTCTCCGCTCTTCTTGACATAGGCCATGAGCGCTGCCACTTGTTCGCGGTCCACCATGGAGACGCGGAACATGTAGTTGTCGGCGCCTGCGCTCATGGGTTTGGTAATGTCCGTTCCCGAGCCCACGTTGCCGATGACCGGAATCTTTTTCTGGTTGGCGATGTGCTTCCAGGCCATGGCGTTGCCGGAGTTGGTCGGCCCGAAGACGGCCGATACCTTTTCGCTGTCTACCAGTTCGCTCATGTTCTGGATCGACTTGGGAGGTGCCGAGGTATCGTCCCGCGTCACCAGCACCATTTTCCGGCCCAGCAGCCCGCCACCGGCATTGATGTCTGCAATGGCGGCCTCCATGCCCAGGACCGCAGCCTGACCGCTTTGGGCAGACGGCGAAGCGGACAGGTCGCCGTTGTAGCCCACCTTGATGTCCTGTGCACTTGCAACGGCAGCAGCCAGCAGGCCCGCCGTCAGGATGACGTTCTTGATGAACGAAGGATGATTCATGGTTGTCTCCATTTTTTAGTGATTGAACCCATCGAGTTCCAGGTTGCAGACGCGGAAATACCCCTCTCAGGCGGCCAGAAAACCTCCATCGATGGGAAGCGTGACGCCGGTGACATAGGAGGCCATGCTGGAGGCGAGAAACACGACCGGGCCGATGAGCTCCTCGGGCTGGCCCACGCGGGCCATCGGCGTGCGAAGCATGAACCTGTCCAGGCGCTCCGGTGCCTCGCGTGTGTAGGAAGTCATGGGGGTTTCGATGACTCCGGGTGCAATGGCGTTGACACGAATGCCGTCTTTTGCCAGCTCCACGGCCAGTGCCTGGGTCAGCATCTTGACTGCACCTTTGGATGGCGAGTATCCGACCACATTCGGGATACCGGTGGTCGACGCGATGGAGCCCACATTGATGATGACGCCCCGGGTCCTTCTTAACGATGGGAGCCAGGCATGCGTGGGATGAAATGTTCCCATCACGTTGACATCGAGGGTTCGCTGAAGATTGGCAGCCACCTTCTGGCTGTCCACCCCTTCGCGAATGATGACCCCTGCGTTGTTGACCAGGATGTCTATGTCACCGACCTCCTTGCCAACGGTCTCAGCCAGTGCATCGCACTCGGCGGATGAGGTCACATCAAGCCAGTATGCAAAGGCTTTTTCGCCTGCCTCCTGAATCTCTCCAACAACCGATTTCGCATTGGCCTCATTCAGATCGGTGACGATGACTGTGGCTCCCGCCTTGGCCAGGCCCTTGGCGATGGCTTTGCCGTTGCCCTGCCCAGCGCCCGTGACCAGCGCGACCCGCCCGCTCAGCAAACGAGGCGCCATCCATTCCGTGATTTCCATGTTGGTTCCCTGGTTTTTGGCTGTACGGATCACGCAGCGTGCGCGGGCTCGGCGAACTGCCTGTGCGGCGTACTGGACAGGTCTGGCTGCCCGGCGAGGGTCTTGCCCGCAACGTAGCCAAAGGTGAGTGCCGGGCCCAGTGTGATGCCCGCTCCCGGGTAGTTACCGCCCATGATGCTTGCAGCATCATTGCCAACCGCGTAGAGGCCGGGCACCACCTTGCCATCCTTCGTCAACACTTGGCAGTCCGCATTGGTTTCCAGTCCTGCGAATGTGCCGATCTCGCCGACCACGACCTTGACCGCGTAATAAGGCCCCTGGCGTATGGGAGCCATGCA
Source organism: Comamonas odontotermitis (assembly GCF_040396735.1). Lineage (GTDB taxonomy): Bacteria > Pseudomonadota > Gammaproteobacteria > Burkholderiales > Burkholderiaceae_C > Comamonas > Comamonas odontotermitis_C. Next base: position 62,068 of record NZ_JBEBNZ010000010.1, read on the forward strand.
TGGGTTGGGCGTCACCAATGAATCCCCCTGGAAGCGGTTGTAGGCGGTGCTGCCCTTGTCGAATCGGCTATCTCTGCCACTGGCGGCGTCGCGGTTGAAGGCTTCCACCTCTTCTTGCAATGCCGCATAGGGAACACCAATGCGCTGGGCGAGTTCTTGCACGCTGCTGCCCCGCTGAAGGTAACCGCTGCGAATGTGCTTTCCGATAGGAAGCGGAAACGGAGCCACGGCACCCAGACCGTATTCACGCAGATGCTTGTGATCGCAGATGAGCCAGCAGGAGACTTCGCTCAAGCCAGCACATGCCTTGACCAGATCCTGGATGAAGTCGTGATAGGACAGCGCCTCGTTGGTGAACCGGCGGCCGCGAGCGGTCACCGCAATGACACCGGGTTTTGCTCGGTCGATGAAGTGCGGCATCACGCCTTGTGAGCCATCCTTGCGACGGGTGACGGAAGTCGGACACCATGCGGCGGCATTGGGAATGGACGGATCCACCCAGCCGCCAACGGATTCTCCCAGGCGCAATCCGTCACCCGTATTCAGCGCAGGGGACGGGGTGAAATGCTCGTGCCCGGTGGGCGCGTGAGGAAACAGTTGCTTGCGGCGCTCGATGTCATAAGGAAAACCGCCGCAGGCCAGCACCACGCCCTTGCGCACCCGAACGTCCACGGGCGATCCACCATTCACGACTGACGCACCAACCACGACGCCATTTTCGAAAATCAGGCTCTGGACCGGCGAATCAAGCCAGACGGATACGTTCAGATCCATGCCGGCCTTGGCCAGGCGCCCCGCCAAGGCGTTGCCGTTGGTCAAGGTCATGCCGCGGCCGTGGCGCACGACGTCGGCGAGATGGCCGCCAAACCGCTTGGTGACATACCAAAAGGATTCCAACGACTTGAATGCGCGCAGAAAGTGCCACAGCTCCTTGCCAGAGCCCAGCATCATTCCGAAAACAGTGAGTTCCGGAACCGGCGGCGCCAACTGCTGAATGCGCTCCCCCAGCTCCCGGGCATCGAAAGGCCTCGTGACCATGGAGCGGCCACCCGGCTGGCCGCCCGGTGCTTCCGCGTGGTAGTCCGGGAACACCGGAGGCATGTCGAACTGAACGCAGGTTTTGCTGGTGAAGAAGTCGATCGCCTTGGGACCGTTTTCCAGAAATGCATCGACCCTTGCCGGGTTGAAGTGCGTCGTGGCCTCATGCTGAAGGTAGGAACGCGCGGCCCCGGCGGGCTCATGGATGCCCTGCTCCTTGGCCAATCGGGTGTTGGGAATCCAGAGCCATCCACCCGATCTCGCCGTCGTGCCGCCATACAGGGACGCCTTGTCGACCACCAGCACTTTCAGACCTTCGTACGCAGCAGTGACTGCCGCCGACATTCCGGAGGCACCAGTGCCGACCACCAGCACATCAAATTCGGTTTCCCGCTTGCTCATTGACCTTTGCTCCTTCGCAGAGACTGCACTCGCTTGCTCTTTTGCGTTAGTATTACGCTAATGCTTATGTTTAATACTAATGATTTACCCTAATCTAATCCTGTAGTTAAAATTAAATCGTTAGGGAGATTTCATGAACACACTTGATACGGAAGTCGGAGACAGTGGCTCCGAAAAGGAACGACGCGGCATCCAGTCGATTGAAGCCGGTGGTCAACTACTGCTTGCACTGGGCGCTCAGGGTCGTCCCATGCCGCTGAGAGAGCTGGCAAAAGCGGCAGACATGGCGCCGGGCAAGGCGCACCCTTACCTGGTCAGCTTTGCCAAGCTGGGGTTGGTCACACAGGAAGCATCCACGGGCTACTACTGGCTCGGGCCCACTGCCATGCAGCTGGGTCTGGTGACGCTCAGAATGCTCAACCCAGTGCGGGAAGCCACCCCATTTGCAGAGGCACTGGCGAGGGAGACCGGGCATAGCGTTGCGCTGTCGGTCTGGGGCAACCAGGGCCCCACCATCGTGTTCCTGTTCGACGCGATTTATCCGCTGCACACCAACATCCGCACAGGAACCGTCATGTCGCTGGCAGGCACCGCGACGGGGCGCCTTTTTGCGGCCTACCTGCCTGCCAAGCTCATCGAGGAATCGCTGCTGGAAGACGAACGGCGCCTGGGGCCCGATATTGCGGCGTCGATTGACCGGGACGAGTTGCAAACGGTGGTGAGCGAAATCCGCAAGCACGGCACCTCTCGCACCATCAACAACCCGACGCCCGGCGTGTCATCCTTCGCGGCGCCCGTCTTCGACTACTCGGGCAACATTGTTCTGGGCATCACGCTGATGGGCCGCACCCGCTCTTTCGATACCGATTGGGAGGGCAAGGAGGCTGCCGCAGCCAAGGCATGCAGTGAAGAGGTTTCTCGCCGGCTAGGTCACCATCGCGCCAGCGTGCTCTTTCGCTGACGCCCCAACGACAGTGCCGAAAAGGAAAAGGCGCCCCGACCATGAAGCCGCAGGCGCCTTCTTCCATATACCCGCTGCCCGGAGCTATGCACGCGGCAGGTATGTCTCTTTCCAGAGCGCAACCTTTCCCTGGTCGTCGAACCGCATCAACAGCATCGCAATGAAATGCTCCCGGCGTCCGTCGGTATGGGCAATCTGCACAGCCATGTCGAACACCACCGCGTCATCGTCGGCCACGGTGTGAATGATCTGGTACTCGATCCCTGCCATCGACGCCCGCATTCCATTGAGAAACTCCAGGTAGTTGCCAGCGTTGGCCTGGTAGTGCCGGCCATTGGGTTCGACAATGAAACGCTTCCCAAAGCACTGACTGACCGTTGCCTCGGTCAGTGATGCATCGTGCCGCAGATAGGTTCGGTTCCAGTCCAGCACTGCATGGGCCAGCTGGATGTTCTTCTCTCGTTTTTCACTCATTGCCAAAGAATACCGCACCGGCACATTCATTGCATGCCGACATGAAGGTCTCCGCCGGTGTTCCTTGGCCATCGGCTAAGCCAGAATGTCATGCACCCCGGCAGGAGTCCTGCGGCTTATGCCCCGGCCGCTCCCCGCGGCTGCCATGGAGGTAGCCAGCTAGCATGTCGATGATGGCCTGCTCGGTCTTCTCGATCGGATGCGGGGCGCCTGGCGGAATGACCGCAGCATGGATCAGTGATTCCATGCTCTGCAGAATGATCCAGGTTGCGAGATTCAGATCCTGCGGCACCAACTCGTTCCGGTGGTCTTCCAGCAACTGGCGAACGCGCTTGTGAATGCTTTGATCGGCGGGGCTCTGGTCCGATGGCGCATCGAAGAACGGAAACTCCTTCTCCAGCACGCGATGCAGCTCTGGCGCCACCTGGTGAGCCGCCACCCATGCGCGCACGATGGCGGCCAACTGCGCTCGCAGACCCAGCGACGGCGTCCTTGCCAGCACTGTCTCCATTGCCGCGTGCATTTCTACGGCATGCCGCTCATGCAGTGCGGTGATCAGCGAATCCTTGTTCGGGAAGTACTGGTACACGGAACCCACGCTGACTCCTGCGCGCTCGGCAACCAGGTTCGTGTTGGTTCCGGCATAGCCCCGCTCGCTCAAAATGCGAGCCGTTGCCTCCAGAATGGAATCCACCAAGGCGCGAGAGCGGCTCTGGCGAGGAATACGCCGGGGTTGCGGCAGGTTTGGCATGGAGCTTTTCAAACGCGAGTTTTCAATATGAGCTATCACTCATATTATTTCATATATCGAGCAAATGCTCATATTTGGAGTAATCGATGCAGAACCGCATCCACGCCACCGACAACAACTTCTCGCATGCAGGAGTACGCCATGCTTGAGACTGCCTCGAAGCCACACACCAAAAAAGCCCTGGGAATTGTGCAGGCCGTCCATTCCATTACGCCGCATATGCGGCGAATCACGGTGGGAGGCGAAGGAATGGCCGAGCTTCTCGACACCGAGGGCATCAACGACCCTGCTGCCTGGGTGAAGGTCTTTCTTCCTTCTGGCGAGGGCCGCGCCTACACCGTGCGAAGCATTGATTTCGCAGCGGGCACCCTGGATCTGGATTTTGTTCTGCATGGCGCAGATACCAGCTCTGGCCCCGCCTCTGCCTGGGCCTCTCACGCATCGGTTGGCGAACACCTGGGGATTGCCGGGCCACGCAGCGGCGGGTTCCTTCTACCCGGCAATGCAAGCTGGGTCATGCTGGCGGGAGACGCAACCGCCCTACCCGGCATTCAGAGCATTGCCAGCCGATTGCCCGCTGATATCAACGTCAAGATCTATGCCGAGGTGTCTTCGCCAGAAGATCAGCAGCCAATCGACAGCCCGGCAAGACTGCGCACCCAATGGATCCAAGCACAGCCGGAGCCCGGCCTCGCCCTGTGCCAGTCGCTGTTACACCGCCCATTGCCGACAGGGGCCGGCTATATCTGGATAGCGGGAGAATCGGCTGCCATCCGGAGACTGAAAATGCACTATCTGCAGGAGCGGGACATTCCTCGCCACTGCTTCAGCGCCAAGGGATACTGGAAAGCCGGAGAGGCCGATCACCGAGACGCATAGCCTGCCAGCCACCCGGAACTCACGGATTCGCGCCTGACGGTGCCGGCCGGATGAAATCGCTCGGCACCCGCCCGAGCCGCTTGCGGAACATCGTCGAAAATGCACTGGGACTGTCGTAACCCAGATCAAGCGCCACCTGTGTGACCGATTGCCCGGCCGTCAACCTGGGCAAAGCAGCCAGCAAACATGCCTGCTGCCTCCAGGCACCAAAACTCATTCCGGTCTGCAGCCTGAACAGCCGGGTGAAGGTGCGCAAGCTCTTGTGCAATTGATCCGCCCATTCCTGAGGTGCAGCCTCAATGTGCGGAGATTTCAAGAACGCTTTGCACAGCCCTGCAAGCGCCCGATCCTGTGGAATCGGTGCAAACAGCGGCATGGTCTGTGCCAGACGCACCTCGTGCAAAAGCAATTGCGCCAATGCGCCGTCTCGCCCCTGCTCGTCATAGAAGGCCGGCATAGCCAGCGACGCCAGGAGCAACTGATGCAGCAGCGGAGTGATCACAAGGGTCTCGCAACGTGCGCTCGACCTCGGTGCGGCAACAGGTTCGATATACAGGCTGCGCGTGCTGACGCCCTGCATACGCACCCGATGCCGCTTGCCCGCTGGAATCCATACCCCGCTATAAGGGGGAATGACCCACGCGCCATCATCAGTTTCCACTTCCATCAACCCTGTCATTCCATAAAGCACCTGTGCACGACGGTGGATATGGGTGTCCAGCAGTGTGCCGGGCGGATAGTCAGTGCCAATGGCCAGCAGAGGCCGCGCCACTGCATCCACAGAATCAAGAGAAATGTTGTGCATCGGAACAGTCTGGCTTAAATGCAAGGATCATTGGCCAATTATCGAATGCCGGCCAAATCATTTCTTTCTATCGTGGAGCTTTGCAACATCTCGATGACTGCCTCCCATGTATTTTCTGCTTTTGCTTTTTGGTGTGATCGCTGGCGTTACCACGGTCTTGTTTGGTTTTGGAGGCGGCTTTGTCGTCGTTCCTGTTCTGTACTCGGTGCTCTTGGCTGTGTACGGCGCTGATAGCGAAATGGGTCGGGCCGCCATGCATATCGCCGTCGCCACTTCTACCTGCGTGATGGTTTTCGGGGCCGGAATGGCTACGCTGCGGCACCACAAGGCAGGCACCGTGCAATGGAAGCAGGTGCGCCCACTCGTGGGCTACATCGCCCTTGGCGCGGTTCCCGGCGCCATTGCCGCGCTTATGTTGAGCGGAAACTGGGTACGCTGGGCGTTCATCATCTATCTAGGGCTAACCATCCTTGACAGCCTACTTCGCCCTGGCTTCACACGGAGTGCGTCACTCCAGATTCGCCCTCTGGAAAAATCCGTAGCGGCCATGGCCGGCCTGTCGATTGGCGCAATCGCCGCGTTTCTGGGTGTGGGCGGAAGCGTGATGACCGTTCCACTGATGCGCCGCCGCGGTGCCACCATGACAGCAGCAACGGCTGCCGCCAACCCACTGTCGCTGCCGATGGCCATCGCGGGTTCGGCCACCTATGCACTGCTCGCATGGCACGCAGCACCGGTGGCAGCATGGCATGTCGGGTATATCGACGTGCGTGCCTGCATGACTTTGGTACTGGGTTCGTGGGTTGGCATTCGGCTAGGCTCGCTGTGGATTGGCAAGATCCCCGACAGCATTCACGCCAAGGTCTATGTCGCCTTGCTGTGCACGGTTCTCGTGGTGATGTTGGCAAGCTAGCTCGGTGTACAGCAGCCAATGGGACTACGGAGACAAACCCCTCTGCCGCCCCTCCTTTGCCGAAGAAACTCCCGCCGCCTCTGTAAGCGCCGAGGTTCCCCAAAACTCCCCAAGAGCCCCAAGGTCACCCACCTTCCCCCTCGGCATTGTTTGTAACTATCGATGATACAAAAGCAAAGCCATGCCCTATACTGGAGCCTCTTCATGGACAGACTTTGGCCCGCTTCTGGCGGGCTTTTCTTCGTTCCACGCATCCTTTCTGACGCACAGCTTACAGCTTACTTTTGTTAAAACAATTACCAAATTTTATCGATAGACATCATTTATGATTTCAGCGCTTCTGAGGGAAAAGAGGAAGAAGCATTTCTGAGCTAGTCCATCACTGTGCCCGCATTGAGCGGGCTCTTTTTTGTCAATTGATGACATATTTCTCTTTGACCTCGCTTATCAGGCGCCGAAGAAACGATAAGATGAACCTAACGGTTTGTGCCGAGTTCGTGCCTCTCCTCCCTCCCTCTCTTTATTTGCACGAGATCCTTGAGTAATCAAGGTCGGCTTTTTCTAGTGAGCTTTTGCCACCTTTGGGTGGCATTTCTTTTTTCTGTCGCGCACAGAAAGTGCAGAGTACGCATCGGGCCGAACCTCTGTCTCAGCAGCACAGCGGGATCTCACTAAGGTGTCGGACTGCTGCCGGTTTCGTTGACACCTATCTAAGCTTCTTGAGCTGGTTCGAGCTGCACGGGACTGACGTAGCCCACCGTCGAATGCCGACGCGTTGGGCTGTAGAAGCGCTCGATGTAGTCGAACACGTCGGCACGAGCCTACTCCCTGCTGCGGTACACCTTCCTGGCCTTGTGCTGGGTCTTCACTGAGCTGAAGAAGCTCTCCATCGCCGAGTTGTCCCAGACCTCACCTGCTCTAATCATGCTGCAGGTGATGTCCTGCTCGCGCAGCAACTGCTGAAAGTGCGCGCTGGTGTACTGACCTGTGCAGAAAGCGCTAGGTCAATACAGCCTCGCCTTCGGCCCAGAGATAAAAAAGCCACCTGCTGGTGGCTTCTTTGCTAGCGTGTATATCTGCGAAGACGACTTACTCCACATAGAGTTAGGATCAACGATAACGCTACTACCGCCCACTGTTGCAACGATGGCACCGACGTGGGAACACTTGGCACAGATTCGGCCTCTATGGTCAAAGTTACGGACGCAAGGCTACAGGCAGTTGGATCAGCTACAGAACACAACTGATAGCTCAAGGAATACTTTCCAGCGGGAGTCCCCTTGGACACAGAAATTGCCCCATCAACAGAGATTTGGATTCCATTCGGCCATGCTCCTTGAGAGGTGGCCTGAGCATTGGCTGCAGAGGCAGAGCTACCATTTATTGTGTCATTCGCGAGTACAGATGGCAGGGAGCCACCGCTTGAACCCTTGACTGGAATAGAGGAATAGTCATCATTTGCAGCTTGTACATTAATTGCCTTCACAGTCAGGGTGGCAATTGCTGTTTCACAAATTTGACCTCTTGGAGGCAGCATGCAAATCTGATAGGTCAACGCATAGTCACCAACAGCAGCCTTCGGCGCCACTGCAATTATCCCATCTCCATTGATTGATATTTCTGCTGGCCAAACCCCTTGCTGCGTCAATACTGCATTTAGACTGGAGGCAGTAATGCCATTGACACGGTCGTTAGCAAGCACGGATTCTGTGGTGCCCCCGACAGCAGCAAAGAACGGCGTGGCTGTAAAATCATCAATGACTGCATCCACTGTCGGTCCTTGAACGAGGATACTCGCAATATTGACCACACAGGACTGTGTATTTGATTTTTGGCAAATTCGATACGTCAATCTGTAAACGCCATTGGCTACAGAAGGCTGGACAGTGATTACCCCGGAGCTCGCTACTAAATCAATGCCAGGCTCCGCCACTCCTGAAGCATTTAGTACGCTTCCAACCCTTGCCATGTTCACATTGCTTATGGTTGCAGCAGTAGCACTAAATCTATTCTCTTGATCATTCAAAAGAACAGACATCGTCTGCATAACTACACCCATATTGTATACAGAAAAGACATCAGCTTCAGCTAGTGGGCACGTGGATATAACTTCCCGACCCTGCAGAATATTTGCGAACATTTGAGCCAAAGCAAGATTCTGTACGGGCATTGCGGCGCCAAAGCCGGGCCCGTAGAAATTTATGTCCCCCAGAACCACCAGCCTCCCTGCTCCTGCGTTCAGATCTGTCTCAGGAAAAAAGGCTGCAACTGTACTTTCCAGGTTGTCGGAAGATACAACAATTTGATTCTGAGTCTTTACGCCCGAGGTCTCACGATACGCAGAAGTACTCACTGCACGGCACAGCCCCTCACCCCCATAAGCCCCCGCGACTGCATTGTTTATCAAGGCTTGCCCCCCACTCCTGATCACAGTGTGATCAAAATTGGCAAGAACTGATGAAGGCTTGACGACAGTGGCCAGTATGTCTTTGACAAACATTGCAGCCGCACCACAGCAGCTCACCTCGGTCTGCAGGTAAACACGTCCTCCACTGCTCAAGTAGGAAATGATCGATTGCTTGAGGGCTGTTCTCTGGGCGACGCGGCTCATGTCTGCATCATTCATAAACACCCACACTTGATCATAGCCATTGGCTGCATCCTGAGCGCTAGTAGCTAGCGTTGACGGATATGAATTGACCACGACAGTTACTTGGTGACCATCACTCTCCAGCCCACTTTTCAAATTTGAATTCGGCTGCATGAATTCGCCATAGAGATTCAAAATTAAGATCTTTTCCGCATATGCAAGCCCTCCTAGAAGGTTCGCAGCGAGAAAGAAGACCAAAAAAAGTAGCTTTCTGATTGAGTGCATATGATTCCATTGTTAAATGTCAAATTTACATTTGCGAATCATTCTAACAATTGTTAGCTACCTTTTTTTGCCCGTTGTCACCTTGGTTGAATCACTACACCTATCACGAAGAAACAATGGTCGCACCCGGGCTGTGCCCCCTTCTTCCACAGGCATCATTGCTCCCACAACCGCCCCAGGGCGGTTTTTTGTTGGATGTCGCAAAATATCTGTACAAATAAACAGCTCTTGAGAACACTCTTTACTGTGTATCCCACCAGTGTAGGAGTGTGTCATGGAAGCCATCATCAGCGTGCAACTGCAAGACAGTCCATCGAACATTGAGGCACAACACCAGCGTCAGGCGGAGGCACGATTCGAGCTGGAGCTGCGCAAGTCTTTCCCCAATGATGAGGCGCTGAAAGCACTGCTCGTAGCGCCTGGCTAATCAACACCCCGGGTCGAACCAGTATGGGCGACCTGCTCATTGCAGGCCGAAACGCTTGCCTCCCATTAGCATCCAAGCTGATGTGGACCGTGCCGGGGAGTTCCGCTCCATGCGCGACATCAATCTCGAAATTCGACAGCTCAATCTTTCTGCGTATAGACCCCTTCACTATGTGTTACAGCGCGAACAAGAAGCCTATGACCAGAAGTACAACACCCAAATTCGTGGCGGTGACAGCTTCTTCTGCCAAGCGGACCGTGAAGAAGGCCTGAACATGCGGATCCACTAGCGCGCGTTAATCGAGCGGTCATGGATGACGCGCTGAACGATGGGCTGATCGAGAGCAATCCATTCGACCGGATTGCCCTGGTGAAGCTCGACAGACGAGCAAAGCCAGCGACTATGTGATCAGTCCTTTCACACAGGCGGAGCGTGAAGCAATTCTTCGCGCCTGCCGGGTAGACGAGCGGCCTGCATTTCAATTCTGGTTCAACACCGGGTTTGGCTAAATTCATCCACGCTAAAGCCATGGGCCACTGATGCCCAGGTTCGCAAGAATGCGTGGCTGCCGATCATGAAGCGCTCCGGCATCCCGTACCTCCATCCATATCAAATTCGGCACACCTATGCGTCCACACTTCTGACCACAGGCGCCCCCCAAGGTACGGTGCCCAGCAACTGGAGCATGAAGATGTGGAGATGGTCTTTCGCACTTACGGGAAGTTCATCCCAGAGGACTTCCAGAAGCCCAAGACCAACCTGAAGGCCGTGAAATGAGATCGGTATGATTTCCGTGTGATTTCGGTGTGATTTTCTGGACAATTCCAGACAATCAAACAGGCAAAAAACAACGCCACACAGAGGCATTTCTCTTGTGTGGCGTTGTGCTGTATGGTGGCTGGCGGGAATTGAATGAAAGTCTCGAGACCCCATGAAACCTAGCATATTTCACTTCAATTTTGCCGATTGTTCCCCCATTTGTTCCCCCGCTTTGCTATGATTTTTGAAATCAGATAGTTACGCGCCGAACTTCCCAACCTACATGAACACCTCGGAGATTGAAGTGGCCCCAGGGAGCCAGGTCATGGAAACGGGGAAGTTTGACCCTATTCTGCCTGGGCCCAGGCTTAGTCACAACCAAGTTTCCATGCACTTGCTGAAGCCTCAAGAGGTAGTTCTCGCAGCATCTGCCCTATCCCAACGTCTGTCCCCAGGGTCACAACAACCACCGTAAGCTCCCCACGGACGCTAGCAACCTCCTCTGGGATCTGCTTCAGAAATAGCTGCGTACTCCGACTGACTTGACCGCATGCGCCGGTTATGGCTGACCAATCCTCTGGTCGTGACCGGCTGCGTTCGGCCGTAGCAGCCCTTGGAGTTGTTCCTGCAAGGGACTGCTTTTGGTTGCGCGAGCGGTCTGTCGTTGGATGGCAGACTTGATAGGGCAGTGCGATAAACCGAGGGTACCCATCAGCGGTCCTTCGTGTCGGCCAGCGATCGACCCACAACTGCCCCTCGATCGCCTGTTTCGTTGGCGACCGCTTCCAAGGTGCAACAGACGCTCAGGCGATTGAGCCGATCGGTCGGATATCGGCCAGCGGCCCGTCAGCGCACTTTCATGTTTGACCACTGAGATTGGTTGCTGACTGGCCCAAAGACTTTGCGCGCCAAATTCCACTTGGTAATGACGTCGCATCCAGTCCGACGCAGATCGATGCGACCCATTGCTCTTCCTCTTTGCGTAAGCTTCGCTGGCTCGGCAGATCATGGGGTGAACATGCTGGCCGAATTTTTGGCGGAAACTAATATTCCCACCGCTTACGGCTTGTTATCATCACGAGAACGCAAGAGCAATATAAGGGGAAGCGGTGGTAAAGCCAGTCGTCTTGGCGTTTGTCATCCAGCACTTGAAAACTAACGCGATCTCGGTCCTGTCACTGACATCGGAGTACACGTTTTCGATAGTTCCCAGGGCACGCGGCCAGCGCGTTGGGCCAACGATTCAGGTGCTCGCCAATGAAAGATACCTCGATTCTGGAGTGCAGCTTTCCGTGGACTCGCTCACAGTCGTCTACGGAGAGAACGGTGAGGGAAAGACTACATTGCTGCTGGATGTATGCCGCACGTTGACGCCATATGGTCGCGAGCGGCCGCTCGGCACCATATGGCGCGACGAATCTGGGGTCGTTCGTCTTGATCCAGGTGTTCGCCAAGAAGCACTTCGTCTATCTGGCCCCTTGACTGCCGACGAAACCACGCGGCCTAAGGAGCGGTTCGGTACTGTCTTCTATACGACATCACCGTTCGAGTCGGCCCGGCGACGAGGGCTCGCCTTCGGTCGCACGATTGATGTAACGCCATCGTTTGGTACGAATTCCTTTAACGGGACGTCGCTCTGCCAAGCCGCTGGTTCGTTGCCAAAAGACATCCCTTTCATTCGCCGTGCACGGGTCCAGCTCGAAATATCTGAACACCTGGACATCGACGAAGAAATCGAGAAATTCGCGTCGACCTTGTTTCCCGCGGACATAGCCGAGGCGACATCAAGCCGGAAATCGCGCTTATCGAAGGAGATCGATCGGCTTAAAGAATTCGCGAGTGGTCTCAGTCCACGGACGAGTTCCCTGCTTGCTATTGAATTGCATCGGACGAGGCTGGATGGGCCGAAAGCGGCAGAGTTTTTTCTTCTCGAGATTGACCGCAACGAAGAGCCGCCAGGTAGTAAAAACGTTGCGGTCGTCCGATTTCTCCGCAACCGAGGCGAACGATCAAGGGGGCTTATAACAGCGCCGCATATTCTCAAAGCAATGGAGCAGTTGAAGAAGGCCGCTGCGGCTGAAATGCCCAAAGAATTGCTGGCTTATTCCCGATTACTCCGCTCCCTTTCGCCAATGGTCATTGCTGGGTTGCAGGAAGCAGAAAATCTCGGCCTTTTGCGTTGGAACTTCCTTGAGCTCAGCAGCGGCCAGGTAGCGTTGTTGATGCTGTTTGCATCGCTTAGTGCCGCGCTGGAGACCCTTCGAAAGAAAGGCACTCGATCGATTGTGCTCGTGGTCGACGAAGGCGAGATGTTTATGCATCCCGCATGGCAGCGGAAGTATCTCCGTGATCTTTTGAAGTTCATCGAGCACTACCGAGCCTCTTTCGGGGAGATCCACCTGATTTTGGCTACTCACTCTTTAATCGTCGCAGGGGACGCGCCGCCAAACAGGCTTTTCGACGTGAAGTCGGGCGAGATGCGAAACGGCTTCGCGTACGGACCCAAGGAGATTTTGACAGACGTGTATGGAGTGGACGAGTTCTCCGGGAATATGGCGGAAGCTCTGTACGAAAAGATCGTGGCGTTCTTGCGCACGACTGCGCCCCTCATTGAGCGTGAGAAGGAAGTGGAAGGACTCATCGAGCAAATCGCCTCACCTCAGCTTCGAACTTACCTTCTCGGTGAGCTTCAGCGGCGGAGGCAGCATCGACATGCTTAAGTTGAAACCTCTGCCTCAGGCAGAACAAGAAAAACACTTCAAGCTGCTGAGGGTCAGATTTGACACGCAGGTGTCCAGTTCCGTGATCGCTGTCGGCAAGGACCCTTATGACCGGTCGTTGATCGATCATATTAAGAATTCCTTGCGAGTCGTCCTTCTCGGCACGCCAGCAGAAATTGAGGCTTTTGCCAGCGATGTGGTTAACAGGTTCCCGGCGTTTTCAGCTTACGCCGTTAGTCGTAAGAAGAGCACTTATCCCAATCATGTAACGCACAAAAACACGCTGACAATCATTAACAAGTGCCTCGACTACGAGTGGTTCTGCCGCCAGGAAAATGGTTGGGGCGCATACGCTCTGGTTCAAGCCTATCAAGTTCGAATCTGCCCGTACTGCCAGGCCAATCACGTCAACCTGCACGTCGAGAAGGCCAAAGGTGTGAGAGGCGCCGCGGCGTTTCAGTTGCGGCCACCGTTGGACCACTACCTGCCGAAGTCCGCCTATCCATACTTGGCCGTGTCCCTAAGCAACCTCGTGCCGTCGTGCGCTCAGTGCAACTCGGGTGTTAAGACTGCAGGAGATCCACGCGGTAAAGGTTTCGCCCACCCGCTTGACACCACGAAGATCTCAGTTCAGTTTTCGTCTAGGGGAACGCTTCGAAAGACGCTCAATGGACCGCTCCAAGCTAATGATGTGGTGCTCGCGTTGAAGGGGGCGGATGGTCCGTCCGCTAGCCATGTAAGGGAGTTTCGGCTGCAGGAGCGGTATGACTGGTATCGTCACGAAATCAAGGACTTGCTCGATCGAGACGAGCAGCACCGAGATCTCAACGGTAAGTTGCGAAGCGTTATCCCTCGAGAGCTCTATGTGCTGGGCTTCCTTGAAGCAAATGCAGAGGAGCGCGCCATAGGGCTCTGTCTTCGTGACATCTACAGGGAGATCTCTCCCTGACCCGAAGATCCTAGTAGGGGGCGAGCGGGGCTTGGCTGCGACGCGAGCCCCGTGTCGAATGTCCTTGACTGGATTGCCCGATGGAGGTCCACTGCTGAATGCGGACCCGTCATTCGGTTGTACTGCGAAGGTTTATGTGATCGGCGGCAGATGGTCGAACTGGGCCCGACGATGATCGGCACAGTCCGACCCAGAGCCGTCCTTCGACGAAATGCTTTAAAGCGGCCAGTCGGAGCTTAGGCTATAGTGTTTGTAACAATTGTGTATGTGATCGATCTTCCTAGCATGTAATAGGTGCCAAGCACTCCTCAAAGCTGGACTGCAAGCACTTTTCGCGCGTATCGGATCCACCGTTTTAGATCGCAGGCGATATGGCCAGAGAATTGCTGCGGCCTTCCTTAGTCCAGGTTTACCAAACAACATTGAGAAAAAATATGAGTACCCTGATGGAGCGACTAGTTGCAGGCCTAATTGCAGGTGCAACTCTGGTAGGTGTAGGCATGGCTTGCGTCGCTTATGGTCACAGCAACGGTAAAGACACAAACGATGGACTCGTTAACTACCTACGAGAGAAGAACCAGGAGTTTGAAAAGACAGAGGTCCAGCTCCGCTCGGAAGTGTCGTCACTGAAGCTCGAGCTTCAGGGGGCCAAGAGTGCTGCGGCAGCGTACCCTATGGCTGCGCCGGGTTCGGCGTCGAGCGACCTCGCAACCAAGCCTTCGCCTAGCATTAATGTGCAGCGAGTCACCCTAAAGACGGGAGAAACGGCACAACTCTTTGGTGGCAAGATTGCTATCTCTTTGGTGGGGATCAAATTTGAAGGAGATCCCCTGCGCCACAAGGTCATTGGCGTAATTGGCTCACTTGGCAAGCAGAACAAACCCATGGACTCAGTCGACGTGGGATTCGCAGTGGTGTTCGAGGGGCATGAAGTACGGCTGATTAGTAGCGACACATTCACTGCCACATTTTTAGTGACCCACATGGACGAGAAAATCTAACCTTTCGCTTGCGCGGACCAGGGCTAGCTTCGCTGGCTGTTCCGTTTAGTTTAGGCGTTTAGTGACCGCTTTCTCCTGATGTCGCCAGCCGCTTCTGGCCGATTGATGACGCCCCGCACCCGTTGACTGCCTGTCCTCAACTGGACTCTCAAGGCGCAGCCCCGAAAGTCAGCTTTGCGGTGCTGCGCCCACTGGTAGTTAGGCCCGGCTTCGGCCAGATGCGGTCTGTCGCGACCGACTGGTTTGGGGTTGCCTAACTAACTTTCTGCGAGCCGCAGACGCTGGGTATGAATGTTGCCGGGTGACACTACGACTCCTTTATCCCCGCGGCCGTCGGACTTCTGTTGCTTTTGACTGCTTGGCGAAGGGTGCTGCGGTTGCGACGTGGGTAAACAATGGTGTTCGCTGCATCGGCCGCATGGTTGGGGTCGACGGACTTGCTCCCCGTAGGACGTACCAGCCACACAGCATCACTGAGGCCAAGCGCCCCACGCACGACTGGAACTCGCCACTGCACTTCATTGCCACGATAATGGCTGCCGTTCCTCAACTGCTCATTGATGTGGGCAGGCGTTGCACTTGAGATTTGAGGCCGCACCTTTCAACTTTCGCGTGAGGAGGTGGGAATCCGTTCTAATAGTTAGAACTAGTTCATTCAACATCGATACAGCATGAAGCAAATCTACGAGCAAGAGGTTTCCGTCGCAAAGGCGCTCGCGACAGACGTCGAGCGTCTGACCTACCTGAGTGCGGTGTTTCGCTCCCTCATGCAGACGCTTTCGATCGTTTCGATTGAGGCGATTCGAGAACTCACGCCGTTCTCGCCGGCTGAAGCAAACTTGACGCAGTTGATTCCTAGGTTTGCGCAGCCGTCGGAAGGTCTTTATGGCGAAATTCTCGAAGTCGCCATTCCCTCGATCCGCAGTCACGCTACGAAGAATTTCATGGTCGGCTGGTTTGAGGTCACAGAGGGCGCTCACCAGTGCTTTTCAAAAGACCTAAACGCTTGGGTTCAATTTCGTAATAAAAAGCCAGCGCACGGTGTCCTATCACGCGCAGATGCGCAGCTCTGGACGCCCAAGCTCATTGACCTTACCGAACGCGCGCTACGATTGTTCTCCAGCACGCTACCTGTTATTGACGGAGCGAAACTCCGAGTTTCGCTCGGCGATTCCGAATTCAATCTCGTAACGCCACTCATTTACGACGGCAGAGCCATTGTGGTTGGCGGAATTGCGCCTCGAAAAGGGATCTGGAAGCTCAATGGACAATTTCTAAACGTGGACGTTTCCGATGAGGTCACGCTTGATTTGCCGTCGAATACGGTCTTCGATGTCGGGGTGGAACTCGGTTCGTTGCGCTTCGACTTGAAAGATGTTGAAGTCGGCGACCGCGTCCAATCCGTCTACTACAACGTTCCTGTCCGCCAGACTGATACGTTTGAAGGGCGAACTAAAGAGCTCGGCACCCTCAAGGAGTGGATGGAGGACGAGGACACGCGGTTTTGTCTGATTTATGGAGATGGGGGGTTTGGCAAGACAACGCTTGCACTCGAATTCCTAAACCGCCTGCTCGAAGGAGAAATCGAGATCGATGGGAAGTTCCCGAGCATCATTAGCTATTACAGCTCGAAGATGACGCGCTGGACATCCGACGGCTTGGTGCACTTCAAGGGTGTCTCCGATGCAATGGAAGACAGTATTCGAGAACTTCTCCTGTGTCTTTATCCCGTAATTGAAAAGAAGTGGTATCAGGTATCGGGTACAGCACTCATCGATAAAGTCGCGGGTGAACTCGCCGAACAAAAATTCAAGCGCGATGACGTGCTCTTAGTGTTAGACAACACAGAGACGCTCGCCACTTCGCCCGAAAAAGTCGAAGAGCTCTCTGCCTTCTTCAAGAAGGCGGGCAAGAAGGTGGGGCGAATCTTGATAACGTCCAGGCGGCGCGAGTTCCTCCCTGCTACAGGAATTCAAGTGGCGGGCCTCTCTGACGCTGAAGCTCTTCGATTGATGCGGCGCCTTGGAAACGAGTACGCTGCTGTCGCAATCAATCAAGCTGGCGATCCGTGGCTACGTCAGGTTTGTGCTCAGCTAACCAACAAACCGTTGTTGATTGACACCTTGGTCAAGTACATCGCACGTTCTGGAAGCGGCATTGACGGGGCACTTGAGCAAATCCTGCGAAAGACGAGCGACCAGTTGCTGGAGTTCCTATATCAAGACGCGTGGATGCGCATTGATGACCTTCGGCGAAAGGTCTTCCTCATCCTTGTTTCGTTGGCATGTCCAATCGATGGCCGATGCGTAGGCGATGCCTGCCAGGAGGTTGGATTGCAGCATGTCGATTTCCAGTCCGGACTGGACGAAACGTACTTCGTTACCACGACAGATCGTGGCGCAACATATGATGTGGAAATCGTAGAACTGGCCAAGCAGTTTTTTCTGAAGCAGCTCCAAAGGATTGATGCGGCTGGCCGCGACGAAATCAAGCGGGTCGCAGGGAAAGTCGACAAGCAGGCATTGCATCGGGAGCGGCTCGAGAAAGCATATGTTCGGGACCGCGTAGCAGATGCGTTCCGAAACCAGTATGCCAAGGCAGCAAAGATTGCTGTCGACCGTCGAGATTTCGACGGCGCTGACGAGAGCTTTAAGCTTGCATTGCTTGAAGAGCCGATGAATGCGGCGCTGAAGGACAGGTACGCATGGTTCCTGTCTCACATCCTCCAAAAGCTTCCCGAGGCACTTCCATTCGCAGAGGAAGCAGTAAATCTCAACCCCAAGAGCGGGGATGCGCAAATCACGCTTGGCCTCATTCAGTATCGGCTTGGAAACATTCCTGCCGGCGATTCCGCAATGAATGAGGCCATGAAGAACGGCAAGCCCCAAATGCTGTGCAATCTTCGCATGGGAATCGCTCGGTACTATCAAGCTAAGAAGGCTCCATACGCGCGTGATGCCATCGGCCTGTTGAAGGAAGCTGAGCTCCTCTTATCGAAGGCGGGGAAGGCAGGAAGTGCCGACGACTACTACTATTTCAAGAACCTCGAAGACATCCGCCGGTACCTTACTCTTGTAGCTAGGCTACGTTCGGGTATCAATAGACGAGAGGTTTCTTCTAAGGAGGCGCCTGGCGGCGTACAGACCTGAAGGCCTCAAAAAAAAACCGTGGCCGTCCGAGGCCAAATGGATGGGCGACCGTACTAGCGCACCCAAACCAACATCTTGAATGTCGCAGTTGGGTCGGATTGAGACGGTCGCCGAGCGGTCAGAAACGGAATTTCGGCCGATTGATGTCGGCGTCAACTCTAGGCTGATGTGAGATATTCGCGGTCCAATTCGCGTAAGAAATAGCATCTAATACTATTTCTATAACAAAATTCAATCATTCAAACTGAGCGGCTGCTGGCCGCTAGCCGCTGCTGAATCCATCCATGGACGGCAGCCTCCGACCAGGAAGTCGCACGCGGCCCAACCTTGATAGAGCGCGGGAACACCCCATCACGCATCTGTTGGTAAATCACGGAGCGGCCCAGGCCTGTCAGCCGCTGCACCTCGGGCAGGCGCAGCAGCCGGTCATGCCGATCCGATGCAGGCCCGGATGGCGGTGCCAAGCCCTGCCCCAGCAGATTGAGCGCCTGCTGCAGCAAATGCGCGGCACGCATGGCCCGATCGCCGTCCACGCCACCATCCGCCTGTGCAGGCTGAAACTGCTTCTGACCGTCTGAAATCCTGGCACGCATGGGGCATCTCCTTGCAGAAAGCGCGACAGCATCCATTGCCATCACCCACAGTCCATAGCGTGCCGAGAACGGTCATGACTGCCAACCTGCCGCAGCAAGGTGAAGCGTGTTCATGCGGGCTTACATCGCCGTCATACTGGCTTCGGGGCGAAGACCTTAGGCTTATCGACGCGTCTGAATCCCCGATCTCCGGCCATGAAAGCTTCCAGCATGTACGGGATCAATGTGGCAGCATCCACCGCTTCGCCATACGCCTGCGCGTGCATCGCCGCGTACCGGTCGAGGTCGGCCTTCAGGCTGGCAAGGCATGTGAAGGTCAGCTTGGTGCTCTCTGTCTTGGGCAGAGGGCCGAGGCGGAGCTTTTTTGCGGTGCTCATCGGATACCTCCGCGCTGATAGAAGAGTGGCTGGTACGGACGAAGGGCCAAGTCTTTCGCCACAATAATCCGAACCGGCAAGCCTGGCCGCGCCGTCAGCGTCGGTTGGACGTTCATGTTGCGCCGGGTCATCTCCTGGCCCACCTGGTTGATGCTGTCCTGCGCGCTATCGCGCCCAGCGATTACGATGCGGTTGCCATCCTGCCGGTTCTCAGGCGCAGCCAACTCCGCCCCCACACCCAGCAAGGTGGTCAGTGCCGCGCCGGCCAGGATGCGGCCCGAGTGCCGATCCACCCCATCCTCCAGCCCGGCATAACCGGCCGGATCGGTGCCCACCAAGTTGTCGAGCGTCAGCGACGACGTGTCGGGCAGGATGATGCGGTTCCACACCATCTGCACCCTGCTCTGCCCATAGCTCACCTGGCTGTTGTACTTGCCCAAGATGCGCGAGCCCTGCGGGATCAGCAGGAAGCGTCCGGTGGCCGTGTCGTAGACCGGCTCCGTCACCGTGGCGATCACGTCGCCCGGCAGGTCGGACTTGATGCCCGTCACCAGCGCTGCAGCGATCACCGTCCCAGCCATCACCTGGTATGGCGAGGCGGGCATCTGGAGGCTCCCGGAATTGCGGGTTTCCGCAGAGCCGCCTCTCAGGAATGCCTCTTTCTGCTCCTGCCGGTTCTGCGCAGTGGTCGAATCGGTGAACTGGGCGGCCGTCGAGGCCGGGCCCGTAGCCAGCGGATCAAAGTCCGCCAGAGCATTGCCCGGCGCAACCGCCGCCGTGGCAACGGCAGGAGCTGCAGCCCTGCCCTGCTGCCCCGAGCGGAAAAATACCGATGAAGCTGCCGCCGCCTCGGCCTCCTTGCGCAAGGCATCCTGGGGATCATGGCCGGGCGGCATATAGGTAGGCTGCTGGGAGGCCACGATGGCAGGCCCCAGATCGCCTGGCAGCGGCGGTCCCAGTTCCGGCGCCTTCGGCAACCTGGAGTAATCCGAAGGCAACCCGTCCAGCCCTTCGGACTTCGACACCCGATCCACGTTGTACAGTTCGCGAGGTTCACCTGCGCCGCGCCGATGCGGCTGCAATGACCAAATCGTGGCCCCGAGCACGGCGACCGACAAGCCACCCGTGAACATGGCCAGCGTGCGCCGGTTCAGGCGCGTAACTGGGCGCGGCTGGGCGCGCAGCGCCATCGCCTCTGGCGCTACCTTGCCCACCGAAGGCGAGGTATTGGCGGCAAGGTCTGGAGTGTCGTCTTGGCCCATGGTCAGTTCTCCCTCACGCCATCCGTGCGCTCGATCCGCACCACGTCACCCCCGCCCTTCCCGTTTCCGCCGCCCAGGCGCAGTTCGGCCGCGCCGAACAGTCGATCCACGATGTAGTACGGCGAGCGAAAGCGGTAGTTCACCAGTTGCCCATCGCCCTGCGCGCCGATCACGAACAGCGGGGGCAACTCGCCCTGGGCAATCCCCGGAGGAAACTGGATGTAGACCTTCTCGCCGTCATCGAAGGCGCGCAGCGGCTTCCATGGCGGATTGCTGCCGCTGACCGCGTAGCGGAAACGGATCTTCTCCAGTGACAGGCCGCTATCGACCGGCGCGGCTGCGCTTGCTGCCTGCGCCTGGCGCTGCAGGGCCAACATCTTGTCCTTCGGGTACTCCCAGGACACTGACGCCATCCACGTCTTCTCGGTCGAAGTCAGTTCGATCAGATAGGTGCGCTGGCTAGTGGTGATGACCAGATTGGTCTTCAAGCCCGAGCGGATCGGCTTGACCATCACATTGACGCGGAGCGCATCGCCGCTGCCGCTGGACGTGTCACCAACGATCCAGCGCACAGTGTCACCGGCGGCCACCGTCACCAGCTCCTCGCCCGGCTGCAGCGACACCACCGTCACGCGGCCTACGGCCGCATAGACCTGATACAGCGCGCCATCGGTGAATGGCCACACCTGGATCGCGTTGACATAGCCCTCGCGTGTGGGCGCAATACGTGCCTCGGCATTGGCACGAGTCACGCGCAGCTTCTCGTCGGCAGATTCCGGCGATACCTTGGCATCCTCCGTACCAGGCAACGGCTTCATCTGACCAGGAAGCGCGAGCGGCTCGGGTATGCCGACCACCTGCACCGGCTTCGGCGCCTCGGGCAACGGTTGGACCTGCACCGGCTCATCGAGCGAAATGGTCGGCGGCGGCTTGCCCTGCGTGGCGCAGCCCGTGAGAGCAAGCAGGATCACCGGCAAGGCGGATGTACGGAAAGACGTATTCATGGCTTGGTTCCTTCAGAAGAATCGAGTTCACGACTCCACGACAAGCCGTTGACGTAGATGCCCAGGGGGTTCTTGCGCACGCGCAGCTCGGTGCGCGGGGTTTGCAGCACGGTGGACACCACCGCGTTCCAGCGTTCGGTGCGATCCAGCGCCCCGTTGATGAAGCGCGTCTCCGTCCAGTGCACGTTGAAAGATGACTCGCTGGCGCGAGTCACGCTGCTGATCTGCACCGTCACCGATTCCTTTCCGATACGGCCAAAGGGATCGTTCACGCGGGCGTACTCGTTGAGCACGACCGCACCCTTGTCAGTGGTGTAGTCGTAGGCATCCAGCCAGTTCTGCCGCACCACGATGGGATCGATGGACAGCGAGCGCACCAGGCCGATGAAGCGGCCCAGGTGGTAGGCCACCTGGGCATCACTGGGCTGGTAGGGTGTGGCGGCTTCGCCCACGGCCCGCACCTGGCCCGCGTTGTCCACCTCGATGACATAGGGAGTCACGATGGACTGCGCTGACCGCCAGACCAGACTCCCAGCCATCAGCACGGCCAGCGTGAGACAACCGAAGGCCATGAAGCGCCAGTTCTTGGCCTGCACGCGGGCTGAGCCGATGCGCTCGTCCCAGACCTGGGCAGCGGATTGGTACGGAGTGGCAGGCTGCGGCGTGTCGGCGTAGCGCACCTGCGGTCGTTTGAATCGCATAAGGGTTCTCCTTGAAGTTCAGGAATCGAGGTCCATCAGTCGTCGCGCAAGCTCGGGCCTTGGCTGGAGCTGCCGCCATCGCCACTGCGCAACGCGTGAGCGGTGGTCGTGGCGGCATGGGTGAGCTGCTGCCTGCGATGCAGGCGCTTGGCCCAGGCGGGCTGTTCGGTGGACGGAGGTGAACCAGCAGCGTCTGGCCCGGCTGGCGCAGTGCCGGATGCCGCCGCGCCCTCGGGCCGAAAAGCAGCAGCCACGCGCTCCTTCATCGAACGCGTCCCATCGGCCACCTTTTGCCCGGCGGCTTGGGCGCTGGTCCTGGCCACATTGCCCACACCGGCGGCAGCGCCCTTGAAGCCACCGCCGGCCGCGGACGAACCCGCCTCAAACGCCGAGGTCGCGGCACGCGCACCGCTGGCCGCAATGCGGGCAGCGCCTGGAGCCATGCGCGCCCCGGCTGCCACTGCACTGCCGACACCGGCTGTCGCTGCGCCAACGCCAATGGCAGCACCTGCCGCCCCCAGCGTGGCTCCCGCCATCGCCCCAGCACCGAGCTGCGGCCCGCCGGACACCAGCCCGGTCGCAATGCCCGGCCCGAAGATGCCCAGGGCCAGCATAGACAGCGAAGCCAGCATGATGACCAGCGCCTGGTCGATGGAGGGTTCGGCCCCGTCGGGAATCTTGAACTCGGCAAACAACCCGGTGCCAATGCCCACGATGACCGCGAGCACCAGCACCTTGATACCCGAGGACACCACGTTGCCCAGCACCTTCTCGGCGAGGAATGCCGTCTTGTTCCAGAGGGCGAACGGCACCAGCACGAAGCCGGCGAGCGTCGTCAGCTTGAACTCGATCAGCGTCACGAAAAGCTGCACCGCCAGCACGAAGAAGCACAGGATGACGATGCCCCAGGCCAGAAACAGCACTACGATGGAGGTGAGGTTGACGAACACCTCCGGGAAGCCCGCCATCTGCTGAATCTGCTCCAGGATGGGCGCCGCCGCGTCGATGCCGGTCTTAGCCAGCCGCCCCGGCTGCAGGAAGTTGCCCATGCTCAGGCTGGAACCGCTGGCCATCAGGCCCAGCCCGGCGAACGAGCGGAACACGATGCCGGCCAGCGTGTTGAAGTTGCCGATGATGTAGGCGAAGGCCCCCACATACAGCACCTTGCGCAGCAGCTTGGCGATCACGTCCTCGCCCTGGCCGGTGGCATGGCCCATGGCCCAGAACAGGCCGGCCAGCGTCATGTCGATGACGATCAGCGAGGCCGTCAGGAATGCCACCTCGCCCTGCACCAGCCCGAAACCCGAGTCGATGTAGCGCGAGAAGGTATCGAGGAAGCGGTCGATGACCGCAACATCGTTCATGGCCGGCCCCGTCAGTTGCCGTAGAAATGGACGGTCTGCGGCGTATACGGCGTGCCCGTGCCCAGAAAGCGCCGCGTCACCTCGCGCCCGCGCTCGGCCGCCGCCGCCTGCCGGGCCAGCTCCAGCGAGGCCGCGCGGTCCTGGGTGATCTGCAGCCGCTGGGTCTGGATGGACTGCTTGGCCTGCAGGGCCAGCAGTTGGTTCATGGCCTGCATCGCCTGCAGGGCGCCTACGGCAGATTGGCTCTGGCCGACCAGAACGGCCAGCACGCCTTCGTCATCGCGCAGGTTCTGTGAGGCCTGGGCCTGCATCTGCATGGTGGTCTGCAGGCCATTGAGCGTGTTCTTCCAGCGCTCCTGGGCATCCCGGAACATCTGGTCGCCGCTGACCTCGGCGGTGTACTGCTCGGGATACAGCCGCTTGAACATCTGGTCCATGTTCGCCAGGTCGAACGCCATGCCCTTGGCCTGGGCGATCAGCCGCTGGGTCTGGGCCAGGTTGCTGCGCAGACGACTCACCACATTGAACGGCAGGCTGGCCAGGTTGCGCGCCTGGTTGATCAGCATCTGGGCCTCGTTCTGCAGTTGCTTGATCTGGTTGTTGATCTCCTCCAGCATGCGCACGGCGGTGAGGGTGTTCTGCACGTAGTTCGTCGGATCGAACACAATGCGGCCCCCTCCTCCACCGCCCAGGCCGAACAAGGCATGGGCGGGCTGGGCGGTGCAGAAAGCGAGGGCGCTGGCAACGGCCAGCGCAGTCAGCTTGGAAGTGAATGCGGTACGGATGGTCATGGTGATTTCTCCTGGGGTGGCGGGGAAGGAAACGAGGACAGCAGGTCGGCGGCCCAGTGGAGGCCGCGATGGCGCAGCCAGGTAACCGCGAACGGGGTGGGTTCAGATGATGTGGAGTTGGTGCCCGCAGCGAGCACCGCGTCGATGTCGCGCTGGTCCTGCGGCGTGGAGGCGCCCGCAAAGGCCAGCGCCGCCGGCCCCAGGTCGAGGTCGAACAGGCGATTGCCGAGCCGGGACTGGTAGTAGTAGTCCCGCTTGGGCTGTGCGGTCGCCACGATCTCGATCTGGCGCGAGTTGAGCCCGAAACCCTCGTAGATCGTCCGGATCTGCGGCTCGGTCGCCTGTGGATTCGGCAGGAAGATGCGGCTGGCGCAGCTCTCGATGATCGCGGGCGCAATGCTCGAATCCTTGATGTCGGCCAGCGACTGCGTGGCAAAGATCACGGAGACGTTCTTCTTGCGCAGCGTCTTCAACCACTGGCGGATACGGGCTGCGAACACCGGGTCATCGAGAAACAGCCACGCCTCATCGAGGATCAACAGCGTGGGCGCGCCGTCGAAGCGTTCATCGAAGCGCGCAAAGAGGTAATGCAGCACGGCTATGACGGCGGCCTTGCTGTGCATCAGTTCCTCCATCTCGAAGCACTGCACGTCGGCCATCCCCAGACGGTCGCGGTCTGCATCCAGCAGCTTGCCGTGCGCGCCGCCGAGGACATAGGGTGCAAGCGCCTGCCGTAGCGCATTCGATTGCAGCAACACGGAAAGCCCCGTCATCGTGCGCTGCTCCAGAGGCGCACCGGCAAGGCTGCCCAGCGCCGACCAGATCGCCGCTTTCTCTTCGGGGCCGACCGCGACACCTTCATGCCGCAAGCGGCCTTCAATCCATTCGGCCGCCCAGGCACGGTAGCCCTCGCGGTCGATGCGGGCGAGCGGCTGGAAGGCGATATCGCCCCCCTCTTCCATGCTCGCCCCGAGGTCATAGTGCTCGCCGCCCAACCCAAGGATGGTCGCGCGCATCGAGCGCCCCATGTCGAACGCGAAGATGCGCGAGCCGCGGTAGCGCCGGAACTGCATCGCCAGCGTGGCAAGCAGCACCGACTTGCCCATGCCAGTCGGCCCCGCCACCAGCGTGTGGCCCACATCGCCAATGTGCGTGACCAGCCGGAACGGCGTCGCACCTTCGGTGCGGGTCACGATCAGCGGCGGGCCGTCGAGGTGGTCGTTCTTCTCCGGCCCGGCCCATACGGCGGACACCGGCATCAGGTGCGCCAGGTTCAGCGTCGAGACAATGGGCTGGCGCACATTGGCGTAGGCGTGGCCGGGGATGGAAGACAGCCAGGCATCGACCGCATTCAAGGTCTCGGGAATGGTCACGAAGCCTCGGCCCTGGATCACCCGCTCCACCATGCGCAGCTTCTCGTCGGCCTTCGCTGGGTCGGCATCGAGCACCATTACCGTGGTGGTGACGTAGCCGAAGGCCACCTGATCGCTGCCCAACTCCTGTAACGCAGCGTCCGCATCGGCCGATTTGTTGCTGGCATCGGTATCGACCAGCGGCGTTTCCTGCTGAAAGATGGTTTCCCGCAGCAGCGCAATGACGTTCTTGCGCTTGGCGAACCACTGGCGGCGCAGGCGGGAAAGCTCTTTTTCCGCATCGGCTTTGTCCATGCAAAGGAACCGGGTTGACCAGCGATAGCCAAATCCGAGGCGGTTGAGCTCATGAAGAATCCCCGGCCAGGTCGAGGTCGGGAAGCCCCGCACCGTCGCCACGCGCAGGTGCTGGTCGCCCAGCATCGGCGCCAGACCACCGACCAGCGGCGAATCGGCCAGCAGCGCGTCAAGGTGGAATGGCACCTCGGGCATGCCCACACGGTAACGCCGTGTAGAGATGGTCGAGTGCAGATAGGTCAGCGTCTGTCTATCATCCAGCCACGCGATTTCCGGCATCACGCCATCGAGCAGATCGAAGATGCGATCCGTCTCCGCGGCGAAGGCCGTCAGCCGCTCGCGCCAGTCCACGCCTTCGGTCGGCCGGTTCTCGTAGAGCATTCCTGCTGCGCGGGCACGGGCTTCCTCCGGCGGCAGGTACACCAGCGTCAAGTAGTAGCCGCTCTCGAAATGGTTGCCCGAGTCTTCGAATGCGGCCCGGCGCTCCTCATCCACCAGCCACGACAGTGGCTCGGGGAACTCCGAGGGTGGGTAGTTAGCGGCGGGCCGGCGCTCGGCCTCGATGAACAAGGCCCAGCCTGACCCCAACCGGCGCAGCGCGTTGTTCAGCCGCGCCGACGTGGAAATCAGTTCACCTTGCGTCGCGCTGTCGAGGTCAGGCCCCCGAAAGCGCGCGGTGCGTTGGAAGCTGCCATCCTTGTTCAACACAATGCCCGGCGCCACCAATCCGGCCCAGGGCAGCCAGTCGGCCAGCAGCGCGGGCCGCCGGCGATATTCGGCAAGGTTCAGCATGGCAACATCCCCCTATACGTCCAGCAGCGGCCGGTGCTTGATGTGGCGCGCGAAGACCTGCATGAACTGCGGATCGACACGCGCGCCCCAGACCGCCAGCGCATGGCCGACGATCCAGAGCACTACGCCGGGAATCCACAGTTGCAGGCCCAGGCCCACGGCAGCGGCCAAGGTGCCGTTGGCAATCGCCACCGTGCGCGGGGCTCCGCCCAACAAGATCGGCTCGGTCAGAGAGCGGTGCAGCGGGACCTCGAAGCCAGGAGCGAAGCCCTGCATTCCATCGTGCGGGCCGTTCATACGACCGCCCCGCCGGAGAAGCTGAAGAACGACAGGAAGAAGCTCGAAGCCGCGAACGCGATAGACAGGCCAAAGACGATCTGGATCAGCTTGCGGAGCCCGCCCGAGGTATCGCCAAAGGCCAGCGCCAGTCCCGTGGCAATGATGACGATGACTGCGATGATCCGGGCCACTGGCCCCTGGATGGATTCGAGGATGGACTGCAGTGGCCCTTCCCAGGGCATCGACGAACCGGCGGCCTGGGCGGTGCCCGCAAGCAGCAGCATCAGCGTAGCGAGCAGCAGGCCCTGCAGGGCCGGGCAAACAAAGCCACCCCGTCGTGTGGGCAATGGGTGCGGATTTGCGGAAATACGGAAAGCATCAACGTGCGTCATGGAAGTTCTCCAGGTGGGATGGGGGAAAGGAAATCGATGGGAGGAAGCTCGGGCGCCAGCGCGTCCTCCAACTGGTAGCCCGCGCCATCGAAGCCAACGACGCGGGCGATGCTCTCGATGTGGCGCTTGCGTCCGCGCCCGGCGATGTGGATGACCACATGGACCGCCTCGGCGATCAGTGCGCGGGGCGGGTTCATCGCCACTTCGAGAATCAGTTGCTCCAGACGCAGCAGCGCGCCCAGCGCGGAGCCGGCGTGGATCGTGGCGATGCCGCCCGGATGGCCAGTGCCCCACACCTTGATGAGATCCAGCGCTTCGGCGCCGCGTACTTCGCCGACGACGACACGATCCGGGCGCAGGCGCATGGAGGAACGCACGAGCTCCTGCATCGACACCACACCATGGCGTGTGCGCAGCGGCACGTGGTCGCGAGCCGCGCATTGCAGTTCCACCGTGTCTTCGAGTACCAGCACCCGATCGCCCGTGGCGGCGATCTCAGCGAGCAAGGCATTGGCGAGCGTGGTCTTGCCCGTGCTCGTGCCGCCTGCGATCAGGATGTTCTGGCGCTCGCGCACGGCCTGCACCAGCAGGCCCGCCTGCGCGGCGGTCATCATCCCGTCCTCGATGTAGCGCGACAGCGGGATCACGCCCACGGCGCGCTTGCGCAGTGCGAAGGCCGGTCCCGGTGCAGCGGGCGGCAAGATGCCCTCGAAGCGTTCACCCGTCTCGGGCAGCTCGGCTGTCAACAGCGGCTGGCCCCGATGGACCTCAGCGCCAACGTGGGCCGCGACGAGGCGGATGATGCGTTCACCGTCCGCTTCGGACAGCTCCACGCCCATCGGCGCGCGGCCCGTGGACAGCCGATCTACCCAGAGGGTGCGGTCAGGATTGAGCATGATTTCCACCACGTCCGGGTCTTCGAGTGCGGCGGCGATCAGCGGCCCCATGGCAGTGCGCAGCATCTGGATGCGACGGTCGAGCGAGGTGGCCGTGGATGAAGCTGGCGGTGCGGAATTCATAAGGCCCCCTGCGCTTTCTCCATGCGCATGGGGTCGGGGTGCAATTCCTCCACCACGTCCCGCACCAGGCTGCGCCCACGCAGCAGATGGCGGCCCAGTTGTTCGACAAACTGCTCAAAGCGCGCCTTGCCCTGGGCACGCGCTGCATCCTGATGCGCTTCGGGAACCGGTGTGCTGACCGTGAGGAAGTAGCGGATGAACAGCGCCAATGTTTCGATCTGGATGTTCTGGTCGCGCTCCAGGCGCTCGGCATGACGGGACAGTCGATCCAGCCGCTTGGCGATGGCAGCCTCACGCTGGTCGCCCGCATCGGGCGACAGCCAGGATGCCAAGGCAGCGGCGACGATGCTGGACTTGGAGACACCTTTCTTGGCAGCCAGCTCGTCGAGCCGCTTGCTGTGCTCAGGCTGGATGAACACGTTGAGGCGGTGCTGGGTCATAAGTCGATTCCGTCGTTGGGGTCAAGGGATGCCAGCCGGGCCGTGCGCTGCAGGGCTGGGTCGAACTGGCGTGGAAGGGGAAGCGGTGCGTCGTCGTCATCGAGCAGCGCGAGGTCAGTGGCGAAGTGATCCGGCTCGGCGTCGTAGGTGACGATGTCGGAAAGCTCTGGCTGGCGGCGCGGGCCGCCGTCGTCGGCCGCGCCCAGGTTTTCCAGGCCATCGGCGAATGCCGTAGCCGGTGCCGCGGGCATGGCAGGAATAGCGAGTCCACTCCAGTCATCCGGACGCAAGGGCGGCGCATCGGCATAGCGCCCAGCAGCAAGCACCGGAGATGGCAACATGCGCCGCTTGAAGCTGACGTCCGCGTAGTAGCGCAGCTTCTTGGCCTTGATCGGCGCCACGCTGGACACCATCACCACCGCCTCGTCGGGCGGAAGCTGCATCACTTCGCCCGGCGTCAGCAACGGCCTAGCCGTTTCCTGGCGCGACACCATGAGATGCCCCAGCCAAGGCGCGAGCCGGTGGCCCGCGTAGTTGCGCTGCGCGCGCAACTCGGTCGCGGTGCCCAGCGTCTCCGATATGCGCTTGGCGGTGCGTTCGTCATTGGTGGCGAACGTCACGCGCACATGGCAGTTGTCGAGGATCGAATGGTTCTGGCCGTAGGCCTTGTCGATCTGGTTGAGAGACTGCGCGATCAGGAAGCTGCGGATGCCGTAGCCCGCCATGAAGGCCAGCGCCGTCTCGAAGAAGTCTAGGCGCCCCAGCGCCGGGAACTCATCGAGCATCAGCAGCAGCTTGTGGCGGCGGGCAATGCCATCGGAGCCATCCAGCGATTCCGTCAGCCGCCGCCCGATCTGGTTCAGGATCAGGCGAATCAGCGGCTTGGTGCGGCTGATATCCGACGGAGGTACTACCAGATACAGCGACACCGGATGTTCGGCCGCGATCAGGTCGGCGATGCGCCAGTCGCAGCGCGAGGTGACTTCGGCCACCGTGGGATCGCGGTACAGGCCGAGGAACGACATGGCGGTGCTCAACACGCCGGAGCGCTCGTTGTCGCTCTTGTTGAGCACTTCGCGCGCTGCCGACGCTACGACCGGATGTGGGTCATCGCCGAGATGCGGCGTGCTCATCATCCGGTGCAAGGTCAGCTCGAACGGGCAGGCAGGATCGGAAAGGAAGTTGGCGACGCCGCGCAGCGTCTTGTCTTCGCCCGCGTAGAGCACATGCAGGATGGCCCCAACCAGCAGCGCGTGCGAAGTTTTCTCCCAATGGTTGCGTCGCTCCAGCGCTCCTTCGGGATCGACCAGGATGTCCGCGATGTTCTGCACATCGCGCACCTCGTGCGCGCCGCGCCGCACCTCCAGCAGCGGGTTGTAGGCCGCCGACTTGGCATCGGTCGGGTTGAACAGCAGGCAGTGCGAGAAGCGCGAGCGCCAGCCGGCGGTGATGCTCCAGTTCTCGCCCTTGATGTCGTGGATGACGGCGGACGCAGGCCAGCTCAACAAGGTCGGCACCACCAGGCCCACGCCTTTGCCGGAACGGGTGGGCGCGAAGGTCAGGACGTGCTCCGGGCCTTCATGGCGCAGGTACTGCTGGCGATGCAGGCCGAGGAACACGCCCGCTGACTGGTCAAGCCCCGCCTTGTGGATGTCGTCCGCGCTGGCCCAGCGGGCCGAGCCGTAGGTGGTAACCAGCTTGGATTGGCGCGAGCGCCAGATGGACATGCCGATGGCGACCAACACGGCCACCAGGCCGCTGCCGCCAGCAATCGCGCCGCCGATGTCGAAGACTCGCGGCGCGTAGGCGTCGAAGAAGAACCACCACTCGAACAGCCGCCACGGGTGATAGATGGGCGTGCCCAGGAAGTCGAACCACGGCAAGCCCAGGCGTAGCTGGTAACCCAGGGCAGCGGCTGTCCATTGTGTGGCTGCCCACACGCCGGCGATCACGATGCCGAACACCACGGCGATCTGACCGAACAGCACGTTCGTCCCTTGCATGATCCTGCCTCCGATCACGGCACAACAACGTGCCGCGTGCATCAGGATCAAGGCGCGCGTATAGGCCGGTCAAAGACCGTTATCGGGACGTAGATGCCGCAAAAAGCATCGTTTCAGGATGGGGAGAACAAGGGGAAAACGCCACGTGCAGAGGCGCAGTGCGGTGTATCAGAAAAAATCGCTGACTCGTTGTGGAACGCGGACGATCAGAACTTAGGCGGCTCTTTGGGAGGGGTGTAAGGCACCCTGCCATCGCCGAAGAAGCGCTTATTCGTGGCTTCGGCCACGCGGTTGCACAGATCGTCGCCCAGCTTCGCGCGATCCGTCTTGCACTGCTGGCGCAGCTCCTTGAGTCGCTCGGGATTTGCCGCGAGGGATTCCACCGTGTCGGTGGAGCTTGACGACTGGCCGCAGGCAGTCAGCAGTATCGTCAGCGACGATAACGCAACGGTCTTGAATGGACTCATGGTCTGCTTCCTCCAAAGATAGGGGCCAGAAGTGAAATTCGGAGCTAAGCGTTTCCCGGCCCCAGTAACTCCAGCCGTTCAATAAAGCGGGCCAGTGCCTGAGTTGGCTCCGCATCGCGACGCAGCAAATAGGTCGTCAGCATGGGCGGGAGGCCTGCAAGCGAGCGGCCCACTACGCCCGGCTCTCGACTGGATGCGATGTGCGCGGCGCCTGCGAGCCCCAGCGCCAAGCCAGCCGAAACTAGCGTCATCATCACGTCGAACGTGCCGACGTGCTGCACGATCAGCGGCTCTCGCTCTTGCCTGCGCAAGATGCGGTCGATCTGGCGAGCATGTCCTTCGCAGACCGCTGGATCACCCAGCACCAGGGGGTAGCGCAGCACTTCTTCCAACGGCACCCGTTTATGGGCCAGCACAGGATGCCGCGCAGGCACGGCCACCATCAATTCGTCCTTCCAGACTGGCTCCACAATGAGGCCATCGCCCACCTCGTCAGCCATCGAGAATCCTGCGTCATACAGGTCATCATGCAAGCCCTTGATCTGCTGGGCCAGCGACACTTCAAACAGACGGATCTCGATCTCTGGGTCTTCCTCGCGGCAGCGCGCTAGCAGCGCTGGCAGGCGCGACGGCGTAATGCCATCGGACAAGGCTATGCGCAGCTGACCGTGAAAACCTTTGGCTGCGGCCTTCACGCTTTCTCGGACTTGCTCCAGGGCCGTGAATACGCGCGGGGTGCTCTCCATCAGCAGTCGGCCCGCAAGCGTGAGCCGCGTGCTGCGGCTAGTACGGATGAACAACTGCGCCCCGAGATCTTCCTCCAGTTCCTTGATGGCTCGGGACAGAGGGGATTGCTCCATATGCAACCGCTCGGCCGCACGAGCGAAGTGCAGCTCCTCGGCCACGGAGAGGAAGCATCGAAGGTGTCGGAGCTCCATACCTCACCTTTCATTCAGACACTTTTCCCGGCGTTCTCGATGGTCTTTGCGCCAGCCATTGCACCGCCAGCACGCTGACCAGGACGAGCGTCAGGCCCAGCAGCGCCGTACCTTTCATGGATTGCCTTCGTCATGAATACCTCCGCTCAGGCCAGCGCAGCGCGATGCCCAGGCCGGAAGCCATGCGCGCTGGCCGACCACACGATGAGCCATCCCAGGAGCGCCAAGGCCGCCAGCGCCCAGGGCAATGACGCCGGCCCCGATCGCTCCAACAACACGCCCCCCGCGATGCCGCCGCCCGCGACAGCCAGGTTGAAAATCGTCACCAGCATGGACTGCGCCACATCAGCCCCATCCCCTGCGGTATCCGCCAGGGCGGTTTGCAACAGGGTGGGCGCCCCGCCGAAGGTCAGGCCCCACGCCGCAATACCGGCCAGCACCAGCACCGGCGATGCGCCGGACAGGCCCAGCACCAGCGCCGCGATGGTGAACACGGCCAGGCTCAACAGCGTGAGCGCGCGCAGCCAGCGATCCACCAGCAGGCCGGTGATCCAGATACCGGCGATGGAAGCCAGGCCGAACAGCAGCAGGACGGCATCGACCCGATGCCCCAGCCCGGCAGAGGCCAGGAAAGGCGCTATGTAGGTGTAGAGGATGTTGTGCGCAAGTATCCAGGCGAACAACGCCAGCAGCACGGGACGGATGCCTGGCATCGTGGCGATGCGCCGCAGCGTCATGCGTTGCTGCGCCGGCTGCCCCGCAAAATCCGGCACGGCCAGCCGTATCCAGGCGAACAGCAGCAGTGCCAGTGCCGACATGATCCAGAACACGCCGCGCCAATCGAACAGCGTACCCAGCCAGGTGCCCAGTGGCACGCCAATGCACAGCGCGATGGGCTGGCCCACGCCGGCCAATGCCAAGGCGCGGCCCTGCTGATGGGATGGCACCATGCGCCGCGCGTACCCTGCGAGAAGCCCCCACACCACACCCGCCGCCATGCCTGCGGCAAAGCGTGCGGCCAGTATCAGTCCATAGTGGGATGACAGGGCCGTGATCGTGTTGAACACCAGCAGGCCGCCGATGGCCGTCAGGAACAGCGGGCGCCGGTTCCAACTGCGGGTGGCGGCGATGACCGGGATGGCCGCCATCACTGAACCGAGGGCGTACAGCGTCACCAACTGGCCTGCCAGCGCCTCTGAAATACCCAGCCCTTGGCCGATCTGCGGCAGCAGGCCGGCAGGCATGGTTTCGGTCATGATGGCAAGAAAGCCCGCCATCGTGAATGCCAGTAGCCGCCAGACCGGCAGGCCCTCATGTTCCGCAGTGTTGTTTTGAATGTTCATACGTGATTGCTCCCGAGCCGTTCAAGCCAGGTAAGACGCCGCCATGTCCTTGTCGCCGTGCCCGGCTGCCAAGGCGCGCTCGAAGCGCGACAGTCCCGCTTGCGCCGCATCCAGCGGTACGCCGGTTTGCGCGGCTGCATCCACCACCAGCCGCGCATCCTTGGCCGCATTGGCAATGGAAAAGCTGGTGGCGTAGTTGCCTGCCAGGATGGCGGCGGCCTTGGCCTGGAAATAGCCGCTGTCCATCGGCCCGCCCGTCACCACGTCCACCACCAGCGCCGGATCGACGCCCAGGCCCTTGGCGAGCGCAAGGCTTTCCGCCAGCCCGTGGGTGAGCGCAAACGCCCAGTTGTTGAGCGCGAGCTTCAGGCGGCTACTGGCTCCCGGCTGCTCCGACACCCACAAGGTGCGCTTGCCGATGGCATCGAAAACGGGCTGCGCAGTCTCTCTCTGCGCCAATGGGCCGGATGCCAGGATGACCAGTTGTGCCAGTTCTGCTGGCTGGCGCGTGCCCTGCACCGGGGCGTCGTAGAACACCAGGCCCAATGCTTCGGCTTGGGCGGCCAACATCGTGATGGCCTCGATCCCGACCGTGCTCAATTGCAGCCAGACCGCGCCTTGGCGCAAGCCGGTAGCTGCGGCCTGCATGGCCTCATGGACGCTGGGGCCGTCCTTAAGCATGGTCACGATGACGTCTGCCCCTCGCACCGCTTCTGCGGGGCTGGCGAACGCTTCGACACCATCGGCTGCCAGCGCCAGCGCCTTGCTTGCCGTGCGATTCCATGCCCGTACCGCGAAACCGCACTTGCGCAGATTGCGCGCAATGGGAGCGCCCATCAGGCCCGCGCCGAGAACGGCGATGGTGGGCAGTTTTTCTGTGCTCATATGAACTCCTTTGAGGATGAAAACAGGAACGATCGTTCCAGTATTGGGCGAACAAAAACCCGAGGCCCGCGCGAAGGCGCGGTGGCTCGGGCGAAAAATTACAAAGTACCGAGTGCCACGTCGATCACGTCCATCAGGCACCGGCGGCGCTGCGATGCAGGGCTGCCTTTGCCCAGCACCCGCATACCCTGCATGGTGTTGACGAAGAATCGGGCCAGGGCGCGCGGGCTCTGGGTCGTGGCAATTTCACCCGTTTGCTGCCCGCGCTGGATCAGCTTTTCCAGCGCCTTTTGCAATCGCTCAAGGTTGTGCGCCACCAATTCAGCCACGGCCTTGTCATGTGCGGCCAACTCCAGCGAGGCGTTGGCTACCAGGCAACCGCGTTGCTGCGGGTCATCCAGTTCGCTTTCGGCCACGCGCATCAGCAGTTGTCGGATCAATGCCTGCGGCTGGCCTGGGCCAGACAGCAGCTCCACATTGGCAGTCGTTACTGCGGAGTAGCGCCGCAATGCCTGCTCGTACAAGCCTTGCTTGCTCTCGAACGTGCTATAGAGGCTGCTGCGCGACAGGCCCGTGCCTTGCACCAGATCCTGCACCGAGGTTGCCGCATAGCCACGCTGCCAGAACACCTGCATGGCGGCGTCGGCAATCTCGTCGGGCTCGAATTCCTTGGTCCGCATGGCAATTCAATAATATGGAATGATCGTTCCAGATAGTGTACGATGCTATTTCTAGCGCGTCAAGAACAATCGGATCGTTCATCGTCGAACTGTAGAAGACGCTGGTGCATGGAAACACTCACGGCTCACATCGGGGCAGAAAAGCGTCGCGTCGCATCGCCCGCTCGCGACCTCCTGGATACAAGGCACAACGATGCTGAACACTTTTCTCTTCGACATCCCCATGGAAGCACTGACCTCAAGAATGCTCGCTACGGCATTTGTCGTGATGGCCGTTTCCTGGGCAGTAAGTGCCTTCGGTCCGATCGTCGGTGGAGCGTTGGCGGGGCTTCCGGTCATTCTCGGTCCAGGGTTCTATTTCCTGGCTATGCAGGCCCCCGCCTCGTTTGTCGCGCAGACCGCATCAAGTGCATTGCTATCGTTGTGTGCAACGCAACTCTTCCTACTGTCCTACATCGTCATGGCAGGACGGAATCCGCCGTGGGTGTGTTTGGCATGCGCTATGGGCGCTTGGCTGTTGGCTGCGCTCTTGCTCCAGCTTTTGCCAACACAGCCAATACCCGGCGTCTTCATGTTCATTGTGGTGACTGGGATTTGTTGGGCTATAGGCCGACGGTTCCTCATGCCTGAGGTCTCAACAAGGGGGCGCGTGGGACTTGGCCTACTCGCCGCGCGGGGAATTCTTGCCGGCACATTGGTTGCCGTTGTGACGAGTGCAAGCCATCAACTGGGGGCGACAGTAGCAGGAGTACTTCTCGCTTTCCCAATCGGCTACACCGTCGTAGCAGTGACAGTTCACCAGAGGATTGGCGTAGTGAGCGTCGTCGCCATGCTCCATTCCGCTCTACTTGGGACGACAAGCCTTGCCGGATTCTGCGCGGTATTGGTAAATGCAATCGAGCACTTGACAGCACATGCTGCGTTGGGGGTTGCCGCGATGATTTCAATGTTGATCACGTTGGCAGTCATCTTCGGGAGGCAAATTTTGATACCCAGATGAATTCAAGGTAAACACACCAGCTCACGCTGGATGATAGGCGGGTCGAAGCCTATTGCAGAGTACTTCGTTCTTTACGTTGAACACGAAGTCGATAGGCTGACGGAGTCAGCCCTTCAATTTGGCGAAAGCGACGCGCGAAATGTGTCGGATCACTGAACCCGATGCTCTCGCCTATGCTCGCCGCAGATTCGGAGGTAAATGCCAGCAATGTCTTGGCTCGCTCCATCCGTCGCTCAGTCACGAGTTCCAGAAAGGTCCTTCCGGTTTCGCTTTTGAGCAGATGCGCCAGATGTGTAGCCGAGACACAACTGGCCTGCGCCGCTTCGTTCAAAGTCAGCTCGTGTGCAAGGTGGCGGGTGATGAAGCGGACGCAACGCACGACCGCCTGTTTGTGAGTCTGCACCCCTGTGCCCCGAGCATCAAGTTCTCTGAACTGATCATGATATCTACGCCACACCATTCCCAACAATTGGAGCAAGTAGCTGCGTACAAGCAACTGGCTGGCTGGATCTTCGCCTGGATTCCGCTTTGCTTCCCGAGCCATGTGGATACATAGTTCTTGCAATTGCCGCGTTTCGATGTCGTCAAACCGGAAATCTAGGCAGTGCTGAAAGCGAAATGGTGCCAATTCAGGGGCGCGTATAAGCGGGACCTCGGCAAGTTCGAGAACGTCGTGGTCGAGTGATGGCAGCAAGTAGTCCTTGCTGATATTGATGATGTGAAAGATGCCGTCCGGGGCGTTGGGAATGTAGTGAACCATGAAAGGTTGCACGAAGCTCACCGTGCCAGGACCGATTGGACGCTGGCTACCTCCGATGTAATGGGTGGTCTCGCCGCGAATGCTGACGTAGATCTGGAAGTACTCATGCCTGTGCGGAACGGGGTTCGGCAAGCTATCGCTCTGATCGTGGATGCCAAAGTAGGCATGCTGCGCGCGCGTTGCCATCGTGTAGTTGCTGATGGCTGCACGTGCGGCGCCGGTGAGTGGGGCCGGCAGATCGGGGGAATAAGGCGGAGTAGGCATGGGCAGCAGGATCGAAGATCGCAAGGATTGCATATTTTTTCGCAAGCCTGTGCATTGAGGCTCCAGGTACAGATTTCTAGACTGTAGCCACTCCCTCCACAACGCTCAATAGAGACATACCTCATGCCTTCCAACGTTTTAAAGTCGCTTGAAACCCTCCAAGTCCAACCCATATCCATCGAAATCGTGGGCAGTGACCAGCGCTTTCCCGTGCGACGCGTCTACTGCGTGGGTCGCAACTACCTGGCCCACATCCGCGAGATGAAGGAGGGCGACGAGCGCGATCCGCCATTCTTTTTCCAGAAGCCCACCGACTCGGTCGTGACCGATGGCCGCGTGCCCTATCCCGCGCTCACGGATGACTTCCAGTTCGAATTTGAGCTGGTCGTTGCCATCGGCAGTGAGGCCGAGGATGTGTCGCCTGAGAATTCGCTGGACCACGTTTTCGGCTATGCGGCTGGACTCGACATGACGCGACGCGACCGTCAGCGCGAATGCAACAAGCGCGGACTGCCCTGGGAGCAGGGCAAGTCCTTCGACCATTCGGCACCTTGCGGCCCAATCCACCCAGTGGCGCAGGTCGGCCACATCCGGTCGGGCGCGCTGAGCCTGGCTGTCAATGGCGCGGCGCGCCAGGATTCGGTGCTCGAGAAGATGATTTGGAATGTGCATGAGATCGTCAGCGAACTGTCCAAACAGTACCGGCTGTTTCCTGGTGACCTGATCTACACCGGTACGCCGGAAGGCGTGGGTCCGGTGCAACGCGGCGACCATCTCGTTGGTCGCATCGAGGGGCTCGCGCCCCTGCAAGTCGAGATCGTCTGAGCCCCACTAACACATCGAAAGCAGGACCAAAGAAACCATGAAACCACTCGAACGTATCTCGTACTCGGCGATTTCCGAGCGACCCGCACTCAAGCTGCCCGCCGGCAAGCGTTTGGCCGTCTGGATCATCGTCAATGTTGAGGAATGGAACATCGACGAGACCATGCCCCGCACCGTGCTCACGCCACCCGCGGGCGGCTCGCCTATGCCCGATATCCCGAACTGGGCCTGGCACGAGTACGGCAACCGCGTCGGCTTTTGGCGCATGCTGGAGGTGATCGATCAGTTGGACATAGCCGCCACGCTGGCCATCAACGGCTCGGCCATCGCGGCCTACGAACCCATCGCCCGGGCGGCGAAGGAGCGCCAGTGGGAGTTCATCGGCCACGGCTTCGGGCAGCGCAACATGCAGAAAGTGCCCGACGAGGTCGAGGATATCGCCAAGACCACCGAAGCAATCCACGCCTACACCGGCAAGCGCCCGCGCGGCTGGCTCGGCCCGGGCCTGACCGAAACCTGGCACACACCCGACATTCTGGCCGAGCAGGGCTATGAATACGTCTGTGACTGGGTGCTCGACGATCAACCGGTGCCATTGAAGACGCGCAACGGCGGCTCCATCGTCAACGTGCCCTATACACAGGAGTGCAACGACGTGGCGATGATGCTGATCCAGCACCACAAGGCCAGTGAATATCGTGACCGCGCCATCGACCAGTTCGAACAACTGTACACCGACGCCAAGGATTCGGCACGCGTAATGGCGCTGGTAGTGCACCCGTACAT
The DNA here is from genome assembly GCF_040396735.1 of Comamonas odontotermitis. Lineage (GTDB taxonomy): Bacteria > Pseudomonadota > Gammaproteobacteria > Burkholderiales > Burkholderiaceae_C > Comamonas > Comamonas odontotermitis_C. The sequence goes on from NZ_JBEBNZ010000010.1 coordinate 100,803, forward strand.
CATGGGCGCGCCGCACCGCCTACGCTATTTCCGCGAGGCACTGGCCCACATCCAAGCGCACGAAGACGTGGGCTTCTTCACCGGCGAGCAGATACTCGACTGGTACAGCGCGGCGCGCAACGCTGCCTGAATCTTCGCCGGCGCTCACCGCCGGCGATTTTCTTCAGAAGAACGAACAACAGACAGATTTCTCGCACGGCGAGAAGGAGACAAATCGTGCATACCTCAACCTCGGCTATTTCCTCGGCCGGCGATGCGCACCGCGAGACGCCCATCACCGCACTCGAAATCGGCATGTTTCTGGTGCTGCTCGCGTCGTACGCGCTCAACGCGATGGACCGGCAGATCTTTCCGCTGATCGCGGCGGACGTGCGTCGGGAATTTGGCTTCGGCTTGGCCGATACCGGCCTGCTATCGACCATCTTCACGCTGGGCATGGCCGTGGCTGGGGTGCCCACGGGCTACCTGCTGGCTCGGCTGTCGCGCAAGGCGGTGCTCCAGATCGGCATTGCGATCTTCTCGGCCGGCACGCTGCTGACCGCCTATTCCTATGGTTATGCTGACATGATTCTCTACCGCGCTGCCACCGGCATCGGTGAGGCGATGCAACTGACGGTGGTGATCGCAATCGCCGCCAGCTACTTCGCGCGCTTCCGGGCCACGGCCGTGGGCTCGATCAACTTTTCCTTCGGCATCGGCGCAATCGTGGGACCGCTGCTGGGCGGCCACCTGATCGGCGTCGAGCGCGACTGGCGGCTGCCACTCATAGCGTTCGGCCTTGCGGGTTTTGCGGCCATGGTGTTGATCGCGGTCAGCGTAAACAAGCGCATGACTGAGAAGATGGCGGTCGCAGGCACTCGCAGTGACGAACGCGGCGCCACGACCATGTGGAACCGCAACACGGCGCTGCTGACCGGTATGAGCATCATCGGCGGGCTCTGCATCTACGGCTACCTGGGCATGTACCCGACCTTCCTGCGTGAGCACCTGCACTACACACCGGCCGATACCGGCCGCGTCATGAGCATCTTCGGTCTGGGTGTGTTCGCCTCGATCTTCGGCGGCTGGCTCGGAGACCGCTTCCATCCCAAGATCGTGTTGTCCCTGAGCTTCGCGGGCACGGGCCTGCTGGGCTTCCTGCTATTCTCGGGGCCGACTGGCATCGGCATGCAGTCCGCGCTGTCGTTCGCATGGGGCTTCGTGGTCAGCGGCGTGCTCTATGTGAATCTGGCGGGCTACCACATCAAGGCAGTCCGGGCCGCGTTGACCAACCGTGCCACCGGCGTGTTCGTGACCACGCTGTATGGTGCGGGTGCGGGTGCGGGCTTCTTCATCGGTGGCATCGCCACACGCTTTGGCTGGAGCGTGGCCGGCCTCGCGCAGGTCACTTTGCTGGCCGGCGTGGGCATCTTGCTCACGCTGCTGCTGCAAACCGACCGCATGGCGCTGCGGGCGCGCAAGGCATCGTGATGCTGATTGAATGGGCGCTGCTCGGTGGCGCTTCGGCCTTGGCCGGCGCGCTCAACGCGGTGGCGGGCGGCGGAAGCTTCCTGACCTTGCCCGCGTTGGCGCTGGTCGGCGTGCCGCTGGTGTCGGCCAATGCCACGGGCACAGCCGCGCTGCTGCCGGGCTACCTAGCCGGCGCTTGGGCCTTACGCCGCCAGCTGTCAGGGCCGATGTCGCCTTCGCTGCTGCGGCTGGGCGGGCTGTCGGTGCTGGGCGGTGCGGCCGGCGCGGCCCTGCTATTGTCGACCTCGAACCAGGCATTTGCCCACATCGTCCCCTGGCTGCTGCTGGCTGCGACCTTGCTGTTCGCGATCGGGCCGAGGCTGGTGCGCCGCCGGTCCGCCAGCGCGGAGCCGCGCGGCACATGGGTTGCCGATCTTGGCATCGTGGTCGTCGCAGTCTACGGCGGTTATTTCAACGGTGGCCTGGGCATCCTGCTGCTTGCGATGCTCGGCGCGCTGGGCCACACAGACATGGGCCGCATGAACGGCATCAAGAATTTCGTCTCGGCGATTCTCACGCTGATCGCCGTCGTGCTCTACGCGGCCAGCGGCGCCATCGTCTGGTCGCATGCGCTGTGGATGGCGCTGGGCGCCACGGTCGGCGGCTATGTCGGGGGTAGGGTCGCGCTACGACTGCGGCCTGCGGTGGTACGTGGCTTCGTGGTGCTCACGGGGCTGGCGATGACCGCTGCCTTTCTTTACAACGCCCGCTGAGCGGGTCTTCTTCGCCATCGTCTTTTTATTTTCATCACTTGCATCCTTGGTCTTGCACATGAAAACTACCAGAAGAGATTTCACCCGCCTGGTCGGCACCGTGGTGGCCGCCGCCGCCGCGCCATCCTTCGTTGGCGCGGCGGCGGCGCGCACCGCATCCGCCGCGCGCCGCGGTAACTACCTGATCCGCAACGGCGCGGTCATCACAGTCGACCGCGCGCTGGGCGTGTTGCCGCGCGCCGACGTGTGGGTGCGCGACGGGGTAATCGAGAGGATCGGGCGGGGCTTGCGCGCGCCGGGCGCCGAGGTCATCGACGCAAGCGATATGATCGTCATGCCGGGCTTCGTCAATTCGCACTATCACATGTGGAGCGCCATCGGCCGCAGCTTCACTGCGCGCGCAGGCGGCTTCTCCTACTACCCGGCGAAGAATGCGACTTCGGAGCTGTACGCGCCTGAGGACTTCTACAACAGTGTGCTGCTGGGCTGCGCCGAGCTGATCAACGGCGGCACCACCACCGTGCACAACTGGTCGCACAACACGCGTTCGCCGGCCCATGCCGATGCCGAACTGCGGGCGCACCAGCACGCGATGCTGCGCGGCCGATATGCCTACGGCCATGTCGACAAGATGCCGGCTGACGAGGTTAATCGCTACGAGGATCTGGCACGCGTGCAGCGCCAGTGGTTCGGCGAACGTGCGGCCTTCGAGGGCCTAATGCATCTGGGGCTCAATCTGCGTGGCCCTCAGCAAAGCACCGATGCGGTGTTTCACGAGGAAATGAAGTTCGCCAAGGCGAGTGGCCTGCCGGTGGCGATCCACGCGCCGCAGGAGGCGCCCAACAACGTCGACGCGGTCGACTACGAGCGGCGCGGTTACCTAGGTCCGGACTTTATGATCGCCCACTACGTGCCCGCCACCCGGGCCGATCTGGCAGCCATGGCACGCACCCGGACGCCGTTGACTTTCGCCACGCATTCGGAACTGCGGCTCAGCAGCACCGGCGACGCTCGCGCCGCGCTGTTCGCGGTGCGCGAGGCAGGGCTTACGCTCTCGTTGTCGAGCGACGCCACCTCTATCGCGCCGCCGGACATGTTCGAGGCCATGCGCTTCACCTGGAACCTCGGCGTGCCCTGGGCCGGCACTCCGAGCGCGGGCGCAGGACCTGTGAGCGTGCAAGAGGTGATCGAGATGGCCACCATCAACGGAGCCATATCGCTAGGCCTTGCCGACGAGGTCGGGTCTATCACCGAAGGCAAGCGTGCCGACATGATCCTGGTGCGCGCCAACGACGTAAACATGGCGCCGGTTGGCAATATCGAGACAGCGATCGTGCAGAGCGGAACCGCAGCCAACGTCGATACGGTGATCGTCGATGGTCGCATACTCAAGCGGAACGGGCGTCTGACAGCCTATGACATGAGCAGTGTCGTGAGCCGCGCGAAGCGCTCGGCCGAGCGCATCCGTGCTGCAGCAGGCGGAGTGCTCAAGTTCTGAAGGTGATCCCGTGACCACACCGGACTTATACCAGCGTTACGAGCTCGCTTCCGTAGAAGACGCTTTCCAAGTTGTAGTGCAGGCGGCAGCCTGGTTAACCGATAGACGGTCCCCGTTGCCGACCGATTTCCCACGACAATCCGCCGCCGCGCACCGTCGCCGCGATTTGCTGGCCCAGTCGTTGCTCAATGACCGGCCTCCACGGCACCAGGCTGAATCCTATGCCGTCGTCGAGCATCGCGTAGCGCCCACTGGCGAGCATCACGCTGCGCCGATAGATGCCCGCCACGCGCTGCCCGTCCACCGTCAGGCGGTGCTCCAAGCCAGTTTCCTCAGCGATGTCTTTGGCGGCCTGCACCAGTTCCCGGTTGCGCAGCGTACCCAGCAGGTTGCGCGCCAAGATCACACGCTGCCCATGCCGCTCGGCCAATCCCTGTTCGGCAAGGAAATCGGCGCGCTGCTGCATCGCCTGCTTGGCTTCGCTGCCAAAGCCCAAATCGCCCAGCCCCCTGCCGCCGCCGATTAGTTGCTGGTCGAGCCAAGTGGCCCCGATCGCGCGGGCCTGCCGCTCGATGGGCAGGTGCGATTTCAGCTCCACGGCAACACCGCCCAGGCGCTGCGCGTCGTACTGGCGGCCACGCTCGGTCAAGTCGTCCGGCAACTTCCATAGACCCTCGGCTACACGTTCCACAATGCCTGCCCGGCGCAAGGCTTCCAGCCGGCGGATGTGGGTTGCGACGACCTCCTGCGGATCGCGGCCGGGCGCGGCCTGTCCCTGCGCAATGGCGAGATGATGGTCGGTGCGGTACACGCCACCGCTCGCCAGTGCGGCGATGTTCTTGTCGGTCGCGCGCACGTCGGCCGCCCCCTTCACTTCCACAACGGCGCCGGTCGGGTAGTTCGCCAGTCCATCACGGGCATTCAGCGCGACGTAATGGGCTTTGCCGTCCACGCCGTCGATGACCAGATAGCCCCGGTCGCGCAGTTCGTCGGCCAGCCCTTTCGCGGCCACGCGGCCGAGGATGGTTCGGCCGTCGTCACCCGGCTCGAACACGGACAACTCGCGTGGTTCACCACTCATGGCCCGCTGCATGGTGCGGATGATGTCGCCGCGCTCGCACAGGGCGCGCAGGGTCTTCTCCGCATCGGCATGGACGGCCCAGGTGCCGGGCTGCACTTCACCGGCCAGGCCCAGCCGCTGCAGGTGTTGCAGGCGGCCGATCAGCAGCAGGCGCTGGCGTTGTAGCCGCGGTTCGTTGAAGCGTTCGATCTGCACTTGGCCGTCCTCGTCAAACTCGCGCTTCAGGGTGCGATCGAGACTCGTCCACCGCTCTTGCTCCACCTCGCGCCGCAAGGTCTGCTGGATCTCCAGCTCCGTGCGCGGCCCCAACCATTCGGTCGCCAGCTCGGCGGCACGATGCCGGAAGCCATCGGCGATGTAGTCGCCCGCGATGATGAGGTCTTTGCCGGTGTCGTCGCGCCCGCGCACGATCAGGTGGGTGTGCGGGTTGTCGGTGTTCCAGTGATCGACGGCCACCCATTCCAGCCGCGTGCCCAGGTCGGCTTCCATGCAGCCCATCAGGTGCCGGGTGTAGGTGCGCAAGTCTTCCAGCTCGGCGCCATCCTCGGGCGAGACGATGAAGCGGAAGTGGTGCCGGTCGTCGGCGCAGCGTTCCTTGAAGGCATCGAGGTCGGCCTCGTCGGTCTGAGGCCCGTAAGCCCGGCCCGGCTCGCCGCCCCGGCCCACGCCGTCGCGCTCGATGTAGCGCAGGTGCTTGGCGAGCGACTGTGGGCTGGCCCGCTGCTGGTTCACCAGCAAGGTCTTGATGGTCACGCGCCGCGACATGGGCGTGAGCTTCGCCCCCGAGAAGCGCGCCGCCGTATGCCCACGCCCAAGACGCGAGCCGGGTCGCTGGCCGGTGGTCTTGCTGCCACCAGCCAATGGCGGGCGGCGCACCGAAGACTTTCCGCTACTGGCTTTGCCCGCCTGCTTGAGCACCTGGGAGACGAAGCTCTGACCCTGGCTCTTGCCCCGGCTCTTCGGGGCGCTGGGACGGATGCGGAAATCGTCATCACGGCGATTGGTCATGACGGCTCTCCCTGAAAGCTCCAGCGTGTCCGGCCGTGCAAAGCACGCGGACATGCCTGTATCGGCGTGGGCCTCGCGCCCCCAGCGGCACGGTGGCGAAGCCGCGCCGTGCCGCGCCCCCCCCACGTGCAGACTGGCTTTGCGGGCCGACAGGGGCCGCCCCCTTTTGTCTTGCCTTCCGCATTTGCCTCCCCTAGTCCCCCCGGTTCTCGCTCCCGGCAACTGCGGCCCGGTAGCGCTGCTGCGCGGGCAGCCAGCGCCCCGGCGAACACGGCGATGGCTGCAGGCCAGTCGTGTTCGAGGCAAGACGCCTGCACGTTGGACGGCTGCGCCGGAGACAGCGCGAAATGCGGTGCGAATGCAACCGCACTGCATGCGCGACGACATGGCGCTGACACGCCCGATAACGCGAGGCCATGCACCCTCGCGTGCAGCGAATCGGCGGCGATCATGGCCGTGACTCCAGCCAGAGCGGATGCGCCACGCCGATCACGGCGGACGCACTCACCGGCCCGAAGTAGCGGCTGTCGAACGACGCCGGGTTGGAGCTGCTCAACAGGAACAACTCGCCAACTTCGAGGCCGCGGCAATGCGGCCAGGATGGCAGCGGCCTGCCCAGCCGGTCGGCGGGCAGCACGGCGGCAACCGGCACGCCGTCGATCCACACCAGGGCATCGAAGATGCACACATGCTGCGGCGCCGTGGCGCCCACGCGCTTGAGCAGCGGCACGCGCGCTGGCAGGTAGCGGCGCTGCGCAGCCAGCGCAGCGGCTTGTGGTGGCAGCTTGGCCAGGACAATGCTGCCCACGGACAACGGAGGCGGCAACGAGCCGGGGCCATGATGCAGCGGATCGACGCGATACCAGCCGACGGCAACGCTGTCCGATGGGTTGTAGATCAGGCGTGGCAGCGGATGCACGAAGGACGCCCAGGCCAGCGCCGCGAGGCCGCAGGTGGCGAAGCCGGCGAGCGCGATGCGAGCGCGCGAACGTGAGTACGCCGACGAGCGAGAACGCTGCGCGGTGCCGATGGTGGAAACGGCGGTCATGGCTGCACCCTCCCCGCTAGCCAGACAGCATGCCGCTCGGCGCTGTAGTCGGGCAGCGGCAAGCGCGCAGCAAGCCGATTGGCGAGCGTGCGCCAGTACGCAAGCGAAGCATCAGCGGGGGCTATACCCAGCGCCTCGATGGCGTCGATGCGTGCCAGCACGGCGCGCACCTGTCCTTCGCCTTCGGCGTGCAGCAGCAGGCGCGCGCCCGGCTGCACGCCGGGGATACGCTGCGCGCCGTCCAGTGGCATGCAAGCCTGCAACACCATGAGCTGCCAGCGGATCGTGCCGTAGGCGTTGGACTGCCAGCGAATGCGGCAAAACATCGCTCCCGGCAGGAACAATGCGCAGCGCCGCCACTGGTCGAGGCGAAGGATGCGCGAAGGCTCGCCAAAGCGCAGATAGAGGTCGAAACGCTGGTCGATATAGGCCAGCGCCACGCGCGTCAGTGGCGCGCTGGCCGGCTGACCGACAGGCGCTGCGAGTGCAGTCCTGGCCGTGACAGCAGCGGGCGCGGTGGTTGGTGCCGTGGAGGCAGTCATAGTGTGTTCTCCTTGTGGCTCTCTGGAAACTCCCGCTCCAGCAGACCACGCAGCAGGTCGGCCACGGTCACGCCTTGCGTGAAAGCCGAAACCTTAATGCGCGCCCGCATCGCGGGCGTGACGTCGAGGGTCAGGCGAGCCGTGTAGAGGTCGCCCTTGCCCAGCGCATCGGCGTCGCCCTGGCGAATCCACGCCTCGGCGTGCGGATTCGCGGGCGGACGTACGCCGATGCCGACGCGCTTTGCTGTCCGCTTGCGGTTCGGTGGTGATTTCACGGTCATGGCGTCCACCGCAGCAGTTCATCCACCAGCGCGGTGACTTCACGTGCGGCGGCACTATCTGGTGCCGTCTCACGTGCAAGCAGGCCAGCGGCCACGCTGTCGGCAAACACTATGCGCTGATGCACTTCCGCGCGAAGCGCAGAAAGCGGCTGGTCGGCCAGCGCGGCGCGTGCTTCCCGCCCGATGACCGTGGTGCTGACGCGCCGGTTGATGACAAAGGCTGCGCGGAGCTGCGGCCGGAACACCTGCGCCTCGCGGATCAGCGCCACCATCTCGGCACTGGCCCACAGGTCGTAGGGGCTGGGCTGCACCGGGATCAGCACGCGCTCGGCCGCCAGCAGCGCGGAGCGCGCCAAGGCAGCGATTCGCGGCGGCCCGTCGATGACGACATGATCAGTCCGCCTGGCGAGTTCTGGCGCTTCCTGGTGCAGGGTCTCGCGTGCCAGGCCCACGGCGCTGAACAGCCGTGGCAAGCCTTGCTGGCTTCTGCGCTGTGTCCAGTCCAGTGAAGAACCCTGCGGGTCGGCGTCCAGCAGCACGACGTGCTGACCGCGCATCGCCAACTCGCCTGCGATGTGGGTGGCGAGCGTGGTCTTGCCCACGCCGCCTTTCTGGTTGAGCAGCGCGACGATCATGGCCTGGCCCTCCACGCTGGAAAACCGGGCTTATTCCGCGACGTTTGTGGGCGCGTGGCGGTTATCCACCGCGACGGCATTCCTCTACTATCAGTTAGAGAATTTAAGTTAGGGAAGTTAAGAGAGGCCGAAACCCGCGCCGTTATTGGCTTTTCGGCCGATTTTGTTGCCTGATAGCACGAGGATTTGTTGCCTGATAGCACGATACCTCTGTTGCCTGATAGCACGAGCCCGTCCACAGGATTTGGCGAGGTTATCCCCGTGCCGTGGACGGCACGGGCCTGAACGTGAGCAGCGGCGGGGAAAGACCGGCCACGTACTCGATGCCCAGCAGATAGCCCGGCAGGGCTTGCCGTGCCACCAGCGCCCGCAGGTCGGCCACAAAGTCGTAGTACCGCGCCACGCTGCCCGACTTGCGGTACAGGTGCTGGAAGTCGAATTGCCACCCGCCCGGTTGGCGTCCTCCATGCTTGCGCACCAGCCGATACAGCCAGCGCTCGATGCCCCCAGTGAGTCGAAAATACGCCGGGTCGATGGTCAGCACCAGTGCCGCATCCAGCACGCCGGCATAGAACCAGTCCGGCAGGATCAGCTCGATGCCCAGCGGCGTGCCCTTGGCATCGGACAGTTCCTTCCACTCGTTGATCCACGAGAAGCGGTGCAGCCGCCTTCCCGTGGTTTCGCGAATGGACGTGGCCACGGTGGTGGACTGCAGGCGATCCAAGGCCGCCTTGAGGCGCTGGTAGTCCCGCAATCCCGTACCGCGCCCAATGAAGCGCAGGATCTCGTAGGGCGTGGCCTGCATCAGCCGCGACGGGCACAAGCCCTCGTCGCGCGCTTCCACAATCTGCGAAGCTGCCCAGATCAGGATGTCTGCATCCCAGATCGTGGCGATGCCATGTTCCTGCGTCCCCTCCACACGGATCGTCACCCCGCTGGCCTGGAAGTCGATCGGCGCCGTGCGCCGCGACTTCGCCAGCGAGAAAAACGGAAAGGCCATCAAGTCCTGGCTGTCGCGCGGCGCCATGTCGCCCGGCAAGGCGCGGAACAGATCGAGCTGTTCGCGCTCCTGCGAGGGTTGGGACATGGCGAAGGCCACCCGCGCACCGCCGATCAGCGCGCACGGCTGTCCGCCGCGTGAAACTCGGCGTACTCGGGATCGGACGTGGTTTCGTAGCTGCGTTCCTCCGCCCAGCCATCGAGGTCGGCCACGGCGTACATGACGCGGCGGCCGAACTTGCGGAACTTGGGGCCACCGCCCAGCACGCGCTGTTTTTCCAGGGTACGCGGCGACAGCCGCAGGTACTCTGCGGCTTCGTCATTGGTCAAGTAGCGTTGGGGCTGCGCAAGAGAAATCGTGGGGGCGGCGGCAGGCCGCAAGGGAGCTGGACGCATGGTGAGAACCTCCATAGCTTTCAGAGCTCCGGCCACACCACGCAGCCGGATGGAGGCAGTCTCAGAAAACGCGGCTGTTTCGCTCAGGGTCGTTTTGCAGCCAGGGCAAAACGACCCTCCCCAGGTCATTCGAGCTGTGCGAGACGGCGGTAGCCGCCGCCCATCAGCATCTGGCCCCGCCGCACCAGGCGCCGCACGCGCGAGCGCAGGCTGCCGTCGGAGAACCAGTCGGCCGTTACGGCATCGGCCCCGAACAAGCCCTCGGCCACCTCGCGCAAGGACGCCCCCGCCAGGGTGGCGTCGAGCGCCTGCAGGGTGTGCAATTCCAGCAAAGCGGTGGCCACTGGCCGGGGCCGCGTGGCCGGTGGCGTTACCTCGGCGGCAGTCAGCCGATCAAGCCTGTCGAGTTCGGCCGCGAACGCGCGGTAGCGCGTGCAAGGCTTCCTACAGGCCCGCACGGCGTAGACACAGGCCATGCCGTCCTCCAGGCCCGGTGCCAGCGCGAAGCGCAAGCAGCAGCCGGGCCAATGGGCCACTAGCACCAGACGGCGGCCATCGTGAACCAGGTGCTTGCGGCCAGGCAGATGCCAGAGGCCGAAGACCAGCGCATCGGGCGGCGGGTCGGCATCCGGGTAGAGCAAGACCAGCGCCTCATGGTCGGGAAACCAGGCCGGATGCGTGTCGCGCGCATCCAGGGCCGGATCCTCGAACACGCGCAGCCCCCAGCGCTGGGCCACCTCGGGCCGACGGCGGTGATGCAGCCAATCCAGCCGGTAGCCGGGGTTTCTGCGCAGGTACTCCCAGGCCAGCGCAGGACCGTCCAGGTGCAGCACGTAGAGGTACGCGGCCGTGGGATACCAATACTCGACGCTTCGATTTGCCATGACGCAATCTCCCTGGTTACGCAGGAGAGGCGCCACCGGCCATCCAAGGTGCGAGCACTACCGCATCAAAATCCAATCGTTAAAAAACATGTGGATCAGAAACTTGTGTGTCAAGACGAAAGGAATCCGCTACATTGCGCAGATCGTCCGAATGCGATGGTGGCGCATGGCGTGGATCATCTCCTGCTACGTCCACCGTGCCGCAAGCCAAGCCGGCTGTCATGGCCGTTTGCGCAAGGGTCATTCCGCTTCGCTGCAACAGTGCGGATTAAGACCTGGCAGGTCTGGACTCAGACGCAAATAGTCTCAATGCGCCCGGCTGCGCCGGGACGCGAGCGGCTCAATCGAGGATGGAACCGTTCTCCTGTGCCAGCCGCAGATACTCCGACAGCGGACGCACGGCCTTGAAATACTCATCCCGCATTACCGGCTGCTTGTTTGGACCGACAATGGAAGCCAGATCGGACAGTTTGATTTCGCCCAGCTCGGGCATACCAATGCCCACATCCATGATTCCCCAAGCAGTGTCCCCATCGGCGGGATTGAGCGCTGCGAGCAGCCAGGTAGCGTGGGCATCCGGCGTGAACAGCCGCACCACGGGCAGCGGGTCGAACGGCTGAGCAGTTGCGCGGGCGCGGCCGTTAGCCAGCAGCTGCGCGCGCTCCTGACCGATGATGAGTAGTTTGGTCATGGCTGAATCCTCCGCAACGCGCATGATGTGCTCGCACATCGTGATCCTCAATACGGAAACGCAAACCATCGTCATGCGTTTGATTGGATGCACAAATGCGCTTTGCATCGAATCCGCCAAAGCGTGAAAGCGAAAGCAGCATTGGCAGATTTGCGCCAAAGCACGAATGTGGCTTTGTGCACTTGCTCGCTGTCACAAATACGGATTTCCTCAAAAGCACAAAAGCCGTAAATCGCGTGCAATGAACACTATAGATTGTAGCCCCATAGAGCTCAATCGGCTGTCATCTTGGATTTTCGGGAGATCCAAGGTTGGCATCGAAGCACACATTGCCGGAGGCATTGAAAACCATCCGAAAGGCGCGAGGTCTGAGCCAGGAAGACTTCTCCGACGTCTCCAGCCGCACCTACATGAGTACGCTGGAGCGCGACCTCAAGAGCCCCACCTTGAACAAGCTGGCCGAGCTGTGCGAGGTCATGGAGGTTCATCCTCTCACGCTGCTGACGCTGGCCTATGGCGGCAAGAGTTCCAAGCAGATCGACCAGCTTCTAGCTCTGGTGAGGCAAGAATTGGAAGCGCTGATGCAAAGAGACAATGTGCATTAATTCATTGGCAGGCATGTAGCCCATAGAAGGCGAGCAATCATGCTCTTTCGCATATCGAATATGCTTCAGACTTACCAAGCGACATGCTGCTCAAAGCATTGCATTTGGCAGTATCTTGATAGAAATTATGATCACCACTTTTGTGCTATTCAAAGACAGCAAAGAATCTTTTCTGTCTGAATTGAATCGAAGCTCCATCGAGTACAAGCCTATTGAAGCTTTTTCCAGTGGAATCCTGGCGTCAGGGGAGCTCATATCCCTTGCTCAAGCTGTTGTTTCCTCAACGGCATTCGCTGCGATTGTTGCAGCTTGGCTCAAAGCTCGCGCCAGCCGCAAGGTAATCGTCACGACCAAGGGAAACAAGGTCGTCCACCTCGAAGGATATTCAGTTGCTGAGGTGGAAAAAATCCTTTCGTTAGCAGATCGCGTGGCAGTCATCGACACTGTTAGTGGTGCCGATCAAAAAACAACGCACCCAAACGCCTCGGCTGGCAACTCGCAATAGACTGCTGCTGGTCCGATTGCTATCTTGCAGTCGCGTGAGCCCATTTCGCAACACGACGCGATCGTTTCCGGCGAGCCATAAAAGCAGCCTTGTGCCCCGCCACTTGAGCGGGGCGTTGGCGGCCGTCAGGCCGCCTGGGGCTTGTTGCGAGACCAGATCAGGTCATGCGTGCCGTCCTCGCCCTCGATCAGCCGGGCATAAACCGTTGCCGGGAACGAAGGATCATCCAGGGTCACGGAGATGTAGGGGCGCTCGGCCTTGCTGATTTTCTTCCATGCAGCGCCTACTTCCAGCCCGCCCGCCTGCAGGCGGTAGTCGGGGGCGTGTTCGTTGTCCCCCTTATCGTTGGGAACCAGCTTGGCCTTGACGTAGAGGGTCAGGGTACGCAGTGTGCCGATGAAACCGTCTTTGTCCGCGGTGAAAGTGCCGATATTTGCCATGATTCTCTCCTTACGGTTGAACAAGGTTCACGCCCATCGCGTCCTTGTTGTGATCCGGCCGGCGGGGGACGGGCGGGCTGCACCGCTCGCGGGCGCAACGCAGTGGAGCACCTGGAAGCCCCAATAATTTGTCCCGCGAGGAGCCGCCGAACGCAGTGACAAAGGCGGGGAAATTATTGGGGCCGGAAGGTTGCAGACATGAAGCCCGTGCCCCCGCCAGGATTCACAGCCAGACAAGGACTCCTTGGGCCGAACCAGCCCCAGTCCGAAAGGAGACATGGCCAGCTCGGCATGCCCGCGCGAAGATTGCAGCGGCACGCCCCCTGCCCCTGGCGAGGCCGTTCTCCAACGAACAGCGAGAACACGCCCCATCTCATGCAGGCGGCCATGCTGGATGCGCGGTGAGGATGCGCTTTCGCAAGGCCAGGCGGCATATCCGTGAACCATCCTTCGTGACACACAGGCAACGAACCCCCACAGCGTCGCGGACGGCACGCATTCGCACAACCTGCCGCAGCAAGTCCCAGCGTACCTACCTGGCACTGACCATGCGGCGGGGCGCCGTCCCTGGCCGATCCGGCGTTGCCGGTTCGGTGATATCGAGGGGCGCCAAGCCACGCGCGGCGGGGAGCGCCCGCAGGGCTTTCCCCTTGGAGGCAAGCGAAGCGCGCAGCGCCGCAGGCGCGAAGGCGTGAGGGATAGCCGCCGAATGGCCGGGACTCGGGACGAGGCGCGGGGCGCAGCCCAATAGCCCGGCGGTGCGAAGCACTGACACGCCCAGATCGCCCTATATTGCAAGAATCAATATTCACTACCTAATTTGCCTATGTCCCCCGCTAACCGCGCCAAAGCGCTCGTTTTCTTCAGCAACGTCACCATCTGGCTTGTTCTTTCAATCTTCGTGCAACTTATCCGCGCATGGAATACGGGTTCGTCTTTACTGGCGCGGCTTTCTCCGAAAGACAACGCAGTACTCACCAATATGGCGGACTATCCATTGCTGCTCCAAATACTTGCTGCCTGTGCGCTGCTCTCTGGATGCATGTGGATCGCTGGGCGGATCTTCGCAGTGCCAGAAGCCAAGCCTGATGTCCAAGCAGTGCTGCGTAACTACCAGAGCGAGGCGGCATCCGTGCTGCTGAACTTTGGCTCACTGTGCTTCGCCGCCACATGGTGGATCGCTGGACCCGGATTCTTCCTGGGGGCGCTCGCAGCCTGGCTGGGGTGGCTCCTGCTGTATCCCAAGCAGTAACTGACGGAATTCAGGCTGCGCGCAACGGGGATGGGCACACGGCTCCTCCCCGGAGCAAGCGAAGGCAGCGGCGTTCTGATTGGGTTGTTGGGCTTTCAATACCGGGCGCGGCCACCGCCGCGCCCGGATATTCACCGCGCCCAGGACGGAACGGCCTGGGCGCGGTACTGATGATGGTTATTCCTTCGCCTCGATGATCCACCACATGGTGCGCACCAAGGCGCGGCCAGTGATGGGATGAATATCGGTGAGGTCTGCGCGGGCCGTCCAACCCGAGGGCGGACGATAGCCGCGCACGTCGCCATCGCCGTGCCAGCGGCGGGCGCGTACCGTGCCGGGGGCGTAGATCGCCGCCATGCACGGGCGGCTGGTGGTGGTGCGGGTCATGGGGGTTGCTCCTTGCAACGAAACGCCCCGGTCGAGGCCGGGGCGCTTGCCTTCGGCGCGGGTCAAGCGGCCAACACTTCGGTGGACTCATCCGCCACGGTGGCGACTTCCTCCGCACCGTCCTGCGGGCATTCCTCGGGCGCATCTGTCGTCTTGAAGATGGCAGGCATCCAGCCCGTGCAGTTCACCAGCCGCTCGGCCTCGCTGGCAACGTCGGCCTTCTTGAGCTTCGCCAGCCGACTGACACTCTCGGGCGAAAATTCGCCCACGGCTTGCAGAACCGCCGCCTTCGGAACATGCTTGAAATAGCCTTCCGCAGTCGGCCTCCACCATGCGGCCATGTCGAGGCCCACTGCCTGCGCCAATTCCACGCCGGGCTGGTGCGGCATGGCACGCGGCGTTACCACGTCCACCGTCGAAGCCACGCAAACGGCCAGCAGTTTGACCAGCTCGCCTTGCTCCATCGCCAGCAGCGCGGTGAACAGTGCGGCACTGTCCTCGGGCAGCTTGCCGCCCCACGCCTGCTGCAATTCACGCAGCGCCACAGCAGCAGATGATTCAGGCCAGTCCGGGGCCATGCCTTTCAGCCGGCCTTGCACTTTCAAGCTCAGGCCCAGCGGCATATCGTGGCCGTAGTAGCGGCCCTGCAAGACCGTCTGCACCATGCCATGCACCAGCGCGGCCAGGGCCACCTGCGGATGCTGGGCTACCTCGATTTGCAGCGCCACCGTGCGGTGGGCGCTCAGGCGTTGGGCCAGCCGGTCGGAAATCGCTGTGGCCTTGGGCGCTTCGTCGCCCTCGCCTTCGCCATCGTTCGCGGCGTCCGGGCCGTTGAAACCTTGGCGCAGCTTTTCGAGCGTGCGCAGCGCCTTGGCCTCAGCCTCGCGCAGCAGCCCCCGATGAATCACGGCCTCGCCGTTGCGGTCGATGGTGACGATGGCACCGGCTGCGGCCTTCACGTTCGCGCCGTGCCCCAGCAAGCCTTCTTCCAGCGCCTGCAACTGCTCGCCCAGGGCTTCGCCTTCCTTCTGCAAGGCATCGGCTTTGCCCTCGTCGTCTGTGTCCATCGCGGCATCAATGGCTTCGGCCACCTCCTGCATCCTGGCTTGCAGCTTCTCGATGCGCTGCGCTTCGCGCTTGTTCGGCTCGCGGCGCTCCCTCGGCGCACGCTGGAAGGCTTGCAGGTCGGCATGGGTCACGCCCGGCGTGGCATCCACCCAGGCCCAGCCCTCGGCCTTCACCTCGGCGGCAATGCCCGCCAGCTTGTCCTGCGCCAGCCGTTCCAGCAGCGCGGCATCGGTCAGGTACACGCCCGCATTGCCTTCCGCGAACAGGTCACGGCGGATACCGCCGCCCGCCTGCTCGTAGGCTTCCAGCCCCACAAACCGCACCAGCGGATGCCGATGGGCGTCAATCTCGCGCTCGGTCAGGCGCTCGCGCAAGTGCGAGGGGTGGCGCTGCCATTGCGGGGCATCGTAGTAGGCGGCTTCCTGCGCTGCGTGGTCGTCAGTCCCTGCCAGGGCCATCAATTGGTCAAGGCTCACGGCGTCAGCGCGATAGTCCGCCATCAGGCGCGGCGAGACATTCGCCAGCTTCAAGCGGCGCTGCACCACCAGCGGCGTGACGGAGAAATCCGCCGCAATGTCCTCAATGGGTCGCCCTTCGGCCACCAGTGCGGCGAAAGCCTCAAACTGGTCTGCGGGGTGCATGGCTTCGCGCTGCACATTCTCGGTGAGACTGGCGGTGCGTGCGGTGCCATCGGCCACTTGCAGGCAAGGCACGCCCCAATCCTTGGCGATGCGGTGTTTCTTCACCAGCAGCTTCAACGCGGACAGCCTGCGGCCCCCGGCCACCACTTCGTAATGCTCGCCATCGGCGGCGGGAATCACGATCAGGTTTTGCAGCAGGCCCACGCGCTGGATGCTCGCGGCCAGCTCGGGAATGGACATACGCGGACTTGCGCACGTTGCGGCCCGTGGGGCGCAGCATCAGCCGCGACAGCGGCACCAGGATCATGTGCTTGCTCGGGTCAGCGGCTTGCAGCACGTTGGCGGCGCTGCTGGCTGCGGTCTGGACGGCGCAGGCTTCGGTAGTGGTAGCGGCGTTCATGGTGAATCTCCAATCGAGTGAAACAAGGAAATGGAGGGGAACCGCCCCTCCGGCAGGGGAACGGTCAAGCCTTGAGGGCGCGCATGCCATCGGCCAGCAGCCACAGGGCACGATTCAGGCGAATGTCGGAATCGTGCCCTGCACGGGGCGGGTTTGCTGCCTGCGGCCATTGGCGGTGCGGCCAGACAATCCGCCCTTGGTGAGGTTTTCCTGGGTGCGGTTGAACACGCTCCACAGGTCGGGGCGGCGGTCTTCAAACCGGCGCGGCATCAGAATCTGAGACTCGGTGACAGGCGCAGGCTTGTTCGGCTCGTCGTACTTCAAAGCCAGTGCGGCGCGGGCGAACACCTCGGACTCGCCATCGTCCAAGGTGATGCCCCGCATCAGGTCGCGGGATTCCTGCACCCGGTCAAAGCCGCGCAGCACCTCGAAAGCGCCTTCAATGACTTGGCCCGCCACGTCGCCTTTGTGGGGTACGCGCACATTGGCCACGGTGTCGCCACAGACAAGGCCATTCGCGCAAACGAATCGGAACTGACCAGCCAGCATTTGGTAGCTGCTGGTGCCGTCGTGCGAGTTCAGCAAGATGATTTCATTGGCCTCCGCACCGTTGATCTGGCTGGCATGGCGCAGGCGCAACAGGTGCTTGGTGAAGTCGCGGCGGTCTTCGCGGCGCACGCGGGTCTGGCACACCATGAAGGGCTGGAATCCTTCTTTGCGAAGCTCGGTCAACACCGTAGCGGTCGGGATATAGGCGTACCGCGTGGAGCGGCTCTCATGCGGAGCATCCGCAAAGATAGACGGGGCCGCCCTGCGGATCTGGTCATCAGACAGCGGGGCATCGCTGCGCAATGCGGGGGAATGGGAAGCGAAACGGACGGCAAGCATGTCGTTCTCCTGGCTTGGCTGTTGAAGAAAACCGCACACCGGATTCCTAGATTCGGAGCCCAGCCTTTCGGCTGTTCGGTGCGGTCGGCACGAAGAACCCGGTTGGCCCTCTTGGCCCGGTTCTCACCGTCTTTCCTGAGTTCATCGCCCGCGACGGTCAGGAGCGCGCGAACGGGTGCCGTCAAGGAGGCAAGCGCAGGGTTGGTGCGGCCCGCAGGCGCAGCCGAGGACACGGCCCTGCGCGCCTTGATGGCGCACGGGCGCGGGCTACAGTCGCGGACAAGGTGATGAAGTCAGGGAAGACGGCTGGACATGGCAACGGCCCTCCCACACGCCGACCGCACGGCAAGCGAAGCGCGCAGGCCCGAAGCTGGAAGCCGGGCCGGAGGCGTCAGCCGAGCGGAGCGAGGGAACGATGGAAGCCCGCATGGGGCGAGACTCGCGCAGCGAGGCTCGATGCGCTACGCGCACGACAGCGCGACCGGCCATCTCCCACGTGGCCGGGGCCGCCCGGAATCATTAGTTGTTGGATTCGCCGGATACTGCGATGACTGTCGATCCAATAGCTACACCAACCATGCTCCAGCCCAACACTCTGGCCTCGCTCTTCTCATTGCTGCAGGAAATGACACTGGTTCATCGCAAGAACAGTGAATTTGAGCCCTCAACACGTATGCACCGTTTGGAGAATGGGATGCTTTATGGTTACTTGATCGCTATAGCGCTCATGGCAATCGCAGCATTCGTGCAGTACACGCGGCCTTCACAGCACCTTGCCATGGTCCTGCTACTGCTCTATGCCATGGTATTGCTATGCGGGCTGGGCTTCATGCTGCTCACCATCGTCAACGTGGGGAACGTCTTTTGGCGCCATCGAAAGCAACGCTTTCCAGAATTGCTCACTCGCCTTCAACAGGATATGAACGGCGACGCAGCCTTCCTAGCCCGACTTCTCTGTTACGACAAAGCCACATTGGAATACGCACTGCTGCAGTATCGCCATCGCTGGGACATCTTTGATGGTCGAGTCGGCTTGCTCACTGGCGATCTGCGCAAACTCGGTCTGTTTCCCGCATTCGCTGCTTCGGCCATGGCCGCATCGACACTGCTCAAGAGCGATATCAACATATACCTGTGGTTGCCACTGATATTGGCCGCTTGCTTCTACCTCGTCGCTTTCCATGCGCATGGTCAACGGGAACGGCCTCAACAAGTAGCAACCCTGCTCGAGTATGCAATCCGCCACACGAAAACCCATGCCGAACCTGGCCAAGAAACGGCAATAGAAGAGCCCCGCCAGCGCCGCCAGTCACGTCGGGGTGCCCGGCAAGCAAGCGCAGGAGTCCCGCAGTGAAGCATGCCAAAGGCAGCCCATCTAGCCGGTAGCTCGATGGTTTCATGATGGCCCCAGTATTAGCCGACACAACCAACGCCGTGATGAACCTGCAGACAGCGAACTGAGCGCCCAGGCCCTATTGACCGTGCCTTATGAGTGCTTCACTGGCGGCATTCCTTCGCATCGCTGTGACCAGTGCCACGGTGGTCGGCTTCAATGGGGCCGTGGACATGCAATGGCTACTGGACCGGCGCCAACATGCTTTCGGACATGGCATGTAAAAGGATGCACTCATGCGCAAGCTCAGTCACGAGCGAAGATCGTGACGGCCAGTCGTATTTGGTCGGCTTTGAGCAAGAGATTAGGCAGTTATATGCCGTGGTAAATATGGATGCCCTGCGACAAAGCGGGGCCAGGCGGCGCGTGCTTCATCACTCATGGCCAGCTCCTCCCCAAGTATCTGCTGCTCTTCCCAGAGCTCGGCAAGCTCCCCATGCAGAACTACTTCCCCTATGACGTCCCCATGCGTGGCCTTGTACAGCTTAAAAAATCGATTCTGATTCTGTATGAAGGTGCGGATATGGGGGCTCTTGCCTGTCGCGTGACGCACATTGTCAATGCGTGACCCATTAAACCTTCGACACGGGTCCGGCACGAAGAGGACAACTTCCTCACCTTCACCTTTCAGACTCACATCAAGGAGTTCGCCGCTTGGCGATCGCCATACACCATGGAATTCCGCCTCGACCAGTATCCCAGGCCATTCCCAAAGCTGCCAGCCATGGACGGCATCTCCTCCGAATTCGGCAATTTGACGATTGACGTCGTTGAAGCAGTCTCCGAGAACGGAGTCTTTGCGGGTGCAGACTGGAAGAAACGCGGGCTCAGCAGTCGCGCCCAAGCGTGCGCAGAGTGCCCGCATGTACTTCGTCACTCCCTTGGGCGTTGTAGTGGCCACCATCTCTGATTGAACTACCTCATATGAAGATAACTGACCTGCGCGACTCTTCGTGCAGGTCCGATGGATCGCAATATCAGGCATTTGGCATGCTGGCGACTGATATTTCTAGCTTACGTCAGACATCAGCCCCTCAGAACAAATGCACTTCAGACACTGTAAATTGTGCTTCACTGGCCGAAGATCTTCTGGTATCCGAGTCTCAGCGCGGCCTGGATCAGTGTAGCGGTAAGTGCTGGCTGTCTGCCATGGCCTATGCCTGCAGCAATCGTTGCAATTTCTCCATTCTTGATAAAGCTTACTTCCCACTCCTGCTGAATTCGTTTAGCCCATGGCTCAGGCATATTCGGCACAATTCGCGCATACCAGTCGTCCCGGAATTCATCCAGGAACATGAAGAAGTGCTGCAGCGTGTCGTACACGTAGAGCAGATCCTGTGCCTGCTTCTGCTGAGTCCGCGTCTCTTTGATGAGAAACTTCTGCACCATGAAACACAGGGGGTGCGGCACGAAGACATCCATGGGATTAGGCAAGTCAAATCCTGCGTCCTTGCTCACGGTAACTATCCATGGGTCAATCTGCAGCACATCCAGATAGCGAACCTTCTGGGCGCTGACTCCGGCAATGAGCGCAGTTGCATCTGGTGTGTTGTCCGCTTTGTAGGCTCGTCCCTTCAACGGAACCAGAAACTCAGCGTAAAAGCCTGCATCTTCTTGGCCCAGCGTGTAGTGCGCAGTTGGGGGACAGTAGTCACCTGAAAACTGCTCCACAAAGCCATGGGTCTGCAATGCCTGAAGAATGTCGGCCTCTACTGGCATCCTATCTTTGAAAAGCAAGTCTGTATCACGCGTAAAGACTGGCTGATGATTTTGCTTCGCAGCTTTGGGGTGCAGCGCATGCAGCCGATGTCCCCATCCGCCGATGAGGATGAGATTGGCCCGCCACGGGTCCAGCGCCAGCAGTAGCTTTACAAATGAGTCCAGATCGTTCATCTCAGGATGCCTTGAAAATAGGGAGCAGGTATTTGTCGTAGATCAGATTAGCTTGTTCTTGCCCCCGAACTGGGTGGTAAGAGACATCGAGCCAAACCTGCAGCACATCGGCGCATAGCACTCCGTTGCGCATGACCGCGCCCTTGAAGGTGGAAAGCGGGCTTGGTGCTTGGCGGATGTAGAGGTCAGGCGATGCACCTGATTCCGTAGGCATTAATGCCCCCCACTCACCTTGGCCAAGCTGTACCTGTGTGAGCTTCGGTACATACACGTAGGGAGCCACGCCACGCACATGACCCAGGCTTAGGCAATCGGCAGCAGCGAACAAGCCCAGGCACCTCTGCCCCGGATCTCCTTGAAGTAGTTCCTTCAACTGCGTCTCAAAGCCACCGCGAAATAAGAACTGAGCTGCAACCTCCTTCTTGGAGCCATTGGAGGCCTCGCGCCAGCGCAGTAGCAGTTCTTTGTGACGGATGAGCCTGATGTCGTCTGCAGTGGAGTCAAGAAAGCCTTCATCCTTGAGCTGGCCTAGGAATCGATTCGCGCTCACGTGGGAGACCTGGGCCACATCCCCTAGCTGCCGACCTGAAAAGAGAGGACCTCTAGGCGCACTCAGCAGTTGTTCGGGAATGTGCGCAGCAAATAGGATTTTCAGCAGCCACTGGTTTGTATCGGAGAACAGATTCCCTGTCACCGACGCGGAACTCATAGGTCGATGACTTCTTTTCGGGAAGTCGGACAGCATCTGCAATTCAGGATGACTGAAGAAACGCCCGCCGTCCATTGACACAACGCCCAACCCTTCATCGCCTTCAACATACTCATCTGCGAAGGCCTGAATGGATTTGAATAACGCCGGGGTAGATTGATCGAGCACCAACAGTGCCAGTGGCTTCGTATGTTGGTCGAACCGGTAGGATGCTTTGCTGGCCTCCATGAGACTCATGGCCAGCATTGGCAACACTCGGTCAGCGCGACCGGAAGTGGGGCGGACGATGGCTAGGAAGCGTGCATCAGAGCGCTGAATGAGCAGTCGCCCCCCTCGCCACCTGCTCCATGTCGGGTGTCTATCGCTTAGCCCCATATCATGAACCTGCAGACCAAGCCCTTTGAGGGTGGAGATGATGAAGTCCAGGTAGTCGAAGGGTGGGTTTTTGAAGCCTACGTGATAGCTGTCCACGATGCTCCCCTTTGAAAATACATAAGGCGATTGTAGCTACATGCGCACCTTCCAGAACATGGCCACCTTCCAGAACATGGACATGTTCCAGTTCACGCCCAAGTACCAGTTCATGGCCATGTTCCATTTTCCAGCTTGCTCTGGAACGTAGGAGCACTGACCATCATCTGCCCCGCCCCCATCATGCCCGCGCCATAGCGAAAGGCGCCTTCCATTCCTTTCTTCGAACGAGCCTTGGCCGATGGCACCTTCAATATTCATTCTTCATTTTTTGGCCCACAGACTGTTACTCTATCCCTATGAAGAATGAGACTGAGCTGCGACGTATAGGCTACCTGCTTAGCAGACGTGCTGCGTCGCGGTCAGGGTTACTCTTGCCATGTACTCGCTAAAAAAGGATTCCCTGATGAACGCCCCTAAACTTTTTATTTCCTACTGCTGGTCCAATCCTGAGCACGAACAATGGGTGTTGGACCTTGCATCGGACCTTGTTGAGGCCGGCGTTGACACGATCTTAGATAAATGGAACCTTAAAGAAGGACATGATGCCATAGCGTTCATGGAATCAATGGTTACCGATCCCTCCATACAAAAAGTTGTAATCGTAAGCGATGCAACTTATGTTGCAAAAGCCGATGGCAGGCTGGGTGGAGTTGGCACGGAAACTCAAATCATCTCCAAAAAGGTCTACGACAGCCAAACTCAAGATAAATTTGTAGCTGTCGTGGCACAACGCGATGAGAACGGAAAAGCTTATCTTCCCACTTATTATAGCTCGCGCATTTATATTGACCTAAGTGATGATGATAGAAGGGCTCCGGAATTTGAGAAGCTGCTTCGTTGGATCTACAACAAGCCGCTGCACGTTAGGCCAGAACTCGGAAAAATTCCCGCATTTCTCCAAGATGGAGAACATATTTCACTGGGAACGTCCATGCTGGCCAAACGCTGCATTGACGCCATAAAGAACCATAAACCCACTGCATCAGGTGCTCTCGATGAGTATTGCGAGCGATTCACTCAAAATCTGGAACGCTTCCGAATTAAGGAATCCACCGAGCCATTGGATGAATTGATCATCCGCAGCATCGAAGAAAT
Organism: Comamonas odontotermitis; assembly: GCF_040396735.1. GTDB lineage: Bacteria > Pseudomonadota > Gammaproteobacteria > Burkholderiales > Burkholderiaceae_C > Comamonas > Comamonas odontotermitis_C. The sequence goes on from NZ_JBEBNZ010000010.1 coordinate 123,838, forward strand.
GCTACCTTATAGAAATGAATTCATTTCACTGATGATCAGCATCGCTCAATATGCACCCAGTGAAGACCATATCAATCGGATGCACAGCTTTTTTGAGAAGCTGATGATCTACATGTATATTCGCCCCAATAATGGTTTGCATCGCACTGATGATCTTGACAATTTCAAATATTTTGTACATGAACTTTTTCTTTATATGCTTGCCATTCTCCTAAAATATGAGCGATTTGAGGAGGCAAACCTATTCCTTTCCAAACGTTATTACACGCCATCAGTAAGCGGCCGCGCGAACGAGCCAATGGTTAGCTACTTGGAGTTTCGGGATTATGCTCAATCTTTTGAGCATCGAAACACCAGACTGAAATCCAATCGAAAGTCCATGCGGGCAGATCTCCTTCATGATCGCTGCTCAGGATTAGGCATAGATTTTCGTTACGTTATGCAGGCTGATTTTGTAGCTTATCTAAGAGCAGAGTTTGCAAGCACCCTTGGCTTTGGAGGATGGTGGCCTGAAACCCTCCTATATGCCTCCCAAATGCACGGCCCCTTTGAGATATTTGCTCGATCTTCCTCAAAGGCCTATTTCAACAAAATCAAGGCCTTGCTGGCGGTTGAAACCCGCGACGATGTAGCGCAAGCGCTGTCGCGCATGGATGGCCGAAACACCTCTGAGCGCCCGTTAGGCTGGAGTTCCGCATACGAACTGATGGGATTCAAAACATTAGCCACCGAGCCCTAAAAATCTCGTCACCATTGACCGCCGCTCATTTGAACCATGCGATCGGAGGCTCCCCAAAGCAGCAAACAACATCCGGGAAAGCAAGAACTAGACGTAGCCCGCGGGCTAAGGGGCTACGCTTGAGGCGCGCCCTCAACTCTCAATGATGGCATTGGCCACAGGGATTTTCTGCATGACAGCCGCCTAGAGATCCACGGCCGTCCGCGGCGTCTAGATCGAGACCACTAAGCTGTAGCGTGCAGGCAAGACATAGCGCTCTAGCGTTGGGCGCGTCTCCACCGCATCTTGATGCGATGAGCCGTGATGTCGTTGTCATTCTTCTGTAGCCAATTGGGATTGGAGCGATTGACCGCATCGCCCGCATTCTCAGGCTATGCGTGTTGATTCCAAGCAAAGCTGGCCCATCGAGGATGCAAATAAAAACTTGGACTGCTTTATGTCGCAATTCCAACGCTCTCTTGATGCCAATGGGGGTAAGGCCGCCCAGAGAGACCTTGATCCGTTTCTTGTTGTACTGAGGATGTAGGAATCCACTACCTGAATGAATGGCTCGAGGATCGCCCCCCTCCAGCCAGCCCTGGGGATAGAACAGTTCGCTCTTCAGCTGACCGCAGAAGCCTTCACAGGTGCGTTGCCAGAAGAACATGCTTTGCGAGACATAGAGCGTGAGCTTGGCACCGCTTATTCTTGTTCGCCAACCTGGCCAGCGGTAGTGCCCTCCCCCGATCAGAGGGAGCCACAGGCAGATCCGTGATTTCTGCCACCGTCTCAATAGCTGGATCAAGCACCGTGTTGGCCAGTTCGGCATCCGAGCTGGCTCCAATGGTCCAACTAATGACCAAGCCATGTGAATGCAACCGGTATTGACTGGCGTGAGGTAATCCTCGCGCTACTCAATGTAGACAAGGCCAGATGCAGAAAGCACTAAGCCCAATACGCCGAGACGCGCGTCAATTGCCATATGGCCTCCCATGCGCCAGGAAGGGCGTTGTGTGTGATAGTGGCGTGGCAAAATGCCGCGTAGTTGCTATCTGTAATGAAAAATGTGCGCCATTGATTGCATCGAGAAGCCAAACGGCGCCATCTAATCATCGCATTCAATACAACGGGTCATGGAAAAAATCACTATGCCCCGGTGCATCAATGTTTGCTTGGATCCTTCAAGGACGGCCCCTCACGCCAGCCCATGCCAAGGCTAGTCGCTCGCGTCGAGGTTGTAGCAAGCTGACGCGCCTCCTCAAGTGAGGCATCCTGAGCTGCTTGCCGCTTGGCTTGAAGGACTTGCTGACTCTTGTACCTTCGAATTTGCAGATCCCAGTAGTTAGCCATCTGATAGCCGAAGATGGAGGTGGCGACCGCCATGCACGCAGCAATCACTGAAGCCTCCCAAATTGGCCCAATCAATTGGTTTGAGATTGCAGGCGTTGCCGCAACCAGAGACATCAGTGCTACGAGGGAGGCCATGAAGGTGGAGCGATTCCTGTGAGATTCGTTCATTCCATCAAATCTTTCGTATACCTCCGCAGACATTTCCTCAGTATTCACTGCATCCTCAAGCTTGTCCCGCATTGCCCAAACGACAGTGGCACACATTGTGCAGAAGGGCGAGGCCAGACCTGACAGCCACGCGAGAATTTTGACGCTGTCCACGTATCGCCAGAGTGCCCATCCAACCGCTGCACCCAGAACCCACAATACTGGCAACGTAATCGGGCGTGGCACAGCGAGCCAGCTAGCAAGCTGGCTTACAACCCTTCCGCTTCGATTCTTGCGAGCAGCCATTTCTGTAGTTCCTGAAAGACCTCTGAGTGACTCAGTTGCCCATCGTAAGACTGTAGGCTGAGCGTGCCTGTAAGCCGAAGTTCTCCACCCTTGATCGAGCCGCCCTCCTTAAGCGTCAGCTCGGTCTCGACATCGTCCGCATGCCGTAAGGCCACGCCCAAGCTGTCCATCAACTTCTGACCGGCCTCAGTTGTCTTTCGGTTATAGCGCAACGTAACGAACATTTCGATGTTCGAGTCGGCCAAATCTTCAAAAGGTATCTTGGCGATATCAGCAGGCTTGAGCAGCTTCTTCAGTGCAGCCACCATCCCGCCTTCGTCCAAGTCAACAGATGATGTCTGAGATACCGGTGCGGAGCTGACGACCATCTGCGAGCCGGTTGCTACGCGCCCGGGTGGCATTGTGACAGTTGGAGTAGTAAGCGGCGGAGCGACTACCTCGCCCCCCAAGGTGATGCGTTTAACACCACCACCCGCCTCCATTTTCTTACGAACTGCTTTGGGCGGGGTGTCTATCAGCCTTAAAACCGTATCACCAGCCAGAGCCTTCGAAGCGTGAAGCATCCAAAGCAGGTAACTCTCAAGCTGTACAGCCTTCAATGCCTGCGACTGAATTAATGCTACGTGGTTTTTATAGGCCACAAAGAAAAGAATCGACTCAAGAAATTCTCGTCGCTTGCCATCATCCGTACTCGGTGCTGGAAGCTTCTCCAGCAGCACATCTTGAGCTTTGACATCATCGACCAAAAACAGAGGGTCTGTGCCTGGCGTATAGGTCATCAATGTACCAAAGGAGACCCCACTAGGCTCGTTTACTGGAGTTCCGATAACATGAAAGACAGGATCGTCTTCAGAGCCAATATTTCTACGCCGATCTCCTACAGTTGCCAGTTGCACCAAGGCTTTGGTAAGCAAAGAGGCCAATGTAACCCCTGCTCCAGGTGATTTATCAAAATGCACCGCTTTATAGGTAACCTTTTTATAAATGCGCTTTCCCTTATGAGTCATATATTTGGTGTCCTTTTGACTTTTTTATCTGCGTTGTTTAGCTAGCACTTCAAAGTTGTCTCGTGTCGACTACTGTGACGTTGTTTGCGCCATTCCCATAGCGGCAGAGGGTCGCTATCGGCCCATAGGTCGCGCGGCACCTTCCAGGCCTTATGCTGAAGCGAGCACAAAGGTGCATAGCCTTTGGCGTATCATCGACCCAGACCATGTCAGTGCGCACTTGCTGCTGAGCTACGTCTTGGCGCCGGCACTCGACGTACGCGAGCATGCACTGATAGCGGTCGTGGCCCTTTTCGGTAATGCGGGCTTGGTGTTGGAGGCACAGTTCTGCCAACGATTGCCTGCTGCGCTGACCGAAAGGCTGTCTGCTGCCGCGCGCATCAATTGCGGCAATACGGATGTGCTCCTGGTGGTATGCACCCAGCTCACCACAGCGTGCAGTCAGTGTGTCACAATCATCAATACCAACAATTAGATAGAGCGGGATGGCAGTATTCATCTTGCTACAAGGGCGACTTAATCACCGTGGCCTGCAGCTTCTGCGAAACCTTATCCGCACGTTTAAGCACATTAGTCACGCGGCGCAAATACATTTCACTGGTATCATTGGTTTGTACGTCAGCGGCTTCAAATGTCTCTAACCATTTAATTCGCCAATCAGCGAGTGCTGATTGGGCAGCTTTCCCTTTAATCAATCTTCCTAAGTCAGCATTTATTTGTTCCACCTCACCTCTCCCTTCTGACGTGCAATCAGACACAGACTCTGCGCTCTTGGCAGGCTCGGGGAGTAGCGCCATACGCCCTCGAAGTACGCAAATCTCATGCTGAGTGAAAAGGTTGCGATGCATGGCCTTCATCGCCCGCAGACGAACGTCTTCAGCGTGAGAGAGAAAAGGCGCTGCAAGCAGTACCGCAAGGACATAGATACGTGACGCAGACAGAAAACAGAAGGGATGATTCTCTTTAGGCATAGAAGCTATGCAAGTAAGCGACGGAATGAAGCGCGGTAGTCCAAGGGCTCCAGGTGGAGCTGGTCCACCAGCTTTCCCCGCAGAATATAGAGCCTTGGCGTTTGACGGAACTGGAAGACGCGGTAGAGGTAAAACGCCTCCTCCATTTCAGCCGCAAACTCCAGCTCATTGCGGCTGATCACAAACGATGAGCCGTGCCCGCCATTGGTAGTCTTGACTTCGATGTACCGAGGCTCGCCTGGCTCGTCATGTGAAAGGATGTCGTAGCCAGCACCATCGCCCAGACGATCAGATACCCAGTCCAGTTGCTGGAACAGCTCAGGACGGCCCGCATCATTCAGCCGCCGTTGCTCATAACCGATGACCCACTGCTCACCCGCACGGCCAAGAGTTCGGTTACCCTCGTCACGCTGAGCCCAGTCAATGCGCCGCGGCAGCCTGGGCTTGACATCCCTTGAAGACAACTGGACCACAGTTTCCATCGACGGCGGCTCCACAACCACCGCCTGGAAAGATTGCTCTGCCGGTGTTTTGACCTCTTCCAGTGCATTCACTACCTGCACCATGAGCTCTGGATGGTCGAGCACGAAACGCTGGACAGTCTGGCGCAGCAGAAGTTGGGCGTTGCTTCTCGGCTTATAGCCAGCAATGAACGGCAGTCCAAGCCCGTGCAACACGGCACTGATATTCTGGTGCTTCAGCTCAACCGATCCCTTACTGCGACCGCGTAGTTGCTGGCGAAGCTGAGCATTGAACTCCGTCTTCGTATAGTGCTTCTGCGCTGCTTCCAGCTCTAGCATCTCAAAGTAGGACGCTACCGTGGCGCGCACTTCGTCGACGCCCCAGTCCTCTCCAATCCGAACCACCTCAAATCCAAGGCGCTGGAGCTTTGCAACAACAGTGGCCTCCCCGCCGGAAAAATCTGATGGTTTAAGCGGCCCTTCTTGCGGAAACTGGTAGCCGAAAGCCGCGCCCACGATGGCCTTGGAATCGCATAGCTGACCCGAGCGCGCATCACGCACCAGAAAGTCTCGAGACTTTCCATAGCCGTACCGAGCAAGAAAGGTGGCCCGCCCCAATCGAACAAACTCATCGATCGCAGCCTGCACTGCAGCGGCGCTTTGTAGCCGTGACAGCTCAGCGAACATCCAAGCCCCCTCGCCGAATAGAAACGATAGCTGGAACCAAGCACGCAAGCAGATGTAGCCAGCACAGCGTGGACCCGGTCACCGGCCCAGCCCAACTGCCCGATTCCAGCCTGATCGACCAACTTGTAATCATCCCTGCCATCCGCTCATCTCCAGAGTGCCACGACATCCTTCGGAAAACGCTGAACAGCCCCAGAACGCTTTGCCTGCAGCCGGGCCTCGCTTCGCCACACGGCGCACCATTCCTTTGCCGCATGTCGGACAGCTGGGAATGGTGCTGGTCACTACAGGTATAGGGGAAGCCTCCGCAGCAGTTGGCGCAGCGTTGACCTGCGGTTCTGTCGGAGGTTGCTTCGAGGTGAGCCGACCTCCAGAGGGTTCAGAGCGTACTTTCCGCAGCAATTGCATCAGCGCTGATCCGTCAAGGAGTCGGATATTCCGGCCATTGGCAAAGGTGACGGCCTCCTTCGTGAATTGTCCCGACGTCACCACAAAACCGCCTGCTGCGCCGTCGGCAGCCATCACACCATACAACTCGCGCACGGTGGATACGCCGACCTTGAATGCCTTCCACTGTTTGCACTGCACCAAGAACTTCTCTCCGGACTTGGTCAGCACGAGATCTACGCCTCCATCAGGTCCACCGCCGCCTAGCTCCTTGACCTGGTAGCCACGACGCCTGAAGCCTTCGCCGACAAGCATTTCAAACTCCTGCCAGGTCATGCCACGCAATGCGTCTGCGCTATCGTTGGCGGAGACTGCGTTGTACACCGCACTTCTCCGGCGCCGACGGATCGCAGAGATCAACGCTCCAGCCAGGCAAATGACCGGAAGTATGTACTGCCCACTGCTGGCCAGCCCCTGCACAATCGCTGCATATGCAAGATCCCCCACCTTTGGCGCAGATGGAGCCAACACCGGTAACGGTCGGATGGCAATCGCATGCAGACTCCAGTAGCTCACCAATGCCAGCACAACGCTGGCCCACCATGGCAACATAGCCACAAGGTCTAAAAGATCCTCTGCGGCACTAGACTTGCGTCTTCTGGCCATATGCTCCCCCCAGCATCATTAGTCGGTTCATTACAAGAACATTTTGCAACATGTTCGGGGTATATTACTGAGAAAGCCGAGGAAATCATGTATTTAGTGGTGGACTTCCGGTCTGGAGTAAATGCCAACGGTACAACGCCAGCGCATCTATCGTTGCTGCGAGACCCCAAATCGCATGTCCTACCCAAAAAGGCTCGAGCAATACAAGCCAGCGTCGGCCTTATCGTTGGGGATCCGTACAAGCGATCCGCTAAACGTTCAGAGATTAGCCCTCTCTGATGCGCTCTACCAGTATTGAATCTCGATCACCTGCAATCCCTTATGCCAAACAGCACCAATACGCCCTTAGTTGATGTGAAGAATCTCCAGCGCGTGCTTCGAGATTTCGCGACCGAACGAGACTGGGAGCAGTTTCATTCGCCCAAGAACTTGGCCATGGCCCTTTCTGGTGAAGTGGGCGAGCTCACTGAGATCTTTCAGTGGATGACCGAGGCTGAATCGCGGGAAGCTGCACACAAGCCTGAGCTGGCTCAGGCCATTTCCGAAGAGCTCGCCGATGTCCTTCTGTACCTGGTCAGGCTCTCAGACGTGCTTGGTATCGATCTCGACCAGGCAACAAAATCCAAGCTTGCCATCAACGCGCGCAAGTACCCTGCCGATCAATCCAAAGGCAGCAGCCAAAAGCGCTACCTGCCCACCGCGGAAAAGGACTAGTCGTGATCGTCTACCAGGCTGACAAGCGCCAATTTCTCCGCGATCACGATGACGAAGATATTGACGATGTCATTCATCGCCACTACGTCTCTGCAACCGGGCGCAAGGTGTCTGAAGCCGAGGTGCGCTCCTGGCGTGAATCGCTGGGATTCATGGCCAAGGTTCTCCGAGACGATGAGATCCCAGACGACACCGGCCTAGCCGTTGAATTCCACATTCCCCAGAGCTCCAAGCGCATTGACATGACGCTGACTGGCTATGGGACTGACGGCGCCAAAACAGCGGTGATCGTAGAGCTCAAGCAGTGGGACCAAGTGAAACCTACGGCAAAGGACGCGGTAGTGATGACCTACCTTGCGAAGGCGCAGCGCGAAGTTGTCCATCCTTCCTACCAAGCTTGGTCATACGCGACCTTGATGGAGGGTTTCAACGAAGCTGTATATGACGGTGGCATCCAGCTCAAGCCTTGCGCCTACCTTCATAACTACGCCCGTGATGGCGTGATTGATGGCGCGCACTATGAGGACTACATCCAGAAGGCGCCGCTGTTTCTGAAAGGTAAGGACGAACGCGCGAAGCTACGCGATTTCATCAAGCAGCATGTGAAGCATGGCCAAGGTGCAGATGTGCTGTTCGAGCTCTCGAGCGGCCGCATCCGCCCATCCAAGGCCCTGGCCGAAAGCCTTGCTAACCTGCTCAAGGGCAAGCCCGAATTCGTCCTGATCGACGATCAGAAGACCGTCTACGAAGCATGCCGGGCCGCAGCATCAGCAGCCGCTGAAACCAAACCTCGAGTCTTAATCATCGAGGGCGGCCCTGGCACCGGCAAGACCGTGGTAGCCATCAACCTACTGGTCGCCTTGACTAAGCTAGGTCTTCTTGGCAAGTATGTGTCCAAGAACGCCGCACCTCGCAGGGTCTACGAAGCCAAGGTCACCGGCAGTATGCGCCGCAGTCACTTCGCCAACATGTTCACTGGATCCGGTGCATTCATCAATGGCACACCGAACGCATTCGACTTCCTTGTCGTGGATGAAGCACATCGGCTCAATGAGAAGTCTGGCCTCTACGGAAACCTTGGCGAGAATCAAGTCAAGGAGATCATCACAGCAGCGAAATGTGCGATTTTCTTCATTGATGAAGATCAGCGCGTCACGCTGCAAGACATAGGCTCCAAGGCCTTGATTCAGCGCTATGCTGCTGAGCAAGGCGCTGTCGTCGAGCACTTTCAGTTGGCCTCGCAGTTTCGGTGCAATGGGTCTGATGGATATCTGGCTTGGTTGGACAACACGCTGGACATCCGCGAAACCGCCAACCCGACACTTGATGGCAGCAACTACGAATTTCGTGTCTTTGATGATCCCGTCGCGCTTCATGAAGCCATTGAAGCGAGAAATACCCAGAACAAAGCCCGTGTCGTAGCGGGATACTGTTGGCCCTGGCTGAGCAAGCGCAACCCAGCGGCTTATGACATCGAGATCGGCCCCACATACAAGCGTCGATGGAATCTGGACCAAGATGGAAGCTTGTGGATCATCGCGCCGAACTCGGTGCAGGAAGTCGGCTGCATCCACACCTGCCAAGGTCTAGAGGTCGACTACATCGGGGTGATCATTGGTCCGGATCTCTTGGTGCGCAACGGCAGGATTGTCACGAATGCCCTCGCACGGGACCGCCACGATAAATCCCTAAAGGGCTTAAAGCGCTGGATGCACGAGGATTCAGCCGGTGCTGAAGAGGCTGCGGATGTCATCATCAAGAATACCTACCGTACCCTGATGACGCGTGGGATGAAGGGATGCTTCGTCTACAGCACAGATGCCGAGACGCTGGCATATTTTAAAAAAGCATGTTGAACTCCATGAGCCCCACGCTTCTATGTCTGACATTGAGTGTGGATTCAACCAGTCCATGCAACGCATTCATTAAACATCTCAGCCGGGGTTCTATACCCTAAGGTCTTCCGAGGCCGCTCATTCAATTTTCTCGCAATCGCATCCAGTTCATCCTGCGAGTAGCCTGAGATATCAATGCCCTTGGGAAGGTACTGCCTCAGTAGGCCATTGGTGTTTTCGTTCGTTCCGCGCTGCCATGAATTTTGCGGATCGCAGAAGTGCACCTGGATGTCGGTGGCCACGGTGAAGCGTTTGTGGCCCGCCATTTCCGATCCCCGATCCCAGGTCAAAGAACGGTAGAGCTCTTGTGGCAAGGTCCGTGCATGTCTAGCCAGCACCGCAGTAACGATGTAGGCGTCTTTGTCCACCAACTTGAGACAGCATCACGAAGGGCGTCTGTCGCTCCACCAGCGTCGCAATCTGGCTGTAGGCATCGCCGAACAACAGGTCACCCACCCACTCCCAGTGCCCTGGCACTGCCCGATCCTCGATGCAGGCTGATGGCCAGAAAACCCTCGATTCCTAGCTGCCCATGTCTCGTGGATGCCGCAAGTCGTGCTATTTCACCAACATGCACACCCACTTCACCTAGGCCTGCTCCGTGCACAGGCTATAGTGTTTGTAACGATTTCGTTCACGGACCTGGTCCAGTAATCGTGTGGCGGGCAACACAGGAGGGACGGCGGGTTTCATGGCTGAGTTTGGCACTGTATTTTTGCACAGCACATGCCAAAATAGTAGGCTGCAAGCCCCTTTCTGCATTTTTTTGTGCTAGTTTAGACCGCACGCCGGATATAGCCCGAGGCCTGGTGTGGTCTACATTACGTTCGGTTTCCTTAGCCAAGGGTTTTGACTACCAGAACAGTGAAAGAATCAAATGCAGGTTAGAGTCTATTTCTCTGATTATTTTGGTGTTGCACCAGAGGTGTTAGAAGCATACGGCGCATTCAATGTTTCGCTAATTAATGATCTCCCGGTATTCATTGATCCATTTTTGCTATTCAATAGCGAAAAGCCAGAATATCAAAACCTTCACTCGGGAATTATAAAATACGTTCGGTTTTTGCGGGATATGTCGGCAGAAGGCGATATATCTCCAGGACTTTTGAAATCATGGTATAGATTTCCAGAAGTAAAGCAAACTTGGCTGGGGTATAGCAAGGTTGGAAATGGCGGCTCCGGGCTTGGCCAAGCATTTGGCGCGGCACTCAACGACAATCTCCATTCGATCTTTCGAGATTTTGGAGAAGAAAAAATAACGAAGAGTAGTCACCTCGAAAAGCTATGCCTAATTAAAGACGGCGTAGGAAAAGACAATATCAGCGATTTTGCAACAAATCTAATCAAAGGATTTCTTTGCGATTACACGCAAACATTTGCAAAACAAAATTTGCCGGCAAACAGAATTAAACGCGTCCCTGTCACTCACACAAGGTTCAACTACGAAACGCGTAGCTGGCAGACTGCACATTATGAGTTGCCGTTCATCGACGGTGACTTTGTCTTGCTAACACCAAAAGACATTCTCACCAAGGATGAAGCGTGGATAAATAAGCATGATCTCATCGGCGATTTCGACGAAGTTTCTGCATCGCTGCCAAACGAAGTTCTTCGCAGCCAGGTCAACGAATATCTCACCCGACAAATTCCAGACGATGCTAATCAAAAGGACATAAATCGTGCGATTGCGGCCACGCTCAGAAAATTTCCAGAACTCATCGACTATTACATCAAATTCAAAGAGGATAACGGCGCAGGCGCTGTAAAGATCAGTGAGGAGAAGATCAAGGAAACAGAATCAGTTTTCATTAGCCAAGTCGGCAGTCTGATCAGAAAGCTGCATTCCGAAAAAAAATTTTATACAGAAAAAAGTGGGACATTCGATGAGACGCTCAAGCGGGTTCAATTTCTTAAGCAAGTGATTGAAAATAATGACGGCTATCGAGTTTTTTATGTCAAAGGCCAACCCGTCAAGCGTGAGTCTGACCTTCAACTTATGTTCCGACTTACTTGGTATGCTGCCCAAGACGATGTGAACAGTGAGGTAAACAATGGGAGAGGCCCAGTCGACTACAAAATATCAAGAGGCTCAAAGGACAGCACCCTAGTTGAATTCAAGCTTGCAAGCAATTCTAAACTTAGGCAGAATTTGGAGAATCAAGTCGCGGTTTATGAGGCAGCAAATCAAACAAAGCAGTCCATTAAAGTCATCATGTGCTTTTCTGATTTAGAGCTTGCAAAGACATTACGCATTTTGAATGAGCTAAAACTGACTGATTCAAAATCTGTTGTCATCATTGACGCAGGTCGAGAAAATAAGCCTTCAGCATCCAATGTCAAGACTGACAAATAATCAACCTACATCGCCAGTACCTTCGCAGAAAACCTAAATGTCGGTTCAACGCGGACGCCAACACTGGCCATGCCTTCGGTATTTTCATGGCCAGTGTTGGTGCCCTCCGCCTTCGGCGCTGGTTAACCTGGGCGTTAGACAACTAGAGGAGGCCCCGTGGAGACAGCAGCGGATGGGCAGACGTTGAAGGCCATATGGCGCCAAGGCGCTATTCCTGTTGTCTTTCGACGAGAGCGCCCAGCACCTTTGCTGGTCAAGGCGCCGTTTGCTGAAAGCAATATGGATTGGTTGCGCAATGACAATCACCGTAAGCCAGCCTGGAACTCTCAGTACAAAGCGTGGGAAATCCCAAGGGCTTGGTTCGAGTCTACGATCAGGCTATGCCTCACGCGATACTCAAGATGCTACATTGTTCAACTCCACCGAGAAAAGCAAATATGTGCTCCAGTGTGCTGGAACGCTAAAGGCATCGATTGTGAATGTTCATGCATGGGCGAAAACCATGGCTCCGGGCACCCCGGTGGCCGTTGGTATGAAATCGATGAAACATTGGCCGTATCCTGGGGTGTTCAAAAATATGCTTGCCGCTTGGTCAGGGGCAAATGAAACCAGAACATAGCCGCCTAACTGGTTGGCCAAGCGAGCGCCAACAAAGGGCATGCCTTTGGTATTCTCATGGCATCTTGTTGATGCCCTCCTCCGCACCTTTGGTGCTCAGGCGCCGCTTACCTTGGGCGTTAGTCGTCTGCAAGACCGATGGACCGCACGCCATACAACCTCCCCTTCACAGCTGACCGTGTTCCGATTTGGCGCTGCCCGTGTTATGGCGCTGTGTATTGACCCACTGAAAACCTGCTCAGGTGTTATCGTCGAAAGGATGACACCATGAGTCCCTTGATGGAAGAAGAGATCAAGCGCTGGACCGCAAAGCGCAAGACGGCACTGGTGCTGGAGATCATCCAGGGCAAGACCAGCGTGGCCGATCCAAGACAGCTGAGTCAGCACTGAAGCAAGCCTTGATTGCCCGCTTTGGCACGCTGGGCCGAGTTCCAGAGCCGTTCCTGCTGCGTTCGGACACCGGGCTAGTCTTCACCAGTCGCAGCTTCACCGCACTGGTCAAGAGCTACGGGCTGCGCCAGGAGTTCATCACGCCGCACAGCCCCGCGCAGAACGGTCTGGTCGAGTGGGTGATTCGTACGCTCAAGGAGCAATGCGTGCATCGGCACCGGTTCGAATCGCTGCAGCATGCCAGTCGCCTGATCGGGGACTGGATCCACTTCTACAACCACCGGCGCCCGCACCAGGCGCTAAACATGAGAACTCCCGCAGAGGCATTTGCATTAGCGGCTTGACCGGTGCAGGTTCTGCTAGGTCAATACATAAAAGCGGACGCTCAACGCCAAAGTTCAGGGACGCGCGCTTGGCTTGGCCGAAGCGCGCGGTGGTGGTGGCATCTCCTGCAACGTCCAGTGAGGCCGCGCGCCTTGCTCACTTAGAGCTCTTCCCAGTGTTTGTTCCAGGCATTGACGGTCTTTCCGGAAAGGCTCTTGGATACCGGAGTGAAGCGACGCATGTATCTCTTGCCATTCCATTCCACAACCTCCCTAGACTGCGCATTCGGAAACGCTGCATCCAGCGATGCGTTTCGTTCTTCCGTTGGTGTGCGTGCAAGCAAGCCGTTCGCCTTGAGTGCAGTCTCGATTGAGTGAAGCGTGGCCTTGGCAGCCTCGATATCAGCGCGACACTTGTTCGGATTGTTCCCCGAATAGTTGTCCCACTTTGCGTTCAGCGAATCGAGACTCGCTTTCGCAGCGATGTGGTCTTCGAGTGTGTATAGAGGCACTTTCTTTCCTTGAGTTGGGAGCATTCTCGGGTGCGAAGCGATTTGAGGAGCCTAACGCTCAAGTTAACCGGCGCCGGAGCACGGAGCGTACCCGCAAGCGGAGCTTGTGGGCATCGGCTTGACCAACCAGTTAGGCCACAGTTCGAAGTACAGCTTTCGCGCCTAGGAGATCCGCTACCTCTGCCAAACGCTTCTTGGAGAAATTCCATCCTTTACCCCCCGTCTTCAGTGGGATGTACTTCCCTCCGAGATCCTTAAGTTCCTCCTTCTTTGTCACAGTGTTGCCTCGAACGGCAAAAGACCTTTCGCTGTAGTCCTCAAACCAGATTTCCTCTTCGGTGGCCGTATCAACCGGTTTGGGCTCGGACACCGAAGTAGTTGGCACAATTGGCTCACTTGCAGAAGCTCGAGCTTCTTTTACAACGCTGGGATTGACTACCGTTCCGACTGACATACCGCGCATAACGATGGTTAGATGCCGAGACAGCTTTTGCTTGAGTTCGTCAATAGAGCAGTACTGTTCTTGGATGCCCTTATCGCGGATTGATTTTTTGAACTCCTTGAGCTTTTCAAGCTGAGTTGTGTCGATGTTATCGAGGTCAACCTGAGCTTTTGAGTAATAAAGCATTACGGGCTTGCTGCTCTTTAAGAACCACTTGATTTCCTCAACAGTGCCGCTGTCCTCCACCCCGGTGGGTGATCCAAGGCGAGTCCAGAAAGCGCCAATGAGCATGTCACATGCTCGAACCACTTGATCATTGATGATGCCCTGTGGCCGGTCTCCCATTGCAGGCGCGCTATGCGACTCCCACATTACAGGAAGTAGAACTTTTCCTGTTTCTTGGGAATTTAAGGCGTTCCACTCATGCAAACTTTGTGCGATTGCTTCGCGTTCCGATGGAACATCAGACGGCGATGCGATAAGTACGTTAAATACGGTAGCGGAAAACGGCAAATTTTTCTCCTTTTGTTTGTGTGGCCTAACGCAATGTAGACCGCGCTAACCCGCAGGCCATATCTGGCGCTTGCGGTCTAAATTGGCACGCAAAAATGCCGCAAGGGATAGCGTGGCCCTGTAGCAGGTGAAGTGAATAAAAACACAGTACTAAATCTAGCCATAAAACCCGCCGCATCTCCTGTGTTACGCGCCAAACGGTTGTTGAATCATTTCCGCGAACGAATTTGTAACAGTCACTATAGTCTACTCATGGAGCAAGCCTATGTGCAATGGGCTAATCTGTTTGCAAAACGACACGGTTTGCGACACCTAGATACATAAGGCTACAGGAAATCGCAGGTTTTTTTGGCCATGTTGGCCAATGAGCAGAGGGGAGCGGCTGCCCCGCACAACCAGGCGTTGAGCACACTGCTATTCCTCTACCGCGAGGTGTGGGCATGGACCTGCCATGGCTCGATGGCGTTCAACGCCCGCGCACGCCCAAGGGCATTCCCTCGGTTTTGACGGTGGCCGAGGTGGCGGCTCCGCTATTGGCGTTGCCGACCGATATGGCCTTGCTCGCCCGCCTGCCGTACGGCACCGGCATGCGGCTGATGGAAGGCCTGCGCTTGCGGGTCAAGCACGTGGACTTTGATCGCGGGGTTATAGTGGTGCGACAGGCCAAGGGCGACAAGAATCGGGTGGTGATGCTGCAGCACAGCCTTGCATCCGATCTGCGCCAACAGGTGCTGCAAACGCGTGCACTGTGGGAGCAAGACCGGCAGGCCCAGCGCGGTGGCGTGGACGTTCCGCATGCACTGGAGGCCAAGTACCCGGGATGGGGCTGCGCTGAGGATGGCTCTGGGTGTTTCCCGCTTCCTTCCTGTCGGTGGACCCGTGCACAAGTGTGTGGCAACGCCATCACCTCTATGAGGAGCGATTACATCGCACACTAAAGAAGACCGTGACACAGGCGGGCATTTGCAAACCCGTTTCGGTGCACACCTTGCGCCGCAGCTTCGCCACGCAACTGTTGCCGTCGGGCACCGACATTCGCACAATGCAGGAGTTGCTGGGGCATTCGGATGTAAGCCCAACGATGATCTATGCCCATGCCCTGAAAGTCGCTGCCGTAGGAACCGCCAGCCCGTTGGGCTCGTTGGCGTTGAACATGCAGCCTGACTGAATGACGGCTTTGGAGCTTCTAACTGGATGGCGGCTCAGGGTCGGCAGCCGTCTGGCAATGACTGATCGACTGCAGTGCAGCCTTGAGCGGCCGCAACCGCTGCGAAGCCGACTTTGACCGCTGCAGCCATAGAGTGGCAATGGCGGGGCGTTCTCTGCTTATCAGGGAACGTTATTCAACGCTTTCATGATCGGTGGTTACGACGCAAGCGCATTGGTCGCAAGCTCTGGACTTCCTGACTGGAAGGAGCTGACATATGCCCCTATGAGTGGACAATCTGCCTTTGCCGAAGTTGATCAAGATAGTCAGCCCATTGCTGCATCATCCGTGCCCGCTGGGCCAGATACTGCGTACGGTTGTAGGCGCGCCCATTTGCGTCCTTCACGGCATGGGCCAGCTGCGCCTCAATGAGGATGGGATCAACCTCCAGCCGCTCCGCCAGCATCGTGCGCGCCGTTGCCCGGAAACCATGCCACGTCTGGATCTCCGGCGTATAGCCCATCGTGATCAACGCCGTACGCACCGAGTTCTCCGAAATCGGCCGATCATGGTTACGCTCGCCAGGAAACACCAGGGCTCCACGCCCTGTCAATGGATGCAGTTCCCGCAGTATCGCCACCGCCTGGGTGGACAAGGGCACGAGGTGCGGATCCCCATATTCCTTCCCCTCCTTGCCACGCTTCATCCGAGCGGCAGGTATGGTCCAGAGAGCCCCATCAAGATCGACCTCGGCCCACGCCGCACCCCGAAGCTCGCCTGGACGCTGGAATAGAAGCGGAGCGAGCTGCAATGCGGCACGCACAATGAGCCCTCCCCTGTAGGCTTGGATGGCCCGCAGCAACTCTCCCAACTTTTCAGGATCGGTGATCGCCGCGAAGTGCTTGCCGCGGTAGGGTGACAGTGCCCCCTTCAGGTCGCCGGTGATGTCACGCTCCACCCTGCCCGTGGCCACCCCATAGCGCCAGACTTGGCGGGCCACCATCAGCCCGCGATCCGCCGTCTCCATGGCACCGCGCGCCTCGATCTTGCGCAAGGTCGCCAGCAACTCCACCGGTTCGATGTCAGCCAGTCGGCGATCGCCCAACCAGGGGAACAGATCCCGCTCCAACTGCCGCAATACGCGGATTGCATGGGTGTCGCTCCACTGAGCCTTCTGCTTACCGAACCACTCCAGGGCAACGACCTTGAAGGTGTCGCCCTCCGGGTTCATGGCCTTGAGCTTCTCGACCCTGCGAACCTGGACCGGATCCACCCCCGTGGACTTCTGCAGCCTGGCAACATCCCTGGCCTTGCGCGCCGCCATCAGGCTGACCGTGGGGTAACTGCCAAGAGCCATTCGCCCCTCTTTCCCGTTGTACCGGTACTTCCAGAACCAGCGCTTGGATCCGGCAGGGGAAATTTCCAGGTACAAGCCTCCCGAGTCGGCGAGGCGCTCTCGCTTGGCATCGGGGGAACAAACAGCGTTTCGGCATTTCAAATCGGTCAGCATGGGGGAACAACTCCTGTGACTTTTGGGCCTTTCTCCCTCGAGAACGGGGGAACAACTGCCTAAATTCTACGATTTTTTGCCCTGTTCCCCCATTCGTTCCCCCACCCCACTCCGGCTGCCAGCAAATCTTCCCGGACGGCAATGAACGCTAAATCATTGATTATTCAAAGAAAAAAGGCGTTCACCGGATGTTGGTGAACGCCTTTGGACGTCATAGTGGTGGAGCTGGCGGGAATTGAACCCGCGTCCGTAAGCCTTCGTCGAGCAGATCTACATGTTTAGCGTTCTGGTTTGAATCTCACCTGCTGTATCGCGCAGACGCACGCTATATAGCAAGCCAGTGCCCTATTTTCTTGTCATCTGCCAAGACACCCGGCAGACGACCAGCTGATGAAAATTCCCTTGCAGCCTGGAGGTATTGCTACCCCCTTGCCCAGCCCATCAGCGTGCTGTTGCAAGGCTCACCGGATTTAAGCGGCGAGTGCGAAACGTTCGTCGTTTGCAGTTAGTTTTTTGAATGGAGATTTACGAGCGTCACTCAAGCTCGACATGCACCACACCGATCCCGAACCCACGTCGAAACCAGGACAGCCCCATGGCATGTATTTTAGGACAGATTCAACCGTTTCAAGAGCTCGTGGGGAGATTCGATGACATCATCTGCCTGCCAATGGGCAACAGACTGCTTTTCGCCCAGGTAGCCATAGACGGCAGCCACGGTATACATGCCTGCCGCCTTACCGGCCAGAATGTCGCGCTCATCGTCGCCCACATATACACAGGACTCAGGCGCAACGCCAATACGGCGAGCCGCCTCGAACAAGGGTTCAGGATGCGGTTTGGCATGCGGCGTGGTGTCGCCACTGACGACCGCACCCGCCGTTGCAAACAGGCTCATCTGCCGGGACAAGGGCTCCGTAAAGCGCTTGGACTTGTTGGTAACCACGCCCCAGTGCAATTGGCGCGTCACAATATTTGTCAACATTTCTGAAACACCATCGAAAACCGTGGTGTCCTGCGTCATACGGCGTTCGTAGTTCTGAAAGAACTCTTCACGCATGACGGGAAACTGCTCATCTTCCGGATGCAAACCAAAGGCAACACGCAGCATCCCCCTTGCACCTGACCCCGCAAAAGGACGGTAATCTGCCATGGGTAGCGAGGGCAAGCCACGCACCACGCGCATCTGGTCCGCCGCAGCCCCCAGGTCGGGGGCACTGTCGATCAAGGTACCGTCCAGATCAAACAAGATGGCTTGGATAGGATTTTTCAGGCGGCCGAGCGACATCAGATTGGCTTTCGGGTTGCAATCATGTAATTGACACTGGCGTCGTCATTGAGCCAGTAGCGCTGCGTGAGAGGATTGAACTGCAAGCCCTTGCTGTGCTCCAGCACCAGACCTGCATCGCGGCAATAGCCAGCCAGTTCTGCCGGGCGAATGAACTTGGCGTACTCATGGGTTCCTTTGGGCAGCATCTGCAGCAGGTATTCGGCCCCTACGATTGCCAGCGCAAAGGCTTTGGCATTGCGATTGATGGTAGAAAAAAACACCCATCCCCCAGGCTTGACCAGGTCGTGGCAAGCCTTGACCACCGAAGCAGGATCGGGCACGTGCTCCAGCATTTCCATGCAGGTCACCGTATCAAAACTCTCGGGTTGCAGCATCGCCAGGGCCTCAACAGCGATTTCCTTGTAGGTGACATTGGGTGTCTGGGCCTCCAAAGCGTGCAGTTGTGCAACCCGCAAGGCCTTGGTGGCCAGATCGATACCCGTGACGGTCGCACCCTTGCGCGCCATGGAATCGCTCAAAATGCCGCCGCCACATCCTACGTCAAGAACATTCTGGCCTTGAAGGGGACTGTAGGCGTTGATCCAGTCCAGGCGCAAAGGGTTGATCTGGTGCAGGGGTTTGAATTCACTGTCCGGGTCCCACCAGCGCATGGCGAGTTCGGAAAACTTGGCCAATTCGGCCGGATCGGCGTTCACTGTCTGGTTCATGGCCTCATTGTCCACCATCTGCAAGTCGGCGAAGTGACCCGTCCTAGATTAGGTTGACACCTGGGACGGTAATTCAAGCCGGCGGAT
>NZ_JBEBNZ010000011.1:0-131147 GCF_040396735.1 Comamonas odontotermitis
GGTTGCGGGTGTAGGCCTGCTGCGGGTGGGCAAACAGCTGCACGCAGTCCTGCTCTTCCACCTTGTCGCCCCGGAACATCACCAGCACACGGTCGGCCACCTCGGCCACCACGCCCATGTCGTGGGTGATGAAGATCACGCCCATCGACATCTCGCGCTGCAGCTCCTGGATCAGCGCCAGAATCTGTGCCTGGATGGTCACATCCAGCGCCGTCGTCGGTTCATCGGCAATCAAGAGCGACGGCTTGCATGACAGCGCCATCGCAATCATCACCCGCTGGCGCATGCCGCCCGAGAGCTGGTGCGGGTGGCGCGTGAGCACGTTGCGTGCCTCGGGAATGCGTACCAGCTCCATCATGCGCAGCGCCTCGGCCATGGCCTCGCTGCGCGATTTTCCCTGGTGCAGGCGAATGGATTCGGCAATCTGCTCGCCCACGGTGAAGACGGGGTTGAGCGATGTCATCGGCTCCTGGAACACCATGGCCATGTCCGCGCCGCGCACCTGGCGCATCTGCGCGTTGCTGGCCTTGGCCAGATCCAGCTGGCCCGCGTGGCGCCCGCGCAGCAGCATGGAGCCGCTGTCGATCTGGCCGCCCCCGTTTTCCACCAGGCGCATCAGCGCCAGCGAGGTGACGGATTTGCCCGAGCCCGATTCACCCACCACCGCCAGCGTCTGGCCCGCATGCACGTCAAAACTCAGGTTCTTGACCACCTGCACCCGGCCCTGCTCGGTTTTGAAGCTGACCGACAGGTCACGAACCTGCAACACCGCGGGCAACGCAGCATTCTCGGCGGAGGAGTGTGCAAGGGTGGACATAAAATTGGGCTTTAGCGCACAAGCAGCAAGCGCAATGTGCTATGAAAAAAGGAATAGCCGCAGCAGATGCGGCACCCCGAAGACTGGGTTCCACTTTGGCAAGATCGCACGGATCTGCGCACTCACTTCGGTGACAGTCCTCGCATTGTAGAAAGCGCCGAAAGCGGTTTCATATGAAATTACCCTAGTGTTTTCACCTAAGTAAAACCCGTCATTGCATACAAAAAGGCTGCCTGCGGCAGCCTTGGTGCACCGGCGGAACCTGGATCGTTTATGCCGTTAGCAATTGATCGCTCTCATAGATCGCCACCAGTGGCTCACCCGCAACGCCGACCTGGCCGCGGTACATACCTTCGGAGTTGAAGCACAGCGACACCTCGCCGCTCGCGCCCACGGCAATCAGGCCGCCGTCGCCCCCCAGTGGCGGCAGCACGCGGTGGATGACGGCGCTTGCCGCGTCGTCCACACCGGCGCCCAGCAGCTCGATGCGCGCGGCCACGGCATGCGCGGCCGTTCCGCGAATGAAAGCCTCGCCCACGCCGGTGCATGACACCGCCACCACGCCGTTCTTGGCGTAGGTGCCAGCGCCCACCACGGGCGAGTCGCCCACGCGGCCGGGCTTCTTGTTGGTCAGGCCGCCGGTCGATGTGGCGGCCGCCAAGTTGCCATGCACATCCAGCACCACGGCGCCCACCGTGCCCATCTTCTTGCGTTCATCCAGGGGGGCATCACCCTTGCCTTGCGGCGCAGCCAGGCTCTGCGCGGTGTGGTCCAACGCCACGGTGTCGCTGCCCGATGCCCGGGCAGCTTCCTGCACCGTGCGCAGCTGCGCGAGGCGCTGCTCGGTGGAGAACCAGTCCCTGGCCACCATTTCACAGCCCTGCCGCTGGGCAAACTGCTCGGCGGCCGCGCCGATCATGAAAACCGGCCCGCCCGCCTCCATCAGCGCCTTGGCAGCGATGACGGGGTTGCGCACGGTGCTGACCCCTGCGATGGAGCCGCAGGCCAGATCGTGCCCACGCATGACGCAGGCATCCATCTCGTGGGTGGCGTCCGCTGTGAACACGGCGCCGCGCCCGGCATTGAACAGCGGGCATTCCTCCAGCAGGCGCACGGCCTCCACCGCCACGGCCTCTGCTGGCGCGCCTTCTGCCAGCTTGCGTTGGGCGCCCAGCAGGACATCGCGCAATGCATTGCGGTACGCCTGCTGCTGCGCAGGCGTGATCGACGCACGGGTGATGGTGCCTGCGCCGCCATGGATGGCAATGACGGGGGTGAACTTGGTAGAACTCATATTTTGATAGCTGCCAGCGCTTTACTATCAAGCGCCAGAGGCATTTTTTACATCAATAGTTGAGGAAAGCAGCGGCAACAGGGTCGCCATGAATGCGCGGGGCTGCTCGTACTGCACCCAATGGCCGCTGTCGGGCACGAGCACAAAATCCAGCAGCTGTGGCGTGACCGCTCGAAACTTGTCGCCCAGCGCGCCCATATAGGTTTTGTAGAGCGCATCGTGCGCGCCGTAGATGGCAGCCACCGGAGCCGCAATCAGCGGCAGCGACTGCGCCAGGATATCGGTATTGGCCAGGCGCCTGCGCGGCAGGCGGTCGCGCTGCACATTGTTCTGGTGCAGGGCCAGGGCCTCGTCGTCAATGCGGGTGGCGTCCCACAGCATCAAGGCACCCAGGTTGTAGCGGTGCACCTCGCGCTGCTCGGCCGCATCGGGCAGGTGGCGCCAGCCGCGCAGCACAAACTGTTTCTGCGGCACCACGCCCATGGCGGGGGCGCCCACCACCACCAGACGTTCGGCCGCATCGGGATGGGCTGCCGCCAGCATGCCGGCGGTCATGCCACCAAAGCTGAACCCGATCAGCTTGCAGGGCAGCAGGCCCAGCTGCTGCATGCCCTGGTACAAGGGCTCGACCATGGCATCGGCATCAAAACCGGCGGGGGGCGCGGCAGAATCGCCAAAACCCGGCAGATCGGGCAGCCAGATCTGGTGGCCCGCAGCCACCAGCGCGTCGATGTTGCGAATCCAGTGCGTCCAGCTGCCGCTGCCGCCATGCAGCATTACCAGCGGCAAGGCGCCCGGCTGGCGCGTGCCCCACATGTGCCACACCATCTCGCCGTCGCCGCAAGGCGTGGTCAGGCGGTTTGCGCGCGCCAGCAAGGCTGTGTAATCCGCAGGCATCTCAGAGGGCATGGCAGCAGGCATAGGCTCTGCCGACGTTGGCGCATGGTCCACCATGGGCCGCTTTCAGACAGGCTGCGCCAGCAGCACCTGCGCCACGGCATCGATGGCAATGCTGTAGCCCTGTACGCCCAGGCCGCAGATCACCGCCTTGGCCACCGGGGCGATGTAGGAATGGTGGCGAAAAGCCTCACGCGCATGCACATTGCTGATGTGAAGCTCGATCACCGGCAGATCGGCCCCTTTGATCGCATCCATCAGCGCCACGCTGGTGTGGGTGTAGGCGGCTGCATTGAGCACGACACCGGCCAGTTGGCCGTCGCGCTTCATCTGACCGGCTTCATGCAGCCAGTCGATCAGCGCGCCCTCGTGGTTGCTCTGGTGAAAGCGCAGGGCCAGCTGGTTGCGCGCGGCCGCCTGCTCGCACAGCCGCTCCACGTCCTGCAGGGTATGCGCGCCATAGATGGCAGGCTCGCGCAGCCCCAGCAGGTTCAGGTTGGGTCCATTGAGTACGAAGACGGTTTTCATGCAGGCTCCACAAGCGGTCTTTGCTATCGATTATCAGAGCAAAAGCGGCCGTCCTCATTGCTGGAGGCGACAGGAGAGCCAACAAAAAGCCCCGGCAAGCCGGGGCTGGTGCACACCCGCGCGGCACAGGCGCGGATGGGGGCGGGATCAGTAGCGGTAGTAATCGCGGTCGCGATCCCAGTGGCGGTGGTGACGGCGGTGGCCAGGAGGCGGGCCGTAGTACACGGGCGCGGGACGGTAGATCGGTGCCGGGCGATACACCACAGCCGGTGGCGGCGGCGCAACATAGACGGGTTGCGGTGCCACATACACAGGTTGTGGCGGCATGTACACGGGAGCCGGTGCCACATACACGGGCGCTGGCACATTGATGCCCACCGACCAAGAAACGCGGCTGGCATGTGCGGCGCCGGACACCAGGCCCAAGCCCGCCAATGCTGCGGCGGCAGCCCAGCGAGAGCACTGTTTCAGCGTTGAATTGGTCATTTGTTTCTCCTTGCGAGGGTGACCTTGAAAGATTGTCATCACAACCTTAACGTACGCCAACCCTCAAAAGATACCAAAGCGATTGCAAATTGTGGTTTCAAGACAGGATATCGTGTTGCCAATCGTAAACACCAGGGTAGTCCCTTAGAATAACCCCTTATGAATGCACCTGTCTCGAGCGCTTCGCACAGTGGTAGTGACGAAGTGGTCAAACCCACCAATTTTCTGCGACACATCATCGAGTCCGACCTGGACAAAGGCACCTACGCCGGCCGCCACTGGGGTGGCTCGCCAGGCGACGCCCAGCACCACCAGCAAGGCCAGGTGGACGAAGCCCGGCTGCGCACCCGCTTTCCGCCCGAGCCCAACGGCTATCTGCACGTGGGCCATGCCAAGTCCATCTGCCTGAACTTCGGTCTGGCGCGCGACTTCGGCGGCGTGTGCCACCTGCGCTTTGACGACACCAATCCCGAAAAGGAAGACCAGGAGTACGTGGACGGCATCATCGACGCCGTCAAATGGCTGGGCTTTGACTGGAAGGACCCGGACGGCCACGAGAACCTGTATTTCGCCAGCAACTACTTCGATTTCATGCACCGCTGCGCGGTCTACCTGATCGAGCAGGGCCTGGCCTATGTGGATGAGCAGTCTGCCGACGAGATGAAGGCCAACCGGGGCGACTTCACCCGCCCCGGCGTGAACAGCCCGTTCCGCGACCGTTCGGTGGCCGAGAACCTGCAGCGTTTTGCCGACATGAAGGACGGCAAACTGGCGGACGGCGCCGCCGTGCTGCGCGCCAAGATCGACATGGCTGCGCCCAACATCAACCTGCGCGACCCGGCCATCTACCGCGTGCGCCATGCCGAGCACCACAACACCGGCAACCAATGGTGCATCTACCCGATGTACACCTTCGCGCACCCCATCGAGGACGCATACGAGCACATCACCCACTCCATCTGCACGCTGGAGTTCGAAGACCAGCGCCCGTTCTATGACTGGTTGCTCGACAACCTGCGCACGGGCGGCCTGATCGACGCCCCCCAGCCGCGCCAGTACGAGTTCTCGCGCCTGAACCTCACCTATGTGATCACCAGCAAGCGCAAGCTCAAGCACCTGGTGGACAACCACTTCGTGACCGGCTGGGACGACCCGCGCATGCCGACCGTCGTCGGCCTGCGCCGCAGGGGCTACACGCCAGCGTCCATCCGCAATTTCTGCGAGCGCATCGGCGTGACCAAGGATTACGCCTGGATCGACTACGGCACGCTGGATGGTTGCCTGCGCGAAGACCTGGAGAACCAGGCCCACCGCGCGATGGTGGTGCTGGAGCCCGTCAAGCTGGAGCTGACCAACTGGGCCGAAGTATTTGGCAATGCGGACCATCTGGAACCATGCACGCTACCGGCCCTGCCCCACCACGCCGAAGGTGAAACGGTGCCCGAGCGCCATTTCACGCTGGGCCGCGAGGTCTGGATCGAGCGCGAGGACTTCGCCGAAGTGCCGCCCAAGGGTTACAAGCGCCTGTTCCCCGGCAACAAGGTTCGCCTCAAGGGCGGCTATGTGATCGAGTGCACGGGCTGCGAAAAGGATGCCGACGGCAATGTGACCAAGGTACTGGCCACTGTGGTGCCCGATACCAAGAGCGGTACGCCCGGCGCCGACAGCGTCAAGGTCAAGGCGGCCATCACCTGGGTGGGCGTGCAGGACGGCATTGAGGCCGAAGTGCGCCTCTACGACCGCCTCTTCACCGATCCCCAACCCGATGCCGGCGGCAAGGATTACCTCGCCCTGCTCAACCCCGACAGCCTGAAGGTGGTCACTGCCTATGTCGAGCCGTCGCTGAAGTCGGCCCAGACCGATGACAAGTACCAGTTCGAGCGCTTTGGCTACTTTGTGGCGGACCGCAAGGACCACACGGCCGACAAGCCGGTGTTCAACAAGATCACCGGGCTGAAGGACAGCTGGGGCAAATAAGGCCCGCGTCACAACGCTGCAACGTCGGAAAACCAAAGGCTGCTCACGCAGCCTTTTTTCATGGCTTCGGCATGGTCATTCGCGCTCTTAAAAATAGATTAAATTTATCAAAAATAAAGTATTAATATAATATTAAAAATATCTTCTATCATAGAAAAACCAGATCAACCAACAGATAGCCGTCCACAGCGCCTCTCGGGCGTCTGACAGCGGCAAGGGAGGAAAGCATCCATGATCCGATTCCTGAATCAACTGGCGCGCCGCTCAGCAGGCGCAAGCGCCGCCCTGGCCACTGGCCTGGCGGTGCTTTCAAGCGCCCATGCGCAGTCCACTCCCACCGTCTCCTGCTCGACGGATCCGGCCATCTTCAATACCGGCATCGACGGCACCAATGGCTACAGCATCAACAGCCCCAAGCTGCCGCTCGGAGCCACGGATGCCCATTGGTTCATCGCACCCGCCGACGGCCCGGTCACCAATGCGTCCACGGCGGCGGGCCTGAGCTACACCCAGGGGCCCCTGTACCGCCACCCGGCCTGGTACCCGTCGCCATTCAACAATGCAGAATGGATTGGCGTGAGCTGGGGCAAGAGTTACTACGTGTACCGCTACCAGTTCAATCTGGATCCCAGCGTCGATCCGGCTGGCTTCAACCTGAACCTGAGCATGTACGCCGACAACCAGGTCTCCCGCATCCTGGTCAACGATGCCGTCAATGACTACACCAACAATGGCACCAGCCTGGGCATTGGTGGCTTTCAGTCCAACGGCAAGGTCTCGCTCGTTCTCAATGCAGGTTGGAAGACCGGTCTGAACACCCTGTATGTCGTCACCGGCAACCAGGGCGATCCATCGGGCCTGCTGGTTCAATCTACGGGTACGGCCTCGTGTGCCCCGCCACTGAACGTGCAGAAAAAAGCAGTGAACGCGGACGGCACACCTTTCACGGGCCGCGCCACTGCCAATGGCCTCATCTACTACGACGTGACGGTCACCAATGCCAGCAGTGGCAATGCCAGCGGCACGGTGCTCAAGGACAGCCTGCCTGCAGGATTGCAGTCTGCAGCCAGTTCCTGGAGCTGCAGCGTGCCGGCAGGCAGCGCCGCAGTGTGTCCGGCACCAACGCCCAATACACTGCCGATCAATACCAGCCTGCCCAACCTGCCCGCAGGCAGTTCGCTGGTCTTTCGCGTCAACTCCCGATTCAGCAATCCGCTGCCCGCTGGCCAGGCGCTGATCACCAACACCGCGACCATTGAGCCACCGGCAGCGAGCGGGCTGACCTGCGACCCGCGTGATGGCTTTCCCACTCCCTGCTCGGCATCTGCATCGGTAGGTACGGCGCCCCTGGTGAGGGTGAGCAAGAGCGTCGCGTCACCCGGGCCGCTCTACCCTGGCGACACAGCGGTCTATACCGTTACCGTGAAGAATGAAGGCGCCGCCGACCTCGCCAATACGGCACTGAGTGATACCTTGCCTGCGGGCTTTGCTTCTGCCGCCTGGACCTGCCAGTCTCCCGTGGGCAGTCAGGCCGTATGCCCGGCTGCCAGCGGCAGCCTGGCTGCGGGCGGCACCTTGAGCCAGACGATTGCAGCCATGAAGGCCAATGCCAGCCTGGTCTACACCATCACCGCTACGGTCGCCAACATCACCAGTCCGGCTCCCGGCGTCGTCAATACGGCGCAGGTGACGGCCAGCGAGGCCGATGCGCTGTGCGTCAACCCGGATGGCACCACGTCCAGCACCAAGCCCTGCAGCGCCAGCGCCCCTGTCACGCTGTGGCCGCTTCCGGTGCTGGAGCTGACCAAGACCGTGGCGGGTGCTGGCACCTTCTATGCCGGCCAACCCGTGGTCTACACCATCACGGCAAAGAATGCCGGCCAGGTTCCGGTCTCCAATGCGAAGGTGGCCGATGCGCTGCCAGCAGGCCTTGTCAACGGTAGCTGGACCTGTGCGCCAGGTGCATCCACCCCCTGCCCGTCAGCCAGCGGGTCGGCGCCTCTCGATGCCACGCTGCCCGCGCTGGCCGCTGGCGACTCCGTCGTGTTCACCGTCTCGGCAACCGTGGCCGCACAGCCGCCAGCCAGCATCACAAACACCGCCACCCTGGATGCAGATGCGAAGAATAGCCAGTGCCAGCAGGGCGGGGCCATTGCAGGCACCGTGCCGTGCCAGGCCGCCCAGACCATCCAGACCGCCGCCCTGCCCGTTCTGGCCATCAGCAAGACCGTCGATGCAACAGCACCCTTGAGCCCCGGTGACGCATTGACCTACACGGTGACCGTGCGCAACAGCGGTGCTGGCGACCTGTCGCAGGTGACCATCACGGACCCGCTGCCGCCCAACATCGAACTGGGCGCCTGGACCTGCACCGCCACCGGCGCGGCGACCTGCCCTGCTGCAAGCGGCAGCGGCGCACTGAACCAGTCCGTTGCCTTGCTGCCTGCCGGCACAAGCCTGGTGTACACGCTGGCCGCCAAGATCGGTGCGCAGGCGCCTGCAGGCACCACTCTGGTCAATGAAGCCAGCGCAGCGAGCGCAGCCGCCGCCACGCAGTGCGAAGGCGGTACGCCCCAGCCCTGCAAGGCCAGCGCCTCGGTGTCCACCAAATCCACACTGCCGGGCGGGGCTGCACCCGTTCCCATGGACAAGCCCTGGGCGCTGCTGCTGCTGTCCGTGGTGCTGCTGGCAGGCGTTCTGCGCCAGCGGCAGCGAGGCTAGGCGCGCCCTGCTTCCTTCCTGCGACAGGCCATGTCAACATGACATGGCCTTTTTTCATGGCCGCAAAAGAATGCGGGGCCGCGCCGATGCATCACAGCCGCACCTTGCCGGTCACCACTTGCCCACCTTGGCGTGCACGCCGTGGAATTCGCCCTTCCTCCGCATACAATTCCCGCTTCATCAATTGCTGCGCCGCAATAGAACTCACACAACAAAGCAGGCGTGCGACACCAGTGGAAAACACATGAAAAAGCTTGGAATCGGGATTGCAGCCGCTGTGGCTGTGCTGTTGGCGGGCAGCGTTGCCACCAGCTACGTGATGGGCGGCAAGGTACAGGAGGGGTTTGAGTCGACCGCCAAGGAGTGGAGCAAGCCGCCGTTGACGGTGCAGGTGCAGAGCTATGAGCGCGGCCTGTTCAGCTCCACCGCCAAGACCCTGTGGACGGTGAACACCGGCGAGGAGCAATTGAGCTTTACCGCCAGCCACGACATCTCGCACGGCCCCTGGCCACGCGGCCACGCCGCAGAGATCGTCTCGCGCTTTGCCTGGAATGACGATGCGCCCCCCGAGCTGCTCAGCCTGTACAAGGACAAGTCGCCCCTGGAGTGGAACACCCAGGTCGGCTGGGCCCACACGTCAAAGCACCAGATGAGTTCGCCCGCGGTCGACGGCCAGTTCGACAAGGACAAGGTCAGCTTTGCAGGCCTGACGGCCGACTTCGAGATGTCTGCCGACCTCAAGGGCATGAAGGGCACAGCCACCATGCCCAGCCTGCAGCTGGAAGCGACCGCGCCGCCCGTGGACGATGAAGAAGGCGACAGCAGCGGCCCGGCCAAGATGCTGCTCAAGGGCAACAGCATGCGCTTTGACCTGTTCCAGCCCCAGGGGCAGGAATTCATGGTGGGCAGCGTGAACTGGAAGCTCGACAGCCTGAACACCGAGCCCAAGAATGGCGGCGAGCCCGTGCAGATCGATGGCCTGACCATGGACATCGATACCAAGCAAGAAGGTGATGTGGTCAACACCGGCGTCAATACCGCCGTCAAGCTGGTGACGATTCCGGGCAAGAAGATCAACGACATTGCCGTGGACCTGGCCTTGCGCAACCTCGATGCTGCCTGGCTCAACCAGTTCACCAAGCAATCGCAGCAAGCCCAGGGCAATCCGCAGGCGCTGCAGGCATTGATGATGGGCGGACTGCAGCAGTTGCTGGCGCGCAAGCCGGAGCTGGAGATCAAGCGCCTTGCCTGGCGCTCGGATGAAGGCGCAGCTGAGCTGTCGGCCGGTGTGTCCTACCAGGGCGACGCCACCAAGGGGCTGAACCCGGCCACCGACATCAAGGCCCATGCCAAGCTGAACATGCCCAAACCCGTGCTGGAGTCGCTGATGAGCAGCAGGGTGCGCGATGCCCTGATTGCCGACAATGAAGGCGATGAGGATTACGACGTGCAGCAACTGGCCACCCTGGTGCAGGACGATGTGAAGCTGCGCATCGACACCCTGATGCAGGCGGGCGTGCTGCAGGAAAAGGACAACCAGATGAGCGCGCTGATCGAATACGCAGGCGGCGAAGTCAAGGCCAACGGCAAGAAGCTGGGCGGCGAGGAAATGATGGGAGTGATGGCGGCCATGCCATAAGTGCCTGCCTGGCGGACACACACTGCTTGCACCGGCCTGCCTCGCAGGCCTTTTTCATGTGTTTCAGGCCGCCAGCGCACGCCCGCAGCGCGCATGCCGCTATCAAAACTCCATCAAAACGCTATCATCGTGCACCTTCACTCCCCCCGCCGAACTGCCCTCGCCCCGCCATGATCCAGTCCATCCAAATGCTGCGCTTTGCGGCGGCCATGTGGGTTGCGGTCTACCATGCGCAGCTGTGGGGCTGGTTTCCCCATGCGCCCTCATGGTTCCAGGCCATTGCAGCGGGGGGCTATGCCGGGGTGGATATCTTCTTTGTCATCAGCGGCGTGATCATGGCGCTGGGCACGGCACGCAGCGCGCCCGGCATCCGTGCCGCCAGCCAGTTTGCACTGACGCGCTTTGGCCGCGTCTACACGGGCTGGTGGCCGGTAATGGGCATCAGTCTGCTGACGCTTGCCGCAATCGGCAGCCTGCCGGCCGATGTCAATCTGCTGTCATCGGCCCTGCTCTACCCCAGCAATTTCTCGCTACATATCAGCAATGTGATCTGGACGCTGGTATACGAGTTGTATTTCTACCTGCTGGTCGCTGCCAGCCTTCTGCTGGCCCCGCCATGGCGCCAGCGTGCCATGGCGGCTTTGGCAGGCGCAATCGCGGCTCTGGTGCTCCATTTCTGGTTCACGGGCCGTTATGCCCCCGGCGCATTTGAGCGCGCCACGCTGCTCGTGTGGTTCTACGCAGCGCCACTGATGCTGGAGTTTTTTGCCGGTTATTTTCTTTACCTGCTGGTGCAGCGCTTTCCGCGCCAGCACTGGGGCTGGTGGTTGCTGGCGGCAGCCGTGCTGGCCGGTATGGCCGCCTATGTGGCCTGGTTCCACAGCCCGCACGCGCCGGGAATGAGCGGTTTCTTCCATTGGCCCGAACGCGCCCTGTGGGCGGGTTCTGCCGCCGTGGCACTTGTCGGTGCTGCCCTCTTGGCGCCCGTGCCGCGCAGCCCTGGCCTCCAATCGCTGCAGCACGGGCTGGGCCGCCTGGGCGACTATTCCTTTGCCATCTACCTGCTGCATCCTCTGGTGCTGTTGCTGGCGGGCCGCGCGCTGCAGGCGCTGGGCGCCCTGCCCCGCGCAGGCGCAGCGGTGGTCGTGCTGCTGCTGTTGGTCGCCTTTGCCGCGCTGTACCATCACGCCATCGAACGTCCTCTCTACCAGGCCTGCCGGCGCCAGATCGCCCGCTGGCTGGGCCCCTCAGCATGACCACACCACACATCCACCTCATCTACGCCCGTGCCGCCAATGGCGTGATCGGCATCAACAACCAATTGCCCTGGCACCTGCCGGAGGACATGGCCTTCTTCAAGCAGAAGACCGCTGGCGGCACCGTCATCATGGGCCGCAAGACCTGGGATTCGCTCCCGCCGCGCTTTCGCCCCTTGCCGGGCCGCCACAATGTGGTGGTGACGCGTCAGGCAGACTGGCAGCCAGACCCGGCATCCGCGCAGGTCACCGTCGCGGGTGATGTATCCCAGGCCCTGGATGCCGCCCGTGCCATCGGCAAACCGGTCTGGGTGATCGGTGGCGCGCAGATCTATGCCCAGGCGCTGCCCCTGGCTGATGAAGTGTGGGTGACCGAGATCGCACAGGATTTTGCCGGTGACGCCTACGCGCCCAGCCTGGGCGCCGAGTGGCAGCAAGCCTCGCGCGAAGCACACACCAGCGCCAGCGGATTGCCGTTCAGCTTTGTTTGCTATCGCCGCGCTGTCGCCTAGATACTTCGGGCAAAACGAGGCTATCAAAATTGATAGCTGATAGTGCTTACAGGTAAAGTGCCAAAGCCTGCTTTCGTCCTACAGCGGATTGCGCGCACCCTCTCTGGTGCAGCGCAACATAATCGGGCACAATGGGTCATCCGTTTGTAATACGCCGCAGCGCATGCATGAGTTCGCGCTGCACTGTTGATGGAACAGCGACGATGAGCCTGGTACATACCCTGCCCCCCGGCCCGTTGGATGTGATCGGTGATGTGCATGGCGAGCGCCAGGCACTGGAGCAGCTGGTCAGGCATCTGGGCTATGACGACGACGGCCGCCATCCGGCAGGCCGCAAGCTGGTGTTCGTCGGGGATTTCTGCGACCGCGGCCCGGACAGCCCCGGCGTGCTGGCCCTGGTGCGCCGCTGGGTCGAGGCAGGCCATGCCTACGCCGTGCTGGGCAACCACGAGATCAACCTGCTGCGCGACGACGCCAAGGACGGCTCGGGCTGGTTCTTTGACGAGCGCATCGAGGCCGACAACCGCAAGTACGCCCCCTACCAGCGCGCGGGCCGTGATTTTCCCCAGGCCATGTTCCCGTTCCTGCGCCAGCTCCCCCTGGCACTGGAGCGCGACGATATCCGCATCGTGCATGCCGCGTGGATGGACGAGAAAATCGCCCAGGCCCGCCAGATGCAGACCGGCGAGGTGGCAGACGACTACGACCGGCTGGAGGAAGGCGCTGCCGTCCATGCCCGCGCCCAGGGCATTCCGGCACGCTCCGCTGCCGAGAGTGCCGCCTGGCCTTACAGCCTGGAAGATGGCGCGCACCAGCCCCCCTTCATGCCCGCCCATGCCGACAGCGAACTGAACAAATCGCAGTACAACCCGCTCAAGGTACTGACCTGTGGCGTGGAACGCCGTGGTACCGAACCCTTCTTTGCCGGTGGCAAATGGCGCTTTGTAGAGCGCGTGGCATGGTGGGACCGCTATGCCGATGCCACTCCCGTGCTGGTGGGCCACTACTGGCGCCGCATCACGCCGGTCGACCGTGCCGTGCTGGGCAAGGGCGACCAGGACCTGTTTGCAGACATCGCACCCACGTCCTGGCATGGCCTGCGCCACAACGTGTTCTGCGTCGATTTCTCCGTCGGCGCCCGCTGGACGGCGCGCCTCGCAGGCACGCGCCCCGAAGACGACTTCAAACTGGCCGCCATGCGCTGGCCCGAGCGCGAACTGGTGCTTGACGACGGCAGCTGCCACACCACCACCGGCTTCATGACCAGCCCCGAATCCATCGCAGCCTGATACTGATACGGCAGCAACCAGAAACGCGTCCACGCAATCGCCACGCCATGTCTCGCCACCATGGCCCCAAGACTCCATGGCTCCATGGGCTCTCAAGCCGCTGACCCTCCTGCCAGTTGTGCCAGCGCCGCCGCCAGGCTGGCATGCCGAAAGCGGTAGCCGCTGCGCAGGGCCTGCGCGGGCACCACATTCTGGCCGCACAGCAGCAGCTCCGACATCTCGCCCAGCAGCAGGCGCAGTGGCCAGCCGGGCATCCGCAGCCACAGGGGGCGTCCCACCGTTGCCGAGAGGCGCCGGGCAAATTGCCCCTGCGTGACAGCCTGCGGGGCCACGGCGTTCAGCGGGCCATGCAGCGCGGGCTCTGCCAAGGCATGGCAGACCAGGCCCACCGCGTCGTCCAGATGGATCCAGGGCATGGGCTGGAGGCCGCCGCCCAGCACGGCGCCCAGGCCGCAGCGCGCTGCAAACGCCAGCGCAGGAAAGGCCCCGTCGCCCCGGCCCAGCACAATGCCAGGGCGCAGGCAAACCACGCGCACCCCCAGCGCGCTGCTGCGCAAGGCGGCGGCTTCGACCTGCCTGCACAGATCGGATTGAAAACGCCCCGGCTGCGGTGGCGCAGCCTCGTCCAGCGGCGCGGCATCCAGCGGTACGCCGTAGTAGCCCACGGCCGATGCACAGACCAGCACTTCGGGCTTATGGGACAGGCGTTCCATCAGCTTCTGCAATTGCGCCATCACCTGCAGGCGGCTTTGCAGCAGCAGGCGGCGGCGGCCGTCCGTCCAAGGCGCTCCAAGGATGCCCGTGCCCGCCAGGTGCACCACGGCGTCGATGCGGGTTTCACAGGGAATGTCGTCCAGCCTGTCCACCACCCACACGCCCTCACCCAGCGCTGCGCGCGCCTGCAAGGGGTCACGGCTCAGCACCAGCACCCGGCGGCCTTCGCGCAGCAGGCGCTGCACCAGCGCCTGGCCGACAAAGCCGGTACCACCGGCCACCAGCACCGTCTGCTGCCCAAGCCCCTGCAGGGCGGCGCCCTGGACGTGAGGGACCGAGCCGGTCTGCTGCACGGCCGCACCCAGCTTGCGCACCGCCAATGCATTGCGCAGGCTCCAGGCCAGCACACAGACCGATGCCACGCTGAACATCGCTGTCCACCCGCCATGCGTCACCACTGAAACACCCGCAGGCAGTTGCGCCGCCTGCCAGAACAGCGGCCCCACCAGCCCCACCAGCAGGCCATAGCTCACTGCCAGCACCGTGTGCAGCGCGCGCTCCAGCGGCGGCAGTTTGCGGCTCCGGTCCTCTTCCAGAAAATCGGCAATGGTGATGAACATCTCGGCAACCAGCAGGCCCGCAGGCAGCAGCACCCACCATCCGCGCCACTGCAGCCATGCAAAGCTGGCAAACAGCAGGCCGTAGATGGCTTCACGGGCGGCGTGCAGACGCAGTTCGTAGCGCGCCGATGTGCGCTGCGGCAGGCGCGCCTCGCGCTCGTGGTGCCAGAAGTTGTCAAACGCACCCAGCAGCGACTGCACGGTGAGCAATACAAATACGATGGTCATCTCAGGACTCCAGAGGATCGGAAAAAACGCCGGTTTGGTAGAAGGTGCGGCCCCACAGCGGGTGCGTCATCTCGAGCGTGAAACGAAAGCACCCCGCGCCTTCGTCGCGGTGCTCGACACGGCACACACCGGGCGTCAGCACTGCTGGCACCGGTAGCCGCCAGCCGCCCAGCAGCCAGAAGTAGCGGCGGCTGTAGAACACCAGCGCGCCCTGCTCCACACGCACCTGCAGCGCCATCGACAGGCCGCCTTCGGTGCACTCTTCGAGCTGGCCACCGGGCCCCAGGCGCTTGGTCGATTGCACCGATTGGCTGCCCGCACTGCCACACTCGCCCAACTGGCGCGACCACACCACGCCGCCCCGCCCATCGCCTGCCACCCGCACCTGCGTGGGCACCAGGCCAGCGCGGCTGCCAGACAGCGGGCTGCCCAGCAGTTGTGCCGCCCAGGCAAACAACCGGCCGACACGCGATGTGCGCAGCTCCATGTGCCCCGCATAGGTCACTGGCGCATGCTGGCTGGCAAAACGGCGGCGGATGGCGGGTGAGAGCTGCTGCCAGGCAGCGGGCCCGACCAGCGCGCTGATATCCAGCGCATCGGCATGGGCCGGATGGGTGTTCGGATGGAGGGAGTGCAAGGTGCTCATGCCTACACCGATGCAGCATCCGTGCCACTCATAAAAATATTGATTTGATTGGAATTTTTCTTTTACCTGTAAACGCCAGATACAGCACCGTTGCCGGAGGCGTCAACGCCGTATACAGTCCTGCCATGGTCATCCACCTTGCCCTGCTGCTCACCCTGCTCGAAATCCTGGCCCTAGGCAGCGTCCTGCTGCTGTGGGCCAAACAGGTGGCCGGTGCCCGGCTGCTGGTGGTGTTTTTGCTGGGCGTGGCCACATGGATTGTCGGCAACGAGTTGCCCAACTGGGCGGGCCTGGGCAGCGTGCCGGTCGCCATGGCGCTGCTGTCCTCACTCACATTCACCTCTGCAGCCTTCTTCCACTTCTGCGTGATCTTCTGCACCGCGCCATTGCACCGGCACTGGGTGCGCGCGGGCTACGCCATGGCAATGCTGGTGGCGCTGTTGTCACTTGTGCGTTCACCGGGCGAATTCGTCCACTTTCCGCCATTTACTGGCTTTCAATGGGTGGTGGTGCCCAATGCGGTGGGCTGGGTTCACAGTCTGGCCTGGGGCATCCTCGCCACTGCGGGCCTGCTGGTGCTGGGCTGGGGCTGGCTGCATGCGCCTTCGCCACTGCGCCGCAAGCAGTTTGCGTCGATTGCCATCTCGTGCGCCTGGGGGCTCTTGGCCATTTCCGGCTTTGCCTTTGCCGCACTCGGTATCGAGCACTATCCCTGGCCGGTGCTGACCATGCCGGTCTTTCCGCTGCTGCTGGTGTATGGCGTGCTGCGCTACCGGGTGTTTGTCGTCAACGTCTGGGCGCGGCGCGCGCTGGCGTCGGCCATTTTCATCGTGCTGGGGCTGGCGGTGGTGTCGCTGACCGTGCTGCTGCCGGTCGAATCGAAATGGCTCAACGCCGCCGCCGTGGCAACAGCGTGTTTCATCCTCAGCGGTCCGGTGTGGCAGTTTGCCTCGCGTCTGGTGTACCCGGGCGGCACGCCCTCTGCGGGCGATCTGCGCCAGTGGCGCAGTGCCATGGGACAGGCCGAATCCATGGCAACACTGGAGGCGGTTGCCGCCCCCCTGCTGTCCACCCGCATGGGCACGCCGCTGCAGATGCGGGTACAGGCCGATGGCGCGCCGCCCGCCACCACCGACCGCAGCCAGCCAGGCCTGCTGTGCCACAAGGGCCCTCAGGGCGACTGGCAGGCGCACTTGCTGGGTTTTGAAGAAGCGCCACCCGGCCAGCGCCATCTGGCTGCGCTGTTTGGCGATGCCCTGGCCGATGCGGCAGCACAGGTCGAGCTGGCCGAACTGGCCCAGCAACGCGAGCGCGAGCGCCAGTTGCAGGCGCGCCTGGCAGAACTGGGCTCGCTGGCGGCCACGGTGGCCCACGATGTGCGCAATCCGCTCAACATCATCGCCATGGCCGTGGCGATGGCCCCGGCCGAAACCCGGCAGGAAGTGGGCGAGCAGATTGCCCGCATCTCGCACCTGACCAGCGATCTGCTCGACTACGCCAAGCCCTGGCAGATTGCACCGGTGGCAACCGATCTGCACGCCCGCATCCAGGCCCAGGTGCGCCACCGCCCCGAGGTAGAGCTGGGCGCCGCACTGCAGGAGCCACGCATGGCCACCATCGACCCGGCCCGGTTTGATCAGGCGCTGGGCAACCTGCTCTCCAATGCCTGCACGGCGGCTGGCGAGCGGCGGGTGCTGGTGGATACCGAACTGCTGCCCGATGCGGTGCTCGTGCATGTGTGTGACGACGGCCCGGGCATTCCTGCCGATCTGCGCGAACGCCTCTTCGAGCCCTTTGCCTCGCGCAGCCCCGGTGGCACCGGCCTGGGCCTGGCCATTGCGGCGCGCATCATGGCCGCGCATGGCGGCGCGGCCTCCGTCACCGAGCGCGCGCCGTGGCGAACCTGCTTCACCCTGCGCTTTCCACGGATTGCATCCACTGATTCTTCGGCCTCCGGCCTGCTTGCACCATGACTTCTGCCGCCCCATCCACACCCTCGGCATCCGGCCATGTGCTGCTGGTGGACGACGAGCCTGCCTACCAGCGCCTGGGCGCGAGCTTTCTGCGTCAGCTGGGCTACCGCGTGTCGGTGGCGGGCGATGTGGACAGCGCGCTGCAGGCCTTTGCGGACGACCGGCCGCATGTGGTGCTGCTCGATCTGGCCATGCCGCCCAGCATGGACCCGCAGGCCGGGCTGTCGCTGATTCCGCACTTTGCGCAATCGGTCGTGGTGGTGCTGAGCGGCCATGGCGAGCGCGACATTGCGCTGCAGGCGGTGGAGCGCGGCGTCTGGGATTTTCTGACCAAGCCCATCGACCCCGATGTGCTGCGCCTCGTACTGACGCGCGCCATGCACAAGGCCCGGCTCGACGAGCAGGTGCGCGCCCTGCGCAGTGCCCAGCAGGGGCAGGACCCGGGCGAGATGGGCCTGATTGGCCAGACGGCAGCCATGCAGCAGTTGCGCGCGCTGGTGCAGCGCGTGGGCGCGACCTCGGTCAACCTGATCGTGCTGGGCCCCACGGGTACCGGTAAGGAACTGGTGGCGCGCGCCCTGCACCAATGCAGCCCGCGCGCCGACGGGCCGTTTGCCGTGATCCACTGCGGCGCGCTGTCTGCCGAGCTGCTGGAGAGCGAACTCTTTGGCCACCTCAAGGGCAGCTTTACGGGAGCCCACCGCGACCAGCCCGGCCTGCTGGAGACCGCGCACGGCGGCACCCTGTTTCTTGATGAAGTGGGCGAAATGCCCGCCCCCATGCAGGTCAAGCTGCTGCGCTTCTTGCAGGAAGGCAGCTTTTTGCCGGTGGGCGGGCGCGAACTGCGCCGCGCCGAAGTGCGCGTGATTGCCGCCACCCACCGCGATCTGGAAGCCATGGTGCAGGCTGGCACCTTCCGCGAAGACCTGTTCTACCGCTTGAAAGGCATGGTGCTGCGCACCCCTGCACTGGCCGAGCGCGCGGCAGATGTTCCTGTTCTGGCAGCACGTTTTCTGAAGCATGTGGCACCGCAGGCGCGCCTGTCTGCCGACGCCATGCAGTGGCTGCAGTCGCGTGACTGGCCGGGCAACGTGCGCCAGCTGCGCGCGGTGGTGGAATCCGCTGGGGCGCTGATCGCGCCGGGCAGCACCCTGGTAGATGCCGAGCTGCTGAAATTTGCCAACGGCGACACCACCCACCTGCCCGAATCCCCCGGCGCCGACGCAGCAGGCACCCAGGGCACTGCCGCCGATAGCCACGGCGCGCTTGATGCCGCCATGCTGGAGCTGGAGACCCGCATGCTGCGCGATGCCATGGCGCAGGCTGGCGGCAACCAGTCCGAGGCGGCGCGGCGCCTGGGCATCTCGCGCGTGGGGCTGATCAAAAAGCTGGGCCGGCTGGGTCTGAAGTAAGGACGTGTCTGCGGTCCAAGCCGCCTGCGGCAATGGCGCGGCAACATGCGCGCGGCCATTAACTACGAAATCGATAGCATATAGCGCTTACTGAACATGCGCTGCCAGCCATTTTCACCAAGCCTTTGCGGATTCAGGCCTCGGCCACCATGTAGACCTTCTTCACGAACTCGTCCACCTCCCAGTGGCCCGTCCAGCCTTCGGGCATGATGAAATGGTCGCCCACGCCAAACGCATGCACCGTGCCGTCCGGGTCCACCAGGCGGCACGCGCCTTCGACGATGTAGCAAAACTCGATATAGCCGACGATGTTGGAGCGGAAGGTGCCTGCGCTCGACTGCCAGGTGCCAGCGCTCACCTTGCCGCCCAGCCCTTCAAACACATTCATGGTCTGGTACTCGGTATCGCCGCTGATCGGACGGCTGGGTTTGCCGATGACGGGGTTGACCAGCGTCTTGGCAGGCCAATGAATGATGGAAACGGATTTTTCAGAGGTGCCGGACATGATCGCGAAAGTTCACAAGGGAAAAGAAGCGATTATCGATAGGGCAGCCCAATGATTCGTTGCGGTAGTTGCCCCGACTTCATCAACCGACGTAAGGCCATCAGCGTTTTTTGACCGCTGTCGACTGCCCCGAGCCAGATCCGCCCTCCGCAGTTGATCTCGGAGCATTGGAAGGTGCCGTCAGGTGCCCGCGCAAGGTGGCTAGTATCTCTTCCGACAGTTGCGGGTTGCCCGCTGCCGTGGCGCGCGCCAGCACCAGGGCACCCACCATGCTGCTGAGCGTGACAATGGTCTGGGTGCGGCGGGCGGCGGCGTCGTCGCCCGGCAGTACCTCCATGAAACGCGCGATATTGCGCTCCACGCCCTGGGCAAACACTTCCGACATTTCCGGCCCGGCGCGTGCGGCATCCGCTGCCAGCGCAGCGGCAGGACAGCCTTCGCCGGGGTGATCGCGGTGGTCTGCAGAAAGATAGCCTTGCACCAGCCAGTGGAGCCTGTCAGTGGGTGCTGCATTCGCATTCTCCGGCCCGCCCAGGCCATCGAGCGGTGTGATCGTCCAGTCAAAGGCGCGCAGGCAGGCCTCACGCGCCAGAGCGTCCTTCGATTCGAAGTGCCGGTACAGCCCGCCATGCGTCAACCCAGCGTCGCGCGTGATCTCGGCCACGCCCACGCCATCCAGGCCCTTCTGTCGGTACAGGCGCGCTGCGGCGTCCACGATTCCTTCGCGATTTTCGGCGGCCTGGGCTTTGCTGACTTTCATGCGTTAGATGATAACCATCATCAAAACTCAGTATGATGACGATCATCATCAATACTGCAAAACAGGCTTTGGCCGCTGCAGACGAAAGGTGCGATATGAATCGACGGGTGGTCATCACAGGCCTGGGCCTGGTCTCCCCTCTGGGGTGCGATGTGGAGACGGCATGGCAGCGGCTGCTGGCATGCCAGTCGGGCGTGCGCGCCCTCGCCAGCGACGTGGGAGAAGGCACGGGGGTGGCCATTGCCGGGCGGGTTCCCGGCCTGGACGAAGACCCGCAGGCCGGCTGGAATGCCGAGGCCGTCATCTCCGCCAAGGAGCTGCGCCGCATGGACCGCTTCATCGCCTTTGCCCTGGGCGCGGCAGACCAGGCGCTGGCGCATGCGCGCTGGACGCAGGGCGGTGCCGAGCAGCAGGAGCGCGCAGCGACCATCATCGGCTCCGGCGTGGGTGGGTTTGGCACCATTGCAGAAGCAGTGCGCACCACAGATACCAAGGGCCCGCAGCGCCTCTCGCCTTTCACAGTGCCGGCCTTTCTGGCCAATCTGGCAGCAGGCCAGGTGTCGATCCGGCACCAGCTCAAGGGCCCGCTCGGCGCGCCGGTCACTGCCTGCGCAGCCAGCATCCAGGCGATTGGCGACGCGACACGCCTCATTCGCAACGACGAAGCCGACATGGCCTTGTGCGGCGGCAGCGAAGCTACCATCGACCGCGTGGCCCTGGGCAGCTTTGCTGCGGCCAAGGCGGTGGCTACCCACTTCAACGATGACCCGGCGCGCGCGTCCCGCCCTTTCGATCAGGCACGGGACGGCTTTGTCATGGCCGAAGGCGCAGGCCTTCTGGTGCTGGAATCGCTGGAGCATGCGCTGGCGCGCGGAGCCACGCCGCTGGCCGAGGTCGTGGGATACGGCACGTCGGCAGACGCCTACCACATCACCTCCGGCCCGGAAGATGGCGCGGGCGCCGCGCGCTCGATGCGCAACGCCTTGCGCAGTGCGCGCCTGCAGCCCGGTGACATCCAGCATCTCAACGCCCACGCCACCTCCACGCCCGTGGGCGACAGGGGCGAGCTGGCGGCCATCCGCGAAGTATTTGGAGCGAAGGCAAGTGCAAGTGCGGACACAGGTACAGGCCCGTCCATCACCGCCACCAAATCTGCCCTGGGCCACATGCTGGGCGCGGCGGGCGGTGCAGCGGCCATCTTCACGGTACTGGCGCTGCGCGACCAGGTCGCACCGCCCGTGCTCAACCTCGAAAACCCGGACCCGTTGACAGAAGGCCTGGACCTGATCCGGGGCGAGGCCCGGCCGCAGCACATCGAGCACGCCATGCTCAACGGCTTTGGTTTTGGCGGCGTCAATGCCACGCTGATTCTGAAGCGCTATACGGGTTGAGGCCTCGCGCCTGGGTTTGCCACGCGCGCAAACGCCAAAAGCCCATGAAAAAGGCGGTCCGCAGACCGCCCCTTTCTCTTTTGCCCACCGGGGAGACCAATCCCCGGTGTGTCTTGCAGACCCGCAGATCAGTGGAATTGCTCTTCCTCGGTCGAGCCCGTCAGCGCCTTCACGCTGGAGCTGCCGCCCTGGATGACGGTGGTCACATCGTCGAAGTAACCGGCGCCCACTTCCTGCTGGTGGGACACAAAGGTGTAGCCCTTGTCGCGAGCGGCGAATTCGGGTTCCTGAATCATTTCCACGTAGTGCTTCATGCCTTCGCCGCGAGCGTACTCGTGGGCAAACTTGAAGGTGTTGTACCAGTTGCTGTGGATACCGGCCAGCGTGATGAACTGGAATTTGTAGCCCAGCGCAGACAGGTCTTCCTGGAAGGATGCGATCTGGCTGTCGTTGAGGTTCTTCTTCCAGTTGAACGAAGGCGAGCAGTTGTACGACAGCAGCTTGCCGGGTGCAGCCGCATGCACGGCCTGGGCAAACTCGCGGGCAAAGCCGATGTCAGGCACACCCGTTTCGCACCACACCAGATCGGCGTATGGCGCGTAGGCCACACCGCGGCTGATGGATTGCTCCAGACCGTTCTTGACACGGTAGAAACCTTCCTGCGTGCGCTCGCCGGTCAGGAAAGCCTGGTCATTCGCATCGTGGTTGCTGGTGATCAGGTTGGCGGCTTCAGCATCGGTGCGGGCCAGGATGATGGTGGGCACGCCCATCACATCGGCGGCAAAACGCGCGGCGATCAGCTTTTCGCAGGCTTCGCGGGTGGGTACCAGCACCTTGCCACCCATGTGACCGCACTTCTTGACGGCGGCCAGCTGGTCTTCAAAGTGAACGCCTGCAGCACCTGCGGCAATCATGTTCTTCATCAACTCGAAGGCGTTGAGCACGCCGCCAAAACCGGCTTCCGCATCGGCCACGATGGGCAGGAAGTAGTCGATGAATTCCTTGTCGCCAGGATTGACGCCCTTGCCCCACTGGATTTCATCGGCGCGCTTGAAGGTGTTGTTGATGCGGCGCACCATCGTCGGCACTGAGTCGTAGGCATACAGCGACTGGTCGGGGTACATGGTTTCGGAGCTGTTGCCGTCGGCAGCCACCTGCC
Source organism: Comamonas odontotermitis (assembly GCF_040396735.1). Lineage (GTDB taxonomy): Bacteria > Pseudomonadota > Gammaproteobacteria > Burkholderiales > Burkholderiaceae_C > Comamonas > Comamonas odontotermitis_C. Next base: position 22,825 of record NZ_JBEBNZ010000011.1, read on the forward strand.
AGCCCGACAGGTACACCGCTTCCAGTCCGGCCTTGGCCTGCTGCATGGCCTGGCCGGCAGAGATGGCACCAAAGGCGTTCACATAGCCCTTCTTGGCACCGCCATTGATCTTTTCCCACAGCACATCGGCGCCGCGCTGGGCCAGTGTGTACTCTGGCTGCAGGCTGCCGCGCAGGCGCACCACATCGGCTGCGCTATAGCCACGCTTGACACCCTTCCAGCGAGGATTTTGTGCCCAGTCCTTTTCCAGGGCGGCAATTTGCTGTTCGCGGCTGAGTTGTTGGTTCAGTTTCTGAGACATGGGGAACTCCTATCAAAAAAGGTGAGGTAGTCGACAACTGTGGAACTGTGAGAAGAACCGGAGGACCGCTGTGCTGTCCATGGCTTTAACTGTACGCCCGATCGTCCACTATTTTTTGTCTTATGTCTTATATAAGAGTAAAATTAAATCATTGAAAATCAATTATCTATTCATTTGAAACCATATTGTGAAATCAAATTTCTCGTATTGAGAAATTTTTGCGCAATGCAGCATTTTCAAATTTCATAATGCAAAAAGCCATTTTCATTGCTGAAAAATCATGCTGCTGCGCAGCAATTCCGACAGCAACCGGGCATCTGCGGCAGGCGGGCTCCCGCAGAACACCGCCTCTTCACCACCACGCAGGCCGCACCGGTCACCTGCGCAGCGCCTCTGCCACAGCGGGCTCTGGCATGATGATCGCCCGGCCCCATGGCAGGTCGGTGACAACCGTCCCTGCATATCCCGCAGAAAGAGCCTCCAGCGGCTGCCGCACTATTCCTTTCAGCTATTGATTTATGAGCAATATCAGCAAACCGCTGGCCTATACCTACCTGGCACTGAGCATGTCGCTGGTGGGCGCCTATGTCGCGCTCTCCAAACCACTGGCAGCGGTACTGCCGGTGCTGCTGCTGGCCTGGCTGCGGTTTGGCATCGGTGTCGTGGCCATGGCGGGCTGGCTGCGGCGCCCGGCCGGCGAGCCACGGCTGTCGGGCCGAGAGCGCGGCCTGCTGTTTCTGGAATCCTTCTTCGGCAACTTTCTCTTCACCATCTGCATGATCACCGGCGTGTCGATGACAGGCGCCGTGGCGGCGAGCGTGACCATGGCGGCCATTCCGGCGGCCATTGCGCTGTTCAGCTGGCTGTTGCTCAAGGAGCACATCACCGGCCGCGTGCTGTGCGCCATTGGCCTGGCTGTTCTGGGCATTGCCCTGTTTGCCTTTGCCAAACCTGCGCACACACCCGCACAGGGTGAGGCCGCCCAGCACCGCTGGATCGGTCAGTTGCTGCTGATTGCCGCCGTGTTCTGCGAAGCCAGCTACGCGGTCATCGGCAAGAAGCTCACGGCCAGCCTGAGCCCCAAGCGCATTGCCGCGCTCATCAACCTGTGGGGCTTTGTGCTGACCATGCCATTTGGCCTGTACCTGGCCTGGCACTTCGACTTCGGCAGCGTGGCTGCATCGCTTTGGCTGCTGCTGCTGGGCTATGCGCTCGCAGCCTGCGTGTTCACCGTGTGGCTATGGATGACGGGCCTGCAGGCGGTGCCTGCATCGCAAAGCGCAGTGTTCACTGTCATGCTGCCGGCCTCCACGGCGCTGGTGGGCGTGGTGTTTCTGGGCGAAACGCTCGCGGGCCTGCAGCTGCTGGCGTTTGGGATCGCGGTGTCGAGCCTCGTGCTGGCCACGGCTCCGCTGCCCGGGCGTGAACGCAGCCCGGGTTGAGCCTCCTTTGCATGCCACGCCCAATGGAATGGGCATGGATCATGCCAGACCACGTTCAGACCATGGCAAGGGCGTTTTGCTAATGCCCCTGGCATGACCCCATGGGCCAGCATGGTGTTGTTACCTGGCAAGGTTTTCATCGCCAGCAGCCGGTATTGCAGGAAATATGCGAAAAAAACGCAATTCTTTATTGAAATCAAATAAAAACTGCTTTTGATTGATAGCTGTAATCCATCAACAAAGGTCAGCGGGCCTGAAAGAAGCAACATTTCGAGGCAAAAAATTGCTCCCCTCCCTTGGAAAGCCCTTTTTTTACCGTTAGCATGGCTGTAACCAGCGGAGGGAATCTCTGTCTGGCAGACAAAGATATTGATACAAGGAAACCAACACATGGCAACTGCATCCAAGACCGCTGCAAAGACTGCTGCTCCTGCCAAGAAGCGCACCCCTAATGCTGCTTTCATGAAGCCGCTGACTCCCAGCGCTGAATTGGGCGCCGTGGTGGGCACCGCTCCACTGCCACGCACCGAAATCATCAGCAAGCTGTGGGTCTACATCAAGGCGCACAACCTGCAAGATGCCAGCAACAAGCGCATGATCAATGCCGACGACAAGCTCAAGAAGGTATTTGGCAAGCCACAGGTTTCGATGTTCGAAATGGCTGGCCTGATCGGCAAGCACGTCAAGTAAGTCCTGTACCAGTTACCGGCCCGCAGTCCTGCCGCATAAGCGCAGGTTCTGCCAGAAAACCAGCCGCTCCATGCGTGCTGGTTTTTTTATGCGCTCTTTCAGGGTGCACCCGCTTTGCGACTGCCGTTTCGGCCTGCAACCTTCCCGTTTCGGTTACATATGGGCAGCGCAACTTGCGCACACTCCCCTCGATAGCTCCATTCCGCGGCGCACAATTGTGAAGATTTTCAGGGTTTTTGTTGCTTTTGTGCAAAATTCAAAATAAGAATCAGACTCATTTGGCGTAGCATTACGACCCGAGCGAGTGAAGAAGAGCGCGAGGGTCTGCGCTGCGCACTGATGGCGCCGCCTTCGCCTTTTCCCTCTGCCAGCCAACATCTGTCATGCCAGCGTCTTTTTGGGGGCGCTGGCATTCCCGTTTGAGAGCTTCATAACATCCTGTCTTAGGAGAAAAACTTGTCCAAGAAACGCCAAAATCGCCAGCGCGCACAACAGGCGAGCCTGGCTGCGCGTGCCTCTGCAGCGCCAGCCTCCACTGTGGCTGACAAAGCCATACTGCCGCTCGGCGCACTGATGCTGGCCGCCTCTGTCAGCAGCTGGGCCCAGACGCAGCCCGCCCCTGCAGCCCAGGCCGCAGCCCCAGAGACCACGCTGGGCACGGTGACGGTCAAGGACGCAGCCGAAGTGCAGAGCAAGGACACGATCCAGACCAAGAAGACCAATATCGGTCGCAGCAACCAGGACATTCGTGACATTCCTCAATCTCTTTCGGTGCTGACCGAGAAGATGATTGACGATGCCAAACTCGACACCTTGAAGCAGGCCCTGCACTACACCTCTGGTGTGAGCTTTGCCGCCACCGAAAACGGTACCGACCAGGACATCCGCATCCGCGGCTTTCCCGTTGCGACTGTGGGCGACCTGATGATCGATGGCATGAAGGACCCCTCGCAATACGACCGAGATACGTTCAACTATGACCGCATCGAAGTATTGCGCGGCTCGGCATCGCTGCTGTTTGGCCGTGGCTCGACCGGTGGCGTGGTCAACCAGGTCAACAAAAAACCGCTGCTGATCGACCAGTACGAGCTCGAAGCCACCTACGGCACCGACAGCGTGCTGCGCACCACCGCTGATCTGAACAAGACCATGGGCGAGAACGCCGCCTTCCGCCTGAACCTGATGCGCACCAATGGTGACAACCATGGTGCGGAGATCGACAAGTATGGTATTGCGCCCAGCTACAGCTGGGGCATCGGCACACGCGATGAGTTCACCGTTGGTGCGTTCTACCTGAAGAACGACAACAAGCCGATGAGCAACATCCGCTACCTGCAAGGATCTGTGCCTCATCTCAATCCCAAGAACTACTACGGCACCGACAGCGACTACATGAAGGGTGAGGCCTCGTACGCCAACGCGTCGTGGATTCACCGCTTTGACGACGGTGGAGAATGGCGCACCCAGGCCCGTGCAGGTGTGTTTGACCGCTCGCAATGGGGTACCACGGCATCGTTCGGGACCACCGATGGCAAGCCTACCACTTGGGCCAATATTGGTGACAACACGATCCTGAACCTCTCGGGCCTGAGTCCGCGCAAGGACCGCCATAAAGGCCTGTACATGCAGTCCGACTACAGCACCAAGGCCGATTGGGGTGGTTTGAAGCACCAGTTGCAAATGGGTGTGGACTACAGCCGTGAAATGGCAACCTTCTGGGTTGCCAATGGCCAGCCGGGCACCAACTACAACAAGGGCCAGACCACCATCGGCAACCCGGATTCGGTCGGTGAAACCGCGCTGACCCCGAACTACCGCTACGACCAGAACTACAGTGCCCACTCGGTTGGCGCCTATGTGCAGGATCTGGTGGAATTCGCTCCTGGCTGGAAGCTGCTGGGCGGCCTGCGCTGGGACCGCGTCTCGTCCAACCAGGGACGCGACGTCTACACCTCAGGGGTGCTGACGGGCCACGAGAATTCCGAATTGCGCTACAACAGCCTCTGGAGCCAACGCCTGGGCCTGCTGTACCAACCCAATGACTGGGCGTCGTACCACATCGCCTACAGCACCTCGTTCAACTCTTCGGCAGATACCTACAAGTACACCAACCAGCAAACGGCCAATACCGATCCGGAAAAGAGCCGTAACTTTGAAATTGGCGCCAAGCTCGATTGGCTCGATGGCAAGCTCTCCACCCGTGCGGCCCTGTTCCGTACCGAAAAGTACAACGAACGCACCACCGACGCAGACTTTGCCGGCGACGCCTATCTGCTCAACGGCAAGCGCCACGCTCAGGGCCTGGAGCTGGATGTGGTTGGCCGCCTCAATCCGCAATGGGATGTGTATGCCTCGTACACCTACATCCCGACGGCCAAGATTGACAAGACCGGCAGCGCCGCAGCCAACACGGTGGGTCAGCGCGTGGGTCTGACGCCCAAGCATTCGGGCAGCATCTGGCTCGGCTACCAGGCAACACCCAAGTTCCGTCTGGCAGGCGGTGTGCGCGGCGTGAGCGAAAACCGCCCCGTCAGCGGCACCACCGGCGCCGCATCGCAAACGGCGCGTGCTCCCGGTTACGTGGCTGTCGACCTGATGGCCGAGTACCAGATCACCGAAGACGTGTCAGCCAAGCTCAACGTGACCAATGCCTTCAACCGCAGCTATGGCGATCAGCTCTACCCTGGTTTCGTCACCTTGGGTGAAGCACGCAATGTCCGCGCAACGGTAAAGTGGCGCTTCTAACCTGACCACGCCTGCCATCGCCATGCTCCTGCACATCCATCAATTGCTATCGCCTTCAGAGGTCGCCGAAGCTCGGCAACAGTTGGTGGATGCGCCATGGCAGGCCGGTCGGCGCACTGCGGGGCCCCAGGCCGCGCAAGTCAAACGCAATGCGCAACTGCCCGAATCCAGCGCGACCGCGCAAAGCCTGCGCCAGTTGGTGCTGCGCGGGCTTGAAAACAGCGCGCAGTTCTTTTCTGCAGCACTGCCCAAACACATCTCCCCGCCCATGTTCAACCGCTACGCGGGCGATGCCAATACCTACGGCAATCATGTCGACGCTGCGGTGCGGTTTTTGCCCGATGGCAAGGGGCGCGTGCGCACCGACGTCTCGTGCACGGTCTTCCTGAGTGATCCGACCAGCTACGACGGTGGTGAACTGGTCGTCGAAGACACCTTTGGCACCCAGCGCATCAAGCTGGACGCCGGCGACGCCGTGCTCTACCCTGGCACATCCATCCACCGCGTGGAGCCAGTCACACGCGGCGAGCGCCTGGCAAGTTTTTTCTGGATACAGAGCATGGTGCGCAGCGACGAGCAACGCCGCCTGCTCTACGACATGGATCAGCACCTGATGCGCCTGCGCACCCACCTTGGTGAAACCGACCCCGCCATCGTGGGCCTGACAGGCACCTACCACAACCTGTTGCGAATGTGGGCAGATGTCTGAGCAACTTCTGCTTTGCCCAAGACCAGACTTTCTCAAAAAGCATAGCTGCTAGCGAACTACGCAAGCTGCTTGCCATGCAAAAATCATCATCCCCCTGGCCTGGCAAGCGCCTGCAGCCAGCGGGTGGAAGCAGGTAACATGCCCTCCATGCAGCTGCCTACCCCTACCCTGCTCCCCATTCCCGCAGATACCATCAACCTGGCCGATTACGAACGCCACGCGCAAGCGCGCATGGATGCCAATGCCTGGGCCTATTTCAGCGGCGGTGCAGGCGATGAAATCACCCTGCGCGCCAATGCCAGCGCCTGGCAGCAGATCGAGCTCGCGCCCCGCGTGCTGCGCCCGCTGGCCCACGGCAATACACAGATGCAACTGCTGGGCCAGCGCCTGGCTCACCCCTTGCTGGCAGCCCCCATGGCCTTTCAGTGCCTGGCGCAGGAATCGGGCGAAATCGGCATGGCCTATGCCTGTGCCGCCATGGGAGCGGGGATGGTCGTCAGCACCCAGGCCAGCCAGCCGCTCGATGCCATTGCCGCCAGCTACCTGCAGGACGCTGCCCACGGCCCGCTGTGGTTTCAGCTCTACCTGCAGCATGACCGCGCTTTCAACATCGACCTGCTGCGCCGCGCAGAAGCGGCGGGTTACCAGGCACTGGTGGTCACGGTAGACGCCCCGACCAGCGGCGTGCGCGACCGTGAGCGGCGTGCACGCTTCAAACGCCCGGCGGGTATCGGCGCAGTCAATCTCGCCAGCCTGCCTGCCGTGGATGCCGTGCAGCTCACCCCCGCCGACAGCCCCTTGTTTGACGACCTGCTGCGCCATGCCCCCACCTGGGATGACATTGCCTGGCTTCGCAATCAGACGACATTGCCGGTTCTGCTCAAAGGCATCACCCACCCGCTCGATGCGAAGCAGGCCGTGGAGCTGGGAGCAAACGGCATCATCTGCAGCAACCATGGCGGCCGCACCCTCGATACCATGCCCGCCACCGCCCGCCTGCTACCGGGCGTGGTGGCTGCCGTGGGCGGTGCCGTTCCCGTGCTGGTGGATGGCGGCATCCGGCGCGGTACCGATGTCTTCAAGGCCCTGGCGTTGGGTGCCTCGGCCGTGCTGGTGGGCCGCCCCCTGGTGTATGGCCTGGCCACTGCCGGTGCAGCCGGTGTGGCCCATGTCATCCGGCTGCTGCGCGATGAACTGGAGGCCGCCATGGCGCTCACCGGTTGCCGCAGCATCGCCGATATCGGCCCTGCCCTGCTGGCGGGGGACTGGCGCGGCTAGAAAAGCAGGACTTTTTTCACTACAAAATAAGGAGCTAACAGCGCTTACTCTGATTGAAATTGATATCAATTTCACCTCCAAAATTTCATAACCAATGCGCATTACCGCAACACAGCATCCCTATCGCTTTCATGTGATTATTGCGAATGCGACAAATTCTTATTTATAATTCATCCAACATTTATCACTAGCCAGCCACCACGCTGTTCATCACACCATGATCGTTTGTGTTTGCCGTCGGGTCTCGGATCGAGAGATTGCACGCCACGCGCATGCAGGCATGTCGTTTGATGAAATCCAGTTTGAACTGGGTGTTGGATTGCAATGCGGTTGCTGCGAAGGCTGCGCCCGCGATGTGGTCGAGCAGTGCAGCGCGTCGCGCCCGGTTGCCGCTTTGCGTAACGAAGCGATGACACAGCCGGTCCAGCTTGCCAAAGCCATTACGGAAAGCAAAGCATGGAACTCCTCGCCGCTGTCACAGGCAGCCTGATCCTGGTCGCTGCCTCCATCTGGTGGGTCTTTCAGAAGTAAACCGCCATTGATTTGCCGTGCTGCGGCGCTCTGCCGGCAGCACTTTTTATCGCCTTATGCATCCTTCAGACCCTACCAGCCCCCCCAAGAATACGGGGCGAAACATCGTGGTCGCGGGATCGGTGCTGGCAGCACACGTTGCCGGCCTGTGGGCCTTGCAGGCAGGCTTGCTCAAGAGCGCTGCCGTCGAATTGCCCAAGCCTGAACCCGTGGTGGTACAGTTGATCGCGCCCGAGCCCATGCCTGTGGTGGCCCCGCCTCCGCCGCCTGCGCCCAAGCCGCCGCCTCCCGCGCCAGCACCCAAACCTCAGCCCAAACCCACACCGGCGCCCAAGCCCATGCCCAAGCCGCAGGCGATCAAGGACCCGACGCCAGCGCCAAACGCCGTCAAGGGCAGTGCAGAGCCGCAGCCGCCAGCGCCGCCCATCGAGGCGCCGACGCCGCCAGCGCCGCCGACCCCACCGTCTCCGCCGCCAGCGCCTCCCGCGCCGCCCGCCCAGCCGGTGATCCGCCCGCCCGATGTCAATGCTGCCTACCTGAGCAATCCACTGCCGTCCTACCCGAGCATCAGCAAGCGCATGGGCGAGACGGGAACGACCATCGTGCGCGTCCACATTGACGAAGAAGGCAAGGTGCTCGATATTCAGTTGAAGAAATCCAGCGGCTATGACCGCCTGGATCAGGCTGCGCTTGACGGCATCCGCAAGTGGCGCTTCAAGCCCGGCACGTCCAACGGAACCCCTCAACCCATGTGGGTCAATGTGCCCATGAAGTGGGAACTCAATTAAATATTTCGGAAACAGGAAAAGCTATGGACTCGCAATTCGGCATCGCCCACGTCTGGGCCCAGGGAGATTTCGTGACCAAGGCAGTCGCCTTGATTCTGGTCGGCATGTCGCTCGCCTCTTGGATCGTGATCATCATCAAGGCGCTGGACATCATGCGCTTCAAGAAGTACGCCCGCAGCGCCCAGGACTTCTGGCACAGCGCCGACTTTGCTGCCGGCCTGGACAAGCTGGGCGCGCAGGTGGACAACCCCTTCCGCCAACTGGCCCTGGAAGGCCGTGAAGCCACCTCGCACCACCGCAAGACGGCCGAGCACCTGCACGATTCGCTCGACATCAGCGACTGGGTAACGCGCTGCCTGCGCAATGGCATCGACGAATTCACCGCCCGCGCGCAATCGGGTCTGGCTGTGCTGGCCTCCGTCGGCTCCACTGCCCCCTTCATCGGCCTGTTCGGCACCGTCTGGGGCATCTACCACGCGCTGGTCGCCATCGGCCTGTCGGGCCAGTCGTCGATCGACAAGGTAGCCGGCCCCATTGGCGAAGCGCTGATCATGACGGCCCTGGGCCTGGCAGTCGCCATCCCCGCCGTGCTGGGCTACAACGCACTGGTGCGCGGCAACAAGTCGGTGCTCAACCGCTTGAACAGCTTTGCCCATGACCTGCACGCCTTCTTCGTGACCGGTGCACGCCTCAATGTGGAAGGTGGCGGCGCCCGTGCCGTGGTGACGCCGCTGAAGAAAGGGGCCTGAACATGGCCTTTGGAACCCAAGACGAATCCGATGAGGTGATGAACGAGATCAACATGACGCCGCTGGTCGACGTCATGCTGGTACTGCTGATCATCTTCATCATCACCGTGCCGGTGATGAAGCACTCGGTGAACGTGGACCTGCCGCGCGCCGAGAACGTGCCCGAGGAAACCAAGCCCGAAACCATCCAGTTGGCCATCCTCTCGGACGGCAGCTACAACTGGAATGGCCAGGCCATCACCGACACCGAGCTGGAGCAGAAGCTGCAGGCAGAAGCCGCCAAGGAGCCGCAGCCCGAGCTGCACATCCGTGGCGCGCGCGATGTGCTCTACGAAAAGGTGGCGCAAGCCATGGCCGCTGCCCAGCGCAGCAACATCAAGAAAATCGGCTTCATCACCGACCAGGCTGCCAAGTAAGCTTATCTGGCACCGCAACCACAACAAGGGCTCCTGCAGGAGCCCTTTTCTGTTTTGCACCACAGCCGCAGCAGCCCTTTCTTGCCCCCCGCATCCTGCCCACGCCCTGCCCCTGTGTACACCCATGAGGAGTCCGCAGGGAACTTCAACCATTTTCTGCCATTTGTGCCGGTGCAGCATACTCGACAAGCTATTATTTCAATAGCAAACAATGCCATTGCGCTCCGTCAATGCAGCTCGTTCCACGACACCGTGCCCTCAGGTTTACCCCAAAAACAGCCTGTCGGACCAGCCTCTACACTGGTCTCAGGATCCTGGGCGAGCGGCACTGGCCGAAGCAGCGGCGGGCATTCACTCTCCAGCGCCTCCCCTGACCTGTTACCGTGCAATGAGGAGACATTTTGAAGACTGAATCCGGCCATCCATTCCCCTCCCTGAGCCGCCGCCAGTTGCTTCGCCTGGCAACGGTCGCCTCCGCTGCAGGCACCACCAACTGGGCCCTGGCCTCGGGCGACAAACCAGCGTTCCCCACCAAGCCTGTGCGTGTCATCGTGCCTTTTGCCGCGGGGGGCGCCACCGATGTCCTTGCCCGCGCCGTCTGCGACAAGCTGGGGCAGCAGATAGGCCAGCCATCCATCGTGGACAACCGCCCGGGCGCCGCAGGCCTGCTCGCATGCGACGCCGTCGCCAAGGCGGCGCCCGACGGCCACACCTTGACCCTGGGCACCACCAGCACCATGCTGTCCAACCAGTTCATGTTCAAGAAACTGTCCTATGACCCGCAAAAGGACCTGGTGCCGGTGGTACGCATCTGCTGGGCGCCGATCGTGCTCGTGGTCAACAGCAAGATGGCCGCACGCAACCTGCCGGAGCTGATGGCCCATGCCAAGGCCAACAAGGGTCAGCTCACCTACGGCAGCTACGGCATCGGCTCGCAAGGCCATCTGGCGCTGGCCACCTTGAGCAAGGTCACGGATTCGGACATGACCCACATCGCCTACAAGGGCGAGGCCCCCATGGTGCAGGACCTCGTGGGCGGCCAGTTGATGATCGGCATCGGCAGCATCCTCTCGCTCAAGCAGCACATTGACAGCGGCAAGCTGCGCGCCATCGCCTTCACCGGCCGCAACCGCGTGCCCGCCCTGCCCGACGTGCCCACCTTTGCCGAACTGGGCCACCAGCAGGATGCGTTCACCGTCTCGGGCTGGCTGGGCGTGGCGGCCACCGGCGGCACACCGGCAGCCGTGGTTGACCATTTGGGCGCCGAGATTCGCAAGGCATTGCAGACCCGCGAGGTCAACGCCCGCGTGCTGATGGCCGGCTTTGTGCCACTGACCGACGACAGTCCGCAGAAGTACCAGGCCGACTGGAAGCGGGAGCTACCGATCTGGAAGCAACTGCTGCAGGACGCGGGCGTACAGCCCACCTAGGCCGAGGCGCAGGACGGGCCAGGAAAAACAGGTGCCCACTGGCTGCGCATGCTCTGCGCCTGCGGCTTGCGGCGTGCCGGAGGTGCTGCAGCGATGCTCCCCAGGCTGATGAACCCCGCAAGAAACTCATGGGGCCCGACACCCAGGGCCGCCTTGAGCGTGGGGTCAAAGCACCGATCACCACTGAGCAAAATGCCGCCAAAGCCCAGTTGGTGCGCCGCATTGAGAAAATTGCCGATTGCAGCGCCGGCGGCAAGCCATTGCTCACGAAAGGGAACATTCCTGCGCTCCTGCAGCGACACGATGAAAGCGAGCAGAACGGGACTGCGCGTCGCGTGCTCCATGGCGCGGTCAAGATCGGCCCGGGAGGCGAGCGGGTCGCGGCGCAGCTTCTCCTCCATGAACAGACAGGCCAATGCCTGGCGCTGATCCGGCTCGAACGTGAGCACGCGCCAGGGATGCAGGCTGCCATGGTCGGGGGCGCAGAGCGCCGCTTCAATCATCAGATCCATGTCCTCCTGCGAAGGCCCAGGTTCACCCAGGCGCTTCGGCGAAATGGATCTGCGCCCCATCAGCGCGGCCAGCGCCGCTCTTTTTCTGGATGCCGCGAAGACCTGCTTGAGCTCTTCGACGGAATCGGTCAGGCTGCGGGCCCATTCCAGCACCTGGAGACCCGTCGCGGTGAACCCTGCAAATGGGTCTCCCCAGACCACCAGTTTCTGCCCATATTCCGCTTCCGCGCGGGCAATTGACTCCTGCAACCCTTCGGGAGAGAGCGCGCAGACGCGTGCCGCACCGCCCCAGTCGAGCGTGCGCTGCAAGGCCAGCAACTGGGGCGCAACATCCGCCAGGTGGAAATCTGAGGACAACGATTCTGCGCGCGGGGGCATGGCATCTCCAGCATGGGAACTTGCTTGTGTGGTTCACCGACGAAACCTCAGCGCAAGGCCGAGCTCCGCCGCCCCCTGCAACAGAATCCGTCTTTGCATGAGGCCGGCAGTAAACCGTTGGGTAGTCGCTATTATATTTTGGAATAGCGATTCAAGAAAAATGCCTCCCATGACCCATGACCAATCAGCTATGAGGCTTGACCCTGCCATCTCTTGATTCCAGTCAATGTATCCAAGCACGCTGAGTTGGGACGGCCTGCCCCTTGACGATGCGCAAGCGGCAAATACCTCCAACCGGCACTGCATCTTTCAGAGAACCGGGCTCTTGAAACAGGCCGCGTCTTTCGGCGTCAGGGGGCTGCCTGGGTGTGTCTGGCTCCCAGACTGAATGGCCGGCCCGCTCAGCGGCTATCGTCTGGCAAGGCCCCATGCGGAACCCGGTGCATGCGGCTGATATCCACTCCATTGGCCGCAGCCACTGAGAGCAGACCTGTATAGAGCTTGTCGCCCATTTCTGGGGTGCGCGACAACACCCAGCAGTACCTGCATCCATCTCCGACGACAACCGCGTGCTGATAGTCATCGTCCACATGCACCACGTAGTACCCGGAGTAGAACGGACGAAAGAACGAGACCTTCAACGAGCCATCCGTTGGCGCCCCGATAAATTGGGCTACGGCCTTTGCCGATTTCCATACGCCCTTCCCGGGGTCAAAACCCTGGTTGAATACACGCAGCGAGCCATCAGCGCCAAGGCGGTAGTCTGCAGTACATGATGTCAGCCCCTGTTCAAAGAAGTAGTCGATCCGGGCGATCTCATACCAGTGCCCCAGGTAGCGCTCAACATCAAAATCCTCGACCGGGAGCACATCGTCCGGTACCGACACACGTTGCGCAAAATACCATCCGGCGGCGATAGCGGCGCCTCCCGTGAGAATGCACGTTGCAGCGCAGGATGTGGAGTGACGCGAAGAAGGCAGCTTTCTTTCCATGGAACTCCCTTTCGAAACCTTGTTTATAGGTGCTCCACAGGCAGTTTCAGGTAGGAAATCTTCCAGAAGATCTCTGTGCAAGCCTGCCCGGCAATCAAGAAAACAAGCCGGTACCAGCGGATTTTGTAGCCCTCATCAAGGCTCGCTGCAACGCAAGTGCGTCCCATGCGGGATGGCGTGTGGAGTTGCAATTCATCGAGATATCCAGCCAAGCAACTGAGCGATAGACCTACGCCCCTTGCGCCCGGGCCCCGGCCTAATGGTTCTTTTGAGGAGGCTCCATGACTCGAAAACCAGTCAAAGGCACGACCACGCCAGAAGTTGAAGTCGATACAACCTCGCAGCAGACACCATCCAACCCCGGTTCGTCTGCAAAGCTTCCCCATGAGCGCGACCAATCGATCGGCGCGACCCGCAAGGACCCGCATCCGGAAGTCCAGCAGGCATTCAAGGATGTCAAGCGTGGGCTCGAAAACACCGACGCCAGGGGCACGGATGGACGCCCATTGGGCAGCAAGAAGCCCACTGAAGGATAGGTGAAGGAATCCGTCCGCACTCAATGCAGAACGCTGCGAGCTGCACGCCGACATTGAAAAAGCCGCCCATGTGGGCGGCTTGGTTCGCAATTTCGATTTACAACGCTGGTACTGGCTGCTCTGCTTTCAACTCAGAGAGCTCTCGCTCAACTATTTTCATCCGATCATGCTGTAAAGATCCTACCAAAGGCTCCAAGACCTGCAATTGCCTGAACTCTTCCTGCAAGCGTTGCAGGTACTGGAAGACTTTGATTCCTGTTCTGTCTGGATTTGTCATTTTGTCCCCCTTTGCTGCAGGACTCCCCTGCTTGGGCAAATGACCCATTCACTGTACGCCTATCTGCGCGCGGAGGCATCAATTGTTTCAACTTCGAACAGCTGTTCTGACCAGATGGCACTACGTCGGTGCGGCCCGGCGGACTACAGCTGCATGTCCGGGCAAGGCGTACTCTGAACTTGCAGTGTCCGCCAGCCCTCCATAGGGCGAAACAGCGCAGATGCTGCTCCATCCACCGCACGTTCATCAGGAGATCGACATGACCAACCAACAGCAGCCCAACCAGCATGACCAGAAGCCTGGTCAAAAACAGCAAGACCAATCGAATCCTCAGAAGCCCGGTCAACAGACCGATCAGCAGAAGCAGGACCCGCAGAAAAAGCAGATGTAATTGCCTCACCCCCCTGAGGAATACATGCCCGCATGGGCGGGTGCCCTGCGGGTTGCATTGCGCCCAGGGCGTACTGCCTGCTCCACCTGTCCTACTCTCGGTTCATCCTGGAGAAGCGAAAGTTGCAATGGCTTGCCCCGCCTGCCAGCGTTTGGGTTCTTTCCAGGTACACGCCGCGCGTCGCATAGTCGTCGAAGTCAAGGCCGCAGATACTCGACAGGATTTCCCCGTCTCCATGTTTCGCCGCAAACTTGCAAAAACCACAGGCCTTGTAGTTGATGCCAAACTCAAAGTTCTCGCCAGGGCCTGGCTCCACAAACTCGTAGGCGAAGTCATCCGGAAACTGCTGGCGATGCGCCTGCGTCATGCTGATTGCCGCCTGTTCCTTGATCGCGGCTTGGTTCTCCGGCGACAGATAATGACGCCCAGCGGCAAGCCTCTGTGCCTCTGGTAGCAAAAGACCTTGCTCCTTCAGCGTCAGGCGACCTATATCGCTGATGACCTGCAGCGGTACACCATGCCGCTGCAGCACGCGGCCCAGTGCCAAAAAGCCGATGAGCCTCATGAAAAAGTGGCTCATGCGATTGGCGCTGCCGCCCACATACGGCAATTGCGTGAGCACGACATCAAACTCGGCCAGTACCTCGTGCTGAATGCCATCGGTGTCGGTCAGCGGCGTGCGTTCACGTATCAACGGCGCTGCCAAAGCCATGCGCTGGACCATGCTGGAGACCATGGCGTCACGGTTTTCTTCATAGTACGGATGGGTGGAGTGAGCCATGGGATGCCTTTCGGATCAAGATGCAGCAGGTGAGCAGGCTGCCGTTTGAGAGTTGGTAGAGCCTGCTGCCCATCGAATTCTGACGTTCTGTATGGTTATTCGAAAGATTCTCTGGACTATGGAAATAAGAATCGTTATCATTTGATCAAGTTTTGAATCAACAAGCGATTGCCATGCAAACCAGCGCACCTCTTGCCCTTCCAACGACTGCTCCGCTCAGCACTGCCAGCACGGCCCAGCCCGCGTGCCCTGCAGGTACCCTGGAGAGCAGCGAATTGCTGCAAGGCGCCAAGGCCGTTTCCATTCTGCACAATGGCGCCATCTACCGCTTGCAGGCCACCAAGCTGGGCAAGCTCATTTTGACGAAATAGGTTTCATCGTGGGGCGACTCTAGGAGGCCAACACACCCTCCAAAGGTCGTATTTGCCAGCCAGAGGCTTGCCACGTAGCCAGGCACTTTTTTCCCACCGTCACAGACACAAAACGGCCGCCATTGTGGCCGTTTTGCTTTTGGTGATCCCTCTCCTGCAGTACGGCGGGTACTGCAGAACCGGCAACACTTGACGCAGGTCATCCGACGGCACCTGCCCCTTCGGCCTCTGTTACGCCACACACAGGTCGGAGAGACAACCATGAGCGAAGAACTCCTGCCCCGCGCCCTGCCCCTGAATGAATTGTTGCTTGCGGCGGGTTGCCGTGGTCCCCCCGCATGAAAAAAGCGGCCTCGTGGCCGCCTTGCACACAGAGATTGCTCTCCGGCTGGTAATGCTGGTGATTACAGGCCGATGCCAGCAATACCGGCCTTGGCGATCTGCGCGTCTTCGCTCGCCTTGACGCCGCTCACGCCCACAGCACCCAGGCATTCGCCATCCTTCATGACCGGCAGGCCGCCTTCGAGCATGCCGTCGATCACGGGCGCGCTCAGGAATGCGGTACGGCCACCGTTGATCATGTCTTCGTAGCCCTTGGTGTCGCGGCGGCCCAGCGCAGCGGTGCGCGCCTTGGCCTGGCAGATGTGGGCAGAGACGGGGGCTGCGCCGTCGCGGCGGATCATGCCCAGCAGGTTGCCGCCGTCGTCCACCACGGCAATGCTGACAACCCAGTTGTTCTTGGCCGCTTCGGCCTCGGCAGCGTTCAGGATGGCCTTGACATCGGCCAGCTCCAGCACGGGTTTGGTTTTCATGGTGTCTCTCCTCGATCGAATCGGTTCAGTTCAGTTCAGTTCAGATGGAAAGGATGTGTCCAAAGCCACTTTCCGGGCAGGAGGGGACTTTGCGCACATTCCTCGTTCCACTAGCATAACCGGCTATGAACAGATGGAATCTGTCGCCGTCATCACAGCATTTGTGCCTGAAAAGGTGGTAATCCGCCTTGTCAGGCGTCCATGAGGTTGTTTTCGCTCTCTGCAGCCAGCGCGGCCAGGTCTGCCTCTGCGTCTGTCTTGACGGAGGGCGGATGGCCATCCCATTCGAAGACGGCCATGCTCTCGACGTGGGCCGTATGCGGGAACATGTTGACCACGCCCGCTGCCACGCAGCGGTAACCGCCCTGGTGCACCAGCAGCCCCGCGTCGCGCGCGAGCGTGGCCGGGTTGCAGCTGACATAGACAATGCGGCTGGGCGGCGTCCACTCCTTGGCAGATGCGGGCAGCACAGGCGCATCGGGCACCTGGTGACGCGCCTTGTGGATGTCCGCCAGCGCCTTGGAGAGGGCAAACGCGCCTTCGCGTGGCGGATCGACCAGCCATTTGTCGGCCTGGCCATCGGCCACCAGCATCTCGGGTGTCATCTCGAACAGGTTACGTGCTACAAAGCTAGTAGCAGCAAGCACCTGACCAGCTGGCCTTGCAGCATTGTTGGCCGCGTAGTTCTCGTGCGAGCGCTGCACCAGCGTGTCCGATCCCTCGATGCCGAGCACTTCGCGCGCCATGGTGGCAATCGGCAGGGTGAAGTTGCCCAGGCCGCAGAACCAGTCGATCACGCGCTCGGTCTTCTTCGCATCCAAGAGGCGCAGCGCGCGGGTGACCAGCACGCGGTTGATGTGCGGGTTGACCTGGGTGAAGTCGGTCGGCTTGAAAGGCATGGTGATGCCGAAATCGGGCAGACCGTACGCCAGCTGCGTGCCGCCCTCGTCCATCAGGCGCACGGTGTCCGGCCCCTTGGGCTGCAGCCACCATTGCACGTTGTGGGCAGCGGCAAAGCTGCGCAGACGCTGCTGGTCGGCATCGGACAGCGGCTCCAGGTGGCGCAGCACCAGCGCGGTCACCTCATCGCCGCAGGCCACCTCGATTTGCGGGCAGGTCTCGCGCGCGTCCATGCTGGCGATCAGCTCGCGCATGGGCATCAGCAGGGCATCGACATGGGGCGGCAGCACCTTGCAGGTTTCCATATCGGCGATGTAGCGGCTCTTGCGCTCATGAAAGCCCACCAGCACCTTGCCCTTCTTGGCCACATAGCGCACCGACAGGCGGGCCCGGAAGCGGTAGCCCCAGCTCGGGCCTTCGATGGGGCGCATCACGGTCTCGGGCACCACCTTGCCCAGGTGCCAGAGGTTGTCCTCCAGCACGCGCTGCTTGATGGCGATCTGCCCGCTCACATGCATGTGCTGCATCTTGCAGCCGCCGCAGGCGCCGGCATGCAGGCCAAAGTGGGGGCAGCCGGGGCGCACGCGCTGCGAGGATTCGCGGTGGATCTGCAGCAGATCGGCCTGCTCCCAGTTGTTTTTCTTGCGACGGGTCTTGGCACTGACCCATTCGGTAGGCAAGGCTCCGTCGACAAACACGACCTTGCCGTCGGCGCGGCGCGCCACGCCTTGGGCGTCCATGTCCATGGAGGTGATGCACAGGGCATCAGCAGGAAATTGCGCAGCTTCGCGCGTAGCAATGTCAGCAGCCATTTCGGCCGCTGTCGGGGGTGGGGTGGGATGTGTTGGTGGGGTCTGCGCTTCACTCATCCTGCTATTTTCGCAGGCCGGGCAATGGCCCAAAGCAAACCTCTGGCAATTTCAGCCGGAATGGGCAGGCGCAGAGCGCAAAAGGCGGGCCCGGCGCTACTCCCCAAAAAACAAAAGCCAGCACGAGGCTGGCTTTGCAGGCAGGCAAGCTGCCTATGACTCTACGACCCGGATCACTGGGCGGTGATCATGCTGCCCAGATTCAACTGATCGGTGACCATATTGGCGTTGGTGGACTTGAACCCCTTGCCCTTTTCCAGCTCGTTCACCTCGGTCACGCAAATGCTGTTGTTGGGCGAGAACACCATCTGGCTGCCGGCAGGCAGCTGGTTCTGTGTTTGGTGCAGTTGCTTGGACATGTCCACCGGCGGCTCCACGCTGCGGTACACCACTTCACTCTTGGCGTTGTAGACGGTGTAGCACGCTGCGTGCGACCATGCAGAAGCCGTCAGCGCCAAAAGCGCCACCACACTTGATCGAAAACTCTCGCTGTTGTTCATCATTGCAATCCTCCGCAATCTTGTTGTATTGATAGCTAGAAGTTACCAAAATTTTGCAGCGCGCGCACCTCTGCCTATGCGCAATTTGCGGCAGGAACCAACACAAAAACAAACACTTACACAAAACTGAGGTCTGGCAAAGAATTCATCCACATTCTTATTGATAATTATTCTCATTCAATGTTATAGTTCACCCATCGCCGCTGCAGAAGGCGCAGACGCTTCCTCAAAAAAGCGCTTGTGCCAACGCAAAAGTGATTGTTTCATCGTGGGGCGACACTCGGGGCCTGTTCAGCTTCGGGGTCGTTTTAGCCAGCCAACGACTTGTCGGGTAGCCACGCATTTTTTCGATGAAACGATTTCGGCCCTGAATGCCTTGCCTCAGCCTGTTGCACCCTGCCCTTTAGGCATGGGCTGGCGACCACTTTCCATTGCGCCGCAGTCTGCACTGCTGGCGCTTTTTGCTTTTTCGGTCGCTGCGCGAGGGGCGCGGGGTTCTGCCCGCGCCACCTGCCAGCCTTTGTGCATCACTTCACAGCTCGCCCTGCCGCAGACCGCTGGCGCGCTTGACTTGCAGGTGGCTCGCCTGCTCCAGCACCGCAAAGCTGCTGGTGCCGCCTGCCACCACGGTGAGCCAGTTCTTGGCGCGGGTGATGCCGGTGTAGACGAGTTCGCGCGTCATGATGGGCGAGAGCTGCGGCGGCAGTACCACGGCGGCGTGGTCAAACTCCGAGCCCTGCGATTTGTGGATGGTCATTGCGTACACCGTCTCCACCGCCTGCAGGCGGCTGGGCAGCACCCAGCGCAGGCCTTCGCTGGTGGCAAATACCACGCGCAGGCCGCGCAACGGGTTTGTGGCGTGATTGGCTTCTTGCAGACGCCCAGCATGCGCCATCAGCTCCTGATTGTGTAGCGGGACTTCGACCGTGATGCCGATGTCGCCATTCATCAGCTTCAGGCTGTAGTCGTTGCGCGTAACCAATACCGGCCGGCCGGCATACCAGCCGCTGCTGTGCGCAATCAGGTCGCGGTGGGCCAGCAGCTGGGCAATGCGCTCGTTCATGCCCTCCACACCCCAGGGCCCGCTGCGCAGCGCGCACAGCACCTGAAAACGGCTGTGCGCGGCCAGCAGGGCGTGGGCCCATTCGTCCAGCGCGGCCTGGCCACCCTCCTGGGGCATGGCGCGCAGCATTTGCAGGTAGTGGCCATAGCCCACCGGGCCGCCCTGCTGCTTTTGCGCGCTTTCAGGAAAGCGCTTGCCGCCACCATCGATCACCAGCTGCGCCAGCGACGAGTGGGTGATGTCCGGCACCGGGTAGGCAGCCACATCGGGGTACTGCTCCTTGAGCAGGCCCTTGATGGCCTTGCCGTTGCCTGCGTTGACCTCACGCGCCAGCCTGCCAATGCCGCTTTGGGCATGAAAGCGGTGGCTCACGCGCAGCATCACCACCGCCTGGTCGAGCGGTTTGCCCACAATGTCCTGCAGCTGCGCGGGCACTTGCTGGCCGGTCACCTGGTGCAGCCAGTGCGCGGTCTCGTGCCAGTACAGGCCGCGCTCCGATTGCGCGCACAGCTCGCCCAGCACGGCGCCCGCCTCCACCGATGCGAGCTGGTCCTTGTCGCCCAGCAGCACCAGGCGCGCATCGCGCGGCAGTGCCGTCAGCACGGCGGCCATCATTTCCAGATCGACCATCGACGCCTCGTCGATCACCAGCACATCGAGCGCCAGCGGATTCTGTGCATTGTGGCGAAAGTGGCGGCTCTCGGGCCGGCTGCCCAGCAGGCGGTGCAGGGTCTGCGCCTCAGCGGGAATCAGTTGCTTCAGGCTGCGCGACTCGCCGTTCATCACCACCGGCGGTGTGTGGGGCATTTCAGCGTCGGAAATGCGGCCCAGCGCCTGCACGATGGATTCGGTCAGCCGCGCAGCCGCCTTGCCCGTGGGGGCGGCCAGGCAAATGCGCAACGGACGCGCAGGCCTGCCGCTGGCCGCATCGGGCTGCAGGGCCATGTGCTGCAGCAGCGCCAGCAGCTTGACGACGGTGGTGGTCTTGCCGGTGCCCGGGCCGCCGGTGATGATGGCAAAGGCGCTGGTGGCAGCCAGCGCGCAGGCCATCTTCTGCCAGTCAGGACCCTGGGCATCTGCGCCCTGCGGGGCAAACAGCACATCGAGCGCCTCGCGCAGCGCGGCATCCTGCGCGGGCGTGCGGGCGGCGCGCAGGCGGCCGCTGGCATCGATGCGCTGGCCGATGGCGCGCGCCACGTCCTGCTCGTGCTGCCAGTAGCGGCGCAGGTACAGGCGGTCGCCCTGCAGCACCAGCGGCGTACCGCCCTGCGTGGCCTTGCCTTCGCCCGCCACCAGTGCGCTGGCCAACAGCGCGCCCTGCCATTGGGGCAGGCTCACGTTCGCCAGCAGCTCGCTGGGCAATGGCAGGGGCGTAGCCTCCACCGCGCCGCTGCCTTGGTCGGCCGCGTCGGGCGGCAGCGAGAGGACAAAACGGCTGCCAGCCAGGGTGGCGCGCAAGTCCAGGCAGACGTGGCCGCGCCCCAGCTGGTGGCTGGCCAGCGCAGCGGCCAGCAGCACCAGCGGCGATGCAGAAGGGTCCAGCTCGTGCAGAAAGAGCACCAGCGCCTCATCCAGGCTGCGCAGCCAGCCGTGCGCCGTCCAGCGCTGCACCGTGTGCAGCAAGGTGGCCGTGGCGCTGTCGGCGGCCACCTTCGCGGCAGGCCGCGCCTGCGCCTCCCGGCGGTGCTCCTGGCCAGAGGTGTTCACAGTCAAATCTTGTTCTTCTCGTGTCATTGCATTCTTCATCACGGCGCCGCCCACAGGGCATCGAGCGCATCCATCAGCGCGCGCGGCGGCTTGTCGGCATACATGCCAGCGCCCGCAGCATCCACGCCCCGCAGAAACCAGTACACCACGCCGCCCACATCGCGCTCGTAATCGTAACCAGGCAGGCGCAGCTGCAACAGGCGGTGCAGCGCATAGGTGTAGATCACATACTGCACATCGTAACGGTGCTGCAGCACCGCAGCCTGCATGGCAGCTGGCGTATAGGCCGCGCTGTCCGTGCCCAGCCAGTTCGATTTGTAGTCGAGCACGTAGTAGCGGCCGCCATGCTCCAGCACCAGGTCCATATAGCCCTTGAGCATGCCATGGAGCCGGTTGTAAGCGAGCGCGGGCCGCGGCTGGCCCGGCGCAATGTGCTGCTGCACCAGCGCATCGAGCTGGGCAGACGATGCCTGGCCCACCACGGGCAGCCAGAATTCCATCTCGACCTGCCACTGCGCCAGTTGGGCCAGCGAAGGCCCGGCGTCGCCCTGCAGCACGAGCGGCGCCTGCAGCCATTGGCGCACGATGCCCTGCAGCGGCTCGGCCCAGTCCGCCCAGCCACGCACCTTGCAGCGGTGGGCGATGAGGTTGTCCAGTTGCGCAGGCTGTGCGAGTACGGTGCCAAAGCCTTCCTGCGCGCACCATTCCAGCATGCCGTGCAGAAAATTACCGGCATCCGGCCCCTTGGGGAAAGCGTGCAGGCTGCCGGGCTCGGCAGCGGCTGGGCGCACGGGCGGTGCAACGCCTGGTGCATCTGGGGCCACGTCCTGCAGCTCCAGGTACTGGTCTTCCTGGGCCGTTTCGGGCTCTGGCACCCGTCCATCCTGCGCCAAGGCATCAAAATCAATAGCATCCACTGGCTGCGGGGCCAGGCCTGCAACGTCGCCAACAGGGCCAACCGCTCCAACAGGGCCGAGCTTGTCGGTCAGCGCCGAGAAACTGGCGATCCACCAGTGTTCGTCGTAGCGACGCTGCGGTTGGCGCGGCGCATGCAGTGCGGGGGCTGGCGGCGGCGTGTAGCGCATAGCGGCTGGGCTGGTCGCTGGCGGCAGCGGCTGCACGGCAATACCTGTGCAGCCTTGGGCAAACGCCTGCAAGGTGGCGCCCAGGGTTGCATCCGGCAGCTTGTTGCCGCCTGCCAGCAGGTAGCCGATGGCGCTTTTCTCCAGCGTACCGGCCTTGCTGCTGCCCTTGGCGATGGGCGCAATGCCCAGCCACAGCGCGTACTGAGCGCGGGTCAGCGCCACGTACAGCAGGCGCATGTCTTCGCTGAGGCGTTCGTCGTTGTGGCCCGCCACGGCAGGCGCGTGCTTGTTGCTCAGCTCCACCACCAGGGCGCCCGTGGCCGCGTCGTGAAACTGGGCATAGCCCCGGCTCTTGCCATCGAAATCGCGCCAGTTGCTGATGAAGGGCAGCAGCACCAGCGGGTACTCCAGCCCTTTGGATTTGTGGATGGTAACGATCTTGATCAGATCGGCATCGCTTTCCAGGTGCAGGATTTCCTCGTCGCCTTCGGGCCGCGCCATCTGCTCGGCCAGGGCGCGCATCAGCGCCTGCTCGCCATCGACGGCGGCCGAGGTGCGCTGCAGCCATTCGGCCAGGTGCAGCACATTGGTGAGGCGGCGCTCGCCTCCGGCCTGCGCCAGCCAGCGCGCGGGCAGGTCAAAATCGAGCAGCCACTGGCGCAGCATGGGCAGCACGCCCTTTTTCTGCCACAGCTGCTGCAGCGCGCGCATGCGCAGGGCCAGTTGCTCCCAATGCTGTTCGTCGTGGTTGAGCCGGTCCAGCGCCTGCCAGGACCAGCCCATGGCGGCGGTGGCCAGTGCGGCACGCAACAGGCCGTCATCAGACGGCGCATGCACCGCGCGCAGCCAGCGCAGCATGTCGGCGGCTTCTGGGGTCTGGAAGACCGAATCGCGGTCGGACAGGTAGACGCTGGCCAAGCCACGCAACGCGAGCTGCTCGCGCACCAGCTCAGCCTCGGCACGGCCGCGCACCAGCACGGCGATATCGGCCGGGCGCAGCGCCCGCTGCAGGGCATCGGGGCCGGTGCCAAACCCGGCCTGCCCGCGTTGCGCCGCATTGAGCCATTCGGTGATCTGCGCTGCCGCAGACGCTGCCATGCGGCGGCGGTACTGGCCTTCGGGCACGCCGGTGCGTGAGGATGCGGCACTGGCGGCGGCCTCCTCTGCACCGCCTGCCCCCTCCGCGCTTTCGCCATCCGCTTCCCGCTCCGGCGCCAACACGGTCCACAGCGTCATGGCGGGCTGGGCGGCTCCTTCCAGAAACAAGCCATCCCTGCGGCCATTGGCGTCCACGGGTACAAACGGTACCGGGTTGGCTGCACCCTGGCGAAAGCGGAATGCACCGCTGTCATGC
Source organism: Comamonas odontotermitis (assembly GCF_040396735.1). Lineage (GTDB taxonomy): Bacteria > Pseudomonadota > Gammaproteobacteria > Burkholderiales > Burkholderiaceae_C > Comamonas > Comamonas odontotermitis_C. Next base: position 46,432 of record NZ_JBEBNZ010000011.1, read on the forward strand.
CCCTCGGCATGGGCAAAGCAGTGGTTGACGGCGTCGACCACCGCCGTGGTGGAGCGGTAGTTGGTGCCCAGCGAATAATGGCGCCCGGCCGTTGCCGCACGGGCGCGCAGGTAGGTGTAAATATCTGCACCGCGAAACGCATAGATGGCCTGCTTGGGGTCGCCAATCATGAAAAAGCCCAAAGCGGCGTCGTTGGCCTCAATGGCGTACACCCGCTCGAAGATGCGGTACTGCAGCGGGTCGGTGTCCTGAAACTCGTCGATCATCGCCACCGGGAACTGCGCGCGGATGCGCGCTGCCAGCGCCTCGCCCCCTTCGGCCTGCAAGGCGGCGTCCAGGCGTTGCAGCAGGTCGTCGAAACCCAGCTCGGCACGGCGCTGCTTTTCGGCGTTCAGCGCAAGCCTGACGTGGCCCAGCGCATGGCGCAGCAAAAGCGGCTTGATCTGCGCTGCAGCCGGCACGGCTTCGCCGTCGGCGGCCAGCCAGTCATCCAGCGCTGCCAGCGCGGTGTGCGTGGGTACACTGGCGCCCTTTTTCAGGCGGATGCCCGACTGGCTGAAGGCGCGGATCTTTGCGGGTGCATCGGCCCCTTCGCTCCAGGCAGCCATGCCGGCCATCCAGCCATCGAACACGCCCTCTTCGTCTTTCTTGGGGTAGGTGGTGCCATTGAAGTGCGGCAGCAGCGCGGCAAAGAGTTGCTCCAGATCGGCGCGGTGGGCACGCCACGCATCACGAGCGGCCGCCTGCAGCTGCTCGCAGCGCTCGGCCTGCTCGGCGGCCTGGTTCAGGAGCGCCGCAACGTCCACCGCTGCGGACGCTGGCAGCGCCTGGCCCTCGAACTGCCATTCGGCCTCCTGCCGCGCCAGCATGCCTTGCAGCGCATCCTGCAGCGCGGCGGGGGAAGCCACCACGGTCTGCAGGCTGCGCAGCGCGCTGGCGGGCAGGCCGTAGAACTGGGTGCGCCAGTAATCCTGCACGACCTGGGTGAGCAGCTCGGTCTGGTCGGTCACCAGTTGCTGCTGGAACAGGCTGCCGCTGTCAAAGGCATGTTCGCGCAGCATGCGGTAGCACCAGCTGTGGATGGTGGAGACAGCGGCCTCGTCCATCCAGTTGGCGGCTTCGCGCAGGCGGCGGGCGCAGCCGGGCCACTGCGCGTCGGGGTAGTCCGCACGCAGCGCCAGCAGCAAGGGGTCGACCGCATCGAGCCCGCTGGTGTCTGCCGGGTCGCGGCCAAACAGCTCGGCCGCCTCGGCCAGGCGCTGGCGAATGCGGTCGCGCAGCTCCTGGGTTGCGGCGTCGGTGAAGGTGACCACCAGGATTTCTGGTGGTACCAGAGGGCGGCCATAGGCATTGCCTGCGCCATGCTGCAGCACCAGCCGCAGGTAGAGGGCGGCAATGGTGTAGGTTTTGCCCGTGCCCGCGCTCGCCTCGATCAGGCGGCTGCCCCACAGCGGAAACTGCAGAGGATGCAGGGCCTGCACCACGTCTGCCAGGCCTTGCGGCACGCTGCCCTGCCCGTTCATGGCGCGCCTCCCGTATCTGCCTCGCCACGGGCGATGCGGCCCAGCGCTGCGGGGTCGTGGCTGCTGATGAGACGCACGCATTCCAGCATCGGGCCGTACAGCTGCGCTGCCAGTTGCGCAAAGCGGCCATCGGCCTGCAGGTGGTCAAAATCGGGGTAGCTGCGCGCCAGCTCGGGCAGGCGCTGCACCTCGCCCGTACCACGGTAGGCGTCGTCATACACACCGGCAATCTGCTGCGCCTGCAGCCCCTGCGCCGCGGCAATGCCGGTGCGTGCGGCCAGCGGCAGCGGCTCGCGCATGCCTTCGGCCCACAGCGCCAGCAGGGCGTGCCAGTGCATGCGGGCCTGCGCAGCGGGCAGCGGCGGCAATACGGCAATGCCCGATTCGCTGCACACCACGCTCACCAGCGGCCGCCCGGCCACGTGCCAGGCCAGGTGTTCCACCCAGTGGCGCAGCAGGCGGTCATACCGCACTTCCTTGCCTGAATGCAGCCGCCCAGCGGAGAGCGTGATGCGCGCACATTGCTCGGGGCGGGTGAGGTCCGGCCGGGCAAGGTCCGCCTCGGCCACGCCAGCTGCAGCACGCAGGCCGCGCAGCCAGTCTGCCACGTCGATACCGGCATCGGCATCGCTGCTGCGCAGCTCCCAGGCTTCATCCATCCGCTGCGGCCAGATGCGCAGCGCCTGTGCGTAATGCAGCAGGCCACGCTGGGCCGCCTGGGTGGCAGGCTGCACCGCACATTCGGCAAATCCCTGCAGCGGCAGCATGCCTTCGCGTTGCAGGCGGGCTGCAGACAGCGCCAGCTGCGCTGCCAGGTCGCCCGGCAGGTGCTGGCCCTGCAGGGCCTGGGCGTCCTGCGCCTCCAGCCAGGGCTGCACATCCGCCAGCAGACGGGCCTGCAACTGCCAGGCCTGCAGGCCATCGGGGGTGAACATTTCGTCGTCCTGGCTGGTCAAGTCTTCATCGGCAAAGTAGACGCGCAGGCGCTGGCGGAAGAAGGCCTGCACGGGTTGCAGGGCAAAGTCCTGCAGCATGCGCAATCCCACTGCGGTATCGCGCGCCTCCATCGGCAGCAGTCCCGCGCCCGCCTCTCGATCTTCATCAAGAATTGCAGGCGCATGCACGCCGTGCCATTCCTGCGCATAGGTGAACAGGCTGCCCGTGGGGTTGCCGCCTGCCATGGGCTGCGCGAAATAACGCGGGCTGAAGGCCTGCAGCGGGTGTTCCTGCGTGATGGCGGCAAGCATGCGTGCACGTTCCGCGTCGGTGGGCGGTTGGCTGCCGTCCGGCGCCTCGCCACCCGCCGCCAGTCGCCAGCCTTGTGAAAGATGGTCGCGCAACTGGCCCACCAGCACCGAGGCAGGCCGCACGGTGCTGTCACGGATGCTGCGCCCCACCCAGCTGATGTAGAGCTGCTCGCGCGCCGAGAGCACGGCTTCCAGCAGCAGGTAGCGGTCGTCGTCGCGGCGCGAGCGGTCGCCCGGCCGGTATTCCTGGCGCATCAGGTCAAAATCGAGCACGGAGACGGGGCGCGGGTAAGCGCCGTCGTTCATGCCCAGCAGGCATACCAGCTTGAACGGGATGGCCCGCATCGGCATCAGCGAGCAAAAACTCACCGAGCCCGCCATGAAGCGCTGGTTGAGGCTGCCGGCATCCATGCCCGCAAGCCACACCTCGCGCAGCACCGACAGCGGCACCGCGTCTGCAAACTGCGCCGCCTCGCACTGGGTGAGCCATTTGTCCAGCCCCTGCAGCAGCTGATCGCGCAGCAGGCTTTCGCGCTCCTGGCGGGGGGCCAGCAGCAGCTCGAGCACCGTGCGGGCGCGCTCCACCCATTCCTCGGGCGACACCGGCTCGGCCAGCAGGGTGCAGGATTGCTCCAGCGCGCGCAGCAGCGCGGCCAATCCGCCCAGCGCCACGGCATCGAGGCCGCCAATTTCGTCATACGGCTCGATGTCTGCCAGCGCCTCGCCCTGCCCCACGGCAAAACCCAGCAGCATGCGGCGCAGGCCAAAGCGCCAGCTGTTGGTTTCTCCCGCCTGCGCAAGGCCGATGCGCGCGCGCTGCGCGCCATCCAGCCCCCAGCGCACGCCTGCCCCTTCAATCCAGCGGTGCAGCAGCGGCACATCGCTTTCACCGATGCCAAAGCGCTGGCGCACGGCGTCCACCGCCAGCAAGTCCAGAACTTCGCTGACGGCAAAGCGGCTCTCCGGCATGGCCAGCACATGCTCGAGCGCCACCAGCAGCGGGGCGCGGCCGCGCTGGCCCTGGTCTGCCACGGTGTAGGGGATGTAGCGCGGGTCGTCGCGGCCGATGCGGCCAAACACGGCCTCGATATGCGGCGCGTAGTCGTTGATGTCCGGCACCATCACGATGATGTCGCGCGGCGCAAGCGCGGGGTCGGCGTCCATGCGCGCCAGCAGCTGGTCGTGCAGGGCTTCCACCTCGCGCTGCGGGCTGTAGGCCGTCGCAAAACGGATGGAGCCGTCCTGCGCGGGCGAAAACATTGGCCAGCGGGCGCGGCTTTCTGCGAGCGGTCGCAGGTCCAGAATGTCGTCCTGCAGCTGGGCCAGCATGTGGCGGGGCTCGTCGTCGCTGAACAGGTCGATGCGGCCGCCGTTGATGGGCGCCAGTTGCGCTGCACATTGGCGCGAGTCATCAAACTCGTCGATCAGATGGATGTAATCGCGCCCCTGCTTGCCCCAGGCCGCCAGCAAGGGGTGGGCATGCTGGTGCAGTTCGTCATCGCTCAGCGCATGGGCCATGCTGCGCTTGCGGGCCTGGCGGCGGTACTGGTGGCGCAGCAGGTCCTTGTCGGCCACGATGTCCGACCAATGGTGGCGGCACGGGTTGTGCACGCACAGCAGCACCTGGCAGGTGGCAGAAATGGCGGCCAGCGCCTGCAGGGTCTGGGCAGGCATGGACGAGATGCCGAACACCACGATGCGGCGCGGCAACCCCAAGGGGGTGGCGTGCGGCGCCTGCCAGAAGCCCAGAAACTGCTGGTGCACGGCGGCACGGCTGGTCTTCATGCCGGCTGCGCCTACGTCAGCCAGCAGGCTGCGCCACAGCACGGCCTGCCAGCGCTGGTCTGCCGCGAGCGGCGCCTCGCCACCTCTGGCCGTGCGCAGCACATCGCGGCCCTGCGCCCAGTCTTCGAGCCAGTCTGCACGGTAGACCTGGTACTGGTCGAACAAATCGGCAATGCGCTCGGCCAGCTGGTAGCGCTTGCGCTGGTCTCCATCGTCCTGCAGAAAGCGGCGCAGCGCGGCAAAGGTGTCCTGCTGTAGCAACTGGGGCAGCAGGTGCATCAGCCGCCAGGTCAGCGGTTGCTTGTCGAGCGGCGAAATCTCGGGCACCTGGTGCTTGCCCAGCACGGTGCGATAGGCGCGCCACAGAAATTGCGCGGGCAGTTGCACATCGACGGCAGCCGTCACCCCACAGCCGCCTTGCGCCACGGGCTGCGCCAGCGACAGCTTGAGCCACTGCGCGATGCCATTGCTCTGCACCAGAATGGTTTCGCTCTCCAGCGGCGCAAGCGGGTAGCGCCGCATCCAGGCCACCACCAGATCGCGCAGCGCTTCGGGGTGGTTGCTGTGGATCACCATCAAACCGGGGGTGATGGCTGGCGATACGGGGGCGTTCATCGATGGCGGATCAGTCCTGCAGGGCGGAAAACATGGCACGCCACACCACCCAGGGGTTGGCTATAAAAAATAATAGCTGCCCGCGCATGTCATTGCTTGATTTCAGAATTTAAACACCATGAAACCCAACACCAACAAGCGCCGACAGCTCTCGTTTTGACAGGTTGTGGCAGCCGCTGTGCGCGGCTTGCACCATCAATCCACCGTGGCACCCGAGGATTTGACCACAGGCGCCCAACTGGTCACTTCCGACTTGATGAAAGCGCCGAACTGCTCGGGGGTGTTCTTTTCCGACACGGCGCCCAGCTTGGCATAGGCTTCCTTCACCTCGGGCTTGTCAAAGGCCTTGTTCATGGCGGCATTGAGTTTGTTGACCACCTCGGGCGGCGTGCCGGCGGGGGCGATCAGGCCAAACCAGGAAGATACATCAAACGGTTTAATGCCGCTTTCTTCCATGGTGGGCAGGTCTGGCGCCGTGGGCGAGCGCTTGCTGGTGGTGACCGCCAAGGCCTTGAGCTTGCCGTTCATCACATGCGGCCACGACGAGGGCATGTTGTCGAACATGAACTGCACCTGGCCAGCCATCAAGTCGGTGAGTGCGGGGGCGCTGCCCTTGTAGGGAATGTGCTGGGTCTTGAGGCCGGTGCGCAGCTTGAACAGTTCACCCGCCATGTGGATGGAGGTGCCGCTGCCCGAAGAAGCGTAGGACACCTTGTCCGGGTTGGCCTTGGCGTAGGCGATCAGCTCCTGCACGTTCTTGACGGGCACGCTGGGGTTGACCACCAGCACATTGGGCACCTTGGCGCCCAGGGCGACCGGCGCAAAGTCCTTGACGAGGTCAAAACGCACCTTGGGGTACAGCGTCTGGTTGATGGCACTGGTCACCGCGACAAACAGCAAGGTGTAGCCATCGGGCTCGGCGCGCGCCACCTGTTCGGTGGCGATGTTGCTGCCAGCGCCGGGCTTGTTGTCGATCACGAACGACTGGCCGAGCTCAGCCGTCAGCTCCTTGGCCATGATGCGGGCCACCACATCGGTGGTGCCGCCAGCAGAAAAGCCGACCACCACGCGCACGGGGCGCTCCGGGTATTTTTTGACATCCGCTGCCTGCGCGGCTAAAGGCACCAGGGCGCTGGCACCCAGCAGTGCAGCGGCCAGAACGGTACGGCGCGATGCGGCATTGCCCAGGCCCTGGGCGCGGCGAGAAATATGGCTCATGTTTGTCCCCTTGAGAGCCTGCCGCTGAGCACGGCAGGCCGGTTTGTTTGCCAGGGATCCCCTGCAGAACCCTCGCCAGACGGGCCGGACGTGGATCGGGACTCGCCGCAAGGCGTCTTCTGGAGCCAACAGCCATCGCTATCGGCGAAAAGACAACGCAGCGGATCGCCCGAGACCACGCTCAGACCACGGCAGGGATTTTTGCAGAGGCTCACCGGGTGTGGCGCTGCATGCACAGCGGCAGGATCGTTGCCCGCAGCCGCACATGACGGCAGGTGGCGCCGGTCGTAATTGTCCGGAAACCACCGATGGCCGCCATTGTGCCACGGCCCCCCGGCGGAATCGGGGCCTTGGCGTGCAGCCATGCGTGCATGGATGGGCAGGAGAGCAGGCACTGCGGCGCAAGACCGGCTCCCGCCCCCCAGAGCGGGGGAGACAGATCAGGTGGCGCGTACGGCCCGCTCCTGCTCAAGCTTTTCAAGCATGCGCCGGGTGATGGACTGGTTGGCGCCATTGCTGGCCGTGAACAGGAACATCGTCGCCTGCGGGTTGGACCAGCTCAGCTCCTTGGCAACCCATTCGCCACGGCTGAGGAACTCCAGACGCACCCCTTTTTGCACCTTGCGGCCACATATGTGCAGGCCTGCTGCAGCCGAAGCGGCTGGGGCCGCCGGAACGGCTTGAGCCACCGAAACAGGCGCGGCAGCGGGTGCCTGCGCCACGGCAGCGTGCGCCAGTGGTAAGCCGCTGGCTACCTCTGCCGCCGCCTCAGCCACCTCATCTTCCTGTACGACCTGCAGCTCCACAATGGCACTGGGCGCCATATGGGCCAATGCAGTCAGCACAGGTGCAATCCGCTCCGGCATCCAGCCGATGCCGGTCAGCCCCGATTTCAGGCGGGTCAGCAAGGACGGGATCAGCATGTCCGTCTCGATGCGCACCCCGGCTCCAGCATGGGCATCAGCCAACGCCAGCACCTCGGGCACCACCTGGCGGTAGGCGCGAAAACTCGATGATTCCATGCCCGCGCGCTGCGCCGTCTGGTACAGCACCCGGGGCCAGGCATTGGTGAGCACCGCCAGCACTGCCGGGTCGACGTCAATGCTGCGCACATGCATGGCCACCATGGCCATGACGTCCTGCTCCATGGCATCCAGGCTGCCTGCGTGCGCCGCTTGCGCACTGCCTGCAACCCGCGTGGCACGCGCCGATGGCTCTGCCAGCGGTGCAAGTGCAGATTCCGGGCCGACGCCATCCAATGCCGCCAGTTCTGATTCGGGATGGATGCTGATCAGCTCGGAGGCATCCCATTGGCTTTCCATGGGCATGCTGCTGGGCTCGCCAGCAAGGCCGACCCTGGTGCTGGCAAGGCTCTTTCGGGGCGCCACTGGCGCGGCGGCATTCAACCGCACCAGCGCCTGCGCAAAATCCGTACTGGCTGGTAGCTTGAGCGCCGACAAGGTCTCAACCGTCTCCGAGACCACGCCCGGAAACTGTGGGTAAGACACGGTGCTGCCGCCCTCTTTCAGTGTGGTTGCCTTGTCCACGATGGCCTGCACCAGCAGGCGCGCAGGATGCGCTGCATCCGTCCAGAAGCTGGCATCGTGCTCCGACAGGCGCTCCAGCACAGGGATCAGCCGCTTGTAGGCACGCACGGCGCCCACGGGGCAGTGTTCCGGTATCTCGAACAGCTTTTTCGATTTGCGCGCAAACGCCTTGGTATTCGCTTTGTCCGCCTGGCGCTTGGCTTCGGCCTTGGCAAGCAGCTCGGCATAGCTGTTCATCGCCAAGGTCATGATGCGCCGGTAGCTGATCTGCAGGTGATCGGCCATCACGCCCACCATGTCGGCGAGGAAGAGCGAAGTCACTTCGATGGAGATGCCCTGGTCCTGCAGGCTCGCCTGCAGGCTGTCCAGGTACACCGTGTGGTGCAGCGGATTGCCATTGCGCCAGTAGCGGGTGATCTTGCGCAGCGGCTGGTACACACGCTCCAGTGCAGTCCTGCTTTCCTCGGTCTGCTGCAGCAGGCTGATCTGGGCACGGCCCCACTCGATCTGGGCCCGCAGCATCTCCGACTCCAGCACGCCAGCGAAGGCCATGCCGTCACCACCCGTCAACTGGTGGTAATCGGCCGTTTTTCCCTGGGCGATCAGAAAGGCCAGCTCACGCAGCCGCTTGGCGTAACCGACCGGCAAGGTGTCTCGGCGACGCTTGAGCTGCTCCAGGGCATCTTGCAGAACCGGTTCCTGATGACTGTTGGCTGAATCCAACAACTTGGCCCGCAAAGAGGCCAGGGCGGCATTGCCCATGGCCTTCATCAAGGGCTCTGCCTCCTGCAAAGCCTGCTCCAGGCAGGTGTCGAATACGGATGCTGCGCGCTGTTCCACGGTAATTACTCCCCCAAAGTAAAACGCCCGGCACTTGCGCGAAGCGGCGGGCGGTGGTCGGCTTTACTTCAGGGCTTTGTAGCGCATACGCTTTGGCGCCGCCCCTTCTTCACCCAACCGCTTCTTTTTATCAATTTCGTATTCCTGATAGTTTCCATCAAAAAACACCCATTGGCTATCCCCTTCTGCAGCAAGGATATGGGTGGCGATGCGATCGAGGAACCAACGGTCGTGGGAAATCACCAACACAGTACCTGCATATTCCAGCAAAGCGTCTTCCAGCGCACGCAGGGTTTCCACGTCCAGGTCATTGGACGGCTCGTCCAGCAGCAGCACATTGCCGCCCTGGATCAAGGTCTTTGCCAGGTGCAGGCGGCCACGCTCCCCGCCGGAGAGGTTGCCGACCTTCTTCTGCTGGTCCTGGCCGTTGAAGTTGAAGCGTCCGGCATATGCGCGCGAAGCCATCTGGAACTTGCCCACATTGATGATATCGAGGCCGCCGGAGATGTCTTCCCACACCGTCTTTTCATCGGAGAGGGCATCGCGGCTCTGCTCCACATAGGCCATCTTCACAGTCTGGCCGATGTCGACTTCACCGGAATCGGGCTGCTCCTTGCCCGCAATCAGCTTGAACAGGGTCGACTTGCCCGCACCATTGGGGCCGATGATGCCGACGATGGCACCAGCGGGAATGTTCATGCTCAGGTTGTCGATCAGCAGACGGTCGCCAAAGGCCTTGGAGACGTTCTTGAACTCGATCACGCGGCTGCCCAGGCGCTCGGCCACAGGAATGAAGATTTCCTGCGTTTCGTTGCGCTGCTGGTATTCGTAATCGCTCAGTTCTTCGAAGCGTGCAATACGGGCCTTGGACTTGGCCTGGCGCCCCTTGGCGTTCTGGCGCACCCATTCCAGCTCTTTCTTCAGCGCCTTGGCGCGGGCTTCCTCGCCCTTCTGTTCCTGCTCCAGGCGGTTGCCCTTCTGCAGAAGCCAATCGGAGTAATTGCCCTTGTAGGGAATGCCATGGCCCCGGTCCAGTTCCAGAATCCACTCGGCGGCGTTGTCCAGGAAGTAGCGGTCGTGGGTAATGGCCACGACGGTGCCGCTGAAGCGGTGCAGGAACTGCTCCAGCCAGTCGACGGATTCCGCATCCAAGTGGTTGGTGGGTTCGTCGAGCAGCAGCATGTCGGGTTTGGACAACAGCAGCTTGCACAGCGCGACGCGGCGCTTTTCACCGCCGGAGAGCTTGCCGACAATAGCGTCCCAAGGAGGCAGGCGAAGCGCATCCGCTGCGATTTCGAGCTGGTGTTCCGAATCGGTTCCGGCGGCTGCAATGATGGCTTCGAGCTGGCCTTGCTCCGCAGCCAGCGCATCAAAATCGGCGTCTTCTTCCGCATAGGCGGCATACACCTCTTCCAGGCGCGCCTTGGCGTTGTTCACCTCGGCCATGGCCTCTTCCACTGCCTGGCGCACGGTGTGCTCGGGGTTGAGCTGTGGCTCCTGCGGCAGATAGCCGATGGACAGGCCCTGCATGGGAATGGCCTCTCCTTCGAACTCCTTGTCCACGCCCGCCATGATCTTGAGCAGCGACGATTTGCCAGAGCCATTCAGGCCCAGCACACCGATCTTGGCACCGGGAAAGAAGCTGAGCGAAATGCCCTTCAGAATCTGTCGCTTCGGAGGAACCGTCTTGGTGACGTTGTTCATCGAAAAAACGTATTGAGCCATGTGTTCTTTTGGTAAATCAGTAAAAAAATATGCGATTTTTGATCGCGGCCACCCTGGGATTATCGGTGCATGCGACAATACCCGCAGTCAAAGGCTCCAGTTGCCTAGGACTTCAGCGCTAATGCTGGGGACGACGGACATCAGTTCCAGGCTCCACTCTTTGAACCCATCTGCCTTTGACTGGCGGCAATAACTCCAAGAAATTGCTGAGACAAGGCTGATACCCAGCGTCCAGGTTGGACGCATCTGATCCAATGACATTTGAAGAACTGAATCTGGCACCAGCCATTGTGCAGGCTGTGCGCGAGCAGGGCTATGACGCCCCTACCCCCATCCAGGCCCAGGCCATTCCCGTGGTGCTCCAAGGTGGAGACCTGTTGGCCGGCGCACAGACAGGCACCGGCAAGACCGCAGCGTTCACGCTGCCCTTGCTGCACCGCCTCACGCAATCCGAAGGTGGTCGCAACAAATGGGGCGGCAAGGCCATCCGTGCGCTGATCCTGGCACCCACCCGCGAGCTGGCAGCCCAGGTGGAAGAGAACGTGCGCCACTACGCAACGCATCTGGACATCCAATCCACCGTCATCTTTGGCGGCGTTGGCATGAAGCCACAGATCGACCGCATCAAGAAGGGCGTCGATGTACTCGTGGCGACGCCAGGCCGCCTGCTGGATCTGCAGCAGCAAGGCTTTCTGGACCTGTCCACCGTGGAAATCCTGGTACTGGACGAAGCTGACCGCATGCTGGACATGGGCTTCATCCACGATGTGAAGAAGGTGCTGGCCCTGGTGCCCAAGGACAAGCAGAGCCTGCTGTTCTCCGCCACCTTCAGCGACGAGATCCGCGAGCTGGCCAATGGCCTGCTCAAGAACCCGCAGTCCATCCAGGTTACCCCGCGCAACACCACGGTGCAGCGCATCAAGCAGGTGATCCACCCTGTGGGCCGCGGCAAGAAAAAGCAGGTGCTGCTGCACATCATCCAGGAAAACAACTGGAGCCAGGTGCTGGTATTCACGCGCACCAAGTTTGGCGCCAACAATGTGGCCGAGTTCCTGACCAAGAATGGCGTCTCTGCCATGGCCCTGCACGGCAACAAGAGCCAAAGTGCCCGCACCCAGGCCCTCGAAGGCTTCAAGACGGGTGATCTGCGCGCCCTGGTAGCAACCGATATTGCGGCACGCGGCATCGACATTGACGAGTTGCCCAATGTGGTGAACTACGAGATCCCCAATGTCTCGGAAGACTACGTGCACCGTATCGGCCGCACGGGCCGCGCCGGTCGCGAAGGCAATGCCGTGAGCCTGGTGTGCATGGATGAAGAAGGCTTCATGATGGACATCGAGCGCTTCACCAAGCAGGAAATTCCGGTGCAGGTAATCGACGGCTTCGGCCCTGAAGAAGGCGAAAAGGCCGAACCCATTGCCATGGGCCGGCAAACCATCTGGGGCGGTGCCGGCAAGCCACCAAGCCGTGATGTGATGCAAGCGGCCGCCAAGGCTGCGCGCCAGGAAATGATGGAGCGCATCCGCACGACCAAGTCGACCCGCGGCACAGGCGCCGCAGGCAATGCCAACGGCGGCCAGCGCAACGCCAAGCGCGGTGCGGCTCCTCGCGCAGAAGCCAACGGCGAATTCGAGCCCGCAGGCGCAGAACAGCCTCGCCGCGACCAACGCCCTCCACGCCGTGATGCCAACCGCCAGGGCCCGCGCGGCTCCACAGAGGCACGTCGTCCAGGTGGCCAAGGTGCACAGCCACGCCACCCACAGGGTGCCAATCCACGCCACAGCGGCCCGCGCGCTCCACGCCAGGATGAGCGCCAGCCCCGCGCCGATGCCCACCTGGGTACCCAGTTTGGTGGCACCGTGGATGGCCGCGATCACCGCCGCAGCGGCGCTGCACAACCCGACCCCATGCGCACCAGCGTGGACAGCATGGCCGAACGCGGCCGCCGTGGCGGCTTTGGCGGCGGCAACCGCAATGGCGGCAATGGTGGACGAGGAAATCGTAACCATTCGTTTTCAAGATAAGCATTTGCATGGTGAACAAATCTTCTTTTCGTTGATCTAGTCACCAGATTCCGCTACGGTAGGGCCGCATCAGAAAGAGATTTCCATGCGGCCCTTTGTTTCATCTGTACCTCTTGACACCCTCACGGTTGCGACCTGCAACACCCTGAATCTGGCGCTTGCCGAGCGCATGTTCTACGCCAACCAGGACGCCTACACGCGCAACCAGTACGAACGCAAGGTGCAATGGCTGGGCAACCGCTTCCAGACGCTCAACGCCGATATCCTGGCCGTGCAGGAGGTCTGGGATGCCGCTGCGCTGCAGGAGGCCCTCAAGTTCAGCGGCCTGCACTACCCCTTTGTGAGCGTGCCGGGCGCCGAGAACACCGATGGACAGCCTGGTGCCAGCGGTACTCCCCGCGTGGGCATTGCCACGAGGCTCAAGGTGTTGGCCTGCCGCTCTTTTCCGGATTTCCCGGCAGGCCTCGGCCAGCCGATTCCGGGCCTGGGCATGCACGACAAATTCGAGCGCCCGCCGCTGGTGGCCACCTTGCAGATGAAGCACGGCCAGGTGGTTTCGGTGCTCACATGCCACCTCAAATCCAAGCGCCCCAAATTCCTGCAGGACGAAGCAGGCAATCCGCTCGAAGACCGCGACAACCCCAAGATTGCGGCACTCGCCTCGCTGCGCTCGCTCATCATGCGCGGGGTGGAAGCCCTGGCGCTGCGCTGCCTTGTGATCGATCTGCTGCGCCATACGCGCATGCCCCTGGTGGTGATGGGCGACTTCAATGACACGCCCGACAGCGTCACCACCCAGCTGATTGCTGCCACATCCGAAGTCGCCTATGACCGGGGGGCACGCGACCGCGCCCTGTTCAATGCCTACGATTTGCTTGGTGATGCGGCCCTCAAGAAGGATGTCGCCTATTCGCACATCCACCAGGGCGCACCTGCCGTGCTCGACCAGATTCTGGTGAGCGAGGAGTTTGACCCGGGCAGCAAGCATTCCATTGGCGATGTGCGCCGGGTGGACTATTTCAACGACCATCTGCATGAAGGCCGCGACCGCACACGCTCCGATCACGGGTTTGTCCGCGCCCTGCTGCGCCTGCGCATCCCGGACAAGGAACAGGCAGCCACCCCACCTGGTTCTGCCGGAGCCCCGCCGGTCGCTGGTACATTCGAAGGGTCTTGACTCCCGGCTGCAACCGCAGCGGCAGCCGGATTTTCTTTCGCACCCATCCTACGCAGACACCTGCCTCTGTTTTGCATAATGGCAACGTAATTTTCAGGAGGGCCGTGCTTCGTCACGCAACAACAATGATGCAACCCCATTCCTCTCTCACTGCCTCGCGCTGGATGACGCTCAGCGCCGTTTCTGCAGCAGTCCTGCTGAGCGCATGCACCAGCACGCCCCTGCCCCCCTGGACGAGCGCGCCCACGGCAACGCCCGGCACGGTCACCACCGCCCCTAAGAGCCAGGGGCCTGCCCCCGTGCACATTCCCGGCGTCAGCAACCCCGGGGTCATCAGCACCCCTGTGGAAACCACGCCATTGCAGGCCGTCCCCTTGAGCGTGTGGCAGGAAAGCCCCGAAGTTGCAGCGCGGTTTCCAGATCCGGCCACGCCCTACAGCACCCCTGGTCTGACCAATGGGCGCACCACATTCACCAGCAATGCGGAACTGGGCCAGATGCTGCGCCAGGTTGCTGCAGCACCGGCCGGGGGAACCAAGGCCGAGCTGATCACGGCCGGCACCTCGCAGGAAGGCACCCCCATCCATGCCCTGCTGCTCACGCGCGCTGCGGGCACCAGCTTGCACGACCTCGATGCCAGCGGACGCCCAACGGTATTGCTGATCGGCCAGCAGCACGGTGACGAGCCTGCCGGCAGCGAAGCCCTGCTTGCCATGGCGCAATCCCTCGCGCAGGGCCCACTTGGGCCTTTGCTCGACAAGCTCAATGTCTTGCTGGTGCCGCGCGCCAACCCCGATGGCGCTGCCTCGGGCCGACGCACCACCTCCAACGGCATCGACATGAACCGCGACCATCTGCTGCTGCAGACGCCTGAAGCCGATGCGCTGGCCAAGCTCAGCCGCAACTACCGGCCTGTCGCGGTGTTTGATTCGCATGAATTTACCGTTGCCGGACGCTATCTGGAAAAATTCCAGGCCGTACAGCGCTACGACGCGCTGCTGCAGACCCCGACCACGGCCAATACGCATGAGTTTGTCGGCAAGGCCGCCAATGAATGGTATCTGCTGCCCATGCAGAAGGCGCTGACCGACCAGGGCATGAGCACCAATTGGTACTACACCACCACGAAGAAGGCCGACGACCTGACACTGTCGATGGGCGGCGTGCGCCCCGATACCGGCCGCAATGTCTATGCCCTCAAGAATGCACCCAGCCTGTTGATCGAGACCCGCGGCGTCGGCATTGGCCGCGCCCATATCCAGCGCCGCGTCCACAGCCATGTGGTGGCCCTCACATCGGCACTGCAGACCACGGCGCAGCGCGCCAAGGAACTGGAGCAGGTGCGCGCATTCGTGGCCCGCGACGTGGCGTCGCAGGCCTGCCGGGGCCAGTTCACCCTCGAATCCCAGCAAACGACCGAAAAGCGGCGCATCGTCTTCCTCGACCCGCAGACGGGTGAGGACCGTCCGCAGGAAGTGGACTGGAAATCGTCGGTCAAGCTGCAGCCGGGCGAGAGCCGGGCCCGCCCTTGCGGCTACTGGCTGTCCACCAATGCCGGTGAAGCCGCCGACAAGCTGCGTGCCCTGGGGCTGCAGGTGCTGCGGGTGGCCGAGCCAGGCAATATGCTGGCAGACACCTACCAGGAAGTGGAGCGCAGCAGCAGCGCCAAAAATGATGTGCTGGGCCCCTCTTCCCGCTCGGTGGAGCGGGTCAAGGTCCAGTTGCAGCGCATTGCCATCGATGTGCCGGAAGGCAGCTACTACGTGCCGTTGAACCAGCCCATGGCCAACCTGGCCATTGCCGCCCTGGAGCCCGACACCCAGAGCAGCTTTTTTGCCAATCACATCATCACCGGCCTGAGCGATGTGGCCCGCTCGATGAACAATCCATCGCTGGTGTACGACGAAACGGATTGAGCTGCCTCGTGCGCACGGCCTGACCGGCAGCCCTGAACAAGAAAGCCACCCCGGCATGCCAGGGTGGCTTTCTTCTTTGCCCTTTCGCCCTACTGGTCAGGCCGTTCGTTGCAGGTAAGGCCCCTGCAGCATGTACATGCGGATTGCACTGCGGTACTGGCCGTTCGAAAAGAACTCATCCACCAACTCGCCCTCCGGCTGAAAGCCCAGCTTGCCATAGATATGGATGGCCTTGGCGTTTTCCTTGTCGACGTACAGGTAAATCTTGTGCAGGTTCAGCACACGAAAGCCATGGTCTAGCGCCAGTCGCGTGGCATGGGCTGCAATGCCCTTGCCCTGCTGGTCGGGGGCGATGATGATCTGAAACTCTGCGCTGCGGTGGATCAGATTGATCTCCACCAGCTCCACGAGGCCAGCCCGCTCACCCGCGTGCTGCACCACAAAGCGCCGCTCGCCCTGGTCATGCACATGGGCATCGTACAGGCTGGTCAGCTCATCGAATGTGGCGTAGGGCTCCTCGAACCAGTAGCGCATGACGCTGGCATTGTTGTCCAGCAGGTGCACGAAACGCAGATCCTCGCGCTCCAGCGGCCTCAGTTGAATATTCGTATTCATGAATCAATCCTTTTTAATTTCTAATCAATTTCAAATTCTTTGCCATGAGCAGCTGCCCGCTCAGCGTGTGCGTGTGCGCCAGGCTACCCAGGCGGTGACCAGCAGCAAAAGAGTGGCCAGCAGCAGCACCGCGGCAAAGCCTTTATCGAAGGCGGCGCTGGCCGCCTGCACCAGGCTTTGGGCGGCATCCAGCGGCATGCGCTCCGACGCCAGCAAGGCTTCGTCCAGGCTGTCGTGCACCGTGGGTGGCAATGCAGCCGCGATAGCCGCTTCGGGCACAACCAGCGAATGGGCATAGACGGCCGACAGCAGGCTACCCATGACGGTCACCCCCAGGGCGCCGCCCAGTTCGTACGACACCTCCTCCACCGAGGCGGCCATGCCGGCACGGTCGGCAGGCGCACGCATCAGCATGGTGGCCGAGGCCGCCGTGATGGCACCGCCGATACCCAAGCCCAGCAGCACCAGGCTCAGCGACTGCCACAGCACGGTCGCCTCGTGCAGTGCCAGATAGGCACCCATGCCCAGGCCGGAGGCGAGCAGCGCCAGCGCCAGCAGACGACTGCTGCCCCAGCGCGGCAGCAGGCGCCCGGCAACGGGGCCTGCCACGAAGGCTGCAACCGGCAGCGGCAATACGGCCCAGCCAGCCTCCAGCGGGCTGAAGCCCAGCACCAGTTGCAGGCGCTGGCTGAACACCAGCTCCATGCCCAGCAGCGCAGCCGCCGCCACCAGGGCCGAGATCACGGCCGTGCTGAAGCCCTTGTCCTGAAACAGGGCCAGATCGAGCAGCGGGTGGCTGCTGCTGCGCTGGCGGCGCACGAAGATCCAGAGGAAGCCAATACCTGTCAACAGTGCGAAGGCAGCCAAGGCCCAGTCCGGTGACTGCTTGCCCAGTTCCTTGATCGCATAGGTGCCGGCCATCAGGCCCAGCATGACCTGGATGGAGGCCACCAGATCCCAGGGGCGCTCCCGATTGCCTTGGCTGGCGGGAATGTACCGCCAGGCGAGCGGCAAGGCGATGAGCACGATGGGCACGTTGATCAGGAACACCGACCCCCACCAGAAGTGCTCCAGCAGCGCCCCGCCCAGCACCGGGCCGAAGGCGGCACCACCGGAGGCCACGGAGGCCCAGATGCCGATGGCCAGGGCGCGCTCCTTCTCGTCGCAAAAGCTCAGTCGGATCAGCGACAACGTGGCCGGCATCATCATGGCAGCGCCCACGCCCAGCAGCGCACGGGCCGCGATCAGCACGCCCGCGCTTGGCGCAAAGGCTGCCGCCAGCGAGGCACCGCCAAATACGGCCAGGCCCGCGATGAACAGGCGCTTGTGGCCCAGGCGGTCACCCAGTGTGCCCATGCCCAGCAGCAGGCCGGAGACGACCAGGGAGTAGCTGTTGATGATCCAGAGCTTGGCCGATGCGGTGGCGGCCAGGTCGTGGGTGAGACGCGGCAGTGCCGTGTACAGAACCGTCATGTCGATGACGATGAGCAGCAGCGCTACGGAGACGATGCCCAGCACCAGCCAGCGGCGAGCCCCGAGGCCCGGAGTCAGCGAAGTGGAGCGTGTTGTGGTTTGCATGAAATCCTCTTGTAGAGGGGTCGTTGTATTGAATAAAACCCTATGATCAATCATTTTTATATTTAATAAAAGCTTAGATCAATCAGTAAAATTGATGTATGGAATGGACTCTGGAGCGCTTGAACCAATTCGTCACCGTGGCCGACTGCGGCTCCATGACCCAGGCTGCGCGGCGGCTGGGGCGCGCCCAATCGGCAGTGAGCATGGCCATGGGCCTGCTGGAGGCGGACCTGGGGCTGGCACTGTTCCAGCGCATCGGGCGCTCGGTGCACCTCACGCCGGCGGGGGAAGTCATGCTGGTGGAGGCGCGGGCCCTGCTCAACCAGGCCCAGGCGCTCGATCTGCGCGCCCAGGCGCTGGCCGCCGGTCAGGCCGCGCAGCTGTGCGTGGCCATTGACGAGGCCCTGCCCTACCCACCGATCGCCAGGCTGCTGCGGGAGCTGGCGCAGCAGTTTCCTGCGCTGGAATTGACCCTGCTCAATGGCACTGCAGCCGAAGTGGCCCAAACCGTGCAATCGCGCCAGGCCGCGCTGGCCTTCCAGTTCGTGCGCGGGCCTGCGGACGCGCAGTTTGCCCAGAGCTATGTGGCAGGCGTGCCGCAGATGGTGTTCGTGGCGCGAGACCACCCGCTTGCGGCGCAGGCCCCCATCACCCGCGAGGACCTGGCCAGCCACCGCCAGTTGGTGATGCACATCGAAGATGTTGAAGACCTCGTGATCAGCCCGCGTATCTGGCGTTCGGAGAGCTTTTACGTACTCGCCGACATGCTGGCCGATGGCATAGGCTGGGGCATCCTGCCACGCAACATTGCCGAGGCACCGGGCATCGAGCCGCGTATCGTTGCACTCGATTGCCCGGAACTGCGCCTGCCACCGCTGGCCGTGCGCATGCTCAGCCTGCAGGGCGCAACGCTGGACGGCACCGCGCTATGGCTGCAGCAGCGGCTGGCGGAGCTGCTGATACTGGGCGATTGAGCCAGCGCCGGACGACACCCTCTTCACCAAGGCACATTGGCAATCCATGAAACACCACCTGATCGCATCACTTGCAATGCTGAGCCTCGTCTCCTGCACCAATATTCCTCATTTCAACCGCCCGCCCCCGGACACGGGCATCCGGTACGACCCAAAGGCATCCGTCACCGGCATTCGAACCATGTCGGCAGCCGAGCTGACGCGCCAGAAAGGGCTGGCCAACAACGGTGACGGCAGAGCCGCCTTCAACGTGTATACGTACTACCGATCCACCGCCAATGACCAGCCAAAGGCCATGGAGTGGCTCTTGATGTCCGGCGAGCTGGGCTACCCGTCTTCGCAATACATCCTGGCCCAGATCTACCGGCATGAGAACAACTACGAGAAAGCCATCTACTGGGCACGAAAGGCGAGGGACAGTGGCTACCCCAACGCGCAGTCAACCCTGGAATCTCTGGAGAGCGAGCAGCCATGAAAAAGGCCCACAGCGTGGGCCCCGGATGAAGATCAAGCCTTGTGGTTGCAGAGCGCGCTCACGCCACCGCAGCGCTCAAATTCCGAGAAACCTGAAAGGCTCGGCAGGCTGGAAGGCACTGGTGGCATCTCCGGCAAAGGGGTGGTCCTGGTTGGGCCCCAGGTCAAGCTTGAGCACCTTTCCCTTGTCGCTGCTGAAATCGATGCGCTTGAGATCCACCCAGAAGGTATTGGGCGTGAGTGCCGACTCAAAGAAATACAGCTTGCGCTGGTGGTCAAACACGGTGCGCCAGCGCGTCGACGAGATATTGGGCTCGCCAGGGGTGGTCAAGCCATAGGGCACCGAGACATTGCGGATGACACTGAAGACACTTGCCAGCGTCTTGTTGGCATCCTGGTCCTTGGGAATGGCATTTACGTAGAACGAAGCGCGGGCAAAGCGGTCTGCTGCGCGATTGGTGCCCGGCAGCATCGTCGTGCCACCCACCTGCTGCCAATAGCTGTTGAGCGCCAGTTGCTGGTCAAAAACCGGCGAGTTCGTCATCACCTGGTAGCTGCGGCTGTGGTGAATGACTTGACGCCCATCAATATACTCAACGATGGCGCTGTCGCCACTGGCATCCGATATCGACAGATGCAGCGTAGCCAGCCGACTTTCGCCTGGAACGTTATCCGTGACAATGGTGAAGGGCTGCTGCTGCAAGGCGGCCACCGCCTCTTCGACGGTCGCAAAATTGTCCAGTACAAACTGTGCCCAGGCGGCGATGCTCAGCCCCGGCTTGCTGTTCGAGTCGAATTGAGGGTACTGCGACTCCACCAGCCACAGCAGGTTGGCGCTCAGGCCCGCCTCGTTGACGCCATCGGTCGTGGAGATGTCATAGCCCGATGTGACGACACTGCCATAACGCGACGTCCAGCGCAGCGAATTCGGCCCTGCTTCACCGCTTCTCGCCATACCGCGCGGCATCACCCACAAGTTGCTTGTGATATCGCTTTTCCAGTCCATGGAGCGCGCGGTGACCACTTGCCCGCCATCGCCCAGAAAGACCAGCCTCGTGCATGCCGACGCGCCTGGCAGTGCATTCAGCAACGCCAGGCTGAGGAGCCATGGTTTGATGCCAAAGAACCGGCTCCTGCGGGAATGCATGCAATTGCCCTTGGTAGGTTTGGAGACCGCCATGCGCCAGTCCATCAGCGCGGAGTGGAGCTTCCGCTCGCCTTCCAGGCACCATCGCTCTGCTTGCAGAACCAGAACTGCCAGTTTTCCGACTGGCTGCCTCTTGCCACATCGGCCTTGACCAGCCTGCAGGTGTTGGCAGATTTTGTCTGCGCCGTCTGCAAAGGCGTCAAGACCACCTTGATGGCCTTGGATGCCACCGCGCTGGTGCTGCTCCAGGACTTGGCCACGCCGTCCTGAGGGCTCTCCAGCACGCTGCCCAGGGCCGAGCGAAACGAGGGCAAATCCTTTGCCGGAATATTCCGGATGATCGTGTCATTCAGAAAAAAAGCGGGAGCCACCTGCGCGGAAATCTGCATGGCCGATGCAGCCAACCCACAGGCGACAGCGAGGTTTCGGAAAAAGACGGATTTGTTCATGGGAAGAAAATGGATGGGTGAGGAAAACACGGAAAATCCGGGCAAATTGCGTTCTTCATTGCGCTGCTGATTACGCATTTCATTCGACTTGAAAAACACAGATTCGCAACCTTTGGATGCCCACTGATAGCCGACGTTACCACACGAAGCTCTTTTTAACCATGTCGCTGCTTGTGCGATAACCTGCGCCAGGGCGGTTGCAACCAGGAGCCGCCTACAGGCTGTCGATGGCAGTGGTCGCAGTGCAGAAATATTCAAGCGCCCTGCCGGACTCCATGCTGCTCAGCGCCTCGATATCGAGCGCATCCATATCCGAATCGGAGTAGCCCATCGCCCAACTGGCGAACCGGCGCTCCCCTGCAAGTTGCTGCTTCAGCAGCGGGTTGAAATGCCGGTGCCGGGCATCCACTGCCAGCTTGGTAGCCAGGGGAGAAATCGCTTCTGCGGGCCCTTCGACATACTGTGCAAATCGCTCTCCGTCGAAAACCAGCATTCCTGTGATGCCCTGGATGGCATTGAGCTCTCTGGCCTGCTTGACGATCTGCCCAACCTGATGGATATCCAGATCAGGGGCTATCTGGCTTGTGTAAAGGAGACAATGCAATGGAGGCAACATAGATAAGGCTTTCGACGAGGTACCCAGCCATGTTAACTGCCCCGCAGCCTATCCCCGGTGCTCTTTTACTTTTTGGGAGAGAGCGGATTGTCGCGTCTGAAAAGCTCCCACTCCTCGACCTGCGAGCCATCGGGGAGCACGCAGATGCCTACCTGCCCCCTGGGCGTATCCTTGATCTGCAGTGTTCCGCCCATCTTGGCGCAGTGCGCCGAGGCCGGGTTGGACATGCCGATGCGGGGCTGCTGCTCCGTCTGCGCACAGGCACTGACAACAAGAGCACAGAGGATGATGGCAAGGGGGTTCTTCAATGGATGGGTCATGCAGTCATGATAGCGAACCTCAGCCAAGCGGCCTGAGAAGCTGACGCCGCGAGCGTTTCGCTGCATCGTTTCCGCAATGCCGCGTGCAGCGGTGCTTTTACGGGCATCTCGCAACGCAATTACGGCGGGGAAGAGAACGGTCCGCTACCGCACATCGCCCAAATTTGTAGCGCGCCCGCCACCAACCCGCCAAATAGTGATATTTGTCAAAATTATCAAATTCAATTTATTATAAATTTAATATATCATCACACTCCTATAGAGAGAGGGAACACCACGACAAAAAGTTAGTTCAGCTTTGAGCCTGCGCATAGCAGGCTCTTTTTTTAGTTCAAGACGAAAAAATACAAATATCTTCCAATAACCGATAGTGATGCGCTAATATCGTCTCCTCGATTTGCGCCGAATTCGTGCCCTCCTCCCTCCCTCTCTATATTTGCACGAGATCCCTGATAATCCAGGGTCGGCTTTTTACAGCGAAGCTCGCGCCACCTTCGGGTGGCTTCTTTTTGCCTGAAAGGCGCGGGTAACTGCCGACATGCGCAAGCATCGCAATGGGGTGCTCACTGTGCGCTCACGCAACCTCACGCACCGCGTCCCCATCCGTCACAACAGGCAGCAATGCAGCCGCACAGAACACCTGATCGCAATCCAATCGGTGCGCGCAGGGTTTGAAATGCCCGACGGCACCAAGCTGCCCGGCATTCGCTTTGTGAGATTTGGTTTGTGATGGCTGGGTTGTTATT
Source organism: Comamonas odontotermitis (assembly GCF_040396735.1). Taxonomy (GTDB): domain Bacteria; phylum Pseudomonadota; class Gammaproteobacteria; order Burkholderiales; family Burkholderiaceae_C; genus Comamonas; species Comamonas odontotermitis_C. Next base: position 68,971 of record NZ_JBEBNZ010000011.1, read on the forward strand.
TTCCCGTCTTCCGCAACCGGCTCATTCCCAGCACTGACAGAAGAATAATCCCCAGCACCCATCCCCACCTGTTCAGCGCCGGAACAGGTGCAGGCGTGACAGCAATGGGCTCCAGCGTGACCGCATTGCTCACGCTCGCCGTGCAGTCTGCAGGAGTACAGATGGCAGTGTTCAATGTCAACGATGCCGTGTTGGTGATGGTCAATGGAGGCGTCTCGGCCACCTGGCTCTCGATCGTGTACGTCACAGCCCCTTGCGAGGGAAAATTCGCAATCGTCTCGCTCAATGGCAATACGCCGGAGGCAGCAGGGCAGACTGCGCCATTGGAGGCAGCACAGGTCCATGCTCCGGAACTGATCCCCGGCGGCATGGGGTCCGCGACCACTGCGCCATCCGCAGCCACTAGACCGGTATTGGTCGCAACAACGGTGTAGGTCACATTGGCTTTTGGCTTCAGCGGGCTGGAAGCCGATGTGGTCTTGCCAATGGACAGTTTGGGCTGGCAGGTGGTCGATGTTGTGGTTTGCGCCAACAGGCCCGTCGGCGCGACATTGTTCCAGGACTTGAGAACAATGCTGTTGGCGCCGTGCACCCAGGGCGCCGTCGGACCGTAGCTCAAAGTTTCGCTCAGTTGGGCTCCACTCGCAAATCCGCCCTGGCCATTGGGCGAGCTTGCGCTCACGTAATTTTTGTACTCGCTGCTATTGACAATGATCTGCTGAATATAGTCGTCTATATAGAAATCAAAGTTCAACGAAAACGTTGCCAGATCAACACTGGGATCGATATTGAATTGGTACCGGTAGTAGACGATCGCGCCACCGCCATCTCCCAGGCCATTGCCTCTGGCAATCCATTCCGCATTTCCAAACGGAGAGTTCACCCAGGACCCTGGCGCAATGTTCCCCACCACATTGGCTTGGGTCCATGTGGTCACGCTGCCGGGGCCAGATGCATCTCCAGCAGCGGCCTCCCAAAAGGCATCCTGCGCAGGAGGACTCAGCTTTCCGCCTGCACCATTGAAGCCGGTATTGAAAATACTGGAATCGGATGCGCAGGTAATGGTCGGTCCCGGCCCGGTGGCCTGGGCATGAGAGAGTGACGGCGCGAGAGCGAAATTGAGAAGGACCGTAGCAGCTGCAATCAGAGGCTTTTTCATGGAATGGCGCCTTTCGCGGAGCGGAAAGATGAAGACCTGTCTTGAGGTCAGTGAAATGAACGGAGATCACAGGTCCAGCATCTGCGAGTCCGCACCCCGCCAACAACGGCCAGCAATGAAGACAGCGAGATCAGGCTCCAGATGCCCAGTGCGGGCACCGAGACAGGTGTCGGACTGACCGCAGGCTCAGCAGCAATCGTGATGGTGAAGCTCTGCGTGAGACTATTTGCTGCAGCCTTGGTGACGCTTGCCGGGCTCGGCGCGGCGCTACCCGATACGGTCACGCTGAATGTGCTGGTCTGTGCTTTGGCCGGTGTTCCAGTGATTGCACCCGTTGCCGGATTGAGAATGAGCCCTTCTGGCAACGCGCCCTCCAGCGAGAAAGTGTAGGGCGCCGTACCGCCGGTCACCGCAATATGGGCGCTGTAGGCCTTTCCAACCTGACCGGGAGGAAGGACTTGGCTTTCCACCGGTATGCTGAGGTCTCGCGGATCCACAAGGATCGTCAGATCGACGCTGCGCTCGTGGGCAGCGGTGTCCCCAGCCCAAACCGTGATGATGAACGCGCCAGCCACCATCGGCGAGCCGCTGATCAGCCCAGTATCGGTCTCAAGCGAAAGACCGGCGGGTAATGAACCACTGCGGATGGCATAGTTGTAGATGCCGGAACCACCGGCTGCGGCGAGTTGCAGGTGGTAGGTCTCGCCCATTTTGGCAAGAGGAATGACTCCAGGTACCTCGAAGACAAAAGGAGCAAGAGGCGTGACCTGGACACTATCGGCTGAAGGCGGGCTGTCGCCGACCCCATTCGTTGCTACCACATTGAAATGATAGGCTGTGCCATTGGCCAGACCGGTAACCGTGCAACTCGTTGCAGGTGATGTTGCAGGAAGTACCGTCTCGCTCACGCACGTACCGCCCGGGGTTCCCGAGACCGTGTATTTGCTGATGGGTGATCCATTGTCAGCAGAAGCAGCCCAACTGACGACGACCTGTCCATCGCCAGCGATAACGACAGGAGTACCTGGAGCAGAGGGCTTCTCGGTCTGTACAGCACCCAGATTCAAGCTGACATCATCAATATCAATGAAGGCATTACTGCTCATCAACAAGAATGACAACACGCTGGTGGTACTGGTCGCCCGAACGGTTACCGTTGCAAGGGTGTAGCCAACAGGGTCGGGCTTCAATTGAAAAACACAGTTGCCGGAGCAGGTTCCGGCCCCTCCGCTTGTCAGCGGCCCCCCACCAAACAGCACCTGAATTTCATTGGTGGCGCCTGTGGAACCTCCCTGAGCATCATTCTCTACCTGGTACCAGAACTTCAAGGTATAGGTGGCACCAGGAATGGTGGAGACCGTCTGGGAGAACGCTGCACGTTCCGCTGTCATGCAGTTTTGAGGGCATCCCGAGTACGCGGCCAAAGTGCCGGAGCGAGGGCTTGTGCCATCTACCCCTACCCAACTCGGGACTGCGGTTGAAAAATCCCAGGCACTGGTCTGTTGCTCAAAGCCGCCATTTGCTACAACATCCTGCGCGGACGCCTGCTCCAGGCAGAGCATCCCTAGCACGACAATGAGAAAACTCAGACAGCGTCGCATAGCATCTCCTGCTTTTTGGCCTTTGACCAAAGTAATTATCAATTTATTATCAAAAGTTACAGTATCTCACATCATAAAAATAATCAAGAAATGCACATGCGCTGCATGGCGCTGTAGAGAAATGCGCCCCGTGCCTATGGACCTCCAGGTTCGAGAGGACAATGCCAGTGCACAGGGTGCTGCGCGTGATGCGAGGGCCATTCATGGGCATCGCTTGTTTTGGCTATCGTTTGGATTTGAGGGCCGCGGCAAAGCGAACCCAATGCGCCACCGAATGCCAATCGGAACCCATTATGGTTGCTGCACCATGGCCGGCACATCCATCACTGGATCACCGTAAGTCGGTACACAAGACAGCGGTGGGCAACACCGGCCGCGACGACACGGAATCCGCACCAGGGCCGCAATGTCGAAGCCTCGTTTCCGGGCATAATGGCGGATCGTCACTCGGACGCTGATTTGGAAAAAGCGGAGCGCTTCGCATTCCGGCCAAACACAGGCTTCTTGGCAGAGCTGAAAAACCTGCCCAATCCATCACCTGCCCGTAGCTCAGTTGGATAGAGCAACAGCCTTCTAAGCTCATAGCTGTATCGTTATTTCATGCGTGTTTGCGGGTGTTTTCCGCTCCGCATTGCTGTATGGGCGCACAGCAATCTAACCCGCATCTCATTGTTTCCTAATGCCACGATGCGGAGCAAAAAACGAGCACATTTATCCGCCAAAAGATAGTCGCTACCTCGGCCTATCATTCGCATAGGGGGGCGATGTGGCAGAGCTACCCTCCTCACTCGCAGCATGTGTAGAGTCAAAACTATTTCCTCCGGGGAAATTCAGGATATGGAGGCCGCTTGACCTTCATGTATTGCTTCTCGAGCCAAGGGCCCAGGGTTTTTAGACTATTCCCAATCTCAGCGGGCGAAGGTGCACAGATCCAAATCTGAGGCCATTGCTGCAACTCTGCTTCATCCCACTCGATGCCACGAAGCAAGAGCACATTGTCCCGCTCCTTCCACACCTCCGCCTGCTCCAAGGCCTGGCAAAGCAACCTGTCTGGGTCTTCGCGATCCACCAAACAAGTGCAGTCAGATCCGTTATGGGCTCGAGCTGTGACCAAATTTCCATGCAGTCTTGGTCTGAAGTGCAACAGGTAGACAGGAAGAAACACGCCAGTATGCTGCAGCCTCAGAACACAGGATGGATAGCCTGCCTTCTTCTTGGCTGCAATGTACCCGCCAGTTCCAGGAGAAGCCCTGCCTGGATCAAACCTGCCGGGCAAATCCCCAACTTCAAAGTGTGCAAATGATTCCATGGCAACTCCAGATTACTGTATAAATATACAGTGTTTTGGAGATCGACATGATTGGATCAAGATACTGGCAATGGCACATCAAGCCACAAGATCAATGGATCAAGACGCCTGAGCATGAGCGCGCGGACAGCATCAAGCCATCGCACCCCGAGGCTATGCCCGTCCTGGGCTCGATGATCTGGCGCTGTGCGCCAACGCCTGCGGAAATGCGGGAAGTCTGCCGCGATCTGGGGCCAGATGTGCCGTTTTAGGCAGGGCCAGCAGCAAATACCTCAACCGGCGCGAGTTTCAGAAGCGCCTGGGCATCCTTCATCGTGCCCTCAAGCCACTGATCAACATCGGCCAGTTCAATGGGAATGACCGAACGCTTGTCCTGCTTGTCCGGTGGCAGCTTTGGATCAGGCTTGTGCATGCGATTCATCAGCGGGTGATCGTCAGCGTTGAGTGTGAGCATTGTGTAGCTCTCGATCAGCTCGCCTGATGCCGGATCCTTCCAGGTGTGCCACAACCCAGCCAAGCCCCACGGATCGCCATCAGCCCGGGCAAATCTCCACCACACATTCTTTCCAGTCTCCCAGTTGGGCTCATCGAATGTGGCAGCGGGAATGATGCAGCGCTGACCCTTCTTCCAGGGATCTCGATAACTGGCCTTCTCAGCAAGCTCCTCAGCCCGAGCATTGTTGGTGCTGTACTTGATGTCTGGCGTCTTGGAGAACCACGGGATCAGCCCCCAGCGCCCTACTACAAGCTCCTTGCTGTACCCGGTATCGTCCTGAGCACGGCGGATGAATGGACCGGGGTACTTCGGAAACACCTCGCCGCCCTTCCAAATCTTGAGGTTGCGCAAGTTTGGGCGCCAGTACATCTCGATCTGGGCTTGGTCGGGAGGCGTGTATTTATTGCACATTGCTCTACCCTGGGCTAGGAATCGCTTTCGGGCTTCTTTGCCATTGCTGTTCCGCCTACCAGTTCAAGCCTGGTCGACCTCAAGTATTCAGCAAGTTCCTTGTTGTAGATAGCAATCGCACGCTTGGCATCTTCGATTGAATCAGGCAGAAGTGTGCGCCTGATGTAGTCAGGGTCATCCGAGGCCCGAGCACACTTTTCCACCACGACTGCTGCAAAGCGCAATAGATCCTCTGAGATGAACTCATCCTTGTGCACCAAGCCCAGGCGCTTTGCAATCTCGTTGTAAACCGCTGTTGTCGATGCAGGTCCGGGGAAGATGGACGAAAACAGCATATCGCCACTGGCCAGCCTTGCATCACCGTCGAAGTACTTGTCATCAAATTCCTGCATGGCAATCTCCCAAGTAGGAGTTCAACCATACCGCCATCAGCAGGACATGGGAATAGTCCACTTCCTACTCGTTGGCACAAACGAAAAAATAGCCTCCCGGGCGCCGTATTTGGCACCTGGGAGGCTCTTGGCTTAGACAAAAGTCGTCTACCTAAATCTCATAAAACCAGCTATTTCAGTCGATTCTTCAAGATCTGAACTGCTCAGTATCGGCCACCACCGTGACCGCCTGCGCCATAGCCAACATCGCTACGGCCACTTGCGCGGAAACCGTTATCGCCATATCCACCAGAGTTTCTGGACTCTTCACGGGGGCGAGCAAGGTTGACAATAATTTGTCGTCCGTCAACGGACATGCCATTCAGGCCTTTAATCGCGGCCTGTGCAACATCAGCGGATGCCATCTCTACAAAGCCAAAGCCTTTGGAGCGACCCGTATCACGATCCATCATCACCTTGGCTGATGACACGTCACCGAATTCAGCAAAGTTGTCCTTCAGGCTGGAATCGGTTACGGAGTAGGGCAAGTTGCCCACATAAATTTTGTTGCTCATGTTGGAGCCTTTCTAGATTAGAGTGCGCTAAGACGTGACGCACTGGTCGAATACAGACGCGAAGATTTGCGCTGGATATGCGATGGGGATGGGATTGGATCTGGGGTCACCAGATCATCAACATGCAGGCGGGTTAGGCATGCTCGACTGCAGCCAGCCCTGGGTGACTGCAAACATTCGAGCGGCCTCGCTAGAGGCGAAGGTTCTGTCAAAGCGGAACACGCGGCAGTAGTTTCCATTGCCTTGTAAACGCTGAACCGAAAAAGAGGCGCGGAAACGACCACTGACGGTTTGATGAGTCGCGGGCGAAACGACGTACTTGCCCATGGGAATAGAAGACTTAAAAATGAAGATCAATCAGAAGCACAAGCCTAGTCGGCCTGGAGGACTTAAAAGTACTCTGTTGACTGCAGCCCTACAAGTCAACATGGCGAATTTCGCTAAGGACGCTTTGGGTAGCGTTGAGCCACCAAGATGCGGACAAATAAGACACTGCACATTGAATGCACGCTTCTTTGTGCAGCCCACTATACATCAATTGCCATAAAGTCCGCTATCTTTATTATTTCCAACAATGAAACAACACTACCCGTTGCGCCTTGGCGATCGGAACCAGAGGAGAGGCTCTACACGTAAGTCTTTGTGTAATCAGGATTTAGGGGATTAAAGAGAGTACTGTGGGTCTAGGCAATCCATCTCGATACGCCGCAATAGACCGGAGGTCTACATGTTCAAACTCTCAGCCTATCCTCCTGCTTCCTTCTGGGCCAAAACCAAGCGAATGCTTCACATGTCAGGTATCCCATCCCCGCAAGAGCAAGGGAAAAAGCCACCTACTGACAAGGAAAAGCAGGATCAGGAGCAAGGCCAGCAAGTCTCTCCCTCCTTGGCATTCAAGCTCGCTTAATAGCGCGCCAACACACTCCTCACACCGCCTCCGGGCGGTTTTTTATTGTCCTCTGCACGCCTGATCATCCGCATCACCGCTCAACCCGCGCTCAATGTTCACCTGGTCGCACAGCGCTGCTACCTCGGCGTCTCGCTGTTTAAGAGCGTCTCCGAGTTCTCCGCTGGACATGCCAAGAGAAAACCCATACCTCCAGGTGAAGGCATGGGTTGAGTCTGATCTGGAGCTTTAAGCGGCTGCGCGATTTGCCAGCAGGGTTGCAATCCAGCTGCGCACACTGAATGGACGGCGCTTGCCAGCCAGATCGGCTTTGGCTTGGCTGTCGCTCAGCACCTTGAATGACCGTCCGCTGCGGCGCTTCAGTTCTTCCATGCTCTGTTGACCAGGGGCTGTGTTCATCGTTTGATCTCCAAAGGATTGCCAGCGGCCGGCTGGCTCGGATTGGTTGGCCAAGCCTCGCTCAAGGCTTGCGCATCATTGGCGTGGCCATCAGCTCGCTCTGCCACCTCTGCGTATTCGCGCGTGCACTCTCCGAATACGCGCGTTGCGGTAGCGGCATAGTCAGCGACGGCTTCACTGGAAGCGGCTGAGATACGGGCGGGCACGGCTGCGAGGTTGCCGAGCAACCCATCAACATCACGCTGCAACTGCTGAGCACGCAGGCGATTGCCTTCCGCCCGTTGGGTTTGTTTCTCGATCGCGGCATTCTTCACGCCCTCCATGCGGGTGTAGGTTTCTTGGGCAGATGCGCGGGCGCGCAGCAGTTGGTCTTTGCGATCCTGTTTTTCCTTGACCAGATCACCCTCGGCCTTGGCCAAGGCTGTCTTGGCCGTGGTCACCTGTCCCTGCAGGCGCCAGTCCTGCACCTGCCAGGTCATCCATGCAGAGAGCGCGGCACCGGCAATCGCGGCGGCAACATGCGTGTACATCACGATGGCACCCTCCACTCCGCACAAAGCTCTCCATTGGAGTCACCACGGATTTGCAGGCCTGGCAGCACCACCTGAACACCTTGCACCGTCCCTTTGTTCCAGCGTGGGTTTTCGGCGCAGGCCCCAAGCAGATCACCTGCATTGGCCTTGGCGCGCATGGTGCTGGTCTTAAACGATGCAAGAGGCTTGTTCCAACCGAAGTCGATAAAGGTGGCCTGCACGAAGGGGTCGTAGGTGTTCCAGTAGCGCAGCAGCGGTGCGACAGCGGCCTCGGTCTGGATGTAGCGCGCGCGCTCCAGCTCGTAGCAGTCCTTGGGCGAGTAGTATTTGTCGGCTATGACACCAGCACCGGTTACACCGTTGCAGACTGTTAGAGGTTGACCACGGCCATTCTTGTCGACATAGGCAACGCCGAAATGCCGGTTGCTCGATTCGTAGTAGTTGCCCATGACCATGGCGATCTTCACCGCTATGCTTGTGCTGGGGTCAGCCGCCACAGCCTGGGCGTACTCATTGGACTGCGCCTGTTGGAACGCAGCCTGATTGTTCAAATAGATGCCGCCACCAGCGCCCATCAGGAGCATTAGCCCAAACAGGCTTTCTGCCAAGAGCTTAGGCACCTTGCTCATGACAGCGCCCCCAGGTCTGTATCGCCGGAGGCTGGAAGCTTGATGTAGTCAGACCAGTTCTCGCCGAGTTGGGCGACAAGCTTCTCTTCGGAATACTTGGCCCGCATGTCCATCACCCAGGTGCTGTGCTGCCTGCGAGCTTGCTCGTCGTCACGCTTGGCGCGTAACGCCTGGCGACGGTCTTCCTTGCGCCGGTAGTGCCGATTCATGAGATAGCCAGCAACCCCCAGCACCAAGCCAGAGAGCGCCACCAGCTTGTCCAGGGTCACCGTCCCAAATAGGCCCAGAAACCATGCGGCCCAGACGTTGAGCTTTGCGCCCCACACCTGCAGCAGAGGTGTGGCGATCTCGGAGGTGGTTTCATTCAAATCTGCCATGCCCTGATGATCCAAGGCTTGTCGCAGACAGGCGAACCCTAGAGGGGTGCTTAGATCACGATCTGGGCGGCAGCGATGAACATCTCGTCGAGCTGCTGATCCGTCAGGCCCAATGCTTGCGCAGCTCTCGTCAGAAAAGGTGACTCATACCGGCGCCATGTGGTGGTGTGATTCCAGGCGAGATCCACCCACATGGCTTCTTCTTCGTCTGTAATGCTGGCGAAATACGCCTCCACTTGAGGCGTCAGCTTCATCGACCCGAGAATTGCACGCCCTTGCGCCCGGCTGATCTCAGCTGGCACGCGGGCACGGCGCTCTTCTTCGGCGATCTGCTCAGCCGTCTTCATCTGGGACCAGTCAATCATGCTGCACCTCCTGGCAATGCAATGGGCCCGTCTGGCGGGTCGATGATGGGCTCAGGGAAGCAGGCCTCATGTGGTGCATCCCAAGCGATGGGCAGCAACAACGTCACCTGCAACTGGCCGCCCGTGCGCGTCACATTGCCAATGATGTGCTCGCTGTCGACCGCATTTCCAGGCAGCACAGCGCCTTCTGGGAGTTGGCCAAAGTCGTACCTGCGACCATTGACCGTGAGAACGTCTCCCTTTTTGGAGACCTGGAGTGCACCTTCGCGCACCTGAGGAATCAGATTGATACGCATCAGAACCATCTCCCTATTGCGATGCATTGGATAGAAGTTCCGCAGGTTTGCGTCGTGCTCGCGGTATTGATCATGTAGAGGCTGCCAGCATTGGACGCTGTTGGACCAACAACCCGGACATTGAAGTAGCCACTCCCAACGCCCGTTGGTACGAGATCCACATAGATAGGCGGAGCTGCAAATGCTGCGGGGAAGGTCCAGGTGGGCGTAAATTGCACCTGGGCGTCAGCCGCCATCGACTGGGCAGTATTGCTGAGGGTGAAGAAGCAAAACTGGGTTCCGTCAGCGAATCGCACAAACTCGCCGTTGGCATTGCTGCCCCGCTGAACGATTGCGCCCGTGGGCACGCCGCCTGACTGCGAGACCGTGCCGAGGATTGCTGCCACGGCAGCAGAGCCAAGGCCCAATGCGATGCGCACATCAGCCACGGTGCCTGCGGCGACGCCAGTTCCTCCCGCAGCTATGCCGAGAAAATCTCCTGCGGCGAACTCCCGCAGCTCACCGGTTGTACCTGATGTTGGAACGATTTTGATGGGTGCTTGTGCTGGCATATATCACCCTTGATAGAAAACAAAGAATTTCACAGGCCGCCCCAGAACAGTGGTGGATGCAGCGCCAGTAGTGGACAGCCGCAGATGCGTGGTGTTCACCGAAACATTGAACTGGGCATCACTGAAGCCGTTCCCATCCATCACAAGGAACCCATCCGAAGTTGTCACGACCGCCCGCACCAGCACAATCACCCCCTGGCTCAGTCCATGCGCAACGATACTCGCGGTCGTGCCCGTGGATGCAGGTGCTGTGCCAGTCAGAAGCAGGCATTTCAGGTTGGCTGGGCCCAACTCACCAAGCTGCGCGCCCCCGCTGAGGGTGCTTGCGCCAGACACGCCCAGCGTGGTTCCTATGGTTGCTGCGCCTGTAACCCCCAGAGCCGAGATATCTGCTCCAGCACTGAAGGTCTGCTTTCCAGCCCAGCTGCGCGCCACGCCGGTGATGTAGCCCACCAGGCTGGACAGGGATAGTTTGAGGTTGGCGGCCGCCCGCCGGATCACCAGCAGGTCACTGTCCTGGCCAGAGGCAGCAGCCAGCCCGTTGAAATCGGCATCCAGCTTCCCTGAGATGTCCACGGGAGCGGAGGTTTCGGGATTCAAGCCAATGCGCCAAACACCCGCCGCGCCGGTGGATACCTCCCGGCTGGTGCCGTTGGCAAGGTACACAAGCGCTGGCCCGGATGCTCCGATGGTGACTCTGCGGATACCTCCCCCCGCTAGCGTCACAGGGACGCTGCGTTCCGGGGTATCCAGCGTCTCGCCCACGGGCAACTGCCGGCGCTGGCCGGCAATCGAGACAATGGGTTTGTGGACGGCGCTGGGCATGGCTTACAGGATCACGTAGCCCTGATCGTCGGTAACAAGCTCGGTAGCGCTCTTGGCAACGCCCAGGTACTGGCTCACCTTGTTCACGTTGGCCGTGTCGGTTTCATCCAGTGGGGTACTGATGACGCCGCCTGCAGTGCCCAGGTAGTAGCGCGCCCCGACCGTCAGCCCCGTGAGCCCTGCATTCGTGCCGTCCAGCGGGTAGCCGGTGCCCACGGCGCCACTGGCCACAGAAGCGATCACATAGCCGTCGGCCTGGCGGCCATTGCTGCTGTCTGCCAGCCGCATGCTAAAGACGCCCGCGTTGTCCCAGAAGTTGATGAACTTGCCCGCGCCAATTGCCTCCGAGGCCGTGGCCTGGGTGGTGTTGGCACCGATGCCCACTGGCATCATGCTCAAGTCCCATCGCCCATCAGGCCCAAGAGCACCGAGCTTGCCGGCATCAGCCACGCCTGCAGACGTGGCGATCCCGAAAATCTGTTTGGTCTTGCCCGCGACGCGCGCCAGGAAGCCTTGTGTGGGCTGGATAGCCATAGGTCACTCCATTTCAATAGGGTCTTGGATGTTGAGCAGCAGCCGGGTCGGAGACAGCGCCACCCCGATAAGTACGTCGAAACCTGCATCAGGCGGGGTTTGGGTGAGCTGGCCAGCAGCGCCGAGGTACACGCGCACGCCGGGTGTCCAGCTCCACCCGGCATCGTCGATGGCTCCCAGGCGCTGCACCAGCACCTGCTGATAGGCTTCGGCGGCCGTGGTGGTCACACCCAGGAGCGTGAACACCTCGCCTGCTTCCATCGCATCCGCCAGCCATACCCGAGCATTTGCGTCCTCATACACAGCACGCAAGGCACTCAGTTGCTCGCCGGCCGTGCGCTCCAGCACCTGTCCGCCTGCTGGCCCAGGGATACCTGGTGGCCCCTGCTCTCCAGTTGCAACCACAACCTGGGTGTCTTCAACAGGAAGCACCAGCAAATCGGTTTCTTCGTCCAGAGTGACCACCGAAGGCGCAGCATCCTCAATGAACACTGCCGCCTCTGGCACTGACGCCACCAGCACGTCGGCTGGCTGCTGGTCCACGATGACATTGGCATCAGGAACCTGGATCACCACGTCCTCGGCGCTCATCGCGTGCCCTCCGGGCTTAGATAAATGGTGATTTCCGCAACACGGGTGACATCCCCGTTCGGATGGACGATTTCCAGCTGCCCAACTGCCTTGCTCCAGAAACTTGGAGGCTCATCGCCATAAGGAAAAGCTGAGGATGCTAATGCCTCGATGACGAAATTCACCCTGCCTTGCCCCTCTGACAGGTCAATGCCGCCGTTTTCGGTGGTCAACTCGAGCAGCACATCCGGCGAGAGCACATCACTGCGAAACTGGATACGCGCCTTACAGTCTGTCAAGTCCACCGGCACCTGATCGGAATTGGGAACCGGCGCGCCAGTGTCAGCACGCACCAACTTGCCGCAATGGACTTTGGTGGGATACGGGACAGTGCACCAGCGGAAGCCACGCCGGAACGTGGCACCCTGGTATATGGTGTAGCAAAGTTGAGCGGGCGCTGTCATAGCTGAAAGTGTCAGCCAGCAGCGCCCGCAGGTCGAACCCTATACGGGGGAGCACCCCAATCAATCCACCTGGTGGACGTACTGGTCCGAGGATCCGGCGCTGATACCCGCCGATGCGCTCACCATGGACCAGGCCGAGCCCACCTGCTGCGAACCGGTCACCAGCATGACCTTGGCAGCATCCATGCGCGCATCGTTGGCGTGGATGATGGCGTCGTTGTTGGCCTTCTCCACCCGGTAGGTGATCTCACGCACAGCGTTGTACTGCGCCACCTCGGCCTCCCACCGCCGCGCGAACGAGGTGGCCTGCGCCTCTGCAGCATGGGCACCGGCGCGGTAGCCGTCCAGGATGACGGAAGACTGGCGCGCTGCCGCCTCGATACGCGTCGACTCAGCAGCAAGTCGCGCTTTCCAGCCGTCCCACTCCAACCCCTTGGCGGAGATTAGTGCCTGGAAACTGGCGACCTGCGCACGGGCGCGCTCGGCCTGGGCTCCCACCTTGGCGCTGTAGGCCTGCACCATGCGGCCATAGACCTCTGCCTTGGTGCCTTCTGCACTGATCTGCACCTTGTAGAGTTCAGACTTGGCCTGCTCGGCGTTGATCGTCGCCACGAAGGCCTTGATCTGCTCGCCGCCCGCTTGAATGCGGGTACGCTCCACCTCCACCAGTGTCTGGGCAGCCTGCACCTGAACCTTGTAGATCTCGACGGCTGCCATGCGCGCCTCAATCTCGGCCTTGTAGCGATCCACCAGACTCTTGTTGATGTCGACCTTGGCCTGCTCTGCCTGCAGCAGCGCGCGGAACACTTCAACCTTGGTCTGCTCCGCCTTGATGAGCGTTTCATAGGCAGAGGCAAAGGCCTGATAGCCCACCAGTAGCGCCTTGTACTGCTCAAGCGCGGCGTTGTGTACGGCAATGGCGTTGTCGGCAGCGGCCTTGGTGGACTCGTACACCAGCATTTCCCATTTGTAATGCTGGTCCATCAGCTGGCCTTCCAGCTGCAGCGCGGCCTGGATGGAGTTTTGCAGGTTCTGCTGCTCCAGGTCGGCCTGCTTGATGGACACGTCCCGCGACAGGCCTGAAAGCTTGTCCTGGTACTCGCGGCGGGCGTCCGCCAGCTGGCCCGCCATCACGCCAGACGGCAGTGGATAGCCCAATGACTCGGCAGCCCGCAACACCTCCTGCTCCCGGGCCAGGGCGATTTGCGTCTCGCGGTCGCGGCCACGGTCCCAGATCTGCTGCTCCACGATAGGAGACAGACCAGTGCCGCCATGGATGCGGGCGTTCAGCGTGGCCTTGAGGCTGTCCAGCAGCTGCGAGGCGTAGCGGGCACCTGGGGTGTAGCGCATGGGCTCCGGCTGCAGGATGGCCAACTCGGGGATATTGTCGAGCTTGGCCAGCCAGTCCTCGTGCAAGTCGATCCCGCCAAAGGTGTGCACCTGCAGGTCGAGCATTTGTGGGCCGTCTGGCAGAACTACCACGGGTGCATCAGGCATGGCCACATCCCGCATTTCAGGGAGATTGGGGGCTTGGCCGATGGTGATGGTAGGCGCTACGCCAAAGTTGAGCGTGGGCGCTGGGGTGTTGAAGTCCGAGAACTGCACATCCTTCATGCTGCCCGTGAAGGGGCTGGGCATGCCGTCGGGCAGATCGAAGTCGATGCCCGGCACCTTGGGCAGCTCGGGGATCGGCGGCAAATTGGGCGCGCCCAGCGTGCTCCATTGGATGGAAATCTGCGGCGGCTGGTAGATGCTGTCGTTGAGCGCCTTCTGGAAGGTACTCACCTCTGCAGCGGCTTTGTCAGCCAGAACCACAGAGCGGTCATACTTGTCTTTGACGATTTCGGCGGGGCCGTTGACTCCGGTTGCCATGGTTAGACTCTCCGTGTTTTGGATTCAAGGGTGAGGATCTCGATGCGGTCGAGGCTGAATTTCTGGCCGGCCGGGTTGCTCAGGGCAAAGCCCAGGTAGTTCTCGCGGATGCCCTTGCCCACGATGCACCGCGTCTGGCCGCTGCATCGCAGTGGAAACTCATAGGCCCAGGGCATGCCATTGGGTCCGAGCACGCTGAACTGCGCGCAGCCCGTGCCCTTCATCGACAGGTAGACCATGCTCAGGCGCTTCTTGAGCGTCGATTCGCGCAGAGTGGCCGGCATGCGGATATTGGCCACGATGGGCTGGCCGTTGTCGGAATCGCCGCCCAGCGTGTAGAGGCCACTGGCATCGCCCGCATGGGTGGGGGTGATGCTTTGGAAGACGAAGCCTGTGTACTCCGACACAGCGCCGCTCAGGGTGTTACATACGATGGTGTTCATACAGATATGAGGTGTGTGCTGAATGGCTGCAGGGCTCCTGCACTCTGGGGCACCAGAGCATCCAGGGGGGTGAGCACGCCTGCAGGTGAGATGGCTTGGGCATAGACCACCTGCCCAGCTTCATTGGGTACTAGCAATGCACCCCCACCGCTGTTGGGATCGATGGCGGTTTTCATCCACTGTTGGCCTTCCACTTTGGCCACTGGGTAGATGTCCTTTACTCGATCAATTTCGCTGTCTTTGGTGATTTCGACATCACCAATGCCGCTTGGAATAATCACGCCGGCGACTGCTGGAACGTGCGTGTTATTCCGAAGGTTCCACAGCGCCCCAATTTTTCCGCGCAAAAGTGAGTGATTGCGGTCGGCAGGTGTGAATGGGCTGAATGAAAAAACTCCCACCAGGGTATCGTCCTTGCGCCGCGTGTAGGAGCTTTCAGTGGGTGTGCATTCGATTTCAAATATCTTTTTGTTTTTGAGCAGCACCACCAGCTTGGCAGTCGTACCTGCAGTAGATACAGTCGTGAACTCACCGGAATTGTTCACCGTGTATTGGCTGGTGGTGATTTCAAGGCAGGCAATGATCCCGAGAATGGGGTTGATATGGACAATCTCCCTGCGCACATGCCTTCCGGAGATTCCGGTATAGAGAACTTCCTTTTCTTCTAAGCCTGACTCCGAATACCTGCCCCTTGCGTAGTTCTGCTGCATGCGCACAACCAAATCAACATCATTGGTGACCAGCTCACCCCATGGTGTTTCCAGCGTTGTTTTGCCTCGCAGCGTCGCCGCGCGCTTGGCGATGTATTTTTCGCCAAGCATTGTGAAATCAAACTGCAGGTCAGGCGCCGGATTCGCGTCGAAGTACGCATTGAAGTCAATAAAGTTGTCCAGGCCGTTGCTAAAATCTGGCGTTATATCGTCCAGGTCGATATAGCTGAGCGTGTCATTGGCCGTCCTCCCATTTACCTTCCAAAGTGGTGCGCCAAATACCGATTGCACCAAGCCATGGTCAAAATCCTCATTCACCGAAGATTCAACCACTGCATTCTTTTCATCCTCAACCCTTGCAAAGAACGCAATCTTCTGGTCCTGCCAACCACGGGCAAGATACACAGGCACACGGTAGTTCTTCTTCTTGCGCACGCGCTCGACCGTTTCAGCACGGCCACGCACATCCTTCCAGCCAATATCGGTTTGGTGAAATGTCCGGACATTTTGACCAGCGCCCGGATCGAAGTATTCAATGTAGCTGGTCGATTTCAGGGGCGTCAGGCCAGAGTCAGCCCAGCCATGTTTGCTGAACTCGAAATGCGTCTGTTCCACCAGATCACCGAATTCATTGGGCGCTTTGGGTGGCTCCAGCAGGGTCAGCTCCGGCAGCGCGTGTGGAACCACAGCAGCCGAATACTCGCCATTGGGTGAAAGCGTCACCTTCAATTCATGGGTGACGAAATCCAGCCAGCCCTCGCCCGTGTCCGTGGGGCCGATCACATTGCCAATGGCAGAAACTGACCAAGCGGGGAAGTAAACTGCAGAGCCGTCGCGCAACCGGCTGAAGGCGGCAACACCATACAAATGGGTTCGGGTGAGGTTGAAATCAGGGTTCGATGCGACCACGGTCTGCTTGGCTGCAGGCACTGTATAGAACTCATCTGGCGTTTCCTCAAACACCTTGCGTTTTACCAGGTCAGCTTCATAAATCTGGGCCGTGAGTGCATCGGTTTGCACGACCTGCACATACTTTCCGGATGGCGATACCACATTGGCCACGTTGGCGGAGACTCCGCTCTGGATGCCATAGGCCACTCCTTTCTCCACTGAGGTGGCCCCGCCCGCAACAATCAAGCTGGGGAGGTTTTCTTCTGAATACTTTCTATTGAGATTGGGGGTAGCGCCACCGGAAGCTGTGTCATCCGTGAAGTACACGTTCTTGGTGCTCGATGCCCAGACGCCCGAGCCGCCATAGACGATGGGTGCTCGCCGAATGACCCAGACCTCGTTGCGATACGCCAGCACGTACTGGTACAGCGCACCACCCTCAAAGCTGGCAAAAAAGCTGACCCCGCCCATGGCAAGCCCATGCTCAGCCGCGCCCACAGGCCAGATGGTCATCACCGTGCTATTGCCAATGGTCACGATCTGGTAGCGAGAACCGTCCTTCAGAACCCCTTGTTCGTTCGGGTTGCGCCAGAACGAGACGCGGCTGCGGCCACAAAAGCGCGCAAACTCCGCCTGGGCCATGGCCATCTGCTCTACCGTGGCGCGCCCGCCCATGACGCGAAGCGCGGGCGGCGCCATGCTGGTGGTGCGGCGCCCGTCAGGCGTCAGGGCATAGGGATTCCACAGACTCATTGCGGCACCGCCACATACTGAGGGATGCCGTCCACCTCGCGCCAGGTGGCACATACCTCTTTGACAGTGGTGCGGTAGCGGTTGGCCGTCAGGCTGGAGGTCTGACCGCCATTGAAGCCTGCCACGATCTCGCCACCGGCAATACACACCATACCCATCCCCGTGCCCACACCGTCGCCGAACTTGAGGCGATCACCGCGCACCGCCACGCCAGACCCCAGAACTACAGGACCGCGCTTGGTGGTCTGGTGGGCCAGCTGGTCCCAGGTGGTGCCCGAGAGAAATATCAGGTCCTGGTCGGTGCCAACATAAATGCCATCGTCCACAGGCTGGATGGCCGTGATCTTGCCGGCCAGCTGCTTGAAATCGCGCCAGTCCGAGAGGTGCGTCACAGACGGGCGGCTTGCCCAGAGCACATTTCCCTTGGCCACCAGCACGCGGCCGCGCCAGAACGCTGTGATCGTACCCACCGGAAATGGCTCTGCACCCAGGGTGCGGCAGGGCAGTACCAGCGAGGCGTTGTTGCCACCATATTCAAAGCTGCTCCCCGTGGTGCTCCCGGCCAGGTAGGCGCCCTCCCCGTCCTTGCCGCTCAGGTAGACGTTGATCGAATAGCCAAAAAGCACAGGCAGGCCACCCAGGCGCAAGCCGCCCTGCGCCACCGCCACTGGCGCCGAGCTGATGGCTGGGCCTTCCAGGCGATCCGAGATGCGCACATAGCTGAGGTAGTAGCGGTAGTCGCCAGGGTGAAGCTGTCCGAACGCGGTATCCGGCAGCCCCAGCGATTCAGGCACTGGTACGCTGCGCTCCAAGCCCGTGCGCCCATCGGTCACCCCATGGATCAATCCATTGGTGTAGGTGGTGCGACCGTCCGGCAGATCGCAGTACCAGACGCGATCAGAGCCCAGGGCAGGATGGATGACATGCCGTGTGCCGTCCGGCCAGATGGCCGTGAGCACGCTACCGCAGGTCGCCAGCATGTAGCCCTGCGCCTGGTGCAGGTTCTTGTGGCAGGCCTCATCAGCCAGCGCGAAGCCTCCCCGGCGCGTGATCTCGCCCGTGAGGCCAATGTCCACGTTCTCAGCCGCGATCAGGTCTTTGCCTGTCAGCCGGTGCTCGGGCTGCAGGTTGTTGATGCCTGTGAAATCTGAAAAGGTCAGCATTCCGTCCCCCGATGAACTGTTGGCGGGGTAAGCCGCAGCGCGATGGATTGCCGCACAAATGCGATTCTGTGCGCGCTGGGTGTACCAAGCGTAAGTGGGTGCGCGGATTGCGCTATCGATTCGAGAGCATCCACCACAATGCTTGCCTTGCCTGCCCGTACCAGCCGCAGGCTCGGCACATGGACAGTGGCAACCGCCGAGGGCGCGCCCAGGCGCAGGGGCTGGGACGAGGCAGCAAACCCAACCCGGGCTGCGGCAGGCTGCCCCAGGGACAGCGGCTGTGCACCTGCTGCGAATGCGATGGGATTTGCGGATGGCGTGCCAAGACGCAGCGGAGTAGTCCCCAAAGCCGTTGCAGAGACAGGCCCCGCCTCTGCCCGGGGCGTGCCCAAGACAAGCGGAAAAGTGCTCTTGGCGAGCACGTCCGTATGGGAAGGCGTCTGGTTCTGCAGCGCGCTGTGGTACTCGGTCTTGACGAGGCGAATGCTGGGAATCACCAGATTCACATCAAAGCCCACCTTGGCGCGCAGCGGCCCCAGCCGCAAGGGATGGCTGCCCAGTCCTTCCAGTAGGAACTCTGCCTGGTGCTGGCCAGTCACCACCAGGCGAATGCTCGGTGTTCCCGAAGCCGATTCACCATTGGTGTTGATGGCTGCGCCGTTGATGAGCGGGTAAGACATTTATGCGCCCGCGTCGAAGAAGAAGCCGCGCCAGTAGAAGCGCCCGTAGAACTTGCCCGTGGCCGGCGTGTCTACCCGTAATCGGATGCCGGAGACAATCCCGCCGTAGCTTGCGACAGGAATGCGGTGCACCTGGTTGGCTTTGGTGACCGTATCCAGCGCAACATGGTCCACCAGCGAGTGCTCGGTGTCCTCACCCCGCAGGAGGATGGATACCACTGGAGCTGTCGTGGCTTCGTAGCGGGTGCAGATGAAGCCCACCTCCGACAGCACCAGGCTGGAAGTCTGGCTGGGCATGTTCTGGATGATGTTCAATGGATCCGGAATAGGCACCCATTGCCCCACCTCTTGACCAGCATCCGGCCCGATGGCTGGAAAAGGTGAGCCCGATGCGTCGAAACTCGCCACCGGCGTATGGATGTACTCAGAGCTGGAGTGGTAGTCGCCCAGGTCAAGCAGGTAGTTGAAACCGGTCGCCGTCGGTGCCTTGACGATGCTGCGGTCTGAGAGAAAGCCACCTTCTGCATAGGCCGGAATATCGTTACCCAGTTCCAGGTATGCAGTACCCCCTACAGACTCCTGAGACATATTCATGTCTTGCTGGAACTCGCCCTGGTCTCCAGATACGGCACTTGCATGCAGGCTCTGGAGCAGATGCACTCCAGAAATCTGCACCATGTTGTAATTGTTGGCCACCCGGCCATTCACCACAAAGGAGCGCTGCCCGTCACGGTCTGCCCGATATGTGCCAGATTCATCCATCTGCAGGAAATTCTTGAGCTGCCCTGCGGTGATGCGGGCCTGGAGTTTTGATCCTGCTGGCCAATCCCGTGCGGACGTACCTTCCTTGCCGCGCTCTACAGTGAAAACGACGCCATCAGCGGCCAGGATGGAAACAATCTCATATTCACCAGGTATGGCGTCATTGGTGATGGTCGCGCGCTGCAAAAGGCGCCCGCTGGAAAAATCAGCGAATGCAGCGCTGTCCGCCACCTCGATCCCAGTGGCATCGCTCAGGATGGCCTGTGCCAAGGTTGTGTCAGCGTTGTTGCTGAAGCCGTCCTTTTTGATCATGGCTGACCCCTTACGCTGGGATCAGCGAGAAGATCTTGGCGTTGCCATCCGACCAGCGCAGCTTGAAGCCGCCCCCATTGCCAGCGAAAGGCAGGCCCATGATGTCATCTTTGATGATCTGCAGAACGGGCGAAGTGGCCGCATCGGCCTCCTGGCGAAACAGTGCCACTGAGCCAGGCGATTTGCCAGCAGGCACTGTGCCGAAGTCCACATCAGCAGCATCAAAGACACCGCCAGTGATGGATTTGCCTGTCAGTTCAACGGGTGTGCCAATGATCTCGCCCAGGTCGGCCAAGCTTTGGTAGGTGCCTTCATGGTCAAAAGTGGCCGGCAACATCGCAACCTTGAGGGTATCCGTGAGGAAGTTCACGCCAGCCTTCATTACCAGTTCGCCGCCCAAGGGGATGAATGGACCATCGAGCACTGCGATCTTGTCCGGACCATCGCTCCATGGGAAGTTGATCGCGCCGCCATTGGTCGCCATGGGCAAGCCGGTCACAGTGTCGAAGAAGAACAGCAATGGCGAAGTCGAAGCGTTGCCGGTGTTCTTGTAAATCGCCACGGACTTGGCCGTATTCCCAGGCGGCAGTGGGTCGGTCGCCACATCGTCAGCATCAAACACCCCGCCTGTCACATCCTTGTTGGCCAGCACCATGTCTGTGCCGATGCGCGTTCCCAGGTTGCTCAGGAACTCATGCGTGTTGCTGTAGGTATAGGTCGGGGGCAGGAGCGCGACACGAAGGTCGTCATTGAGCAGATTGATCTGGGCGGAGAGCAGTTTCTCCATCCCCTTTGGATAGCTGGTATTGGGCACTTGGCGCACTCCTGGTTGATGGTTTCCAAGGAGTGTTCCAGTGATGGGGCGTGGTGACTAACCCTAGAGGGGTGCCAAAAGAAAACCCTCCAGGGATACCATGGCAGTTCCTCAACTTCCATCCCTAGAGGGTTTATGACTAGTGCAGAAATCGAAAGAGCTATTGGTGTGCTGCAAGCTGATCAAAAGATTCTACAAGCTCGCGTCGCCGCGCTGACAGCATTTGCTGGTGCAATTCTTGAATCTAATCCACGCCGTGATGAGTTGTTGACCCGCTGGGGTCATTTGCTAGGACCAGCCTTACATCAATTTGCCGACCTAGAAAAATTGTCCTCTGATGCGGGCTCATTCATTCCATTTTGGGTTGACACATTCCCAAGTGCGAATCGTGAAAAAAACTCTAAATGAGTGATTGCCTGTACTGTCTTTGCCTTTCTTCTTCTTTGGCGAAAGAAGCATTTCTTGCACTTGTGAGATGAGCTGAAGAAATCGCATCCGATTGACGCTTGATGTCAGGAGCACGATAGATCACTTCGCTAAGGAGCGCCTGCAGTTTCGAAAGATCATCTACAGAAGCTTCGCTCATGAGGCGAAGCCCTCTTTTTTCTCGCGCTACTCCAAGTGCGTACAAAGCAACGCCCAGGGCCAATGTAGCCAATACCAAAGCAATCCAGCTCACATTGTTCATGCAACCCACTCCCGCCGCCCACCGAGGCGGCTTTCACTTTATGGTCGGCTATGGCAAGGGGGTGGGCAAGCCCTAGAGGGGGATTGGTCATGCCATAGGGGGTTGCACAAGCACCCCAATTGTTATAACATAGTAATAACTTTCGGAGGTCATATGGAGCTCACCATTCGCGCATTTGGAAACAGCAAAGGCATCGTCTTGCCTAAGGCACTCCTGTCTCAAGCGGGCCTAACTGGCGCAACTGTTGCAAACGCAGAAGTATTGGAGGGCGCAATTGTTATCAAGGCTCTTCCATCCGTTCGCAATGGATGGGCAGATGCTGCAGCCAAAGTTGCAGCAGCTAAAGATGATCACCTTGTCATGGGTGAGTTTTCGAATACTGGAGATGAAAATTTGGCATGGGACGATTCGCCTGCCCCTCTGGCAAATGAACCAAAGGAGGCCGTGGAGTGGTAAGCAGCAGCCATCACGTCAAACGGGGCGAAATCTGGCTGGTCAACCTTGACCCTACCCAAGGAAAAGAGATCCAAAAGACCCGGCCCTGTGTTGTGCTGTCCCCAGACGAAATGAACCTTGGCCTCGGCATCGTGACAGTTGCGCCCATGACGACTGGAAGTCACCCTGCGCCATTCCGCGTACCTGTGACATTTCAGAGCACGCAGGGCTTGGTCCTTCTTGATCAGATGCGGGCAGTAGATAAGTCCCGCCTCATTGAGAAGCGCGGCGAGGTGAAGAGCCAAGTGACGCAAGCCTGCCTCAAAGTACTGCAAGAAATGTATTCCTAGGCGGAGTGCTAGATGAACACAAGACTTGCTTCAAGCCTCACGCGCTACTTCACCGCACGATGGCATCGCGGCCCCAAGGTTCACATCGCACCTACAGCCCGCGACTTGCCCGTGCCTGCGCCTGATGATGCGCGCGGTCTGTATTGGGGCGGCGCTGTGCACCTGGTTGCCGAACAGCCGCTGGACTCCATGGCGCAGACCTTGGCGCATGAGGCGATTGGCCACCATGGCCTCCGGCAGCTGATGGGTAGCGAGTGGAAGCACTTCATGCGTCACATCAGCGAAGGTGTTCGTGCTGGAGAGCCAGGACTGCAGCAGATTTGCCAACATATTCGCAGAACCTACACCGATGACGCTGGAAACTACCAGCTGACTGCTCGGCAGGAGTCGGACGAAATTTCCGGTTACCTTGCAGAGCAATTGCTGTGTTTTTCTACTGGCAGCATCAAGCCGGACCGCCCACTATCGCAGGCGCTTCAAGCAGTCAAAGGTCGGGTTCTGCGCGAAGGCCTCTGCCTAGATCGCAATGTCTCTCGATCCGAGCTGGAAGGTGCTCTGCTATTGGCTGACCTGAACATGCAAGGCTGGCCCTGGTTGCCTGTGCGCCACCGCATTAGGAGGTTTTGGCGGTCCTGCGGTAATATGCTGGGCATGAGCAAGCCCAATCCTTACAAGCCGCCCATGTCGATGCAGGAATCGCAGCGCCTGCTTGACGGTGCAAGGCAGCAGGAATTGAACGAGGGCCGGTGGAAGATCGGTTTACTCAAGTGGGTCTTTTGGGCTGTAGCGCTAGGTCTCATGACAATCGGCGTATTCAATGGATACTTCGTTTCAATTCTGATAGGCGTTGCAGTGATTGCACTAGTTTGCATCCTTGACCAATAGACCCCCAGCTTCTTCGGCCACTAACCCCACCCTCCCCCAAGACGAGCCCACTGATGTGGGCTTTTTTGCTGATGGCGAGCTTCACTGCCGCCGATAGCTCTGGACTCAGCGATAAGCGGCCACACAGATTTAGAACAATGGACTTAAAGTTCAAGCGCCTCACCGAAGCCAGTCTGCAAGACATCATCTCGCTCAACAACCACCCTGACGTGTTGCGGCAAATGCCACTTGGCAGCCCCGACTTTGATGAGGTGAAGGCGAAAGAATGGATCAAACAAAAGGATGCCCAGTGGGAGCAGAACGGGTATGGCCCATGGGCATTCTTCATCGATCATCAATTTGCAGGCTGGGGCGGATTGCAGCACGAGGATGGCGATGCTGATCTGGCACTAGTACTTCACCCGCACTTCTGGGGAAGTGGAAAAGCTATCTACGAAGAGATCATCAATCGGGCATTCACAACCATGGGGTTGGAGTCCATAACCATTCTTCTGCCGTTCTCAAGAACAAGAATCAAGGGGGTAGCGAGACTCGGGTTTCTGGAAGATGGCGAGGTTGAGTGCGATGGTGTTCGCTTCCAGCGTTTTCGCCTTCATGCGCCCGCTACTCCAGAACGATTCCGTTCTTGATCCACCGCAAAGCGCCCTCCCTCCCCTTCCCCTACCATCACCTTGCCTCTGGGAGCGGAGGCACTATGGCACTGCTCTATAAGTACTTAGCTGTTATCAGAAGCCGGTGATTCGTTCTCTTCAACATGGCCTACTCCAAGTTGAAATACAAAGCTCCTACGAGGATCTAGAAGCTCCGGCGTGTTAGCTCTCCACCAAGCACCAGCCTCCGGATGTGCTGCTTCTAGAATTTGAATGGCTTTGAGACTCTCAACCGCGTAACCTGGTTTGCGCA
Source organism: Comamonas odontotermitis (assembly GCF_040396735.1). Lineage (GTDB taxonomy): Bacteria > Pseudomonadota > Gammaproteobacteria > Burkholderiales > Burkholderiaceae_C > Comamonas > Comamonas odontotermitis_C. The sequence continues at coordinate 93,004 of NZ_JBEBNZ010000011.1, forward strand.
CAATCTTCCCTGTGCACAAGGCTAGCAAGCACGAGAACAAGCCTTTGGGGCCAGACAGTACTTCTGAAGTGAAGTAGTTTCGTGCTGATGCATCTTTCTGTGCAAGCGGCAAAGATAAGCCAACCCACTTTTGGCGTACCCATTCTGGAGCCTCCCCTGGAGGAGTGGAGGTAACGCGGAGAACGAATGGGTATTGGTTCATAAAATTCGACCTAGGAAGAAACCATTCTATCGAGCCTTGATGGAGCCCCACACAACCGTCTCAGGACGGTTTTTTGTTGCCCCAGCCACCACCAGACAAAAGAAAACCCGCCGAAGCGGGTTCTTGCAATACTACGCAATCAAGATTTGTGGGCAAGCGCGATTTGACAATTGCGACAAGCAGAGAGCAATTCAGATGATGAATTAGCTATGTGATTGTAGCAATCCGAATTCAAGTCCCACGCAGGTCTTGAGGCAGTATCCAAACCCAGAGTCATGGACCTTCTGAAAGAAACCATTAGGTCAGAATCAATTTTACCATGACGCTCTCGCTCTAACAATTTATTAATTCTTGAAAATCTATCGCCCACCTGCTTAACGCCAATCTTAATATCCTTAGACAATTGCGCATCTGACAAGCCAGGGCTTGAATAATATTTATAAGCTTGCAGCTGAACAGTTTCAACCAATGTATGGATACCCTCAAGATCAGCTGAGATTATATCAAGCGATCGTCTTTCAGCTTTGTTATTTTTTTCTTTATGATAAAAATAAATCTTCCAAAAAATCTCCCAAGAAAATGCGCCAGCAAAAAAACTAACCAGGCTTGCTATTTTATAATCCATTAAGCCCCCTTAGCGAGAGGCTTCATCTTTTATATAGCCAAAAATTTCATCCACCAAGGTTTCATCATCCGTCTCAAAGGACAAATTCTTTAGAAGAAACTCCTCATTAAACCCCTTTGGAATAAGCTGCCCAAAAGCTTCCTCCAGAAATGAAGAGCCATATCCCTCAGCATCTAAAATAATGCATACGGGGCCAACTTTCAAAGACGGGACTAAAAATTCATCTCTAAATCGTTGACCAGAATTTGGCCCATCCGCTGGGGTTCTCCCAGCAGGAAAAGGAGAAAAATTCTTAGACACTGATATTATTTTCATCTTCAAGCTCCAAATCGCTAATTTCAATATCAATCAATTGATTAACAGATTTTGTAAGAGGCAACTCCCAACTTATTAATGTACCCTCTAAAAAACCAGTCATAGGGCCAGATTGATGTCTTAAAGGACGATACTTGTACCACCCTTGCCTGCTTATGATGGTCAACTTTCCATCATTAATTTTATCAATTAATCTATGCAGATCAAGCAAGCCCTTCCCCCTATTTTCTTTACCTGTCCGAGTTCGACCTAACTCAACAGCAGCATGTATCATAGCTCCATCATCAGGATCAATTAATGGAAGAACAGAAAGGGCCTGCCTAATTAATTCCATATTATATCTTCTCGGGAGAGTTTTAGGTATACCCACTCCAGCATCATAGAATGTCAGAGAAAATATATTTTTTCTCAAACTCATACTTGCACCTATCCACCATCTTCCATGGAGGCTTTTGGCACTTACCGCCTTGTTTGCATAAGCATGTTCACCAACATTCGCCATAGCTTCAGAAAGAGCCCTATAAACCTCTTTTTTGACATGACTCGGCATCTCAAAGTCATCGCCAAACAATTCATTTCTTATTTTTGGAATATCTTCACATTGAAGTTTATTGCCAGTTTTATAGGTTATAAATCTAGTTGAACCCGTTTTCTTACCAGCAACTTTGCGCTTCTTAATATTAAGCAAACCGAAGAAACCGCTCTCATTAAGCAAATGCTCAATCTTTCTGCTTTTTGGGTAGCATCCTGTCAAATTTTGCTTACCATGCTTTTCTTGCAGAAGGTGAATTTGCCCTAATAGATATATTAATGCCTCAGACGAAATAGATCTTAGCTGTTGGAAAAGCAACCGAATTCTGGATCCGCGCTCCCGCATTGAACTATGCAACCCATCGAAATAAGCTAGCGTATTCTCTTTATTTGCATCGAAATCCATTACTACTGGTGCTTCGTAGTCAAACCAAGCATTATTTTTTCGGTTTTTTTCTGGGCCTGCTTTGCGCTTTAAGGTTGAGATGCTACCTTTCCCGCGCCTAGCCAGCTTTCGTCTTGTCTCCAAATGCCTCAGCCACCATCGACGATGCGCTATCCTCCGCTGAATTTCAATACCTTTTACAAGAACACTCTTCTTCATGTACGCCCCCGGATGACCGGCTAGCGTAGCATGCTTGAGGATCTGAGAGAGATTGAGGAGACCCTCATAAACCTTTGTCAATTTGGGACCGAAAGCAAAGGTAGAACATGCCAAACGTGGCATCAGACTGTCATACGTCTGCACTTATCACCATCGTAGGGAAGCTACAAATTTTAGGCGTAGGAGACCACCACAAAACGAATGGTTGCTCCAGACCTGCTCCTAGCCACCCCCGCCATGGCCGCCAACTACGCCACCTGCGTGCTGGACAAGGCCTAGCGCTGATCCACCGCCCAGCCGCCCGGCACCTGCACGACCTTCTTGCGCTGGCGGAGGCCTGCCATCTCTGCGTCTAGTCTGCGAGAGTAGACCGGCTGCTCCGATTGGGCTGACTGTGTGGCGGCGTTTAGGGCTATGGCGGGGACGGCGTCGGAATTGATCATTTTTTGAGTTCCTGCGGTTCTGACTGCCCTTTCTTGCACCAAATCCGACAGCAACGCATTACGCGCAAGAGGGCGACTAAGTACTCCTGCAGCTGCGAGGGGGTGACCTGCAACGCCTGCCCCAAGTGCCGCCGTGATATCCAGCACGCTCAACTCCTTCGGTGCTTCTTTTAATGCCTGCATCGCCTTCGGGAATGCCTGCCCAGCCTCTGCAATAGTTCGCAGCTCCCCTGTCAGTGGCTTGTTTTGAGCAAGGTCTCGCGCCAGCTTTATGGCGTTCACTGCGCCAGTTTGCGGATTTAGAGCGCCTTGAACTGAATAAGTTTTGGCAATTGTCTGCCGTGCATCTCTGAAATTCTTCAAGATGTCTGCGCCTGACTCTCCAAGGCTGGAAAGATGCTTCTCTAGAGCGTCCTCTAGGGCTCCAGCTCCCATCTTGTACGCTTTGCCCGCCATGTTCTCGCCAGCGCGATACGAACGATCAGCGGCCTCGCGCATGTATCGAACCATGTTCAGCGCGTCTCCGGCATCGAACTGCCTTGCATTGAGCGCCTGGATGTCAGCAACAACACCGGGAACCTTGGCATTTGGGAAGGAAGCAGCCTGACTACGGAAAGGTGCAAGTGCCTTCTGCAGATCCAGTCGATATCTGTCAGTCGGCACCACCGTACCGGAAGTAGCCACAGGTTCGTATGCTTGCGCGGCGGTGCGGCGCAGTCCTTCAAGCGTATCAAGGTTGATGTTTACTTCTGGCTCAAGGCCCAACGCCCGCTTGGCCAATGCATTACTGACATTCTGGTTGCGCGAACTAGCCTCTTGCGCTGTTTTGATCTTTCCACTGAAAGCGGACATCAGTTCTGCCGTCTTTCCAGGAGATAAGTCGGCTGGTGGCAGCACATATCCCGCCTCGCGCGCCTGCTGAGCTGCTGCGGCGACTTGCGCTTTTTCCGGCAACACCACCTGCTTGCGACCAACAGCGAGTGGAGCCATTCCCCCAGCCAGTGCGGCCACCAGCTGAGCCCCCTCCCCGCCGCCGTTCTCGCGCGTAATGCCTGAGGCTGCTCCAGAAGCAGCACCGCTGGCGGTCTGCAGCATCGGGGCTTCCATCAACATGCCGCCCACGCCTTGGGCTACAGCACCCGCGCCCCGAGCTAGTGCAGCTCCTGCGCCGATACCAGTGGCGGCACCAGCCCCGCCCTCTACGATGTCCTGTGCTACGCGCTCGCTGGCAGTCTCTGGCTGCGGTAGACCAGCATGGGTCGCCAGATTGCCAACAGCTTGCTTCAGGGGTTGCAAGCGCGGGCCGTTGCCCTCGCCCATCACGGCGTCGGCTGCAGCGTTCAAAGGCTTGGCGATCAGGTTGTCTGTGACCATACCAGGAACGCTGGCCAGACCCTGCGCAAGACTGCGCACACCCAGGCCCATGCCACGGGTCACCTTGTCGCCCATGGACGCTTCCTCTGCAGGTGGAGCATTCCGAGGCTTCAGGCCAGCAAGCAGCTCCTCGTTCGACATCTTCGAATAGTCAGGGCCGGCGGCTGGAGGTGGAGCAGCCGAAACACTCTGAGCCGTCGCTGGTTGCTGGATCGATGGGGTAGGAGTCTGGGGTGTCGCAGGCCCGGAAGCAGGCGCAGGATTGCGAGGTGGCAGGGAGGCCAGCAGCTCATCGTTGCTCATTGAAGAGTAATCAGGTGCTGCCATCTCAATACCCCATTTCTTTCAGGCGTGCTGCAAATGCAGGATCACTTGCTGCGCGCCGCTGAATCTCGGTGATTTGGGCATTCTCGGTGTTGGCTGCTACCGCTGCATTCCCAGCCCCCACCACCTGACCAATACGCTGCTCAGAATTGGGCACTTCTGCTTTAATGCCAGCCGTTGCGATGGCTCGGTTCTTCAGCTTCTGGTCGATTACCTCAGGAGAGTCACCAGGCTGAGGAAAGTACTGCTGACGGGCATTCGCAAACTCACCATCGCTGATAGCAGCACCGGACTCGCGGCGCAGCACAGCGTTGATATAGTCCCGCTGACTCTGCTCGACCTTCTGCTGCTCAGCACTTTGTGTCCAGTTTGCAGCTGCACCCATACCGACGGCATCAGCTGCACGCTTGATTAACCCAGGCTGGGTCACGCCTTGATTCGCCAGATCCGATAGCGTCTTGTCGGCCTCCTGCATGCGGCTGCCGAACTGCAGCGCCTTGGACTGCACATCATTGAGCGGGGCTTGGCTTTTGTCCGCTGGGCCGCCAGGAATCGCCTCCAGCCCACCACTAGTGTTGAATCTGTAGCCTGCCGGCGCATTGGAGCGATTAGCAGCAGCCGCCCTCTCCTTGGCCGCTTCAATGGTGCCCAGGGCATCGATCATCGAGCGCTGAGTGCCGGTATCCGCGGCGATTCGCGCCTTCTCCAGCTCAGTCTGGTTGGCCTGCTGGCCCAGCATAGCCTGCACCAAAGAGCGCTGTTGATTGCCCTGCTGTTCCATTCCCTCCCGCTGCAGGCCTGCATTGACCTGGTTGGTAGCCATATCTAGGCGAGGCTGCTCTGCCCGGGCCGACAAATCCGCGCGGGCGGCATCCTGGAACGCCGCTTGGGCAAGTGATGGCCCATTGATCCGGCCACGGCGGGAATCAAATGCGCCACCATTGTTCGTGATCGAGCTGGCTGATACCTCCAGATTGCGCAGATTGTTGCGCGCCTCCCAGTCGTTACCGCTGTGAGCCACCTGGGGGGCGTTGAACTGCGGCACCTGTTGCTGTGGCTGGGTGTTGAAAGCCCGGTCTATCAGAGATTGGCCGGCCGGAGGCCTTGCAGCAGCAGGGGGAGTATCAAAAGCCCGTGCAACCAGCCCACCACCCATGCCAGGAGAGCCAGGACTTGCGCCATTTATAGAGACATCGCCACCCACATTGCCACCGCTGTAGGTGTTCGTGGACGGGTCGAAGCTGACCTTGTTGGATTGTGGAGTCCCCGCAAAGGCACGGCTCACCAGAGAATCCTGAACAGGTGCAGGCGCTTGTGGGTTTGCCACGCCGCTATTGGTAACGTTACGCTGCAGGGGGCCTGCTACAGGACTGGAGGCCGGAGTCGTAGCAGGGGCTGAGGGAGGCTTTGGAGGCGACGCCATTGCCACCTGCACCATCCCAGGCTTGGAGGCTGCCGCAGCATCTCCGAATGAGTTTGGCCTCGGCGCTCGATAGTCATCCATTGGGATTTGATCAATAAGACTCTGGCGTTGATCGTTCGTTGCCATTCCTGCACCTCTAATAGTTCAGATTGCAGTATCTACAGAGGAGGGATTTACGTCGAACCCTGTAGGGGGCACAATACTTCTGTTGGCGTAATGGACGCCAGAAGTGCTAGTCATGTTGTGCAGCGTCAATGGCTGCTTGGAAAAGCAGTGGAAGTACGAGAGGTGGAGTTCGGAACCATCCCAGCATGACCGGCCGACACTAGCTCCCATTGGGAGCTTTTGTTTTCTACCCTTCGGTATACAATTAACTTGCCGTCTGAATAAAGTAAGTCGGAAGTGCTTAGAAGGTTGTGCAGTGTTAATGGCAGTTCGCAAGGACCGTGAAAGTACGAGAGGTGGAAATCGGTGCCACCCCCTCCCCTAAGCCCATCTAAAGCTCTCCCATGAGGGCTTTATTTGTTTTTGGCTTTATGCGATAATCAAACCGTCAGCGAAATGCCGCTGAAAGTGATGATCTGATTGTGCCCTGTCAATGTTGGTCTTTTTGACCAAAATGTACGAGAGGTGGAGTTCGGAACCACCCCCTTCAGAATTGTCCAGACAAAGCCCCTATTCAGGGGCTTTTGTCTTTCTGGCGGGAAGCCCCCTCGGCACGACTGTCACAACATCCAGTGATTCGCCGTTTGGCGCCATTGGCATGTGAGCGGTATATGACCTGCCTGTTACTGGATCGCGCAAGCCACTGTTGGACAATGCTGGTTTATGCGCTTTCGCTGCTGGATCAACCCAAACATTTGATCGTGGCTGCATAGCCTGTTCGGCAAAGCGGACTACCTCTTCTGGCGAAAAGCCATCTAGGTTCACCCGCCTGTCAAGCATGTGTGCGGTGGCTGCATCAGTCATCATTACATCGCGCGACTCGGTTGGTGGCGTACCAAGACGTTGCAAGGCTTTCTGTTGACCAGGCGTCACATCCCCCAGGCGATAGGTCCCGCTCCCTTTGCCCGCAGTCAGATCAGCCAACAAGCGAGCTTTCCCCTCTGGAGACATGGCCGCCATCATTGCGAGACTCTTGGGCAATGCCGCTGGTGTAGCAAGATTGGCCAACAACTCTGCGGCCGGCCGACGCTCAGTGGAGATTGCACCAACATCCTCCAGCTTCTGACCTATCCATTCCGAACCGGCTACTGGAGCAGGATGCTTGTAGCCCAAAGGCTCCATCGCCATCGCAGTCAGATCAACTGGCGCACCAGCCAGGGAAGCCAGGCTGCGCCCAGCGAGATCTCGAATGCCAGATGCGACTTGAGGCGAAGTGGCTTTGTCCACCTCATTGGCAAAAGCAGCATCGATCAGGGAGCGCGCAGACGCTCTGGGTGCTGCATTGCTCTGGCCAGCGCCAAACAGACGCGCAACAAGTCCATCCGGAGCGGGTGCTTGCGCCTGTGGCGAAGCATAGTTGTCGAAAGGAATGGAGTCGATGAGGCTGCGAGGTGGGTTGGTTGCCATGTGAACCTTACGCGATTGGTCCAGGCATCAATCCATCGCCCTGGCGCACCCAGGTTTCGTTACGGCCACTGGACTTGCTCCCAAACTCGGCTTCGAAGTTGGCCAGAGATACTGCGGCCTTCGATGGGTCGAAAATGTCAGAGTCAGTGCGGCCATACACCCTGTAGAGCATCCAGTTCACCAAAGCAGGATGCAGCTCTTGTCGTATCTCTGGCTTGTCGGTATCGGCGCGCATGGGTTTCAAAGGCAGCCGTTGCACTGTCAACTTGATAGTGCACTCCTGCGCAGGCCGTGGCCACAAATAGAGCTGCCCCGTGGAGACACCAGTAACCAAATGCGTTGGTCGATTCTGGGCGGATTGGAACTGCCAGCCCGGAAACAGGCAATCCATTTCATCGACGTGAATGGTGGTTAGCGGCTGACCATCTGCGAATGCTCGCAGAATCTGAATGGCAAGCGCGTTGAGGCCGATTGCTTCTGCACCAGCTGCAGCCTTGATCGTGCACCAGCTCGATGTCGAATCCCTCAAGAGTTGGCCACGTCGGCATGCCTCATCCTGGGCCTCATTGGCGTAGATGGTCAGCAGTTCGTCAGAGCACAGCACATCATCATCACAACCGCCAATGGAGTTCTTCCCGTCCTGGCCATCAGCCCGGTACAGCGCAATCAGCTCTTGGAGATTCATGGCAGTGCCTTAGCGCGCTTCCGCCAGTACGCCGGTCAACCAAGCACCGCCGTTGGGGTTGGGGTCGCTCAGGACGCTGAATGGGAAACGCAGGCTGTGCATGGAGCGCAGCTTGTTGAAACCCTGCTCTCCCAGGCGTTCATCCAAGGTCTGTGCAAAGTCGGTACGCTTCGAACGGGCCAGAACCTCCACGTACTTGCGCTTCACCTGGACGGGTTCACCTCGTGGAATGAACTGGTTGACGCCGTTCACGCCAACTTGGACAAGCAAAGGCTCATCGGCATTGTTGGGCGGATTGACCATGATGGTTACCCTCTCGTTCATGAACGCCTCCATATCGATGGCCTTCTTCGGCATGGGCTTGTCGACCACATCGATACCAGCATGGCCTCCGATCTCGCCTACGGTGCGAATTTCCTCTGCCCCCAGGAATTGCGAGTCTGCATCGATTTGTTTGCGTGTTGCCATTGTGCTTGTCCAGTCAATTGAAAATGCCCGGCACCCTCATGGAGCGCCGGGCGTGCCCATTACAGGGCGGAGACACCAGCCTCAATCAAGGCCATCCAGCCCTCATTGAGCAACGTGCACTGCATGTAGAACTTGGCGCCCACATAGCCGCGCTGGCCCAGGGGGTCGCTCTTGTCCTTCTGACCAGGCGGGATGTAGGTGGGATCCACCGCATCAGCACCGCGCAGAGCCAGTTGACCCCAGGCGTCCTCGCCAACCACAATGAACGGGTAAACGTCCACCTTGGTAGCGCCCATCAGGCCAGTAGTGCCGATGTCGGCACCCGCACCCAGATAGGGAGCCAGCTCAGGGCTGGTGATGAAGCGGAAGTTCTCGCAAGAACCCAGCTCTTGCGCATGGACCGGCTTGCGGCTGCCATAAGCGCTGACATGCACGAAGCCAGGCAAATCACGGATATCAGCTTCGGCATCCGAGTGCACGAACACCAGATAGCTGGCTTCCACCGGCTTGGTAGCGATATCCACGCTGGGGGCCAGAATGCCCGTCACACGCTTTGCATGGTTCGCCTGCAGGTTGCGGCTGACCTTGCGCAAGGTGTTCAGAGAAATTTTGCCGTCCACCGTGGCACGGCTGGAGCCAGCGCCACCGTAGAACACGTTGGTGCAAGACTTGATGACGCCATAGCGGATCATTTCACGCAGCAGGCCTACGCGCTCGCCGCACTGCTTTTTCATTTCAGCAGGCACGTCGTCTTCGTAGGTGTCCACCACCTGGTCGGTCAACTCATACAGGCAGCCGTACTGCTTGATGGTTGTGGTGATGTCCTGTGGCACCAGCGTGTCGGCTGCAGGCGTTACGCCTTCGGTCAACTCGTGGGCAACGGCATCCACCACCGGGCGGTTGCGCGTGTTCCAGTCCGTATTTGCCGCACCAAAAGGTAGGTAGCGGCGGTAAATGACCGTGCGGCCGTTGTTCTTGGGGATGGCGCGCTGAACACCAGTGATACCCAGCACTTCCACGCCAACAGCGTGCGCCAGGATCTCTCCCTTCAGTTTGCCAATTCGCTCCGCTGGAGCAGTCGTCTTGAATTGAGCCATGATTTAACTCCTTGTTGGGCTACTGCCCTAAAGTGCGTTTGAACGCAGCTTCCATTGCTTCCTGTTCTGTAGGCGCGGCTTGGGGACGCTGGGCAGAGCCTGTTGGCGTAACGGCACGCTGCAATCGCTGTTGGCCCTTTGCCGCCTTTTCAGCGGCCTCCTGCCGACCAGCAATCCACTTGTCGTATCCATCCACCACAGAGGCCAGTGCTTCGGCGGTTTGTGCCGCCTGAAACGCCTGCCGTGTTTCATCCCCTTGCGCGGCCAGCCACGAACCAAATGGTTGCGACTGCACCTTTTCGCGCCACCCTGGTTGAGTGCGATCCATCACAGCGAGCTCGATGAACAACTGGTCTGGCTCGGCCTGCTCCACCGCTTGAACAGTGGCCACTGGTTCTTGCGGTGCAACGGGCGGGGCTACCTGAGCCTGCGGCTGCTGCGACTTAATCAACGCTTGGATGCCTCGGTACACATCCGGGTAGTCCTGCTCAAGCTGCTTGATTTCAGGCAGATCCTCAACCGACACAACTGCCTGTTGAGATGCCTGAACCTGCGGCGCCGGAGGCTGTTGTTGCAGGCGGCCGATCAGCTCACCTACCCTTCCCTCAGCCTTACGCAGCCGCTGCTTGAGAGGCTCAACTTCTGATGCACTTTCAACCAGGCGCTTTAGTTCGCTGCGCTTGAAGCCATCAAACAACTCGGGGTCATCTTCTGTGGGGGGCTTCTCGACTGGCGTTTCACCAGTCTTTTCAGCTCCCTCAGCATCTGGCGCCTCAGGCTGTTGTTCAGGCTCCTGTGGCTCTGTCGGAACCTCTGGCTCTTGAGGAACCTCGGCTACCGGCGCAACCGGTGCGGGGGGCTCAAGACCACTGGCCTCAGCAAATCCACGTTCAAACGCTGCTAGCTCCTGTTGCTGCTCGTCCATGCGTCATGCACTCCTTAAATCCACTTCCACCAAGGTCAGTACGTTGGCCCAACGTTGGTGCTCAATTCCGGGTCTGGTTTATTGGCCAGAGCCAGTAGTGACTTAAAGGCTGCAATTCGCCCTCGCATCTCTGCAGTGGCTATTGCATCCAGCACAGGCGAATCGTTCTTTTCTCTCAGAATGGCAATTTGTCCCTCAGCGAACTGTTGAACTGCCCGCCAGGTCTGAGAGCTAATATCGACTGCCTGCTTCGTCATGGAAGCAGTTTCAATTTGGAGGGGATGCGAGTCCAACCCTACAGGGGGTTACAGCACACCATCAAGGCGTTGCGTCTCAATACCCTGCTTCATACCGATGTCGGGACTCACTGGGTTACCTGGATGCATAGGATCCGTGTTCTCCTGTGGCTCAATGGGTGGAATGGCCGAAGTGTCAGCCTCAGGGTAGATTGGCGCCACATCCTGGTCTTTGAACCCAACTGATCGAGCAAGGCCATCAGCCAGCCCTGCCGCTTGAGGTACTGCCGCAATAACCTGTGCGGTCTGGACTCCGCTGTAAAGCGTCTCCATGCCAACATTGGTTGCCTCTGCATCTGCCTTACGAGCCAGTGCCAGTTCTTTGGTCTGTTGGGCTTCCAGTAGCCCCGCCTTGGCCTCCAATGTTGGATCAGGCGCTGGTTGCTGCGCTTGCATGGCCTCTTCGTCCATCTGAAATTTCTTCGGATCCAGGCGCTGCCCCTTGCACAACTCTGCAGCCAGTTTGGCTGGATCGAGTTTGTAAAGCGGATTGGCAGCAGCTTGAAGCATGGACATCAGGAATTGCTGCTGCGCATCACGCTCCACCAGGGCAGACGATGCGCGCACATCCACCTGAAAATCTCCCTTGATGCTCTCGTCATCGCTGTAGATCATCATCCAGTCGAAGTAGCGACGGATGTGTGGAGCAGTCATGTAGTCGTCAAACCGCTTGGCAAGGCGTCGCAGAACGCTGGTGGCGTTGTTGTTCTGCATCTGCATGCCGCCTAAGGTGTTGGGCGCATCGCCACGGATACCCTGCAGCATGGCAGGCATGCCAGTTGTGTCCTCAGCCATCTTGAGAGCGAAGTTGATGATGTTCATCAGTTCGTTCTGCACGGATGGGACAACAAAGGCGTTGAAGGCGCCGCGCACATCCTGAACCGTGGCGTTTGCTTCTGCCCTCCACACCTTGCCTGGGCGAAGCGCATAGTTCCCATCAGCAGGTGTGATGTTGTTGCCAATGATGATCTGCGGGGCAGCCGACAGACCGCCGTTGTCCATCATGGCCCGGGCGCTTGCATTGAGCATGCGCTGCGTAGTGCGAATCTGGCGGCTGATGCCCATACCCCATGGCATGCCAGGGCGACGCTGCCAGGCCAGAACGTCATAGGGGAACTCGCCATTCTCCTGTGGGCTCATGACACATTTGACCAGGCGGTCATTGATCAGAACCGCCATGGTTGGCACACGATCTTCGTCATCCTCTTCCAGATCAACACCGATGGCTGCCAGGTGCTCCTTTGCGCAGTAACCGTAGAAGATCCACATCTCGTACTCATCATCGCCTGGGCGGTAGGTCGCCTCGGTGCCTTCACGCACGCGGCTTGGCCCTTCTTTGAGCGCCGCCTTCAGGGCAGTAATGTCATAGCTCTCATCAGCCAGCAATTCCTTGATCTGGCGCCTGCTAATGCACTCGCGCTCCCAGATATAACTGCCGTGATGGATGTTCTCTCCACAGGATGGGTCAGGGAAGAGATTCCATGGATCGATGCGCTTGCTAGCTGGCTGGATTTCATCCACCTTGACCATTGCAGTCAAGCCAGTCACTGGGTCCTTTTGTGTCACACGGACAGTGCGCATGACCGGGAATGGCCCTTTCAGGACACCGGAGCCAATGCGCGCTGAATCTTCAATGACCTGGCGTACCTCACCATGCCAATTGGATTCAACCAACGGATCCTCAATTGCATCCTGCATCCGCAAGGCGGCTTCTTCAGCCTGTGCCTGCTGCGCCTCCAGTTGAGATTGCAACTGCTCGGGACCGTCAGCGCCCATCTGTTGAGCAAGCGCAGCCAGTTTGATTGGCGAAATCTGCGGCAATGGCGTTGGCTTGATTTCCCAGCACCGATCATCGATTGGCAGCAGCATGTCCGATACTCGTGCGCTTGCTGTGTCCGTATAGCTTCGGGTGATGTTCAGGAAGATGACAGAGCGGCCGCCCTCATTCCTTTTCATGCTCTGGCCACTCAGGATTGCGGTCTTGCGGCTACGGTAGAGCTGGTTGGCATTCTGAAAGTCACGGTTGGCATCATCAATGCCCTGATAGTGCTCTTCATCCTCTGTCCACTCTTCCTCGATGCCAGCTCCTGCGCGCCCGGAGATGGCTTCTCGGCGCTTGGTCAGGAGCGTATTGAGGAAAGTGCGACCAATATCCGCTCCAGAATCTGGGCGGTCATGCTGCATGTCTGCCTGGTTGTTTTCTGTGATTGCTTGCATGTCAATATCCCATCTCTGGATCGTGTGCTACCCAGCTTGAATTGATTGCTATAGGGCGCTCTTGCTGGGCTCTGTACATGTGCTCGGCCGACATGGCGATATACCGGAATGCATCTGCCCCATGGCTGTACTCATCGTGCAGCGGCCCCATGGGCTCATTCGTTTTGCTGTTGACCGCACGCTGGTAACGTTTCAGGCATTCCAGCAGCCTGGCTGCCTTGCTCTTGTCGAAGTAGCATCGTGGGAAAAGCATGCGTGCAGACTTGATCCCCTCTTCCACACTGAGGGCCGGATTGCACTTAACTTGACGCCGGCCAAGCAGACGCAGCTTCTGCTCTGCGGTCTGTCCCGTCTGGAAGTTTCCAGCATTCCCGTCGTGCGGCAGATAGTCCCAGCCCCAGCGGTATGGGCGCTTGTCTAGTTGGGCGACATACCAATCCAATGTCCGGTGGCTGTCCTCTATGTAGTCGATGATCCGCACATCCTGCGCGCCGCCAATCTGGACCATTGCGATGGTCATAGAGTCATTCCAGCCCAAGTCCCAGACTGTGTGTACTGGCAGACGCGTGTCATATGGCACATTGCCAACACGCTGGTCCTGGTACAGCGCTTCAATCTCAAAGCGATAGATTGCCCCGGCAGATACCGTACGGGCCTTGCCCTCCCAGATATGCTCGTAGTCCTCCTTGAGCATGGAGCGCTTGGCCTTGAGGCGCTCTTCATTCAGGACATCTGGAAACCAGGGGTTGTCCCGCCAGTTGATGTCGCAAACCCAGGTGTCATCAGAGGGTGTGGCAATGAAACGCTGGTAGGTTTCATCCGTCTCCATGTCCGGATTCAGAGTCAGCCATATCTCACTGCCTTCCTTGCGGATCGTGGGCGTAAGCGTGTCCCAGGACTTCTTGCTCACCCCATGGGCTTCTTCCACCCAGACAAGATCCACCCCCTCAAAAGACTTGATGGAATCCACCGTGTGGCTCTGCAGGCCTGAAAACACGATCAGAGTGCCATTGGCACCCCGAATCTCAGTATCCAGCACTTCATAGAACGCTTGCAGGCCAAGCTTGATGATCTTGTCTTTGAGCAGCCGATGCACAGAGTCGCGCATGGACTTCTGTATTTCACGGGCACAGAGGATGCGCAATGGATTGCGAGCCCCCTTCTCCAGCAACACCTCAGCAACACCGTGCGACTTACCACCACCACGGCCGCCTTTCATCACTTTGTACCGGCAAGGCTTGTACAGCCCCGACAGCTTGGCAGGGATTTGCACGTTGATGGCCAGGGGGGCACTCATTCCTGGTCACCCTCATTCCTGGCAGGTGCCTGTACAAACGTAACGGTGGATTGAACCTGCATCGCACCACCACCTGGGCCGCTGTGTTCCTGTTCAAACTTGTCGCGCCACAGATCCGGACGGCGATTCTTCAACCAAAAGATGGCAGCTGTCGTATCTGGCGGGTAATGCTTGATTGTTGGCGTAATGACGATCTCGCCATTGACGCTTTTAATATCGTTCTCGGGATGCTCATAACCAGTTGCTCGGTGGAACAGCTTGCTTGCCACCTCTGCATCAGCTCTAGTCTTCCCCTTTTTTATGGACTCAAAGAAATCTGGGTGAACCTTCTTCCAAGTGTTTACTGTCTGCTCTGTGACCTCGAAAGCCTCAGCTAGATCTTTGTCGGTCGCACCCAGCTTGGCCAGCTTGAGAGCCCAATCCGAATACTCCTCACGATAGGCAGTTGGTCTACCTAAAGGCGCAGCAACGCCTGCCGCCTTCTTCTTGACCGCAGGCTTAGCTTTAGAGTTCTTGGTGGTTGCAGGCCTTGCGCCTTGCTTTGGTGTTGCCATTCCCTGAGTGTTCAGGGAAGGCTACTTGGTGTCGAACCCTACGAGGGGGCTAATCTTTCTTGCTCAAGTGATGAGCATTTAGTAGTTCTTTCATCTCATTCAAATATGCATCTCTCTCAGCCTCTAATGTTTTCTTTTCATGCCTTAGCGTAGAAATCTTAGCAATTAAATTATCACGCTTTATACCTTCTGCTGCACTTGACGAAAACTCTGAAGGCTTCTCTATCTCATAAAGTGTTATGGAATTGTCTAAACGATCGATAGCCATAGATGCCGCGTTTGCCAATGCCGTAACCGCCGCCAACCTTACTGACTCTCTACCATTCCAAACCAACAAATTCTGTGCTTCGGTAGCTTTCGCGAGCTCATCCCTAGTATTGACGAGTTCTTGCTTTTGTATCTTCACAGACTCGGTAAGCCAGAAGAATGCCGCAAAGGCAACTATCGGATTCATCAGCCCGCCCAAGAAATCCCCAAAAGCCCCCCATTTGTCAGAATCAGTTGCAGGATTTTGTCCAAGGATTAAACCAAAGTAGATCAGATATGCCCCAACAAGGCACACTGCTATTCCTGCAACCCATTTCTTCCATGAGAGCACTCTAGCCTCCAACTCCCGCAATTGTTCTGAGTTGCTTTGTTGAGCCAATTTTTCACCTACTTCCATCACCAACTCCATAAATGTGAAGCGCAGAACTATAGTTTGGATCGCTTGCGCCTAAATTACAGAGACAGCTTATAAGTCTGAAAAGCCTAGACCTCACATCTCAATTGCCATCTGCCGCCCATCCGCCTCCAGCATCTCCTTGAGCCCCGCAACTTGACGCTTGAGTTTTTCCACCTGGTCAGCCAGGCGTACTGTCAGGTGCGTATGCTCCACCACGGCGGCCTGGGCGGCTGATCCAGCGGCAAGAGGAGCCAGCATGCGCCACTCTCCTGGGGTGAGCGACATCACTTGGTCGCCCTTCTCGATCTTGGCGTATCCCCGGGGGAGGATGGTTACGCTCACCGCCTCGGACTGCTCAGGCACCTCGGCCGGCTCATAAAGGCCGCGCTCAATGCTGATGATCTTGTCCTCTCGCTTGAGGGATTTCAGGGCTTCATCGACCGTCACGGTCTTCAGCCCTGTTTGGCGCACCAAGGCATCCCGAGTGATTGGGGCGCCGAGGTCGTAGAGTTCCCAGACTGCTTCACAGACGCGGGCCTTGGCGGTTCGCTCCTGGGCGGGGGTCAGCTTTTCGGTCATAGGGCCTCCTTTTCCTGTTGAATCTCTGTCTCGGGGCTTGGCCACTTGGGAAGATCCTTGGGCCATTTCCCTTGCATCTCGATCTTTCTGCGGGTGTCTGCGCCCCAGGCTTCGGCCACGATGGCGGCAGCAATCCTGGGGTAAAGCTCGTACTGGTCAAATTTTGGGTGGCACCCCTTCACCCCTGGCCTGTCACAGCACAGCGGGAAGCAGGTGCGGTCATCAGTCTTGAGGCCTGCCCCCTTTCCATGATTGGCATGCGCTGCTTGGCTGTATCCAACAATCTTGCAGGCGCAGCATGGAAGGCTCGCCACCAGTCGGCGGTAGCCCTCATGGCGCAGAAACTCACCCTTTGACACTGGGATAGCTGCAGCAGACGCCAGTGCGTAGTTCGGCGCAGCAGGCAGAGGTCGGCACACAGGCTTTGGGGCAATCTGCCGCTCCAGGCGCTTGAAGCCACTGCGCCTCATCGTGCGCCCTCCAGAAGTCGTCGGGCCTCACCCAGCTTTTGATGGACCACCAGCACACTCACCTTGTTGGCATGTGCAAGCGACTCAACACTGACGCCGCGGCCACGCTCCAGATGAAGATTCATCAAGCGCATCGGCGTCCAGTGGCAGAACTTGCCTTTTTCTACCCGGTGCAAATACCCTCTGTAGACGCACTGCACCCATTTCTGGCTCATCTTGTATTCATCGGCGATCTGTCTCCAAGTCATCCGACGAGCAACACAGCCGGCCAGGTCGTAGAGTTGGGCATCGGTCCATTGCTTGCGGCTCATTTCCGTGCGTCCTCCAGAGCCTGCCATGTGAGTTGAACCATAGCTTTGATTTCGCTATAGATTCTGGTGAACTCTTGTTCATTCCTCCAACGGCAGTTTTCCTCCCATTGTTGGTAGGAGAACTGAGGCGTCGGGCCAATTCCAAACCCTACGCCTCCAAGACATAACCAATAGCCATGCTTGAGGGAAAGCCTTGGCTTCATCGCACCACCCTCCCCTCTGCCCGATTGCTTGCTTCCTGAGAACGCCAGATTTCCACCTGCAGCTCAGCTGCCTTCATCTTCCAGCGGAACAGTTCCTCAGCCTCTACAGCCGATTCCAAGCCGTTCAGCAGCTCGATGTACTCGGGGTGGCTGTAGGCGTAGGCTTCACGGTCGGCCACGGTCTTGCCCTCGGCCTGCTGCATGAGGATGGCCTTCTTGGATTTGCGGAACTCTTCCAGCTGGACACGCTTGGCCTTGGCTGCCGCGTATCGGGGTGCAGTCTGGAGCAAGTAGTCAACCGCAACTTGAGGATCAATTGGTTCGGACATGGCGCACCTCCACTTTCACCATTCCGCCGATCTGGTCGGCCTTGTCGATACCCAGTTTCCAATTCTTGTCATCTACTCCAAGCACATCAGCCAAGCCATCAAGGCCAGACTTCATGCGCGCCAGGGCGTTATCCAGATCAAAGGCGCGGCGGCTCGGCGGATAGAACAGCAGATCAATGTGCAATTTCTGCACTTTGGTACGGCTGACTCCCTGAGCCCGCGCCTGCAAAGCGCACTCTGCGCGGTACGCCTTCTTGGCCTTTGCCACCACTGCCCAATGCAGGCGAGCATTAGGGCTCAGCGCCTTTGGCGGCCATGGCAGCGTCAGGGCAGCGATCAATCCAGAGGCTTGACCTCCTCCGACGATGGCTTGAACCCTTTGGCCTTGAGTTGCTCCCGCACAGCCTCCCTCATCCCGGACCAGGCACCCGCCGCATCCTGGTCGGCTTCCAGCTTGGCAGCCTGCGCCCTGCTGTAGTGCCACCACCCCGGCGTCATTGCCAACGTCACCAGCCAGTCCCGTGTTCTTTGAAATTCGCTGCATTGCTCCCCCCTCATGCGGCCTTGCGCTCAATAAGTTGCGTGAAGATCCCGTTCGCCGCGTACTCCCGGCGATTTCGACCCGACCGGATTCCTTGCGCTGCAGCTTTGGTGATCCCGAAGTGGTCAGCGGCCTGCTGATTTGTTCCAATGAATGCACGCAACCCACGCACCATCTCGTCTGTGATGTGCGAACGCTTCTTTCTGCCAATCGACTGGCGCATGCGGTGCAGAAGAGTCATCTTCTTGCCCTTCTGGGAATGGCCTCGCTTTACCTTCTTGATGTGCCCGAACGCCACACATGCGGGGTCTTCACACTTGGGAAGCAACACATCGCTGTTTGTCAACGACTTGCCTGTGGTCGTCTCCCAGATCAACCTGCGCACCGATGTCTTGGGCTTGCCACCTGGGACATACACCAGCGGCCCCTGACGGCCATTTGTTGATCCAGCCCACAACTCGCAGCCGGTTTCGTTGTCAATGCGGCACTTGCCAAGGAGGTACGCGAGAAGCTCATCAGCAGACATTTGCCAATCTGGCAGTGCGTAGCCAGTCCATTCACCGACATGCAGCCTTTTGATGCGGCCTTCTGCCTCCAGCTGCTTGAGCACAGGTGCAATGTTCTTGCGCCAGTTGAAGCTTGCGGTGTCGCCCAGGCTTTGGGCCAGTACCAGCCCCTTGCTGACGAGTTCCATGATTTGCTCTTTGGTCATGCCTCTACCCCCTTGATGCGGGCAAAGCGGTACTTGCCAACCGCGTTTTTTTCCAGATAGCCAAACCGCACCAGCGCATTGACATGCCACTGCATCGCGTTGGGCGTCATGCCAAAGCGCTTTGCAGAGACATTGATGGGAGGCAACTGATCGTTTTCAGTGAAGAACTCACGCATGAATGCCAAGATGCCAAGCTGGTCAGGAGTGGCGACAGTAGCCGGCGTTCTCCCGCCCTTTCGCAGCACCTCGGTCTTGCCGGTACCACGAATGGCAGCGGCCAGCGCATTTGCTTCCTTCATGTAGGTCACTGCCATGCCATCCGCCCTTCCATACCCAGGGCTAGGCGTGCTTCGCGCTGGCTGTACCCACTGACCGACTTGTCGTTACGCTCAACGCGCCACAAAATGCGACGCGCCCAGTCTTTGCCGTCGTTCTTGGGCTGCAGGTCAACCTTGATGGGTTCTAGCTTTGGCGCAGGAAGGGCCTTGATCCCCTGCTCTTGCGCATAGGTCTTGCGGGGAGTCAGTGCTTCACACACAGCTTCGAACTGCGGCAGATTGGGCGGAAACTCAGGGTGCTCTCGTGTCAGCTTCTTGGCTGCGGCCTCAATGGTCGCGGCGGGAAACTTGCTCAATGCAGCATCCCAAACTTTCATGGTCGAACGAATCCCGAGATCCCGCCCCTCCGAATCGGTCACCCCAGTGGCGAACTTTGAGAGGAACAAGGAGCCATAGGAGCCTTGCAAGGTCACGAACAGGAGTTTCACCGTGCCGCCAACCTGACGCTCTGCAGCTGGATTGCTTTGCTGTGCTGCGCGCACAACGGCGCCTTCGAATTCAACAACGTTGTGCATGGTCATGCCTCGTAAATGGTTGCAGCTGCTGCTGCGAATTTGTGGCCTTGGTTACCGCGCTGCACTGTGCGCGGGGTACGCTCATCAGGCTTGAGCCACTCAGCCATCAACCCCTGCGATCCACGGGCACACCAGACCTGCAAAAAGTCTTCAAGGGCCATTCCTGCGATGGCAGCTTCACGACGGGCGACATTCACGACCGTCTGAGTCACTGCAGCCTTCTTTGCCTTGCGGAGTTGCAGCCAGTCCGACCAGGTTTGCTCAGTCACGTCATCAGGCCGGTGAGGCAAAGAACGACCTGAACCAGAAATCTGACGGGTTGAGGAAGGTGGAGCCGAAGGCGATGCATCTGCATGCACAGATGGGGCTTGTGTGCCACTAACGGCTGCTAGTTCTTTCACTACCTCTTTATCTGCCTCTTCTTCTTTATCTATATCTGTATCTATATCTATATCTGTACGCGTGACATCGTGACATGTCACGCGTGACTCATCCGTGACCGCCTTGGAACCCGCGCCAGACTTAGCTTTCGCGCGCTGCTTGCGTTTACGCTCGGCAGCGGTGGGGTCGGCATCACTGCGCATCTGACGGGTGTCCCAATTCAGGGGCTGCATGGTGTCCTGGTCGACCAAACCGACTTCTGCCAGGCGACGAACTACGTCTTCAAGGGTGCGCGTGTCCAGGCCCATCTTCACTGCGACCTTGCGCATCAGCAGAGGACCGGAATCGTCCAGAACGCCCTGTCCCTTCAGGCACAGGAGCGCCATGAAGTGCCAACGGTCTTCAAATGCCAGCAGGCGCAGCTTCTCGTCATCAATCATTTCCGTGTAGGCACGGAACCATGGCAGTTGTGTGCTCATGCTTTCTCCCATCCTGGCGCCTTAGTGCCGTTACCCATCGTGCGGGTGAATAATTGGTTGGAGCGGCGGAAGTAACCATCGCGCGCCGCCTGAGTGAAGATCGATCCCCAACTGCGCAGATCAGCAGGAGCAATGCCCTTGTTGATCGCTGCAAGCGTTACTTCCTCAGCGCAGAAGGGCCTGGTGGCTTTCTTGGCGAAAGCGATCAGGAAGCCGTAAGCATCGTTCTCGAAACTACGCGGCGCCTTGCCGAACAGGTCTTGCTGCTTACGCATTTGCATCCCTTTCCAAATCCGCAGGCAATGGATTGCCACGCGCCACGTTGGCCAGCAAACTAGCCTCATGCATCCACTGATTCGCATCCTTTGTCAGAGACTCAAGAATGAGATCGCTTCGCTCCTGGCGGCGGGCAATGCTCACGGCGTCATATGCATTGACAACGTATTTGGGCAAGCGCATACGAACCTCTACGGTGTCGCTGTCGGGGTTGCGTCCGCGTGCAAAGTTAGGAATCTCGGAGTGGTCTGCCATGGTGTGATCCTTGTTGACAGTGCCGGATTCGCCCGGCCGGTGATACGTTTTGAAGTTTCGGAATCTGAGGCCCCGGTTAGCGGGGCAGCTAGAAGGGCTATGGCTCGGAGAATTCGAGAACTGCCGACGAACAATCGGGTGCGGCTGGATGAGGACCTGGAGCATCAAATGGCTCATCCATCTCATCCGGCGGGGCTCCCTTGATCAGAGGCCAAACACCTGGGTGGCACTCAATCTGAGTGGCGTGCGCCAACTTAAACGGGATGCCATTGCGCTTGCATAAGGTGCCTGCGGGCAAGGTAAAAGGCTCAACCATGGGCCACCTCTTGATCGTCAACAGGTGGCTTGCTGGAGCAGCGGAAAGTGGTCTTTTCGGAGAACCGCTTGATACGGAAGTGAGCTCGATAGATGGCCTGCATAGCATCTTCAACAGTCAAGCCATCAAGCAGCACCAGGATTTTTTGGGCTCTGATCTCAACTTCAGATGGAGCGTTGATCTGCTCAACCATGTGCCACCTCCTTTTGCCCGGGGGATGGGCGGGATTTCTTGATCGGAGCGATAGAGATGGCAGCGTCCAGATCTAGGCCTTTCAGCTTGGATCGCGCCGCCAGTCGCAGGAACTTCACTCGCGCGTCAGGAATGCCAGACTGCTTCCAGTTGCTAACGCTGGGCATCGAGATTTCGCACATCCGGGCCACCTCAGCGGTTCCGCCCAGGGCCTCGATGATCTTTGTGGCATGAGTGTTCATGCCTCCAATATTAGCCCAAGCTACCATTAATTGCAAGCCTGAGCTAATTTATTATTTGTTAGGCTAAGCTAATGAAAACCCTGCAAGAGCGGATGACAACCGCATTCCCGCCACCACATCGGCGCGGCCTGTTTGCGGAGATTGCCCGCGCCTGTAGTGTGTCGAGCCCTACGGTTACGGCCTGGTTTACCAAGCCAGAAAAGGTGTCCACCATCTCCAGGGCGAATGCAGAGCGTCTCTGCGGGCATTTCAATCTGCTCATATCCCCAGAGTGGCTGGCTGAGGGAACTGGCGCAATGTGGACTTCGCAGGTTGCCGGAGGCCCGGCACCCAGCATTGACCTGCTGACCTCAGACGTAGGCGATCCCATAGAGCTAAAGGGGATGAGAAGGATTCCAGTGGTTGGTGAAGTGCGCGGGGGTGACGATGGGTTTCTGGAAGAGTTCGAATACCCAGTGGGCTATGGCGAAGGCTATGTGCTCTACCCCACCACCGACCCCAACGCATACGCTGTGCGCGTGCGCGGCGACTCCATGCACCCCAGGTATCGCGCCGGAGAGTTTGTGATCGTGGAGCCCAATATCGAAGCCCAGGAAGGCGACGACGTTGTGGTGATCTGCTGCAACGGCAGAAAGATGCTCAAGCAGCTCAATTGGCGCCGCGATGGCGAAGTGCAGCTGTTATCCATTAATAACGGCTACGGGCCGCTGACACTGGATAAGACTGAGATTGACCGAATCCAGCTGGTAGCCGGCCGAGCCAGGCGCAATGCGATGTGCATGTAGGCAATAAGAGCAACCGAGAAATGAGGGGCTAAGTTGGCGAGCATCAACGATATCGATACACAAGAGGCAACGAACCTTTTTGCTGTCCGTCGGCAGTGCCTGGACATAGAAGAATGGATCCCTCAGAAGAGCCAGCCAAACACATGGGTGGCGTCCGGAGGTGTGCTGAATATGGACGAGACCAGCGCCAATCTACTGGTGGAGCTTTTCTTCAGGAAGTCTCAAAAAACCGGGACTGCTTGGTACAAGTTCACTGTCTTCAAGCGCAATCTGTGGGGCCTTGAGCGCGCCTATCAACTGGATATTGAACAATTCACCAAAAAAATCACGCCTCATGACTTGCCCCATGAGCACTTTGGCAAGGATCGAATTTCTGGCGAGCGCGACTGGGCTAATTGGTCTTTCACGGAAAGCTTGCAACACTTCTCCAGACGCACGAAAATAAATTTCCTACCAGATGTGGAAGATCCACATAAAAGCTTTAGCCTCAAGGTGCAATGATGATTTGTCAGCAAATTTCCTCACTCCTCGGAATGGCCTGCCATCCGTTGGATGATGCTGGCTATCTGGCTCTCCTTGAAACGCCGTTCAAGTTCGCAGACGGCGACTCCATGCGCGTGTTCGTGGAGCATCTAGGAAACAACCGCCTGCGCTTTTTTGATGATGGCAGCACGCTATTCCATTTTCTTGGTCGAGGCGTGAGAATCAACAATGGCATGCAGACTCGATTCTTGAGCCAGGCTGCTGCCGAGAATGGCAGCATCTTTACTGATGATGGTGTGATTGAGGTTTGGGCAGATCAGGCCAGCGCGCCAGAAGCTTTTGCCAAGTACATCAGCACATTGTTGTCTTTGCGCCAATGGGAAGTGACTCATTCCAATGTCTCACATGACGCTGAGATTTTTGTAGAGGAAGTAGCTATTTATCTGGCAGCCTGGAAGGGTGCTGACCATGTACGCAGACGCCCAAAAGTCACCGGCCTGACCGGTCGAAGCTATGACTTCGACTTTGATGTTGATGGTACGTTGGTGCTTGCGGTGTCACCTCATCATGCATCTGCAAATGCAGCCCTGCACAAGCTGGTTGACATACGTAGCTCCCCAGAAAATCAGGGGGCAGACATTCTGGTGGTGATGGAAGACCGACAAGATCCCAAGGCCGCGAAGACGGAGTCCACTGTGCTTGGAGCGGTAAGCCGCGTCCTGGGCATGAGGCAATTGCAAATCAATGCCGGAGCGCCCGCACAGTCACACTAGTCATCCACGCCACCAACGATCAACCGCCTCCGTGAACTGACCCCACAAAGTTGGACAGTTCACTACAGGCGGCTTTTTTCGGCCTTTTTTTAGCTGCGCAGCTAAATTTCAAGAAATACTTAGCCTGAGCTATTGATTTATATATTAGCCTGAGCTAAGATTCATCCATCGACCAGCAACAACCGCGAAACGACCGAAGGGGTAGCGATCCGGCCCCTGAACCGACTCGATGCAAGAGGAAGGTCTAGCTCCAGTGGAGCGCAGCTAGTTGCAGAACGCGATGGGTGTGAAGTGATCGAACTAGCGCCCTACTTCCTTAAAAGTTTGCGCAGAGAATTGATTGGCTGGGGTGGTCTTGATGCTTCAGCAGGAGGCAGAGCGGTTTCCCGCCCTGCTCCGTACTAGGTCACATCATCAAAAGCATGATGAGGTAGCCAATTGCAGTGATGCAGTCAGCTACATCGATCTTGATGATCACCTTCACTTGGGTCTTCATGGTTGATACCTTGAAAGGCCCTGTGGCCACAGGACGTTAATCCTGCTGAGTATTTGTAGCGCGCCCTTGCTAGCGCGGCAGCTCCGCCTTCCTAGGATGCTTTACTGCA
Organism: Comamonas odontotermitis; assembly: GCF_040396735.1. GTDB lineage: Bacteria > Pseudomonadota > Gammaproteobacteria > Burkholderiales > Burkholderiaceae_C > Comamonas > Comamonas odontotermitis_C. The sequence continues at coordinate 117,405 of NZ_JBEBNZ010000011.1, forward strand.
TCGGCTTCGCGGGCTCGTCCACCTGGTCAGTATCACACGGGCCAGGTTTCCGGGTCGGCGTCACCTTAAGCGCCTTGCGTTGGCGCAGCGGGAGTTCGCAGCTCCCGAAACAAGTATCGCAGATAGACCGCCCCACCCAATCAGTTCTCTAGCGCTATCGAAGGATGAACGGCGCCAAGCGCCCTGCCCCTGTGCACCCCGGCAGACCAAAAGGGAGCGCTCAAGCCGATGAACTACCGGGAACGCGAGCGCATGCAAGGGAGCTGGAACGAAGCGATGTTGGAATTTCCGACCTTGCCGAGGTATGTCAGCCCGCCCTGGTAAACCCAGGGAGAAAACCAAAGCGCTTTCCCGCGAGAGCGTTTTGGTTTGCAAATGGTTGCTCAGCAGGGTCTTTCCCGTCAACCATGACTAGTAGCGCATACTGTGTAGGACTTTGAGGCAGCGGACCTTGTGTCAAACATCCTTCCACCCTTCATTTAAGGAGCAGAAAGCCATGGGGCACACTTCCAAGCCACAACACCCTAACGCCTTGAGCAAAGAAGAAGCTCAGGCGCGATATGACAAAGAGCACATCTCCTATCCAAATGGGAAGCCAGATACACATCTGACATGGATTGGCAGGCCAGCTTATGTTGGCAATGAATTGTCTTATAGAGGCCAAGCACAGAAAACCATCGTCACGCTCAACAGTTAATAGAGCAATCGGCGCCCGCCCTTGAGCGAGATCAGGGGCAAAACCAAAACGCTCCACTGGGAGCGTTTCGTTTTTCTAAGGAGTAGCAATGCTAGATCACGGAGTACTGAATGTTCCGCTGTCCAAGCGCGGGAACATCGACAACCAGATTGACCGCTACAAGCGTGAGCAGGCAATGGTGAAGCGCAACGAACTCGACGCGCGGAAGGCTGAATTCGACGCCAATAAGACCAAGGCTCTGGCCCTGATCGCCCAGCTATCTGACGAGCGCGCTAAGGAGCTAATGACGAAGCACAAGCTGACCCGCAAGCAGCTTGATGAGGTACTCAAGTCCATCGCCCGAACGAAGCCCGATGCATTTCTGCGGCGCGGCATCTAACGCCATCGGCGCCCCCTCTGGGCGACATCAGAGGGAAAACACAAGGCGCCTCAACCGAGGCGCCTTATGCTTTATAAGGAGAAGCTATGGGATGTGACATTCACGCTTATCGAGAAAAGTTCGTAGATGGCCAGTGGCAAAGCGTCGATAAATGGACTGCTTACAACTACGGCGACGACGACAAAGGCCAACGAGTCGAATGGAAAGATTGCGCATATACAGGCCGCAATTACGATCTGTTTGGCCTACTATCCAAAGGTGTACGCCGAAACTTTGAATTTGGTCTACCACCTCGAGGGTTGCCGTTCGATGCATCAGAGCAAGTTTTGCAAGAGATGGACTCTTGGAGCCCAGATGGACATGGTCACAGTTATCTGTACCTTCATGAATTGAAGGCACTCCGCCAGTGGGCGAATTCAAATGAGATCCCTATTCAAGGGATGATGGATCACGAGCAACTAGCAAGGTTGCGCCAAGAGATGGCATCGCCCGAACCGACTTTTGAGAACCTTTATCCGTACTGCGGAAGTACGAATAACCCTCGCTGCGTCGAGTTTGAACTGGATCTACCCATGGCCTTGATGGTGGGCAAATGCCTAGATGAACTGATTCACTCATTCGACGGAATCGACGGAGAGAACCACCGTCTAGTGTTCTTCTTCGACAACTGAGGCACCAACCCACACCCATATAAGCAACCCAAAAGCATCATTTCAGATGATTTGATGCTTTTGGTACTCACATCTTCGAAAGAGGGCTATCAAGAAAGAGCGCGGTAGAGCAAAACTGCAACCGGGCGCGGACAAAGGTAATCCGAGATACCTCCGCCGACATACGCAAACCGGGTGATCCGCTCTTTTTCTTGATGGTGAATGCGCAGGCTGATGCGCAAGACAACTCTGGTACTCAGCCCAGGCCTTGGCGAAGGCGTGAAGCGATAGGAATCGCAATCCAAACGTCGCACTGGAACGCAAAGCCGGAGATCAGCACCGGCCACCATCTTCAATTACGGGCAAAAGCGAATGCCGCCTCTGGGTGCCACCGGGGGAGCGCACGGTGCAGCGAGTAGCCCACCCTATTCATAGATGTAGCCAACCCCGGAAAATCTATTCACCAATCTATTCATACTTTCCGCAAGCCTCTGATCAGTAAAGCAATCTGGCTTGGACTATCTATTCACGAAACACACTCCAGCACTACCACGCTGGATTCGCCACCTCCGGGTGGCTTTTTTATTTCTGGGAGCGCGCTCATGAGCGATCGATACAAGTTTGACGACCTGACAAGGGCTCAACAGGCCCTGCTCTCATTTCAAGGCTGGAGGCCAGAGCTGAAAGCCTTCATTCGGCAGCCTGGGCTAAAAACTGTCGAGAAGCTCCTTGCGCGCGGCCAGTTGGAACGGGAGGTCTTGCACGAGGGCTACTACCAAACGACAACCTACAGCGTGCCGCTGGATGTGCATATAGCTTGGTGTGAATACTGCTCAGAAAGAGAGGCAATTCATGAATGACTTGTCCAACCACTACGCACTGAGCCGAGCTCAGGCCCGACGGGATGGTATGGAGCCATCATTCCCAGCCCCATCGCTGACCAGCCCATTCCTGCCGAAGTTCTCTGGTGTAGTGGACACCGCATTCAAGAACTTCGATCCGGGGACGCTTGATGCCATCTGCTGCCAGTTGCTGGCAGGAAACAGCACTGCTGTAGGCGATTTACTGCACGACTACCTGCTGGAGGTCTGCCAAGACGGCGTTGAAGAAGCCTTAGACGAAGAGGCAAGGAGGGACTGGTAATGGAACACATCAATGCGCCCTACCTGCGGGCCTTGGCGAGTGGCCAGCAAGTACTGGTGAAGCCGCCCTATGACGACGAATTCATCCCGCTTTTCGATGCATCCAGCACTGCTCTGGCAGCACTCCTGCGGCCATCCACCATCGTGAATCCAGGAATCTGGGAATTCAAAGTTAAGGGGAATAAAGATGACGAGTGAGAAGCAGAAGCCAACGCCCGAGTCCTGCAATCAAGCTGAGACCACTGACTGGAAAGAGATAGCTCTGGCCTTAGCTCGGCGCGTTAACTTTGCCGTAGCCAACTGCCAATGCAGAAGTGGTTTCCTGATGGACATGGAAACGATGAAGCCCACCGGATGGCGCGAGTACTTGGTTGAGGCCATGGAGATGATCCCGGGTGTAAAAGTAGATCGAGAAATTCTTGCAACTCTCGAGCTACCGCCTTCAAAGCGGAAAAAAGCTCAAGCTGAGATCAAGGCGACTCGCGCCGCTCTCGCCAAACACAAGGAGGTGTGAGATGGGACGCAAATTCAAAGTATGGCTCGATAGTGGCGCAAACATTCACTCTTGCCGCAAACAAATAATCGACTTGGATGACATCGGTGTTGATAGCGACGAGTGGGACGAAATGTCCGATCGCCAAAAAGAAGAATGCATGCGAGACATAGCTTTCGACCGATTGGATTGGGGGTTCACTGAAATCGAAGGAGGCGAATCATGAAGCGCTACTCCATCTCGATCAACGACACCAACCATGAAGGCCTGTTCGCGGACGACTGGCAGGCCTGGAGCTTCGTGCTCTCCCAAGACGACGGCCAACCAATGAAGGTGAGGGTCAAGCAGCTATGAACTACCCAATGCTCACCATGCCCAACCGCCCTCTTTGCCCACTGCCAGGACAGAAGGCCAACCGCTACACCCCGGCGGTAGCAACCGACATCCGCAAGACATTCGACAAGTACCGGCGCCTGATCGCGCTGCAGAACAAACAATGATCTACCAACCATTCCAACTAGGGCGGCCTCGTAAGCCGCCCTTTCTATTTCTACTCGCCACTGCCCTACTGATTGTGTGCGTGGCGCAAGCAAGGCTGGCAAGTTAAGGAGGCATATGAGCAATATTGTAGTGAGCAATGCGCAGACCCTGGCGCAGGCATTGAGCATCCAAGGCGACCCGCACGAGTTGGTGGCCACCCTCAAGGCAACAGCCTTCAAGGGCCAAGTCACCGACGCGCAAATGGCCGCATTGTTGGTAGTCGCAAATCAGTACGGACTAAATCCATGGACCAAGGAAATCTACGCTTTTCCAGACCGCAACAGCGGCATTGTTCCTGTTGTTGGGGTGGATGGCTGGAGCCGGATCATCAACAGCAATCCGCAGTTTGATGGCATGGACTTTACGCAGGACGATGAATCCTGCACTTGCATCATCCATCGCAAAGACCGATCGCACCCGATCAAAGTCACAGAATGGCTAAGCGAGTGCAAGCGACCCGGGCAAGGGCCATGGCAATCCCACCCAAAGCGCATGCTGCGCCACAAGGCCATGATTCAGTGTGCACGCCTTGCCTTCGGCTACACCGGCATCTACGACCAGGATGAGGCTGAGCGAATCAACGAAACGCCCTCCACGGTAGCGTCACCAGCGCCAGAAACGCCACAGGAACTCTTAGACCTGGCACAAGAAGCCGCGAATGGCGGCACTGAGGCTTACAAGATCTACTGGCAATCAACCGCCACACCAGACGAGCGCAAGCTGCTGGCAAAGCACCATGCGGCCTTCAAGAAGATTGCCGAGGCTGTCGACCGCGAGAGCTTGGTTACTGATGTGGAGGCAAAGGAGGTCGACCATGCTGACGATCACAGCAGAGCAGAAGACGCCGGAGTGGTATGAGGCAAGGCTTGGCAAGGCCACAGGTAGCCGATTCGCTGATGTTCTGGCTGGGGGCAAGGGCCTGACCAGAAAGGCGTATGCCACCCAGCTAGCCCTGGAAATCATTTCCGGCAAGGTTGCAGAAGGCTACACCAGCCAAGACATGGAGATCGGCACGGAGCGTGAGCCCATCGCCCGCGCTGAGTATGAGGCCCTGACAGGAAATTTCGTGGAGGAAGTGGGCTTCTGCTTGCACGACACCCTCCCCGCTGGCGTCTCGCCTGATGGACTGATTGATGAGGACGGCGGTGTGGAGATCAAGTGCCCCAAAGCCAAGACCCACGCCGAGTACCTTGAATTGAAACGCGAGCCCTCAGCCTACACCGCCCAGATTCAGGGGTGCATGTGGGTCACAGGCCGCAAATGGTGGGACTTCGTGAGCTACCACCCAGACTTCCCAGAGAACGCACGGTTGATTGTTCGACGCATCCCAAGGGATGAAGCGTTCATTGAGAAGCTTCAACACGCCATTGAGGAGTTTTCCCAAGAGGTGCATCGAACAGTCGATCTGATCCGCAACTACAGAAACGCAGCTTAACCAACACCCTCCGGGAAGGCTGGAGGGAAGAAAGGCAAACCATGACTAGATACGACAACACAAATCGCGGCGTCATGTTCGTGAACGACCGCAAGCAAGATGGCGACCGCAAGCCGGATCGCACTGGCACGCTGAACGTCGATGGCGTTGAGTACTTCATTGATGGATGGATCAAGAAGGCGCAGAACGGCACCTCCTTCCTCAGCCTATCCGTGAAGCGCAAGGACAAGCAACCAGGCGGCAACCACGAACGGCCAGGCCAACACAGCCGTACTGCAGCACCCCAACATACATCACGAGACGACTACAGCGATGACAGCGATGTGCCATTTTGAAGCACGGAGAGTTTGTAGGAATTAGCCGACATCAACATTGGAAAACTCAGCACATATGCGAGTTTTTTGATTTGGCAAACTGCAGTCCATCCAGGATCAATTAACAATTAAACGTTTGTTAATCATGGAGTTAGGTTTCTCAGCCGACCTCATATCACTCCTCCTTTTTCCAGTTCCTGAACTTTCGTGAGAGTCGGCCTTTTTATTCCACACCCCGCACTGCCGGGGTGTTTCTTTTTCCAGCTTCAAGCCTGCAACGGAACCCGAGCCCCATCCTTGGCAACCAGCGCATTGCTCTCTCCGACTACGAGCTTGGCGCCGTGGAACTCGTAGAAGTCATTGCCTTCTAGCGGCTTCAGCCCAACAGTCTTTCTGACCAGAGTTCGGCTTGCATTCAAGTCATCCAGGGCAATTTTGGTCAGTTCAAAGCACTGCGGATAGGCATTGTCATTGGCTTTCCAGTGCTCACGTAGAGCGCCAAGCATCGAGTCATAGAGGGTCATAGCCTTCTAGTCTACCGCCCCCAGTGGGCACCTATTCACAGCCCGCCCGGAGCAATCGAGGGTGGGCTTCTTCTATTTCACCTCATGGCTGCCTACTACAACGAGATAGAGCCGTATGCAGCCCAATGGCTGCGCAATCTCATCGCTGCGGGCCACATAGCCCCAGGTGATGTAGACGAAAGGAGCATTGAAGATGTTCACCCCAACGACCTCAGGCCATACACCCAATGCCACTTCTTCGCAGGCGTTGGTGTTTGGTCCTACGCCCTACGCGCCGCAGGCTGGGCAGATGACCGACCTGTTTGGACTGGTTCCTGTCCTTGCCAACCTTTCTCCGAGGCAGGCCAAGGAGCTGGGTTTGATGACGAGCGGCACCTGTGGCCTCACTTCCACTGGATCATTCAAGAGTGCCGCCCTCCAGCAATCTTTGGAGAGCAGGTTGCGAGCAAGCCTGCAGGGCCTTGGATCGACCTTGTATCCGCAGACTTGGAAGCCATGGACTACGCCGTCGGAGCGTGCGCTTTCCCGTCTTCGGGCGTCGGTGCGCCGCACATCAGAGACAGGCTGTACTGGGTGGCCCACACCGAACACCCTGGACGTGATCGCCCGCAAAGGTCTTCGGCCATCACGGATCGAGACAGGGAGGCAAAGCGGATACCTGACCGAAATCGTTCCGATGGCAGGTTGGCCGACGCCCAACAGCACGATTGTGGACGCCAAGCCGAACCCTCCAATTACCTCGGGCCGAAAGCCGACAGATCCACAAATCAGCACAGCGGACATAGCAGTGCACCTGTGCGGCTGGCCGACTCCGACGACGACCAACAACGGCAAGGGCGAGTTACCGGAAGCGAAAGCGTCTCGGGGCATGAATCCGGGATTGAATCCAGCCGATGCAGCACTGCTGACGGCCTGGAACTGCGATCGAGGCCCGGCCCGGTTAACGGCTTCTGGGCAGATGCTGACTGGATTTTCTGCAGGGATGGCAGATGGCGGCCTGTTGAACCCGGCACACAGCCGCTGGCTCATGGGGCTACCGCCCGAGTGGGACGCCTGCGCGCCTACGGAAATGCGATCAACGCGAAAGCCGCGCAAACCTTCATCGAAGCAGCAATGAGCTGCATCCCATAGATTCCAAGCCCGCCCTGAGCGGGCTTTCTCATTTCTGGAGCCCACCATGGCTGAACCTACCACATCCTCCGCTCCCCTCAAGACTGCCGAGGGGGCTTATCCAGCGCTGCCAGAGCCAGTAGACCAGGTCGCACAAGCAGATGGCTTCAATGTGATTGGCACTGCCGATGTGTTCACAGCCGGGCAGATGCGCGCATACGCAGCCCAGGCAGTGGCCGCACAGCCATCTGGCAATGAGCACAAGGCGCTTGCCGCCCTGCGCTACTACCGCGATGAGTGCTCAGGCTATGAGCCAAGCTTGAGCGTATTCGAGAAGATGGTGGATGAGGCGCTGGCAGCAGCACAGGCGCCCGCAGCAGAGCCATTGCCGCTACTGGTGCGCGACATCGCCCGCGACCTTGGGATCACATCAAACGATGCATGCCAAGCCTTAAAGGGTTTGGGAAATTTCAGTGTGAACTCTGCAGTGACTGCGGATATGGCAAGGAAGCTACGCGAAAGCTTTCCTGAATCTATTGCAGCGCCCGCAGCAGTGGCTGTGCCTGATGCCAAACGGGCTTTGCAGTGGTGCGCCGGCGCATTGCAAGCCATCGGCAATGAACATGACACGGTGCGCATTGCAGAGTTTGGCGAAACCCTGACCGTAGGCCAGGTGCTGGACAAGGCAAACGCCGCCCTTGCCGCCACCCCAGCACTTCCAGCTACCGAGGATTCCTCGGCAGGTGACCCGGCAGATGTGGTGCATGCATCCACCTATGTGCAACCTGTTCCAGACCACTGCGACCGCATTGTTTGGCGCGGACAGTACATCCACTTGCCAATTGCCCAGGCAGAGGTGCAGGCCGAGCCAGGCCGTCTGGGAGACAACATGCAAGTGCGCTGCCGAAAATGCGGGGAGCAGGCCGCGGTCGAATACAACTCCGCCCGGATCGTCACCCACAACCCACATACAGGGAGACCGCGCGACGAGAGAGACATTGCCAGCGATCCTCTTGGAAAACTCATTGTCCGCCCAGGTGCTGCATTGGCTGCAGCTCCATTGGCAGAGGTGCAGACCGAGCCGGTGGCTAGCACAGAGCCTGTGCAAGTCATCGATGGAGGCTGGTACTGGGTGCGCTACTACGGACTGTCCGGCTTAATCGAAGCTCCAGCCCAGTACAACAAAGCCGCGCAAGCGTTCTACAGCGTGTCGTTTTCCGGAATCCCCCATAGGGAGGTGGAAGTAATGTCCGGCATCTCCTCCCGGGCCACAGCACCCCAGGCCCAGCCCGCTGATGCACCCATTGCGTACCTGCAGGAAGCTGACCAGCACCTGCTGCGCCGCTTCATCAAAACAGTAGAGGACGACGATAGCTTCGACATCGGAAAAGACGCTGTAAAGCGGCTGGCCAACCTGGGAGTTGTCGAGAACTGCGGCTTTGGTCGGTACGGGGTGACTATGTTTGGCTATTGGGTTCACGAGCACTTTTGGCACCAAAACCCATCTCTGCCTCTGAAAACCTATGCCGACCGAGACCTGGAGCGCCGCGCCGCCATGGCTGCAGCCCAGGGAGGCGGTGCCCAATGAGTGCCGTTCTCAGCCCTTGCGGCCTCTACCGCTACCGCCTGGAGCGCACCGTCGGCATGGAAGGCCCCGTGTACGCATTCTTCGGCATCAACCCGAGCACCGCAGACGCGAGTGTCGATGACGCCACCGTGCGCAAGTGGATCGGATTTACCAAAGCCTGGGGCGGCAGCCGTTTCATTGTGGGCAATGTCTTTGCGTATCGCGCCACCGATGTGAAGGCCCTGGCCTCTGTCGATGACCCATACGGCGATGAAATCGGCGACCACATCACTGACATCATCACCGAGGCCGACATTCTGGTGCCCTGCTGGGGCAACAGCACCAAGGTTCCGCCCCAGCTGCAGGGTGCTTTCGACATTCTGATGGATGCCCTGGTGTCCTCGGGCAAGCCGGTGATGCACTTCGGCCTGACGAAAAGCGGCGACCCAAAGCACCCATTGATGTTGGGCTACGCCACCCCATTACTACCCTGGGCAGCCCAGGAAGGCGGCAATGCCGCGAGGGGGGAATGATTCATGAACATGCAAATCCACCAAAACCAACTCGCGCCCGAGGCTAACAAATTTCACGTCGGCAATGGATCCGATGGTAAGCACTACTGGCTGACCCCGCCTGACCTGTACGCCCGGCTCGACGCTGAGTTCCACTTCGACTTCGACCCGTGCCCATTCCCAAAGCCCGCAGATTTCGACGGACTGACCTGCGAATGGGGGCAGTCGAACTACGTGAATCCTCCTTTTGGATCAATCATCCACGAAGGCAAGAAGAAAGGCCCTACCGCCTGGGTGCGCAAGTGCATCGAGGAATGGAAGAAGGGCAAGCGCGTGGTGTTGGTGTACCCAATCGACAAGTGGGTGTTGATGCTGATGAAAGCCATCGTTGGCGACGAGGGGCAGGTGCGCAATCTGGGCGATGTTAAGTGGCTGGCCACCGAAGACGAATCCATCGGCAAAGGCACGGGCCGCCACATTGCCTGCTTCATCCTAGAACCCGTCGCCCAGCGCGCCCAGGCGCAGGAGGGCCAGCCCGCCCAGGCCCAACCACAGAAGGACAGCAACCAATGAGTATTCAAGGCAGCAAATTCCGTCCAGTTAGCTGGAGCGACATACACAAACCTGGTGCTCCGATCATAGGTTGGGGCATCTCTCGAAAAGCACCTGGCGAACATCGATACAAGCCGTGTGGCTATCAGGGAGACATCCATCCATTCAAGACGGAGAAGGAAGCTAAAGCAACCTGCGACCGACTGAATCTTGAATCAGCCACACGCGCGAAGGAGGAACGAGATGGGAGAAATAGCTGAAATGATGATTGATGGCACGCTTTGTGAGTGCTGTGGGGCTTACCTCGGCGAATCTCAAGACTTGCGTTCTCGCTGCGTTAACTGCACCGACTTAACGGAAGACCCAACAAATCTACCAAAGCAGAAAACTGCTAAACGGAAGCCCGCCCCCAAGGTGGCACCATGACCACCCTCCACCTCCCTCTCAAGCGGGAATACTTCGAGGCCATCCGCGACTGCACCAAGCCTGAGGAATTCCGGCTGTGCACACCGCACTGGGCCAAGCGCCTGGAAGGCCGCGAGTATGACCAGATCGTGCTGACCCTGGGCTACCCCGCCAGAGACGCCCACGCCCGGCGCCTTGTGCGCCCATGGCGCGGCTTCACGATCAAGACCATCACCCACCAGCACTTCGGCACAGAGCCAGTGCTGGTTTACGCCATCGATGTGAGGGCACCATGATTCGCTTACTTCGCTTCCTCATTACTGGGGATTGGCACCTGCATAAATGGGAAACCATAAGTCACCACAGATGTGTTGACGATTCAGGCTCTGAATGGATCCGCTTTCACTGTCGCTGCACTATCTGCGGCCAGCACAAGAAGTTTGAATGAAAGGTCACCATGACACACAAGACAGAAGCACAGCCAGAAGCGCTGCGGCTGGCTCAATTTTTTGAAAGCCTGACCGAATCAAGCCATCGCTGGTGGGATGGCGTGCCCGTCCATGAGAAGGCAGCCACTGTGCTGCGCGCTCTGGTGACGGAGATCGAGCAGATCAAGGCCGAGCGCGCCTCCCAAACCAACCGCGCCGAGGCAGCCGAGCAGCAAGTCACCTCCCTCACCCAGCGCCTGGACACAGCTAATGCACTGAATACTGAGGCGCGCAACCAGCTGGCCCAGCTATCAGCGCGGCAGGCTGCGCCGGAGGGGTGGCGCCTGGTGCCGGTAGAGCCAGACTCCAACATGAAGCGTGCTGCTCAGAAAGCCTCGATGGATCACAGCCCGCATAGGGAATGGCTAGAAGAAGAGTGGCCGGACGGACTACGTATGTGGAACGGCATGCTCTCAGCCGCCCCTCCCCCACCTGAGCGGAAGCCGCAAAGCCAAGAGTGGCACCACAACAGCAGGGTCGAATCAGCGGCAGGCCTCCGAGATGCACTTTGCCGTATGGGTGTTTATTTGACCATCCCAACCATTCTTCAACTGGTTGACATCACTCGTACGGCACACGGAATAGGAGCCACCAATGACAACCCCTGACCCAAGCCGTGAGGCGTTTGAGCAGTGGCGCAATGAAGACCGGCGCCGCCGAATTCCAGAGATTCGAGACTGGAATGATGAAGAAATCGAAGACCTGTGTAGTTTTTCTTCAGATCGAGAATGGGAAATTTGGCAAGCAGCCGTGGCCCACATGCAGGCTGACCGGGGTGCTGCCCAAAACGGTCCTGAATCACTGCAAACCCGCATGGATGCTGGATCTACGGTGGGGCCTAACCCGGGGTGGCAGTCAATCGAGACTGCGCCCAGCTACACAACCATTTTGGTCTTGGGCACCAGCGGAATGGTGGTGGCATACAAGGATAGCTATGGAGACTGGAAGGCCGACGGCGTAGATGTCACCTATGACATGGCCTACACGGTTCTTCAAATTGGGAAGCTCACGCACTGGGCGCCCCTCCCCGCAGCCCCAAAGCAAGAAGGAAACACATGAAGAAGACAGAACACGAAATGTTGGTACTGGCTGCCAAGGCCGCTGGCATAAGGATCGACCCCATTGATGCCGCGCATGAACCCAAAGATTGGGCGGCTTGGAATCCTCTTGCTGACGACGGCGACGCCCTCGGGCTAGCTGTGAAGCTGCGTCTGACCGTAATGGTGTGGAGCGATGGCGAGTGTGCCAGCGCGGCAAAGACTACGCCGGATGGTGTACCGCCTTCCGTTGCCGGCGGATGGCAAGCTGAATCCACTCGCGCCAATGGCGGCCTGGCCTCAGCTACTCGACGCGCAATTGTTCAAGCTGCAGCAGAGATTGGTGAGTCCATGTCATGACCACCAAACGAGCCCGAAAGTGGGGCGACAAACGCGCACCCTACCGCGAACAAGACGAACCCGAGCCCCGCTCTTGATGCGGGGTTCTTTTTTGGAGGAATGGATATGGCCCTGTTTCTCACCACAGATGAGGTCAAAGAGCTTACTGGCGTCAGAGGCGGAAAGCCTGGGCGCACACGCGAGCAGCGGCAAGCAGACTGCCTGCGCTCTATGAAAATACCGTTTTACCTAAATGCTGTGGGCCGGCCTATCGTGTCGCGTTCAGCTATCGAGGGCACAAAAACAAAGGAGTCGGCCCCGCTCACCTGGGAGCCTGCAATTAGCCATGGTTAGCTCAATGCCAAACTTCCGGGAGCGTAAACAGAAGTCCGGGAAGGTTTACTACTACTTCGACACCGGACAAAAGCCGCGCCGTGAAATCCCGTTAGGCAGCGACTTCCGGGAGGCAGTGAAACGCTGGCTAGAGTTGTCCGCAACAGGTGTCCAGATGCCCGGAGAAACCTTTGCGGATCTGGCAGCCAAGTACGAGGCTGAGATCATCCCTACCAAGGCGAAATCCACGCAGGCCACACTCGCTGGCGACATGAAAAAGCTGCGCGAGTTCTTCTGCAATCCCAGCCCCGCCCCTCTAGAGGCGATCAAACCCAAGCACATCCACCAGCTTTTGCAGTGGGCCAAAGCAACACCAACCACTGCCAACAGGCTAAAGCGCACCTTCTCCCACATGTTCAACATGGCCCGCGCATGGGGCTGGACTGAACGCGAAAACCCAACCAAGGGCATCAAGGGCCTATCAGTCGGAAAGCGCGAGGTCTACATTGATGATCGGGTTTACAAAGCTGTCTACGACAAAGGTGATGAACCACTGCGAGACGCCATGGACTTGGTGTACTTGACCGGGCAGCGCCCTGGCGACGTTCGAAGAATGTCAGATCACGATATTGCAGGCGGCTACCTAGAGGTCAAGCAGAGCAAGACAGCTGTACCTCTTCGCTTTGAGATTGCAGGCGAGCTGGAGGCCCTGCTAGAACGCATTGCAAGCCGCAAAGCAACCCACAAGGTGCATGTGAGCGCACTTCTTGTCAATGAGCGCGGCGCGCCTTTGACGGAAATCACGCTCCGCCGGCGATTTCTAGCTGCTCGCAAAGCCGCAGCAACTGCCGCCAGCGCATCCGGCGATCAGGAATTTTCCAGCGCCATCGAGGCGTTTTGGTTCTATGACCTGCGAGCTAAAGCGGCAGACGACGTTGCCGAAGTACGCGGAGAGCTGGCTGCATCTAAGCAGCTGGGGCACACATCCGTGCAGACCACGAAACGTCACTATCTGCGTCGAGGCACTAAGGTTAAGGCCACAAAGTGAGACAGGAATGCGGGCATAATAACGCCCAGTCATGACGATGGCGATATTGACAAACGCGGAGCGCTCCGCGTTTGTCAATCCATCACCGCCAGCGCAAATAACGAAAATCCGTTATTAATCAAACACCTGCCCGTAGCTCAGTTGGATAGAGCAACAGCCTTCTAAGCTGTGGGTCACT
>NZ_JBEBNZ010000012.1:0-127431 GCF_040396735.1 Comamonas odontotermitis
ATGGCGAAATTGGGGATCAGGGACATACCTTGGAGTTACCTGCGCTGATGTTTCACGTTATCCACAAGATGCGGGCGGCCGTGCGAAAAATCAACGTCTGCGCGGCCCGCATTGCACCTTCCATGAAAAAGGCCAGCGCAAGGCTGGCCCGGGCAGTGGCTGGAGAGCACGTTTTTACTCGGCCGCACGCGCTCTGCGGCGGCGTGTGGCAATCGCCAATGCGCCCAGGGCGGCAGACAGCGTTGCCAGCGCACCGGCGCCCAGGGTGGGTACGGGCGCGGCGCCATTGACGGGTGGCACGGCCCCCTGCGCGATGATGCTGGTTTGCGCGGTGTTGTTGAGGAGCGCAGCGTCCACCTCACCGGTCACACCCGTCACGACCGCATCCACGCTGTAGGTACCCGGTGCCGAAACGGTCACGGGGATGTTCAGTGGCCCTATGCTGCCGCCAGGGGCAATCGGGCCGCCTGCAGTGGCCAGGTTGCAGGTCACCTGCTGGGGCGTTGCCGCCGTACAGCCAGCAGGCAGGCTGGCGCCCGCCGTCACCTGCACGTTGGTGGGCAGGGTGACGGTGAGCGTGCCATCAGCCACATCGCCAGCAGCGCCGTTGTTGGCGACCTGTACCGCCAGCACCTGGGGGGTGCCCACGCCAAAGGGTGCTGCAGGCCCGCTGATGGCCGGTACGGCGTCCGGCGCCAGGGCCAGCGCGGTGATGCTGGTCTGGGCCGTGTTGTTGAGCAAGGCGGCGCCGGTCTCGCCGGTCACGCCCGCCACGGTCACATCCACGTTGTAGGTGCCGGGGGCCGAAACAGTGACGGGAATGCTCAGCGGCCCCAGGGTGGCGCCAGGGGCAACCGGGCCCATGCCTGCGGCAGCCAGGTCGCAATTGACCTGCTGTGGCGATACGGCAGTACAGGCGGCTGGCAGGCCGTTGCCGGCCTGCACATTGGCGGGCAGGTTGATGGTGAGCGTGCCGTCGGCCACATTGCCGCTGCCGCCCTGGTTGGACAGGTTGACGGCCAGTGTCTGTGGTGTGCCTACATAGAAGGGGGCGGCCGGTCCGCTGACGGCGGGAACGGCATCGGGCGCCAGCGGCTTGGGGCAGCCTGCGACGGTCTGCGGCAGGCCCCAGCGGCTGGTGACGCCTGCGGGCAATGCGATATTGCCCCGTGCAAATCCAATGTTGGCAACCAGCGCTTCGTCTGGATTGGCAATGCGGGTGAGCGATGGGTTGTTTGCCTCGTGAGCGATCCACATGGCACCATCCGGCCCACGCCGCACATGGCCGCCGCCCCGAATATCCCCGGTAACGCCGACGGATTCTTCACTGGCCTTGATCGTCGCAGCATCCCCGGTGCTCACGTCATAACGGTACAACTGGCCCGGGTAGATGTTCGATACGTACAGGTATTTGCCGCTGGGCGAAAAATCGGCTGCATACGCCGAGCCTGTGGTGCCTGCGTGCCAGCTGGCGATTTCGGTGGCCTGGCCGGTTTGCGCATTGAAGCGCATGGTCCGGACGATGTTGCTGGAGTTTGAACCCTGAACACTGGTTGCAACAGCGAACTGTGTCAGATCCTTGTTGAAATAGATGCTACCAAAGAGGTTGCCGACGTCTTCCGACAATGTGGAGACCACCGGAGCGCCCACAGGCCCGTTGCTGTCAAACAGTTGTGCAACCAGGTTTCGGGTGCCATAGCTGGTCGTCATCACCCAATAGCCGGTGCCGTCGCTATTGGGCACGGCAGAAAGGGTTTCGTTGCTGGAAATGCCGCCGGGAACGGTGATGTTCTTGCTCGTCACCGCGCCCAAGCCGCCATTGGCGGTCATATCCACTATCGAGTACAGCAGGGTGCCAGGAATGCCAGCAGCCGCCCCCGAAGTAGCGACCACGAAGTATTTGCCCGGTACATCTGGTGCGGCAAAGGCCACCACCACCTGTACAGCGCTCAGGTTGCCAGTGATGCCGCTGCCATTGGCCATGACTACCTGGTTGCGGTTGTAGACACTGCCTTCACCGACCCAGAACTGCAAGGTGCCATTGGCGTCAGTTACGACGGTGGAGCCTTCCTGCACGTTGGACACGGTAGCCGGACTGGCCGTGATGGTGGGCAGCGCAGTGCCGGACACGCCAAAATCCATTGCGATCTTGTTGCCGGCAAACCAGTATCGTTCTGTTGCGCGCACCTGAGTAGGTGTGCAGTTTTGTAAGGGGTTGGTGCCGGTTTGGGCCCAGGCCTGGGTGGCAGCCACGCCCAGCAAGGCCAGCGGCAGGACTTTTTGCAAAAATTTCATGGATTCCTCTCCGTTTTTCGTGAGCCGACCACCATGCGTCTTGAAAACGCTATTTGTGCGATCGCTTACTTATTGAGTAAATTTATTTCTAAATAATTTTATGTTAATAATTAATTTCATAAAATTAATTAACAATTCTTATAAATAGGACCGAATGACAAAAGCATCCACGCGGTTCAAGTCGCCATGCACCTACGCGGGCAGGGGCCTCGTGGGCTGGCCGATAATTGATGAAGTTGCCTTATGCATGCATGCCGGTTCCGGTCATGCAGCCTGTCTGTCCTGTGAACCGCTCCTTGTCCCCTGAACACCTCCACCCCGCTGCTGCTGCGCCGTTTTCCGAGCGCGACTTTCGTGATGCGCTGGGTCGCTTTGCCACCGGCGTGGCGGTGGTGACGGCGCTGGCGCCCGACGGCGCGAAGGTGGGGCTGACGATCAGTTCGTTCAACTCGGCATCGCTGGCGCCGCCCCTGGTGCTGTGGAGCCTGATGAAGACGGCCACCTCGATGCCGGTGTTCGAGGCCGTGAGCCACTATGTGGTGAATGTGCTGGGCGCGCCGCAAAAGGAGCTGGCGCTGCAGTTCAGCCGCAAGGGCGTGGACCGCTGGGCGGGGGTGGACTGGCAGCAGGGCGCCAGCGGCCTGCCTGTGCTCGATGGCGCGATTGCCACGTTTGAATGCAGAAGCCGCAGCCGCCACGATGCAGGCGACCATGTGATTCTGGTGGGCGAAGTCGAGCACTGCAGCTACCGGACCGGCGTGGCGCCGCTGCTCTACCATGGCGGGCAGTTCTATACCGAGCAGCTGCTCTGACGGTTCCGCATCTAGGCATTTCAAAAACAAAACCCGTAGGCGGTAACCGCTGCGGGTTTTGGTGTTTTTGGCCTCTGACGCTTTACCAGTAGGCACTATGTGCTATTGAAACGATAGTTATTTTTCGACAAAGGCGCGTTCGACGACGAAGTCGCCAGGGGTGGAGGTGTTGCCTTCCTTGAAGCCGCGCGATTCGAGCAGTTCCTTGAGTTCGGCCAGCATGGCAGGGCTGCCGCAGAGCATGACGCGGTCGGTGTCGGGGTTCAACTCGGGCAGGCCGATGTTTTGGGGGAAGGTGCCGGCATTGATCTGGTTGGAGATGCGGCCCTGGTTGCGGAAAGGCTCGCGCGTGACCGTGGGGTAGTAGATCAGCTTGTCCTTGACGATTTCGCCCAGGAATTCGTGGTTGGGCAGGTCTTCCTCCAGCAGCTGCTGGTAGGCGAGCTCCTGCACCTGGCGCACGCCGTGCACGACGACCACTTTCTCGAAGCGCTCATAGGTTTCGGGATCGCGCGCCACCGACAGCCAGGGTGCCAGGCCCGTGCCGGTGCCGATCAGGTACAGGTTCTTGCCGGGCAGCAGGTAATCCACCAGCAGGGTGCCGGTAGGCTTCTTGCCGACGATGATGGTGTCGCCCACCTGGATGTGCTGCAGCTTGCTGGTGAGCGGGCCGTTGTCCACCTTGATCGACAGGAACTCCAGGTGCTCTTCATAGTTGGGGCTGGCGATGGAGTAGGCGCGCAGCAGGTTCTTGCCGTCGACCTTGAGGCCGATCATGGTGAAGTGGCCGCTGGAGAAGCGCAGCGCCGGGTCGCGCGTGGTGGTGAAGGAAAAGAGGCGATCGGTCCAGTGGTGGACGGAGAGGACACGTTCTTCGAGAAAAGCGCTCATGACAATGCAGGTTCAAAAATGGCTGCTGCAAAGGGCGCGAAGATGGCGCTGCGGCAGTCTGGGTTGGTCTTGGAGCATGCGGAAGATCTTCTGGCGCCATTGCTGAGGATCGGAACACGCCCTGCTATATCTATAAACGCTATTGTTCACTATTCATACAACTTAAACGTCATATGGGCATATCGTCGTGTTCATATCAGGGGCTTCACCGCTCTGGGCGCGGGTCGCGCGTGGCCGCTTGACTGTGGAATTTTCCGCACACCCCGCCGCTGGTCCGCACTTGCGGCGAAAATAGCCCGCCAAAGGCGTGCCCGGCTTTGTGGGGTGGCGCAGGACCGGTTCTTTGAGTTCAGGAGACTTATCCCATGACAACCCGTTTGGCAATGCGTGCTGTGGCCTGGTCCGCAGCCCTGGTGTGTTCGGCTGGTGCCCATGCAGAAGGCACCATCAAGATCGGCGAGATCAACAGCTACAAGAACCAGCCTGCGTTTCTGGAGCCCTACAAGCGCGGCATGGAGCTGGCGATTGACGAGGTGAACCAGGCGGGCGGCGTGGGCGGCAAGAAGCTGCAGCTGATCACCCGTGACGACAACGCCAACCCCGGCGATACCGTGCGCGTGGCCGAAGAGCTGATCGCACGCGAGAAGGTCGACGTGCTGGCGGGTGGCTTTCTGTCGAACACCGGCATGGCGCTGACCGATTTTGCCAAGCAGAAGAAGTTCTTCTACCTGGCCACCGAGCCGCTCACCGACAAGATGGTGTGGAGCAATGGCAATGCCTATACCTTCCGCCTGCGGCCATCGACCTATATGCAGGTGTCGATGCTGGTGGAAGAGGCCTTGAAGCTGAAGAAGAAGCGCTGGGCACTGGTCTACCCCAACTACGAATACGGCCAGTCGTCGGTCGCCACCTTCAAGGCCAAGATGAAGGCGGCGCAGCCCGATATCGAATTCGTGACCGAACAGGCCACGGTGCAGGGCAAGGTCGACGCGGGCAGCGTGGTGCAGGCGCTGGCCGACGCCAAGCCCGACGCCATCTTCAACGTGCTGTTTGCCACCGACCTGACCAAGTTCGTGCGCGAAGGCAATACGCGCGGCCTGTTCAAGGACCGCCCGGTGGTGAGCGTGCTGAGCGGCGAGCCCGAGTACCTGGATGCCTTGAAGAGCGAAACGCCCGATGGCTGGATTGTGACGGGCTACCCGGTGCACACGCTCAAGACGCCCGAGCACAAGGCTTTCTTCGACGCCTACCAGGCCAGGTACAAGGATTACCCGCGCCAGGGATCGGTGGTGGGCTATGCGGGCATCAAGTCGCTGGCCGAAGGTATCAGGAAGGCGGGCAGCACCGAGACCGAGGCGCTGGTCAAGGCCTTCGAGGGGCTGGAAGTGGTTTCGCCCTTTGGCAAGATCACCTGGCGCGCCCAGGATCACCAGTCGACCATGGGCGCCTACGTGGGCCGGCTCAAGAAAGTGAAGGGCAAGGGCGAACTGGTGGACTATGTGTACCGCGATGGCAAGGATTACCTGCCTTCGGACGAAGAGGTGAAAAAGCTGCGGCCGAATCCATGAAGCACTTCCTGTGCCGCTGCGCGGCGGCGCTTCCTCGCTGTTTCGCAGATCGTGAAATATCCTCTCCCTGTGGCGCTGCACGCGCTCCAGCCCCTGCTGTGCGATATGGCGTGGCTGGGAAGCGGGTGGCATGAGCTTTTCCGGCCTGTTGGTTCAATTGCTGGGTGGTCTGGCTGGGGCCTCGTCGCTGTTTCTGGTGGCGGCGGGCCTGTCGCTGATCTTTGGCGTGTGCCGCATCGTCAACTTCGCCCATGGCTCGTTCTACATGGTGGGGCTGTATGCCGCCTATGCCATTGCCGAGGCGCTGCTGCCGCTGGCAACCTGGGGCGAAGGCTGGGCGTTCTGGCTGTCTATTCCGCTCGCTGCCCTCGGGGTGGGGCTGCTGGGTGCGGTGGTGGAGGTGGTGCTGCTGCGCCGCATCTACAAGGCGCCAGAGCTTTTTCAGCTGCTGGCCACGTTTGCGCTGGTGCTGGTCATCAAGGACGCGGTGCTGTGGCTGTGCGGGCCCGATGAGCTGCTGGGTCCGCGTGCGCCGGGCCTGGGCGGCGCGGTCGATATCCTGGGTCGGGCCTTTCCTTCTTATGACCTATTTTTGATAGCGGCTGGGCCAATGGTACTGGGTGCTACCTGGCTTTTATTGCACAAGACGCGCTTTGGCATGCTGGTGCGCGCCGCCACCCAGGACCGGGAGATGGTGGGCGCGCTGGGCGTGCGTCAGGCCTGGCTGTTCACCGCAGTGTTTGCCTTGGGCGCGGCGCTGGCGGGCCTGGGCGGCGCGCTGCAACTGCCGCGCGAGCCCGCCACGCTGGAGCTGGATCTGCAGACCATCGGCTCAGCCTTCGTGGTGGTGGTGGTGGGCGGCATGGGATCGCTGACGGGTGCCTTTGTGGCCGCGCTTCTGGTGTCAGTGGTCAAGGCCGTTTGCGTGTGGCTGGGCGTGGTACAGATTGCCGGGGTGAATGTCGCCTTTCCGCAGCTGACCCTGATGGTGGATTTTCTGGTGATGGCCGTGGTGCTGGTGGTGCGGCCCTGGGGCCTGTTTGGCAAGCCGCAGGCGGCTAGCCGCGTGCAGGGCCTGCGCGAGCGACCCCTGCACCCGCTGCAGCCGGCGTTCTGGGCTGCGGGTGGGGTATTGTTGCTGGGTCTGCTGGCGCTGCCGTGGGTGGTGGGAGCCGATTCGTACACGCTGGTGCTCCTGGTCGATCTGCTGATTGCCGCCCTGTTTGCCGTGAGCCTGCATTTCCTCATGGGCCCGGCGGGCCTGCACTCGTTTGGCCACGCGGCCTACTTTGGCCTGGGGGCCTATGGCGCGGCCCTGCTGCTGTCGGCGCTGCATTTGCCCATGGAACTGGCGCTGCTGCTGGCGCCCCTGGCCGCTGCCGCAGGCGGCCTGCTGTTTGGCTGGTTTGCCGTGCGGCTGACCGGGGTGTACTTTTCCATGCTGACCCTGGCCTTTGCGCAGATCACCTGGGCCACCACCTTCCAGTGGGATTCCGTCACCGGCGGCAGCAATGGCATGACGGGCGTGTGGCCCGCCGCCTGGCTGGAAGACAAGCGCTGGTTCTACCTGCTGACGCTGGCGCTGGTGGCCGCAGGCGTGCTGTGGCTGTGGCGCGTGCTGTATGCCCCGCTGGGCTATGCGCTGCGGGCCGGGCGCGATTCACCGCTGCGGGCCGAGGCGATTGGCATTCCGGTTGCCAAGGTGCAATGGCTGGGCTTTGTGCTGGCTGCGGGCGTGGCCGGTCTGGCGGGCGCGCTGTTTGCTTTTTCCAAGGGCAGCATCTCGCCGGAAACCATGTCGGTGGCCAAATCCGTTGATGGGCTGGTGATGGTGCTGCTCGGCGGTGTGCAGACCCTGGTGGGCCCGGTGGTGGGCGCGTTCAGCTTCACGTGGCTGCACGATGTGCTGGCCCGCAATACCGACTACTGGCGCGCGGCGCTGGGCGGCGTGATTTTGCTGCTGGTGCTGATCTTCCCGCAGGGCATTGCAGGCTACGCGGCGCAGTGGAGCGCCTGGTGGAAAGCGCGGAGCGAGGCCACGCTTCGCTAGCGCGAGGCAAGGCTTGCCAGCGCCAGATTGGCGATGGCCGCCGCCGCTGGCGTGGCCCGGCCATGGGCCACCTGGGCGAACAGCTCGGTAGCCATCTGCCCCACGCAACGGCCCGCTTGCCATACGGGCATGGAAAGCGGCAGCAAGGTGATGTTCTGCTGCGCCTGCGCCATGAAGGGATCGGCCGAGGCGACGCGCTCCACGCGCCATTGCGCATCCACATGCAGGGCGTCGGCGGCTGCGGGCTCCACTGGGATGACATCTGTCAATTGCAGCATCTGGTAGCGGGCAGGGTGCGCTGTTTGGTCCAGCGCGGCGCGCAGCATGCTTTGCACACATTCCGCCACCGCCGGTGTGGGCTGGATGGCATTGTGCAGAAATGCAAAGCCGGCCTGCGCCTCATCCGTGCTGTGCCATAGGCCTGCGCCTGTATCGCCGCGCTGCTGCACGCGCGCACTGTTGCCGCAGCCGATCTGGCCCAGTGCATTGATGGCAATCAAGCCTGCATCGGCCTGGGGGTGGGCAGCCAGCACCTGATCGACGGCTGCCTGGGGGTGCAGGCCGGTGGCCAGCAGGGCGAGCACACGCTGGTTCAGCGGCTCCTGGTGGATGGCGCCGGGGCGGTTGGGCAGGCGGTGCCCGGTGACCAGGCCCACGCCGTCGCGCCCCGGCAGAAACTGCATGAGCGGCTCGGGCCGCTCTGGCCCGCTGGTGATGACTGCGGCGTGCGTGGCTGCCAGCCATGCAGGCGGAATCTGCAGCGCCGTGATGCCGCCTTGCTGGCCCCAGCAGTGGTGCGCCTGGCCAGCCGCGTCAATGACCGCAAATACCGCAAAGCCGCCGATCTCGCCCCGGCCCAGCAGTTCCGCCGCGATTACCGCCTGCCGCACGGCGGCGCCCGCCTGTGGCCCGTGGGCCGCGATTCCTAAGGTCATTCCACCCCTGCCATGGTGTGTACAAAGCGCAGATCATCGCAAAGAACGGCGGGGCTGAACAGCAGGCGCTGCCCTTAGAACGTGTTTACATGCGCCGAGGCCAGAAAAAACGCCCTGGGCGTATGGCCGCAGGGCGCTGGTGGTGGCTTGGGAATGGATCGCTGTCAGAGGCGCCTCAGGCGCCGCAGGCCTTGCTGCCCTTGGCGGCGTGCATGCCCTTGGCCTTGGCGTCGGCCTCGCTCATGTATTCGCCATTCTTCGTAGTGCCGTAGTAGCGGTCGCCCTGGCAGTGGTAGACCTTGGTGTTGTTGTTGGCCCAGACCTTGCCTGCGCCGCCGCCGGGGGCTGCGGTCTTGGCGGGCGCCGGTACTGCTCCTGCCTTGGGAGCGGCTGCCGCAGGTGCAGCCGCTGCTGGCGCTGCTTTTGCCGCTGCTGCGGGTGCAGCGCTGGCGCCACCGCTCTTGTCAATGCCTTTGTGGCCCTTGCATGCGCCCTTGGAGGTTTCTGCCTGCACGCTGGTGCCATCCTTGCACAGGAAGGTCTGCATGGCTGCAGCGGGTTTGGCGGCGGCAGCGGGCGCCGCAGCGGCGGCCGGGGTTTGTGCAAAGGCGGCGGCGGTGCCGCACAGGGCGACGGTGGCGATCCAAGCTTTCCATGTATTGCGCATAAAGCACTCCTGTTATCGGTGTGAAGGCTGTTGACTGCCAGGTGCTGGACAATTGCCGCACCCAAAGGCTATGCCATGCTGCGCCTGTGGCGTGCAAAAAACAAGTGCAGGCGAGATGTGCGCCGACAGGCGGCTGTCACTTGTTTGCAGTTGGCGACACGGCGGCAGGTGTGGCAAGGCCGGGATACAGGGTCTGCAGCCCCTGCTGCAGGCATTCGCCCAGCAGCAGTTGCAGCGATTGCAGGTGGGCGCTGCGGGTGGCATCGGCCATGGGCGCATCCTTTTCCTGCGCGCCGATGGCCGCCCACAGCGCCTGCCACTGGCTGGCATGGGCCTGCACGGCAGCCTGCACGGCGTCGTTCCACTGTGCGGGTGCGCCGGGGCTGGTATAGCGGCCACGCCCCCGGCCAAAATGCGATATCACCACGTACTTGAGCAGTGCCTGGCTGGCCAGCGCCGTCAGATAGTCGGGCGACAGGCGAAAGCGTTGTTCCTCCTGGTCAAACACCTTGTTGGCACCCCAGGCAGCGCCGGCAAAGGTGATGGCGCCCACCAGTGCGCCCACCAGTGCGCCTGCGCCCAGCGTCATGCCGCCGGCCACCATGTCGGCGCCCAGGCCGGTGGCAGCGCCCGCCGTGACTGCGCCCCACAGACTGGCGCTTTGCGGGTCGATGGGGGTGCTGATCTTGAGCTGGTCCTTGAGCTGCTGCTGGATCTGGCTGGCGGCCTGGCCGTCGAGATGATGCAGCGCAAGCAGGGTTTGCGTGCTGGCAATGTCGGCCTGCTGCAGAGACTGCGTGAGCCGCTGCATGGCAGCAGCCTGCTGCGGGTTGATGGCGTCGTCGGCGGCGGGTTTGCCGCGCACCGCCTGGGTGACCTGGGTCAAGGTATTGCCGAGCTTGCCCCAGGCGCGCTGCCACAGCTTGCTGTCTTCGGCCTCGGCCACTTCCTGCGCGGCTGCGGCATGCAGCAATTGTTCGGCCAGCGCCTGCAGGCTGGCGGATTCGCGCTGCCGCTGGGCGCTGGCGCGCTCGTGCAGCAGGCGCAGGTACGCGGGTTGCTTGGCATCGGGCAGCAGCGGTGTGATTCGCTCCAGCACCTGCTTTTCGTGCCACCAGCTGCGGGTGAAGGCGTCCAATACCTGCACGCCTTTGACGGTGCCTGCAAACTCGGCCGTCGCCGCGCGCCAGCGCTGCAGGTCGGCGGCCGTCTGCGCGGCAGAGGTGTCGCTACCGATCTGGTTGAGCAGCACCAGCACGGGTTTGTCCATCCACTGCAGGATACGCATTTCACTGGCCCAGTAGCCGGCGTCCTGCGGGTCCTCGGCAGCGTTCACCAGGTAGAGCATCACATCGGCATGGTCGCGCGCGGCCAGTAGGGCGCGCTGGCTCATGTAGAAGGGCTTGTCGCGCCAGCGGTCCCACACATTCGACAGGAACCAGCCCAGCGGATTGCCTTGCTGGCGCAGGCGGTTGTAGAGGCGCAGAGAATCGCCAAAGCCCGGTGTGTCCCACAGCCACAGCGTATCGCCCTGGGCCGTGCGCTGCAGCAGGTAGCGCTGCGATTCACTGGTGACGTGGGCGGCATCCTGGATTTCGCCCACATCGCCCTCCACCAGCGTGCGGGCGAGCGTGGTCTTGCCGATGTTGGTGTGCGACAGCAGGCACCACTGGATGGATTGATCGTTGTTGGTGGAGGAGGGCGTTGCGGTATCTGCGGTCATGGATGAATACTACAAAATCAGGAGCTGGTGGCGCTGATCAGGTGTGCGGTAAAGCCATTCTGCCTTGCGAAATCTTGCCACAGGGCTTCGCGCTCCTGCAGACGCCGGGGCGCGCCGCTGTTGCGCGCGGCGAAGTCGGCGGTCCACAGCCACAGCTGGCTGCTGCTGCCATGCCGCCGGTGCAGTTGGGCCAGCAACTCTGCGTGGATTTCGGCCTCGGGCGTGGCGGCCAGGTTGACCAGCAGCACCGTCTGGGCGGGCGCAGCCGTGCCCATGTCGGGCAGCGCAGCGCCATAGGCGAGGCCGGGGCGCCAGGTGATGCCGGCCCCTGCGCCGTAAAGCGTGGCGGCATGGTGCTCCACGGCAACCTTGCGCTGGGGGGTGATTTCCATGCTGTAGGGCACGATCACCAGTTGCGTGGCCAGGCCGCCAAAATCGCGCTGCAGGCTGGCAAAGTAGGGCTGGTTCAGCGGCAATGCCATGTGGCTGGCCAGCCAGCGCCCGCGCAGGCCCTGCCACAGCGCCAGCAAGAGGCGCGGCACGATCACCAGCACGGCCAGCAGCGCGGTATAGGCCCAGACCCAGCGCTCGCCAACGCCCATGGTTGGCAGCTGCGCCCCGGTGGCCGCTGGGCGGTCATTGCTCACCCAGCCCTGCAGGGGCTGGATATCGGACAGGCTCCAGGGGCTGGTCAGCTGCAGCCACTGTGTGGGGGCAAACAGGGCGTTCAGCCATTGCTGCACCTGGGCGGCAGACAGGAAGGTACTCTCCCAACCCACCTGGTATTCCCGTGTCAGCCCGGTGATCCACAGCGATGCGAGCGCCCCTGCGGCCATGGCCGCCGCACCCAGGTGCAGCCACAGCAGCCACTGCGCATGGCGCGCGGGCCGGCTGATCTGCCACCAGTTGCGCTCAAAGGCCAGCGCCATCCGGCGCAGGGTGGTGCCGCGCAGCCCCGGCATGGCCTTGCCACGCAGGCGCTGCAGCCAGCCGGGCGGGCCGTCGCCGGGCTTGCCACTGTCTGCAGGGGCGCTTTGGGCGGGTTGCAGAACCGCGGTGGCCTGGCGGCGCGGCCGGGCCAGGCGCAGCGCGCCGTGCAGCACCGTCCACAGATACACCAGCAGATTCCACAGCACGATGCCCAGGAGCGAGAGCGACAGCAGATCGACCCGGTGCGGATCGGTGATGCGGTGGCTGACGAAACCCGCCACCAGCGCCCCGATCAGGATGGCGGCAGGCGCCCAGCGCGCCATGGCGGGAGGCGCCTGCCACAACTGCCGTACATCGGCGGGCAGGTTGCTGGCGGCAATGATGCGCGCTGCCCGCGTCTGCAGGAACTGCCCGAACGCGGCCTGGCCGGCCCTGCCTTCGGTGGCGGGCTGGCCCAGCGCATGCAGCACCTCCTGCGTGATGGCCTCGCGCCGTGCGGCATCGGGCAGGGCGTCGCTTGGGGCAGCGGTTTCCATGGCGTGGGCAAAAACGATGTCGCGAACGGCGTCAGCTTTCATGGGGCTATTGTGGCATCGGGAAAACCTGCAAGGTTTTCGCCTTTGCGCTGTGGTATCAACGATGGTTAACCCAGCCATTTCCACCAAAGAGAGAGACAAAGGATGACGACCATGCAATTTGCGCCCATGCCCGATGCGGACGGTTTTTTTGGCGACTATGGCGGCCAGCTGGTGCCGCCGCATCTGAAGCAGGCGATGGACGACATCTCCCAGGCCTACGACAAGATCGTGCAGCGCCAGGATTTTCAGGATGAGCTGCAGCACCTGTTCCAGGATTACGTGGGCCGGCCCAGCCCCATCTTCCACGCCCGGCGCCTGTCCGAGCAGCTGGGCGGCGCGCAGATTCACTTGAAGCGCGAAGACCTCAACCACACCGGCGCCCACAAGATCAACCATTGCCTGGGCGAGGCGCTGCTGGCCAGGTTCATGGGCAAGACCAAGGTGATTGCCGAAACCGGCGCGGGCCAGCATGGCGTGGCGCTGGCCACCGCCTGCGCGCTGGTCGGTATTCCATGCGAAATCCACATGGGGCAGGTCGATATCGAAAAAGAGCACCCCAACGTCACCAAGATGCGTATCCTGGGCTGCAAGCTGGTGGCGGTGACGCGTGGGCAGGCCACCTTGAAGGACGCGGTGGACAGCGCGTTTGAAGAGTACCTGAAGGACCCGACCAACTTTCTGTATGCGATCGGCTCGGTCGTCGGCCCGCACCCCTTTCCCAAGATGGTGCGCGATTTCCAGTCGATTGTGGGCCGCGAGGCGCGCGAGCAGTTCCAGGCGAGGCACGGCAGGCTGCCTGACTACGTGACAGCCTGCGTGGGCGGAGGCTCCAACGCCATGGGCATCTTCACGGCGTTCCTCAATGACGCAGGCGTGAAGCTTGTCGGTGTGGAGCCCGCAGGCGAGGGCGTGGACAGGCCCGGCAAGCATGCTGCCACCCTGTCGGTGGGCAAGCCTGGCGAAATCCACGGCATGAAATGCTATGTGCTGGAAAACGCCGACGGCTCGCCTGCTGCCGTGCACAGCATTGCCTCGGGGTTGGATTACCCGGGTGTGGGGCCGCAGCACAGCTACCTCAAGGACATCGGCCGTGTCGACTACCAGGCGGTGGACGACAAGGAGTGCCTGAACGCCTTCATGACACTCTCGCGCGTCGAAGGCATCATTCCTGCACTGGAAAGCTCCCACGCGGTGGCCTGGGCCATGCGCATGGCGCCCACGCTGGGCAAGGGCGCGAACATTCTGGTCAACCTGTCCGGGCGGGGCGACAAGGACGCGGACTACGTCGCCCAGAAGCTGGGGTTGTAATGGCGGCAGCGCAGGGCGCTGTATACAGAACACCGATGATGGGGAGCCGAAAGGCTCCCTTTTTTCATGGTCCGTCTGTCGCGGACGCTACAGCAAATACACAAGAGGTATTTGGATATGTGAAATTAGTATTTGTATTATGCATACTGAAGGCTTCAAAATTCAGTTTTTGCATTCAACACGATGGAACTCCGTCAGCTCGAGGCTTTTGCGGCCGTGATCTCCACCGGCAGCGTGACTGCCGCAGGGCGCCTGCTGGGCCGCTCACAGCCCGCCATCAGCCGCCTGGTGCAGGAGCTGGAGCAGGAGATTGGCTACGCGCTCTTCAGCCGCAACGGCCCGCGTGTCACGCCTACCGAGCAGGGCTTTCTGCTGTATGAGGACGTCGCCCATGCGCTGCAGAGCCTGCAGCACATCCGCCAGCGCGCCAGCGAGATCGCGCAGGGCAGCCAGCGGCCCCTGAACCTTCTGGCCACGCCAGCCCTGGCTGCCGGCCTGGTGCCGCAAGCGCTGGCGCAGATGGGGGCAGAAGCTGCAGACAGCATCTCGCACATCCGGGTGCGCAGCGCTTCGCCCGAGCAGGTGGCGCACGGCGTGCTCACCGGTGCGGCCCAGATGGGCGTGAGCAGCCTGCCGCTCGAGCATCGCGGCCTGCAGGTGCACTGGATCGGCCGTGCCGCCTGCGTGGCGGTGCTCCCGCAGGGCGACCCGCTGGCAGACCTGGAGGTGGTGCCGCTGGCAGCCCTGGCCGACCGCCGGCTCATCACCATGACCAACCCCTACCGCTTGCGCGGCCGGCTGGACGATGCCTTTGCGGCAGCGCGCCCGGGCGCGCAGCGCGGCAAGACCCAGTTCATGGAAACCAATGCCTCGGTCAACGCCATTGCTGCCGTGCGTGCCGGCCTGGGCGTATCGGTGCTGGAGCCGGTCACTGCGCTGGGCCTGCCGCTGCAAGGCGTGGTGGTGCGCCCGCTCGATACCGAGATTCCCTTTCTCTTCGGCGTGGTCACCCAGCAGGCCGCGCCCTGCACACCGGCGATGGATGCGCTCTGCCAGACCCTGACCGATGTGGCGCAGCGCCTGCTGCCGGGTTTTGTATTGCACGACGCGCGCGACCATGCAGCGCTATTGGAAGAAATGCTGCCGCCCGGCCAGCTGCCAGCGCCTGCCGCCCAAGAATCCTCTGAGAACCACGAATGACACACGACACCATACTGCCGCCCCAGGGGCTGGACGCGCTCGAAGCCCGGGTGCACCAGGACCTGGCCTGGCTTGACCTGCCCGCCAAGGACTGGGTGCCCGAGACCATGCTGAACGGCGAGCCCGTGCTGCCGGTGGCCATCATCGGCGGCGGCATGTCCGGCATGGCTGCCTGCGCGGCGCTGCGCTTCATGGGCGTGCAGGCCGAGATTTTCGACCAGTCGCCTGCAGGCTTTGAAGGCCCTTGGGCCACCACGGCGCGCATGGAAACCCTGCGCTCGCCCAAGCAGCTCACCGGCCCGGCGCTGGGCAAGCCTTCGCTCACCTTCCGCGCCTGGTTCGAGTCGCAGTTCGGGCTGGAGGCCTGGGATGCGCTCGACAAGATTCCGCGCCTGCAGTGGATGGACTACCTGCGCTGGTTCCGCAAGGTGTTGGCGCTGCCCGTGCACAACGCGCACCGCGTGCTGGCCGTGCGCCCGCGCGGTGATGGCGTGGTGCAGCTCGATCTGCACAGCCCCGAAGGTGAGCGCACTGTGTTTGCCCGCCACGTGGTGCTGGCCACCGGGCGCGACGGCCTGGGCGGTGCCTACGTGCCCGCGTTCGCAGGCGACCTGCCGCGCGAGCGCTGGGCGCATTCGTCCGACACGATGGACTACCACCAGCTCGCTGGCAAGCGCGTGGGCGTGGTGGGGGCGGGTGCCTCGGCCATGGACAGCGCCGCCACGGCGCTGGAGAGCGGCGCAGCCAGTGTGGAGCTGCTGATCCGCCGCAGCGACATTCCGCGCGTGAATAAGGGCAAGGGTGCGGGCAGTCCCGGCCTTACCCACGGCCACCTGCGCCTGCCAGACGCATGGAAATGGAAGATTCGCCACTACATCAATGTGCAGCAGGTGCCTCCGCCACGCGGCAGCACGCTGCGCGTGTCCCGCAACGCCCATGCCCATTTCAACCTGGGTACGGCCATTGAGCGCATGGAGTGGACGGGCGAGGAGATTCGCGTGCATACCTCCAAGGGGGTGTTCCACCTGGATTTCGTGATCTTCTCCACCGGTTTTCGCATCGACTGGACGTCGCGCAGCGAATTTGCGCCCTTTGCCGCCCATGTGCGCAACTGGAGCGACCGTTTCGAGCACCCGCAAGGGGAAGACGACCAGGAACTGGCCGACTCGCCCGACCTGGGGCCCGCCTTCGAGCTGCAACCCAAAACGCCAGGCGCCTGCCCGGGTCTGGAGCGCATCCACGCGTTCTCTTACCCTGCTGCGCTCACGCACGGCACCGTCTCGGGAGATATTCCGGCCATCAGCGTGGGCGCAGAGCGCCTCGCGCAAGGCATTGCGAGCACGCTCTACGCCGAGGATGTGGAGTGGCACTTCGAAAAGCTGCAGGCTTTCAGTGAGCCGGAGGTGTTTGGCGACGAGTGGACGGCCGCACTGCCGCCCGCGCAGCGCACCGTGGAAGAGAGCACGTCATGATCGGCTGGCTGCTGCGCCGTGTTGCGCAGGCCCTGGTGGTGGTGCTGTTGATGACGGTGATCGTCTTTGTGGGCCTGCACGCCATCGGCAACCCGGTGGACATCCTCATCGGCCAGGATGTGGATCAGGTCGAGCGCGCGCGCATCATTGCCGAGCTGGGGTTTGACCAGCCGCTGTGGCGCCAGTACCTGGGCTTTCTGAATGGTGCGCTGCACGGCAACCTGGGCGCGAGCTTCGTCTACAACGTGCCGGCCATCCAACTCATCCTGCAGCGCTTGCCCGCCACGCTGGAGCTGGCCATTGCGGCGCTGATACTGGCCGTGCTGCTGGGCGTGCCGCTGGGTCTCTTCGCCGGGCTGTATCCGGAGAACTGGTTTTCCAAATCCATCATGGCGGGCAGCATCGTGGGCTTTTCGCTGCCCACGTTCTGGGTCGGCCTGATGCTGATCATGACCTTCAGCGTGTCGCTGGGCATGCTGCCGTCCAGCGGGCGTGGCCAGACCGTGGAATTTCTGGGCGCACAGTGGTCGTTCCTCACGCTCGATGGCCTGCGTCACATGCTGCTGCCGGCCATCAACCTGTCGCTGTTCAAGATTTCGCTGGTGATCCGCCTCACACGGGCTGGCGTGCGCGAAGTGCTGCCGCAGGACTGGGTGAAGTTTGCGCGCGCCAAGGGCCTCTCGCCGATGCGTGTGGTGGGCATGCACGTGCTGCGCAACACACTGATTCCGCTGGTGACGGTGTTGGGCCTGGAGCTGGGCTCCACCATCGCCTTCGCCGTGGTCACCGAAAGCATCTTTTCCTGGCCCGGGGCTGGCAAGCTCATTCTCGACAGCATCAACGCACTGGACCGCCCCGTGATCGTTTCCTACCTCGTGGTGGTGGTGTGCCTCTTCGTCACGCTCAACCTGATCGTAGACATCCTCTACAAGGTGCTCGACCCGCGCGTGCGCCTGGAGACCGCCGCATGAGCCACAGTGCCAACCTCACTTCTGCTGCCGCCCCCGTGCGCCAGCCCTCGCCATGGCGCGAGCACATGGCCGATTTCATGGCATCGCGCCTGGCGGTCTTCGGCCTGGTGGTAGCCGTGGTGCTGATTCTGGCTGCGCTCGTGGCGCCCTGGATCACTCCGCAGAACCCCTATGACCTGCAGCAGCTCGATGTGCTCGATGCTCGCCTGCCACCGGGGTCGCCCAACGGCCTGGACACCTTCCGCTACATGCTGGGCACCGACGGCCAGGGACGCGATCTGTATTCCGCCATTCTGTACGGCCTGCGCATCAGCCTGATGGTGGGCGTGGGCTCCGCGCTCATCGCGGGCGTGGTGGGCACGCTGCTGGGCCTGCTGGCTGCGTATGCCGGTGGGCGAACCGACACCATCATCATGCGGCTGGTCGACCTGATCCTCTCCTTCCCCTCCATCCTGGTGGCGATGATGATCCTGGCCTACCTTGGCAAGGGCGTGGGGAACGTGGTGCTCACGCTGGTGATCCTGGAGTGGGCCTACTACGCCCGCACGGCACGCGGCCAGGCGCTGGTGGAGCGCAGGCGCGAATATGTCGAAGCCGCGCGCTGCCAGGACATTCCCGGCTGGCGCATCATGGTGCGCCACATCCTGCCCAACTGCCTGCCGCCGCTGATCGTCATCGGCACGCTGCAGATTGCCCGCGCCATCACGCTGGAGGCCACGCTGAGCTTTCTGGGCCTGGGCGTGCCGGTGACCGAGCCCTCGCTCGGCCTGCTCATCTCCAACGGCTACCAGTTCATGCTGTCGGGCCAGTACTGGATCAGCTTCTATCCGGGCATTGCCCTGCTGGTCACCATCGTCGCCATCAACCTGGTGGGCGACCGCCTGCGCGACGTGCTCAACCCGAGGAACACACGATGAGCAGCACGCCCACCCTGCAGGTGCGCAACCTGCGCACCGAATTCGACACCCGCGCAGGTGTACTGCGCGCGGTGAACGATGTGTCGTTCACGCTGGAGCGTGGCCGTATCCTGGGCCTTGTGGGCGAGTCCGGCTCGGGCAAGTCCGTAACGGGCTTTTCCATCATGGGCCTGGTCGATGCCCCGGGCCGCGTGAGCGGTGGCGAGGTGCTCTTCCAGGGCCGCGACATCTCCAGGCTGCCCGCACGCGAGCTGCGCGCCCTGCAGGGCAACCGCATCGCGATGATCTTTCAGGACCCGATGATGACGCTCAACCCCGTGTTGCGCGTGGACACGCAGATGATCGAGGCCGTGCGCGCCCATACCAGCGTGAGCCGGGCGCAGGCCCGCGAGCGCGCCCGCGAGACGCTGGCCATGATGGGCATTCCCAGCCCCGATGAGCGCCTGCAGGCCTACCCGCACCAGCTCTCGGGCGGCATGCGCCAGCGCGTGGCCATTGCGATTGCCATGCTGCACCGGCCGGATCTGATCATCGCGGACGAGCCCACCACGGCGCTGGATGTGACCATTCAGGCGCAGATACTCTCCGAAGTGCAGAAGCTCGCGCGCCAGCACGGCACCTCGCTGATCTGGATCACGCACGATCTGTCGGTGGTGGCGGGCCTTGCCGACGAAGTGGCTGTGATGTACGCAGGCCGCATTGTCGAGCAGGGCGATGTGGACGCGGTGCTCGACCGGCCCCTGCACCCTTACACCGCAGGCCTCATCGGCAGCCTGCCTGCCAACAACCGGCGCGGCACACGCCTGCAGCAGATTCCCGGCATGACCCCCAACCTGCTGCATCTGCCAGCGGGCTGTGCATTCGCCGCCCGCTGCGCACGCGCCACTGGTGCCTGCACGGTGCAGCCCGAGCAGACCGAACCGGTCGCAGGCCGCCTGGTGCGGTGCTTTCATCCGGCGCTGGAGCAGCACGCATGAGTACTTCTGTGACGAATTCCCCAATCCCAGTCACCACGCCCGTGGTGGAGCTGCGCCAGATCAGCAAGCGCTTTGGCGAGCAGCCACCGGGCCTGGCAGGCCGTGTGCTGCAAGGCCTGGGGCTGGAAAAACCCCATCCCGTGACGCGTGCGGTCGACCATGTCGACCTCATCGTGCGCCCTGGCGAAGTGGTGGGCCTGGTCGGTGAATCGGGTTGCGGCAAATCCACGCTGGGCCGCATTGCGGCGGGCCTGCTGCCTGCTTCGGATGGCGAAGTGCTGTTCGATGGCAAGCCGATCGGCAGCATGAGTGCCCAGGAGCGCCACGCGGTGCGCCTGAAGATCCAGATGATTTTTCAGGACCCCTACGCCAGCCTCAACCCGCGCCTGCGTGTGGACGAGATCGTGGGCGAGGGCGCGCGCATCCACGGACTGGTGGACAAGGCGGGCTTTGATGACTACGTGTGCGCGCAGATGGAGCGCGCCGGGCTCGACCCGGCCCTGCGCAGCCGCTATCCGCACCAGTTCAGCGGCGGCCAGCGCCAGCGCATCGGCATTGCACGCGCGCTGGCCGTGCAGCCCACCATGCTGGTGTGCGACGAGGCCGTGGCCGCGCTGGATGTGTCGATCCAGGCGCAGATCCTGAACCTGTTCATGGACCTGCGCGAGCAGCTGCATCTCACCTATCTGTTCATCAGCCACGACCTGGGCGTGGTCGAGCACATCTCCGACCGCGTGGTGGTGATGTACCTTGGCCGTGTGATCGAGTCGGCGCCTGTCGAAGAACTCTTTGCGCGGCCCAACCATCCGTACACCCAGGCCCTGCTGGCGGAGGTGCCCAACATGAATGCACGGCATCGCACCTATTCGGCCATCCAGGGAGAAATCCCCAGCCCGCTCAACCCGCCCGGTGGCTGCCACTTTCACCCCCGCTGCCCGCGCGCCATGGCGCGCTGCAAGGTGGAGGCACCGCAGCTCAAGGGCATTGCCATCCAGCACCTGAGCGCCTGCCACCTCAACGACGCGGCCTGAAGGCCGCCTGCAGCGCCCATCGCCATTCCGTTCCACACCGCCAACGCCTTTTTCCGATTTCAACAGGAGCCCGCCATGAAACGCATCGTCCTCTCCTCCCTCACCGCTGCCTTGCTGTCTGCAGGCCTGGCCGTCCATGCACAGACCCTGAACATCGGCTTTGCCGACCCGGTCTCGTCGATGGACCCGCAACTCAACAACCACGCAGGCGACCGCTCGGTGGACCTGCACTTCTGGGATCTGCTGGTGCAGAACAACCACAACAAGCTGCAGCCGGGCCTGGCCGCCAGCTGGAAGAACCTCGACCCCAAGACCTGGGAGTTCAAGCTGCGCACCGATGTGAAATGGCAGGACGGCAAGCCTTTCACCGCCGATGACGTGATCTTCTCCTACCAGCGCGCGCGCTCCGTGCCCGGCAGCGTGGCCACGTTCGCGGGCTACCTGCGCACCGTCGAATCGGTGACTGCCAAGGATGCGCACACACTCATCATCAAGACCAACATTCCCAATCCCGATCTGCCGCTGAACCTGGCTTCCGTGCACATCGTGAGCAAGCATGTGGGCGAGAAGGCCTCCACCGAAGACTACAACTCCGGCAAGGCAATGGTGGGCTCAGGCCCGTACAAATGGGTCTCCTACACACCGGGCGACCGCGTCGTGATGCAGCGCAGCGAAAGCTACTGGGGCGACAAGCCCCAGTGGGAAAAGGTGAACTACCGCTACATCAACAACGCCGCATCGCGCACCGCTGCGCTGCTGGCGGGCGATGTGGATGTGATCGACAAGGTCTCCGTCTCTGACCTGGCACGCCTCAAGAGCGCGCCCAATGTCACGGTCTACCCTTACGACGGCTTGCGCGTGATGCTGCTGCAGCCAAGCTTCAACCAGGCGCCCAACCCCTTCATCACCGACAACGCGGGCAAGCCCCTGGCCAAGAACCCGCTGCTCGACCAGCGCGTGCGCCAGGCTCTGAACCTGGCCATCAACCGCGGCGCCATCGTGGACCGTATCCTGCAGGATGCTGCCACCGAAGCCAACCAGTGGATGCCCAAGAACACCTATGGCTACAACCCGGATATCAAGAACATCCCGTTCGATGCCGCGCGCGCCAAAAAGCTGCTGGCCGATGCCGGTTTCCCCGAGGGCTTCAAGCTCACCATGCATGTGCCCAACGACCGCTATCCGCAAGGCCCGGAAACCGCGCAGGTGGTGGCGCAGTTCTGGACGCGCATCGGCGTGAAGACCCAGGTGGAGGTGGTGCCATGGGCGGTGTATTCCGGCCGCGCCAACAAGAACGAGTACGCCATGAGCATGCTCGCCTGGGGAAATGGCACGGGCGAGGCCAGCTATGCGCTGGTGAATGTGCTGGCTTCGGTGGACATCAAGAAGGGCCTGGGCGCCTCGAACTGGGGCCACTACAGCAACCCCGCTGTGGACAAGGCGCTCACCGACTCCACCGAGGAATTCGACACGGCCAAGCGCGAGGCGATCCTGCGCCAGTCGGCCAAGACCGTCTCTGACGATGTGGGCATCATTCCGCTCTTCCACTACCGCAACATCTGGGCGGCGAAGAAAGGTCTGAAGGTCACGCCGGTGAGCAGCGACCGCACCACGGCTGCCATGGTCACCAAGGCAGACAAGTGATGCCTGCGCTGCAAGTCACGGTAGACGAGGCCGATGGCCTCATCGATCTGCCCCGGCGCATTGCGGTGCGGCACGCAGTGCCTGGCGAAGCGGTGGAGATCTCCGCCGAAACATTGCGCAGCGGCGTGCTGTGGCGCGCGAGCGCCATTTTTCTGGCGGGTGCCGACGGCACGGTCGATCTCGCGCGCGATGCGCCGCAATCGGGCAGCTATGCGGGCGCGGACGGCATGGGCCTGATCTGGTCGCAAAGCCCGGTGGATTCCAGCAGCCGCGAGCTGTTCAACCAGCCTGTGGCCGAGCCGCTGGTCACGCAGCTCATGGCCCGCACCGCTGGGGCGCAGGCACAGGCGATGTTCATCCAGCAGCTCGCCGGGCCGGGGGTGAGGCGCCGCGAGGTGCATGAAGAAGGCCTGGTGGGCACGCTGTACCTGCCTGCGGGTCCTGGGCCGCATCCGGCGGTGCTGATCCTCAACGGCTCGGGCGGCGGCATCAACGAGCCGCGTGCGGCGCTGTACGCATCGCACGGCTATGCGGCCTTGGCGCTCGCGTACTTCAAGGCGCCGGGTCTGTCGGATTACATCTCCAACACGCCGCTGGAATACTTTCAGCGCGGCTTGCAATGGCTGCGCCGCACGGTGCGGCCCGCGCACGATTTTGTGGCGCTGAGCGGCCAGTCGCGTGGCGGTGAGCTGGTACTGCTGCTGGGTGCAACCTTCCCGCAGGAGGTTTCGGCCGTTGTGGGCTACGTGCCCAGTGCCTTTGTGCACAGCGGCCAGAATGCCTGCGACCCGAAGATCGGCCGTGAGGGCCCGACATGGCTTTTGGGTGGCAAGCCGCTCACGCACCTGTGGGAGAACAACCGCAGTGCCAGCTGGGCACCGTACGACGATGGCCCCGAGCCGCGCCGCCATGACCTGGCCATGCGCACCGCGCTGCAGGACCCGGAGGCGCTGGCGCGTGCACGTATCCGCGTCGAAGACATCGCAGGGCCGGTGATGCTGCTGTCGGGCACCGACGACGGCTCCTGGCCTTCGAGCATCTACGCAGGCATCGTGCGCGACAAGCTCGCCGAGGTGCAGCACCCGCACGATGTGCAGTGGCTGGATTTCGAGCGCGCCGGCCACGCGATTCTCTTTCCCTATGTGCCGACCACGCAGCTGGTCTACGCCCACCCGGTGTCGGGCAAGGTCAGTACCGGCGGCGGCAACCCGGCCGACAACGCGCATGCCGATGCCGCGTCGTGGCAAGGGGTGCTCCGTTTTCTCGAACGCGCGGTGCAGGCACGTGCCAATGTTGCCCATGCATCAGCCATCCACTCATAAATCCAAGGAGTCCTGTATGACCACCCCTGTCTCCGATGACCTGATCGACCGGCTGGTTGGCCTGGTGCCGGGCAGCCGTACCTATGCGGCGCGCCACCAGCGCGAGAAGGTTGCCGCAGCCACCCAGGGCAGCTACAACGCGCTGTTCGATCCGGCACTGCCCGATCTCACACTCACCGAGCGCTTGCTGGTGGCGCTGTACGCCAGCCGCCTGACGCCTGCGCCCGAACTGGCCGCGCATTACCTGGAGCGCCTGCAGCAGGCGCAGGCCGATGCCGCACTCATCCAGGTGGCCGAGGCCGGCGAGCCGCAAGACGCCGAGCGCCTGAACCAGCCGCGACTGGCCGCCATCCTCTCCTTCACCCGCACGTTGATCGAAAAGCCGGTGGAAGGCGACAAGGCCGCCTTGCTGGCTTTGCCTGCAGCGGGCATCAGCACACCCGCCGTGGTGGCGCTGTCGCAGATGATTGCCTTTCTTTCCTACCAGGTGCGGCTCGTTGCCGGCCTCAAAGCCATGAAAGCATCCGAGGAGGCACACGCATGAGCACGCCCGCAACTTTCCAACCCGCCACGGTCATCCGCTCCCACGGCTTCACCAACGAGTCGCTCGAATGGAAGGCCTGGCTCGATGTGGTCCAACTGGGCGAGGCCACGCCCGATCAGATGGCGGTTCTGGAAGAAAGCCATCCCAAGGCCAAGACCTCGGACTACTACCTCTTTCTGGTGCACCAGCCCCGCATCCTGCGCGAGCGCTCCACCGCTTTCAACGCCATCATGTATGCGCCGGGGGGCCTTTCGCGCGCTGAGCGCGAGCTGGGTGCCACGGTGGTCTCGCGTATCAATGGCTGCGTGTACTGCGGCTCGGTGCATGCACAGCGCTTTGAGCAATTGGCCAAGCGCAGCGACACCATTGCGCAGGTGTTCGAGCAACCTGAGACCGCAGGCACTACAGCCCGCGAAAAAGCGATCGTGCAGTTCTCCATCAAGATCACCGAGCAGCCCGCCGCGCTGGATGCGGGAGACATCGATGCACTCCAGGCTGAAGGTCTGAACGAGGGCGAGATTCTTGACCTGCTGCATTCCGACGCCATCTTCGCCTGGGCCAACCGCCTGATGCTGAACCTGGGCGAGCCGCTGCTGCCCGCCTGAAGCGCATTTTTGACAGCGTGATTATCCAGCCGCGCTGAGCAAGGCGCGTCGGTACTGGATGGCCTCGGCCACGTGGGCGGGCGAGACCGCTGTCGATTGCGCCAGATCGGCAATCGAGCGGGCCACACGCAGCGCGCGGTGTACGCCGCGCGCCGACCACCCCAGTTTGGCTGCCGCATTCTGCAGCAATTGCAGTGCGGCGGGCTCGGCCTGGGCGTGTGCATCGAGCGCCTGACCCTGTAGTTGCTGATTGGGCGTGCCTTGCCGGGCAATTGCCATGGCGCGGGCAGCAGCCACCCGTTCGCGGATGGCGGCCGAGGGCTCGCCGGGCGGG
Organism: Comamonas odontotermitis; assembly: GCF_040396735.1. Taxonomy (GTDB): domain Bacteria; phylum Pseudomonadota; class Gammaproteobacteria; order Burkholderiales; family Burkholderiaceae_C; genus Comamonas; species Comamonas odontotermitis_C. The sequence continues at coordinate 24,775 of NZ_JBEBNZ010000012.1, forward strand.
GCTGTCAATAGTTCATCCGCAGGCAGCGGCGTCACCTCGATATGCAGGTCGATGCGGTCCAGCAGAGGGCCACTGATGCGGGATTGGTAGCGGCTGACCTGATCGGGCGTGCAGCGGCAGGCGCGCTGGCGCGAGCCGCGAAAGCCGCACGGGCAGGGGTTCATCGCGGCAATCAGTGTGAACCGGGCTGGAAAGCTGGCCTGCTGTGCAGCACGGGCAATGGTGATGTGGCCTGTCTCCAGCGGCTCGCGCAGGGCTTCGAGCGCGGCGCGCGGAAACTCCGCAAACTCATCCAGGAAAAGAATTCCATGGTGCGCGAGCGAAATGGCGCCGGGTTTGGGCGGGCTGCCGCCGCCCACCAGGGCGACTGCGCTGGCGGTATGGTGCGGTGCCATCGTGGTGCGCTGGCCCCAGTGGCGTGCATCAAAACGGCCCACCAGGCTGTGCAAGGCGGCGTTTTCCAGGGCTTCGGCAACCTGCAGCGGCGGCAGCAGTCCGGCAAAGCGCTGGGCCAGCATGGATTTGCCCGCGCCGGGAGACCCGAGCATCAGCACATTGTGTCCGCCGCTCGCTGCAATCTCAAGGGCGCGCTTGCTGGCCGCCTGGCCTTTGACGTCACGCATGTCGAAGGCGTCCGCATCGGGCCGCTGGGTCTGCGGGGGCACGCGGCTCCACTGGCTGCGGGCTGCGTCTTCCGTGCTGGCACTGGCCGGGGCAAAGTGCTGCACCACATCGAGCAGGTGTTCTGCGCGGTAGACCTCGGCGTCCGGAACCAGGGCAGCTTCTTCCGCACTGCCCGGCGGCAGCACCTGGCGCACCTGCTGGCCGCGCTGGTGCAGATCCATGCTGGCGGCCAGGGCTCCGCGCACCGGGCGCAGCGCGCCGGACAGCGACAGCTCGCCAGCAAATTCATAGTGGGCGAGCTGGCTGGCATCGATCACGCCCGAAGCTGCGAGAATGCCGACGGCAATTGCGAGATCGAATCGGCCCGATTCCTTGGGCAGATCGGCAGGCGCGAGGTTGACGGTGATGCGCTTGTTGTGCGGAAACTCCAGCCCGCTGTTCTGCAGCGCCGAGCGCACGCGCTCGCGAGCCTCCTTTACTTCCAAGTCAGCCAGACCCACCAGCGTGAAGCTGGGCAGGCCATTGGCCAGATGCACTTCGACAGAGACGGTGTGGGCGGTCAAACCCACCAGTGCACGGCTGTGCACCACGGCGAGACTCATGCGGATCATCCTTTGCACCAAATTGGTGCGATTGCCTGCTTCTGAGACGGACAGGGCTGCTTTCAGCATGGCGAAAGCCGTTATTTCGGGCAAGCAGCAGCCGCCAGGAGGCGTGGATGCGTCGCCCGGGCGATACAGGCGGTAGCCAACTGCCTGCCGGAAGGCGCCACACTTTCAAAAACCATAGCGCACAGCGCTTTCTGGATCAGCACGAGGCGGTGATGAACTTTGAAGCTGGCACGCTCTGTGCATTGCATCGGCCATACGAGATCAACAATAAGGAGTGTGGCAATGGCTGAAAGCAAGCGGGGATGGGCGGTATGGATCGGGGCTGTGTGCATGGTGCTGCCGATGGCGGCCAGTGCGCAGCTGACGGCCAATGTGGGTCTGACGACCAACTACAAGTTCCGTGGACAGGATCAAAAGACATCGAGCGCCCGCTGGGTCAAGCCGGCGCTGCAGGGAGGGGTGGATTACACGTTCGGCGAATCCGGTTTCTACGTGGGCAACTGGAATTCGACCGTGCAATGGCTGGACGGCAACCGGGTGGAAATGGATTTCTACGGTGGCTACAAGTTCAAGGCGGCCGATGTGGATTGGGACGTGGGTCTGCTGACCTATGTGTACCCCGGCAATACCACCGGCAACACGACCGAACTGTATGGCGCTGGTACCTATGGCCCGGTGACGGTCAAGTACTCGCACACCGTGTCGAAGGATTACTTCGGCTGGGCGGGCAACAAGATCGATGGATCGATGAAAGGCCGCAACACCGGCTACCTGAATGTGGCGTTTGCGCAGGAGGTGGCGCCCAAGACTACGCTGAAGGTGTCTGTGGGCTACACGCGGTTTTCCAGCGATATCAAGGATCTGGGCGTGCCCAATTACCTGGATTACAGCGTGGGCGGCAGCTATGACCTGGGAGACGGCCTGTCGCTCAGCGCCGCCTGGGTGGGTGCCAACAAGACCGGTGATTTCGGGTTTGTGAACAAGGGCCGTGCGATTGTCAGCCTGGCCAAGACGTTTTGATGCTGCACCGCTGCAGCGCATGAGAAGGAGTAGCTATGAACATGAAACTGGTAGTGGCGGTGATCAAGCCCTTCAAGCTCGATGAAGTGCGAGAAGCACTGTCCGACATTGGGGTGCAAGGCATCACGGTCAGCGAAGTCAAGGGCTTTGGCCGCCAGAAGGGCCACACCGAGCTGTACCGCGGCGCCGAGTACGTGGTTGATTTCTTGCCCAAGGTCAAGCTGGAAATCGCGGTTGGCGAAGACCTGGTGGACCGGGTGATCGAAGCGATTGAAAACGCGGCGCGCACCGGCAAGATCGGCGACGGCAAGATCTTTGTGTCGACGCTGGAGCAGGTGGTGCGCATCCGTACTGGTGAAACCGGAACGAATGCGCTCTGAAAGATAGCAATCTGTGCTTGAAGGAAAAAAGCGCTAGAGGCCAACTTATCTAAAAGGTGTGAATAACATGCGACGACTACTTTCTCTGGCAGGGGCAGCGGCAGCGGCGGTTGCCGCTGGCAGCGCCATGGCAGCCGATGCGGCGCCTGCACTCAACAGCGGCGATACGGCGTGGATGCTGACATCCACCATGCTGGTGATCCTGATGGTGATCCCGGGCCTGGCGCTGTTCTACGGCGGCCTGGTGCGCAGCAAGAACATGCTGTCGGTGCTGGCGCAGGTGTTTGTGATCTTTTCGCTGATCACGGTGCTGTGGGCGGTGTACGGCTACTCGCTCGCCTTTGCGGGAGAAGGCAACTTTTTCGGCGGCTTCGACAAGGCCTTCCTTGCGGGCATCAAGCCCGACACCTTGTCGACGGCGCTGGCCACCATTCCAGAGTTCGTGTTCGTCTCGTTCCAGTCCACCTTCGCTGCCATCACCGTGGCGCTGATCGTGGGTGCATTCGCCGAGCGCATCAAGTTCTCTGCCGTTCTCCTGTTCTCGGTGCTGTGGTTCACCTTCAGCTACATCCCCATGGCGCACATGGTGTGGGGCGGCGGCCTGCTGGCCAAGGACGGGGCGCTCGACTTTGCTGGCGGCACCGTGGTGCACATCAACGCGGCCGTTGCTGGTCTGGTGGGTTCGTACATGGTGGGCAAGCGCATCGGCTTTGGTCGCGAAGCGCTGGCACCGCACAGCCTGACGCTGACCATGGTGGGTGCATCGCTGCTGTGGGTGGGTTGGTTCGGCTTCAACGCAGGCTCGGCGGGAGCCGCCAACGGCATTGCCGGCCTGGCGTTCATCAACACTATTCTGGCCACGGGCGCCGCAGCGATGGGCTGGATTGCCGCCGAAGCACTGCACAAGGGCAAGGCCTCGATGCTGGGCGCCGCATCGGGCGCAGTGGCCGGGCTGGTCTGCATCACGCCTGCTGCGGGTCTGGTGGGGCCCATGGGCTCGATCATCATGGGCGCCATCGCCGGGCCGCTGTGCCTGTGGGGCGTGTCGGGACTCAAGCGCATGCTCAAGGCCGACGACACCTGCGACGTGTTCGGCGTGCACGGCGTGGGCGGTATTCTGGGCGCGATCCTGACGGGGGTGTTCTGTGCGTCCAGCCTGGGTGGCGTGGAGCCGGAAGGCTACAACATGGCCCACCAGGTGTGGGTCCAGGTCAAGAGCGTGCTGATGACCCTGGCGTGGTCTGGCGTGGTGGCAGCGGTGTCGTTTGCCGTCTGCAAGTACACCATCGGGCTGCGGGTGTCGGAAGAGGCCGAGCGCGAAGGCCTGGACATCAGCACGCACGGCGAGGTGGCCTACAGCCGCTGATCGTTCCACATACTCCTTGGGAGGCTGGACGGGCGAAGAGCCCGACCGGCCTTTTTTTACTTGCGCTGCTCTGCAGCTGTGCGCGGCACCGTGCTGTGCAAGGCGTTTATTCCGTTGCGACGGTAGCTGCGATTGCAGGCTCGGGCCACAGGGCCAGGCCTCCTGCCAGGCTGAAGGCCTGGTGGTGTCCCAGGCGTCGCAGCGCACGGGCGGCCTGGGCGCTGCGGTTGCCGCTGCGGCAGTAGAACACCACGGGCGTCTCGGCAGGCAGTGCCAGCCATTGGGGCAGTGCATTGAGCAGGCCGGACAGCGGCACCGCCTGGACGCGGTCGTCTCGCTCCAGCCCGGGTGCGCTGCCCAGCTGCTGCTCATAGGGTTCGCGCACATCGACCAGCAGCGGCGGGGTGCCTGCCTGCCGCAATGCCTGGGCCTGCTCCATGGGCAGCTCGACATGCGTCGACTGCGTACAGGCATCCACGCGGGCGCCGCAGGCCATGGTCTGGTACGCGGTAGGCGCCAGGTCGTGCTCCAGCGCCTCCTTGGCAGCGGCAAAGGCTGCTGCATCCAATTGGCCCTGCAATACGCCGGCCAGCAGCGGCTGGGCCGTGCACTCCACCCCCAGCGTGCAGGCAAAACGGTCTTCGTAGTCATGCCCAGGCAGCAGCAGCGTGTGCGGGCCAACGGCCTGCTCCAGCGTGCGCAGCGAGCCAGCGTAGGCGAGTGGCTCGCTCTGGGCAAAGTCGCTGCGGCCCAAGGCGCCGGGCATCACGGTATCGCCCACGAAGGCAAGGCGCAATACGTCACCTTCGTGCAGCAGGTACGCGGTGGAATCGGCTGTGTGCCCCGGCAGCGCCAGGCGCGTGAGGCGGTGGGCACCCAGCGCGATCTGCGCAGCGCCCTCGGGCCAGCCCAGCGCATCTGTGGCGCCTTCCGCCTGCAACTGGTGTGGCAAGGCTGCGCGCAGCTCGGGTGCGGAGGATTGGTGGTCGCCGTGGCTGTGGGTGTCGACAACCGCAGCCACCGTGAATTCCCGGCAGCGCACCCATTGGGCAAGGCGGTCCACCAGCTCGGGCAGCGGATCGATCACCACGCAGCGCTGGCTGGCGGCGTCGGCCAGCAGGTAGCAGCAGGCGCCATCGACGACAAAGCGCGTCAGCAGGGGAACTGCACCGTGTTCAGTGGCCTGCGGGGCCTCCATGATGCAGTTGGTGCGCAGTGCGGCGCCACAGGCGCGGATGCGGGCACAGGCTTCGTCGATCATCGCGGTGGAGTCTGCTGCGCCGAAGGACATGCGCACGGCGGCGGCCGTCTGCCATGCGGGCAGGCCCATGGCTTCGAGCACATAGCTGGGCTGCGCCTTGGATGCGCTGCAGGCCGAACCTCCGCTCACGCGCAGACCTGCGGCGTCAAACAGATCAAGCAGCAGCTTGGAGCTGAGCCCCGGCACCGCAAAATTCAGCGTGGTGGGCAGGCACAGCGCGGGTGGTGCGTTGAACACCAGGCCGGCAAACGCCTCGTTCAAGGCCAAGGCCAGCCGGCTGCGGTGATCGGCCAGTGTGGCGGCATCGGCAAAGGTGGCGCCATCCTGCAGCGCCTGCAGCACTGCACCCAGCGCGGCGATGCCGGCCATGTTCTCGGTGCCAGCACGCAGTGCGCCTTCCTGGCCACCACCGGCCAGCAGCGGGGTGAATGGCGCGCCTTCACGCACATAGAGCATGCCCACGCCCTTGGGCGCATAGAGCTTGTGGCCGGAGAAGGGCGCGTAGTCGATGCCGCGCTCCAAAGGTTTGAGCGCCAGCTTGCCCAGTGCCTGCACACCATCCACCAGCCACAGTGCGGGGCTGCCCAGCATTGCGCCTGCAATACCGTCCAGGTCGCTGACCACACCTGTCTCGTTGTTGGCTGCCATGGTGCAGACCAGGCCTGCAGTGGGCGCTTGCGCGCGCAGCCAGTCCAGGTCATGGCGTCCATCCGTGCCCACCGGAATGGCCTCGATCGGCAGGTGCAGGCCCAGCACCGCATTCCAGTGCTTGAGTGCCTCGGGTACGGCCTTGTGTTCGGTGGCGCCATACAGCAATTGCAGCGCAGTCGTGTCGCCGGCATCCTTGCGCTGGCGCAGGGCAGTCAGGGCCGACAGCACGGCGGTCTGGATGCCCTCGGTCGCACCGCTGGTGAACAGCAGCTGTCCGGTGGGCACACCCAGCACGCGGCGTGCGGCAGCGCGCACTTCGTCCAGCAGTGCGCGGGCCTTGAGTCCGCTGCCGTGGATGCTGCTGGGGTTGCCGTAGGCATCGCCCATCACGGCCATGGCGGCGGCGCGGGCCTGTGGGAGGACGGGGGTGGTGGCGTTGGCGTCGAGGTAGATTTCCATACGCAAATTGTCGGGCCGAGGCCAGGGCATACGTATGCAAATTCAGCTGTTTGTGGCACTATATTTGGAAACATATTCCAATAATCATGCAAAAGATAAAACTGGATTCCATTGATCGCAAGCTGCTGGAGTTGCTGCAGGCTGACGCCGAGATCCAGGTCGCCGATCTGGCGGCCCAGGTGGGTCTGTCGGCCACGCCATGCTGGCGCCGTGTCCAGCGGCTCAAGGAGGCCGGTGTCATCAAGCGTCAGGTGGTGCTGGTGGACCGCGACAAGGTGAATGTGGGCGTCACCGTGTTCGTTGCGGTGCGCACCAGCACGCACAGCCAGGAATGGTTCGAGCGTTTTCGGGGTGCGGTGCAGGCCATTCCCGAGGTGGTGGAGTTCTACCGCATGAGCGGCGATGTGGATTACCTGCTGCGCGTGGTGGTGCCCGACATTGCCGCCTATGACAAGGTCTACAAGCGGCTGATTGCCGACACCCAGCTGTTCGATGTGTCGTCCAGCTTTGCGATGGAGGAGCTGAAGTTCACCACCGCGCTGCCGCTGTCCTATATTCCCTGAACGCGTGCGGTGGCACAGAAAATGCAAGGCAGGCCCATGTTTCTCGTTTTTTCCGAAGGAAAGCCATGATCTGGCATACCGTGATCAGCCAGCCGTTTGCGTTGGGAGAATCACCTTTCTGGCAGGCCAGTGGTGGTGTGCTGTATGGGGTGGACGTGGCGGGCAGAAAGCTGTGGCGCACCATGCCCGGATCGGGCTACCTTGACCGCTGGGACATGCCCGCCGAGCCCGGTTGCATTGCCCCGGCCCGCAGCGGCGGCGCGCTCGACGGCTGGATCGTGGTGCTGCGCGACCGCATCTGCCGCGCCACGGACTGGGGCGGCACCTTGCACGACATTGCCCGCCTGCCTATCGACCCGGCCACCGAGCGTGGCAACGATGGCCGTTGCGATGCACAGGGCCGCCTGTGGGTGGGCACCATCCACGAGCCAGCCAGCGGCGCGCGCCAACCGGTGGGGGCGCTGTACTGTGTGGATGCCAGCGGAGGCACCACAACGGTGCGCAAGGTGCTGGGCGGTGTGGCCAACGCCAATGGCCTGGCGTGGTCGCCCGACCGACGCACCATGTACTGGGCCGATACGCCCACGCACACCGTCAGGCGCTATGCCTGCGACGTGAATGGCAACCCGCAAGGAGAAGGGGACGTATTCATCCAATTCGACGGCAAACCCGAAGGCTGGACGCCAGGCGAGCCCGGCTACGGCGGGCGGCCCGACGGCGCTGCGGTAGATGTGGATGGCAACTACTGGTGCGCCATGTACGAAGGCGGGCGTGTGCTGCAGATATCGCCGCGTGGCGACATCCTGGCCAGCCACACCACGCCCATGCTCTGCCCCACCATGCCCTGCTTTGGCGGCAGTGACGGCCGCACGCTCTACCTGACATCGGCCCGCCATGGCCGCAGCCCGCAGGAGCTGGCCCAGCTGCCGCTGTCGGGCTGCGTGTTTGCCATGCGCGTGGGCGTGGCCGGGTTGCCTACGCAGCCTTGGCGCGAGCTGGAGCACGGGTTTTAGAGCGGCTAACACAACCCTTGATACGTCGTTGCTTCGCCTTGTCGTACGTCTGTACTGCCTGCGGCTTCGCGCCTCGTCTCAACCGCAAATCTGCGATTTGCTGGGTTGTGTTAGCGGCTCTTAGGCCTATTTCCGCCGCAACGCTTTCTTGAGCGGGCGACAGCCCTTGCAACTGCGGCTACCATCGGGCCATGGACCAAGCTGTGGCTGCCTCTCATCACCCCACCGTGCTCGACTGGCAGGAGCGCGTTCGATCTGCCCATGCCCACAAGGCGCCGCTGCGCATACGTGGGGGCGGCAGCAAGGATTTTTATGGCGTTCGCCTGGGTGGCGAACTGCTGGATACGCGCAGCTACAGCGGCATCGTCAGCTACGAGCCGAGCGAGCTGGTCGTCACCGTGCGCAGCGGCACGCCGCTGGCCGAGCTGGAACAGGTGCTGGCCGAACGTGGCCAGTGCCTCGCATTCGAGCCCCCGCACCTGGGCGTCGGTGTCACGCAGGCTACAGTGGGCGGCATGGTGGCGGCAGGCCTGTCGGGGCCCGCGCGTGTGTCGGCAGGTGCCGTGCGCGACTACATCCTCGGCCTGTCCATGATCAACGGCGTGGGCGAGCACCTCACCTTTGGCGGCCAGGTGATGAAGAACGTGGCGGGCTACGACGTATCGCGCCTCATGGCAGGTGCCTGGGGCACGCTCGGCCTGCTCACCGACATCAGCATCAAGGTGCTGCCCATGCAGCGGGCCCAGGCCACCTTGTATTACGAATGCAGCCAGCAGCAGGCCATCGACATGCTGGCGGGCTGGCGCGCGCAGCCGCTGCCCATCAACGCCAGCCTGTGGCAGTCGGGCGGCAGCAGCGACAGTGGCCACCTGCTGGTGCGCCTGCGCGGCGCCATGGCTGCCGTCGAGGCGGCGCTCAGCCACATGGGCGGCACCATGCTCGACCATGCCCAGGCCGATGGCGCCTGGCTGGCATGCCGCGAGCAGCAGTTGCCCTGGTTCACGCAGATGGAAGCCGACCACGCGCTGTGGCGGCTGTCGGTTCCGGCCACCACCCCGGCGCTGCCCTGCACCGAACAGGCCATTCAACCGCTGATGGAGTGGGGCGGCGCGCTGCGCTGGGTGCAGGCGCCCATGCAGCATGCCGCTGCCTTGCACGCCATGGCCGCCAGTGTGGGCGGCAGCGCGGTGTGCTTTCGGCCCGGCGAGGCCGTGCGCTGGGCGTCGTCCGACGATTTTGGCTATACGCCCGCTTCCCCGGCGCTGCGCCAGGTGCAGCAGCGTCTCAAGCAGGCGTTTGACCCGAACGGCATCTTCAACCCCGGCCGCCTGGGCGACTGGGCCATCAGCTGAATCCGCTAATCCAGGTACCCCTGCACCATGCAAACCCAATTAGCCCCCGAGTTCAAGAACACCCCCGAAGGCCAGGAGGCCGAAGCCATCCTGCGCAAGTGCGTGCACTGCGGCTTCTGCACCGCCACCTGCCCCACCTACCAATTGCTGGGCGACGAGCTGGACGGCCCGCGTGGCCGCATCTACCTGATCAAGCAGGTGCTCGAAGGCCAGGAGCCCACCCGCAAGACGCAGGAGCACCTGGACAGGTGCCTGACCTGCCGCAACTGCGAATCCACCTGCCCCAGCGGCGTGCAATACGGAAAGCTGCTGGACATCGGCCGCCACATCGTCGATGATAAGGTGGAGCGCCCGCTGGGCGAGCGCGCCGCCCGCTGGGCGCTGCGCACAGGCATGACATCGAAGGCCTTTGGCGCAGCAGTGGCGTTGGGCCGCATTGCCAGGCCGCTGCTGCCCGGCGGCTTGAAGGACAAGCTGCCCAAGGCACCGAGCGCGGGCCGCTGGCCGTCGCGCGAGCATGAACGCAAGGTGATGATGCTGGCCGGTTGCGTGCAGCCTGCCATGTTGCCCAACATCAATGCTGCCACCGCGCGCGTGCTCGATGCCGTGGGCATCCAGACGCTGGTGACGCCCGCCGCCAAATGCTGCGGCGCGGTGCAGCAGCACCTGAGCGACCCGCAGGGGGCGCTGGAGCAGGCGCGCGCCAATATCGACGCCTGGTGGCCCTGGGTGGCCAAAAAGCAGATCGAAGCCATCATCAGCACGGCTTCGGGCTGCGGTGTCATGGTCAAGGACTACGGCCATCTGCTGCGCCATGACGGGGAATACGCCGAGCGCGCCGCCACCATCAGCGCACTGGCGCGCGACCTGAGCGAGCTGCTGCCCGCCATGCTGCCGGAGCTGGAGCAGCGCCTCCAGGGCAGGCTGCAGGTGCCCGATGCCCCGCTGGCCTACCATCCGCCCTGCACGCTGCAGCACGGCCAGAAGCTGCGCGGTGGTGTCGAATCCAGCCTGCGGGCCCTGGGATTCGATATTCGCGTCTCGCGTGTCGAATCGCACCTGTGCTGTGGCTCGGCGGGCACCTACTCGCTGCTGCAGCCCGAAATTTCGCACCAGCTGCGCGATCGCAAGATCAATACCCTGAACGAGGCCTGCAGCCAGGAAACACCGCCCGCAGCCATTCTGTCGGCCAACATCGGCTGCATCACCCATCTGCAGGCAGGCACCGAGGTGCCGGTGCGCCACTGGATCGAGGTGATCGACGATGCGCTGCAGGCGGCGCAGCCCGCTCGCTAACCAGTAATCGTACCTGCTATCGCCAACTGCGGCGCGGCGCAAGCGCCCGGCGCGCTATTGCCGGTCAACCGCCAGGGCCATGCCGTCCTTGCGCGGATCGGAGGCGCCGCAGAGCCGCCCGTCCGGCAGGCGCAGGATGCACTGCGCGCCGCCAAAATCGCTGCGCCCGCCCAGTTCGCCCTCGTTGCCCGGCTCGCGGTAGCCTGCTGCGCGCAGGGCGGCGGTGACTGCTTTTGGCGTGCCTGCCTCCACGGCCAGCACACGCTGCCCCTCCAGCCGCCAGCGTGGCCGGTTCAGCGCAGCCTGCGGGGCTTCGCCGCCCGCCAGCATGCGGGTGAGCAATTGCACCTGGCCTTGCGGCTGCATGGCGCCGCCCACCACGCCGATGACGGCGAGGAACTGGCCGTTACGGGTCACTGCGCCCGGCACCACCGTGTGGTAGGGTCGCTTGCCCGGCGCAGGCCCGTTGATGTGACCGGGCTGCGCAAAGCCATGGCCCCGGTTTTGCAGTACAAAACCGCCTTCGGCCACGGCAAGGCCGGAGCCAAAGCGTTTGAAGATGCTGCTCATCAAGGTGATGGCAAAACCATCGCCATCGACCACGGTGGTACAGACGGTGTTGCCCGCCGGGTCGGCCACGGTCTGCTTGGCATATTCCATGGCCGCTTCCATGGCCTGCACCATGCGCACGGCGTCTTCAGGCTGGTCGGCCTGTGGTGGCTGGCTCTCCAGGGCCTGCAGGGCATGGAGCACGGCCACGCCATGGGTGTTGGGCGGGCATTCATGCACCTGGGCGCCGCAGAAATCGGCGCTGACCGGAGTGCAGAAGTGGCCATGGTGCGCCGCAAAATCGGCAGCAACCAGCACGCCGCCGTGGTGCTGCATGGCGCGCTCGGCGGCCAGGGGAATGTGCCCCTCGTAGAAGGCGCTGGGCCCCTGCGCGGCGATCTCGCCCAGCAACCGGGCCAGTGCGGGGTTCTCAAAACGCTCACCGGCCTTCGGAGGGTGCTGCGCGCGGTAGAGTGCGGCGCTGGCAGGGTCGCTGGCGATCACCTGCTGAAACAGGGCCCACTCGCGCGCGGCCACGGGCGCCACCGCAAAGCCGTCGCGCGCAGCATTCACGGCTGCATCGAACAGACTGGCCCAGGGGCGCTTGCCATAGCGTTGGTGCAGATCCCACCAGCCCTGTACGGCGCCGGGCGTGGTGACGGAGAGCGGATGGCGCTCGGGAATCTTCTGGCCGGGCAGGGCCTCGACCCTTGCCGCAGTCAGGCCGAGCGGCGCGCGACCCGTGCCGTTGTAGCTGATGGGTGCCTGCCCTGGGGGCACCAGCATGGCAAGCAGGTCGCCGCCCACGCCGGTGGCCATGGGCTCGACCACGCCAAGTACCGCATCGGCGGCAATGGCGGCATCCACCGCCGAGCCACCTGCCAGCAACTGGGCCTGTGCGGCCTGTGCGGCCAGCGGGTGGCCGGTCGCCACCATGGCGCCGCTGCCCACCACACCCAGCAATGGTTCGCCTGCCATCTCAGGCGCCCCAGAGCGCCACGGCGGTGAACACGGCGGCAATCAGGCCCAGCACCACGGGGATGAGCAGGGCGCGGGCCAGCTCCAGCACATTGACCCGCGCAAACCCGGCTACGGCGATCAGTGACGACCAGGCGATCAAGGTGCCGCCGCCCGTCCATACCGCGCCCATCTGGCCCAGGGCCGCCAGGGCAGAGACATCCATGCCCGAGGCCGGGCCCAGCGCGCCCGACAGGGTGCCGGTCAGCGGCAGTCCCGCGAAGCCGGAGCCGTCGATCCCGGTGATCATGCCCATGATCAGCACACCAAACGACACCAGCAACTGGCTGTCGGGAATCAGGTGCTGGCTCGCCTTGACCAACTCGAACAGCAGGTCAGGCACCGGCTGGCCCGGAGCAATGCCCAGGATGGGGCCTGCGGTCTCGTGCGAACCGATGAAGAAGAAACCGGCAATCGGCAGCACCGCGCCCATGGCCTTGAAGGCAAAGACGAAGCCGTCGGTGATGTGGTCGGCCGCGGTATCGAGCATCTTGCGAAAGCCATTGCGCGCCGTGGTGGCCCAGATCATCAGCAAGGCCGCCACGCCGCCGATCAGCATGGCGGCATCGCCGCCTTTGAGGTCAGGCGCGCCCTGGATGAACTTGGGGCCGAGCATGACCAGAATCACGATGAGGAAGGCGAGCGGCGTGACGACCGCAAACAGCTTGGAGGCGCCCTCGGTGCTCTTGGTCTTCTTGAGGGCTGCTTCCAGCTCCGAATTGGTGCCCAGGTCGTCGTCGTGCGCCGTGCCCTGGGCGATTTCGGCCTTGTTGAAGGTGCCGCCGCCTTCTACCTGGGCGTTGATGCCGACGGGGTTCAGCTCCCAGCGCTCCAGCAAGGCGTTGTTGCCCGGCACGATGTATTTGCGGATCTTGAAGTACGACAGGAAGAGGGCAATCATGCCCACCACCCAGGACAGCAGCAGCGCCTTGTCGCCCACAGCCACCGCGCTGATGCCGCCTGCGGCCTTGGCGCTGATGCCGGGCGCCACGCCAATCACATAGTCGGACGACAGCGCCATGCCCTGGCCTGCAATGGCGATGGCCATGGCCCCCGCTATGGGTGGCAGGCCTGCGGCAATGGCAGCGGGCAGCAGCACGGCGGCCACCAGCGGCACGGCAGGGGTGGGCCAGAAGAACAGCGAGATCAGGTAGGTGACCAGCGCCAGGATGAAATACGCCGTGTGGCCGTTTTTCATGACGGCGCGAAACGGCTTGACCATTCGGATGTCCGAGCCCAGGTCCTTGAGGGAGTTGAGCAACGCCGTCATCAGCGCAATGATCAGGAAGATGTTGAACAGCTCCTTGGCTGCAACCATGCTGGCACTGAAAATGCTACCAATGCCGGTGATGGCACTGCCGCTCCAGGCAAAGGCCACCACGATGGTGGCAATCAGCGAAGGCACCACCACGTTTGCGCGGAAGGCCATGGTAAGAATGATGACCAGCACCCCGGCCAGATAGGCCCAGTGCGCGGCACCGATTGAAACTGACGGATCCATCGTGGCTACTCCTTGGTATGATTCAACAGCCAATTTGTATACTAAATACAAAAAAGCAAAATATCATCAGGGAATACCAGATATGTTGCGCCGCATCATTTAATTAACCCGGGTTTAAAAGCAATTTTCCATATGATTCGTATACAAAACTGGATGATGGGAACAATACTTCATTCCATCTGAAGCCTCGTCTACGTCATGCTTTGTGGTCGGGTTGAAAAATTTATCATTTAAATTTTGTTTAAAAACAATGTGCTTTTTCGCCGGGTGAGCAAGCTTAGATAGGGTGGGGTTATTGGCGTAGCTGTAGTTCTTGTATTCGTACATTGGATACACTAGGGTTAACACTAGGCATGCAAGGACACTGCGCTATGAAATCCGTATCCCTTCCCGTCAACTCCCGCGAAGCCGCCATGCAACAGCTGACGGCTGTGGTGCAGCCTGTGCTGCCTGCCTCGCTGTCGCTGCTCTCGCGCATCGAGTCCGCTTTCGTCAACTGGCAGGCCAAGCGCCTGGCCGAGATGCCTGCCGAGCGCCTGTGGGCACAGGCCATGCAGGACACCCGCTCGTTCGCAGAAATCCGCCGTTCTGCACGTTGATACGACGAGCGCCTTGCGCGGGTTTCTGAATCTTCGTCAAAACGCGGCGCTTGAGTTGTATCCAAAGCCGGTGGAGTAGCGCCTGGGCATGTAAACTGGTGCGCGGCCCCAGCTTCGGCGGTGGCGCGCTGCCGGTGTATCCTGCCGGGCGCGTGCGCCGTGTTGCCCGCCACCGGCCTGCCATGGCGGATGCACTCTTGCCTGCCCTACCAGGGCTGGCAGGGGCTGGGGAATACCACGTATCGATCGGACCGACTTTCATGCCCATTGCCACCGGAGACAAAAAAACAGGACTCAACCACTCGCCGCTGACCCAGCAACTGGTGGAAGCGCTGCGCGAGAAGATCATGTCGGGTGAGCTGGCCTCGGGCGAGCGCCTGGTGGAGGAGCGCCTGTCGGAGGAGTTTGCGGTATCGCGCATGCCGGTGCGCGAAGCGCTGCGCCAACTGGCCTCCAGCGGCCTCGTGATCATCGAGCCGCGCCGGGGCGCCTCGGTGGCTAAGTTCCATGGCGATCTACTGCGCGAACTGGTGGAAGTGCGCGCCACGCTCGAAGCGCTCAATGCGCGCCTGGCCGCCAAGCGCCATGACCCCCAGCAGATTGCCGAGCTGGAAGCGCTGCTCGCCGAAGGCGTGAAAAATGCCCATTCCGGCGACGACGAGGTGCTGGCCACGCTGAACCAGAAGTTTCACTCCGCGCTGGGCAAGGTGGCGGCCAATTCGGTGCTGCAGGAAGTGATGCTGTCCCTGCGCGACCGCACCGCCGTGCTGTTTGCACCGCGCAGCCGCGAACGTGCGCCGCAGAACTGGGAAGAGCATGCCGCTATCCTGCGCGCGGTGATCAAGGGCGATCCCGAGCTGGCGGGCCTGCTGGCCGCGCGCCATATCTACAACGCGGCGGGCATTGAGCCTTGATATGGTTTTGTAGAGCAACCGGGCCTTGGTGCCCACCCAGAGCGCGCTAGGCGCTCTTTTTTTGATAGTTCTGGTGGTTTTGGTAGGCAAGACCGGCCAGCGCGATGTCTTCCAGACCCACGCCCACGGCCTTGTAGAGGCGAATGCCCGCACCGCCGCGCGCGCCGGCATGCTTGCCGCAGACGATATCGCCCAGTTCCACCACCTTGCTGGCCACCTGCAGCGCTGGGTCTGCAAGCACCAGGTCGCCCGCCTCGGCCAGCGCCTGCTTTTTCCATTCCACTGCGATCTGCGACGCGCGCGCCAGGGCGGCGTCGTCGAGTTCGCGCGTATGCGGCAGGCTGGAGCCAATCGCCGCCACAAAAGCGCCTTCTGCGATGCGCTGCCCGGCAAACAGCGGGTCTTTGGAGCGCGAGGCGGTGACGACGATCTCGGCGTCGGCCACGCCATCGGTATCGCGCACGCGGGTGACCTGGGCACCGGTGAGGTGCGCCAGGCGCTCAGCCAGGTCGTCTGCTGCGTAAGGATCGAACACTGCTATGCGCCGCAGCCCCAGGCGGCGCACCAGCTGCTGCGCGTGGGCCATGCCCTGTACACCCGCCCCGCACAGAAACAGCTGCTGCGGCTGGGCAGGGGCCAGATGCTCTGCCGCCAGCACCGTGGTTGCCGCCGTGCGCAGGCGGGTGATGGCATTGGCCTCCATCGTGGCAAGCGGCGCGCCGGTCTCGGTGGAGAACAGCAGGATCACAAAATTGAACTGGCCAGCGATCGTGGTGTAGACCTTGGCGCCGGTCATGCCCAGCGAGGGAATCACCGCCCCCAGCGTAGAGAGCTTGACGCCTCCGGCATCGGTGCGTTCGCGCGCCTGCATCGCAGCCTCGCCCTTGCCAAAGGCGGTAAAGGCGGTGCGCATGGCGGCAAGGGCTTCATCGGCGGACACCAGCGTGTCCACCATGGCGTCGGTAATGTGCAGCATGGTGTGTGTGGTTCAGAGTGGGAAAGGAGAGGTGGGGCGGGCTGGCGCTTTGAAGCGCGTTCCTAGAGCCAGACCTTGAGCAGGATGACGCAGGCGCTCATCGCCGCCGTACCCAGCAGCCATTGGCGGATGGCGGTCTTGGAGACATGGCGCGCCAGCCGGTTGGATGCGAAAAAGCCCACCAGCATCCATGGCAGCAGCACGGCAAAGTACCACCACTCCTGCGCGCCCATCTTGCCAACCCAGGCGAGGGCAGTGATGGAGACGATGGTGCCTGCGAAGAACACCACGCCCAGCGTGGAGCGCATGGTGGGTGGCGCAAGGTGCTGCATGGCAATGGCAAACGGCGGGCCACCGGCTGCAGTGATCGTGCCCATGATGCCGCTGGCGACCCCGGCAATCGACAGGTTGACCGTTGTGGGTTGTACCCGCCAGCCGATGGTGCTGAGGGCGACTGCTATCAAAATGAGAACGGCAAACAAGATGGATAGGGCACCGGGGCTGAAATACACCAAAAGGCCCGTCGCCGCAAAGGTGCCGATGACGCGGCCTGCCAGCGTGGCAGCCGCTACATGGCCGTTGAGCGCGTTGCGCTCGCGCAGGTAGGCCAGCAGGGCCAGCGGCGCGCCCACGGCCAGCAATGGGCCGGGCACCAGCTCCGGAAAGAAGAGGGCAGCCAGCGGCGCGCAGAACATGGCGTAGCCCAGGCCGCCCACGCCCTGCATGGCGGCGCCGGCCAGCACCATCAGGCCCATGGCCAGGTAGCGGCCTGCGCCCAACTGCTCGGCAAAGCTTGCCCAGGCCATCATGCGGGCAACTGCCAGCTCACGCTGATGTCGCCATTCACAAAGGTCTGGCAGGCCAGACGGTGGCCTTGGGCGAACTGCTCTTCGGTGAAGTGCTTGCGCTCCTTGGGTTTGACGGCATCGGTGTTGGCCAGGCCTTCGACAATCCTGCATTTGCAGGTGCCGCACAGGCCACCACCGCATTTGAAGGGGATGCCGCCTTTTTCGCGCAGCGATACGCGCAGCAGGTTGCTGTTGTCCGGGGCCTCGACGGCCTTGTTGTCGTTGGTGACGAAGGTGATGGTGGGCATGTGTGGATTCCGGCAGTCAGGCAGAAGCTGCGGCTTGCGGCAGGGGGACGGAGATCAGCTGGGCGTCGAGCGAGCCGAAGTTGCACAGGTGCTGCAACTCGGCGTGCGCCTGCGCAAGCGTGTCAAAACGCTCCAGAAACTTGGAAGGCACGGCGTTGACGGTGCCCGAGGCATCCTCTTCAATCACCTGCACCTTGGTCTCTCGCAGGAGCCTGCCGAGCACGAACTGGGCCAGCACGCGGCCATAGAACTGGTAGTTCCAGGCTTCCAGCAATTCAATGTCGGCGCTCGGCACGGTGCGGTACTGGCCGGGCTTGCTGGTGAGGATGACAAACATGGTGCGGGCTCCTCGGGTCAGGCGGCGGATACGGCTGCTGCGGCAGCCGGTGGGAGTTGCTCCAGCTCCAGGTCGTGTTCCAGCCACAACTGGCAAGCCAGGCGGTAGCCCTGGTCCAGACGGTCGCCGAGCTGCTTCTTCTCTTTCCAGTTCGGAGGCGGCAGGTTTTCGGCGCCCGCAATGATCCTGCAGGCGCAGGTGGCGCACTTGCCCATGCCGCACTGGTAGGCCAGATGCGGGTATGGGTACTGCTTGATGCCTGCGCGCACCACCAGGTTGGAGCCTGCCTTGACCTCGTCCTGGAAGGTCTGGCCGTTCTTGTGAAACGTGATCAGGGGCATGAGGATATCCTTCATAGTTCTATTGCGTATACTGTATACAAAAAAGAAACTCAAAGCACTAGGGATAACGCGAGTGAGGCGTTGGAATGCGGGTTCTGACGGAAGCGTTTCCTATCCGCTCTATAGGGTGGAGATGCGGAATCCTGAGGGGGAGACGCCGATGAATTTCATGTGATACCCAGGGAAACTACCAGGGTGAGAAATGCCGGCAAACAGTTGACCTAGTATGTTGTATACAGTATTCTAACTCCGTCGCCTGGCTCGGTTTGATTCAGCGACGCACCCACCCATCCACAGAGGAGTCGCCATGACGAACAAACTGCTGAACCGCGAAGAATTCCGCGCCGCACTGGAAAACGCCATCAAGGGCAAGAGCGCTAACAAGGCCCCTTTCAGCGTGGCCTGGGCTACCGGTCGCCTGAGCCGTGAGCATCTGGCTCGCTGGGCCGAAAACCACTACCACTACGTCGGCCCGTTTGCCGATTACCTGGGCTACCTGTATGCCCGCACGCCAGACCACATGACCGAGGCCAAGGACTTCCTGCTGGCCAACATGTATGAAGAGGAAATTGGCGGCGACCGCCACACCGATCTGCTGATCCGCTTTGCCGAGGCCTGCGGCACCACCCGCGAGCGCGTGGTCAACCCCGACAACATGTCTCCCACCACCCGAGGCCTGCAGTCGTGGTGCTATGCCGTGGCGATGCGCGAAGACCCCGTGGTGGCGGTGGCGGGCCTCGTGGTCGGCCTCGAATCGCAGGTGCCGTCCATCTACCGCAAGCAGACCCCGACGCTGCGCGAGAAATATGGCTTCTCCGACGAGGATGTCGAGTTCTTCGACCTGCACATCGTCTCGGACGAAATCCATGGCGAACGCGGTTACCAGATCGTGCTGGAGCACGCCAATACGCCGGAGCTGCAAGCCAAGTGCCTGCGCATCTGCGAAATCGGCGCCCAGATGCGCCTGCTCTACACCACGGCGCTCTACCACGACTATGTGGCCAAGGATCTGCAGATTCCTGCAGAAGAGCTGCTGGCTGCCTGATTTGCCTCTTTCTCCATCTGGCCCCCTGCCGGCCGCGCAGAGCCTGCGTGTGCGCGGCGGATGGAGAGAAGGCATGCAGGCCACCGGCGGGCCCAGGCCCGCATTCCACTACTTTCAGCCCGCTGCTCGCAGTGGCCCACTTCTCCACATCACCCAAAAACAACCACCATGGCTGACACAGTCCACACGTTTTTGAACTACATCGACGGCGCCTGGGTGCCTTGCCTTCTGGGCAGCACCTTTGACAACCTCAACCCTGCCGATACCCGTGATGTGGCCGGCCGTTTTCAGGCTTCGGGCCCCGCCGACGCCGAAGCTGCCGTTCAGGCTGCGCAAAAGGCCTTTGATGGCTGGCGCAGGACGCCCATTGGCAAGCGCGCCAAGATCCTGGGCGACGCGGCAGCCTACCTGGAGCAGAACGCCGTGCAGTTCGCCAAGGACCTGACGCGCGAGGAAGGCAAGCAGTTTGCCCAGGCCAAGGATGAGTTTCTGCGCAGCGCGCAGACCTTCCGCTTCTACGCCACCGAAGGCCAGACCTACGGCGGCGAGACCTACCCGCAGGACGACCCGAACATGCATGTGTTCAGCCACCGCGAGCCGCTGGGCGTGGTCACGGTTATCTCACCTTGGAACTTTCCCGCTTCGATTCCTGCGCGCAAGCTGGCTCCGGCGCTGATCACCGGCAATACCGTGGTGTTCAAGCCTTCGTCCGATGCGCCACTCTCGGGCATCCGCCTGGTGGAAGCGCTGGAGAAGGCGGGCATTCCTGCAGGCGTGGTCAACTGCGTCACCGGGCGCGCTGGCGAGGTGGGGCCGGTCATCACCAATTCCAGCAATATCCGTGCGATCTCGTTCACCGGCTCGACCACGGCGGGCGCGCAGATCCACCGCACCGTGCACCTGACGACCCGTCTGCAGATGGAGCTGGGCGGCAAGAACCCGCTGCTCGTGATGGAAGACGCCGATCTGGACCTGGCTGTGGACCTGGCGGTCAAGGGCGGCTTCTCGCTCACCGGCCAGGCCTGCACCGGCACCAGCCGCATTCTGGTGGTGCCCAGCGTCAAGGCGGCTTTTACCGAAAAGCTGCTCGCCCGCGTGGCGGCGCTCAAGATCGGTGACGGCATGGAGTCGGGCATGGACCTGGGGCCGCTGGCGACCGAAAAGCAGTTGCAGACCGTGCTCCGGTACATCGCCATCGGCAAGGGCGAGGCGCGCCTGCTGTGCGGCGGCGAGCGCCTGACAGGCCCGGCGTTCGAGCATGGCTACTACGTCTCACCCGCCGTGTTCACCGATGTGAAGAACAGCATGCGCATCGCCCAGGAAGAAATCTTCGGCCCGGTGCTGGCCATCATCGAAGTGGCTGATTTCGACGAAGCCCTGGCTACTGCCAATGACACCGAATACGGCCTGTCGGCCAGCATCGTGACGAACAACCCGCGCTACATGCACGTGTTCACGAACGAGATCCAGTCCGGCACCGTCAAGATCAACCGCACCACCACCGGCAACCTGGTGAATGCGCCCTTTGGCGGGCTGAAGAACTCCAGCACATCGACCTTCCGCGAGTCGGGCCGTGCCGGGCTGGAGTTCTTCACCCAGGTCAAGACTGTGTACCGCGGCGTCTGAGCGGCGTGACAGGCATCCCAAGAAAAGGAATACACCCATGAAATCCGCACTGAAACTCGAACTGGAAGAAGCCCGCGTGATGGCCCGCGCCGCCCTGGCCAAGGCCCAGGAGATCGGCGTGCCCGAGTCCGTCTGCATCACCGATGAAGGCGGCTTTCCGCTGGTGCTCGAACGCATGGACGGCGCCCGCGTCACCGGCCCGCAGATTGCCTGGAACAAGGCCTTCACCGCCGCCGGCCACAAGCGCTCGACGCATCTGTTCAACACGGCCCCCAACGGCCCCGCCCTGCCAGGCAACGAAGCCTTCGGCATTCAGTGGAGCTTTGAAGGCAAGTTTGCGGTCTTTGTCGGGGGCTATCCCATCGTCGTCAACGGCGAAGTGATCGGCGGCGTGGGCCTGTCGGGTGGCAACGGCGAGCAGGACACGGCCTGCGGCGTGGCGGCCTTGCAGGCGTTGCGCGAACATCTGGGCGCCGCTGCCGACGTGGTGGTGCAGGCTGATATCAAGAAGTGAGCCAATGGCGCTTGCCAGTTGGGCGCCAGAGCCATATTGAACCAATGGAGCGCGGGGTGTGCAATGAACTACCACGTACTGTGGCTGCAGACGCAGCAATCGTTTGAGGTGGGCGCGGACGAGTCGGTGCTGGACGCCGCCACGCGCCAGGGTGTGAACCTGCCGCACGACTGCACCTTTGGCGGCTGCGGCACCTGCCGCATGAAGGTGGAAGAGGGCCGTTTTGCCTATGCCGACGGCGAATTGCCGCTGGCCATGGGGGAGGAAGAGCATGCGCAGGGCTACGCACTGGCCTGCCAGGCGCGTGCGCAGTCGGATCTGGTCATCAGCGTGGAAACGGGCCCGGCCTGCTCGCCGCCTACCGCGCTGCGCGCCACGGTGGCCGAGCTGCGCATGCACACGCCCGACATCTACCACCTGGTGCTCGACCTTCCCGAGGGCCATGGTGTGCAGTATGCGGCGGGCCAGTACCTCAACATCTGTCTGGCCGATGGCGAGCACCGCAGCTTTTCGATGGCGACGCCGCCGCAGGGTAACCGCGTTACCCTGCAGATCCGCAAGATTGCGGGCGGCCGCTTTACCGAAGGCGTGCTGGCCAGCGCCCAGCCCGGCGATGTGTTCGATGTGGAGCTGCCGCACGGCACCTTCTGCCACCATGCGAGCGACTACCAGCCCATGGTGTTTGCCGCCACCGGCACCGGTTTTGCGCCGATCAAGGCCATACTGGAGTCGCTGCTGGACGATGAGGACTGCCCGCCGATCCATTTCTACTGGGGCATGCGCTGCGAAGCCGATCTGTACCTGCTGGATGAAATCGAAGCCTGGGCGGGCCGCCTGTATGAGTTCACGTTTGTGCCCGTGCTCTCGCGGGCATCGGACCGCTGGACGGGCCGCCGGGGCTATGTGCAGGACGCGATTGCCGAAGATTTTGGCGACCTGTCCGAGCATTCGATCTACCTGTGCGGATCGCCCCACATGATCGCCGACGCCAAGGCCGTGGTGGCGCTGTCGGGGGCTGCCATGGACAAGATCTACAGCGACAGCTTCATCTTCCAGAACGAAGCGGCCACGGTGGCTGAAATGAACGAGGAGTGAGCATGGATCTGGAGCTGAATGGCAAATCCGCACTGGTATGGGGCGGCAGCAAGGGCATGGGCTACGCTGCGGCGCGCCGCCTTGCGATGGAAGGGGCAGATGTGGTGATCGCCGCGCGCACCGAGGTCACCTTGCAGGGCGCTGCGCAGGCGCTGTCGCAGGATTGCGGCCGCACCGTGCGCTACGTGGTGGCCGACATCACCAGCAACGCCGGGCGTGAAGCCGCGCTGGCCGCCTGCCCGCAACCCGACATTCTGGTGAACAACTCCGATGGCTACCCGCCCGGGGATTTTCGCGAATGGACGCAGGAGACCTGGCACCAGGCGCTGGACATGATGATGGTCGGCCCCATCGACATGATCCGCCGCGTGGTCGATGGCATGCAGGAGCGCCGCTATGGCCGCATCATCAACATCGTCTCGCGCAGCGTGAAGGTGGCGCATGCGGAGCTGGGCCTGTCCAACGGCGCGCGTTCGGGCCTGGTGGGCTTTGTGGCGGGTCTGGCGCGCCAGACGGTGCGCCACAATGTCACCATCAACAACGTGCTGCCCGGTGCATTCGATACCGATGCCCAGGCGCGCCACATCGACAAGCTCGCCAGGCAGACCGGAAAACCAGCGGACGAGGTGCGCAGGAGCCGCGAAGCCGGCAACCCCGCAGGCCGCTTTGGCAGGCCCGACGAGGTGGGCGCGCTGATTGCCTACCTCGCATCTGCCCATACCGGGTACATCACCGGCCAGAGCTGGCTGATCGACGGCGGAGAGTACCCGGGCACGTACTGACGAGGCCGGTGGTCCGCTGGTGGGTCGCCACAAACCCCTCTCAAGTTTGCAGCTGCTTACTTGGTGACAATGGTGATTCGTTATACTTGCAGTACTGCCTTGGGTGACCGAGGCGTTTTGCTTTAGAACGTGTTTACGATCTTATACCGGTGCAGCCGCTGATGGCGGGTCTGCACTTTTTTCTGTGCAAGCCCTGTTGATATGACCGAACCGACCTCCAACACCCCTTCTGATGCCTCCGCACCGGCGCAAGCAGCTCCGGCAGCGCCCGCAGCGGGCGGTGATAAGCGTCACCAGGGCCAGCCCAAGCAGGAGCGCCGCGAGCCGCGCGCCGAGCGCCCCGCAGGCGGCAAGCAACTGCTCAACTCCGCCATGGCCGATGCGCTGCGCGCTGCCACCAAGGGCCATGCCCTCGAAGTGGCCGAAGCGCCTGCAGAGGCCGAAGCTGCCGCGCCCGCCGCTCGCCAGGAGCGTGCCGCAGGCGAGCGCCCTGCGCGCACCGGCCAACGCCCCGAGCAGCCACGCCGCAGCAACAAGCCCGGCAACGGTGCCCGCCGCGATGGCGCAGGCCAGGGCCCCCGTGGCCCACGCCGCGATGCGGCCCCTGCTGCGCCCAAGGCGCCTCCCCGTCCACGCCACCCCGTGGTTGAAAAGCTGGCTGGCATGTACCCGGCGCTTTTTGGCGACCAGCCGCTGCCGCTCAAGCGCGGCATCTTCCAGGACTTGATGGCCGCCCACCCCGACGCGTTCGACAAAAACGAGCTGAAGGTGGCGCTGGGCCTGCACACGCGCTCCACGCGCTACCTGAACGCCGTGGCCATGGGTCAGCCGCGCCACGATCTGCAAGGCAATGTGGTGGAAGCCATGGCGCCCGAGCACGTGTTCCACGCGCTGGTCGAGGCTTTCCGCCGCCGCAAGCCGCGTGACGGTGAAGACCTGCAGGTCAAGCTGCGCCGCCGCATGGGCATGGCCTACATCGCCTCCAACCTGTCGCGCGATGCCTTCCTGGAGCGTGTGCAGGTGAAGGACGAAGCCACCCAGGCTCTGCTTGGCGCTGCCATGCAGGAAGTGGCAGAATTCGATGCCAAGGCCGAGGCGCTGGCCACCGCCCACGCTGCCAGCGGCAAGAGCGTGGCCGAGTTTGCCGACATGTACGGCATGCACCCGGCCGCTGCCGAGCGCCACCTGCAACGCGCTGCCCAGATCAAGGCTATCGCCGCGGCACCTGCTGCAGCACCGGCAGCCCCTGTAGCCGCCGAGGCCGCAGACGACGGCGAAGCCGCTGCCGAGTAAGCAGCACACACAATAGACGGCAAACCGTCTATTGCTCCCAAAATAATAGCTGCTGGTGCTCTACCAATGAGCACCAGCAGCTATTTTCATATCAAAAACATGCTTGATGCAGCGGCCGCCGCTGCGTACACTGGCAGGAACCAGGAGAAGCCTATGTCCCCCACCCCCTCCCGTCGCCGTTGGCTGCGCAAGTTCTGGGGCGCGGTATGCGTGGTTGCTGGCCTCGTCAGCATCGCGGCAGGCCTGGAATCGGTGATTCTGGAATAGAGGCCAGATACAGGGCGCTTTCGCGCCTTGTGCCTTGTGTTTTGTCTCAGCGGGCCGACAGCGCCCGCTCAATCGCCGCCTGCAGCCTGGCGGGCTTGGTCATCGGTGCAAAGCGCTGCACCGTGCGGCCATCGCGCCCCACCAGAAACTTGGTGAAGTTCCACAGAATGCGGCCACCCAGCAACCCCGGCGCCTGGGTCTTGAGCCAGGCAAACAGCGCATCGGTGTGCGGGCCATTCACTTCCACCTTTGCCAGGCTGGGAAAGCTGGTTGCAAAGCGTGCCTCGCAAAACTGCGCAATCTCGGCATTGCTGCCCGGTGCCTGTGCGCCAAACTGGTTGCACGGCACACCCAATACCTGCAGGCCCTGGGCGCCGTATTGCTGCTGCAGCGCCTCCAGCCCTGCCAACTGCGGCGTGAAGCCGCAGGCCGTGGCGGTGTTGACGACCAGCAGGACCTGGTTCTGGTAGCGCGACAGCGGCACCGGCTGCGCGCTGGCGTCATACAGAACAAAATCTTTGACGGTGTGGGTGTTGCTGGTCATGCCTGCATGTTAAGGCAGCTTGGATTCAATGGCTGCAATCAGCGATGCCGACAGCACCAGCGCGCCGCCCAGCAGCAGGCGGCCCGAGAGCACGGTGCCTTCGATCAGCACGTTTGACGCGCTGGCAAACACCACCTCGGACAGCATCACCACCGCCGCCGTCGTGGCCGCCAGGCGCGAAGCGCCGTATTGCAGCGTCCAGTTGCTGAGCATGATGAGCACGGCCACCACCAGCACCATCAGCGGCCAGCCCCATTGCAGCGCGGGCAGCGGCGAAATGCGGCCCAGGTAGAGGCCCAGGAGCGACATCAGCCCGGCCGCGATCACGCCGCCAAAGAACATGGCGAGCATGCGCGCCTCGCCCGGTACTCTGTACTGGCTGCGCAGGACGACATTGGTTCCGGCAAAGGTAAAGCCGCCGGCAATGGCCAGCAGATCGGGCAGCGAGAGGTTGGCCGTCAGGCTCGCCCAGGTGGCGCCGGGCGGAATCATCACGATCAGCACGCCGCTGAAGGCGAGGATGAGGCGCAGGATGGAATACTTGTTGGGCTTTTCGCCCAGAAAGTACCAGGCCAGCAGGACCGACCAGGCGGGCATCAGATAGAACAGCAGCACCACGCGCACCACATCGCCCGTGGTGGCTGCCCAGTTGAACAGCACATTGGTGGTGCCCGAGGTGAAGGCGAGCAGTAGCAGCAAGGGGTGGCGCCGCGCAATGCCCGCCGCATGGGGCTTGAGCAGCAGCAAGCCGCAGAACAGGATGAGATACACCAGCGCCGTGCCCAGCACCGGGTGCACGCCCAGCGCCTGCAATTGGCGGAAGGGCCACCAGATCGTGCCCCAGATCAGGGCGTTGGTCATCAGGGCGAGAAAAGGCAGCGCGGTTTGCATGAAAAACGGTGCTTGCGCCCGTCTGTCAAGCGCTATAAGCTATATATTTTGTAGTAATGAATGGCCCGTAGCCATGGTATGGCTGAGCTTGGCAACGCCTGCGGCCTGTCGCTTGCCGTCTCCCGTCTGCTAGTGGCAGTGGTCGTTGCGGGCAATATCAAGCAGCCGCTCGACCTCTTGTGCGTGCTGCTTGCAATTATGCCGGTGCCACAGGCCGATCAGCCACATGATGCCCGCTACCAGCAGGCCGAAGCAGGTGATGGCGCCATAGGCCGACATGCCCAGCTTGGTGAACAGGCTGTAGACCACGCCCAGCGCCAGGATGCAGGCCTGCTCGTTGAAGTTCTGCACGGCAATCGAACGGCCCGAGCCCATCAGGTTGTGGCCGCGGTGCTGCAGCAGGGCATTCATCGGAACCACCAGGAAGCCACCCAGGCCGCCCAGCACGATGAGGAAGGGCACGGCCAGCCAGATGTTGTGGATGAAGTTCATGCACACCACCAGCAGTCCCATGGCGATGCCCAGCGGGATGACCTTGGTGGCGCCATCGAGTTTCATGCGCATCGATGCCAGCACTGCGCCCACGGCCGTGCCAATGGCGACCACGCCCACCAGCGCCGACGCCTTGGTGGTGCTGTAGCCCAGCGCCACGGCGCTCCAGGCCAGCACGATGTAGCGCAGGTTGCCGGAAACCCCCCAGAACAAGGTGGTGGTGGCGAGCGAGATCTGGCCGAGCTTGTCTCTCCACAGGCGACCATTGCACTGCCAGAAGTCCGGCAGCAGGTCCATGATGTTGGAGGCCATGCTGCGCGATGCATCCTGGCGCAGCGGCACCAGCTCCGTGTTGGTGCGCGGAATGCGGGTGTTGAACCAGGCGGCGATGGCGTACAGAAGGCCGATCACGCAGATGGCCGCTTCCGACGGCGTGTCGATGGGGGTATCGATCAGCGGCAGATCGAACGACAGCAGCCAGCTCGACACCTGTACACCCACCAGTTGCCCGCCCAGCAGCACGCCCAGGATGATGGAGGTGATCGTCAGCCCCTCGATCCAGCCATTGGCGCGCACCAGCTGGCTGGGGGGC
Source organism: Comamonas odontotermitis (assembly GCF_040396735.1). Taxonomy (GTDB): domain Bacteria; phylum Pseudomonadota; class Gammaproteobacteria; order Burkholderiales; family Burkholderiaceae_C; genus Comamonas; species Comamonas odontotermitis_C. The sequence continues at coordinate 51,842 of NZ_JBEBNZ010000012.1, forward strand.
AGCAGCTCGGTCAGGATGCCGTACTTGGCAGGGGAGTAGGCGGCCGCTCCCAGGCCCACCACGGCATAGGCCATCAGCGGATGGGAGCCGAACAGCATCAGAAAGCACCCCACCACCTTGATGGCGTTGCTGACGAACATGACCTTGCCCTTGGGATACGCATCAGCAAATGCACCCACAAAAGGCGCCAGCACCACGTAGAACAGGGCAAACATGGGCACCAGGGCGGCGCGCTGCCACTCGGGAGCGCCGGCATTGATCAACAGGTCAACCGCCGCCACGAACAGTGCATTGTCGGCCAGCGAGCTGAAAAACTGCGCCGACATGATGGTGTAGAAACCGCGCTTCATTCGATAGGAGAAAGATAAGGTGGGCTAATGGCGCGAGAAATATATGCAAGCTGCGGGCAAGCAGGCGTGGTTATAGCACGCAGGGTGGCCGGCAAGGTGCCAGAATATCAAGGCGTTTTCACTTAGATCCGCTAACACAACCCTTGTATGTCGTTGCCACATCGGGAGTGCCAGCCTTGTCGCCGGCCTCGCGCCCCGTCCCAACCGCAGATCTGCGATCTGCCCGCTTGTGTCAGCGGACGATTGCTTCGCACCGCTGCAGGGCACCGGTGACAACGCCCCTGAGGTATTCCATTGTCTTGTTGTGAGTCTTCTCCATGCCGCGTCCCATTCTAGCCACCATTCATACTGCTGCTGTGCAACATAACCTGGAGCGCGCCAGGCAGGCCGCACATGACGCAAGATTATGGTGCGTGGTGAAAGCGAACGCTTACGGCCATGGTATTGAAAACGTGTTTGAGGGCATGCGCGCTGCTGACGGCTTCGCGCTTCTGGAGCCTTCGGAGGCTGAACGCATCCGCAATCTGGGCTGGCGCGGGCCGATTCTGCTGCTCGAAGGCGTTTTCGACGCGCGCGATCTGGAACTGTGCTCGCGCCTGAACCTGTGGCACGCCGTGCACTGCGACCAGCAGATCGACTGGCTGGCCGCCCACAAGACGCAGCAGCCGCACCGTGTCTTCCTCAAGATGAACTCGGGCATGAACCGCCTGGGCTTCACGCCCGAGCGCTACCGCTCGGCCTGGGCACGCCTCAATGCGCTGCCCCAGGTGGACGAAATCTCGTTCATGACCCATTTCAGCGATGCCGATTCCGCCAAGGGCATCGGCCCCCAGCTCGCGGTGTTTGAGGAGACCACCCGCGATCTGCCCGGCGAGCGCTCCATCTGCAACAGCGCCGCCATGCTGCGCTATCCCGACATGCCTGCCCAGGCACGCGGCGACTGGGTGCGCGGCGGCATTTTGCTGTACGGCAGCGCGCCGGACTTTCCCGAAAAAACCGTGGATGACTGGGGCCTGCAGCCAACGATGACGCTGTCGGCCAAGGTGATCGGGGTGCAGAACCTCCAGCCGGGTGACACCGTGGGCTATGGCTCGCGCTTTACCGCCGAGCAGCCCATGCGCATCGGCGTTGTCGCCTGCGGCTATGCCGACGGCTATCCGCGCCACTGCGGCACCGGCACGCCGGTGCTGGTGAATGGCCAGCGCTCGCGCCTCGTGGGCCGTGTCAGCATGGACATGATCACGGTGGACCTGACGGGCATTGCCGATGCGGGCTTGGGCAGCGAGGTCACGATGTGGGGCCGGGCGTCGAATGGCACCGTGCTGTCCATCGACGAAGTGGCGCAGGCGGCAGGCACCGTGGGCTACGAGCTGATGTGTGCGGTGGCACCGCGCGTGCCGATGGTGGTCGACAGTCGCTAAGCCCTATCCATCCGAGTCGTAAAGCTGCCTGATGCCCTGTCAATGGGCGCCGGCAGCTATTTTTTCGATAGCTATTGGGTTTTTTGGCTGCATTCGGGTTTTCCCTGGCTGCAGCAGGGTTAGTGCAGAGATGTGCCGTTTAACGTACAGTTTTGTACGGATAAACCATTTGTCGACCTATGAGCACCCGAGAACGCCAACCCCGCAGCGACGCGCTGGCCCACCGCAGCCGGCTGCTGGAAGCGGCCCTGCACGTATTCACCGAGCAGGGCGTGACCGTGGCGCTGGATGTGGTGGCCGAGCGCGCTGGCGTCAGCCGCACCACGCTCTACCGCAATTTTGCGGACCGTACCGCTCTGATCGGGGCGCTGCTGTGGCATATCGTGGACCGCCTGGACGAAAAGTCCCGGCGGCTGCAGGCCAGTGAAGGCGACGGCGCGCTGTTCGAGTTTCTGCGCCTGTGGGCGCGCGAAGCGGTGCTGACCGTGCCGGTGACCGATTACTGGCGCTCGCTGCCGCAGGACAACCCGCTGGTGCAGGATCTGCGCGAACGCCTGCTGGGCGTGCTCGAGCCGCTGCTCTCGCGCGCCGTGCAGGCGGGCCTGTGCCGGGCCGATCTGCAGCCAACCGACCTGCTGCTGATCGTGGGCATGTTCAGCGCCGCGCGGCGCGGCCAGACGCCGCAGGAGCGCCTGGCGCTGAGCGACCGTGCCTGGCTCCTGATCACCGAAGGGCTGCGGCCCGCCACGCAAGAGGCGCGCTAGCCATGCAATACCGTTATGTGGAGCAGCCCCCTGACTGGGAAGAGCACGAGCGTCCTGCGATGCCCGGCTCTCCTGCGCGCCTGCAGCATACGCTGGCGCGGCGTCTGGCCTATGTGGCAGTCGGCCTGTTTGTAGGCCTCGTGGGAGGGTTGGGCAATGGGCTGGTGACTGCCAACCTCACGGCCATTCAGGGCCAGTTGGGGCTCACGCAGGTCGAGGCCGCCTGGCTGCCCGCCGCCTACGTGATGGTGAACGTGACAGCCAATCTGCTGGTCTTCAAATCGCGCCAGCAGCTGGGCCTGCGCGTTTTTGCCGAATGGGGGCTGGGCATCTATGCTGTACTGGCGCTGGCCCACGTGTTTGTCGAGGGCTACACCATGTCGCTGGTGGTGCGGGGTGTGAGCGGCTTTGCCGGTGCCACCACCACGTCGCTCGCCGTGATGTATGTGATGCAGGGCCTGCCGGTGGCGCGCATTCCGGCGGCGCTGATTCTGGCGATGAACATGTCGTCGGTGGCGGTGCCTCTGGCCTGGGTGCTTTCGCCAGCGCTGGCCACCATCAACCCCTGGCCCCACCTCTATGCCTTTGAAGCGGGCCTGGCCCTGCTGGCGTTTGCGGCGGTGGTGCTGCTCAAGCTGCCCAAGGGCATGCAGATCCATGTGTTCGAGCCGCTTGATCTGCTGACCTTCGCCCTGGTGGCGCCCGCCGTGGCCCTGCTGTGCGCGGTGCTGGCCCAGGGCGTGAATGCCTGGTGGCTGAATGCGCCCTGGCTGGCCTATGCCTTGATTGCATCGATCGTGCTGTTCACGCTGGCGGGTATTCTGGAGTACAGCCGGCGCACGCCGTTGATCCAGCTGCGCTGGCTGCTGCATCCTTCCACATTGATGTTCATGGCCGGTGCGCTCTTGATGCGCTTCATGATTTCGGAGCAGAACTACGGCGTTGTCGGCCTGCTGCGGGCCATGGGCCTCACCCCGGATCAACTCCAGCCCCTGTATGGCGTGATTCTGGCGGGCATGCTGGTGGGGGTGGTCGCCGGGGCGCTTACCTTCAGCGCCGACACCATCCTGCCGCAGATTCTGGTGTCCATCCTGCTGATCTGCATTGGCGGCTACCTGGATCTGCACTCCACCAGCCAAAGCCGCCCGCACGATTTCTTCTTCAGCCAGTTCCTGGTGTCCTGCGCTGCTGCACTGTTCATGGGGCCGCTGATGATGATCGGCTTCAAGCATGCCATGAGCCAGGGCGCAGACCACATGATCACCTTCATCGTGCTGTTCTCCGTCACCCAGAGCGTGGGTGGGCTGATGGGCGCTGCCCTGCTGGGCACCATCCAGCAGGCGCGCGCCCAGGTGTATACCCAGGCCATTGCGCGTGAGATGCCTGCCACCGACGCGCAGGTCAACCAGCGCCTGGCCCAAACCCAGGCCAGCTACAGCAAGCTCATCACCGACCCCGTGCAGCGCAATGCCCAAAGCCGTGCGCAGCTGGCCCAGACCGTCAGGCGAGAAGCAGCCGTGCTGGCCTTCAACGACGTATTCCGCGTGATTGGCACCATGGCGCTCAGCTTTCTGGGCTGGGCCCTTTACCGGGCGCTTCGCCTGCGCTTTCTGGCCTGGCTGGGCCGCCGCCGCGCGGCGCGGGCTGCCGCCGAGGCCTCCTTTTGAATCCGTCCGTCCAAAGCAAATAAAACAATGACAAATCCTGTATCTACACCCTCTACCCCATCGGCAGCCCCTGCCGCTCCTGCTCCTGCCGCACCTGTGGCGGCACCTTCCCCCACCGCCAAGCTGATCCGTCCCAGCTTCAAGGCCATCGGCCTGATGCTGCTGGTGGCAGCAGTTGGTATCCTGTTGGTGCTCTGGGCTTGGAAGCTGCCGCCTTTTGCCTCAGCCACCATGCGCACCGACAACGCTTACGTGCGGGGCCAGATCACCGTGCTGGCACCGCAGGTGAGTGGCTATGTGAGTGAAGTGAACGTGGCCGATTTCGGCCATGTGAAGCAGGGCGATGTGCTGCTGCGCATCGACGACCGCATCTACCAGGAGAAGGTGGCACAGGCCCGGGCACAGCTCGACAATGCCCGTGCGCAGCTGGCCAATTCCGACCAGACCCAGGCGCAGAACCGCGCCAACCTGGGCGCGCGCAAGGCCAGCCTGTCTGCGGTCGCGGCAGAGTCGCGCCGCGCCGCCGCCGATCTGCAGCGCGTGGAAGAGCTGGCCGCCAAGGGCTCGGTGTCGCTGCGCGAGCGCGACCAGTCGCGTGCCACTTCGCAGCTGGCCAAGGCCAATGTGGAAAAGGCCGAGGCCGACATCCATATCGGCGAGCAATCCATCAAATCCACCCAGGTGGCGCGTGCCAGCCTGGAGGCGCAGGTCAAGGCCGCCGAAGCCCAGCTGGGCCTGGCCCAGATCGACCTGGACAACACCGTGGTGCGTGCGCCGCGCGATGGACAGGTGAGCGAGTCGTCGGTGCGTACCGGCCAGTACGTGGCGGCGGGCTCGCAGCTGCTGTTCCTGGTGCCCGACAAGCTATGGGTGGTGGCCAATTTCAAGGAAACGCAGACCGCGCACATGCATGTCGGCCAGCGCGCCAGCTTCACGGTCGATGCCTTGGAGGGCAGCAAGTTGAATGGCTACATCGAACAGATTGCACCCGCAACGGGTTCGGAGTTCAGCGTGATCAAGGCCGACAACGCTTCGGGCAACTTCATCAAGATCGTGCAGCGCCTGCCCATCCGCATTGCGATCGACGCCGATCAGGAGCTGGCCGCGCGCCTGCGTCCGGGCATGTCGGTGGAGGTATCCGTCGACACCCGTGCCGCCGAACAGGCTGCAAAGGACAATGCTGCAAGAACAGGAGCGGCAAAGTGATCAGCAGCAAGCGCAGGCTCTTCTTTTCAAGCACCCTCCTAGCTGCAGCCTTGCTCAGCGGCTGCGCGCCTGCACTGCGCCAGGCGCCGCCAGACAGCCGTGCAGACCTGCCCACCCACTGGGTCTACCAGGGCGAAGGCGACCAGGGCACATCCACCCCCATTGCAGCGCAGTGGTGGCAGGCGCTGGGCGATGCCGAGTTGAACCGCCATGTGGAGGCAGCGCTGGCTCGCAACGCCAACCTGCAGGTGGCCGGTACGCGCGTTGCAGGGGCGCGCGCACAGTTGCTGGCGGCCGATGCCGCGCTGCTGCCCAGCCTCAACCTGGGTGCTGGCGCGGGGGTGACGCACACCTTGACGCCCGTGGGCATCACCACCTCGCGCAGCCTGCAGCCGCAACTGCAGGCGAGCTGGGAGCCTGATCTGTGGGGGCGCCTTGCGGACAGGTCCAGCGCCTCCGATCTGCAGTACCGTGCCACCCAGGCCGACCGCGACGCCGTGGCACTGACGGTGGCCGCCACCACGGCGCAGACTTATGTGGACCTGCTGGCGCGCGAAGCCCAATTGGCCCAGACCCGCCAAACCCTGCACACCCGACGCCAGGCCCTGCAGCTGGCGCAGGACCAGGAATCGGTCGGCTACATCTCCAAGCTGCAGGTAACGCAGGCGCAGGCCGAGATGGAATCGGTGCAGCAGCAGATTCCCGCGCTGGAGCTGGCCATTGCGCGCCAGTTCAATGCCTTGCAACTGCTGACTGGCGATGTGCCTGCGCGGCGTGATACGGCGCAGGCCGCTGGCCAAGCGTTTGCTGCACTAGCGGTGCCTGCGGTACCGGCCAGCCTCCCATCCGAGCTGCTGCGCCGCCGGCCTGACCTGGTGCAGGCGGAACTGGCCCTGGCCGCCAGCGATGCCAATCTACGCGCCAGCCGCGCAGCCTACCTGCCACAGGTCAGCCTCAGCGCCAGTGCGGGGCGCCTGTTTGTCAACGCCCTGGGCTACAACCCGATCAATGTCTGGAGCCTGGGCGCCAGTGCGCTCGCCCCATTGTTCGATGGGGGGCGGCTCGACGCGCAGTACGGCACGGCCACCGCCCAGCGCGACCAGGCCGCCTACGCCTACCGGGGCGCGGTTCTGTCAGCCCTTGGCGATGTGGAAAACGCGCTGGTGGGCGTGGAGCGGCTGGATGTGCAATTGCAGACGGCCGAGCGCCGCCGTGCCGTGCTGGCGCAGACCTATGGCTATGCCAAGGACCGCTATGACGCAGGCTACGCGTCGTACCTGGAGCAGATTGATGCCCAGCGCAACCTGTTTCAGGCGGAGATCGAGGTCATCAACCTGCGCCAAAGCCAATTGGACAACCTGATTGCCCTGTACCGCGCACTGGGCGGCGGCTGGTCGGCTGCGCAGGTGTTGCCTGAGGACCCCGGCGCACATTAAACAGCGCTTAAAGCCTGCGTGACTGGTCAGATTCAGCGTTGCGCCAAATCCTCAGCATTGCAAGCAATCTGTGATCGGAAGACTGCTTGAAGGTCAGGTACTCTGCTGTCGTTCCATAATGCGCAATGCCCCATTCTTGGGCGTTCTTGCAGACCACGAAGGCGCGCTGTTGCGCCTGAGCAAGCGCCTGGCATTGCATTCATGTCCGAGACCGTTGTTTTGCGAGGGCCCGAGCGGCCCGATCTGTTGCGCCACGAAGTGCTGGCCGACCTGTTTGAAGCCACCGCCTATGCCCACCCGGAAGCCACGGCGCTGATCGCTGGCGGCCAGCAACTGAGCTATGCACAGCTCGATGCAGACGCCAGCCGCGCCGCGCATCGCCTGATCGAGGCGGGAATCGGCCCTGGCGACATGGTGGGTCTGTGGCTGCCGCGCGGCATTGCGCTGCTCACCCTGCAGCTGGCCATCGCCAAGACCGGGGCTGCCTGGCTGCCGTTCGACAGTGAAACCCCACCGGAGCGCATTGCCACCTGCCTGGACGACGCCCAGGCCAAAGCGCTATTGATTGCAGAGCAGACACCGCGCGACGGGCTTGTGCAAGCAGGTGTTCTGGCCCAGATGCTGGATGACGCGCAACTGCTGGCGCCGCTGCCCGGCGGCACCGTGCTGCGCCGCCGCAGCCATGCGCAGCCAGGCGACCCGGCCTATGTCATCTACACCAGTGGCTCGACGGGCAAGCCCAAAGGCATTGCCATCACGCAGGGCAGCATCTGCCACTTTCTGCGCAGCGAAAACGCCCGCCTGGGCGTGCGCCTGGGCGACAAGGTCTACCAAGGTTTCTCGGTCGCGTTCGACATGTCGTTCGAGGAAATCTGGATCAGCTACCTGGTGGGCGCCACCTTGTGGATCGCGCCGCGCGAGATTGCGGGTGACCCCGAAGCCCTGCCCCGGGCGCTGATCGAGCAGCAGGTGACAGTGCTGCATGCTGTGCCCACGCTGCTGGCCTTGTTTGCCCACGACGTGCCCAACCTGCGCATCATCAACCTGGGCGGCGAAATGTGCCCCGAGGCGCTGGTGGCGCGCTGGGCGCAGTCTGGCACCGGGTCGCCGCGCCAGATGTTTAACACCTATGGGCCGACCGAGGCCACGGTGTCGGCGAGCCTTGCCGAGTTGAAGGCGGGCGAGCCCGTCACCATTGGCACGCCCCTGCCCAACTACAGCATGGTGGTGGTGCAGGTGATCGATGCGGACAGCTTTCCTGCAGGCACGGCGCCCACCCTGGTGGGCCTGCCAGCGGGCGAGACCGGCGAGCTGTGCATCACCGGCCCCGGCGTGGCGGCGGGCTATTTGGGCCGCCCCGAGCTGACGGCCGAGAAGTTTCTGGACAACCCCTGGCCCGCCGGGCCGCACGACACGCGCCTGTACCGCACAGGCGATCTGGCGCGCATTGACGAACACGGCCAGATGCAATGCCTGGGCCGGGCCGATGACCAGGTCAAAATCCGGGGCTTTCGCGTGGAGCTGGGTGAGATCGAAGCCGTACTGGCCCAGCAGCCGGGCGTAGGTACTACGGCGGTGTTGCTGCGCCGCGATGAAGGCATGGACCAGCTTGTCGCCTTCTATGTGCCTACGGATGTGCCGGGCACCACGGCGCCGCCGACGCACACCGCCTTGCGCAATGCCCTGGCTGAGCGCCTGCCGCCCTACATGGTGCCCGCGCGCTTCGAGGCGCTGGCAGAGATGCCGCGGCTGACCTCCGGCAAGATCGACCGCAAGGCACTCAAGGCCATGGAGCTGGCGGCAGCGGTGAACAGCACCGATTCCGACACCGCCCAGACGCCTGCGGAAGAAGTGCTGTTTGCTGCGCTCGCCAAGCTGTTCCCGGGCCAGCCGGTACGCCGGTCGCTGGATTTCTTCAGCGATCTGGGCGGCCACTCCCTGTTTGCCGCGCGGCTGACATCGCAGCTGCGCGCCGACCCGCGCTTTGCGCAGGCCACGGTCAGCACCATCTACCAGCAGCGCCAGGTTGGCCGCATCGCCGACGCCTTGCAGGCTGCCATGGCAGACGAGAGCGCTCCTGCAGCCGAGCGGCCTTTTCGCACGCACTCTGCGCTGCGCCGCTGGCGCTGCGGCGCGGCGCAGGCGGCGGCCATACCGTTTCTGGTCCTGATCAAGATGGCGCAGTGGCTTGCACCGTTCTTCACCTATCACTTCTTCACCGGTGATGAAAATGATTCGGTGCCGTATGCCATTGCCATCTCGGTGCTGGCGTTCGCCATTGCCACGGTGCTGGAGTTTGCCGTGGCCTGGGCGGGCAAATGGCTGGTGGCTGGCCGCCTCAAGGCGGGGCGCTATCCGCTGTGGGGGCTGACATACTTCCGCTGGTGGTTTGCCGACCGGCTGGTGGAGGCCGTGCCAGTGGCGATGATCACTGGCTCCTCACTCTTTCCCTTATGGTTGCGCGCGCTGGGCGCCAGAGTGGGCAAAGAGGTGGTGCTGGGTTCGCTCACGGTGCGTGCGCCCGATCTGCTGGCCATTGGCGACGGTGCCAGCGTGGGCAATGCCGTCAACCTGGAAAACGCCCGCGTCGAAGGCGGCTGGCTGCTGCTGGGCCGTATCGACATCGGTGCCAACGCCTGCATTGGCTCCTACGTGGTGCTGGAAGGCAACACCCGCCTGGGCGACTGGGCGCACCTGGAAGGGCAGTCTGCCCTGACTGATGGACAGGCACAACCCGCGCGCACCGTGTGGGCAGGCTCGCCTGCGCAGCATGTATCGGCTTTTGACGAAACGGCCATGCCCGAGCGCATCTCGCCCAGCGCGGCCTGGCGCAGCTGGGAGATGCTGGTATTTGCCATGGGCGGGTTGCTGATTGCCACCCTGTTCTTCATGCCGGTGTTCCCCACCTTCCTGCTGATCGACTGGCTGGATGTGGATTCAATCTCGGTACGCCCGTTGATCGAAGACGGCACAGTCGATGCGCTGGGCGCCTTCATCCTGCGCTTCTTCAAGTTCTTCGTGCTGGCGTTGCCCGCCAGCCTGGTGCTGGTGGTCTGCACCATGCTGGTGGCCGCGCTGATCCGCTACCTGCTGCTGCCCCGGCTGCGGCCGGGCACCTGGTCGGTGCACAGCAAGCGCTACCTGGGCAAGTGGCTCACCAACCAGATCCAGGAGGCCAGCCTGGGCACCTTGCACGGCATCTACGCCACCGTATATTCAGCCAATTGGTACCGCATGCTGGGGGCCAAGGTGGGCAAGCGCACCGAACTGTCCACCGCCCTGGGCGTGGTGCCCGACATGCTGACCCTGGGGGATGAATGCTTTGTGGCCGACGCGGTGATGCTGGGCGACGAGCGCATCGACGGCGGCTATATGACGGTGCAGCCTACGGTGGTGTCGCGCCGCAGCTTCATCGGCAACGGCGCCTATGTACCCGATGGCTCCACCATTCCTGAAGGCGTGCTGATCGGTGTGATGTCGGCCGTGCCGCGCAACGCCGACATGCAGGACGGCCAGACCTGGATCGGCTCGCCTGCGATGAACCTGCCCGCCCGCGAAGTGGTGCAGGGCTACCCCGACCACCTGACCTTTGCACCGTCGCGCAAGCGCATCCTGGGGCGGGGCCTGGTCGAGGCCTTCCGCATCGGCGCGCCGCACGCCCTGGTGATTGCGGCAGGCTACGCCATCGTGCTCGATGCCATGCCGCTCGCGTCTGCAGGCCGCTGGGGCGCGGTGGTGGTGGATCTGGCAATGGCCGGCATCGTGTTTGGCATGGGGGCATTCCTTGCGGTGGCCTTGTTCAAATGGTTGCTGGTAGGGCGCTACAGCAAAAAGGCAGTGCCGATGTGGACGCCCTTTGTCTGGTTGTCCGAAGCGGCAACCAGCATGTATGAAGGTATCGCCATCCCCAATTTCCTGCGTTACCTGCGCGGCACACCCTGGCTCAATCTGGCCATGAACGCCATGGGCAGCAGGATCGCCACGAGCGCCTATCTGGACACGACCGACATCACCGAGCACGATTGCGTGACCGTGGGAGCGCACAGCGAGCTGAACGCGCTTGCGTGCCCGCAGACCCATTTGTTTGAAGACCGGGTGATGAAGATCGACCATGTAGTCATCGGCGAGCGTGTGACGATTGGCGCACGCTGCACCGTGCTGTACAGCGCCCAGGTGGGTGATGGCGTGCAGCTCGGGCCCATGACCCTGGTGATGAAGGGCGAAAACCTGCCAGCGGGCACCCGCTGGCACGGCGCTCCTGCAGCGCCATGGCGGGCCTGAACGTGGTGCAGCAGGCGGTATCGCTGCCTGCTGCCTGTGAGGGCGCGGCTCAGGTATTTGCGGTGTCCCTGGCGCCCGCTGCGGGGCCGCCAGCAACCCTGCGGAAAAGCCTGCGCCATGCAGTACACCAGTCCATCTGCGGCACGCTGGCGGAGGTACTGCAGTGCGATGCGCGACAGTTGTCTGTGCAGCGCGTGTCCGGCCAGGCGCCGGTGCTAGAGTTGGGTGGCCAAACGCATGCTGCCATTCGCCTCTCGGTCGCCTATGCCGGTGCGTCTGCACTGTGGGCATGGTCGGATCGAGCTGCCATGGGCGTGGACGTGCAGGCGGTGCCCGCCGATGCAGACGGCGATGACGCCGAATGGCACGCTGTGGCACGGCAGTTCATCGGGCCTGCTGCACAAGCACTGGCACCGCTGCAGGGCACGGCCTTGCGCGCTGCCTTTGCCCAACAGTGGGCGCAGCTGGAGGCGCGGCTCAAATGTGCGGGCCTGCCGCTTGCGGAGGCGGATGCGCGCCCTGCCGGCTGGGATGCCGGCGTGCAGTGCGCGCCACTGCCCTGGCCTGCTGCTTGGGGTGCTGCTGCAGCGGCCCTGGCCTGGCATTTCTGAGCAGCCCCGTCCAGCAGCCGCGCTGCTACACTGCGGGCGTCTTCACTCCCTCCCTCAAACCATTGGCTGCCACACCCAAACGCCGCCCCGGCCGCAACGCTCGGCGCTATTCGAGCTGGTGGGCGCTGCGCATGCAGCCCCAGCGCATGGCAGCTGCCTTGCAGCAAAAGCACTGGCTGCGCATGCATGGCTTGTGCATGGGCTTGCTGGTACTGCTGGTGATGTGGGTGGTAACCGCCGCCATGCTGAAGGCGGGGGTGGAATCGATGGCGGTGCGTTACGCCGTCAGCCTGGGCGTGGGTTATGCCGTGTACCTGGCGGTACTGCGGCTGTGGGCGGCCTATCTGGTGCGCAACGCCTACGAGCGCAGGCGCGAAGAGTCTTCGGTAGACGGCCCGGATGTTCTTGATGGGTTCCCTGATTTGCACCACCACCATGGCCCGGCCGATGTGCAGGCGGGTGGCGGCGGCGATTTTGGCGGCGGTGGCGCATCGGGCAACTGGAGCAGCGCGGCAGATGTGCCCCAGGGCGGCAGCGGCTCCTGGGTCGACAGCGTGGACATTGGCGATATCGGCGGTGGTGATGAAGGCATCGTGATCGTGCCGATCCTGGCCGTCTTTGCGGGCCTGGTGCTGGCCTTTTTTGGCCTCGGTGCCCTGCTGTGGCTGTACTTTGGGGTGGACGTGCTGCTGACCGTGGCAGTCGAGCTGGCTTTTTCGATGATGACGGCGCGCGCGCTGGTGCGTGTGGAGCGCGCGGGCTGGCTGGCCTCTGCGGTGAAGCTGACCTGGAAGCCGTTGCTGGGCGCCCTGGTATGTGCAGTTGCCGTGGGTGCGCTGGCCGACTGGTGGGTGCCCGAGGCTGACACCTTGCGCGAGGTGGTCGCCCATATCCGGGGCCCGCGTTGAGGGGCTGGCTTCGTCCATATGGATACAACCAAAGGTTTGTTGGTAACCAGCGGTTTCGCTGCCATAGTATGGGTTTGGTTTTGGTATGAATAAAAAGGAATCTGTGATGTATCCCACCACATTCTTGCAGCGTCGTTCGGCCCTGACCCGGGCGGCATCGGCACTGGCGGTCGCCGGAGCGCTTGCGGCCATGGCGCTGCCCGCTCAGGCGTCCACCTTCCGCTGGACGCGCTCTGCCGATCTGTCGTCCTGGGACATCCATGCGCAGAATGTCGGTGTGAACAATTCGGTGCACCGTGCCGTGTACGAGGCTCTGGTCGAATACAACAGCCAGACCCAGAAGCCAGAGCCGTCGCTGGCTGCCAAATGGGAGCGCATCAACCCCAAGCAGCTGCGCGTCACCTTGCGCGAAGGCGTCACCTTCAGCGACGGATCGCCATTGACGGCCGATGACGTCAAGTTTTCGCTGGAGCGCGCCAAGGCCAAGACCTCGGGCTTCGTGGTCTACACGCAGGGCATCGACCGCGTGGAAGTGGTGAACCCGACCACCGTCGATATCTTCTCGGACGTACCCAACCCGGTGCTGGTGAACCAGCTGACCGAGCTGCGCATCATGAGCAAGCCCTGGGCAGAGAAAAACAACTCCACCGTGCCCAAGGACATCAAGGCCAAGGATGAGAACTATGCCCACCGCCATGCGCTGGGTACCGGGCCCCTGGTGCTCGATTCGTGGTCGCCCGATTCACGCCTGGTGCTCAAGGCCAACCCCCACTGGTGGGGCAAGGGCAAGTACCCCACCAATGTGACCGAGGCGGTGTACACGCCCATCAAATCGGATGCCACGCGCACGGCAGCACTGTTGTCGGGCGAAGTCGATTTCATCATCGACCCGAGCATGAACGATCTGCAGCGCATCAAGCAGGCGCCCAACCTGCAGGTGCTCGAATCGGCGGCAGACCGCACCATGTTCCTGGGGATGGACCAGTACCGCGATGAGCTGGAGCACTCCAGCGTCAAGGGCAAGAACCCGTTCAAGGATGTGCGCGTGCGCCAGGCGCTCTACCAGGCGATTGACATGGGCACCATCCAGCGCGTGGTGATGCGCGGCCTCGCCCAGCCCACCGGCACCTTGATCGCCCACCACGTGAACGGCTGGACCCCGCAGGTCGACAAGCGCCTGGCGTTCAACCCGGAGGCATCGAAGAAGCTGCTCGCGCAGGCGGGCTACCCCGATGGCTTCGAAGTCGAATTCTCGTGCCCTGCGGGCCGTTACCCGAGCGACGAGGCGCTGTGCCAGGCCATCAGCGCGCAATGGGCAAAGGTGGGTGTCAAGGCCAAGCTGCGCACGCAGCCGTTTGCCACCTATTTCCCGATGATCCAGCGCTACGAGGCCAGCGTCTACCTGCTGGGCTGGTCGGTACCCACATTTGATGCCTACTACAGCCTGCAGGCGCTGATCCGCTCGCCAGGCGGCGGCGGTGACGGCAACTTCAACCTGGGCCGTGCATCCAACCCGCAGCAGGATGCGATGATCGAGCGGGTCAAGACCGAAACCGATCTGAAGCTGCGCAACCAGTTGATCGAAAAAGTGCTCCTGAACGAACACCAGGCCATCTCGCACATCCCACTGTTCAACCTGATCACGCCCTGGGCCACGGCCAAGAAAGTGCAGATTCCGACGCGCGCGGACAACTATATTGACTGGCGTGCACTGAAGGTCAATTGACCGGCATCTGGTTAAGCTGGCTACGGGCTTGGAGGTTTTGGGGCGTGCACAGACGCCACCCAGATTCGCCAAGCCCCATTTTTTTTCAGCTCACCCCACAGTCCGCCCATAATCAGCGCATGCCATCCATGCACCGCCGCTCTCTCCTGCTCTGTCTGGCCGCCGCCGCGCTGGCGGGCTGTGCGTCTGATGGGCCGGGTTTTCAGCGAACGCCCGATGACGAGGCGCTCGCCAGTCTGCCCCTCAAGGTGCTGATGGTTCAGGGCTTTGCCGATGTGCACCGGGCATTGGCGGCGCGGCTCATCATTCCCACGCAGATCCAGACCGAGACGGGTTACGGCACCATTCCGGCCATCGCACTGGCCATGGCACCGTATCTGCAGGAAGGCGCATCCGTGGATGTGGTGGTGGCGCCCATTGCGGTGCTGGAGCAATTGCGGGCCCAGAGCCTGCTGCGCCGAGGCAGCATCGTGCCCGTGGTGCAGACGCCGCTGGCAGCCGTCATGCAGGCGGGGCGCGCGGCGCCTCCATTGCAGAGCGAGCAGGATGTGCGCGCCCTGTTGCAATCGGCGAGGACAGTGGCCTATCCTTCGTCAGAAGGCAGCGCCTTCATTGAGCAACAGTTGCTGCCCCAACTGGGCATGGCGGATACCGTACTGCCCAAGAGCATCAAGGTGTTTGGCCCCCAGGTGGCGCAATTGGTGGCACGGGGCGATGCCGAACTGGGCCTGCAATTGCGCAGCGAGCTGCAGCAGTCAGGCGGTATTCGCATCGTCGGTGATCTGCCAGCGCCACTGGCCTATGCTGCCGTGTATGGCGCGGCGGTTGCGGTGCACGCACCCAGCGCAGCCGGTGCGCAGGCGCTGGCCCGCTTCTACCAGCGCGAAGCCGCGCTGCACGACTGGACAGGAACGGGCTGGGAGTCGCCTGCAGCAGGGCGCCAGGAGCGTTGATCGGCTTATCGGTCGGGTGTTGAAAACTGTTGCTCTGATCTCATTCACCCGCCACCAGACGTCCGGCTCAAGCCAGCGCCCGCTGCACCGCAGGCCGGGCCTTGACGCGCTCGAAATGCGCCGCCACGCGCGGGAACTCCTGGATATCGACGCCGTCGCTTTTAAGCCAACCGGCCATGGTGAAGAGGTAAGGGTCGGCGACGGAGTACTCGTCGCCCAAAACCCAGGTCTGGTCGCCCAGGTAGTGTTGCTCGATGAGGGTGAAGGCATCGCGCATGTTCTGCGGCACCTTGGCCTGCATGGCCTTGTGGGCGGCCTCATCGTCTGCCCAGCGTGCTGCGCGGGGGCGGTGGGCGTGGTTGATATGCACGGTCGAGGCGAGAAAGCTGTTGAATTCCTGCATATGCGCGAGGCGGTAGGGGTCGTTCAGCGGCGCCAGCTTGGCCTGCGGGTGGGTTTGCGCCACGTACAGAAGCAGCGCCAGGGTTTCCGACAGCACGCCCTGAGGCGTGCGCAGCGCAGGCACGCGGCCCTTGGGGTTGATGGCCAGATAGGCGGCGCTGCGCTGCTCGCCTTCGGCCATGTTCAGCCGCTTGGCTTCAAAGTTGGCGCCAGCTTCGTGCAGCGCAATCAGCACGGCCTGGGCGCAGGTGCCGGGGGCGTAGTACAGGGTCAGAGGGGCGCTCATCACAATCTCCTTGGATAAAAATTGGTAGCCGGCGCCTGTCCACCAAGCGCCATCAGCTATGGTTTTGATACTAAACCACAGCAGCAAACCAGGGTGTCGCGTGCCGCACCTCGGGCACGTATACCATTGGCAGCAGTATCAGCAATCGCGGTGACATGGCCAAAGACAAATCGATTTATACCTGCAACGAATGCGGCGGCACGAGCCCGCGCTGGCTGGGCAAGTGCCCGAGCTGCGGTGCCTGGAACAGCCTGGTGGAGACGGCGGCCGAGCCCGCCGGTGGCGGCAAGAACCGCCTCAGCCAGACCGGGCGCACCGGTTATGCCGGCCAGGCCCAGGCGGTCACCCCGCTGTCGGCGATCGAGGCCACGGACGTGGCACGCACGCCCAGCGGCATCAGCGAGCTGGACCGGGTGCTGGGCGGCGGCATTGTCGAAGGCGGCGTGGTGCTGATCGGCGGCGATCCGGGCATCGGCAAATCCACCTTGCTGCTGCAGGCGGTGGATGCGCTGCAGCGCGAGGGCTTGCCCGCGCTGTATGTGACGGGGGAGGAGAGCGGCTCCCAGGTGGCGTTGCGCTCGCGCCGGCTGGGGCTCGACAACAGCCAGGTCAATGTGCTCTCTGAAATCCAGCTGGAAAAGATACTGGCCACTTGCGAGAGCACGCAGCCCGCCGTGGTGGTGATCGACTCGATCCAGACCATGTACTCCGACCAGCTCAGCTCGGCCCCGGGCTCGGTGGCCCAGGTGCGCGAATGCGCGGCGCACCTCACGCGCATGGCCAAGAGCACCGGCATTGCCGTCATTCTGGTGGGCCATGTGACCAAGGAAGGGGCGCTGGCCGGCCCGCGCGTGCTGGAGCACATGGTCGATACCGTGCTGTATTTCGAGGGCGACACGCACAGCAGCTTCCGCCTCGTGCGCGCCATCAAGAACCGCTTTGGCGCGGTCAACGAGATCGGCGTGTTTGCGATGACGGAAAAAGGCCTCAAGGGCGTCTCCAACCCGAGCGCCATCTTCCTGTCGCACCACAGCGATCCGGTACCCGGCAGCTGCGTGCTGGTCACCCTGGAAGGCTCGCGCCCGCTGCTGGTCGAGATTCAGGCACTGGTCGATGCCGCTGGCCCCAGTCCGCGCCGCCTCTCGGTAGGTCTGGACCGCGACCGGCTCGCCATGCTGCTGGCCGTGCTCAACCGCCATGCTGGCGTGGCCTGCGCTGATCAGGATGTGTTCGTCAACGCCGTTGGCGGCGTACGCATTGGCGAGCCCGCGGCTGACCTGGCGGTGATGCTCGCCATTACCAGCAGCCTGCGCGGCAAGGCGCTGCCCAAGGGATTCATTGCATTTGGCGAAGTGGGCCTTGCAGGCGAAGTGCGCCCCGCCACACGCGGGCAGGAGCGCCTGAAGGAAGCGGCCAAACTGGGCTTTACCGTCGCCGTCGTCCCCAAGGCCAATGCACCCAAGAAGCCGATCGAGGGGCTGACCATCCATGCGGTGGAACGGGTGGACGATGCGATGCAGATTGTGCGGGGGCTGGAGTAACGGACGAGGGGCAGGGATCATGAAACCGTGATTCAGCAATCCGGGCAAGGGCAGCAGCAGCTCTGGCCTGCAGCAGCGATTCCTGCTTCCCCGAACAAAAAGCGCAGTTTGCGCTTTTTTATTCTGTATTGTTGCCGCCTGCCGCCTGCCGCCTGCCGCATGGGTGTATAGGTTCTCCGCCAAAAAATATCTAAAGCCAGATAAAACCAGTCGCCATAGAGGTGCAGGCCTGCTTGAAAACCAAGGGTAAATCACAACAAATATTTTATAAATTGCCAATAAAAATAATTTAATTAGCAATTTTTAAATGCGCCCAATCTCAGCTTTTCAAAAATTGACAAATTTTGTTTAAAATCTATATTAATTGGGTTGATTAATATGGATTACACGAATATTCAGTCGCTGATCTATTAATTAATAGCAATAATCAACCTCACGTGCCTGCAAAAAACGGGCCGGGAGGATTTTTATGTCTATATACAAGATCGAAGCAAGAATAGATCAAGAAAAAAAGCGGCGCCGGTTGGGATTGCTATTCGGCCGCTGGTTTCTGACAGGTGGTTTATTGGTAGGCTCCATGGCCACTGCGTCGGCCGCAACCGTCAACATGGTATCCAATGTCAGCGGCGCGCCTACCGTCGTGGCGTTTACCCCTTACACCTATACCTTCACCGTTGCCAACAATGGCCCCGGCGCTGCCACCAATGCGCAGTTTTCTGCCGTGTTGCAGAATATGTTCAATGTCTCGGTAACAGGGGTTACTGCTGCGGGGGGCGCCACCTGCCCGGCAGTGGGTGCTATTACGGCGACGGGCACTGGCGTGAGCGCCGTCGTGCCCAGTATGCCCAACGCCAGCTCTTGTACCATCACGGTCAGCGGCAACTTCTCACAGGCACAGACGGTACAGGTCTCGGCCAACATTCAGCCAGGTGCGGGCGATACCGAAGCCACCCCGGCAGATAACACATCGGTCAACAACTTTCCCACCGTCAGCAATGCCACGGTTGATGTATCGTCCACCGTGGTCATCAACACCCCGCCCAATCTGCCTGGCGGGTTTTATGCCTATGGGGTGCCCATCCAGTTCACCACCACGCATACCAACAATTCGGGTATCGACATCCAGGCGCCCGCCAGCGCACAGTTCGGAAGCGGCATATCCCTTGGGCCTGTCAACTATATTCCTCTGCCAACCACAGGTATTGTCACCACGTTCCTGTCTTGTACCGCATCGGATGGCAGTGCCTGCCCGGCCAATACATCAACCACCCAAACTGTTACAGGAACCTGGGGGACCCCCGCAGGCGGCTCGTCTGCGGTTCCCTATTTGGGCGCCACCAATGCCCCCAGCCCTTCTGTCTGGAAGGCGGGCGTTACCTATACCGTGGTCTCTACCGCCATCATTACGCCAGCCCAGTGTGCAGATAGCGCCATTTTTAATGCGCGGGGCGACAACGGCATTACTGTATTGGTAGATTCAAACCCGGGGAACGACCAACCAACTGCCGCGTTCACCATGGACCCGGCGCAGACCGACCCTTGTGTAGTAGCCAATGCCCCTGTCAATGTCAGTAAAACCATTGTCAATGCGCCTGCGGGCAATGTGCTCAATGCCAATGG
The DNA here is from genome assembly GCF_040396735.1 of Comamonas odontotermitis. Taxonomy (GTDB): domain Bacteria; phylum Pseudomonadota; class Gammaproteobacteria; order Burkholderiales; family Burkholderiaceae_C; genus Comamonas; species Comamonas odontotermitis_C. The sequence goes on from NZ_JBEBNZ010000012.1 coordinate 71,014, forward strand.
GCAAACCATTACCTACCACTACCATGTAGACCGCCCTGCCACTGGAGACCCGGTGATGGATGCGCTTCCACTCAACTACCATCTAGAGGACTTCGTGCAAGCCTTTGGCAATGCACTTGTCAGCCCTGTGACAACGCCGCAGGGTTGGCAAGTGACTGTGCCTAGTGTGGTGGTGGGGGCCTGCACGGGCACCGGAGGGGTGGTGTGCCCCTGGGCGAACGGCGCCATAATCCCCACAACAACGAATCTAGGTGCCAATGTACCTGCCCAGAACCTGGATATGGCCCCGGGCTTTACGCTGGCGGTAGGGCAAGGCCTGGATTTTGAACTGACCTTTACCTTTGCCAATTTTGACCAGGCGGCCTGCCTCCACAGGGCAGGTGGGGCTGCTACGAATTTTTTCACTGTGGCCACCACCGCGCCCCTACCACCAGGGTATGACCGTTGGGGATCGGTCGGCGGGAGTACCAGTGTGACGGCCTTCCTGAGCCCCATCGCACCTGCCTGCCGCAATATGGCGGCCTCCAAAGTGGTGAGCAGCGGCACCGTCCATGCGGGCGAGCCGGTGAGCTTTCAACTGGATGCGGCCAACGTAACAGGCTCCGCTTACCCGTGGCTGTTTGATCCAGGGCGGGTCACCGCCACCGATGTGGTGCTGACCGACGTGCTGCCTTCCACCTTTACAGCTACTGCCGTGAGCTGCTCCATTGTCAACCCTGGCACCCCCGCAACCGAGACGGTGCTGCCTGCATCCGTAGGCCTGGGCAATATCGTCAATGGCACTTTCAGCGTCACCATTCCCAGTATTGCCGGAGACGGCCTGGTGCGCTGCATGGTGACGGGTGTGGATCTGTTCCATGGCAGCCAAACCAATACGGCCGAAGTCAAGCCGGGCGCCAGTGGCTCATGGGTGGATATTGTGCCTACCAACAACCAGGGCACGGCCAACTACCAGGTGAGTGCCTCCCAGCTGGTGGTGACCAAGGTCGTGAGCGGCAATACCGCTGGCTACACGCCAGGCACTACTTTCCCGATCGATGTTGCCTGTACCCGCAATGGCGTGGTGCTGCCCGTGCAAAGCGTCAATGTGCTGCCGGGCACCCCCGTGGTGGTGAACGTTCCGCCCACCAATACCACTGAGTCCGCCGTCTGCACCGTGACAGAGGGCACGGTGCCGGCCGCCAATGGTTTTGCCTGGAATGCGCCGGTCTACAGCCCTGCGCAGACCCAGCCTACGCTGGATATTGCGCAGACTTTCAACGCCACCATCACCAATGTGCTGGTAGGGATTGCCACCCCCCAGCCTGATACTGGCAATGGGAACGCCGGCACGCCAATCACCCCGATCAATGTGCTGACCAACGACACGACGGACGGCCAGCCTTCGACACCGACAAATTCGACGCTGACGGTGGTAACCCCTGCCTCCAACCCTGGTGTGGTGCTCGATCCGGCAACGGGCATGGTCACCACCACCGCGGCCGTGCCACCCGGCACCTATACCATCACCTACCAGCTGTGCGATACGGGCACGCCTGTCGCCTGCGCCACCTCGACGGTGACGGTCACGATTGCAGGTGGGGTCAATCCGCAGCCAGACACGGGCTCGGGCACGGCAGGTACGCCGATCACGCCGGTCAACACACTGGCCAACGACACGACCGACGGCCAGCCTTCAACGCCGACGAACTCGACGCTGACGGTGGTAACACCTGCCTCTGACCCCGGTGTGGTGCTCAACCCGGCAACGGGCATGGTCACCACGACGGCTGCTGTGCCCCCAGGCACCTACACCATCACCTACCAGCTGTGCGACAAGCTGACGCCCCCCGTGTGTGCCACCACCACGGTAACCGTGACGATTGCAGGCGGGGTCAATCCGCAGCCAGACACGGGCTCGGGCACGGCAGGCACGCCGATCACGCCGGTCAATGTGCTGGCCAATGACACGACGGACGGCCAGCCTTCGACGCCGACGAACTCGACGCTGACGGTGGTAACTCCAGCCTCCAATCCTGGTGTGGTGCTTGATCCGGCAACGGGCATGGTCACCACGACGGCTGCCACTCCTGCAGGTACCTATACCATCACCTACCAGTTGTGCGACAAGCTGACGCCTCCCGTGTGCGCCACCACCACGGTAACCGTGACAATTGCAGGCGGGGTCAATCCGCAGCCAGACACGGGCTCGGGCACGGCAGGCACGCCGATCACGCCGGTCAATGTGCTGGCCAATGACACGACGGACGGCCAGCCTTCGACGCCGACGAACTCGACGCTGACGGTGGTAACTCCAGCCTCCAATCCTGGTGTGGTGCTCAACCCGGCAACGGGCATGGTCACCACGACGGCTGCTGTGCCCCCAGGCACCTACACCATCACCTACCAGCTGTGCGACAAGCTGACGCCCCCCGTGTGCGCCACCACCACGGCAACCGTGACAATTGCAGGCGGGGTCAGCCCTCAGGCAGACACGGGCTCGGGCACGGCAGGCACGCCGATCACGCCGGTCAATGTGCTGGGCAATGACACGACGAACGGCCAGCCTTCGACGTTGACAAACTCGACGCTGGCGGTGGTAACACCAGCCTCCAACCCAGGTGTGGTGCTCGACCCGGCAACGGGTAAGGTGACCACGACGGCCACGGTTCCACCCGGCACCTACACCATCACCTACAAGCTGTGCGACAAGGCCACGCCCCCCGTGTGCGCCACCACCACGGTAACCGTGACGATTGCAGGCGGGGTCAATCCGCAGGCAGACACGGCTTCGGGTACGGCAGGCACGCCGATCACGCCGGTCAATGTGCTGGGCAATGACACGACGGACGGTCAACCTTCGACGCCGACGAACTCGACGCTGACGGTAGTAACGCCTGCCTCTGATCCGGGCGTGGTGCTGGATCCGGCCACCGGCATGGTTACCACGACGGCAACGGTTCCTGCGGGTACCTATACCATCACTTACCAGCTGTGCAACAAGGCTACGCCTGCTGTGTGCGCCACCGCCACGGTGACGGTAACGGTAGCGGAGAAGGGCGCAGGAAAGGCAACGAATGTGCCAACCCTCTCCGAGTACGGCCTGATGATCATGGGCGGCTTGCTGATGGTGTTCGGTATGCCATATATGCGGCGCCGTCGCAAATAAAATCTGCCGAGAAAATCCGCTGATTGAAAGGCCAGTCTCTCGACTGGCCTTCTTCATTTCGGGCCATGGCTTCGTTCACCCATGTTGTGAATTCTTTGCTTCAGGCCATGGATTTTTTGTTGCAGCGTACTGTGCAATGCAGCCGCGTCCAGGGGGAGTCTGGCATGCCCCGGATCACGCGATGGCTGCGCGCTTTGCGCAGTGCATTGCCCGTGTGATCATGTGCTAGGCCAGCCGCCCCTGCGGCCACAGGTGCGCAGGATCGTTGTACCCGGGCGTTGACGGGTGGCCCGGGCTGACCAGCCCGTTGATGAGACGTTCGTCTTCCACCGTTACCTGGTAGTCCAGCGCGGGCAGGTAGTCCTGCCACTGCTGCAGGGTGCGCGGGCCGGCGATGACGGCGCTGATGGCCTGGTGGGCCAGCACCCAGGCGGTGGCAAACTGTGCGGCGCTGATGCCTTGCTGCTGGGCGTGTTGCTGCACCTGCTGCGCAATCAGCAGCGAATCGGGGCGGAACTCGGTCTGCATGATGCGCGTATCGTTGCGGCCGGCACGGCTGTCCTTGGGCGGCTCCATGCCCGGCTGGTACTTGCCGCTGAGCACGCCGCGCGCAATCGGGCTGAAGGGCACGACGCCGATGCCGAAATGCTGGCATGCGGGCAGGATGTCGGTCTCGGGCATGCGGTTGAGCAGGTTGTAGTACGGCTGGCACACCACGGGCGGCGGCAGGCCGATCTGGCGGGCGATGAACACGGCCTCTGCAATGCGCCAGCCGCGGAAGTTGGAGATGCCCCAGTAGAGAATCTTGCCGCTGTCGATCAGGTGCTTGAGGGCGTACAGGGGCTCTTCCAGGTTCAGCCCTGCGCGGTCGCGGTGCAGGTAGAGGATGTCGATGCGGTCGGTCTGCAGGCGCTGCAGGCTGGCCTCGACTTCGCGCAGCATCCAGGCGCGCGAGTAGTAGCCCTGGTTGGGCCCGTTGCCCATGGCGTTGCCCAGCTTGGTGGCCAGTACCCAGTCATCGCGCTGGCCTTGCAGCAGGCGGCCCACCATGCTTTCGGAGGCGCCCTTGCTGTAGATGTCGGCCGTGTCGATGAAATTGACGCCGCGCTCGCGTGCATCGGCCACGATGGCAGCGGCCTCCTGCGCATCGGTCTGGTCGGCAAACATCATGGTGCCCAGGCACAGGGCAGAGACCTGAAGCGGGCTGGCGCCGAGTTGGCGGTAGTGCATGGCAATCCCTTTGGCAAATGGTGGGACTATCGTAGTCATGCACGGCGCCCCTGTCTGTCGCTTGGGGTGTGCAGGCAGTACGTCTCAGAACGTGTTCACGATCTCCTCGCGCCGCGACCGTGCTGCGTAGAGATCGTAAACACGTTCTCAGTCGAGGCCGCTGTCTTCCTCCGCGCCATCTTCGTCTTCGTCCTTTTCCAGCTGGCTGCGGGTCTGCAACTGCTGGCGGATGGCGTCGGTGCCCTGCACGAAGCGGTCCACCGGCACGGTGGGCGCCATGCGCCACTGTGGCGGCAGAAGGTTGGACATGTAGAGGCCATCTCCCAGGCGCTTTTGCGATTGCCATTGCAGGCCCAGCTTGGCGCCCACGCCCAGCACCAGCAGGCTCAGCATGGCAATGGCAAGCGTGCGGCTGCCCACCTGGGTTGCCGCGCGCAGGTGGAACCACAGCACGACCACCAGCAAGGCGACGGCCACGCTGGAGTCAAACCGCGACAGCAGCGGTATCGACAATGCAAATGCGCTGGCTGACAGCAGCTTGCCCACCAGCGCCGTAGCCACCATGCCGACCGAGGCGATGCAGACATGGCGCCAGAATGCGGTGGATCCCGTGAACAGCTTGCCCATCAGCGACCAGAGAAGAGACCACACCAGCAGGCCGCCAAACAGCCACAGCAGCATGGATGGCAGCTGGCGTGCCATGGTTCCGGTCTCGGTGGCGCCCAGCCAGGTCTCCAGGGCTGCCAGCAGGGCAAGCGCCACCAGCGCAAAGGCCGTGAGCACGCCTTGCGCGCGCGAGAAGGGCCGCCAGCGCTGTGTGGGCGCCAATGGCTGCGCCGTGGTGCGCAGCGCCAGTTGCACGCCGCGGCCCAACACAAGGCGGGTGCCCGGCGTCCAGGTGCAGCGCTCCCCCGCGCTGTAATGGCGCTTGCCCAGCCAGATGCCGTTGACACTGTCGAGCACTTCGATTTCGTACTGTCCATCACCGTTGCGGTGCAGGCGCACATGTTCGGGTGCGATGCTGGCGTCGGTCAGCACCAGATCGGCGGTGGCCGCGCGGCCAATGGTGCAGGGCCAGGCAAACACCGGCAGCGCAAGCGCCAGGCGGTGACCGCGTTCCACCAGCTCCAGCACGGCGCCTTCGGGCGGCGCTGCAGCGGGCTGCGCGGGGGCTGCGGCATCCAGGGCCGCCATTTCGGTGTCGGGCGCAACTTCGGTCAGCTCGGGGTAGTCGTGTTCGCTCATCGCGCGCTCTCGCTGGAAAAACCTTGCAGGAAATGGCTGGCCAGGCGCTGGGCGTTGTCAAAGTTGACGGCGCTCACGTTCAGCCTGCCCAGCACGCCTTGGCGCGGCTGGTCCACCGAGACGGCCAGCACGGTCAGGTCGTACAGGCCGCTGAACTTGCGGTAGGCCGACATGCAGACCACGGCGCGCAGCGGCAGCCTGGCGTCGCCCGCGACAAAGTCTTCGCGGCATTCAAAGCCGGTGCGCACGCGGTTGCCGCGCTTGCGCATGGGTTCGTTGGCAAAGCTCTGGCTGTAGGTGTTGGCAAACTGCCAGGGGTTGAGGCGCGGGGCGTCGTAGGCCTCGTAGCGCAGCCCCAGGCCGCCCACATCGCCGTCGCCGGTGAAGACTTCGCTGTCGATGCGGCACTGGCTGCGCTCGAAGTCGAACAGCGATTCGCTGCGCCGCTCGCGGCCATCGCCCCAGCAGCGCGCCAGGCTCTCCGATGGCACGGGCACGCGGTAAGGGCCGTAGCGTTCGGTGCGCGCTGGGCCTGCCAGCAGCCGGTCGGTCAGGGCCTGCTGGTGTTCGGTGAGCTGGCGGGTCAGCTCGGCATGCAGCGCGCCTTTGACGGGTTCTGCACTGCGGCTGCGCGCGAGCAGTTGTTCGACAAATTCCACCGGTACCAGAAAGCTGACCTGCTCGGCGCCCAGGCGCTTGGCCACGTTCACGCCCACCACGCGGCCCTGGGTGTCGATGGCGGGGCCGCCGCTCATGCCCGGGTTGAGCGTGCCGCCAAAGAAGATGCGGGGGTAGAAGCTGCGCTGCACCAGGCCGTTGTAGGTGCCTTCTGTGATGGCGAAGCCCACATCCAGGGGGTTGCCCAGCGAGAAGATGCGCTCGCCGCCATTGAGCGGGTTGTTGGCGGGCCGCAGCGCGAGGGCGCCGTGGTGGGGGGCGTCGCCGTCCTTGTCTGCCTTGGCAATGCGCAGCAGGGCGAGGTCGTGCAGGGCATCCACGGCCAGCAGTTGCACGGGCGCTTCCTTGCCATCGACGGCCACGAGCACGGCCCGGTGACGCTCGGGCTCCAATGCCAGCTGGCTGATCACGTGGTAGTTGGTGATGAGCAGGCCATCGGCGGATACGAAAAAGCCCGATCCGGTGCTGCTTTGCGTGTTGGTCTGGCGCCGCAGGGTGCGGATCTGCACAAGCTTGTCTCGCGCGGCCATGTAGGCCTGCTGGGCGTCGGGCGAGGGCGGCGGCAACGGTGCGTCAGCGACCGAAACGGCCGGGCGAGACGGTGGCTGGGCGGTTGCTGCGTCCGCAGGCGCAGTCTGCGGGTGGGCGGCGGTAGGGGCCGGTTGCGCGGTGCCGGCCAGCGGCGTGGCGGCTTCGGCTTGCGGCTGCGCCATGGCGGGGCCTGCCAGCAGCGCAGCCAGTATGCCGGCCAGGCAGGTGATTCGGGTCAAGGATGTCATGGTTCGGGGCGTTCCCAGTCGGCAATCGGGCCGCGGCATGGTTGCAGCATCGGGTGGCATTGCGGGTCGGTGGTGTGGCGCCATTGTTCCCAGAGCGCCGGGTTGCGTGCCTGCAGCTTGCGCAGCAGGTGTTCCCATTCGTAGGCCATCTGGCCGCTGGTGACGGCAATGGGTGCCACCCCAGAGTTGGGGCCGAGCTTGCTGCTGTCAAAACGGTAGCCGCGCTCGGTGGCCTGCTGCTGCACGGCCCACAGGTAGGCGTCGATCGCCAGTTGCGGCGTGGCGTGGGCTTTGAACCGGTCCAACTGGGGATGGTTGCGATAGCCTTTGGTGAGGCCATGGAGCACATGGCGCGCGAGCAGGCCTTCGCGCCACAGCGCAACCAGGCCCTGCGGATCAAGGTACCGGGGGTGCACAGACCAAAGACGCATGGGTGAATGCTATCAAAATAAAAGTGCCTGCGCGCATGGTGCGGGCGTCAGTGGCTGAAATTGCTTCAAAACCACTGTGTGCCACGGCTTCAGCTGCGCAGTTTGTAGGCCTCGGTCACGCCGTGTTCGATGGCGTCGCTGATCAGGTTGCCCAGGCCGCTCCAGGCAATCTGTATGCCCAGGCACAGCAGGATGAAGGCCGAGATGCGCAGGAAGACGATGGTGCCGGTCTCGCCCAGCGGCTTGAGCAGCTTGTCCGCATAGCGGTTGCATACCAGCAGGATGACACCCACCACAATGCTGCCGACTGTGGCGCCGATGACGTTGACGACGGTGAGCGCTGGCGAGCTGCGGTCCAGCAGGCTGACACCGATGGTGATGGTGGCGGCCAGGCTGCCTGGCCCATAGGTGAGGGGAAAGGTCAGCGGGTAGAAGGCGCGGCGGCGGGCCATCTCGGGGGTGAAGGCCTCGGCCAGCTTTTCGGTCCGGCCTTCGGAGGAGTTGGTGTTGATCATGTTCCAGCCGATCACTGCCACCAGAAGGCCCCCGCCCAGGCGCACGATGTCGATCGACAGGCCGAACATTTCCAGCATGTACGAGCCGATCAGCATGAAGAAGATGATCAGCAAGGTGACATTGATGGCGATGCGCGTGGCAATGGCGCGCCGGGTTTCGTGCGATGCGCCCTCGGTCAGGGTCAGAAAGATCGCAGACACGCTGACCGGGTTGAGGATGGGCAGCATGGTGGCGACCACCAGCAGAAAACTCTTGCTGAAGGCGGCAAAGGCGATGGCGAAACTCAGAGACATGAAAGCGGTTCAAAAAGATATAGCGCGCAAGCATGCCAGCCAAAGCCTGCGTGCGCCAGAGGCAGATACCGGGTTGTAAGGGCAAACCAGGGTGCGTGTGTTGCTGGGGGCGGAAATATACATCAGGTGCTCCGCGTGGTCGGTGTCGCCATTCATTGCGTGGCACCGACTTCAATTGGCCCCTGGCGTTGGCACTGCCCGCCCGGCAGTGGACAATAGCGCCCCATGAACTGGAGAAACATACTGATTCCCATTGGTTTGGTGGTGCTGCTGGGGGCTGCTTACCAAAATTACAAATGGATGGGGGTGCTGGCCGTGGGCGGCGGCATCGTGATGTGGCTGATGCTGCATTTCACCCGCTTGATGACCATCATGAAGCGCGCTTCCGAGCGCCCGCTGGGCTATGTGGCCAGTGCCGTCATGCTCAACGCCAAGCTCAAGCCCCAGATGTCGCTGGTACACGTGGTGGCGATGACACGCTCGCTTGGTTTGCGTCAGTCCAAGGACCTGGAGCAGCCCGAAGTCTTTTTGTGGCGTGACAACACGGACTCGACCGTGACCTGTGAATTTGTGGGTGGACGGCTGCGCAAATGGACGCTGGAGCGTCCTGCAGTGGCGGAGCCCGCACCCATTGCAGGCCCCGGCAACCTGGATTGAGGATACGGAATTTGTAACAAAAGGGCCTTGCCAGTGCCCGGCGCGGGGTAGGCGGCTGCCTTGGTCAGGGACTTCGGGGGGTAGGCAATCCCTCATATTGTGTAAAGCGGGCTCCCGTCCACGTAAAATCTCAGCCCAGCATGAAGACGGGTGCCAGATACCGGGCCGCCCGTCTCGCACAATCATCGATCGTTGCCAGGGCAAAGGGGCGCCTGGCAAGCACAGGAAAGTTTGAACACCATGACGCAGGCAGTTGTTGAGTTGCTGGCCAAAGATCTGAACGCGCAGGGCGGCGTGTTCTGTCCCAATCCCAAGGCGGAGATGAAGCTGTGGAACGGCCACCCCCGCATCTTTCTGGATGTGGGCCACTCCGGCGAGGCCAAGTGCCCGTACTGCGGCACCGTGTATCGACTCAAGGCAGGCGAAACCTTCCACGGCGGCCATTGAGTGACAAACTCTCCATTGGGCGGTGCTGCAGCTTCCCGCAAGCTGACGCTGACCATTGGCATCCTGACGCTGAACGAGGAAGACAACATCAAGGCCTGCATCAGCAGCGCCTCGTTTGCAGACCAGGTGATCGTGGTGGACAGCGGCAGTACGGACCGCACCACCGCCATCGCCTGCGAGCAGGGAGCCCAGGTCTACCGCTATGACGACTGGCAGGGCTTTGCCGTGCAGCGCAACCGTCTGCTCGCGCATGCCACGGGCGACTACGTCTTCTTTCTGGACGCGGATGAAGTCATTTCGCCCGCGTTCCGCGAAGAACTGCAGGCCATCGTGCAATCGGGCACCGAAGCCATCTGGATGGTGCGCTGGCGCATGGTGGCCTTTGGCAAGGAACTGAAGTACCTGCGCTCCACCGCCAAGGTCGAGCGCCTGTTCTGGCGTGGCCTGCTGCGCGAGTACACCGGCGTGGTGCACGAGGAGGCGCAGCTCTCGCGTGGCGATGTGCCGCGCCATCTGATGAAGACGCCGCTGCTGCATTACTCGCGCAATACCGTGCATTCCAGCCTGGAAAAACTCACCCAGTACGCCATGCTGGGCGCTGCCAAGCGTGCGCAGGAAGGCGCGCGTGGCGGCATCTGGCGGGGCATGGCCTCGTCGGTGGCGATGTTTCTGCGCCTCTATATCCTGCATTTCGGCTTTCTGTGCGGCGGCGCGGGCTTTCTGTACTGCGTGTTCGTCGCGCTGGAGAGCTTTTTCCGCTATGTGGCGCTGGCCTACGACCGACCCTACCTGAGCGGAGACGTACGCCGATGACGCGCGCGGCGGCCGTGCCGCCTGCATCCACGCTGGCCTTGCGGACCAGCCAGCTGGCCGCTTTTCTGGTGCCGGGCGTAGCGCTGTCCGTGCCGTCGGGCTATTCGGTCGGGGCTGCGGTGCTGGCACTGGCTGCGCTGGTGTTCGTGCGCCAGTGGTGGGGCCAGCCCTGGGACCGGCGGGCCGCGCTGCTGGGCAGCCTGATTGCCGTCATGGGCGTGCTGTGGTCAATGAGTTTTGACGGCTGGTCGCTCAAGCCGCGCAATGACCAGTTCTACAAGTACCTGTTCGCCATTGCCGGCCTGGGCTTCCTGCAGCTGTATGCGCCCAAGGTGCGCCCGCTGGGCTGGGGCATGCTGGCCGGTGCCCTGGGTGCAGGCCTGGTGGCCGCCTGGCAGGCGGGATGGACCGATGCGCACCGGGCCAATGGCTTTACCAATGCAATCCAGTTCAGCGGTCTGGCGCTCATTCTGGCACTGGGCTGCTGCTTTGGCGTATTGCTGCTGTGGCGCTCGCTGGCGGCCTGGCAGCGCGCGCTGGGGCTGGTGTGCAGCCTGTTCGGCCTGCTGGCGGTTGTTCTGTCAGATACGCGCGGCAGCTGGATCGTGCTGCCCGTGGTGCTGCTGGTGGGGGCGCTGATGCTGTGGCGCTGCGGCCTGCGCAAACCCGTGGGCCTGGGGCTGGTGGCTGCAGTCATCGGCATTGGCGCTCTGGTGGCCGTCAAGGGCGCAGAGATGGCGCAGCGCTATCACACGGCAGTGACCGAGGTGGAGCAGTACCAGGAGCAGCACCAGGGCGCCGCACAGACCTCGGTGGGCCAGCGGCTGGCGCACTGGCAGCTGGCCTGGGATATGGGGCGCGCCAAGCCGCTGACCGGCTGGGGTTTGCAGGGCTATATCGATGAAAAGGAGCGCCGCGTGCAGGCGGGCCGTGCCAGCGCCTCCGTGCTGGGCTACGACCATGCGCACAACGAGGTGCTGGACATGTTTGCCAAGCGCGGGCTCGTTGGCGTGGTGCTGCTTCTGGTTTTCTACGCAGTGCCGCTGGCCATCTTCTGGCCCACGCGGCGGCGAATGGCCCAGTGCCCTGGCACGCCGATGGATCGCCAGATTCTTTACCTGCGCATGCTGGGCACGATGGTGCCACTGTGCTACATGGGTTTCGGCCTGACCCAGGTCTTCTTTGCGCACAACAGCGGGCACATGTTCTATGTGTACATGCTGGTGGTGCTGCTGGGCGCGTTGATAGGGCGTGAGCGCGCACTATCTGTGGTGTGCAGTACCACAAGACCCTGAAGACAATTCCTTCAAGGTGCAATCGCCTGCGCCGCAAAGTGCGCGGCAGGCTCCACCAGTTGCATCTGCGCGGTGATCAGCGGCAGATCGCGCGAGCCGGGCGTGGTGGCCTTCACCAGCGAATACAGGGTGGCCGTTGCCAGCTCCAGGGCCTGGGGCAAGGTTTTTCCGTCCACCAGCCGGCCCAGCAGGGTGGCGGCAAACACGTCGCCCATGCCATTGGGCAGCGGATGCAGATCGATGCGGGGCGTGGTCACCAGCCAGGCGCCTGCGCCGTTGACGGCCAGCGTGCCCAGCTGGTCGGCGGCAATATCGGGGGTGGCCAGGCTGGTGATGATGATGGTGTCCGGCCCTCGGCCACGCAACTGGCGGGCCACGGCCACGGCTTCATCGATGCTGGCGAGTTTGGAGCCCGTCAATAGCTCGAATTCAAACTGGTTGGGCGTGATGATGTTGGCAAACGGAATGGCCTGGTCGCGCAGGAAATTGGGGATGGCCGGGTTCACGAACAGGCCGCGCCCGACATCGCCCATCACCGGATCGCACAGGTAGCGCAGTTGGGGGTTGGCGTGCCGGATGTCGCCCACGGCATCGAGAATGACGCTGCCGGTTTCCGCATTGCCCAGGTAGCCCGACAGCACCGCGCCCACCTTGTGCAGCACGCCGCGCTCGCGCAGGCCGGTCAGGATGCTCTGGATGTGCTCTGCGCTCAGGATCTGGCCGCGAAACTGGCCGTAGCCCGTGTGGTTGGAGAACAGCACCGTGTGCACCTGCAGCACCTCAAAGCCCAGGCGCTGCAGTGCGAACACCGCCGCCGAGTTGCCCACATAGCCCCAGGCCACGTGGGATTGGATGGACAGGATGATGGGTTTGGCAGGGGTGCTCACGGCGGCAATCCTTGTAAAAAAGAGAGCGCCTATTGTCCGCCAGCGGCGCGCCATTCGTCTTGCAGATGCTGCAAAAGCTGCGCGGCGGGCAGGGCGCGCGCCTGCGCCACGCCTTGCCCGGCCCAAAGCGACAGGTATTGCGCATCGCCCGCTGCGCCCGCCAGCTTGCGCAGCGCGCCTGTCAGCGCGTTCTGCACCGGGTAGGCTGGAATATCGGTTTCATCAGGCTCCAGCGCGCTGATCATGGCGTTGCGGACGCCACGTGCCGGGCGGCCCGAGATGGTGCGCGTGGTGACGGTGTCCGTCGCGTGGGCTCCGGCCAGTGCGGCGCGGTATGCGGCGTTGATGGCCGATTCCGGGCAGACGAGGAAGGCCGTGCCCATTTGCACGGCCTGCGCGCCCAGCGCAAGTGCAGCGGCAATGCCCGCGCCATCCATGATGCCGCCAGCCGCAATCACCGGCACTTGCAACTGCAGCACGCAATCGCGTACCAGCGGCAGTGTGGCGACCATCGATGAGGCGTAGTCGGCCAGGAAGGTGCCACGGTGGCCACCGGCTTCGAGGCCGCTGGCGATCACTGCATCAGCGCCCACGGCTTGCCAGGCGAGCGCTTCGGCTACCGTGGTGGCGGTGCCCCACACGGCAATGCCTGCGGCATGCAGGCGCTGCACCTGCGCTGCCTCCAGAATTCCGAAGGTGAAGCTGGCCACGGCGGGGCGCAGCTCGATCAGGGTGTCCAGCTGCTGCGCAAATTCCTCGCACCACTGCGCGGGCAGCGCGGGCTCGGCGCCAAAGCGGGCGTAGAGCGGAGCGAGGCGTTGCATGGCGCGCTGCACCTGCGCGGGATCGGGCGTGGGTGTGGCCTGAACGAACAGATTCATCGCAAAGGGCCGCTGCGTGTGGGCACGCACGGCGGCTGCGGCCTCGCGCATGGCCTGGGGCGAGCGCATGCCGCAGCCGAGCGAGCCCAGCCCGCCGCCCGCAGATACGGCCGCCGCTAGCGCCGCGCTGTCGGCCCCGGTCATCGGGCCCTGTACCACGGGCAGCAGCAGATCCAGTTGTTGCATCAGAGCAGTTGGCATGGCGTCATCCTTCAAGGTCAAAACGAGCGCTAGCGCGCATCCGGCGCGCGGTGTGATTTCAAAACAGATAGCAATTGCTGCACCGCCGGTGTGCGGTAGCCACTGCGGGTGATGAACATGGTGGTGCAGGGGGCCAGCGGCAAGGTAGTGATGGGCAAGGGGTCGCGTTGCAGGTCGAGCACAGCCTGTGGAGCCACGGCTACCGCGCTGCCAGCGGCCACGCTTGCGAGAATGGCGTAGTACGAATGCAGCTGCAGCACCTGCGCGGGCGGCGCACCACGCGTCTTTTGCATCCAGTCCTCGCCAATGCGGCGGTAGGTGCAGCCATCGGTGAAGGCGGCCAGGGTCGACGGAGCGTCGCGCTCCGTGCTGCCGGCGGGCAGCAGCAGGCGCAGCGGCTCTTCGTACAGGGGCTCCAGCGTCAGCGGCAGTGGCTCGCCCAGGTCGGGGGCCGGCCAGGCCACCAGGGCGGCGTCCAGTTCGTGGTCCAGCAACTGCTCCACCAGTTGGCGCGAGGGTGCGGTGGACAGCACCAGTTGTACATCGGGATGGCTGCGGTGGAACTGCGCCAGCGGCTGCGGCAGACGCACGGCAGCGGTGCTTTCCATCGAGCCCAGGCGCAGGCGGCCGCTCGGAGCATCGGCGCGCAGGTTCTGTTCCGCCTCTTCGGCCAGCGACAGCAACTGCCCGGCGTAGCGCTGCAGGCGCAGGCCTTCGGGGGTCAGCACCATGCGCCGGGCCTCGCGCACAAAGAGCGGCACGCCCAGCGACTCTTCCAGCTGCTGGATGCGTGTCGTCACATTGGACTGCACGCGCCCTAGTTGCTGCGCGGCACGCGTGATGCTGCCCGCTTCGGCAACCTGCAGAAAAATGGAGAGCGAGGCAAGATCGAGCATGGATGGTAAAAATATCTATCTTTTTATGGAATGGTAATTTATCATTTAATCTCAAAAAAAGATAGATAAAGCCATGTCCATCTCTGCACCCGCATCTTCTGCCGTGTCTTCGGCATCGGTATCCACTGCTTCGGCCTTGAGCCAGCGGCCCTGGCTGGTGGCCATTGCCGGCATGATCGCCATGGCGTCGGCCATGGGCATAGGGCGTTTTGCCTTCACGCCGCTGCTGCCGATGATGCTGCACGATGGCACGGTGACCCTCACCCAGGGCAGCTGGCTGGCGATGAGCAACTATATCGGCTACTTCGTGGGCTCACTCGTGTGCATGGCACTGCCCTGGGTGGCCAAAGGCGTGGTGCAGCGCTGGCATCCGGCGCGCATGGTGCGTTGGGGGCTGTTTTTCACCGCAGTGCTGACGGCGGCCATCGCGCTGCAATGGCCTGACGCCTGGGCCAGTCTGCGGTTTGTATCGGGTGTGGCAAGTGCCGTGGTGTTCCTCAACATCACCTTGTGGTGCATGTCGCAGCTGGCGCATCTGGGCAGGCCTGCGCTGGGCGGGTTGGTGTTCTGCGGGCCGGGCCTGGGCATTCTGGTGACGGGTCTGGCCACCAGCGGCATGGTGACGGCGGGCTGGCATGCGGTCAGTGGCTGGCTGGTGTTTGCACTGCTGGCCGGACTCTTCTGGCTGCTCGTGCTGCCCGTGGTGCGGGGCGCGCTGGCGCCGCTGCCCGCCGCGCAGCCGGGTGCAGCGGTGGCGCCTGCAGCGGAAGGGCCGCTTGACCGTGCCCTGCTTACCGCAGCCTACAGCTTTGCAGGGCTGGGCTATATCGTTACCGCGACTTATCTGCCGGTGATTGCCCGTGGCGCGTTGCCACAAGGCTCTGTCTGGCCCGATCTGTTCTGGCCCATGTTCGGCGGTGGTGTAGCGCTGGGTGCCTACCTGTCGACCCACATGCCAATGCGGTGGGACAGGCGCAAGCTGCTGATGGCGGGCTATGGCACCCAGGCGCTGTCGATTGTCATCAGCTTTGTATGGCCCACGCCGGTTGGCTTTGCGCTGGGCAGTATTTTGCTGGGGCTGCCGTTTACCACCATCACCTTCTTTGCGCTGCAGGAGGCGCGGCGCATATGGCCCGCTGCCATCAGCAGCTTTCCAGGCCTGCTTACCGCCGCCTATGGCCTGGGGCAGATCGTGGGCCCGCCCATGGTGGCTTACATGCTCGCCCACACCGCCAATACCCAGACCGGCTTTGCCTATGGGCTGGCGGTGGCCGCCGGCGCGTTGGTGCTGGGCATGCTGCTGTATGCCTGGATGATGGTGCGCCATCCGCAGCGCAGTGTGTGACGGACGTTCTGGCTATTCCACGTGGCTGGCGCGGCCTTGTCTTGGCAGCCAAATGCGTTGTTTGCGCTTCACTGACAAGCACTGGCAGCTATCAAAAGCAGAGTTGATGGGTTTTGGTAACCGGGGTGTAACCTTGGGGTAAACTCCGGTGCGCAAACGTTTGCGTCATGCAAACATGCGGCTTCTTGCGGTAACTGCCGTGGTTGCAATTTTGCAGAGCCGCATTTGCATACCTATTTTTCTGGAGACTCTCATGCGCTTTTCCCGCCGTACCCTGACTGCCGCGCTGGCCCTGGCTGCCGTGGCTGGTTTCTCCCACAACGCTGCTGCGGCTGACAAGCCCAAGGTGGCGCTGGTGATGAAGTCGCTGGCCAACGAATTCTTCCGCACGATGGAAGATGGCGCCAAGGCGCACCAGAAGGCGCATGCTTCCGAATACACCCTGCTGGCCAACGGCATCAAGGACGAGACCGACACGGCAGCCCAGATCAAGATGGTCGAGCAGATGGTGGCCCAGCGTGTCAATGCCATCGTGATTGCACCGGCCGACTCCAAGGCGCTGGTGCCTACGCTCAAGGCCGCCGCCGACAAGGGCGTGCTGGTGATCAACATCGACAACAAGCTGGACGCCGATGCCTTGAAGAGCAAGGACCTGAGCGTGCCTTTTGTCGGCCCCGACAACCGTGCCGGCGCCAAGCTGGTGGGCGATTTCCTCGGCAAGCAGCTCAAATCCGGCGACAAGGTGGGCATTGTGGAAGGCGTGTCGACCACCTTCAATGCGCAGCAGCGCACCCTGGGCTTCCAGGACGCGATGAAGGCCGCTGGCATCAATGTGGTGAGCGTGCAGTCGGGCCAGTGGGAAATCGACAAGGGCAACACTGTGGCAGCCGGCATGCTGCGCGAGAACCCCGACCTCAAGGCGATTCTGGCCGGCAACGACAGCATGGCGCTGGGCGTGGTTGCAGCCGTCAAGGCCTCGGGCCGCACCGGCAAGGTGGATGTGGTGGGTTACGACAACATCGCCGCCATCAAGCCCATGCTCAAGGACGGCCGCGTGCTGGCCACTGCCGACCAGTTTGCCGCCAAGCAGGCCGTGTTCGGCATCGAGATTGCATTGAAGGCCCTGGCCGAGAAGAAAAAGCAGAACGACATGCCTGCCGAGGTGAAGACCGATGTGGTGCTGGTCACCAAGGACACCAAATAAACGCTGCGCAAACGGTACAACGGCCATGAATGCGATGGAGAACCCGGGCACGCCGCGCGTGCGCCTGCAAGACATTGGCAAAGCCTATTCCGGCACCACCGTGCTGCAGGGAGTGAGCCTCAATCTGCATGCGGGCGAAGTGCTGGCGCTGACCGGCGAGAACGGGGCGGGCAAGAGTACCTTGTCCAAGATCCTGTGCGGTCTGACCGATCCGTCGCAAGGCAGCATGCAGCTCGATGGCCAGCCCTTTGCCCCTGCATCACGCCGCGATGCCGAGCACCATGGCGTGCGCATGGTGATGCAGGAGCTGGGCCTGATCCCGACCCTGTCGGTGGCGGAAAACCTGCTGCTGGGCCGCCTGCCCCACCATATGGGCTGGCTGGACCACGCTGCCATGCGCGACCTGGCCGTGGAGCAACTGGCCAAGATCGGCATGACTGGCATTGACCCGGACACGCCGGTGTCGCAGCTGGGCATCGGCCAGCAGCAAATGGTGGAGATTGCCCGCAACCTGCGGGACGGCACGCGTGTGCTGGTGCTCGACGAGCCCACCGCCATGCTTACGCCCAAGGAAACCGAGCACCTGTTCGAGCAGATTGCGCTGCTCAAGGCGCGCGGTGTGGCGCTGGTCTATGTGTCCCACCGGCTCGAAGAGCTGCAGCGCATTGCCGACCGTGTGGCGGTGCTGCGCGATGGCCGTCTGGTGGACGTGCGCCCCATGGCCGGTGTGCAGGAGCATGAGCTGGTGGAACGCATGGTGGGCCACGCCGTGCAGGACAACGAAGGCCGCCCGCGCCGTGCGCGTGGCGCGCTGCGCCTGTCGGCCAGAAACATGCAGCGCGGCAGGCTGGTGCGTGGCGTGAGCCTCGATCTGTATGCGGGCGAGATCATGGGCCTGGCTGGCCTCGTGGGCTCGGGCCGTACCGAACTGGCGCGCCTGCTGTTCGGTGCCGACCGTGCCGATGCAGGCGAGATCACCGTGCATGCCAGGCCAGAGGACGGGGCTGGCGTGCGCACGTCTACAAGCGTCACGCCCAACTGGCGCAATCCGGTCGATGCCATCCGTGCGGGCATCGGGCTGGTGACAGAGGACCGCAAGTCGCAGGGACTGCTGCTGTCGCAATCCATACGCGCCAACACCACGCTCGCAGGCATGCGCAAGGTGGCTCGCGCAGGCTGGCTGCAGCGTGCGCAGGAGAGCGCAGTGGCGCAGCACTTCATCGAGCGGCTGCGCATCCGTTCGCGCGGGCCGGAGCAGGCCGTCTCCACCTTGAGTGGCGGCAATCAGCAGAAGGTGGTGTTTGCCCGCTGGCTGCACCAGCCCTGCGATGTGCTGCTGCTGGACGAACCCACACGCGGCGTGGATGTGGGCGCGCGCGCCGATATCTACCACGAGGTGGACCGCATGTGCGACGACGGCAAGGCCGTGCTGATGGTGTCGAGCGATCTGCGGGAGCTGATGGCCATGTGCGACCGCATCGGTGTGATGCACAACGGCCAGCTGGTGGCCGTGTTTGAACGTGGCGAGTGGACGGACCAGCAACTGCTGGCCGCAGCATTTGGCAATACCGGCACCGCCGACGCAACCCTGGCGGCGTGAGCCGCTGCATTGATTGATCTAGATAGAGCAGGCGAGGACGAGAAGCCATGACAACACAACCCAACGCGCAGCAAGGCGGAGCCGCTGGGGCGGCTGCACCCGCAGGCTTCATGCAGGCCAGGGGCACCTATGTGGGCCTGCTGGTGGTGCTGGTCGGCATGATCGCGCTGTTCAGCTTCCTCTCCGAGTATTTCTGGAGCAAGGAAACCTTTGTCACCATCGCCAATGAAATCCCTGCGCTTGCGGTGATGGCGGTGGGCATGACCTTTGTGCTGATCCTGGCGGGCATCGACCTGTCGGTGGGGTCGGTGCTGGCGCTGTCGGCGGCGGTGGCTGCGCAGGCCATCCTGGTGTGGGGGCTGGGCCCCTGGACCGCAGGCCTGCTGGGGTTGATCACCGGCCTGCTGTGCGGCGCGGTGACGGGCGCCGTGTCGGTGGCCTGGCGGCTGCCGAGCTTCATCGTGTCGCTGGGCATGCTGGAGGCGCTGCGCGGTGGCGCCTATCTGGTGACCGATTCGCGCACCCAGTATGTCGGGGACGCGATCTCCGGCCTGGCCGCGCCCATTGTCGACGGCGTTTCCGCAGCCTTTCTGATCGCGCTGGCAATTGTCGTCCTTGGCCAGATCGTGCTGACGCGCACGGTGTTCGGCCGCTACGTGATCGGCATCGGCACCAATGAAGAAGCCATGCATCTGGCCGGCATCGACCCGCGCCCGATCCGCATCATCGTGTTTGCGCTGACCGGCCTGCTCGCGGGCTTGGCAGGCCTGATGCAGTCTGCGCGGCTGGAGGCCGCCGACCCGAATGCAGGCACCGGCATGGAGCTGCAGGTGATCGCCGCCGTGGTGATTGGCGGCACCAGTCTGATGGGAGGCCGTGGCTCGGTGATCGCCACGTTCTTTGGCGTGCTCATCATTGCCGTGCTCGAAGCGGGCCTGGCCCAGGTAGGCGCAAGCGAGCCGGCCAAGCGCATCATCACCGGCGCGGTGATCGTGGTGGCAGTGATCATTGACACCGTGCGCCAGCGCCGTGCGGCGCGCCGCGCGTGATCGGGCGGCGATGACAAGCATCAAGGACGTCGCACGCGTTGCCGGGGTGTCGGTCACCACGGTGTCGCATGTGCTCAACAAGACGCGCGCCGTCCTGCCCAGCACGCAGGAGCGCGTGCTGGACGCGGTGCAGAGCCTGGGATACGTGCCCAGCGCCGTGGCACGCAGCCTCAAGATGAACGCCACGCACACCATCGGCATGCTGGTGCCCAACAACTCCAACCCCTATTTCGCGGAGTTGGTGCGTGCAGTGGAAGACGCCTGCTTTGCCGCAGGCTATGCGCTTTTGCTGTGCAACACCGATGACAATGCCGACCGCCAGAAGGTCTACCTGGATGTGCTGTCGCAAAAGCGGGTGGATGGCCTTATCGTGGCCTCGACCAGCGACGACGAGACCATGTCGCGCCATCTGGCGCAGACCGCCATGCCGATGGTGCTGATCGACCGCGCGATTGCCGGGCTGGAGCGCCCCTGCGTGCAGACCGACCATGTGCAGGGAGGCTTGCTGGCGACCGAATACCTGGTGGGCCTGGGCCACCAGCGCATTGCCTGCATTGGCGGGCCAGAGCATCTGCTTTCCAGCGCGCAGCGCGTGCAGGGCTGGCGCCAGGCGCTGCAACGGATGGGGCACGGCACGGACCTGCTGGTGCATGCCGATTTCAGCGTCAACGGCGGCTATCTGGCCATGCAGACCTTGCTGCAGGGCCCGGCCGCCGCACGGCCCTCGGCGGTGCTGGCCTGCAACGACCTGATGGCCATGGGTGCTCTGCGGGCGGTGCATGAATACGGCTTGCAGGTGCCGCAGGACGTGGCGGTGGTGGGTTACGACGATATCGAACTGGCCAGCTACACGCAGCCGCCGCTCAGCACGGTGGCGCAACCCGTCAAGGCCATGGCGCACCAGGCGCTGGCATTGCTGCGGGAGGATATGCAGGCAGGCAAGCTGGCGCAGCGGCAGTCTTCGGCCACCGTGCAGATGCTGGCGCCCGCCCTGGTCAAACGGGCGAGCAGCAAGTCTGCGGGCCATCGTGCAATGCAAACTTTGGGTGGAGGAATGGTGTGAGCGCACCGATTTTGAGCCAGGCGCCGCGCATCGTGGTGCTGGGCAGTCTGAACATGGACCTGGTGCTGCGCGTGCCGCACATGCCCCGCGCGGGAGAAACCATGCTGGGCCAATCGCTCGCGCAGGTACCCGGTGGCAAGGGCGGCAACCAGGCGGTCAGCTGTGCGCGCCAGGGCGCGGCGGTGACGCTGCTGTCGTGCGTGGGCGAAGATGCCTATGCCGAGCAACTGCTGGCGGGCCTGGGGGCAGACCATATCGACGTGCAGCATGTACAGCGCACTGCGCTGGCAGGAACGGGCGTGGCCGTCATCAGCGTGGACGATGCGGCGCAGAACCAGATCGTGGTGGTGCCCGGCGCCAATGAGCTGCTGCGGGTGCCGCAGGCCCTGCTGCAGGCGCAACTGCAGAGCGCAGATTATGTGGTGCTGCAGCTGGAGACGCCTCTGGCCGAGGTGGAGCAGGCGCTGCGCCTGGCCCGCCAGATGGGCTGCAGAACGGCATTCAACCCATCACCCATGCAGCCTTTGCCAGACCACTGGTGGCCGATGGTGGACTTGCTGGTGGTCAACGAAAGCGAAGCGGCGCAGCTGTGTGGCCAGCCGGTGGATACCCCCCAGGCCGCCGCTGCTGCTGCACGCCAGCTGCAGGGCCGTGGCGTGGCGCAGGTGGTGGTGACGCTGGGCGCCCTTGGCGCCGTGGCGTGTGATGCGGCCATTGCCAATGATGATGGCACGGAGGCAAGCCCAGGCGTTGCACACTGGCACGAGGCGGCGCAGGTGCAGGCGGTGGATACCACGGCCGCCGGAGATACCTTTCTGGGCGCACTCACCGTGCAACTGGCGCGCGGTCTGGGCCTGAACGAAGCCACCCAATGGGCCATGCGTGCGGCCAGCATTTGCGTGACCCGTGCGGGTGCGCAGCCATCCATTCCTTATTTTGCCGAAGTCGATACCTTGACCGGCGCGACCCGTTGGAGTCTCGTATGAAGCGCAGCCCCTTGCTCAATATCGAGCTGTCCCAGGTCATTGCCGGCATGGGCCATGGCGATGTACTGGTGATTGGCGATGCCGGCCTGCCGGTGCCGCCCGGCGTGCGCCGCATCGACCTGGCAGTGGCCCAGGGCGTGCCAACGGTCGCGCAGGTGCTCGCTGCCGTTCTGAGTGAGCTGCAGGTGGAGCGCGCCGTGGTGGCGAGCGAATGCCTGTCTGCCAATGAGGGCAGCGGCGCCAAGGGTGCGTTGCCCGACTGGTATGCCAGCCAGGGCGACCGGCTGCCAGCCGCGCCGCAATCCATCTCGCACGAGGATTTCAAGGCCTTGACGGCCCGGGCTGTGGCCGTGGTGCGCACGGGCGAGTTCACGCCCTATGCCAATGTGGCACTGGTATCGGGCGTGGTTTTCTAGAGCTTGGTAGCGGGCCCGCTGGTAGGCACCCGCGCTGCCATGGGCGCCAGCGGCAGGCGCAGCACGAACACCGCGCCACCGCCTTCGCGGGCTTCGCAGTGCACATGGCCGTCGTGCCGCTCGGCAATCGAGCGCACCAGCGCCAAGCCCAGACCTACGCCGCCATGGCGCTCGCTGGCGCCGGGCATGCGGTAGAAGGGCTCGAAAATGCGGTCGCGCTGGTCTTCGGGAACACCGGGGCCGCGGTCTGCGACCCGGATTTCCGCATAGGCGCCCTGCTTGCCCAGGAAGAGGGTAATCGGCCCCTGCGTGTAGCGGCGGGCATTTTCCAGCAGGTTGCGAATGGCGCGGCGCAGCAGTTTGGCAATGCCGCGCACTTCGATGTCTGCATCGGCATGCACGTCGAGCTCGGCGTCGATGCGGGCGCATTCTTCGGCGCACAGGCCCATCAGATCGATCAGCTCGGGCGTGCCCACGTCGGCCTCGCGCGCATCCAGCCGGCTGGCCAGCAGGATTTCGTCCACCAGCTGGTCCAACTCGGCAATATTGCGCTGGATTTCCTGCTTGAACGTGGGCGAAGGCTTGTCGCCCATCAACTCCACCCCCATGCGGATGCGGGTGAGCGGGCTGCGCAGCTCATGCGATGAGTTGGCCAGCAGTGATTTGTGCGACTGCACCAGGGTTTCGATACGCGCCGCTGCGGCATTGAACTGCTGGGCCAGCTCGCCCACCTCGTCGTTGCCACGCACATCGACGCGCACCGACAGGTCGCCGTCGCCAAACTGTTTGACACCATTGCGCAGGCGCTCCAGCCGCCCCATCAGGCGGCGGATGATGGGGAACACACCGACGATCACGACGACACCGATGAGGCCCAGCATCCACAGGAAACCGAATGGCGGCTTGACCCAGAACCACCAGGGGCCCAGGTTGGGCGGTGGCCGGTGCGGGCCGCCCCGGTCACTGCGGCGCTGCAGTTCCATCTCGAAGCTGCGGCCCGCGTCGTCTTCGATCAGGTACAGCACCTTGTCGCCAGGCTCGCCCGGCTGGCGTACGGCTTCGCCGTGCAGCAGCACCGAGCCGTCTGGGCCCCGGATGTACAGCTCGCGCGCAGGCGGCTGCATGGGGGTTGCGTTCTTTTCCGCCGCTACCTGCCAGGCCCAGCCGATCACCAGAATCAGCACCGCCACGCCGCCGACCACGGTGAGCCAGATGCGGAGGTAGAGCCGTTCGGCGAAGTACTTGTACAACTGCATTTCTATGAAGAGGCTTCTGGCGCCTGATGGATGAGCGCTATCTGCTATTGATTTTGTAGTCTAGTCCTGCTGCTTGGCAAACACGTAGCCCACACCGCGCACCGTGAGGATGCGGCGCGGGTTTTTCGCGTCGGCTTCGATGGCGGCCCGGATGCGGCCCATGTGCACGTCGATGGAGCGGTCAAAGGCCTCGAGTTCGCGCCCGCGCACGGCTTCCATGATCTGGTCGCGCGAGAGCACGCGGCCCGCACGTTCGGCCAGGGTGACGAGCAGGTCAAACTGGTAGCTGGTGAGGTCGGCCGGTTTGCTGCCCACGGTCACGGTGCGCGCATCGCGGTCGATCTCCAGGCTGCCAAAGCGCAGTATCTGGGCGGGCTGGGCGGCGGCAGCGCCTCCGTCGCCCCGGCGGCGCAGGATGGCGCGGATGCGGGCAAGCAGCTCGCGCGGCTCAAACGGCTTGGGCAGGTAGTCGTCGGCGCCCACTTCCAGGCCGATCACGCGGTCCATCGGGTCTCCCTTGGCGGTCAGCATCAGGATGGGCACCTGGGCGGCCGGGCTGCTCAAGGTGCGGATGCGGCGGCAGACTTCCAGGCCGTCGATATCGGGCAGCATCAGGTCGAGGATGACGAGGTCGGCTGGCTGGCCGCTGGCGGGCTCTTGCAGCGCCTGGAGGCCGCTGGCGCCATCCGCCATGTGTGTGACCTGCAGGCCCGACTGGTTCAGATACTCGGTCACCATATTGGCCAGGCGCTCGTCATCTTCGATCATCAACAGTTGGTGG
This sequence comes from Comamonas odontotermitis, assembly GCF_040396735.1. Taxonomy (GTDB): domain Bacteria; phylum Pseudomonadota; class Gammaproteobacteria; order Burkholderiales; family Burkholderiaceae_C; genus Comamonas; species Comamonas odontotermitis_C. The sequence goes on from NZ_JBEBNZ010000012.1 coordinate 95,111, forward strand.
GTATGCATGGCAGTCATGGTGGTGGGCGGGCGGGCCCGCGGATTTCAACAGTGGAACATGCTGGCACGCCGCCATGGCGCAGGCTTGTCCCGTCCGTAAAGTTTGGTAAACCGGCTCTCTGTGGCTCCTACTGGTTTTCGGGCGGCGCGCTGTGCGCCGCATGCACGCGCGAGGCAAGCCACACCAGCACCAGCACCGGCAAGCCCAGAAGCGCGGTTGAGACAAAAAATTGTGCATAGCCGAAATGGTCGACATACAGCCCGGAGAAACCGGCGATCCATTTTGGCAGCAGCACCATCATCGAGCTGAACAGCGCGTACTGCGTGGCCGAGTAGTTCACGTTGGTCAGGCTTGAAAGATAGGCGATGAACGCCGCCGACGCAATGCCACCGGCCAGATTGTCGGCCGAAACCACAACGACCAGGCCCGTCAGATCGTGGCCGCGCGTGCTGAGCCAGGCAAACAGCAGGTTGCTGGCGGCCGACAGTACGGCCCCGAGCATCAGCACCCGCATCACGCCAATGCGCATGCTGATGATGCCGCCGACAAAGGCGCCCACCAGGGTCATGATCACGCCGAACACTTTGCTGACCGAGGCCACTTCGGCTTCGGTGTAGCCCATGTCCACATAGAAAGGATTGGCCATGATGCCCATCACCACATCCGAGATGCGGTAGACGGCAATCAGCGCGAGGATCAGAGCCGCGTGCCATCCGTAGCGCTGCAGAAAGTCGGCAAACGGTGCCACCAGGGTCGATTGCAGCCACTCCCGGGCATTGCGCGCGGCAGGCAGGGCCTTGGCCTGCGGCTCGGGTGACAGCAGCACGGTGAGCACGCCCACGGCCATCGAAGCTGCCATCACGCAGTAGGCCATGCGCCAGGCCTGCGGCTGGTAGTCTCCGGCACCGGACTGCAGGGCGGCTGCGACCAGCCACAGCACGCCAGCCCCGGCCCAGATCATGGCGATGCGGTAACCCGTCTGGTAAGTGGCCGCCAGCGCAGCCTGCTTGTCGCTGCTGGCCGATTCAATGCGGTAGGCATCGAGCGCGATATCCTGCGTGGCCGAGCCAAAGGCCGTCAGAACGGCAAAGGCCACCATGGTGTTCAGGTGCTGCTGCGGATCGGTGAAGGCCATGCCCAGAATGCCTCCCATCACCATGCACTGCGCCAGCAGCAGCCAGCTGCGGCGTCGGCCCAGCAGCCGGTACAGGCCGGGCAGTGGCAGGCGGTCCACCAGAGGCGACCAGACCCACTTGAAGGCGTACGCCAGACCCACCCAGCTGATGAAGCCGATGGTGGCGCGCTCGATACCGGCCTTGCGCAGCCAGAACGACAGGGTGCCCATCACCAGCAGGAACGGCAGCCCGGCGCTGAAACCCAGGGCCAGCATGCGCAGGCTGGCTGGCTCGGTGTAGACGCGGAATGTCTCGCCCCAGGAGCGGCGAGCGGGTGTGTCGGTAGAGGTTGCGGAATCCGCCATGGATAAGCTGTGCCAAAACGTGGTGCGATTGTGACAAACCGAAGGCGTTGCGGGCGTTTTCCTGGGGAAAACGCCCCGCATGTGCCCCGCTTGCGTCCACCGCACCTGAATCAATTGCGGCGCAACGCTGTGCGGGGCCGCAGACTGCTGCCAATATACGCTGTTTGGACAGTGCTTTTGGCGGCCGCTGGTTGTGGGGCGTGGCGGGTAAGATAGGCATTCTTCTCAGCCGCATCGCCATGTCGGATCCGCACCTGCATTCACCGCTGCTTGCCCCGGATTACTCTGTGCGCCACTACAGCGGCGAACAGCAGGCGCACAGCCACGGCCATGTGCAGCTGCTGTATGCGCTGGCAGGGCGCATGGAGCTGGAGGTGGACGGCAAGGCTGCCTATGTGGATACGGCCAGTGGTGTGGTCATTCCCGCCGGGGCCACGCATGCCTACCTGGCCCAGCATGGCAGTGCGATTGCCGTGGTGGATGCTCCGGTGCAGGCGGGCCTGGCCCAGTTGCGCCGCTTTGCTGCACCCACGGCGGCGTGGCTGGGCACGCATGCCTCGCAAGGCACCATGGCCGAAGCCTATCTCGCCTGGGTGCTGCAGTCGCCCGTGCTGCTGCAGCGCCGCGCGCTCGATGTGCAGGCCATCGCCAAAGCGGTGCAGGCCGATCTGGCGGCTGACTGGCCGACTGCGCGGCTTGCGGCGCTCGCGCACCTGAGCGCACAGCGCTTTCATGTGCGCTGGCAGGAGTTGACCAGCCGCACGCCCCAGCAATGGCTGCGCGATCTGCGCCTGGATGCCGCAAGCCGCGCCCTGGCCGCTGGCGAGCCGCTGGAGACCACGGCCCTGCGCTGCGGCTACAGCAGTGCCAGCGCGCTGGCCTATGCGCTCAAGCGCGACCGTGGCGTGGGCAGCCGCAGCCTGCGCAGGCAAGCGTCTTCAAGCCGATGATTTCTATCTTTTTGATAGCTGATCGCGCTTGTTGAAAGGGCGCTGAAGCCATTCTTGATGCAAAAACCCGGTGCAAGCGTCTCTCGACATTTGCAGGCCGATTGCAGGCGCACCATAGCGGTATGAATCCTTCTGCCATGTCCTCCTCTTCGTCTGCGGCTGTTTCTTCGTTGAAGGCAGGCCCTGGCGTGCCATCTTCGTCGGTGCAAGGCATTGCGCTGGTGGCGCTGGCCGGGGTGCTGTGGGGCACCAGTGGTACGGCCCAGTACCTGGGCGCTGCAGGCCTTTCGCCTTTCTGGGTGGGGGCGGCGCAGCTGGCGGCGGCCAGTGTGTTTTTGGGACTGGCCCTGTGGTGGGCGCTGCGGCGCAGGCCTGGCAGTCTGGTACTGCGCCCGCGCGCTGCAGGGCTGCGCTGGTCATGGTTTTTCTGGGCATCGCTTGGCATTGGCGGCTACAGCGTGTTCTTCTACGAAGGGCTGCAGTTGGCGGGTGTGGGTGTGGGCACGGCAGTCGCCATAGGCAGCAGCCCGATCTGGGCGGGCCTCTTGCAGGCGCTGGTGCTGCGCGCGCCATTGTCTGCACTCTGGTGGCTAGGCACGTTGGTGAGCGTGGCGGGCGGCGCCGCCATGGTGCTGGGCAAGGGCGCCGGTGGCAGTGCTTCGTGGCAGGGTTTGGTGATGTGCCTGCTGGCGGGGCTGTCTTACGCCGGCTATGCGCTCATCAACAAGCGCCTGGTGAGCCACATGGCGCCCAAGGTGGTGAACTTCTATGTGTTCACGGGCGCTGCGCTGATGGCAGCCCCCGTGGCCTGGGTGCAGGCAGGCCTGCCGCAGTGGAGCCTGCCCTCCGTGCTCGTCGTCATCTACCTGGGGGCGGTGGTCTCGGGCATTGCGCACATGCTGTTTTCGATTGGCTTGCGCCATATCTCCGGGCCCACGGGGGTGGCGCTGAGCTTGATTGAGCCTGTTGCCGCTTTCGTTCTGGCGGTGTGGGTGGTGGGCGAGCACCAGCCGCTGGTGGCCTGGCTGGGGTTGGCGGGCGTGCTGGTGGGCCTGTTGGTGGTGGTGCGGGCCGAGATGGCGGTGGCTGCGCCTTCTGCCGTTTGATGGAGCAGGCATTGGCAAGGGCGTTCTCTCTCGACGGCCTTCTTGCCTGCTTTCATAATAGGAGCCATGCACCTCACCAACGCATTCCTTTCCGCTCTGCACCCACCCCGGCGCCTGCTGCAAGGGCTGGCCATGGGTGCTGCAATGCTCGTCATGGCCACACCCGTAGTGGCGCAGGTGGAGGTCGGCAAGTCGTCGGCCATGCGCAACCTGGTGCCTGCCGAGACGCTGGAGCAGGCTGCCGTTCAGCAGTACGGTGAACTGCTTGCGCAGGCCCGGCAGCAAGGCGCGCTGGCGCAGCCCGGCAATGCGCAGCTGCAGCGTCTGCAGACGATTGCGCAGCGGCTGATTCCGCAGGCGCTGGCATGGAACGACCGTGCCAAGGGCTGGAAGTGGGAGGTCAACCTGATTGGCAGCAAGCAGATCAACGCTTTTTGCATGCCTGGCGGCAAGATCGTTTTCTTCACCGGCCTGATCGACCAGCTGCAGCTGACCGACGACGAAATCGCCATGGTGATGGGCCACGAGATGGCGCATGCGCTGCGCGAGCATTCCCGCGAACAACTGGCCAAGACACAGGCCACCGACCTGGGCATCCGCTTGGGGGCGGCGATTTTCGGGCTGGGCGACATGGGTACCGCCGCTGCCAACCTGGGTGGTAAGCTGCTCACGCTCAAATTCAGCCGCTCGGATGAATCGGACGCCGATCTGGTGGGGCTGGAGATGGCTGCGCGCGCAGGCTACAACCCACAGGCATCCGTTACCCTGTGGGAGAAGATGGGCCAGGCCAACGGCGGCGGTGGCATCGGCTTTTTGTCCACCCACCCCACGGGCCCGGATCGCATCGCCAAGCTGCAGGCCAATGTGCCCAAGGTGGCAGGCCTGTACGAACAGGCGCGCAAGCGCTGACAGCCGCCATGCGATGGCCGGCGGCAACCCCCGTGCTGGCGCTGGCTGCTGCTGTTGCACTGCCGTCAACTGCCCATGCCGGGGATCCAAAGCCCCCATTGCGGCCGGGGCGCTACACCTTTGAACACCGCTTTGCCGAGCAGCCCAACCTGCTGCATGCCAAGGTGCTGGTCATCATCCGCAAGCGAACCATCCAGGTGATCAACACGCAGGCGCACCCGCCTTTTCCCAAGGGCATGATCGCGCAGGGCCCGCTGGTGTGGAACCGGCCGACCGGGCAGTGGATCATTGGCGCGGGAGCGGGCGACCGTACAGCGACCGAAGTAGGCGGCTGCAGCGACGGGCCCGAGGTGGTTGATCTGGTGAAAAGGATCTATTGGACCTGCTGACCATGGAAAACCAGTCGCTATTATTTATGTAGCTGGAGGCGCTTTACTCTAAAGCGCTGATGCCACTTTTGATCAGGTCCCAGACACATACGGATTCATCTTGCGCTCGCGGCCAAATGTGCTCTCGGGCCCGTGGCCGGGGATGAAAACCGTCTGATCGCCCATCGGCCACAGGCGCTGGGTGATGGAGTCGATCAGTTGTTGGTGGTTGCCCTGGGGGAAATCCGTGCGGCCAATGCTGCCGGCAAACAGCACATCGCCCACAAAGCAGCGATCGATCTGCGGCGCATGGAAGACAACATGGCCGGGAGTATGGCCCGGGCAGTGGCGTACGTTCAGGGTTTCCTGGCCAATCGTTACCGTATCGCCGTCGTGCAGCCAGCGCGTCGGCGTGAAAGGCTGCACGGGTGGAAAACCGAACATCTGGCTTTGCTGGGGCAAGCCGTCAATCCAGAACTGGTCGCCTTCCTGCGGGCCGATGATGGGCAGCTGCATTTTTTCGGCCAGCTCGCCCGTGCCGCCTGCATGGTCGATATGCGCATGGGTCAGCCAGATGGCTTTGAGCGTCAGCCCCAGGCGTTCGATTTCCCAGCCGATCTGCTCCAGATCACCGCCCGGGTCGATGACGGCGGCCTCCATGGTCTGGTCGCACCACACCAGCGAACAGTTTTGCTGGAACTGGGTGACGGGAACGGTGTGGTAGTGGAGCATGGCAGGCAGAGGTGGTGAAGGGCAGGGCGTATTATCGGCGCTCTGCCCATGCGCGCACTCAAGCCTGCTGTCGCAACGTATCGCGATAGGCGAGCAGCCGCAGTGCGTTGATCACCACCAGCAGCGTCGATCCCTCATGCACCGCCACGGCGGCGCCGATACCCAGGCCCATGATGGTGGCAGGCACCAGAAACGCCACGATGCCCAGGCTGACAAAAACGTTCTGGCGGATCACCCCGCGCGTGTGGCGGCTCAGCCCCACGGCAAACGGCAGGTGGCGCAGGTCGTCGGCCATGAGCGCCACATCGGCGGTCTCCAGGGCAACGTCCGAGCCCGCCGCGCCCATGGCAATCCCGACTGAGGCATTCGCCATGGCCGGCGCGTCGTTCACGCCGTCGCCCACCATGGCCACAGGGGCTTGCGCGCGCAGCTTGCGAATGGCGCTCACCTTGTCTTCGGGCATCAGGTTGCCCCAGGCTTCGTCCAGCCCTACATCCCTGGCCACGGCTTGGGCCACCGTGGTGTGGTCGCCCGAGATCATGACCATGCGGGTGATGCCCAGCTCCCGCAATTGCTGGAGTGCCTCGCGGGCTCCAGCGCGCGGCGTGTCCATCAGCCCGATGACGCCCAGATCGCGGCTGCCGCGCCGCACGACCATGGTGGTGCGGCCCGCTTCGCGCAACTGCGCGACGGCGGCGGCAGCTGGCGTGCCCAGCGGGCCGGTGTCGCCGCTGCCAAACATTTCGGCCTTGCCGATCCATACTGTTTCGCCTGCGATGGTCGCGACCACGCCTTGCCCCGTGAGGCTGCGCAAATCGGTGGCTGCAGGCAACTCCACGCCGGTTTCGAGGCGTTCGCGCCCATCGCGCACGATGGCTGCCGCCAGCGGATGGTCGCTCAGCGCCTCGACAGCCACAGCCACCGACAGCAACTCCTGCGGATCAATACCGTCCCCTGGAACCACATCGGTGATGCGGGGGCGGCCTTCGGTGAGCGTGCCGGTCTTGTCGAAAGCCATGGCCTGCAGAGCGCCCAATTCCTCAAGCGGCGCGCCGCCCTTGATCAAGACGCCGCTGCGCGCGGCGCGGGCAATGCCCGAGAGCACGGCGCTGGGCGTGGCGATGGCCAGCGCGCAGGGGCTGGCTGCGACGAGCACGGCCATCGATCGGTAAAAGCTGTCGCGGAACGGCTCATCCACCACCACCCAGGCAAACAACAGCACGACTGCCAGCAGCAGCACGAGCGGAACGAAGATGCGCTCGAATCTGTCGGTAAAGCGCTGCGTGGCGGACTGGCGGGTTTCCGCCTCGCTCACAAGGCGCACCACGCGGGCCAGCGCAGAGTCGCCCGAGCGGCGCGTGACCTCGATCTCGATCGCGCCAGCGCCGTTGATGGTGCCGGCAAACACCCGTGATGCCGCGTCGACCCCCGCATCGGGCCGCGAGCGGGCCAGCGCGATGTCGGGCACCGGCCGCTTGTCCACCGGGATGCTCTCCCCCGTGACAGGTGCCTGGTTGATGCTGGAAGTGCCCAGCACCACAAACCCGTCGGCGGGCAGGCGCTCATTGGGGCGCACCAGCACGACGTCGCCCGGGATCAGCTGCTCGACGGGGATCTCCACGGGCTGTCCGTCGCGGCGAACCACTGCCGTGGTGGGGGCCAGCTCGGCCAGTGCCTCGATGGCACGTTTGGCGCGGCCCATGGCGTAGTGCTCAAGCGCATGCCCCAGGCTGAACAGAAACAGCAGCAGCGCCCCTTCGCCCCATGAGCCCAGCGCCGCTGCTCCCGCCGCGGCCACCAGCATCAGGGTGTCGATTTCGAAGCGCTTTTTACGCAGATTGCCAATGGCCTCGCGCAAGGTGAAAAAGCCGCCAAAAAAGTAGGCTGCTACGTAACATGCCAGCGGCAGCCATGGCGGAGCGCCTGCCACCCACTTGCCAACAGCTGCGCCTGCTGCGAGCAGCAGCCCGCAGATCAGCGCAAAGGCCATTTCGGTATTTGCGCCAAACAGCCCTGCGTGGCTGTGCCCGTCATCCTTGCCAGCTTCGGTATGGCGATGGCCGGGGCTGCCGTGGCCTGGGTCAACGGCTGGGACAGTGGACTGCTCGGTGTTGATTGGTTTGTCGTCCATGGAGGTCGCTTTCCTTCAATGCTTAGCGGATCAGCCTGCAGCGGGCTTGCCACATTGATCGCAGAATCGCGCGCCTGCAGACAGCCCGGCGCCACACTGGAGGCAGGCGGCAGGCCCCAAGGACTGGCCACATTGCGGGCAGAAGCGCGTACCGGCCGCCACCGCGGTGCGGCAGCCGGGGCAGGTGCTGGCGGCTGGTGCCGACCCGCCCGAAGGGGTGTAGTAAGGCCTTGCGCCATGACCGCCACCGTGGTGCCCGCCATAGCCGTGGGATTGAAAAAGCCGACTCAGTATTCCCATGATGATTTCTCCTGTTGCTACACCATTCACTGACGCGTTGGTTGCCGCCGCACGGGCTGGATAACGTCAGTTATATAGCTTCAAGAGCCGGGCAGGTGGCCCTGGTTCCATTCATGACCCAAATGTAATCTGTGCGTCATGTGTTCAGCGGGTGGGCATGCACAGGCGGCCGCATGCCAGGCCGGTGTTGGGGCTTTGGGGTATCTGGGCCACCTTGTTGCTGTGTCTTGCGCTGGAATAAGGCATAGGCACAGACGCGCATAGCCCAAACAGGGCGATCATGCTACAACCCGTGTGAAATGCGCCTGCGCGCCATGAATGCAACACGATAGGAGATGAGCCATGTCCAGCAACGAGAGCCCGGCCTCCGTGGGAGGAGGTGCCCTGCCAGGTGATGTCCCGCGCGATGGCGCCCAACCCAGTGCCGCCCAACGCATTGGCGTCCTGAAGGAAACCTTTCCGCTGGAAAAGCGTGTGGCCACCGTGCCCGAGGTGGTGGAAAAGCTCACCAAGCTGGGCTTTGGCGTCTGCATTGAAGCGGGCGCGGGTGAAGCCGCCCACTGCAGCGACGACGCCTACCGTGCGGCCGGGGCTGAAGTGCTGCCCGATGCGGCCTCCGTCTGGGCCGCAGCCGACGTCATTTTCAAGGTGCGCCCGCCCAGCAGCGAAGAAGTGGCGCAGATGCGCGCAGGGCAGATATTGATCGACTTCATCTGGCCCGCGCAGAATCCCGAGCTGATGGAGCAGCTGGCTGCCAGAAAGGCGACGGTGCTGGCCATCGACTGCCTGCCGCGCACCCTCTCGCGTGCGCAGAAGATGGACGCGCTGACGTCGATGGCTGGGGTTTCGGGCTACCGGGCCGTGGTGGAGGCGGCCAACGCCTTTGGCCGCTATTTCAATGGTCAGATCACGGCGGCAGGCAAGGTGCCACCGGCCAAGGTCTTCATCGCGGGCGCCGGTGTGGCGGGTCTCGCGGCCATTGGCACGGCAGCCAATCTGGGCGCCATCGTGCGCGCCAACGACACGCGCGCCGAGGTGGCCGATCAGGTCAAATCACTGGGCGGCGAGTTTGTGGCGGTGGATTACGAGGAAGAAGGCTCGGGTGGCGGCGGCTATGCCAAGGTGATGAGCGAAGGCTTCCAGGCCGCGCAGCGCAAGATGTATGCCCAGCAGGCCAGGGACGCCGACATCATCATCACCACCGCCTTGATCCCGGGCAAGCCCGCGCCCAAGCTCATCACGGCCGAGATGGTGCAGAGCATGAAGCCCGGCAGCGTGATCGTCGACATGGCGGCAGAGCAGGGCGGCAATTGCGAGCTGACGGTGCCCGGCCAGGCCGTGGTGCGCCATGGCGTCACCATCATTGGCTATACCGATCTTGCCTCGCGGCTGGCCAAGCAGTCGTCCACCCTGTACGCCACCAATTTGCTGCGCCTGACCGAAGAGCTGTGCAAGGCCAAGGACGGCGTGGCGGTGGTCAATATGCAGGACGACGCGATCCGGGGCTTGACCGTCATCAAGGACGGCACTATCACCTGGCCCGCACCGCCACTCCCGCAGGCTCTGGCCCCCGCGCCCAAGGCCGCGGCGCCCGTGGCCGAGAAAAAGAGCGGACATGGTCATGGCGCGGGCGCGCCCATGTCCGCCAAGGCACTGGTCATCCTCTTTGCCGTGGCGGCTGTTCTGTTCTGGCTGATCGGTGCCTATGCGCCGGCGGCCTTCCTGGGGCATTTCACGGTGTTCGTGCTCGCCTGCTTCATCGGCTACATGGTGGTGTGGAACGTGACGCCAGCCCTGCACACGCCGCTGATGAGCGTGACCAACGCCATCTCCAGCATCATCGCCATCGGGGCGCTGGTGCAGATCGCACCACCCGAGGCTGGCGCGAACGGACGGCCTGACGGGCTGATCATGTGGCTGGCCTTTGCTGCGCTCGTATTGACGGCAGTCAACATGTTTGGGGGCTTTGCCGTGACCCGCCGCATGCTCGCCATGTTCCGCAAGTAACAACGACAACAACAAGAAGGAAGACGAACATGTCCCAAAGCATGGCTACGGTGGCCTATCTCGGTGCCGCCATTCTCTTTGTCCTCAGCCTGGGTGGCCTGTCCAACCCGGAGACTTCGCGGCGCGGCAACCTGTTTGGCATGATCGGCATGGCGCTGGCGGTGCTGGCCACGGTCTTCGGCCCACGGGTCAGCCCCTCGGGCATCGCCTGGATCGTGATCGCACTGGTCATCGGCGGGGGTATCGGCCTCTATGCAGCCAAGGTCGTGAAGATGACCCAGATGCCCGAGCTGGTGGCGCTGATGCACAGCCTGGTGGGCCTGGCGGCCTGTCTGGTGGGCTATGCCAGCTATGTCGATACATCCGTTCAGTTCACAGGTGCGGAAAAGGCGATCCACGAGGTGGAAATTTACGTCGGCATCCTGATTGGTGCGGTTACCTTTTCGGGCTCGCTCATCGCCTTTGGCAAGCTCAATGGCCGTATCGGCGGCAAGCCGCTCTTGCTGCCGGGGCGCCACTGGCTCAACCTGGTCGCGCTCCTGCTGGTGATCTGGCTGGGCCAACGGTTCCTGGGCGCCCACGATGTGCAGGCGGGCATGCTGCCGCTGGTGGTGATGACGGTCATTGCGCTGCTGTTTGGCGTGCACATGGTGATGGCCATCGGCGGCGCCGACATGCCGGTGGTGGTGTCCATGCTCAACAGCTATTCGGGCTGGGCGGCGGCGGCCACCGGCTTCATGCTCAGCAACGACCTGCTGATCGTCACCGGTGCGCTGGTGGGCTCGTCCGGCGCTATCTTGAGCTACATCATGTGCCAGGCGATGAACCGCAACTTCATCAGCGTGATCGCGGGTGGTTTTGGCTCTGGCGCAGGTGCGCCAGCCAAGAAGGGCGATGCGGCCGAGCCGCAGGGCGAAGTGGTGCCGGTGACAGCGGCCGATACGGCCGAGTTGCTGCGCGAGGCCAAGAGCGTGGTCATCGTGCCCGGCTATGGCATGGCGGTGGCACAGGCGCAGCACACGGTCAATGAGATCGTCAAGACGCTGCGCGAGCGCGGTGTCAACGTGCGCTTTGCCATCCACCCTGTGGCGGGCCGCATGCCGGGCCACATGAACGTGTTGCTGGCCGAGGCCAAGGTGCCCTACGACATCGTGCTGGAGATGGACGAGATCAACGAGGACTTTCCGGACACCGACGTGGCGATGGTGATTGGCGCCAACGACATCGTGAACCCCGCTGCGCAGGACGATCCGGCCAGCCCCATCGCCGGCATGCCGGTGCTGGAGGTGTGGAAGGCACGCCATTCCATCGTGATGAAGCGCTCCATGGCATCGGGCTACGCCGGTGTAGACAACCCGTTGTTCTACAAGGAAAACAACCGCATGCTCTTTGGCGATGCGAAGAAGATGCTCGATGAAGTGCTGGCAGCACTACGGGCGTGAGGGGGCTCTGAAAAAAGGAGCGATTGGCGCTTGGTGGTTATCCCATTCAAGCCAAAACAGCTTGAATCGGGCTGGTGCAAGGCGCCAACTGCTCTCTTTTTTGCGAGAACCTGGTTGGCAGGGGCTTCCACATTCAGCCCCTGCGCACGTCACGCTGCGCTTGCTTTCGCCGCCTGCGACAGCTGCACGAATTCATGGAAGCCGTTCAGGTAGGCGCCCAGATTTTTGCGGGTCGCTTCATCGGTCAACGCTCCTTCGGCGCTGAAAGCATTCTGCGCGCGCGACACCAGCACCGAGCCGCCGCTGTACAGCGTAACGCCCAGCAGCTTGAGCGTGGGCAGCCAGGCGGCCTGGGAGGAGACGGTGCCAAATCCGCTCATCGAGGCGCCGATGATCCCCGTGGGCCGCTTGGCAAAGATGGCCCTCATGTCTGCGCGCGAGAGCCAGTCGATGCCATTCTTGAAGACACCGGGCACACCGTTGTTGTATTCGGGGGTCACCATCAGCAGGGCGTCGGCCTTCAGAATCTGTGCCTTCAATTGCAGCACGGCGGCGGGGATGCCTTCGCCCGCTTCCGTGTCGCCGTCATACAGCGGAATGCCGTGCAGCGTTGCCACTTCGATCTCCATGCCCTGGGGCGCCATGGATTGCGCGGCGCGGGCGAGCGCCGTGTTGAAGGACGCATGGCGCAGGCTGCCTGACAGCGCGAGCACCCGGCATGCGTTGCGGATATCGGGCGTCTCGCGCAGTGCCTCGCTCAGCTGGTCGATCAACTGTGTCCATTCGGGCGCATCCTGCAGCTTTTTCTCGCGGATGAACTGCGCTTGCGCCTCGTCCCAGAAGGGAGCGTCGGCCAGCAGCGTGTCATTGGGCAGCGGGCGGTGCTGTGCGAGGAAGGCGGCAATGGCCTCAGGCGAATTGGGAAGGCCCAATTGCGCAAACAGATCATGAAAACGGAAGAAGTTATCGGACATGAAGATCGCTCCTGATGGCGGAAGGAAGGGGGCGGCAGTGCGCGTGGGTGCGATGGCGGGCCTTGCGGGGCAAGCTGGCCAGGCAGGCCGCTGCAACGGAATGCAGCATTCCGGCGGGGCCTGCCACCTACCGGATTACAGCTTGTACTCGTAGTCGATGGTGATGGGCGCGTGGTCGGAGAACTTCTGGTCCTTGTAGATATGTTCACGGCGCGCCAGGGCTGCGATGGCGGGAGTGGCCAGGTGGTAGTCCAGACGCCATCCCACATTGTTGGCATAAGCCTGGCCTCGGTTGCTCCACCAGGTGTAGCAGGCATCGGTGGTATCGGGCTGGAGCACGCGGTAGACATCCACCAGGCCGCCGGCCTCGGTCTCCTTTTCCAGGATCTGTGTCATCCAGGCGCGCTCTTCGGGCAGAAAGCCGCTGTTCTTCTGGTTGCTGCGCCAGTTCTTGATGTCTGCATTGGTGTGGGCGATGTTCACATCTCCGCACAGGATGAAGTCGCGCTCGGCCTTGAGGCGCATCAAGTGCGGATGCAGCTCGGCCAGAAAGCGGTACTTGGCGGCCTGGCGCTCCTCGCCCGAGCTGCCGCTTGGAAAGTAGCAGCTGATGATGGAGAACTTGCGCTGCGGGGTGTCAAAGCGCAGTTCCACATAGCGGCCTTCGGCATCGAACTCACCCGGAGAGAAGCCGATCACGACGTCGCTGGGCTCGTGCCGGGTGTAGACGCCAACACCGGAGTAGCCCTTTTTCTGCGCAAACTGAAAGTACCCGCGCATCTCGTCGATGATCTCGAACTTGTCCAGCATATCCGCTTGCTGTGCCTTGACTTCCTGCACGCAAATACAATCGGGCCGGGTCGCTTCGATCCAGGGAATCACACCCTTGGTGGCGGCAGAGCGGATGCCGTTGAGGTTGAGGCTGGTTAATTTGAACAAGGATTGGGTCATGGCAGAGAGTCTCCCACAGTCGGGTGAAGCGGCACAGATGGTGCAGGATTTGGCGCAGGATTTTGTACGCTTCGCCGTCGATGCGGGCGTGCTGCGGTTTGGAGAATTCAAAACCAAGGCCGGCCGCATGAGCCCGTATTTCTTCAACGCAGGGCTGTTTGACGACGGCGCCAAAATGGCGCAACTGTCCGAATTCTATGCAAAAGCGATCCTCGCGAGCGGCATCGAGTTCGACATGGTGTTCGGCCCGGCCTACAAGGGCATTCCGCTGGCTGCCACGGTGGCGGTGGAGCTGGCGCGCCAGGGCAGGAACGTGCCCTTTGCCTACAACCGCAAGGAAGCCAAGGACCATGGCGAAGGCGGCTCGCTGGTGGGCGCTCCGCTCAAAGGCAAGGTATTGATCATTGACGACGTGATGAGCGCGGGCACCGCCGCCCGGGAATCCATTGCGCTGATCAGGGGCGCCGGTGCCACGCCACATGCCATGGCCATTGCACTCGACCGGCAGGAAAAGGCCACCGAGAACGGGCAGGACGTGCCCCATAGCGCCGTGCAGTATGTACGCGATCACCTCGGCCTGAAGGTTGCCACCATCGCCAGGCTCGAAGACCTGCTGGCCTTCCTTGCCCAGGGAGACGCGGCCCAAGAGATGCGTGAACACCACACTCGCGTGCTGGCTTACCGACGGCAGTATGGCGTGCGCGATTGATGTTTAGAATGCCATAGCTTGTTTCGTTTTGAAGAGGTATATGGATGCGTAAGGTGGCTTGTGTCGTGGCTATCGCTTCGGTGATGACTGTCTTCACCAGCGCCTGCTATGCGCAAAATACCGCTGCGGTGTACAGCTGTGTGGATGCCATGGGACGCCGCCTGACGGCTGACCGTCCCATTGCCGCCTGCGCAGACCGGGAGCAGCGCGTCACCATGCCGGGCGGCGCGGTGCGCACCATCGGCCCCACGTATTCCGAACGCGAAAAGGCAGAGCAGGCCGCGCAGAACCGCAAGGAAGCGGAAGAGCGTTACCGCGCCAGCGATGGCAAACGCCGCGAACGCGCGCTGGCCGTGCGGTTTCCGAACAAGGCGGCCCACGACGCCGAACGCGCAGAGGCCGTTGAGACCCTGATGACACAGATCAAGGTTGTGCAGGACCGCAAGGTGTCCCTATTGGAAGATCGCAAGAAGATCGATGGGGAAATGGAGTTCTACAAGAAGGACCCCGGCAAAGCACCGCCATCGCTGCAGTCACGCCTCAAGTACAACCGCGAAGACATCAAAGAGGTGGACGAGCAGGTGGCCTCGATCAATGAAGAAATCAAGCGCACCAACCAGCGCTTCGACGAAGAGGCCCAGACGCTCAAGCAGTATTGGGTGTCCGCACCCGCCAGCAAGTAAGCAGAAGGCAGAGACTTCCATGAAAGCACTGGCCCCGGGCCTCGCTCAGGCAGAAGACGGTATTGTGCGTTGCGCCTGGTGCATGGCCACCCCGCACTACCAGCACTACCACGACCACGAATGGGGCTTTGCGGTGCATGACGACCGCCGGCTGTTCGAGAAAATCTGCCTGGAGGGCTTTCAGGCGGGCCTGAGCTGGCTCACCATCCTGAACAAGCGGGAAGGCTTCCGCGCCGGATTTGCCAACTTTGATGCCGAACAGATCGCCCGCTTTGGCGAGCCGGACATCCTGCGCCTGCTGGCCGATCCGGGCATCGTGCGCCACCGTGGCAAGATCGAGGCAGTGATCAACAATGCCCAGCGGCTGCTGGAGCTCAAGGGCGAATTCGGCAGCTTTGACGCCTATCTGTGGCAGTTCGCACCCGCTGCCAGCAGCAGGCCCCCACGCGTGACCCTCGAATCCGTGCGCGAGATGGGTGTTCCCCCCCAGGCGCATGCGCTGTCAAAGGACTTGAAGAAACGCGGCTGGAAGTTCGTGGGTCCCACCACCATGTATGCTTTCATGCAGGCCATGGGCATGGTCAACGACCATCTGCACGGCTGCCATACCCTGCAGGCCAGGGCGTAGGCCTAGTCGCCAAGCTCACTGACCAGCAGCGAATAGCGCTGCAGCGACACATAGCGCCCCTCGCGCCTGGTGCAATCGCGCAGCAGGCCTTCCAGCGTGAACCCGGCCTGTCGCAGCAGGCGGCTGGAGGCGGTGTTGTCCGGCTCCACATAGGCCACCACGCTGTGCAAGGCCAGACGGCGAAAGGCGCCTGGCAACCATTGGCGCAGTGCGTTTTTCATGATGCCCTGGCCCCAGTGGCCGGGGTGCAGCCAGTAGCCCAGCTCGGCGCTGTCGCCATCGTCATCGCGGTCATACAGGCCTATGCCGCCAATGGCTTGTGCGCCGCTCGCACCCATGCAGATGGCTTGCCACCAGCCTTCGCCGTCCGCCCCCAGTTGGCGGTACCAATCGAGCTGTTCGCGCGCAATGGCGTGTGCATCGGTGTGGCGGGTCTCCAGCCCGTAGAACTGCGTGACGCGGGCATCGCCCATGGCCTGCGCCAGCACGGGCAGGTCGGGCTCGCGAAAATCACGGAAAGCGAGGGGAGCGGTTGCAGTCTGCATGCGGACAGCCTAGCACCGTTGCAGGGTGCGCTGCACCGCAAAGGGCAGTCAGGCATCCATGAAACAAGGTGTCAGCACATGTGGGTTTTGCGCTGATAGCTCTTGTTTTGATAGCAATCCCTACTGCATGGCATGCCAGCGCATGGGTTGGGTGGCGCTGACTTCCTGAATCCCCAGCAGCGCCGCATTGCGCTGCAGCAGTGCTTCAAACTGATCGCGGCTTGCGGCAATCTGGTCCGTGGCACCGTCCCAGTAATCGGCGGCGATCTGCGCTGCGGTGAAATCGCTGTGCGCAAACTTCTGCACAATATTGCGCAGCTTGTCGAGGTTGATGCTGTGGATGTCGGTCATGGCAAGCCTCCTGTGCATGTACCGAGTGTGGCGCAAATGGCCGGACTGTCAATGGGCATAAATCACCAAGTCAGGACGGGCGGGCCGCCCGCAGCAAACGCACCGC
Source organism: Comamonas odontotermitis (assembly GCF_040396735.1). Classification (GTDB taxonomy): domain Bacteria; phylum Pseudomonadota; class Gammaproteobacteria; order Burkholderiales; family Burkholderiaceae_C; genus Comamonas; species Comamonas odontotermitis_C. The sequence continues at coordinate 111,483 of NZ_JBEBNZ010000012.1, forward strand.
CAGCAAGGCCGCCGCCCAGGCAATGCCGCCGATCCACAGCGGCACCGTTACGTAGCTGCTGGCGCGCGCCCATTGCGCAAACGCGTCAAGCCCGTGCAGGGGCCAGAGGGCGAGAACAAAGCCGAATAGCCACCACAGCAGGGCGAAGGCAGAAAAGAGCAGGGTGGTGGCAGGCACCAGCCGCTTTCTGGCCCACAGCAGGGCGGCCACCACCAGCACCACAGACAGGGCCACGGCTGCAGGCCACCACAGTGCCACCGGCAAAAAGAAAAGAGACAGCGTATTCATGGCTCGGCTCTGGCAACGGCGCCTATTCCTTCTGGCACAGCATCTCGTCTGCCAGGCTGCCTGCGACCACGCGCATGTTCCTGCCCTGGTGGGCCTGCACAGCCCAGGTGTCGCTCAGGTCCTCGGGCACCAGGTCCTTGTCGTTGACCAGTTCGGGGTGCTTGATCTCGGAGCGGTCCTGCTTGACGACCTTGGGTACGATCAAGGTGATGGTGTTGCCTTCGATGCGCCAGTTGCCCTCGCCCTGCACGACAAAGCTGTATTTCTGCTTGGTGCTGGGCATGTCGTAGACCAGATAGGCCTGGGCCTTGAGCGTGCCGTCGGGGTTGAACTGGTCGGTATAGGTGAAGTGGGCGCTGTCCTCCCCCATCTTGATCTGGAAATTGCACTCCCACACGCCGTGCAGGCTGGCGGGGCTGATGCTGCCGCTGCCTGCCGCAGGTGCCTGAGGCGCGGCTTTGCCGCTGGTGGATGGCTTGGGTGCGCTGCTGCTTTGTGGCGCTGGCGCGGTTTCTTCCTTCTTCTTGCCAAAGGGCCACAGGCTGGAGCAGCCGGCCAGCGCCGGAATCAACAGCAGACACAGGGTGGAGCGGAGCAGAGATTGGTATTGCATGGCCCGCACTCTAGCAAATCCGGCTGCGCCCCTGTGTCAGCCATTTCAGCCAACACACGCGGTCACCGGTGATCACCGATGATCGCGAGGGGCGGTGGGTCAGCCCGCCAGGGTCGGGTAGTCGGTGTAGCCCTTTTCGCCACCGCCGTAGTAGGTGCTGGTGTCGCCCTCGTTGAGCGCGGCCTGCTTGCGCAGGCGATCCACCAGATCGGGGTTGGCAATGAAGGCCTTGCCAAAGGCCACCATGTCGGCCTCCTGGCTGGCCACCACCTCCTGGGCCATGGCGCGGGTGTAGCTGTTGTTCACCATCCACGCTGCCTTGCCACCAGCCTGGCGGTAGGCTGCCTTGAAATCCACATAGTCGAACGGGCGGCCTTCCACTTCGCGCGGGCCGCCGGTGGCGCCCTCGATCACATGGATATACGCCAGCCCCAGCGGCGCGAGCTGGCGCACCAGGTATTCGAACAGCGACTGCGGATCGCTGTCTTCAATACCGTTGGCAGGGGTGACGGGCGAGAGGCGGATGCCGACCTTGCCCCTGCCGACGGCATCGACCACGGCGCGCACCACCTCCAGCGTCAGGCGGCAACGGTTTTCGATGGAGCCGCCGTAGTCGTCGGTGCGTGCATTGGCGCCGGTCTTCAGGAACTGGTCGAGCAGGTAACCATTGGCGGCATGGATTTCTACGCCGTCAAAGCCAGCCGATTGCACCGCGTTGCGGGCAGCGACGGCATAGCTGTGCACGATCCCGGGCAGTTCTGCGGCATCGAGCGCGCGCGGCACGGACGTGGGCACGAACTGGCCCTGGCCCGTGGCGTGGTCGATCAGGTAGGTCTTGGTCTTGGCCACGATGGCCGAAGGCGCCACCGGCGGCTGGTTGCCCGGCTGCAGGCTGTTGTGCGACACGCGGCCCACATGCCACAGCTGGCAGACGATCTTGCCGCCAGCCGCGTGCACGGCGTCCGTCACCCGGGCCCAGCCTTCGATCTGGTCTTCACCATACAGCCCCGGCACATCGGAATAGCCCTGGCCCTGGTGGCTGATGGCCGTCGCCTCGGTGATGAGCAGGCCCGCCGTAGCGCGCTGGGCGTAGTAGGTGGCTGTCATGGGCCGGGGCACGGCGTTGGGAGAGCGGTTGCGCGTGAGCGGCGCCATGGCGATGCGGTTGGCCAGTTGCATATCCCCGACCTGGATGGCATCAAACAGGCTGTGGGCGTGGGATTGGGTCATGCAGAACTCCTTAGCTGCGTGGAGAACGCTGTGAACGTTGGCACGTTCTCCGGTTTGCGAATGGCATTTTTTTACCATGCAGGATTGGCCTGTGCAGCGAAAGGTTTAACGTATCAACTCACTAATTGATAGCTCAATCTGCAGTGAATATGGGCATGGATGGCGTTTTTTTACATTTTTTCCTTGCATGGCCACCTTCTTGGCGGACCTGCGCGCATGGGCCTGGGTTGTGCCATCTCAACCCGATAAGCCGTAATGGCAAAGCTTCTGCGCCATCATCAAAAGGCTATTTGTGAAACAGGAAGCGCGCATCCATGACCAAGACATCGCTGGACAAATCGAAGATCAAGTTTTTGCTGCTCGAAGGCATCCACCCCTCGGCCCTCAAGGTGCTGCAGGCGGCGGGCTACACCAATGTGGAAGCGCTGACGGGGGCGCTGGACGGCGAAGAACTCAAGCGCAAGATCGCCGACGTGCATTTCGTCGGCATCCGCTCGCGCACGCAGCTCACCGCCGATGTGTTTGCCGCCGCCCAGAAGCTCGTGGCCGTGGGGTGCTTTTGTATCGGCACCAACCAGGTGGACCTGAGCGCCGCCCGCGAGCGCGGTGTGGTGGTGTTCAACGCACCGTTCTCCAACACGCGCTCCGTGGCCGAACTGGTGCTGGCCGAGGCCATCCTGCTGCTGCGCGGCATTCCGGAGAAGAACGCCGTTGCCCACCGTGGCGGCTGGAAGAAGAGCGCCGACAACTCTTTCGAGATCCGGGGCAAGACGCTGGGCATCGTGGGTTACGGCTCCATCGGCACGCAGCTGTCGGTACTGGCCGAAGGCCTGGGCATGAAGGTGGTCTTCCATGACGTGGTCACCAAGCTGCCGCTGGGCAATGCCCAGCAGGCCGCCAACCTGAACGAGCTGCTGGGCCAGGCCGATATCGTGACCCTGCATGTGCCGGAGCTCCCGTCCACCCACGGCATGATGGGCGTGGCCCAGATCGCGGCGATGAAGCCGGGCAGCATCCTCATCAATGCCTCGCGCGGCACGGTGGTCGATATCGAGGCGCTGGCCGAGGCGCTGCAGGCGGGCCAGCTGCTGGGCGCAGCGATCGATGTGTTCCCCACCGAGCCCAAGAGCAACAAGGACGAGTTCCAGTCGCCGCTGCGTGGCATGGACAACGTCATCCTCACACCGCACATCGGCGGCTCCACCATGGAAGCGCAAGCCAACATCGGCCTGGAGGTGGCGGAAAAGCTCGTCAAGTACAGCGACAACGGCACCACGACGTCGGCCGTCAACTTTCCCGAAGTGGCGCTGCCCGAGCACCCCGGCAACAACCGCATCCTGCACGTGCACGAAAACCGCCCCGGCATTCTGTCGGCCATCAACCAGGTGTTTGCCGACAACGGCATCAACATTGCGGGCCAGTACCTGCGCACCGACGAGAAGGTGGGTTACGTGGTGATCGACATCGACGCGCAGTCCTCGAAGCTGGCGCTGGAGAAGCTCTCGCAGATTGCGGGCACCATCCGCTGCCGCGTGCTGTTCTGATGCGGCCCACCCATGAAAAAGGCTCCGCAAGGAGCCTTTTTTGTGCGCTGCAGCGTGCGGGGCGATCAGGCCAGGGGGCCGGCGCTCAGAATTTCAGACAGCGGCTTGCGGGGCGAGGGCACTTCGCGCTCGGCCAGATCGGCAGGCAGGCTGGACTTGTCGCCGCGCTCGCCAATGGCCACCAGGCACTCGACCTTCCAGTTGTCGTCCAGCTGCAACACTTGACGGGCAGCATCGAGCTCGATGCCGGCCATGGCGTGCGTGGCCAGGCCCATGGCGTGCGCCTGCAGCGCCAGGTAACCCCAGGCGCAGCCGGTATCAAAGCTGTGCGTGGCCGATTGCTTGTCGGACAGCACCACCAGCAGGGCCCCTGCGTTCAGGCACCAGCGGCGGTTGAACTCGTTGGGGATGGTGGAAAACGCCTCCCAATTGGCATCGCCGTTGATCGAGTAGGCAAAGTGCCAGGGCTGCTTGTTGCTGGCCGAGGGCGCCCAGCGCGCGCCTTCAACAATGGTTTCGATGTCCTGGGCCGTCAGCTTCCTGCCGGAAAAGGCGCGGGGCGACGAGCGGTCCAGAAACTGGGAGGCAACAGGGTGGGTGGGTTGACGGGTGGTCATGGTCGATAGGTTGTCGGGTAAGCAAACAGGCCGCCAGCATGCCATATCTGAGGCGCCCTTTTGCGGGCAGCCCTTTTAGAACGTGTTTACGATCTCCTCGCGCCGCGACCGTGGCTTTGCGGGATGGGATGCGAGACGCAATACCGCAGCAATAGCCATGCTATTGCGAGGATTTGCAACGACGCAGACCGCCCGCAAACCCACTGTCCCAACGGGTTGGAGTGAAATCGGGCGATTTCTGCGCGCTCGCCCTTGCTTGCACCCCGGTGCAAGCTGCGGCCCAGCGCTTCGAACTCATCCCGATTGCACTCCAACGCGGCTGCGTAGAGATCGTAAACACGTTCTTAGCCACCGGCTATTTGCGCTCCACCAGCTTGAAAGTGCCAGTGGCCATGCCCAGCAGCTCACCCGCTTCGCTTCTCAACTCTCCACGTACAAAGCTCAGGCTTCTGCCGCGCTTTTCGCAGACCGAGGTGCAGAGCACATCGCCCGCCGCTGGTGCCATGAAGTGAATGGTCAGGTCGACCGTGACCACGCCGTAGCGCAGCGGATCGTGGGCCCGCGCCGCGCACGACAGGCCCACATCCAGCAAGGTGGCAATGGCGCCGCCGTGCATGTCGCCCCGGCTGTTGGTGTACTGCTTCTGGTAGGGCATGCGCACGCGGGCGCGGTCGTTTCCAATGGCTTCGCCCTGGAGCCGGAAGGACTCGGCCATGGCCATGGGCAGGCCAAAAATGGTGTCTGCGGGCTCGCTGGCGGTATAGGGCGGGATGGTGGCCGGGCTGGCAGTCGGGTCGTGCATGGGGGTGGGGCGCAGGCGCTTTGAACAGGTGCTGGGGCCGATGGTAGCGGCTGGCACTGCTGGTTGCACTCCGCAGCTGACGCGCAGGCGCTAGCTGCCTGCAAGGTAGAGTGCGGTGCCTGTACAAAAATACCGAGGCATCCCATACAGGCGGGCGCAGCCGTTAAGCTGTGCGCCAGTTCCGGTTTGCTGAATTTCCGATATGTCACCCTGGTCGTCCCCTTATTGCCCGCGCTGCGGCGCTGCAGATTGCCGCAGCGCCGGGCCACGCAATGCCTTTGCCTGCCTGCAGTGTGGCGCGCAGTTCAGCGTGGACCATGGGCAGGGCCTGCCGCAGGTGCGCATGCACAGCCCGGCGCCTGGCCTGGCACGGCTGCAAAGCCATATGTGGTGGTTGCTGCCACTGCTCGTGGTGCTGATGGTGTTGCCATGGCTGGTGCCGCATGTGCAGCAGTTTTTCAAAAGCGATATGGAGCCTTACGAGCGGCGCCAGGCCTTGGGGCGCAGTGAGGGCGCCACCATCGTGGAGCGCAATGGCCAGCGCCTGCTGGTGCAGCTGTTCGAGAACCGCGAGCAGGACCAGACGGTCTACCGGGCGGTGATCAGCGACATGGTCAGCGGCAAGCCACTGGCCGAGCCGCAGCGCTTTTCCATGCACTGGGCGAGCGGCTCCGGCCGCGCCGTGCTGCGGTTCTTCTCGGACGGGCAGCTGTACCTCTCGCTGCAGGAGCGCGGCTTGTGGCGGCTGGACCCCGCCACCCTGCGCTTTGTCGATCTGCTGCCCCAGCTGGGCGAGCGTTTTGGCCCGCAACTGGGTGCGGGCGTGGTGGGCGTTGCCATCCAGCGCCGCGACCGGCCCGACAGCCTGGAAGTGACCAGCAGCACGGGCAGCAAATACCTGGTGTACTGGCTGCTGGGCCAGATCGTGCCTGCCGCAGAAAGCAGCAGCCTGTACCAAAAGGCCCAGGCCAGCTACAGCGAGCGCATCCCCTACTACCGCTACGAGCGGCTGCCACGCCCGACCGGAGAGGAGGACCGGGCGCTGCTGGTGCGATCCTGGTGGCGCTACGAGCCCGGCCAGCCAATCTACTTTGACTACTTCGACCTGCTGCCCGCCGACAGCCAGGAAGTGCGCGAGTCATTGCGCTACCTTGTGGCCGTGGGCGACGGGTTTTCGACGCGCTCCTATGCAGTCAAGGAGCGGGGCCTGCTGCGCATCGATGTGGTGCAGCCAGCGATACCCCGTTTTCACGCCGATATCCTGGCTGAAAACACCAGCCGCGTGCTGCTGACCTATACGCCGACGCCTGTGCGCCAGGAGGGCCGGGTCATCCAGCTGCTGGACAAGGCCACGGCCCAGGTGGTGTGGAGCCGCACGGTCGAGCAGTTGCCGCAACTGGGCAGCCGCGAAGGCGGCCTCTATGTGGCGGGTCAGGCCGTCAATGGCGGTTTTCTGCTCTTCAACGACCTGCAGCAGCCCGCGCTGCTGATCGGCGACGACGGCCAGACCGTGCACGATTTCAGCCCTCCGGCCAAAACTGCCCGATGATCAAGCGCATCCCACCCCTCTACCAGATGGCGGGCGCCCTCGTGCTGCTGTTTTTTGTGCTGCCCTACGGGCTGACATGGCTGCAGGCGCTGCGACAGTCGGGGCAGTCGAAGGAGCTGCCGCTGGGCGACGTCGAGGCCTCTGCGGTCTACCAGGCCGACGACGGCAGCCTGCGCATGCTGCGGGTGATGAAGCACAGCACCGAGCGTGAGGATGTGTTCCAGATCCTGCACAACGACCTGCAGGCGCGGCAGTTGATCGGTGAGCCCCAGCGGGTGACCCTGCCGCGTGATGCCTACGCCAAGTCCGCGCAGATGCGGGTGCAGGCCGATGGCCAGATCGCCCTGGTGCTCAATGGCCGTGACTGGTGGCTGTGGAACGGCGAGCGCAGCCTGTTCGAGCCCATGAACGCCGCGCTGAGCCAGCGTTTTGCCGGGCAACTGGCCACCGGTGTGGCCAAGATGGCCTTTGGTGGCCAGCGCGAACCCGACCTGCTCGACATCACCAGCAACACAGGCGACCGCTACGCCGTGTACTGGCGCACGGGCGAAATCTATCCCTGGGGCGAGCAGCAGCAGCGCCTGCTCCAGCGCCCCTGGGGCCAGTACCGAAATACCGTGGAGCGGATCGACTACGCCGACTTCAGAACCGATGTGGCCCGCTATGGCCTGCCCAGCACCCTGGTGCACTACCGTCAGAAGCTCAGTGAGAATGAGTTCCAGCAATTGCCGCTGCTGACCGTGCATTCCACCTCTGACGCGGTGGTGCGCGCCGCGCCCAGGCGCTACCAGGCCGTGAGCGACGGTTTTGTGGTGGCACGCCAAAGCCTGCAGGAGGCCGGTGTCACCGACATTGCGCAGGTAGCCAGCGTGCCGGTGCAGTTCAGCGGCGAAGTGCTGGCGCGCAACGCCGACCGGGTGCTGATGCGCTACGAGGCCACGCCCACCACGCCCGCAGAGGTGGTGCTGCAGATGGTGGACGTGCGCAGCCTGCAGCTGGTCTGGAGCCAGTCGACGCGTGCCATGCCGCAGTTACTGTCCGATGGTTACTACCTGATGGCGCAGCCCTGGAAGGGCGGCTTCTACCTCGTCACCACGCAGAACCTGCCGGCCCTGGTGATCGACAACGCAGGCAATACGCTTTTTGACTTCCAGCCGCAAAAGCGCGGGCAGTTCTAGCAGGTGGTCAGCGTGGTGCGCGCAGGTTTGATGCGCGTCAATGCTGCGCGGGTACGCCTTCCACAAAGCTGCGCAGGCGCGCCGCAAGGCCTGGCGCCTGCAGAATATTGATGTGGTCGGCCACCGCATAGTTCTCGACCTCTGCCGCAGGCCCCTGGCGGGCGGCCAGCGCCTGCTCCAGCGCGTCGGTGCGGGCAGGCAGCACCAGTGCGTCGCGCCCTGCGCGCAGTACGAGCACCGGGCCCCCATAGTGTTGCAGCCGCTCGGCCGAGGGGTAGTGGTCGCGCAGCAGCAGGCCCACGGGCAGCCAGCCATAGTGGTCGCGCACCGTGGCAATCATGCTGTCAAACGGCGTGATCAGCACCAGGCGTGCGGGCTGGCGCTGCGCGGCCACGGCGGCTGCCACACCGGTGCCCAGGCTGCGGCCCACCACGGTGATGCGGCCCTGCGGGTGGCGCTGCTGCACGGCGTCAAACAAGGCAATGGCATCGCGCTCCAGGTCGGCGCCCGTGGGCGTGCCGTCGCTCGCGCCATAGCCGCGGTAGGCGAGGGCGTAGACGCTGTGCGCCGGCAGCCACTGGCGCAGCAGCGGCACCGCCTGCTCCACCCGCTCGGCATTGCCGCCCAGGTAGATGACTGCGTCGCGTGCAGGAGCCGCCGCCGCCGCGGGGCCCGGCGCGCCTGCGGTGTCCGTTCTGGCCGTTGACCCTGTCTCCGGGTGGTTTTGCCAGCCGCGCAGGGTCACGCCCGCCTGCTGCAGCGAGAAATTGGTGTGCGCCGCCTCCACCCGCGTCATCTGCGGAAAATACATCAGCCTGCGCTGCTGAAAGAACATCACCACGCACATCGCCGCATACACCACGGCGATCACCGCCAGGCCCCACAGCGCCACTTTGGCAAACAGATTGGTCATGGCATGTTTATAGCGGATGGCGGTAACCCCGCAGTCTGGGCTTGCGTGCTTTTAATTTAATAGCGTATTGCGCTTGATGGGTAAGCGGTAGAGGCCAAAAACACTGAAATGGGTGTGCCCAGGCCTATTGTCACCAGACGCAAGCAAATGTGCGCTGACAGGTAGCGGCGCTTGCAAAACGTGTCCTGATTCACGTCTTGATGCACGGCGTCTGGCATCTCCTACAGCCAGGGCGTGCATGAGGGGCGACCATGAACCCATGGCAGGCACGGGGCCTCGCCAGTACCACTGAAGGAGTTATCGCCATGACACAGCAAAGCCACCAGCAGCAACCCGGCAGCAACCAGGTGAACCAGCAGCCGGGCCAGCAACCCGGCCAGCAGCCCGGTCAGAAGAAGGACCAGCAACACGAGCAGCAATCGCCGCAGCAAAAGCAGCCTGGCCAGCAAGACCGGCAGCAGCAGCAACGCTAGCCGCCAGCGCTGGTCCGGATTGCAGGAGCGCGCCATGAAACAGCACACTGCCATTCCGAACCCAACGCCCTGGCCCTTGCAGTTGGGGCAACCATTGCGAGAGAAGAAGTACAGCCAGCAGCAAAGCAAATGCAACCATCGTCAACTTGGGTCGGAGCCCAAGACGCCGGACAACACGCAGATGCATTGATGCCCTGCCACTTCTGAGTGCTCCCTTGGCCCGCAAACGCGGGCCTTTTTGGCGATTCCGGCATACGAAGCCAGGCCGGATTTCAACCAAAAGTTGAATAAAAAAACCGCTACACCCCTGGGACATAGCGGCCTTTGCGTGTCTGCGCCTTTGCGGTTTTCGCTTTTGGGGCGAGGGTTTCAGAACGAACCGAACATGGTGCCCAGCGCGATCACCACCGACAGTGCAATCAGCGGCACCACAATCGTCATTGCCGCGATGTTGCCGTAGGACTGCTTGTGCGTCAGCTTGCAGATCGACAGCAAGGTGATGATGGCGCCGCAGTGCGGCAGCGTGTCGAACACGCCAGCCGACATCACCGCCACGCGGTGCAGCAGATCAGGGCTGATGCCCGCAGCGTTGGCCATGCGCAGGTAGTCGGCGCCCAGGGTCTGCAGGGCAATCGACATGCCGCCCGATGACGAGCCAGTGATACCGGCCAGCACATTCATCGCCACTGCTTCGGAGATCAGCGGGTTGCTTGACACATTCAGCACCGCGTCGCGGATGATGGCAAAGCCTGCCAGGCTGGCGATCACCGCACCGTAGCCCACTTCCGACGCGGTATTGAAAATCGGCAGCATCGAGCCCAGAACGCCCTTGTTGATGGTCTGCTGCAGATTGGCCCAGCGGCCCAGGCTGATGAGGATCAAGGTCACGCAGGCCACTGCCAGCGCAATGATCAGCGCCCACATGCCGGTCTGCTTGCTGGCATCCATGGCTGGAAAGCGCTGCTTGAGAAAGCTCCAGTCCATGCCGGGGAAAACGCCATACGTGAACAGCGCATTGATCCCGATCACCAGCACCAGCGGCAGCAGGGCCAGCAGCAAGGGCATGGTGCGGCTCGCATCGCCGCTCATATCGGCCTCGCCCACCTGGCCGCGCGGGCCGGTGTCGCTGTCGTCATGGTCGCCATAGCCTTCGCCGCTGGCGCGGGCCGCCTTCTCACGCGAGCGCAGCCACGCAATGCCCAGGCTGAACATGATGGCTGCGCCAATCAGCCCCAGGCCGGGCGCTGCAAAGGTGTTGGTGCCAAAGTAGGCGATCGGGATCGCGTTCTGGATCGCAGGCGTGCCCGGCAGCGCCGTCATCGTGAAGGTGAACGAGCCCAGCGCAATCGCCGGGGCAACCAGGCGCTTGGGAATGTCGGCATCGCGGAACAGCGTCTTGGCAATCGGATAGATCGCAAACGCCACCACGAACAGCGACACCCCGCCATAGGTCAGGATGCCGCAGGCCAGCACCACCGTCAAAATGGCGTGCTTCGAGCCCAGGGTGCGCTCAATCCACTTGGCAATCGCCGTGGCGGCACCCGAATCGGCCATCAACTGGCCAAACAGCGCCCCGAGCAGAAAGATCGGGAAGAACGCCAGCATGTAATTGCCCAGCGCCCGCATGAACGTCTCGGTATAGATGGGCAGCATCTGGCTCACATCGCCAGACAGAATGGCCGCCAGCGCCGCCATCACCGGGGCCAGGAGCAAAACCGTATAGCCCCGGTAGGCCAGATACATCAGCAGCGCAAGGGATAAAACAATAGCTAAGGTACTCAACACACTCTCCGCAAAAACACCACACTAGGGAACCTCTGCAAAACTCCCTGCCGTGGCCTGAACGCGGTCTCGGGCGATCCGCTGCGTTGTCTTCCTCGGCAATAGCTACGGCTATTGCCTTCAAAAGACGCCTTGCGCCTCATCCCGATCCGCGTCCATCCCATCTGGCGAGGGTTTTGCAGAGGCTCCCTAGGGGGAATGAACGACAGACTGGCGCGCGGGGCGCCGTCTCGGAACAGCTTCTTCGTGCAGAAAGCTGCATACATCCCGGTGCGGGATGGAATGGCTCATCACATGGGGCGCTTGCTGCATACATGGATGCCTGCAGCGCGCATTGTTATGGTTTGGTATGCAACCATGATGAAAGCCGCCGCCACCATAACGGAAGGGGCCGCCGCCGTCCAGTCCGTGGAACTACGTTGGCGGCTGGTCGTCATGCAACAGAGGGACGGGCGCGCGAATCATTAAAAAAGCCTCCTTGCGGAGGCTGAATTTATGAGGTATGACGGAAAGTTGTTACGCCAGCTTCGCCTTCAGCAACTCATTGACCTGCCCCGGGTTTGCCTTCCCCTTGGAGGCCTTCATCACCTGACCCACCAGGGCGTTGAACGCCTTGTCCTTGCCGGCCTTGTATTGCTCCACGTTGGCCGGGTTGGCGGCGATCACCTCGTCGATGATGGCTTCGAGCGCGCCGGTGTCGTTCGATTGCTTGAGGTCCTTGGCGTCGATGATGGCGTCGACATCCGTGCCTTCGCCGGTCCATAGTGCCTCGAACACCTGCTTGGCAGAGTTGTTGCTGATGACGTTGCCGTGGATGCGTGCGATGAGCGTGCCCAATTGCTCGGCGCTGACCTTGACCTGGTCCATGCCGATCTCTTCCATGTTCAGGCGGCGCGAGATCTCGCCCATGACCCAGTTGCTGGCCAGCTTGGGCTGGCCGCTGGCTTTGGCGGCGGCTTCAAAGTAGTCGGCCATGGCCTGGCTTTGGGTCAGGGTGGTGGCGTCGTACTCGGGCAGGCTGTAGTCGGCCACAAAGCGGTCGGCGCGCTGGCGGGGCAGCTCGGGCATATCGGCCTTCACGGCCTGCACCCAGCTGTCTGCGATGACGAGTGGCGGCAGGTCGGGATCGGGGAAGTAGCGGTAGTCGGCTGCGTCTTCCTTGGTGCGCATGGCGCGGGTCTCGCCCGTGTCGGGGTTGAAGAGCACGGTGGCCTGCTGGATGGCGCGGCCGTCTTCGATTTCTTCGATCTGCCAGCGGATTTCGTAGTCGATGGCGATCTGCATGTTGCGGAACGAGTTCAGGTTCTTGATCTCGCGGCGCGTGCCCAGCGGCGCCCCGGGCTTGCGCACGGAGACGTTGGCGTCGCAGCGGAAGCTGCCTTCCTGCATGTTGCCGTCGCAGATGCCGATCCAGGTGACGATCTTGTGCAGTTCCTTGGCGTAGGCCACGGCTTCTTCGGTGCTGCGGATGTCGGGCTCGGTCACGATTTCCAGCAGCGGCGTGCCGGCGCGGTTGAGGTCGATGCCCGACTGGCCAATGAATTCGTCATGCACGGATTTGCCCGCGTCTTCTTCGAGGTGGGCGCGCACCAGGCGCACGGTCTTCTTGGTGTCGCCAACGAAGAAGCTCACTTCACCGCCTTGCACCACCGGAATCTCGAACTGCGAGATCTGGTAGCCCTTGGGCAGGTCGGGGTAGAAGTAGTTCTTGCGCGCAAAGATGCTGACGGGCGCAATGGTGCTGCCCAGCGCCAGGCCGAGCTTGATCGCGCACTCGACGGCCTTCTTGTTCATCACCGGCAGGGTGCCGGGCAGGGCCAGGTCCACGGCGCAGGCCTGGGTGTTAGGCTCGGCGCCGAAGGCGGTGCTGGCGCGGCTGAAGATTTTGCTGTTGGCAGCGAGCTGGGTGTGGGTTTCAAAGCCAATCACTACTTCGTAGCCGTTGATGAGCTTGACGGTTGTTTCGGTCATGTTCTGTGTTCCTCCCTGCGTTACTTTGCAAGGCCAGCGGGCTGGCGCAGGTGGTGGTCGGTGGCTTGTTGCAGCTGGTGCGCGGCGTTCAGGAGCTTGGCCTCGCCGTAGTAGTTGCCGATGAGCTGCAGGCCCACGGGCATGCCGCCTTCGCCAAACCCGGCGGGTACCGAGAGGCCCGGCAGCCCGGCGAGCGACGCGGGCAGGGTGTAGATGTCGGCCAGGTAGTTGGCAAGCGGGTCACTCTTGCCGCCCAGGGCCCAGGCCACGGTGGGTGCGGCAGGCCCGGCGATCAGGTCGCAGTCCTTGAAGGCGGCCTGGAAGTCGTCCGCAATCATGCGGCGGATCTTCTGCGCCTGCAGGTAGTAGGCATCGTAGTAGCCGTGCGAGAGCACGTAGGCGCCGGTCATGATGCGGCGCTTGACTTCGTCGCCAAAGCCTTCGGCGCGGGTCTTCTTGTACATGTCGACCAGGTCGGTGTAGTCCTTGGCGCGGTGGCCGAACTTCACGCCGTCAAAGCGGCTGAGGTTGGACGAGGCTTCGGCCGGGGCGATGATGTAGTACACGGGGATCGACAGCTCGGTGCGCGGCAGGCTGATGGGCACGAGCCTGGCGCCGAGCTTTTCGTATTCCTTGAGGGCGCTGTCCACGGCAGCGCGCACGTCGTCCGACAGGCCGTCGCCAAAGAATTCGGCCGGAATGCCGATGCGCAGGCCGTCCAGCTTGTCGCCCAGGCTGCGGGTGAAGTCTTCTGCGGGGCGGTCCAGGCTGGTGGAGTCGCGGTCCAGATCGGGGCCGCACATCTCGCTCAGCAGGATGGCGCAGTCTTCGGCGGTGCGGGCCATGGGGCCAGCCTGGTCGAGGCTCGACGCAAAGGCGATCATGCCGTAGCGGCTGGCGCGGCCATAGGTGGGCTTGATGCCGGTGATGCCGCAGAACGACGCGGGCTGGCGGATGGAGCCGCCAGTATCGGTGCCGGTGGCAGCCGGTGCCAGGCGCGCAGCCACAGCGGCGGCCGAGCCGCCCGACGAGCCGCCGGGCACGCGGGACACATCCCAGGGGTTGCTCACCTTGCCGATGGCGGAGTTTTCGTTGGCCGAGCCCATGGCGAACTCGTCCATGTTCAGCTTGCCCAGCGTGACGGCGCCTGCGCCCGCCAGCCGGGTGACCATGGTGGCATCAAACGGCGACTGGTAGCCGGTGAGCATTTTGCTGCCCGCCGTGGTGGGGAAGTCCTTGGTGACGAACAGGTCCTTGTGGCCAATGGGCACGCCAGCCAGCTTGCCGGAGGTGCCTGCAGCAATCGCGGCATCGGCAGCGCGGGCCTGGGCCAGGGTCACTTCTTCGTTGATATGGACAAAGGCGCCCAGGCTCTCGTGGTCCTTGGCGCGGGCCAGAAAGTGCTGGGCGGCCTCGACGGAGGACACTTCGCGGCTTTTGAGCTTGGCGGCCAACTGGGCCACGCTCAGGTCGTGTAGGTCGTGCAATTGGGTAGGAGTGCTCATGCAAATCTCGCGTTCAGAGCGATCTCTCGATCTGGGTGATAAGGCGGGGCGCTGCCTGTGGTAAAGGTGCGATGCTATATCAGTGATAGCTGATCGCGCTTGCCTGGTATGCGCTGTGGCCGAAAAAGGCCGAAACCTGAAAATGCTGTGAATTACTCGATGACCCGGGGCACCAGGAAGTAGCCCTTTTCCACGGCTGGAGCGCTCTTCTGGTTGGCCTCGCGGTTGTCGGGCTCGCTCACCACGTCATCACGCAGTCGCAGCGTGATTTCCTCGATGGCCGCCACAGGGTGCGACAGTGGCGTGACGCCGGTGGTATCCACAGCCTGCATCTTCTCCACAATGCCAAAAAAGTTATTCATCTGCGAGAGCATGCGCTCACTCTCGGAGTCTGATAATTCGAGCCGCGCCAGGTTGGCGATGCGGGCAATGTCATCTTTTGTCAGTGCCATAGATCTTTGTATGTAAACCAGTCGTAAAAAAACGGCGCTGGAAAGCGTTGCCCTGTAAGTTATTCACAGGGGATGCGGTATTATCCCGTCTTTGACGCAATATCACTGCAACGTCGGTCATTGCGCATCAAAACCCCATCAGTCATCTCACCACACCCCAATGACGGGCGATGGAAGGCCGAAGCGCTGCCCATGCCCTAGAGGAATCTTGCATGTTCGGAGCGTTCCGTCGCTATTTTTCCACCGACCTGGCCATTGACCTGGGCACGGCCAACACCCTGATTTTTGCGCGCGACAAGGGCATTGTGCTTGATGAGCCCTCGGTGGTCGCCATCCGCCACGAAGGCGGCACGCATGGCCGCAAGGTGATCCAGGCCGTGGGCCGCGAGGCCAAGGCCATGCTGGGCAAGGTGCCCGGCAACATCGAAGCCATCCGCCCGATGAAGGACGGCGTGATCGCCGACTTCCTGATCACCGAGCAGATGATCAAGCAGTTCATCAAGATGGTGCACCCCCGCACCCTGCTGTCGCCCAGCCCGCGCATCATCATCTGCGTGCCCTGCGGCTCGACCCAGGTGGAGCGCCGCGCGATCAAGGACGCGGCCCTCAAGGCCGGTGCTACCCAGGTAGAGTTGATCGAAGAGCCGATGGCCGCCGGTATTGGCGCGGGCCTGCCGGTGTCCGAAGCCTCGGGCTCGATGGTGGTTGACATTGGCGGCGGCACGACCGAGGTGGGCGTGATCTCGCTGGGCGGCATGGTCTACAAGGGCAGTGTGCGCGTGGGCGGCGACAAGTTCGACGAAGCCATCATCAACTACATCCGCCGCAACTACGGCATGATGATTGGCGAGCCTACGGCCGAGCTGATCAAGAAGAGCATCGGCTCTGCCTTCCCCGGCAGCGAAGTGCGCGAGATCGAAGTCAAGGGCCGCAACCTCTCCGAAGGCGTGCCGCGCAGCTTCACCATCAGCTCCAATGAAGTGCTGGAAGCCCTGACCGAGCCGCTCAACCAGATCGTCTCCGCGGTGAAGA
>NZ_JBEBNZ010000013.1:0-118906 GCF_040396735.1 Comamonas odontotermitis
TCACCATCAAGGGCGACAGTTTCAGCAACGCAGGAATTGTCTATGGGCAAAATGCCGCCCCAAGCAAGGTCACTATCCAGACCAATGGTGGCTTTAACAATGCCTCTACCGGTGTCGTGATCGCTGGCGAAAAGCTCGACATCAAGGCTGGGGCATACAGCAACACGGGCGGCACTGTTGGTAGCTTGCAGGACGCCACCTTGACCATGGCAGGCAACTACGCGCCGGCGGGCAATGCCCTCGTGGCATTGGGTAAACTCGATCTGCAGGTTGGCGGTATCTCGGTAGGCGTAGGCGAGAGCTGGAATGTTGCCAGCACCGACGTCAACTGGACGGGTACCCTGACCAACCAGGGAACCGTGGCGATCAAGGGCAATGCCTCCGGCAATATCAGCAACGAGGCTACCGGCACCCGAGACGTGAATGGCGCGCCCGATGTTCTCCATGATCCTTATCGCGTGGACACCTATCCCACAGGGCTAACGGGAGCGCAGATCATAGGCTACACCGACGTTGCCCATCGTGCGCAACTCTATATTGGTGGAGCATTTACTGGCAGCCTTGAAAATATTGCCTCGGATGCGCGGGTTGGAGGCAACTACAGCGTTAACCAGGTCAATCTTGATCAAAAAGTAACCTGGGAAGGCAAGGATTCGGGCGGAAACACGGTACAAGTGCAAACAGATGCACTATCGATGGCACGGCTGGATACAGGGCCCGGGTATTCCGAGATCACTCTCACAGGCCCCAATACCGGCACCATTGTTGGTGACTCACTCGTCATCAATGGCGGCAGCATCACCATCAACCCTGGCATTGATCCGGCTACAGGCCTACCTCTGGTCACCAACGCACAGGGCACCCAGGTCAATGCGGGTAACGCACAGGCTGGCAACACGGCAGATACCACGACCGGCAATATCAAGCCACTGGCGGTGAATGACCCGAACGCAGCAGGTAGCACCAATGTAGCGACCACCGATACGAGTGGCGCAGGAAGCGGCGCAGGCAACAATGGCGGCGCAGGCGATACCGGTTCCGCAGGCACCCCTGTGGCAGGCAATGGCGATGGACCAACTCCCACGCCGCCAGCGCGTACCCTCAACCTCAAAGACCCCATCTTCCAGACGCCGGAAGGCGCCGTCGCGGTATTGATGGGTTCGGGCTTCAACCCGAAGTGGCCAGACTGGAACCAATTGCGCGTGGTGCCTGGCGGCATCAGCGCCAATGACTTGCAGCTCAACCTGAGTGGGCAGTTCGTCAACCATGGCCAGCTTGATGTCACCAACCAGCTCATCATCAACGCTGCAGAAGGCATTGACAACTTCGGTGCCAGCATCAGGGCAGGCGGCACCGCCAGCCTCAATGGCAAATACCTGAACAACGACAACGGCCTCATTCAGGCTCGCACGCTTGTCACCGATATCAAGGGAGACATCAGCAACAACCGTGGCCGCATCGTTGCGAGCAACGGAGGCTTTTTGCAGGCGGGTGGCAACATTGCAGCCAATGAAGGCCAGTTCATCAGCGATGCAGGCAAGTTTGTACTGGATGCCGGTGGCGACATCGACCTCATTGCCAGCAAGGTTGAAGGCAAGCAAGGCGTGGGCCTTAATGCAGGTGGCAACATTAATCTGGGAGCCAAGCAGACCACCCAAACTGTTCATGCCAATAAAAATCTGACAGAAACCCAAGCCTGGAACAACAGCGCCAGTGGCAGTGACACCTTTGTAGAGGGCACCTCGGTTATCGAAAATCGCCAGGCAAGCACCACCACAACCACTACCAGTGTTGGCACCACCATTCAAAGCGGAGAAGGCAGTGTCGCCATTGCCGCTGGCGGCAAGCTTGCAATTACTGGTGGCAGCATCAATGCTGGCAAGGACGTGCTGCTCAAGGGCGCAGACGTGACCGTGAAGGCAGCCAAAGAAAGCACCGTCACCACCAAAGAGCAGACACGCACGGTCGATGGCCGCGAAACTGACCGCGAAACCAGCACCACGCGTAGCGAAAGCTACAGCGGAGGCACCGTAACCGCAGGCGGCAAGGTAGCCATCATTGCCGATGGCGGCGCGGGCACCGACGCCAGCAAATCAGGCGGCAACGTACTGCTCTCCGGCAGCCAGATCGAAGGCAAGCAAGGCGTGGGCATCTCGGCCACCGGCAATGTCGACCTGCAAGCCCTGAAGGCGGACAGCAGCGCTACCTATAGCGGCAAACAGACCACCTTGGCAAACACCCGCACCGAAGGCGAAAGCACCGGCGTAACCAACCACAGCGCAGTCGTCTCCAGCAAAGAAGGCGATGTGCAAATTGCTGCCAAGGGTGATGTGGGCATCATCGGCTCCAACCTCACTGCGGGTAAAGACATCGTCGTCAAGGGCGCGAGCGTCACCGTGCAGGCCGCCAAAGACAGCGCCTATACCAACGACTACGAAAAAAGCGGCCGCAAAGAACACCGCCTGGCGCAAAGCAATGAAACCCTCAAGGGCGGTGAAATCACTGCGGATGGTGGCATCACGCTCATTGCCAACGGAACTCCCGTACCTAAGCCAGCCAATCCCCGTAGTGGCACAGGCACCCCAGATGACCCTGTGGCGGTAAAACCCACGGAAATCAGCTCGGGCAAGGGCCCTGGCAACATCACACTGCAAGGTGCCACCGTCACTGCCAAGGGCAATACAGCCCTCATTGCAAGCGGTGATGTCAACCTGCTAGACGTGCAAACCGAGCATGACCGCTACGAGGAAAGCTACAGCAAGAGCAGCGGCTTTTTAAGCAGCAAGCGCACCACCACCGTTGACACGGGCCACGCCAGCCTCAGCGAGGGCACCGTTGTCAGCGGTGACAAAGTTTATGTGCAGGCCGGGCAAGATATCAACCTGCGCGGCTCACACGTGGTGGGGCAGGAATCGGCCACACTGGTTGCAGAGGGCAACGTCAGCATCCTGGCCGGGCAAGATGTAGCCAGTGCCGAAAGCTTCAAGGAAACCAAGAAGAGCGGCATCTTTGGCAGTGGCGGCCTGGGCTTTACGATTGGCAGCAGCACCACCTCTACCACACACACCAACGACAGCACGCGCGCTGCAGCATCCAGCGTACAGGCCCAGGGAGGCAAAGAAGGCGAGAACAAGAAGGGCGACGTCACCATAGTGGCGGGCGGCCACTACCAGCAAACAGGCTCGGCAGTGCTGGCTGCGGGCGACATCAACGTTGTTGGCAAAACAGTCTCGATCGATGAAGCGCGCGAAATCGAAAAAGAAAAGTTCGAAATGCGCGCCAAGCAAAGTGGGCTGACGGTAAGCATCAGCAGCCCCATCGTCAGCGCCGCGCAGACTGCACAAAGCTTGGGTAACGCCATTGGCAAAACCAGCGATGGGCGCACCCAGGCGCTGGGCCTGGCCGCCGGAGGCCTGTATGCCTACAACAACGCGGGCAGCGTGCAGCAGGATGCCACGCAACTCATGAACGGAGAAATGCCGACCAACATCGGCATCAACGTCAGCCTGGGCACCAGCCAAAGCCATTCCACCAGCACCTACCAGCAAAACACCGGTGCAGGCTCGGCCGTGCATGCCGATGGCAACGTCCACATCACGGCCACCGAAGGCGACCTCAAGGTGCGCGGCAGTGCCATTGATGCGGGCAAAGACATCAGCCTGAAGGCCGACAAGGGCAGCATTGCCCTGGAAGCCTCTCAAAATGCCTACACCACGGAAAGCAGCCACAGCAGCAGCTCGGCCAGCATCGGCGTAGGTTTCAATGTTGGCTCCAGCGGTGCTGGCCCCAATATCAACGCAGGCTACAACCAAAGCAGTGGCCAAGGCAGTGGCACTGGCGTCAGCTACAACAACACCACTGTCAAAGCAGGTGGCAATGTCAGCGTGCAAAGCGCGGGCGACACCACCTTGCGCGGGGCAACGGTAGCGGGCAACAGCGTCAAGGCCGATGTGGGCGGTAACCTCACCATCGAAAGCCTGCAAAACAAGGACAACTACAACGAACACAGCAGCAATAGCGGCTTTAGTTTGGTTATTCCCATTGGTGCGGGCATGCCCGGGCTCACAGTCAGCCATGGCAACACCAATATCGACAGCAACTACCAAAGCACGGGTACCCAAAGCGGCATACGAGCCGGTGACGGAGGCTTCCAAGTCAATGTAGCTGGAGACACTACCTTAAAGGGTGGCGCCATCACCAGCACGCAAAAGGCGGTGGATGAGGGCAAGAACAGCTTCCACACGGGTGGTCAGCTGGTAATGAGCGACCTGCAGAACCAGGCCGAATACAACGCCAGCGGCTCGCAAATAACGCTGGGTGTGGGAGGAAGCCTGGGCAGCAGCAGTGCTGGCGCAGGCCGAGACAATGGCAGTGCCAGCAGCACAACACAGGCTGGTATCTCGGGCATTGCTGGCAATAGCAGTGCGAGAACGGGAGACAAGGAAACAGGCCTCAAGCCAATCTTTGACAAAGACAGGGTCAGCGATAACGTCAATGCTGGCATTACTGTCACTTCTGAGTTTGGATCGAATGCAAGCAAATTCATAGGAGACCAAGCAGGAAGAAAAGCCGATGCCTTGCGACAAGAGGCAGAACAGGAGACAGATCCAGCGCGCAAACAAGAGCTGGAGGCAGAAGCGGCTAAATGGGACGAGGGAGGCGCGTACCGCGTGATAGCGCACGCGGTGGTAGGAGGCCTGACAGGAGGTGCCGGAGGGGCTGCCGGAGCAGCGGCAAGCCAGGCAGTGCTGCCACAGGCAGACAAAATCTTGACCGACCTGGGCATGGAGGGTGCGGGCAAGGATGCGGTCCTGCTTGTATTGGGTGTGGGAACAGGCGCTGCGGCTGGAGGTACATCTGGTGCGATGGCTGGAGGCAATGCGACGGCTAACAACTTCCTCACACACCAGCAAGCTGGCAAGCTGAACAAAGAAATCGCTCAATGCAAAGCCCAAAGCGGAGGCTGCTCAGACGAGGATCTCAAAGTCATTCGGGACAAATACCTGGGGCTGTCGAATGAGAATATCAATGCTGTTAATAGCTGCATATTTGCAGGAGACGTAGCCTGCGTCAACCGGCTGGAAGGTCAAGCGGCGGGGAGAGGTGAAGTTGCAGATGCTTTCCCTCCAGGCTACACCGACTGGGGTAGAGGTCTGGCAGACAGACAAGATAACGTCAACACCTATGGATCGGTCAGAGGCCAGCAATCATTGTTTGGGCCAGATGCGCAGCAGGCTGCAGAAGTCGCGAGATTTAGAGAAAACAACTGCAGCGGAATGAGCCCCGCGGATTGCAACCAACTCACGCGTGACGCTATTGACTTCCGATATTACCGGGTGGGAATATTGGCATTGACGGGCACGACGGTACCTTTAACGGTCAATGGTGTGCGGGGTTGGGTTAATGCGGGCCGTCCTGGAGCCAAGCCTGCATCGCCTAATGGCCCCAAGCCACAAGGCAGCGGGGAAGGAGCTTTTGGAGGCAAGTCACCCGTCGAGGGAATGGGAGCTGATGAATATGTAAATATTCTGTCACCAGCTGATCGTCAGCACATCCTCTTTGGTGATGGGCCAGGAAGTGGTGGGCATATGTATCCGGGTCAACCCGGTAAGTCTACATATCCGCAGAGTTGGACAGAAGGTCAAATACTGCACAACGTGGGAGATGTAGTTACTTCACCAACTACTCAATGGTATGCGCAAACCGGAACTGGTGGCATGACCACCGCAGCGGGTAATCCTGCTAGATGGGTTGCATGGGAAACGCGTGATGGAGTGTCAATGCGTGTTGTTTTTGAGCCTATTACGGGCCGGGTAGTTACGGCATTTCCAGATACTTCTCCGGCGCAAATCAATTACAAACCAATAAAGAGGTAATATTCTATGGGGAAAGAAGAAGAAATACTCCAATTAGCTAACTTATTTTCTGGTAAGTTGAGCGGATTTCTTATCGATGCTGTGAAGGAGTACGTGGATCACGGAGAAAATAAATTGGCATTGGAGATGTTGTGTGATTTTTTAGCAGATAATAATGTAATCTTGAATGAGTTTGAGTACCAAGAAATAATTCGATTGGGTGTTTTATTAAACTTGAATGTCAATGACATGAGATTTGCATATCTTAAAACTCTTATTTTACTATAACACCGAGCGATCTGAAAGATATTCTTCAGAGTAGAGCGGTTGTTAGTTCTCCTGTCACTGCGGTTGATGATGGAACAATTATGAGAACAGTTGATGTGGGGTACCCCATTGGAACAACATCTTTGAATGAAGGTGGTGCGCCAACATCAACAATGAGAGTATATACAGACAGAGCTGGAAATCTGATTACCGCCTTTCCGGTACGAGGAAAAAAATGAGTAAATATTTTCAAATTCAATGGAGAGAATTTGTTCGGGATTTGACTGCCAATAATAAACTGACTCCAAATGAATTATTGTTTGAGATATTGAATTTTCTAAAAAAGAATTTGGAATTTTTTAAAAAAAAGCCATTTTCAGATTATGATTTTGAGCAATTTTTAGATGTTGATATTAATGATTATCTGCCCGAGATAAATTCATATGAATCTGCGAATGTGCAATATTTCATTAATACTGCAAAAAGATATGAAAATGCCCAAGAGGCAACTATTGCCCTATTTCTAAGAGATGCGCTTGAGGATATGCTGATTTTTGAGAGCGGTCGCACTTGTCCGCGTTGCGGAAGGAGCGGGATGGGAGTTTTAAAGAATAGACTTGATGATCGTCTAGCATTTCTTTGTAGGCAATGCGGATTAGGGGTGTATTTTGATGAATCCAAGGTAAAGCCAGGTGAGTTAAAGATTGCATCAATAACTGATTTGCATAATGCCCATTTAATATAATTATTTAATTTATTACGAAAAGTGTGCTCGTTACAAAGCTGTTTGCGATCTGACACGCATCTATAGCAATGTAGCTTTTATACTAATGGTAGGGGGAAAGTCGTAAGGTGGTCGGTAGTCTAATTAGTGCAAACTGTGCTCGATCCTGTAAATCATGCATGATTAATAAAGCTATGCTTGCTCAGGAATATTTTTGAAATTCCTGGAAATTTAAATGGCGGTAGATATCTATTTTTTCTGTTCTTTAGAAGTAGAAGAGGTGCAGGCGAAAATCGATCTTTTGCGTACACAGCATCAAGGGCTTTTTTTTAATAGATTCATCGTCTACGATGTCGATAGAGTAAATGATATAGAGAAGGAGATCGCGCTTGAAAATAAAATGATGGCTAAATCACAATTTATGATTAGCTTGAATGATAAGAGTGCTGCTGATTTAGTTTCTACAGTATTAATTTTAGTTCGCCTCGCACTTGGTCCTACAAACGTAATTGCAGTATCAAATGGAGTGTTGAGGAAGTAATTATCTATTATATTTATTTTATGTGTCTGAAAATAAATAATTTCGTTAAAGATGAAAATGAATCGCTTAGAGCCGCTAACGCAACCCAGCAAATCGCAGATTTGCGGTTGAGACTAGGCGCGAAGCCGTAGGCAGTACAGACATACAACAAGGCGAAGCAATGATGTATCAAGGGTTGTGTTAGCAGCTCTAAATAGGAGGAAAACTATGCTGCCACACTACATTGCGGAAAAAGTGGAGTTTATTGAAAAGCGCAAGAAGCGTATTGATGGATGGGCACGTACTGATAATGGATGGGTACAGGTAGAGACACCACCAAAAGCAGTGACCTTGATTGAAAAAGGCGAAGGAAGCTTGTCAGGTTGTCTACGTAATCTAAAAATTCTGCATGCTGAAATTGCCGATTACGTTTGGTTTGCTGAGCAAGATCTATCTACATTCAAGCTGCACAGCTATGTGATAAGCAGGCTGATGTACATAATCGCTGAGACGGATGGTTCTGACTTCATTCACGAGGCGACGTGGTTTTACCCACTGTTGAGTGACCATGAGCCGATGATTCGTTACTGGATTGACTGGATGCTGCATAAGACACCGGACTCCAAGCTATGTATGCAGCGGGTGGTCAACCCTAACCAGAACGAATATCGCTACTACCAAGTCACCCTGGCCCTAGCCGGACAATGGAATACATTGGGTCGCAAAGCTGAAGTTTTTTTGCAAGCGTTGCCTGCGAAGATGAAAAAGTATGCGCCGGATATGCGCTTTTACCTCGCATTGGCACAAAAGGATAAGGCAGGGATGGAAAACGCCTTGGATGAACTCACCAGTCCCAAGGTGGCAAAAATTCGCAATCAGGTGTTCGAACTACCTGTTGCCGAACGCTTTGTCTCTCCCTTTGCTTGTGTTTATGCCAAGGTTGCAAGTCGCTGGGGATTTGCCTTGGATGTGGACACTGTGCTGATTCCTCAGGAGTGGCTGCCGGTAAGTCCATTACCCTCATATCCAGATCCGTATGCATTCATGCGCAAGTGGGAAATAGAGAGCTGATGCCACGCCCTTGATAGGCTTTGTTTTCAATGCGTTTTTATTTGGGATGATTATGAAATCGAATGCTATTTCTATTGCTGCGATTGCTTGTGCAACCTTATTAGCCGGTTGCGCAACCACATCTACCATGCCACCGGGCACACTCAAGGTGGACTACTCTCGCACATTTATCAATGGTGCCAAGCTCAAAGAAATTCCAGGCGAAGTGCAGATCGTGCGCCGTGAAGATACGGGCAATGCAGTGGCTGGGCAGGTAGGGCTGAACGTATTGATGCTTGCGCTGGGGGGCGGTATTGCGACCAATGGTTTCAGCAAGGATGACCTCAAGGGTGCTCCTATTGAGGGCGTCGATGACCGGACTTATTTGCAAAACCCGGTGCCCACCGCTTTTGTCCAATCGCTGCAAAAGGCCGTCGACGCGCGTATGGAGCAGGACAAATTGGGTCAGACACAGAGCTTTCGCTATCCGCTTGTGGTCGGTGGCGGCTCCGCGCAGTTGGTTTATGACACGCTGACTGGCGCAGGAGATGCGAACTACCAGCTCTTGCTAAATCTCGATGTGTACAAGCGCCGCGAATCCAACTGGGTGATGCCTGCGCGTCTGGTTCAGTGCAGTGGCCGATCAGAGCCCGCGCAGCCATTGAGCTATTGGGCAGAGGCTTCGTATCGCAATGTGCAGCAAGAGCTCAGTCGTATGTTGGCAGCCTGCCAAGACAAGGTGGTGGCTGAACTGCCTACGCTGTTGGAGCAATAGCACGCCTGGATTGCCGTCGTTGTCACGGGTGGACCTTTGTTGAATGGATCTGTTTTTAAAGGATTAGTTGATGAAGAAGTATTCTTTGGCCTGGCTGGGCAGCATGCCTGTGGCAGCTTGTCTTTTGATGGGTAATTTGGCACAAGCGGAGCAACGCTCTTTCACGCCGCAGGCGGGTACCTGGGTGGTGAGCGCAGAAGTCAATGGCAAACCGGGCCGAGGCCTGGCCATTGATGTGCAGGAAGACACTTTCTTCATGCAGGTCTACAACTACAAGGCCAATGGCGAGGCGACGTTTCACACGGCACTTGGTGAATTGAAGGGCAATACGGTAACAGCTCCCTTGACGCATTACGAAGGTGGCCACTACTTTGGAAGTGGGCCACTTACGGCCCATGAAGCTGGTAATGCAGGCGATGTGACTATTACTTTTACTAGTGGGTTGAGGGGGACGGTGCAGTTTCCGGGTGAGGAGACTGTAGCGATTGAGCGCTTTTTGGCGGGAAGCTCTGACGATGCGTTTAGCCCCGGCAATGCCACAGCGATGCGAGACGGTCAAAATGCAAGGTGGCTAGCAGTTGATGGTGATTCGATTGCCGTCATTTGGGGAAGCAAGCTGCTCAAGACGGCCGAAGGCAAGTATCAGCTGAAGTTGAGCCCGATCACCTACAAGCCATTTTTTCTGGGCTCGAATGAGCCACTCTTTCTTGGCAAGAACCTGACCTACGACTGCCAGTATTCCGGCAGCGGTGCCCAGGGTTACGACTGCACACGCAGCGATTCGCAGGCTCCAGCCAATTTCATGCCCAAAATCAGCTTTCGCTACGCGGCTGCAGATGTGACTGGCACGGTCATCACGGATGCATCCACCGGCAAAACTATACGCTTGATGGGCAATATGCTGGCCAATGGAGCGGTGCCTGGGAGCGTTATACCCGGCCAATGCATTTCTACAACCTTGCAGACCTTTGTTCCAGGTGACAACTGCAATGGCTCCCGTATGCCAGTCAATGGAACCTGGGTGGTCGCGGATGAGCTCAATGGAAAACCCGGAAGAGGTATCAGCTTGGATGTGCAAAACAATATTGCTGTGTTGCAGATTTTTGATTACCTGAATACTGGCGCCTCTACTTTTCACATGGGGTCGGGCTCTTATGGCCAGTCGTCCATGGATATTGATCTTTTCCGCTATGGTGGAGGGCGCTATTTTGGTGGCCCGGCTCGAAGTGGATCTGTGGTGGAGGACGCTGGCGCTGTGCAGATTGACCTTCAGGGGGCACCTTCATTGGCAGAGGCAATGATTCAATTTCCCGGCGAGGGGCCTAAGAAGATGGTTCGCATGGGGTTGACGTCGCAAAGTTCCCCTGAAGAATCTTTGCTGGGGGACTGGCATATGATTTTTCGAGGCGAGAAATCAGGCAGCATTTTGACAACAGTGTCGCTGGATCGGGTGGTGGACAGTGTAGTCAGCAATAAATCTGGCAACGTCAAATGTCTGTTTCAATCTGTGGCAGAGAGGCAAGTCAGCTGCAAGTTCTACAGCAGTGGTGCTGCGCCCCAGGAGATGGGGAGCGTGTCTTTTGTATATAACGGCACTTCGCCAGCATCTGGTAGCGTGATCAAAATCAAGGATCGGAAAGGCAATCTTTTGGGTGTGTAAGCCCAACCGGTCAGAAATTTAGATTTTCAGAAGCTGTAGGTCACGAGGACCTGCCTGTGGGCCTGACGTTGTGGGTTGCTCTATTAACCCACAGCGCAGGCTTCTATTTTTTGTTGTGCTGCGTGAGGGCGGTGCGTTTTACCCGCGCTCAACCGGACGCGCCGGATCGCTGCACCATTCGCTCCAGCTACCTGCAAACAAGGCCGTGGGCGCGTAGCCTGCAATTTCCATGGCAATCAGATTGGGCAGGGCGCTCACGCCGCTGCCGCATTGGTGAACGACGGTGCCGGGATCGCGGCTGCCCAGCAGTGCATCAAATTCGGCGCGCAACTCGGCAGCTGGTTTGAAACGGCCATCTGCGCCGATGTTGGTGCTGAACAAGCGATTGAGCGCACCTGGAATGTGACCGGCAACGGGATCAAGCGGCTCCACCTCGCCGCGATAGCGGGCGGGCGCCCGTGCATCGATCACGGTCTGCGCACTGCCCAGCGCTTGCAGTACCTGGCCTGCGGTGCGCAGCTCGCGCAATGGGGCTTTCAGCTCGAAATTGCTCTGAAAATGGCTGGTGGGCTTGCCACTCTCCACCGCTCCGCCCATGGCCTGCCAGGCCTGCAGGCCACCGTCGAGCACGGCAACGGCATCGTGGCCTGCCCATTTCAGCATCCACCACAGGCGGCCTGCGTAATTGACGCCATTGCGGTCATACACCACAGCCTGCATGTCGTTGCGAAAGCCGACCTGCGACAGCCAGGTGGCAAAGGTTTCGCGCGTGGGCAGGGGGTGGCGACCACCGGATGCCGCCGCGACCACCCGGCCAGCGCCGTCGTGCGGCGCGCTGAGGTTCTTGTCGAGGTTGGCGTACAGGGCGCCGGCAATGTGCACTTCGTCATACAGCGCCTCGCCCGCGAGGGGCTGGGCCAGCTCGAACGTGCAGTCGAACACCATGACGCTGCCGGGCGCGCTTTGCTGCAGCGCTTGCAACTGGGCAGGGGTGATGAGGGTGGTAAAGGGCATGGTTGCCATCACAGTGCTCCAAAAAAGCGGCTGGCGCAGGCCGGATAAGGCCCGCTCAAGCCTGAAAAAGAGTCGTTTTCAGCCATTATGGTGCAGCTCCGCCGGTGCCGTGTTTTATGAATGAAAAACACGGCTGACGTATGACTGGTGCGCGCTGTCAGCTATCCTTTGCGCAGCACGGTGGCAGCAATGCCGCTGCCCACGATCAGCGCCATGCCGATCCAGCCGATGGCCGGGATCTGGTCGCCAAACACCACAATGCTGGCCAGCCCGCCGAACACGATGCCCGAGTACTGGAGGTTGGCCACGACCAGGGTCGCGCGGCGCGTGGTGGCGCTAGCATAGGCCATGGTCATGAACAGCTGGCCTGCCGTGGCCAGAATGCCGATGGGTATATGCCAGAGTGCAGGCCAGCCGGGGAAGGGCGAGGCGCCGGTGAACAGCATGGTCAGCCCCCCTGCAACAGCGGAGCCCACCGCAAAGTAGAAGACCACGCGCTGCTCGGGCTCGCCGATGCGCGAGAGCGCCACCACCTGCATGTAGGCAAAGGCAGACATCAGTCCCGACAGCAGGCCGATGATGCCGGCAAACAGCTGCTCGGCATCCATGCTGGGGCGCAGCATCAGCAGCACACCGGCAAAGCCGATGAGGACCGTGAGCACCAGCGGAATATTGAGCGCTGGCTGGTCGCCTGCCGCCTTGGGCCGCCAGGCCATGAGCGCGCCGCCCACGACAAAGGCTGCAATCCAGAGGCTGCTCATGTAGTTGAGTGTCATGGCGGTGGCCAGGGGCAGCTTGCCGATGGAGTAGAACCAGAAGCCCATCGAGAGCACGCCGATGAAGCTGCGCCAGGCATGCATCAGCGGGTACTGCGTGCCCAGGCCGATGCTCTTGCGTCGGGCCAGCCACCACAGCAAGGCCATGCTGATGAGGCCGCGGTAGAAGATGATCTCGGCCGCGTTGTAGTGGGCAGATGCGAACTTGATGCACACGCCCATGAGTGCGAAACAAAAGGCGGCGGCCACCATCCACAGGGCTTGCATCGGAATGACTCTAGAATAAAAAAGCTGCTTGCGCTTGTTGTGCAAGCGCGAGCAGCTATTGATTTGATAGTAATTGAGAGGAATTACTTCGCCAGAACAGCGTCTTTCATCATACTGCGATACCACTCGTGAAAGTGCTGCATGCCGTCTTCCATGGGACTCTGGTAGGGGCCGACTTCGTTGTCGCCGCGCTCCCACAGGGCCCGGCGGCCCGCGTCCATGCGCTCGCCGATCTCGTCGTCCTCAATGGCGGTTTCCATGTAGGCCGCACGCTGGGCCTGCACGAACTCGGGCTCGAAGGCGCTGATTTCCTCCGGGTAGTAGAACTCGACCACGTTCATGGTCTTTTCCGGGCTGATCGGGTGCAGGGTCGAGACGGTCAGCACATGCGGATACCACTCGACCATGATGTGCGGGTAGTAGGTGAGCCAGATGGCACCGTGCTCGGGCATCTGCCCGCCACGGTAGGCCAGCAGCACTTCGTGCCACTTCTTGTAGGTATCGGAGCCAGGGCGGGCAAAACCGGGCGCAACGCCTACGGTCTGCACCGAGTACTCCTTGCCAAACTCCCACTGGAGATCGTCGCAGGTGACGAAATTGCCCAGGCCTGGGTGGAAAGGGCCGACGTGGTAGTCCTCCAGATAGACCTCGATGAAGGTCTTCCAGTTGTAGTTGCACTCGTGCATTTCCACGTGGTTGAGCACAAAGCCATCAAAGCTGAGCGCTGCTGCCGGGCCCATGCCAGCGAGGTCGGCCTGAATGTCGCGGCCGTTGTCTTCAAACAGCAGGCCGTTCCATTCGCGCAAACGGTAGTTGTTGAGGTTGAGGCAAGGGTCTTGCGCGAAATGGGGGGCGCCCAGCAGCTCTCCACTGGGGCTGTAGGTCCAGCGGTGCAGCGGGCAGACGATGTTGCCGCCTGCACTGCCTTTTTGCTGGTGATGGAGCGAGCCCCGGCCCTTGAGCATCACCGCCTGGCGATGCCGGCAGACGTTGGAGATCAGCTCGGCCTGGCCGGAGGCGCTGCGCACGAGGGCGCGCCCCTCCTTTTCATGCGGAAGGGCGTAATAGTCGCCAATCTCGGGGATCGCCAGTTGGTGGCCGACATACTTGGGGCCGTGCTGGAAGATGGTTTGCATCTCGCGCTCAAAGAGCGCTTGATCGAAATAGCTTGAAACTGGAAGTTGGCTTGCGGCCTGCTGCAGTTGAAGACTTAAATCAGACATGGGTGACCTGACCTAAAGACTCCCCACAGGGAGGTTGCGCGTGCATGCGCAGAGAAAAAATAAAACCGGCTACCCTAGAAGAATACCGGTTTCGCGAGAAATGGGATTATACCCAGTGGGGTTATTCCCGTTCCGTTCATGCGTGAATTGAGAGCAATTCTCGGCTGCAGAACGGAACTGCCTTTCCATACTGGCTTCAGAATTCTATCAAATTGATAGCTGACTGTGCGCTCCAGTAGGGCGAAATCCCTGTCTGGAGAACTGGATATGATGGCCCGCGGGTCTGTGCCTTGCAGGGACAGCGGGCGCTGTGTTCGTGGTGGCGCGCGCAGCGCCTAAAATCAGCGCTTTCCATTCCGTACCAGCGGCAACCCCGGTTGCCCTCGCAAGCCCATGCCCAAGGCCCCAGCATCCAAGGCGTCCGCCGCGCCAGATTTGCCCGAACCCGCCAACTATGAAAGCGCCTTGCAGGAGCTCGAAGGCCTGGTGGCGCGCATCGAGTCGGGCCAATTGCCGCTCGACGACATGCTGGCCGCTTACCAGCGCGGCGCCGTGTTGCTGGCCTACTGCCGTGGCAAGCTCGAAGCGGTGCAGGACCAGATCAAGGTGCTGGACAATGGCCAGCTCAAGCCCTGGGCGAGCGAGGAATAAAGAGAACAATGACAGCAGCGCACGAAAATTTTGCACAGTGGTGCAGCGATGAACTGGCCCGCGTGGAAGCGGCCTTGAACCAATGGATCGTGGCCGACGCTCCCGCCAATCTTGGCGAGCCCATGCGCTACGCCGTGCTCGATGGGGGAAAGCGCCTGCGTCCCCTGCTGGTGCTGGCCGCTGCCCAGTCCGCCGGTCCGTTGGGCGTGCCGCAGGCCGAAGCCGCCTTGCGCGCAGGTTGTGCGGTGGAGCTGATCCATGCCTATTCGCTGGTGCACGATGACATGCCCTGCATGGACAACGATGTGCTGCGAAGGGGCAAGCCCACGGTGCATGTGCAGTTTGGCGAAGCCCAGGCCTTGCTGGCGGGCGATGCCCTCCAGGCCCTGGCATTTGAATTGCTGGTGCCCGAGGGGCGCGATATTCCCGACGCCATGCAAGCCAGGCTGTGCCGCCAGTTGGCGCTCGCCGCTGGCTACAACGGCATGGCAGGGGGCCAGGCAATCGATCTGGCAAGCGTTGGCAAGCGCCTGACGCAGCCTCAGTTGCAGCAGATGCACAAGCTCAAGACCGGTGCGTTGCTGCAGGCCAGCGTGGAAATGGGCGCCACCTGCGCCGGTATCACGGGCGCAGCACTGGCGGCGCTGCGGCAATATGGCGCGGCACTGGGCCTGGCCTTTCAGGTCATCGACGATGTGCTCGATGTGGTGGCAGATTCCGCCACCTTGGGCAAGACGGCCGGCAAGGACGCGGACAATGACAAGCCGACCTATGTATCGCTGATGGGCCTGGACGCTGCCCGCGCCTACGCCAATGATCTGCTGGCCGAGGCGCAGCTGGCGCTGGCAAGCAGCGGCCTTGCGCAACCGCGCGCGCTGGCCGCGCTGGCCGATATGGTGGTGCGCCGCAGCCATTGAGGCATGGTGCAAAAAGTGCCTTGATACCAGTCAATTTACCCAAGGCGCTACCATAGACCATTGCGATTTGAACAAAAAACTGCGCCAGCGCTTGTCTGGCATGCGCAGTCAGCTATCGAAACAGTAGTATGCCCACGAAGAACTTTCCATTGCTCGCCACCATCAACGATCCGGCCGATCTGCGCAAGCTGTCGCGCGCCGAGCTCAAGACCCTGGCGCGCGAACTGCGGGAGTTCGTTCTGGAGAGCGTATCGCAGACCGGCGGACACCTGAGCTCCAACCTGGGCACGGTCGAGCTGACCATTGCCTTGCACGCGGTCTACGACACGCCCCATGACCGCTTCGTGTGGGATGTGGGTCACCAGACCTATCCGCACAAGATTCTGACGGGTCGCCGCGACCGCATGAACGGCTTGCGCCAGATGGGCGGGATTTCGGGCTTTCCGCTGCGTACCGAGAGCGAATATGACGCATTCGGTACTGCGCATTCGTCCACCAGCATATCGGCAGCCCTGGGCATGGCCGAAGCCTCCAAGCTCAAGGGAGAAAGCCGCCAGGCAGTTGCCATCATCGGCGATGGCGCGATGACGGCCGGCATGGCGTTTGAAGCCTTGAACAATGCCGGTGTCAGCGATGCGAACCTGCTCGTCATCCTGAACGACAACGACATGAGCATCAGCCCGCCGGTGGGTGCACTCAACCGCTACCTGGCGCAGTTGATGAGCGGCCAGTTCTACGCCAAGGCACGTGGCGTGGGCAAGAGCGTGCTCAAGCAGGTGCCGCCGCTGCTGGAGCTTGCCAAACGGCTGGAGCAACAGGCCAAGGGCATGGTGGTGCCTGCCACGCTGTTCGAGAATTTCGGCTTCAACTACATCGGCCCCATCGATGGGCATGATCTTGATTCACTCATTCCCACGCTGGAGAACATCCGCCAGCTCAAGGGACCGCAGTTTCTGCACGTCGTCACCAAGAAGGGCCAGGGCTACAAACTGGCCGAGGCTGACCCGGTGGCCTACCATGGCCCGGGCAAGTTCGACCCGGCCATTGGTCTTGTCAAACCCGCCACGCCGCCCAAGCAGACCTTTACCCAGGTATTTGGCAGCTGGCTGTGCGACATGGCCGCCCATGATGAGCGCCTGGTGGCCATCACTCCAGCCATGCGCGAAGGCTCGGGCATGGTCGAATACCACAAGCGCTTTCCCAAGCGCTACTTCGATGTGGGCATTGCGGAGCAGCATTCGGTCACCTTTGCCGGAGGCCTGGCCTGCGAAGGACTCAAGCCGGTGGTCGCCATTTATTCCACCTTTCTGCAGCGCGCGTACGACCAGCTGATCCACGACGTGGCCCTGCAGAACCTGCCCGTGGTGTTTGCGCTGGACCGCGCAGGTCTCGTCGGTGCCGATGGCGCCACGCACGCGGGCAATTACGACATTGCATTCACCCGCTGCATTCCCAACATGAGTGTGGCTTGCCCGGCCGATGAGCGCGAATGCCGCCAACTGCTGAGCACTGCCTATGCACAGAACCACCCCGTGACCGTGCGCTACCCGCGTGGCGCGGGCGTTGGCGTGGCACCGCTGGATTCGCTGGAGGGCCTGCCCTTTGGCAAGGGCGAAATCCGCCGCCAGGCCCAGCCTGCGGTGGCGGGGGCGCCGCGCATCGCCATCCTGTCGTTTGGCAGCTTGCTGTATCCGGCCTTGCAGGCTGCAGAGCAGATCAACGCCACCGTTGCCAACATGCGCTGGGCCAAGCCGCTGGATACGGAACTGCTGCAGCAGATTGCGCAGACCCACGATGCCTTGGTGACCGTGGAAGACGGTTGCGTGATGGGCGGCGCAGGCAGCGCCGTGCTCGAAGCGCTGCAGGCCCTGCGCCTGGAGGTACCGGTGCTGCAGCTGGGCTTGAAGGATGAATTCATTGAACACGGCGACCCAGCCAAACTGATGGCGCTGCAAGGGCTGGATGCGGCAGGAATCCAGAAATCGATCACCGAGCGCTTTGGCCTGCGCACCGCTGCAGCTGCCAGTGCGGCAGCCTGATTTCCGTACACGCCAATTACGATGCCTGGCAGGTTGCCAGGCATTTTTTCTTGGAAGAAGCCTCGCTGATCAAAAGCACCTTTTGGGGGCGCCTGGTCCTGTTCGGTTGCCTCAGGCAGATGCGGTGAACCGACCCAGGCTTGCCTGCTGGCAAGCGTGTGAGACTGCCGCCGTGGCATCGTCGCTTTCGATGGAGAGCGACGATGCGCCCGTCAACGTGTCGATGATGAGAGCGCTCGCATCCAGCGCTCATACTCCTGGTGTTCCAGCTCCAGCAAGGTCTCTGGTGTGCCACCTCCACCGACGGCCTGAATGTCCCGCAGATAGTCGCGCACCTCGGGCTTGGCAAGCACCTGTGCCACAGCTTCCTGCAAGATGCGGTTGGATGCTGGATCCGAATCCGCAGGTGCCCAAAGGCTGAAGTGGTTGTACGCCGTGTAGCCGGCCAAGGATGCATTTGAAGCCAGTGTCGGCCACTGCACTCCCTGGTAGCTTTGCGGGTGCATCGGGTCGGCGGTAGTACCCAGCACACGCAACTGGCCGCGTTCGACGGCTACTTTCACCCCGTTGGCGGGTGCAAACAGCAGCTCCACTGCATGTTCCTTGGTAATCACATCCGAGTCGGGGTACATGCGTTTGTAGACCACGCGCTGCATGTCAACGCCGCTCATCGAGAGGAGCAGACCAAAGGCGAGGTGTCCGATCCATCCATCGTCACCGGTGGCGATGCGCAGGCTGCCAGGGTGGGCGCGCGCGTAGGCCAGCAGGTCATTCGTGCTGTGAATGCCCAGCGTGTCGGCCTTCTCGCTGTCGATGACCAGAACCAAGGGCTCCGACGCCAGCAGCGTGACGGGGTGAAGGGATTGCAGCAGCGCCTCAATCGGCGGGCCTTGGTGCAGGTCTTTGATGCCCCCGCGCGGCAGCATCATGGCGCCGAGCCAGACTTTGGCGTTACCGCCTTCCATCGTCAGCTGGCGATAGTCGGCCAAAGTCGCCGGCGGCTTGTGATCGACCTGCACATTGCGCCCCAGCAGGTTGGGTAAATGCCTGGCCAGCATCTGGGCATAGTGGTCACTGCGGCCCCCGGGGGGAAATATCACGGTGATGTGCAGCGTGGGCTGTGGTGCAGGGGCAAGCCACTGCCCTGCATCGTTCATCAGGCCGAAGCGTATGGCCCACTGTCCATCGGTGGAAGCGTTGCGTACCAGGGCTTCGGCCACCCAATAGCGACCCACGCGGTGGAATTTCCGGATCATGGGCCAATCGTCCTGCCACCCTGGAGGGCGCCAATCCTCCGGGAATGCGCCCGCGACAACGGCGTAACCGTGGCGGAACTGGCGCGCCTCATGAAACTGCGGCGCGATCACCCATTGTCCCTGTGCGTTCTGGTATCCCCACCGATTTGTGTTCGCGTCCTTCACCGGGCGCAGTGCGGCTCCTCCATGGCTGCCACGCAGCCGTTGCCAGCGGCACACACGTGAGGTGTCGGTGTGGCGCTGAGAATCCCATCCGCCCGAGGTACACAGCTGAATGCGCTTCTGGGCGGTCGCGTCGGGCAGGTTGCCGAAGATGAACGGGATCACCATCCTCCCTTGCGCATCGATCAGGCCCGTGCCGGAGGAGCCAGGCGTCACAATTTGCTTTTTGTACGCCATCCACTGCGCCGTGGTGATATCGAGCGGCGGTACGGGGGGAAGCCACTGGCCCTGTGCATCGCGCAGGCCATGCTGTGCATATACCTTGTCGACATGCAAATCGGAGGCCATTTGTTCGCTGCCGCCTGGCGACAGGTGGGAAATGGCGAAGGGGGAGTCGACGTCTCTCGGCTCCAGGCCATCGCAGGTCACCGGCGGAACGGCCCACTGGCCTTGCGAATCAATCCGGCCGTAGGCCGTGGTGCTTCGGAGTCCACCTCCCGGCTTTCGCTCTACCAGCCACACCTTGAACCCCGGCTGCAGTGTGTCGTTGATGCTGCTGGCGCTGACATAATCCATTCGGACCACCTGCCAGCGGCCATCGCAGAAGCTACGCGCTGCCGAGGACAGAAAAAGCGTTTGTCCGCTCTGCGCGTTGAACAGTGCGGGGGCCAGCTCGCTGTTTTTGCCCGGATTGAGGCCCAGCCAACGCAACCGGTCCGTCAGGCGGGGATCAATGCCGACCGTGAACGCAAAGATGTCTTTCCAGGGTTGTACTTGCCCGGTCACCGGCTGCAATTGCCAGTTGGCCTGCATGGGCATGGCACGGCCAGGATCGGCATAGAGATCGGCGTAGCTCGGCGGCGCTGCATGGACCCGGCCCAGGGCGATACAGAGCCACAACAGGGCGGCGACGAGATACAGGCGCTTCATCGGGTGGTGTCTCCAGGCACTGCGTATCCATTTCAATGGCGTGATTTTCCTATCGCTAGCTTGCCGCCTTGGCAAAGCACCGGGCAGATGGACAGCAGCATACTGTTTGGAATGGTGGTTTGTTGTGAAACATGTGCCATGTGAGCGAAGGGTTCGGTCACGGCGTTCCAAACCACTCCCCAACATGCCCAATGCCAAATGTGCAGCGGACGGTTGAGTCGTTCACTGCTGCGGCGAGGAGCGCCCCCGCATCAGCCCTGCGGCGAAGCGGTGACCCTGTCGAGAAATTGCAGGGCCTGTGACGGCTCGGTGATTTCTATCCACTGGAGATGGGGGAATTCGCCATGGTCGCGCAAAGCAGCGAATTTCGACTGGTTTTTCTGGTAGGTAGACAGAGCCCAGAGAAGAATCGAGTCTTTGGAAAAGAATGCCATGCACAGCGATTCCCGGTTTCCGTGTGACAGATG
This sequence comes from Comamonas odontotermitis, assembly GCF_040396735.1. GTDB lineage: Bacteria > Pseudomonadota > Gammaproteobacteria > Burkholderiales > Burkholderiaceae_C > Comamonas > Comamonas odontotermitis_C. The sequence goes on from NZ_JBEBNZ010000013.1 coordinate 20,554, forward strand.
CTTGCGAGTGATGCCTTGGCCAAGGGTGCGCCAGAGCAGGCGGGAGAAAACCGTGAGGCGCCCGTAGTTGAGCCAGACCACATGTGTTGCGCGTGACCAGAGCACGTCCCGAACGGCGCTGTAATTCCCATCTGCGACCCAGCATGCGCCTTGAGTCGCTTCAGTGACCGAACGCCTGAATTGATCCAGGGGCACTGGTTGCCAGCCTGGCCCCCAGTACAGCGAATCCAACTCGATGAAAGGGGACTGCGTTTGGGCTGCCAGTTTCCTGGCGAGGGTGGATTTGCCTGCCCCGCTGGTGCCGACTACTAGATAGCGCATCTCATTCCTGTATTTGCATGGCTCCCGATTGTGCTCACGAGGGGGGCAGAAGGCTGTTGATTCTCGACCATACCAGCAGTTCATCACTTCTGCAGACATGCATGATCGGCCAGCGCGTCAGTGCAAGTTCACTTGGCTATCTGCCAACTGCGGAGACACGAGTGAGAGACCGGTGTTGGTACGCATGTGCCAGCGCTACACTCGCAGACATGAACCTGCTGATTCGACCTGAAAGGCCCGCAGACCCAGCGGCCATTGAGTCCGTTACCGTAGCCGCATTTCTTCATGCGCCCCATACAGACCACAATGAACACTGCATTGTTGCGGCCCTTCGATCGGCGCAGGCACTCAGCATCTCTCTTGTAGCAGAGGTGGATGCAGCCGTGGTCGGGCATATCGCGGTTTCACCAGTTTCCATTGCCGGTGATTCGGCGGGCTGGTTTGGCCTGGGGCCGGTGTCGGTCGTTCCTGCCCTGCAGGGCAAATGCATCGGGTCGAAGCTGGTGCGCCAAGCGCTGGGTATGCTCAAGGAGCAAGGGGCATCGGGCTGTGTGGTTCTGGGAGACCCCTTGTACTACACGCGATTCGGCTTCAGAAATGAGGCATGCCTTGTCTTGCCGGGTGTTCCGCCTGAATACTTCATGGCAATGTCGTTTGGGCCGGCAGTGCCTGCAGGAGTCGTTTCCTACCATCCCGCATTCACGGCAACGCATTGATGGAAGGCGCCTGGGGTCTTCAAGGCCTCAAGGCCTTCAGGGCCACAGCATCTGCTTTTGCCAGTTGCCTTCCTTTTCCGTATTGGCATAGCGAAGCCGCTGATGCAATCGGTCTGCGGTGCCCTGCCAGAACTCCACCACGGTGGGCATGAGGGCGAACAGACGCCATCCCGGCTCGGTATGCTCCGGATGGTTGCCGAGAAATATCCGGGCTTTCTGCAGACGCCTGGAGAGATCGCCAGGTGCCGCCAATACTTCGCTTTGCAATGAAGCCATGGCGCTGATCCTGGAGCCCAATGGCCGCGTGGCAAAGTCTTCAGCGCATTCGGCGGCCGGCAACGCAGTGGCTGTGCCTCGCAGCCGGATCTGGCGTCCCAGCGCAGGCCAGTAGAAAGTCAGTGCCGCCTGCGGATTGGCTGCCAGTTGCCTTCCCTTTGGGCTCGCGACCTTGATGGCGAAGTGCCAGCCTCGGTGGTCGACGTTCTTCAGGATCAGCACGCGCGCATCGGGAATGCCATCTGCATCCACCGTAGACAAGGTCATGGCATGCGGCTCCTGGACGCCTTGCCGAATGGCATCGTTCAGCCAGCATTCAAATGCTGCCTGAGGAGTCCTGGGCATATCGTCCATTTCCATGGGGATGAATGGGCCTGCCAGCGATGGGAGTTGGCGAAGCCTGGTTTTCAGCGTATCCATGGTCATGGGTTCCTTTCACCAGCGTGCGGTGCAGCGTGTGTGATTGCGCGATTGCGCCGGGGGCGCATTCCGCATCTCCGCAGGCGCACCAGTCATAGCCAGCGCCCCAGAAGCTGGCCAGGCCAGCCGTCAACATCGAATGTAGCAATGCGCTCGTAGCCGCAGGATTCATAAAAGCGCACCAGGTCTCCAGAGCCGCCGCCGTAGCAATCAACGCGCAGCCGGCGCACGCCAGCGCTTTGGGCCTGCTCGTCTGCGAAGGCCATCATGCGCCGACCCAGCCCGCGTGCGTTGGGGTGGCGTGATGCAACGAGCAAACGCACATAGATTTCGGGCTCCGTCCTGGGCGGGACATACGGCATGGCCTCGCCCAACACCAAGGCGGCGCGGATGGAGCCCTCCGAATCCTCTGCAACCCATGCGCCTGGCAATGCGCAGGCCTCCATCACCCGATCCACACGCTGGGGCTGGGCAGACCATGGCTGCGTACCCCATTGACCGGTATTGCCCATTTCGACAAACCAGGCGATGACTTCATCGAAAAGGCGCAGCACGGCCGGGGCATCGGCCACGCTTGCGCGGCGGATGGTCAGTGCATGGGGGAGGATGGATGGCATGAAAAGTCCTGTACTCAGTGATCGGAGGCTGAAGGAGTCGGCCCCTCTGCTGCTGGATGGGGCCGGGTGATGGCGCTGCCCATTGCTGCGCAGATGATGCAAAAAATGGCAAGCCATTGGCAGCGGCTCAGGTGTTCGTTCAACAAGGCCATGCCCATGAAGGCTGCAACTGCTGGCTCGGTGGCGAGCGCTATGCCAAAGGTGGCAGGCGGCAGCCGTCGCAGGGCGAACATCTCCAGGGAGTAGGGTAGCGCACTGGAGACAATCGCCACCAACAGGCCGAACAACAGAATGGACGGATCCACAAGCCTGGCACCAGCCTCTGCCAGCCCTGCAGGCACCACAACCATGGCAGCGAACAGCATACCCAGGGAAGCGGCCTGGCCACTGGGGATGCCTCCCAAGCGCCGACCCAGCACGATATACAGCGCCCAGCAGATTGCCGAGCCTGCTGCACAGGCGAGCCCCATGGGATCCAGGCCAGCGGATTCTTCGAGGCTGATGGTGCTCCAGGGCAAGACCAGTACCAGACCAACTGCGGCAAGTATCAGCCAGACGAAATCCACCGGACGCCGGGAGTAATAAATGGCAACTGCCAACGGGCCTGCAAATTCGATGGCCACGGCGACTCCAAAGGCAATGGTGCGAAGCGCCATGTAAATCAACAGATTCATGAGCGCGAGAGCCAGGCCGAATTGCATCAGCGTCCACAACTGATCGCTGCGTAGAGGCCAGCGCCATGGGCGCCATATCAGCACCAGAATGATCGCCGCCAGCCCCACGCGCAGGGCCGACGCACCTTGGGCGCCAAGCATGGGAAATAGTTGCTTGGCCAGCGAGGTTCCCGCTGTCAACGAGCTGACAGAGGCAAGAACCGCCAGCAGCGGCAAAAAATGACTCCGTGTGTTTTTTTTCATGACCCCTGCTTGCTGCCCGTGGTGATTGCCGGCCGCTTCGCCGTCGCTCCAACTAGCGGCAGGCGCGTGACCTGCTGTGGAGCGCCACTATTGACGGATTGGCATTCATCGTCGAATGAGCAAAGGCTCATGATGCAGGTTAAGAAACTCGTGTTTCCCATATTCACTTCAGTAAGGAAAAGGGAAAACGACTCGCAAAGAGCGAGCATGGATGCATGCCCATGTATTGGTGGTTACGCAAATTTTCAGACCCCACGCCTTCTTGCACGCAACGTCCAGATGTGGTGGACAAGGAACATAAATAAGGCGCGATCTGCAGGGAAAACCCGAGCAAGTCGCATGAGCAACCATTTCTACAATTTGCAAACCAAAAACCGCGCTTCAGCTGTGGCACGATTGCAGCTGCAACTTTTTACAATCAAATCGGAGATACAGATGGATCGTCGTTCCCTTATCAAGAATGCTGGCATCGCTGGCGTGTTGGCCGCTGGCGTGGCCCCCGCCGTGCATGCCCAGGCGGCGGTGCGCTGGCGTCTGGCTTCCAGCTTCCCCAAGTCGCTGGATACCATTTTCGGTAGCGCCGAGAAACTGTCGCAGACTGTCAAGGCGCTGTCGGGCGGCAAGTTTGAAATCTCCGTTCACCCCGCTGGCGAGTTGATGCCTGCTTTCGGTGTGGTCGATGCCCTGCAGTCCGACACCATCGACATGGCAGAAACCGCTGCCTACTACTTCACCGGCAAGGACCCGATCTTCGCTTTCAGCTGTGCCGTGCCCTTTGGCCTGACCACCTTGCAGATGAATGCCTGGAAGGACCATGGCAATGGCCGCAAGCTGCTTGATGCCTTCTTCGAGAAATACAACTTCAAGACGGCATCCGCTGGCAACACCACCACCCAGATGGGCGGCTGGTACCGCAAGGAAATCAAGACCGTGGCCGATCTGAAGGGCCTCAAGATGCGCCTGGGTGGCGGCGTGTTCGGTGAAGCCATGGCCAAGCTGGGCGTGGTGGCGCAGAACATGCCTGCAGGTGATGTGTACCAGGCTCTGGAAAAGGGCACCCTGGATGCCGTGGAGTTCGTTGGCCCCTACGACGATGAAAAGCTGGGCTTCAACAAGGTGGCTCCGTTCTACTACTACCCCGGCTGGTGGGAAGGCTCCGCAGACCTGGAATTCTTCATCAACATCAAGAAGTACAACGCGCTGTCGCCCGAGAACAAGGCGATCCTCGACGCAGCTACCCGCGTGGCAGCTGCCGACATGACCAGCAAGTACCAGGTTCTGAACCCCATCGCGCTCAAGAAGCTGGTGGCCAACAAGACCCAGCTCAAGCCTTTCCCCAAGGAGCTGATGGACGCGGGTTTCAAGGCCTCGATGGAAGTGTTTGCCGAGCACGAAGCCAAGTCGCCCGAGTTCAAGAAGATCCACCAGGACATGCGTGCCTTCCAGCGCGACCAGATTCTGTGGAACCGTTTCTCCGAGTACCCGTTCAACCAGTACATGGCGTCGGTCAAGATCTAAAACGCTTTCCTCCGCAGCGCCTGGCGCTGCGGGATGGGGCAGCACCCAGGCCGCAGCGCAAGCTGCGGCTTTTTCATTGCGGCGATCAGGGTTGCTCAGGCCCTTGCGCTACCCGGCTCAAAACATTCACTGGTATCCATGCGTACGTTGCGCAGTCTGGCGGTCTTGAGGTGAGAGGCGTACAGCGGCTCGGCAAAGTAGCTGATGAGGAAGGAGCGGCGCCGCGCGCCCGAGGGGTTGACGCAGGCGCCATGCACCAGATCGGCGTCGAATACCAGAATATCGCCTGCGTGACCGCTCAGCTGCAATGAGCGCGATTCATCGAGAAAATCGAATGGCGCATCGTGTGGCTGCGCCCGGTGGCTGCCCGGCACGATGCGCGTGGCTCCATTGTGCGGCCCATAGTCGTCGAGAAAGACGAGTGCACTGACATTGTCACCTGGCCGCTGTGAGGACAGATCGCGGTGCAGTTGCTGGTGACCGCCGCCCTGGCGCGGCTCGCGCCCTTCGACCTGGGCCAGGAAAAAGCGCTCGCCAATCAAGGCCCCCACCACTGCCAGCAGGGCGGGCAACCGGCACACCGCCTGCACTTGCGGCAAGAGATCGACCATGGCGTGGTTCCAGCTCGATGCGCGGGGCACCGGCCACAACGCAGACTCGGCAATGTTGCTGTCGAAGCTGGCGCACAACTCCGGCAGCCAGTCCTGGGGCACGGCCTGGCTCAGCAGGGCAAAGCCGTTGCTGTGGAGCTGCTGGTGGTCACTTGTGGACAGGGGCGAGTGGCGGGCAGCGGTCATGGTGCAGTGCAGGGATGAAAGGGGCTCTTATGGGGTGGACGAGAGCTGGCAGCGGTTTTGAAAGCCTCCATAAAAAAGCCCCGGCATATGCCAGGGCGGGAGGGTGCAGGCCAGCTTACTTGCTTGCAGGTGCAGCGCTGGAGGCTGCGTCCTGCAAGAGCTTGGCAGGATCGTCCGAGCCGTAGCCGCTGTCAGCAGCAGGTGCGGCGGATCCCGGAGCAGCGGCCCCAGGCGCTGGAGGCTCTCCGTTGATGCTGGGAGCGTCCGAACCGTAGCCGCCATCGCCGCCAGGGGCTGCAAACGGGTTCTCTGCCCCGTAGCCGGCACCGGCGTCGTTCAACTGCTCCATCATTTCTGCATTGACCTTGTTCATGTCCACGGCCACGGGCTTGTCGACGGCGCCCGTCACGATGCCGGGGAACGCGATCAGAACGCCCACCATCACCAACTGGATCAGCACAAAGGGAACGGCTCCCTTGTAGATCTGCATGGTGGTCACCGGCTCGATCACCTTGTGCGTCACACGGTCCACATACTGCTTGTCAGGCGCCACCGAACGCAGGAAGAACAGCGCAAAACCAAACGGCGGATGCATGAACGAGGTCTGCATGTTGACGGCTAGCAGCACGCCGAACCAGATCAGGTCGATGCCCATTTTCTCGGCCACGGGGCCCAGCAGCGGCACCACGATGAACGACAGCTCGAAGTAGTCCAGGAAGAAGGCCAGGAAGAAGATCATGATGTTGACCACGATCAAGAACCCAGTCTGCCCGCCCGGCAGGCTGGTCAGCAGATGCTCCACCCACTTGGGGCCGTCGGCTGCCTGGAAGACCAGGCTGAAGGTGGTGGCGCCAATCATGATGAACATCACGAAGCTGGCTAGCTTGGTGGTGGAGCCCAGGGCTTGCTTGAGCAGAGTCATGTTCAGGCGCTTGCGGGCAAAACCCATGATGAGGGCTGCCATCGCACCCATGGCGCCGCCTTCGGTAGGCGTTGCAATGCCCAGGAAGATGGTGCCCAGCACCAGGAAGATGAGCAGCAGCGGAGGAATCAGCACAAAGGTCACGCGCTCTGCAAGCTTGGACAGCAGGCCCAGTTTGAAGATGCGGTTGAACGATGCCAGCACAAAGGCGATGAAAGTGCCGCCGCACATGGCGGTGACGATCTTTTCGTCGGTGGGCACTTCGGTGACTTCAACGCCTTGCCACCAGGTGTGGATGTCGGCCATGTGGCTTGCCAGGAAGAGGGCGACCACGGTCGAAATACCCATCACGACGATCAGCGAGGTATAGCCTGCGTTGCCGTTGGCTTCGCGGTAGATGCGTGCCTCGACAGGCAGCGCCGGTACCAGCTTGGGCTTGAAGATGGCCAGGAACATGACCCAGACCACGTACAGCCCCATCAGCATGAAGCCAGGGATGAAGGCGCCCTTGTACATGTCGCCGACGCTCTTGCCCAATTGGTCTGCCATCAGAATCAGCACCAGTGACGGTGGAATGATCTGCGCCAGGGTGCCTGACGCTGCAATCACCCCTGATGCCAGGCGTCGGTCATAGCCGTAACGCAGCATGATGGGCAGCGAGATCAGGCCCATCGAGATCACCGATGCGGCAACCACGCCGGTGGTGGCTGCCAGCAGGGCACCTACAAAGATCACCGCCAGCGCCAGGCCACCGCGAATGGGGCCAAACACCTGGCCCACGGTATCCAGCAGGTCTTCGGCCATGCCGGAGCGCTCCAGGATCAGGCCCATCAGGGTGAAGAACGGCACGGCCAGCAAGGTGTCGTTGGCCATGATGCCGATCAGGCGCTGGGGCAGCCAGGCCATGACGGACGACGGAAAGACGCCCATTTCGATGCCGATGAAGCCGAATGTCAGGCCCGCAGCACCCAGGCTGAACGCAACCGGAAAGCCCAGCAGCAGGAAGACGATGAGCCCCGCGAACATGATCGGGGCGTAGTTGGTAGCGATGAATTCCATGTGTTTTTCTCCCGCTACCTTCAGGCTTTGTGAAGGTTGGCTTGCGCTGCCAGGGCTTCGGCCTGCTTGCGCTCAGCCTCGGCACGCAATGCCTCGGCCAGTTCTTCTTCGGCGCTCTTGTCGCTGAGCTTGCCCATCGGATCGGGGCCGTCGCCTGTCAGGAAGGCAACGCGCTTGATCAGCTCCGAGATGCCCTGCAGCAGCAGCAGTGTGATGCCGACAGGAATGGCGGCCCAGACCGGCCAGCGGATCAGGCCACCAGGGTTACCCGAGATCTCGCCCGACTGGTACATCTGGATCACCACAGGCGTGGACAGCCACAGGATCGTGACGCACAGCGGGGTCAAGAAGAAGGCGAAACCGATGATGTCGATCCATACCTGCGCCTTCTTGGACAGCCGTGAGTTGATCACATCGATGCGCACGTGCTCACGGTGCAGCAGGGTGTAGCCCGCCGCGATCAGAAAAGACCAGGCAAACAAATACCATTGCACTTCCAAAAAGGCATTCGAACTGGTGTCGAAAGCCTTTCGGACAATGGCGTTGGCGGCGCTGATGAAGGTGGCGGCAAAAATAAGCCAGATGGAATATTTGCCGACAAAGGCGTTCAGCCTGTCGATAGCCCTGGATAGGGCAAGTAAAGCCTGCATGGTGTCTCCAATGGTTGGCTAGTCCCGTGTCGTGCGCTGGTCTGCCGGTAAGCGGGCGTACGCATCGTCAAAAAGCATCGATTTTACGAATAGCTACGCTTTCTCAGGAATAAGTTTGAACCCGTGAAAGTGATGAATGTTGCGTTCACAAGGAAAATAACTGGTCAAAATGACGAAATCGAGGGTAAGTACTAGGCTGCTGCCGATATTGCTTGCCCCAATTGCTATGGATTTTGCGTTCTCTCAGACACCTGAAAATGCGATTGTCGATGGCGCGCGAGATTGATGTTGCGTGGCGCTACAGCGCCTGCCGGGCGTTCTGGTTACAATCGCGCTCGAATTCCGTGCTTTGTATGTCTGGGCCCGATTGCGTGCGTGATCTGGCCTTGGCGGCGGATCGGATCTATTTTTTCTTGTTCATAGTTAATGCACCACCGGTGTTTGGAGTTTCACAGTGAGTTCCTCGCAAAACAATGACAGTGATGAGCGCTTTGCCCTGGGCCTGGTTTTCGCCCTGATCACCCTGGTGGTGTTGAGCGTTTTGTGGTTTGGTGCATACAAGGGCATTCATGGTGCCAAGTCGGCCAAGGGTGGCGTGGTCGCCGCCAAGGTGCAGCCGGGCGCTTCGGGCGCCGTGCTCGGCGGCACTGCTTCGGCAGGATCTGCTGCGGCAACTGGCGCGGGTGACGCTGCCGCTCAGGCGGGTGCTGCTGCCGGTGCCTCGGCATCTGTGACCAGCGGCGCTGCGGCCCAGGCAGGTGCTGCTGCAGACGACGCAGCCCGCGTGCTGATCGAAAACGGCATCGTCAAGTTCTACTTTGCCACCGCCAAAGCCGATCTGGCCCCTGGCGCCAACGAAGCGCTGGCGGATGTGGTCGCTGGCGTGAAGGCTGGGCAACGTGCAGTCATCTCGGGTTACACGGATTCCACGGGCGATGCCGACAAGAATGCCGAGTTGGCCAAGCAGCGCGCCTTTGCCGTGCGCGATGCGCTGGTGGCCCTGGGCGTCGCGGAAGACAAGCTGGACTTGAAGAAGCCCGAAGCGGTGGAAAACGCTGGCAACAACGCCGAAGCACGTCGTGTGGAGGTGGTGCTCGCCAAATAAGCCAGCATTTGCTGCAAAAGGCCCGGCTGCATGCCGGGCTTTTTTACGTCTGTTGCTTCTGATTTGATAGCTTTTGGCGCTTGGTACACAAGCGTTGGAAGCAGTTCTTGTCGATATTCAGCTCAGCGGAGCACCGCCACGCTTTTGAGTTGTGCATGCACTGCCATGCCGGGTGCAATCTGCAGCACCCGTGCCGAACGTGCAGACACCAGCGCCAGCAGATAGGGACCTGCATCGCCCGGCTCCAGACGCAGTTGCACCAGCACCTGCCCGGGGCCGCTGGCCCGCACGGCCGTTACCATAGCTGGAAGACTGTTGAGGATGCTGCTGCCGGTGTGCGGTGCCAGTGACAGGCTGACATCGCGCGCCAGGATGCGCAGGCGAACCTGCTCTTCTTGTTGGTAATGGGCATCGGGTTCGGTCCAATGCAAGTGGTGGGCTGCCTGTGCGCCGATCCGCATGGACCACAGATGGTCTTGCGCGTCGTGGGCGCAGACCCGGCCTTCCACGATGCTGGCCTGCTGCTCGCCGGGCAGGGTGCGCGTCAGAGGCGCATCCATCCGGGTCAGCACATCGGCCACGTCGCCTTGCGCTACCACGCGGCCCGCCTGCATCAACAGCATCCGGTCGGCCAAGCGGCTGACTTCGTCGATGGAGTGGCTGACATAGAGAATGGGCAATGCCAGCCGTTCGCTCAGTTTGTCCAGGTACGGTAGTACCTCGGCCTTGCGCTCGGCGTCCAGTGCAGACAACGGCTCGTCCATCAGCAGCACGCGCGGGCTGGTGGCCAGCGCGCGGGCGATGGCCACGCGCTGGCGCTCGCCGCCCGAGAGCGTTGCGGGCTTGCGCGGCAGGAGGGGCGCAATGCCCAGCAGATCGATGATCTGCTCCAGCGCAACGCTTTGGCGTGCCGCAGGTGTGCGGCGCAGGCCAAAGCGGATATTGCCTTCTGCCGTGAGGTGCGGAAAGAGGCTCGCTTCCTGAAACACATAGCCCAGTGCGCGCCGGTGGGTGGGCAGCCAGTGGCGCGTGGCATCGTCCTGCCAGACGTGGCCGTTGACGGCGACTGCGCCGCGTGCCCGTTCCAGCCCTGCCATGCTGCGCAACAGGCTGGTCTTGCCACAGCCCGAAGGCCCGAACAAGGCTGTCACGCCCTGGCCGGGCAGTTGCAGATCCACGTCGAGCATGAAATCGCTGCGCTGCAACTGCAGTCGCGCCGTGATGCCTTGGGAGGTGAGGTTCTGTTTCATAGCGGCGTGGCGTTGCGGTGGTCGCGCGGCTGCAGCCACTGCAGCGCCACCAGCACCACAAAGGCAAAGGCCACCATGCCGCCAGCCAGCCAATGGGCACGGGCGTATTCCATGGCTTCCACATGGTCGTAGATTTGTACCGACACCACCCGCGTCACGCCTTCGATATTGCCGCCCAGCATCAGCACAATGCCGAATTCGCCCACGGTATGGGCAAAGCTCAGCACCGCTGCAGTGATGAAGCCGGGCAGCGCCAGCGGCAGTGCCACGGTAAAGAACGTGTCGATACGGCTAGCGCCCAGGGTGGCGGCCACTTCCAGTGGGCGGTTGCCGATCGATTCAAACGCACGCTGCAGCGGTTGCACGGCAAACGGCAGCGAGTACACGAGCGAGCCCACCACGAGGCCGGCAAATGTGAAGGGCAGCCGCCCCAGCCCGAGTGACTGCGTCAGATGCCCTATCGGCCCATTCGGGCCCATGGTGACCAGCAGGTAAAACCCGATCACGGTGGGCGGCAGCACCAGCGGCAGCGCCACCACCGCTCCAATCGGCCCGCGCCAGCGCGAACGGGTGTGGGCCAGCCACCACGCCAGCGGCGTAGTCAGCACCAGCAGCAATAGGGTGGTCGTGCTGGCCAATTCCAGCGTCAACCGGATGGCGGCCCAGTCTTCGGGGCGGAGGAGGGCAGAGGTCAATGGCGTGCAGGCGGTAGTGCGCTATCTAAAAGGAAGCGGCGTGCGCATATGGTGAGCGGTTCTTTGTGCATCTTCAAGCGGAAAACCCCGTATGGCGATTGCAGGCTGCTATGAAAACATGTGCGCTACAAGGGCGGCGGGCCGCTGCCATGCGTCCAGGTGGGCCATTGGCACACCGGGCCCGCCGTCTGGTTACAACCACGAGCCGCGTTCTGGCTGTAGGTCGTCAGTTTGGAAAACACGTTCTCAGAAAGCGTAACCGTAGCTCTTGATGACTGCGCGCGCCTTGTCGCCCTTCAGATACTCCATCAGTGCCTTGGCTGCGGGATTGTCCTTGGCGCTGTTGAGCACAATCGCATCCTGCCGGATCGGCTCGTGCATGGCTTCGGGGACGATCCAGGCGGAGCCTTCGCGCAACTGGCCGCCCTCCATCACCTGGGACAGCGCTACAAAGCCCAACTGGGCATTGCCGCTGGCGGCAAACTGGTAGGTCTGGCCGATGTTCTCGCCCTGCACGACTCGGGGCTGTACCTGCGCGGTGAGGCCCAGCTTGTCGAGCGTCTGCATGGCTGCCAGTCCATAGGGAGCCAGCTTGGGGTTGGCGATGGCGATATGCTGGTAGTCACCGGTTTTGAGCACCTGTGCCTTGTCGTCCACGTAATTGGCTTGCTTGCTCCACAGCACCAGTTGGCCAATGGCGTAGGTAAAGCGGCTGGCGTCCACCGCCTTGCCTTCCTTGGCAAGTTTTTCGGGCGTGGTGTCGTCGGCAGCCAGCAGAATGCCGAATGGTGCGCCATTGTTGATCTGTGCGTAGAACTTGCCGGTTGCCCCGAATGACAAGGTGGCCTTATGGCCCGTGTCCTTTTCAAACTGGGCGGCAATCTTCTGCATGGGCGCGGTGAAGTTGGCGGCGACGGCCACGGCGACCTCGTCCGCCTGCGCGTGCGCGCAGAAGACGGCTGACAGTACCAGGGCGATGGAAGTTGGGCGCAGGCAATTCATGGGTGTCCAAAGGTTACGCTATTCTTAATGGGAATAACGAGTGTAATCTGATTTGTTGCAGGTGCCAAATATCTGCGGCTTCATGCGAAGATGCGTGCCATGATCCGTAAAGCATCCCTTACCGCCGCGCTGGCAGAGCAGCGCTCCGACCGCCGCATCGAGGTGCTGCGCCGCATACAGGCGAGTGGCTCCATTTCGGAAGCTGCGCGCCAGGTCGGAATCAGTTACAAGGCGGCCTGGCAGGCGCTCGATACCTTGTCCAATCTGGCCGGGGTGGAGCTGGTGCAGCGCAGCGTCGGCGGGCGGGGCGGCGGCGGCGCGGTGCTGACGCCGGATGCTCTCTTGCTGCTGGAGGCCGCCGATGCCATGGGGCAGGCGCGCGAACAACTGCAGCTGCAGTTGCAGCAGGCGCAAAGCCATGCCAAGGGGGATGCTCCGCGCGCGGGCATCTCCGTGGCCACCACCTTGGCGCGGCTGCAGGTGGTGACCAGCATGCGCAACCAGTGGCCCTGCGTTGTACGAAGCCTCCATGCCGACGGGCCGCTGGTGGTGGTTCAGATGCATGGCGCGGAGGCGGGTGCGCAGCAGTTCGAGGTGCGCTCGCACATCACGAATGAAAGCGCACAGTTGCTGGGCCTGCGGCCCGGCCTTCCCGTGCTGGCCATGTGCAAGGCAACCGCAGTGATGGTGATGCCGGCGGGCGACGCGGGGCAGCCAGCTGCCAATCACTGGCAAGGCACAGCCACGCGCGCAACCCGGGGCGGATCGGTGCAGGAAGTCGCCGTGCGCCTGGCTGCGGGCGTGCAACTGGTTGGTTTCAGCGGGCAGGCCACTGGCTTGCGCGCGCGTGCCCGGGTACAGGTCGTCGTGGAGCCATCTGCCGTGGTGATTGCGCTCAGCGGAGAGTGAAGCAAATCAAGGCAGATGGAGGCAGACATTGCCTCGCGCCTTGCAGGCATGTGCCGGGATGGAAAAGCCACTGGGCAGCTCTGCCTCCGTCTTGCTCGCGCAGATGCTGGAGTGATGGTTTGAAGTCAACAGGGACGGGCATGCACCGTACCGGCCTGCAGAATGCAAAAAAGCCACCCGAAGGTGGCTGTTTTTTGCATCAGCTCTGGCGTCTGCGTAACTGCACCACGCCCATTGCCACCAGAACCAGTGACAGGGCCATCAGACCCCATTCCTTGAGGGTGGGAACCGGTGCCGGTGTCGATGGCGCCGTGCTGGTGAGCTTGTTCACGAATGCAGCGACATTGCCGCTGCCCGATGTCACCAGCGTCACTGCAGGGGGCAGATCCGTGCTCCATGCATAGCCTGCAGGAGCCGCTGGCAGTGCGGCGTCTTCACTGATCGTGCAGCTTGCGCCTTGTGGAACATTGGTGATGGCAATGGCGCCGGTACTGGCGCCGCTGAGTGTGACTGCCGTCTGGAAGGTACCGTCTGCACCGCAGTTGGCCGTGAATTTGAAGATTCCCGAAACGCCGGTGGCGGGGCCGCCGCTCACGGTCTTGTTGACCGTGATATCGCTGTTGGCGCGTGCGAGGGTATTGGTCAGCGTGGCGCTGGCTGCAGCAGGCGGCGCAACGAGGCTGGCCGTTGCGCTGGGCAGGGGATTCTCCACCCAGATGTAGTTGGCTGGCGCCGTCGAGCGCGAAGTTTCGGTCACCGTGCACGAGCCGCTGGAGATCACCGGCGTGGTTGCAACAGTTCCTTGGGTGGCAGAGCTCAGTACGATCGACGTATTGATGGGGGGCAGCACAACGCCATCGGTGCCGGTGCAGGCCACGGTGACGGGAAAGCTCGTACCGGTCAGATCCACCGGCGGCACATTGGCAGGCCAGACCACCAGCTTGGAGAGATTCAACATGCCAGCGTGGCAGGTGAGAGAAGCGGAGGCAGGCGTATTGACCTGGCCGGTAGGCGAGACGAAATCCGTGCCCGGGGTGATGGTGTTGGTCACGGCAGGTGTGTTCACACAGGTCTGGCGGCCCGCATCGCTATTGGGCCAGACCACGGGCACCGTGACAGAGCAGCCACCCGAAGGAATGCCGAAGCCGGTCAGGCTCACTGCGCTGGTGCCCTGTGCTGCGGTAAGCGTGCCGCCAGTGCAGGTGTGGGTTGCCGCGCTGGTTGCGATCTGCAGGGGCTGGGGCAGGTTGTCGGTGAGGTTGACACCGGAGATGGCCACGGGCGTGCCGTTGGAGAGCTGGATGGTCAATGTAGCGGTATTGTCCGCGCCGCCCAGATAGATATCGGCCTTGTCAAAAGACTTGGCTACCTTGGGCAGGCCGCAAGCACCGTTTTCCGAAGTGGCGGCATTGACGAAGGCGGGGGCTACCTTGCCCCGATTGGCGGTCCAGGCGGGCTCACCGAATGGAGATATATCAACCACGGAAAAGACGCAAGCGCCTTTGCCTGCGTTCGATTGTGCTGTGGGAATGAGAAGCCCATATACGTTGTTGACTGGCGTTGATCCGGCAGCCGGGAAATCTACTGGAGATGTGCCTGTGGCCAGATAAAGGGCATTGCTTGCAGGCACTTGGTTGATGTAGGTGATGTAGCCACCAACAAATGGATTCAAGCCAGCGAATGACGGAGCAAAGGGAGAATTGGTGTTCAACGGAAAGGACGCAAAGGCATTAAGGCTTGCTCCTAACGAAAAATTTGTCAGAGCACCGCCATTCAATGCGGCCACCATCCTGCCGGCGTTGTTTCCGTTGGTTGCTTCGCAGCATCCGTCCACAAAGAAGACGATGGAGTTGGCCCACCGGTTTGCGACGGCGTTCTGGATCACTGCCCAGTTGGTACTGTCGACGGGGTTATAGGTGCTGGCAACAATGACTATGTCATAGGGACCTGGGGCCGATGTGAATGTAGCCTGCGAAATGGTATTGGCATTGCTCAGTACATCCATCCGGGTGAAGTTTGCCGCGCCAACCACACTTTGAAACTCGCTTTGGAGATTATTGTTAGCCAGGGTGGCATCGGTGGCCGTCTCATTGGTGGTCAGCATCAGCACCTTTTGGGCAAATGCCATGTGTGAGCCGCCCCAGAGCAGCATGGCTGTGAGGAGAAGCCTCACAAAGCGGATAGAGATTCGCATATCTTCCTTGAAACCGTTTTCACTTGCAAAGCCTCTGTAGCCATGGAGGTCATGGCCGTGCTGGCAAGTATGAACTTGATTGTGTCTAGATGTGTCGGGAATTTCCCTGCTGAATACCCGAAATCCAAACGCGCAAAGATCTGATGTTTTCTTTAGATGAAATCTATCAGTTTCCACTTATTAGTCTAAATTAAATATCGATTAGCGTCTATCTATCAGCTAAATAGCCAAAGTGAGGTGTTGTGGCTGCTCACAATAGTTCACGGTTCTTTATAGAAGAAGCCAACACGCCGTATCAAGGCATTGGAGAAGGGGAGTCCAGTGGGAGCGGTGGCCGTGGTGTTCAGGCAAGAATCTCCGGCAGTGCTTCTCCAATCGCATGTCAAACAAGAAGGCATCCATCTGGAAGACCTTTCAGGCCTATGAGGATGCGGAGGGCTCTTCGGAGGTGAGCAAACTTCCATCGGGTCGGAAGCATGGGCGCTGGGAGAAGATGGAAATCCGAATCAGCGGCTCACAGATCATCAAGGCGCGCCAGTTCCCTCTCACGCATCGTCGCCCAGAAACCGTGATTCCAAGCTGAGGGCGAAGGATTCATTGCCGCTGATCGTCAAGCTCAGTTGCACTGCTTCGCAAAGCGCTGCATCCGGCGCAACCAGTCTGCGCTGCTGCGCGTCCCAGTGCACGGCAAGTGCGTGGCCTGACTTGCTTTGCAGCTGCAGGTCCAGATCCCAAGGGTGGTCATGCTCCAGCGAGCCGGGCTGTCCGAATTGCGCGGAACACCACTCCAGCACCTGCTCAACCTCGGCCCGCAGCGCAGGCCAGCGCTCGGCGGTGGCGTAGGCCATGGCATCGAAGGTGGTGATTCCTTCGCCATCATCGCTGGTTTCAAAGTCCAGATAGTTGAGCATATACGGGGGCGTCGCAGATTGACCAACGATTTTATGCTATGTTTTCAGGAGTTTATCGTTTCAGAACAGGCAAGCAAAAGCATGGCATTGCAATGGACGGCGTTGGAGTTTTCATACCCTGGATCGGGGCCGGTGTTGGCGGGTTGGCAATGGCAGGCCGAGCCCGGGCTGGTGCAACTGGTGGATGGTTACAGCCTGGGCAAGACCACCGCCTTGCAATTGCTGGCAGGCCAACTGGCTGCCCGTAGTGGTGCGGTGCTGGTGGATGGCCAAGCGCCGCAACAGCTGCAGGCCGCACACGCGCTGTTCTGGCATGAACCACGCAGGCCAGACACCATGCCGCCCGATACCACGACGCTCGCGCAGTGGACCGATGCCCTGCGGGCCCATTTCCCGTATTGGGATGATGCGGCGCTCGCCGAGCTGCAGCAGGGCTTTGATCTGGTGCAGCACTGGCACAAACCGCTTTTGGCGTTATCGACTGGGAGCCTGCGCAAGGCGGTAATGGCGCTGGGCCTGGCAAGCGGCGCCCAACTGGTGCTGCTGGACGAGCCGCTGTCCGGACTGGACAAGCCTGCGCTGGCCTTTGTGCCGCAGGCATTGCAGCTTGCCGCGCAGCGCTTTGCCCAGCGTGGGTGCTATCTGGTGGTGGCGCACTACGAGCCATTGCTCGGTGCGGGTGCTGCCGTGCAGGTACTGGAACTGCCGTGTTAAGCGATTTTTAAGCTTTTTGGCCTCGGGCGCTTGTCTGGTAAGCTCCAGTTGCTATCAATTTTTGTAAAATTTGGTGCCTTGCACGTTTCCCGCTGCCCTGCGGCAGGAGGGCACCGGATAATCCGGAAAACCGATTTTTTAGAGGACGATTGTGGACACCTTGTTATTGATCAAAGCAGCCATCATGGGAGTGGTGGAGGGGCTGACGGAGTTTTTGCCGATCTCGTCCACCGGCCATTTGATTCTGGCGGGCAGCCTGCTGGGCTTTGACGATGCCAAGGCCAAGGTGTTTGACATTGCGATCCAGACCGGCGCGATTTTTGCGGTAATCCTGGTGTACTGGCAAAAGATTCGTTCCACCCTGGTGGCCTTGCCATCGAGCCGCCAGGCACAGAAATTCGCACTCAATGTCCTCATCGGCTTTTTGCCTGCCGTGGTGCTGGGCCTGCTGTTTGGCAAGTACATCAAGGCGCACCTGTTCACGCCCACGGTGGTTGCCACGACCTTCATCCTGGGCGGTTTCATCATCCTGTGGGCGGAAAAGCGCCAGGTGGGTCATGTGCGCGTGCAGTCGGTCGATGAGATGACGCCGCTGGACGCCCTGAAGGTGGGCCTCGTGCAGTGCCTGGCCATGGTGCCCGGCACGAGCCGCAGCGGCTCCACCATCATCGGCGGCATGCTGATGGGCTTGTCGCGCCAGGCAGCGACGGATTTTTCGTTCTTCCTTGCCATTCCCACGCTGATCGGCGCTGGCGTGTACAGCCTGTACAAGGAGCGCGCTCTGCTGTCGATGGCCGATATTCCACTGTTTGCCGTCGGCCTGATTTTTTCGTTCATCAGTGCCTGGCTGTGCGTGCGCTGGCTGCTGCGCTACATTGCCAGCAACAGCTTTGTGCCATTTGCCTGGTACCGCATTGTGTTCGGCATCATCGTGCTGGTGACGGCCGCTACGGGTGTGGTCACCTGGGCAGATAACTGATGCGGATGTAGCGCTCTTCGAGTCTGATCGAATCCCGAAGCCCGGCTTGTACAAGCCGGGCTTTTTTGTTGGTGAAAACGCGGTGGTGATGGATGGGTTGTCAGACAACAATGAACCGTCTTTGCAGAATGCAGCATTCCTGGCGGTGGGGGATACGGGTTTATCAGGGGGATGTCGTATCTCTGCGGCTTTTATAATTGTCCATATTATAAATTAATGTCCATATGGTGGATAAATGCCAGTAGAAACCACAGACCAGACCCCCTTGATGCCTTACCAGTACCCGAATCCTCCGGATGCCTTGCCCGAGATCGTGGTGGAAAGTGCCATTCCTACCGATGAGCGCCTGTGGGTACCGCAGGCCGAAAATGTGTGGTTTCGCCCGCTGTGTCTCAATGCCAGCCAGGGCTACTGGATGAATCTGCTGAAGGTGCGCAAATCGGGCGTGTTGAGCCGCCACCGCCATCCGCAGGCGGTGCACGGCTTTGTGCTCAAGGGCAAATGGAAGTACCTGGAGCATGACTGGTGGGCCAAGGAAGGCAGCTATGTGTTCGAGCCACCGGGAGAGACCCACACCCTGTACGTGCCCGAAGACTGCGAGGAGATGATCACCTACTTCCAGGTCAATGGCGTGATGTACTACACCGACCCCTGGGGCAAGGGCATGGGTTTTGAGGACGTGTTCACCAAGATCGACATGTGCCGCAAGCACTTTGAAGCCGTGGGCCTGGGCGCCGACTACGTCAATCAGTTCATCCGCTAGACCATGGACTGCAGCTACGATTTTTCCGGCCGCGTGGCCGTGGTGACAGGTGGCGGCAGCGGCATCGGTGCCTGCGTGGTGCAGGCGCTGCAAGCCGCCCATGCGCAGGTGGCCGTCTGGGATCTGCAGCCCGCCGGTATAGGCCTTGTTGGGAAGGCCGATGGCGCGCCTCTGCGCTGCGCCGCTGACGTGACCGCCCCGGCCAGCATCCAGGCTGCGCTGGCGCAGACCCTGGCGCGGTATGGCAGGGTGGACATTCTGGTGCACAGCGCGGGCATGACCGGACCGACCATGGCACTCGATGCGTTCGACGATGCGGTGTGGAAAGGCGTGATCGATGTCAATCTGATCGGCACCTACAACGTCTGCAAGGCGGTGGTGCCTGTCATGCGCAGCCAGGGGTATGGCCGCGTGGTGCACATCGCATCGCTTGCGGGCAAGGAGGGCACGCCCAATGCGTCGGCCTACAGCGCGGCAAAGGCCGGTGTTCTGGCGCTGACCAAATCACTGGGCAAGGAGCTGGCGGGCACGGGCGTGCTGGTCAATGCGCTGGCGCCTGCTGCAGTGCGCACCCCGATCCTGGAGCAAATGTCGCGCGAGCATGTGGCCACCATGGTGGCCAAGAGCCCGATGGGGCGGCTGGGTGAGCCGAACGAGATTGCCGCGCAGGTGCTATGGCTTGCATCGGACGCCTGCAGCTTCAGCACTGGTGCGGTTTTTGATGCATCAGGTGGCCGTGCGACCTATTGAAACAGCACGACAAAGTACAACCAGAGGAGACCGTATGAACTTGAACCCAACGCGCCGTGGCGCGCTCCGGCTTGCTGCGGCAGGTGCCGGTGCTGTGTTGATGGCCCTGAGCGGCGCAGCGCCTGCGGCAGATTTTCCCGCGCGCCAGATCGAGCTGATCGTGCCTTTCCAGCCCGGTGGTGGCACCGACGGCGTGGCTCGCGCCTTTGGCGAAGCGGCGCGCAAGCACGTTCCGCAAAGCATTGTGGTGCTGAACAAGCCCGGTGCCAGCGGCGCGATTGGCTGGACGGACATGATCAACGCCAAGCCCGACGGCTACAAGCTGGCCGTGGTGACGGTGGAGCTGGTGACCTTGAAGCCCATGGGTCTGGCCAAGTTCTCGTACGACGACGTGACACCGATCATCCAGTTCAATGCCGACCCGGCCGCCATCACCGTGCGGGCCGATGCGCCCTGGAACACGATCGAGGAGTTTCTTGCCGCATCCAAGAAGGAGCCCGGCAAGATGGGCGTGGGCAACGCGGGCAATGGCTCCATCTGGCACTTTGCCGCAACGGCGCTGGGCGACAAGACGGGCATCAAGTTCAACCACATTCCTTTCCAGGGCGCGGGCCCGGCGGTGCTGGCGCTGATGGGCGGCCATGTGGATGCCGTGGCCGTGAGCCCGGCCGAAGTGGCGCAGCAGTTGCAGGCGGGCAAGCTCAAGATGCTCACGGTGATGGCTGACCAACGCGTGAAGAACTTCGACAAGGTGCCGACCCTGAAGGAAAAGGGCATCGACTTGAGCATTGGCACCTGGCGTGGCATTGCAGGCCCCAAGAACATGTCGCCCGAGGTGGTGAACTACCTCAAGACCGCCGCCAAGAAGACGATTGACGAGCCTGCCTTCCAGGAGGTGCTGTCCAAGCAGAACCTGGGATTTGTCTACCGTGACGGCGCGGCATTCCGCGACCAGATGATGAAGGACGCGACGTATTTCGCCGACCTCATCAAGCTGCTGGACATGAAGAACTGATCGGGGTTCTGAATCCAACGATCACTCCATCGGCTTTGCGAAGGCGTTGCCTGCGTTTTTTGGGGTAGGCCTTCGCTTGCCCAATGGAGTGGGCCACGAAGTGAGCGAATAGCAGAATTAGCAAGTGATGAGCACAACGTATCAGCAAGACCTGTTTGCAGGCAAAACCGCCTTGGTGGCAGGCGCCACTCAGGGCATCGGCGCGGTGATCGCCAACCAGCTGGCCGTCATGGGCGCACGCGTGGTGGCGCTGGGGCTGGGGCAGGGCGACGGCACCCTGTCGCCCGCTGTGGAAATGCGCGAGGCCGATGTGACAAAGCAGGACGATCTGGACCGCGTGCTGGCCGATCTGCCCGCGCTCGATATCGTGTTCAACTGCGCGGGCATCATCAAGCGCGGAGAAGAGCACGATGTTGAGGTTTTCCAGCGCGTGCTGGAAGTGAACCTGACCGGCACCATGCGTGTGTGCGCTGCGGTGCGTGGCAAGCTCAAGGCCACGCGCGGCTGCATCGTCAACACCGCATCGATGCTGACTTTTTTTGGTGGGGGGCTGGTGCCGGGCTATGCGGCCAGCAAGGGCGGTATCGGGCAGCTCACCAAGTCGCTTGCGATTGCCTATGCGGCCGATGGCATCCGTGTCAACGCCATTGCACCAGGGTGGATTGCCACGCCGCTCACCCAGGCGCTGCAGGATGATCCGGCGCGCGCAGGGCCCATCCTCGCGCGCACGCCACTGGGCCGCTGGGGCACCCCACAGGATGTGGCGCAGGCCGCCGTGTTTCTGTGCACGCCCGCGGCCAGCTTCATGACGGGGGTGATCCTGCCGGTCGATGGCGGCTACATGGTCAGCTAGTTGGCGGCGTTTCGGCACGGCTTGCGCTGCTGCATTGCGAAGGAGCGCTGCAGCAGTCGCGGGAAACACGCCGGGCCTGCGGTATGCTTTGCGCTCGATTGGATGGACACATGGCAGCACCTTCTTCCCAGGCTGAAAACAGCGTCGCCGGCACGGCGGCGTTTTCCAAATTCATGCGCGTGCTGCAGCTGGTGGCCGACAGCCCCGAGCCCATTGGCATCGCCGAACTGACCCGGGCCACCGGCTACCCGCGCCCCACGGTGCACCGCATGGTAGCGGCGCTGCAGGCCGAACGCATGGTGGTGGAGGTGGGCAATACCCGGTGCTGGACGCTAGGTCCGCGCCTGGTGCAGCTGGCCAGCCGCAGCTGGAGCCGCTCCGGCCTGCGCATGGCTGCGGTCGACGCACTGCGCGCACTGCGCGATGCCACTGGCGAGACCATCCACTTTGCCGTGCCCTCGGGCCACAGCATGGTCTATATCGAAAAGCTGGAAAGCCCGAGCGCGGTGCAGATGTCTTCGCGCATCGGCACCAGCGTCAACCTGTATTCCACCGCTGTTGGCAAGGCCTACCTGGCCGCACTGGCCCCGCAAGCCGCCAGCGCCTTGATGGCGCAGCTGGCCTACGAGCCGCTGACGGCGCAAACGGTGGGCAATGCCGAGGCTCTGCAGGTGCAGGTGGATGCAGTGCGCGCGCAGGGCTGGTCCACCGACGCACAGGAGAACGAAGAGGGTATTTACTGCTTTGGCGCGGCCGTGCTGGGACCCGATGGCAGCCCGGTGGCGGCCATCAGCGTCAGCACCTTGCTGTTTCGCCAGAAGGCGGACGTGCAGGCGGCCTATATCCAGCCGCTGCTGCACGCTTGTCGCAGCATTGCGCAGCAGCTGGCGCAGAATCCGAACCTCGTGCACGGCTGAGCGAGGCTGGTTCAGTGCAAAGCCAGTTCGCAGGCCACCAGTGCTTTGAACGGGCTCTTACAGCATCGTCTGCGAATCGGTAATCTTCTTGACCGGCTTGGCGTGGCTGTGCGTGGGCTGGATAGAGTCCGCAGCGTTGCCGTGGTCCCAGCGCGGGTCGTCGATGCTGTCAAAGGCCTGGCGCAGCTTGTCGCCCCAGGTGCTGCGCACCATGCGGAAGTAGGCGTTGTGCTCGTCGATGCAGGCAATGCTGTCGCACTGCAGCGCATCGGTGTCATACACCACCAGATCGAGCGGCAAGCCGACCGACAGGTTGGACTTGAGGGTGCTGTCCATCGACACCAGCGCGCACTTGGCAGCTTCGTTCAAGGGCGTGCGGGGTGTGAGCACCCGGTCGAGCACAGGCTTGCCGTACTTGGCTTCGCCAATCTGGAAATAGGGCGTCTCGGCCGTGGCCTCGATGAAGTTGCCCGCCGAGTACATCTGGAAGAGGCGTGGGCTCTCGCCTGCGATCTGACCGCCAAACACGAGGCTGCAGTTGAAATCGACACCGGCACGCTCCAGCGCCTTGCCATCGCGTTCATACACGTGGCGCACGGCCGCGCCCAGCACGCGCGTAGCCTCGAACATGCTCTTGGCGTTCCAGATCGTGATCGGCGGGCCGCCGTTTTCGTCTTCCAACTGCTGGGTCTGCAGGATCTCGCGCACCGATTGCGAAATCGACAGGTTGCCGGCAGACAGCAGCACCAGAAAGCGCTCGCCGCGCTTTTCGTACACCATCATCTTGCGGAAGGTGCTGATATGGTCCAGGCCCGCATTGGTGCGGGAGTCGGAGAGGAACACCAGTCCGGCGTTCAATTTGATCGCTACACAGTAGGTCATGACTTGTCTGCGAGTCGTTTGAGAGAGTAGAGAAGATCGAGTGCGTCGCGCGGTGTCAGGGTGTCGGGCTGCAGTTCGCGCAGCTTCGCTTCCACCGCGCTGGGCGTAGGTACGTCGGCCGACACAGGTTCGACAAACAGGTCAACCTGCGTGTCGTTGGCGGCCTGACGCGATTCCAGCGCCGCCAGTGCATGGCGCGCATGGGTGAGCACCGGCGCGGGCATGCCGGCCAGCTTGGCCACTTGCACGCCATAGCTGCGGCTGGCGGGGCCAGGTTGCAGTTCGTGCAGAAACACGATATCGCTGCCCGCTTCGGTGGCCGCTACATGCATGTTGATGGCGTGTCTGGCCTTGGCAGGCAGCTCGGTCAGCTCGAAGTAGTGGGTGGCAAACAGCGTCAGCGCGCGGGTTTTGTCATGCAGGTGCGTGGCAATGCCACTGGCCAGCGCCAGTCCGTCGAAGGTGCTGGTGCCGCGGCCAATTTCGTCCATCAGCACCAGGCTGTTGGGCGTGGCGCTGTGCAGGATCTGCGCGGCCTCGGTCATCTCGAGCATGAAGGTCGATTGTGCGTTGGCCAGATCGTCAGCCGCGCCGATGCGGGTGTGGATGGCGTCGATGGGCCCGAGCAAACAGCGCGTGGCGGGCACATAGCTGCCCATGCTGGCAAGCAGGGCGATCAGCGCCACCTGGCGCATATAGGTCGATTTACCGCCCATGTTGGGGCCGGTGATGATCTGCAGCCGCTGGTGGGTGGACAGGCGCGTGTTGTTGGCGATGAACGAGGCGTTGGAGGTTTCTGCCAGGCGGGCTTCCACCACAGGGTGGCGGCCGCCATCGATGTCGATGCAGGGCTCGGGCACGAACTGAGGCGCACACCAGTTCAGCGTGAGCGAGCGCTCGGCGAGCGCGCACAGCGCATCCAGCGACGCAATGGCCTGCGCCACCTTGCTGAGCTGGGCAACATGCGGCTGCAACTGGTCCAGCACCTGCTCGTACAGCCATTTTTCGCGCTGCAGCGCGCGCTCCTGCGCGGACAGGGCCTTGTCTTCGAAGGCCTTGAGTTCGGGCGTGATGAAGCGCTCGGCATTCTTGAGCGTCTGGCGGCGGCGGTAGTCGTCAGGCACCTTGCCAACATGGCTGCTGGTCACTTCAATATAGAAGCCATGCACCTTGTTGAACTGCACGCGCAGGTTGGTGATGCCGGTGCGCGCCTTCTCGCGCGTTTCCAGGTCGAGCAGGAACTCGTCGCAATTGGTCTGGATGCCGCGCAGCTCGTCCAGTTCGGCGTCAAAGCCGTTGGCGATCACACCGCCGTCGCGCACCAGTGCTGCAGGCTCGGGGGCGATGGATTGGATGAGCAATTCCATCGCATCGCGTGGCGGCTGCAATGCATCAAAAATCTGGTTTAAAAGCGGTGCTGGCGCAGAGCCATTGCGCGCCAGTTGCTCTGCTTTTTGTAGTGTCAGGCCAAGCGCCACCAATTCGCGCGGGCGCACCTGGCGCAACGCGATGCGGGCCGTGATGCGTTCGACATCGGAGACGCCCTTGAGTTCTGTACGCAGAATCTGCCAGGGCGCCGCCGAGGCAGCGCCACTGTCGCCGCGCAGCACGCCAATGGCCTGCAGGCGTGCGCTGGCTTCGCTGCGGTCGCGGCTAGGCTCCAGCAGCCAGGCCTTGAGCAGGCGGCTGCCCATGCCGGTCTGGCAGGTATCGATCAGCGAGAACAGGGTTGGACTGTCTTCTCCTCGCAGGGTTTTGACCAGCTCCAGATTGCGGCGCGTGGTGGCGGGCAGGTTGATGAGGGCATCATCGCGCACCACGTGGATGCTGTGCACATGCGGCAGTGCACGGCCCTGTGTGTGTTCGGCGTACTGCAGCAGCGCACCGGCGGCGGCGTGGGCCGCGTACAGTTCTTGCGCATTCCAGGCCTGGAGGCTGGCAGCACCCAATTGCTCCAGCAGCTTGCGCTCGCCGAGCTTTTCGTCAAACTGCCAATCGGGGCGCAGGGTGAGCGGGCAGGCCAGCGCGCCGCTGCCGCGCATCTGGTAAAGCTCTTGTTCAAAGCGCTGCGTGGCACCGGCACTGTAGGCGACTTCGCTGGGCGCGATGCGTGCCATCCAGCCAGCCAGGTCTTCGTTGGTACATTCGGCCATGAAGATCTTGCCCTGCGTGACGCTGAGCCAGGCCAGGCCACAGCGTGCGCGCGGCGCCTGGTGCACCACCAGCAACATGGCCTCGGCCTTGTCGCTCATCAATTCGCTATCGGTCACCGTGCCAGGGGTGACGACGCGCACCACCTTGCGCTCCACCGGGCCCTTGCTGGCGCCGACTTCGCCCACTTGCTCGCAGATCGCCACGGATTCGCCCAGCTTGATCAGGCGGCCGAGGTAGTTCTCCAGCGCATGGAAGGGCACGCCCGCCATCGGGATCGGCTGGCCAGCCGACTGGCCGCGCTGCGTGAGCGTAATGTCGAGCAGCTGAGCGGCTTTTTCGGCATCGCCGTAGAACAGCTCGTAGAAATCCCCCATGCGGTAGAACAGCAGGGTGTTGGGGTGGTCAGCCTTTGCAGCGTGGTACTGCTGCATCATCGGCGTGTGTGATGAAAAATCAGCTTTTGTAAGTGCTTGATTTTCCATGTTCTTCGATCTCATCTATTTGTTTTTATTGGAATAAATCCAAATATCAATGTCCGTCGTCAACGGGTTTACATGTGGTTTGCGCGGGTCTGCACTGGATAGAATAGCGTAGGAAAAGAGAAGTTCTTTAAATCATCCTACGCCGGTGCGGTTGGTGTGCAATAAATCCTACGCCTGGCTATATATATCTAATGGTACGCCATGACATTTGATGCACGGGCAGCAAAGCTGCTGAAACCGGGTGAACATATTACCGTAACTGATTCCCCGGGCTTGCGGTTAGTGGCTGGTAAGACGCGCCGGTCGTGGATTTATAGATACAAGTCACCACTGACCGGGTTAATGAAACAGGTGGCAATCGGCCAGTGGCCTGCAGTGTCATATGCAGCGGCCGTGGCGGCCTGGGAGGTGTTGCGTGATCAGCGCGGGGAGGGCCAGGCTGTTGTGTCGCCAGCCAAGGCCAAGGCGAAAGCCGCGCGGCCGCAGCCGCCTAGTCGTGGGGATACCGTGGCCGACATCGTGCAGATGTACATCACGGAGCACATCGAGAAGCGCCGCAAGCCCAAGGGCCAGGATGAGATCAAACGACTATTCAAGAGGCACATCACGCCCAAGTTTGGTGCATTGCGCGTGCCCGAGGTGAAGCGAGCGGATGCCTACGATGTAATCAGCGTGATGGAGGACACCCCGATCCAGGCCCGCATGCTCAAGCAGGAGCTGGGAGCGGCCTGGGATCTGGCTATCGATTCCGGACGGGTGCCGGAAGAGACGCCAAACCACTGGCGGCAGATATTTAAGGGGCGGCTGCGTAGTAAGGGTCGGGTGCGCCTGGGCAAGTACGTAACGGCCAAGCGCGTTCTAAGCGATGAAGAGGTCGGCCAGGTGCTGCGGTGGATGCCCAATTTCTCGCGCCAGGTGGCTGACGTGCTGCAGCTCTATCTATGGACGGCCATGCGTGGCTCCGAGATCTGTTCGCTGCGGGGTGAGTGGGTGGCCGAGGAAGCTGATGGGTGGTGGGTGACGGTGCCAGTCGAGATGATCAAGATTGAGGGGCATGATGCCGCATACGATCATCGTGTGCCGCTGATTGGGCGGGCGCTGGAGATTGTGTTGCGCCGGAAGGCCGAGAAGGGTGATGGCTGGCTGTTCCCGCGTGTGCGGAAAGTGGAGCGGCATTTGCCTACGAATCAGAAGTCAATCGCTACTCAGGTATGGAGCAAGCAGCCCTACGGCAACAATCCAAGCGAAAAGGGAAGGGCAAAGCTGCCGGTTTCTGAATGGGCCCCGCATGATCTGCGTCGTACCACGCGCACGCAGCTATCTAAACTGGGATGCCCGCGTGACGTGGCCGAGGCGGTAATCGGGCACATGCCCACGGGCATCGTAGGCGTGTATGACCGGCACACATACGACAAAGAGCGGCGTGAGTGGCTCGCCATCATCAGCTCTCACTATGAGGCGCTGGCTGCGAGCGCGGCCCCCTAGCGCGGTTCTTGTGGCCGGTGTTGGGGGGCGGTAGGTTGTCAGCCTTGGGGCGCTTGCTTGCCCATTCGTACAACTCTTCCACCAGCCAGCCCACGCGCCTGACTGAGAGCGAGCGCGGTTGCGGGAATGTCTTGTCTTGCTTGAGCAGGTCATTGAAGGTGTCCACGCCAATGGCGAGGTAAGCCGCTGCGTTCTCGCGGTTCAGGTAGGCGGGTGTAATGGTCACAAAGGTCATGGCTGTTACTCGTCTTGTTCTTGTTGTGGGGCCTGCTGCAGCACTTCGCGGCGGTAGCCATTGAGGGCAGTGCGCACGTCTGCACGCAACTGCAGGTTCTCGTCGGCCACCTCGCGCGCAAAGCGCTCCAGCGTTTCGCGCTGCCAGGTAGAAAAATCGGTGCGCGGCATTTCAGTCCACCAGGTCTACGTGCAGTTGTTCGGCCTTGATGTGCTCGGTGCCGTGCCCCATGCTCTTGGCACGGTGGATCACCTTGTTCTGCAGGCGGTGCAGTTCGCCGTAGGTCACATTGCGGATCTGGAACATGTAGTAGTACGCCATGTCATCTAGTGCGGCCAGCTCGGGGCCGCGCAGGGGCTTGGCATGCCAGCCGCTGGGCGTCTCGCACCTGTTGAAGATGGCGGTAGCGGCCTGTTGGGCTGCGTTGATCTGCTCGGTGAAGCCCTTCACGATGCCGCTACGCTCGATCTCCTGCGATATCTGCCAGAAGGTATTCAAGGCCTGGATATGCTCGCGCTCGTACCGAACATGGCGCAGCGCGGCCAGGCAGTCATCAAGGGTACGCTGGACGTTGGACAGCTCGTGCGGGCGCAGGCCAGATACGTGCTCATTGGCATGCGTGAGCGGGTTGCGCACCAGGCGCGGCTTACGGGGTTTGCGGCCGTGGGTCATTTGCTTTCCTTTGCAGGTTGGCTGAAACTGTTCTTCGGGGAAGCGCTGCGAGCCATGGAGATCGGTAAATCCCGAAACTCCGGTGGCGTGGAGTTACGAATCCGGGTCTTGTCTTTGCCGCCCACCAGCGCCATGCGACCGACGCGGCGGGCCTTTTCGTAGCCGTAGCGCTCGACCATTTCCTGCGTCGGGCCGCTGTCGCTCGGGCCCCAGGTCAGCTCTGGGAGGATCGGGTCATCAAACAAGAAGCCGTCGCTTCCCATCGTGACTACATATAACCAAGTCGCCTTGCCTGCAAAGTGCCCGTAGTGGCCCTGCCATACGCAGCATGTCCAGCCGCCGAAAGCGTCAGCTTTCACCCATCCGCCGGATGATGGTGGTGTGGCCAGTCCAAAGTACCGCCAAGCGTGCGAGTCCTTGGGGTGCTCAATGACGCCGCCGAAATTGCGTACCGCTGTCAGCGCTGAGGCAAAGCAGCCCTCGTCAGTGCCAAGACGAAACTGGTGAGGCTTGCGAGGGGCACCATGCCAGTAGCGACCCCAACGCTGGCACGGTGGGTGTGCGACAACTGGCCACGGCCCCGGATATGTGCGGGCGTCACGTCGTATATCCCAGGGATCGATACCAGCTAAATTGAAGTAGGCCCCATCGGTTTCTACATACAGAGCTGCGATCATTTACAAACCCTCCCGCTTCTGGGTTAGTGCTATATCAGCAGCCGCGCGCACGATGGCTCTGCGAGTGGCTGCATAGCCTCCCAGGTCGTTGACGCCAGTTTCAACACGTATGCCGCTGTCTCCGCAATTGCGTTGATTGGCGATCACGGATGTTTCGGTGTCAAACCACAAGGGCATGCGCAGCTTCACGGCTAGTCGTAGCGCATCGCCATCGTCCAAGAGAGGATCCCAGGATGGGTCGCCATCGACTACCCATTGATCCCATGGCAAGCCTGCAGCCCTGGCAGCAAGCTCCAACAGTTCCAGGTCGCTCACGCACCCCTTCCCTGATTTGGGTTGCGCTGCACGATAGTCGCGCCGCGCTGTTTGCACATCGAGCACAGAAGTAATCGCCAGTTTGAATGTGTCGCGGCATTTCTTGGCAAGTGCCTCGGGGATCATTCGTGCTTGGTTGCCGTCCGGGCAGCAATCGCGGTACTGGTCTTCAACCGGGCCAACATGGCCGCAACCTGGGCAGTAGCGGGTCAGGCGTTCAACTGGGGTGCTGGCCTCCTGCAAGTCTGCCGGAGTGGCGGCAAGAGCTTTCCGTACAGCCTCGAATGCCGTATCAACCCCGCGAGCCCATGCGAAATGCCGAGACTTCTCAATGGATGGATCGTGTGGGTTCGTTGGCCTTGGCAATGAATCAAGGTCGAACCGCGCAACTGCTGTCGGTGCCGTCCGTGCTGAAGCAAGCGATGCATCAATCGCAAACATCATCTCTTCGACCTGCCGCAAGGCATCTTCAGTGCCATAGGCGCTAGACCATCCATGCCAGCTGTCGCCCAGTACCAGGTCAAGCACCTTGACGCAGAAGTCCTCGGCTTCATCCCGCTCCCGTAGCGCATCGTCAAGGGCCTTCTCAATGTTGTCGGTTGCAGAGTCTGCCGAGAGCAAAGAGAGTGCTGCCCTGGCATCGGCCTCGCTGGGATAGGCCACCATCACGCAGTAAGTTGGTCGCTCTCCGCCGTCGTCACGCATGAGGCTGGCAGTGATCGCCTTATGTGGCACAGCAAAGGCTAAGGGCGTCAGCGCATCAGCTGGCGGGGCATGCACGCCTTTCGGGTTGACTTCTGTGCAGATTGCCGCCCAGGTGCTCTTGGCCCTAGCTTCAAGCGCCGTGCGGTCGCGCTCGCTCAAATTGCCGCCGGTCACAAAGTCCCAGTCGTAGCCGTTGGTGAGCAGGCGCCACAAGGTGTTGGACTTGGGCGGCGTTGCTGTCAGCGCATCAGCGGGCTGGGCCGCAGGCGTGTATTCCGGCCACCCCATGATCTTGTGCTTGATGTAGTTGCCGACGCGCGCGGCCACGCCGCAATGCGCCTTGTCACGACCGTAGGTGGTGACATGCTCGCCGTGTGGGTCTGGGTCATCACCCACGCGGCGCGCGATGATCACCACCTGGTCGTAGCCGTAGCTGTCGGCAATTTCCTTGGCGGCAGATATTGGAATCTCCAACATTTGGCGGTTGGTCATGCTGCACCATCCTTTCCCGCGCGGGTGTCCAGTCCGGCTTCTCGGCGTGCTTCTTCGCGTGTCTTGCCCCGGTAACGCACTGCGCAATCCACCCAGGTAGCCCTGTCGGCGGCAGATGGCTTAGCAACTCGCGTATAGAACGTGTAGCCGCCCATGCATTGCACACCATGCCAGCCGCCCGCGTGTGCATCGCCATGCAAAGCAAGTGCTGTCTCGCCGTGGGCATATCGCACCAGGTCGCCTGGCTGCGGCCAAGTCGTAGGCACTGCGGGGGCTAACCCAGTGGCTTTTATGAAGATCTGATAGTTGCCGAGCGGGAGTTTCTCCACGGCCTCCCAGATATTGCTGATGCTGCTGGCCTTGAGTATCTCTCCGGCGTCATATTCGTACATGTAGACAGACAGCACTCCAACCGGCTCGGAAAGCGCTGTCTGATTGGCAGGTTCCGGCTGAGCTGGGGTTTGTTCGCCAGTGCTCAGGCTATGGCGGGCTGCATACTCGGGCCACAACTCTTCGTGGCGGCGCAGGTATGCAGCGCGTGCCTCAACTGGGTTCATAGGCACGATCACCTGCTCGGCCGGATCGATGCCGTCCAAGCTGTGCCAACTGCCGCCAATGGCTGGCATCAGGTCGCGCTGCTCAGTGCGCAATGCGATCAGGTCGGCGCGCTTAACTGCATCAGGCATTGGCGAGAAAATGCCCCTCTGGAACAGGATCACCGCCTCGATCTCGCGCTCAAGCTTTTTGTACTCGGGCAGCAGTTTCTTGAGCGGGCTGGACACATCGCCCATCACAGCCTCTACATCGTCGTGATGCAGTGCCTGGTATGCCAGCTCTGGTGGCACCAGGTGCGACACCAGCACCGCGTGCTGGGCCACGCTGTAGAAATTGCGGCTGTGGCCGGTGAAGCGGCAGAGATTGGAGAGTGCGTGGGCCACGTCTTCAACACTCACCGCAGTGCGGCCTGGTTCGTCGAAGTGAAAATAGACGCCGCTGGCGAGCAGGATGTTTGGGCCAATGACGGCCTCGCGGGCTGCGAATTCGTTGGTGTTGCTCATTGCACGATCTCCAGATCTTTGATGTTGAAGGACTGCACATCAGGCAGACCGCGTTTGATGACGCCAGGGAAGGCCACACGCCAGACGTTTTGCTTCGCGCCAACGGAGTAGCGCAGCTCGCCTTCCTGGCCGCGCAGACGGTCATACTTAGGAGCGATGTCAGCATCGGCCTTGATGCGCACCTTTGCGCCTTCCTTGAATACATCGGGATCTGCGGGAGAGGCGGCTGCGGCCGGAGGTTCGCAAGGGGTCAAGTGTTCCCGCGTTGATGAGAAAGGCGACCTGTCTGGAATGTTGATCAGGTAGTCGTCGCGCACCTTTGAGTACACCTGGCCGCGTTCGCCGCGCAGCTTCTTGTTGCTGTGGGTGTTGTTGACGATTACCCATGTGCCAACAGTCAATTGCTCGCCGCTTGCGGCGTGCGTGTCCGCAGGGGGCTTGGTCGTAGGGAACGGCCAAGCAGCGGTAGGAGAGGGCGCTGTCGCAGGCTGGGCGACAGCCACAGCCTGCGCATCGTCATCCTGCGCGGCCGCAGCCGCGCCTGATATGTCTTCCTGACCATCACCCGTGCTCTCGGCCGCGCCAGCGGGGCTTTCTGCGGCTTGCATGGCTTCGGCAATTTGCGCTCTGGCAAACCCCTCGCTGGTTTTCGGCGTCTCGCTCACTTGGGCCTTGGCTCCCTTCTTCCCCCCGCGCCCCTTCTGCGCTTGCGCAGCGGGGGTAGGGGTAGAGGCGGCTTCCTGGGGCTTCAATGAATCATCGGAAAGCGTACTGAGTGCAGCTTTTTTGGCCTCCTGCTGCTTTTTAGTAGCTTTAGCGGCGCGCTGATTGGCTTTGATCTGGTTCTGAAACGCAGTTACATCAACACCGCATTCAGCAGCGATGCACATCAGCACAGCGTTTTCAGAATCCCTCACCCAAGTGCGGTGCGTGCGGTCTTTCCAGACCATCAACTGCATCAGTGCAACGTCTGCGTAGTCGTGATCCATTGCCCAGTCGATAAGGGCCTGCTGCGGGGCAACCTTGCCCAGCTCCAGCACATCGCACAGCTGCCGGATAGATTCGGCATCCAAGGCATTGATCTGCTGCTTGCATAGTGATTCGAGCAGGGTGCGGGGGATGGCTTCCCAAGACACTGCCTGCAGCGCAACCTTGTGAATCAGATCCTTGGCCAGATCCTTGCGCCACTTGACCTCGTATGCCTGCTGTTCCTTTTGGGCCTGCTCGCGCTTCAATTCCTTTTCTTCGCGCTCGGTCTGCTCCTGCAGCTTGTCCTGGTGTTCCTTGGCACCCGCTGCCTGCAGCAGCTCCTGAGCCTGCTCGGGGCGCAGCACCGCGATCAGTTCCTTGGGATCGTGGGGGTTGACGATCATGGTGGGCTTGATGCCCGAGCGCTCCATGGCCTTGCCGATGATCTTGCGCAGGGGCTTACCCTTGATGGGGATGTCCTTGTCGGTGTCCAGGCGCAGGTAGCCCGAGATCTCGCCGCTGTAGGCGCTGGGCATCAAGGCCTTGGCCTCGCGCCCGTCGATCACATCCAGGCCCTGGTCTTCCGCAGCCTGGCGAACCCGAGCGGCATGCAGCTCTTCCTTGTTGTGGAAGCAAGGGGGGTCTGTGCACACGTCTGCACTATCAACATCGGTGAACAGGTCGGGTTCGGCGCCCGTGCGCTTGCTGCAGTCGGTGCAGGCCCCGGCCTTGGGGCACAGCTCGGCATCCTTGCGATCAAAGGGCGCTTCCTTGAGCTTGAGCATGTAGTTGTTGCGCACATGCGCCGACACCTCGCGGGCACCCGGTGTAGATCCGTAGTAGTTGGTCTGGGTGGCGTACTGCAAGGCTTTGAGCTGCAACTGCTCAGATGGGATTCGGGCGATGGGGAGGGCGACCGAGTGATCAATCTTGCCTTCCCGCAAGGCCTCGCGTGCCTGCTCGCACAGATCCAGCAGCTTGAGACGGCCATAGATATAGCTGCGGCTCTTGCCCACCTCTGCGCCCAACTGGTCGGCGTTGATGTTCTGCGACTCCATCAGCTTTTCGTAGCCCTCGGCCTCCTCCAGCTCGGTAATGTCTGCGCGCTGCAGGTTCTCGATCACCTGGGCCTTGAGGGCCTGCGCATCAGTCAGTGGCCGGATCACTGCCGGAATCTCGGGCACCTCGGCCAACTGGCTGGCACGCCAGCGGCGCTCGCCGCATACCAGCTCGTACTGGGCTGGCTCGCGTTTTTCGGCGCGGGCCTGGGTCATTTCATCCTTGACGCGGGAGACTGGCAGTGGGCGAACCAGGATGGGCTGCAGCACGCCAGTGGCCTTGATGCTCTCGGCCAATTCCTGCAGCTTGGCAGGATCGAAGTGCTTGCGCTGGTTGGTGAGGCTGCGCGCAATGCTGAGCACAGGTACAGACTGCATCAAGGGGCCTGCGCCTGGTTGCGGCAGGGTCTGCGTTACGGTGTCATGCTGATCAGTTGCCATGATCTGCTCCGAGTTGATTGGTAGGTGGGGTGCTGTCGCAGGCCTCGTCGGGATCGCGCATGCCAGACATCACCGAGGCCTCGTAGCGCGTATAGCCTTCCTCGACCAGGTCGAGATAGCGCTGAGCGGTTTCGATATCGCAGCCGTTTTTGTCGGCAATGGATTGGGCGCGGCTCATCGTGGCGTCCCTCTCCAAACGAAATCGCCCTTGTCCTCGCGCATGGCAGGCTCGCTGTCCTGGCAGGGGCATTCATAGCCGCTCAGGTGATCGGCAACCGGACGCCAGAAATTGCGCACAAATCCATTCGGAACGTGGTTGTCTTCCTTGGCATCGGCAACACCAAACTCACTCAATACCCAAAGCGCGTCAGAACTTCTGCAGCGGCCGTGCTCGTGAGTGATGGTGATGTGGTACTCGGGCCCGAGATCCATTTCGCCGGGGGCTGGCTCGGGGTGCTCTACTGACGAGATCACATGGAAGCCGTCGCTGTGTTCCCAGCACTCCAGCCTGGTTGCCAGCGCCATCGATGAGAAAATTCCGTCCATGAAGCGTTCATTCTGGCGCGACCGCTTCCAATAGAGAGAAGCTGTCGCTGTGGGCTGCTTTGGGGCAATGACGCACGCAAGATCTGCGGCCAGGGTGATCGCCTTCATGCCAATGCTCCCTGAACATCGCCTGCCTGGGCGCCGTGGTGCAGCAGCACCAGCTGCAGGGACTTGCCCGCTTCCACCTCGCGCTGCATCTGCAGGCGCTCGGGCGCAGTGACGTGCTGCCAGACGCAGCAGTCAAACAGGCTGGATGGGGTCTTGTGCACGCCGTTGCACTGGGGGCATACGTGCAGCTGTGGGGTGGGTTGGGTACGCATGGTCAACTCCTTACAGTGGATAGCCCGCAGGCAACAACATCAGGTGCTGCTCTGCCAGGGCGTAGGACATGGAAAAATCGGTGTGCTCGGGCCGCTCGGTAGACAGCACCAAGGCACCGCGCACGGGGTGGTGTGCGGCAGTGGTGGCCGGGGTGTCTTCCGTCTGGTCGAGCACAAAATCAAGGCCGAAGTGCTGGCACAAGGCCTGGGCATTGGTGCGCATGCCGCTGCCCAGCGGCCCGTAGATCACGATGGATGGGTACGACATGCACGCCCCTTGCTTTAGAACTGCAGCGAGAGCGCAATGGCCGAGGCCGCGCCAACGGTAAAGGCGGTAACGCTGATCCACACAGCAAGCCATTGCGCGGCGCGCAGCAGGCGTTGCTTGGTGGGCGGGTAGTAGGGGCCGTCGAGCTGGATAGGTGCTGGCATATCAGCGCTCCAGCACAGCCAGCACGGCGTGGTTGTTGAAGTGTTGACGGCCCCACGCCAGCGCGTCGGCATAGCTGTCGGCCAGCTTGGTGTGCATGCGGCCTGCGCAGATTAGTAAGTAGAGGTTCATGCCAGCACCCTGCGCCGCTTCAGCTCAGCAGTTGCCTGGTTGACCGCAGCAGGCACGCTGATGTGCAACAAGCCACCGTACTGGATTGCCTTCTTTTCGCACTGTTCGGCATCGCACAACAGTGCCCAGTAGCCCTCCCAGAGGGAGCTGCGGAGGGGTTGCTTCTTGACGGTGTCGTAATGCTTGCGGAGTACGTCCGCATGGCGGCGCGATTCATCCGCAGCTCGCAGCCAAGTGTCGTTTCCCGTGATCGTGGGGATTGCGCCCGCAGTGCAGACGTGTGTACTGGTAGATGCGGTGCTCATCGTGCCTGCTCCTGCTGCAGGCCAAGTGCTTGACGAGCATCGTTCACCAGAGAGGCAAGCATGCCTGCGCCGATGGTGGGACTGTTGGGATTCAGGCGGGCTACACGCTCAGCCAGAGCATGCAAGCGCTGGTTTTGGCATGTGCCGCGGGGGAGCGCACCGGCTTCTGGCGCACTTGCTGTTGCTTTCATCGTCTACCTCCGTTGGTGGGCTGAACGGCCCGGTAGACGATATAGTAGCAATGCTTCTTTAAAGAAGCAACAGCACAGCTTCTTTTTTTGTGGTTATCTGCTTCTTTTCTTGGCTGCGAGATGTTCGACGGCCGAAAAAAAACCCGCCTAGGCGGGTCGATTTCGCTGTGTAGGTAGTCTATTTTTTCTTCTGTGGCGCGTCCCACTTCAGGGATTCAGGGGTGCTGAACTCCAACACCTGATGTCCGTTCTGGTAGATGTTGACCTGTGCCAGAATTTTTTTGGCCTTTGTGGCTTGTGCAATGAATCGCTTGGAGTCCAGGATGAATACCACCGTGGAGTCGTGGTCTGCAGCTCCACCGCCCTTGAACGTTATTGGCTGGTCATCGTCAAATCTGACTTGTACAGTGCATTTGGTAGCGGCAGAACAGAGAATCTGGCCTTTGTCGATAGTTAGGTAGACATTAGTACCATTTTGAGGGTGCTTTTGTACATAGATGCGCCCTTTGTTTGCACCAGCGTACGGAAAGGCTAGAGCAAGCGAATTGCTGCTGGTTGCGATGGCATACTTTTCAGCCTTGCCAGTCATCTTGTCTACCTCATCTTGATATTTCCAATCTGCTGATGCGTGGGTGGAAATGGTGAGAAGTGCCGCGTATGCAAAAAGATGGTGGGGTTTGATTCGTTTCATTGGTTTATTGATGTTGGTTTAGAACTGCTCGCTTCTCCAGGCTGTGAGGATCTTGCCAAATAATTGAAACTCCATTTTCGCTGTGATGTCGAATGGGTCGTAGTCCTTGTTGAAGGACTTGGCGCGCAAAATCATTCCATCTTCAGTGGGGATGCGCTGGAGCTGCTTGATAAAGCCATGGCGTCCCACGCTGAAAAAGTAGACACCGTCAGTGTCCACACTTGTGACGCCTCGATCACACAGTAAAGGATCGCCGGGGTTAAAGCGTGGTTTCATTGAAGGGCCGAAGCCTGTCACGATGCACAAGTTGTCTGGATGGGTGAATACCGGAACATTCAAACGCAACCAGTGTTCATCAACATGCCAGCTCTTGATTAGGCCTGGCGGATTGTCTTCAAGTACAAAGCCTGGCCCCATGGCACCAAAGGCATCGTATTGGGGAATGATGACTTCCGAAGACGGGCCCACAGAAGGCGGCGGCATCTGTTCATGCGTGCCTATATGAAGCTGTGCCACTTCTTCAGCCGGTGAACCTGAACTGCTGCCCTGGGGTAGTCCGACTGCTGCAGCCTGGGCCGCAGTAGATGCAAGGCGGGGGCTGAAATCTTCAATGCTGCACTTGAGACCCCTGGCAAATCCAATAGCCGCCTTCAGACTAAGTGGACGTAATCCGCGCAAAAACTGCCCGACAGCACTTTGCGAGCCTATATCGAATTCCTCTCCAAACACCGCCTGGCCCGGGTGCTCTGTGCTGTTCCACAACGCGCGCAGGCGCATTGCCTCTTGAGCCGTCACATCAGCAATTGGAGCTTTTTTTTCTGTCATACAGCAACAGTAGCGTAGCTACTAATAAAAGCAAAAAAGCAATGCTGTTGCCCACGACAAGAAGCAATGCTACTATATGGGTTATGAGCAACATCAAATGCATTCGTCTGGCCCTTGGCTACACCCAGCAGCGGTTTGCCGAGGGTATGGGTTGTACCCAAAGTGCCGTGGGTCAGTGGGAGCGCGGTGAAAGCTCGCCATCAATCGATGTTGGGAAGCGAATCGTGCAGCTTGCAACTACTGCGGGCGAGTGTGTTTCGCTTGATCACATCTACGGGTTGCGCGAGTGGAAGCCGATGTCTGCGCCGCCAGTTTCCAACCATCCCAGCTGATAGCCAGCGCCCGGTTGCGCCGCTTGTGTCTCCGGCGGCCAGGGGCTTTCCAGTTGCTCCAGATCGCGGGCGCTGGTGCTGGGGTGGTTTTTATTGATGGCATGGGGTGGACTGTGACAGTACAGCGGCCCGGTGCCTATAGCGTTTTTTAAGTGGGGGTGGATATGTCGTCATTGATTGATGGGGTGCGAAGGGCGGCTCGCAACTATCCAGGCGGGGTGGACGCTGTAGCGCTGCGCCTGGGCAAGAGCCCGAGCACATTGGAGAAAGAGTTGCGCGGTGCGCCTGGCTACAAACTCGGCTACGAAGACGCGCACGACATCATGTTGTTGTGCCGTGACGTGGGTAGCGAGCACGGTCTTGACGCGTTGAATGCGCAGGCAGATAGCTTGGGCGCGGTTGTAACCCTGCTACCTGAATCGGTAGACCCTGGTAGCTGCACGGGTGCGTTTGTGGCGAAGCTGATGCGCGAATTCAGCGACGTGATTGCAAGCCTTGGCGAGTCGCTCTCCGACGGCGTTATTACACCGAATGAGATGCGCAAGATTGAAGGTCAGTGGGCCGAAATGATTGCAGCGGGTCAAACGGTACTGCGCAACCTGAAGGCCCGCATGCGGGCAGCCATGGCCCGCTGGTCAAACGGTGGAGGTGCCGAATGATGGAAGCCGCCATTCACACACCCATTTGCGGCCGTCCTGCCGGTGAAGTCCGCCAGGCGCTGCTGCAGGCATGCGAGCAACTTGTTACCCCCGAACGTGCGCCCACGGTGCGCGAGCTGGCCCTTGCCGCCAAAGTGAGCGTGCAGGCAGCTACCGACACAGT
This sequence comes from Comamonas odontotermitis, assembly GCF_040396735.1. Classification (GTDB taxonomy): domain Bacteria; phylum Pseudomonadota; class Gammaproteobacteria; order Burkholderiales; family Burkholderiaceae_C; genus Comamonas; species Comamonas odontotermitis_C. Next base: position 59,043 of record NZ_JBEBNZ010000013.1, read on the forward strand.
GAAAAATCTCAAGCGCGCAGGCCTGCTGACCATTGTGCGCAAGCGTCGCGTGTCGTATCGCAACAAGCCAGTGGCCGAGTATGTGCCAATCAACCCATGGGCTGGAGGCTTGGGTCATAGTGCAGGATCTGGCGCGCTGGCGGCAGTGTTGCAGAGCTGGAGGCGGTAAGCGATGCATCCAAAGGGGGAATTGCCGCCGATCAAGTACAAGGATCTGGCCGATGCGCTACTTGCCCGCATGGATACCTTGCTGCCTCGCTGGTTGCCCGGTGGGATGCGTGAAGGGGAGGATTGGAAGTGCGGCGACTTGAGCGGTGCCAGTGGCCGCAGCCTATGCATTTGCATGGTGGGCGAGCGAGCTGGGCGTTGGTTTGATCACGCCACCAGCGAAAAGGGCGGGGACTTACTGAGTCTGTACGCTGCCATCCATGATCTGAGCATGCCCAAGGCCGCACTGGCCGTTGCAGCAGAAGAGCGGCTGGAAGATGTTGCGGGCATCGTGCGGCGTGGCAACACGCCAGTGCCTGCACCTCGGCCACCAGCACCGCCACCACCTCCTGCAGCCCCGGTGAAGGAAAAAGAAAAATGGCGAACGCTGGTGCCTGTACCAGCCGTCGCACCGAAGCCAAATTTCAGCCACCACAACTACCCAGACAGCGCACGCCAACACGTCGCGGAATACCGCGTGGGCGATGTGCTGTATGGGTACGTGGTGCGCTTTCTGCGCAGTGGCGGAGAGAAGATCACCATGCCCTACGTGTTCGCGCAAAGCGAACGCAATGGGTCAATGAAATGGGTGTTCAAGGGCTTTGTGGAACCAAAGCCCCTGTACTTTCCGCTCGGAAAATTGCCGGTGGAGGGGCAAACGGTTGTCCTGGTCGAGGGCGAGGTGAAGGCCGATGTGCTGCAGGCCACGCTTGATGCCTATGCGCCTGGTACGTATGTGGTTGCCAGCTGGGTGGGTGGCAGTCAGGGATGGAGCAAATGCTCCTGGGACTGGTTGCCGACCTTCTGCCCTGTACTGCTCTGGCCCGATTGCGATAGTCACCGCGAGAAGCCGCCGCGCAAAGAGCTAAATGCCCTCAAGACGGAAGAAGAACGCCAGGCGCTCAAGGATGCGCAACCCTATTTGAAACCAGACCAGCAGCCCGGCGCGCATGCCATGTTGGGCATTGGCCGTCTGTTGCATGAGCGAGGTCTGTCTGTACAGCTGCTGCGAGTGCCGTTCCCTGGTTCCAAGGAAAGCGGCTGGGATTGCAGGGACTACATCGAGAAAGAGGGCTGGTCGGGCGAGTACATCGTCAACAGCTTCTTCCCCAAGGCCTATGTGCCTGGCTGGGATGCCAAGCCTGCCGAGACACCGGCGCCAGAAAAAAAACGCGATTCCCCCGTTAGCACGGGAGGCGGTGGTAATGGCGGTGCGGGGGGCGATGAGCCGCCTGGTGATGAGGACGATGGTGACGGCGGCAGGCCCTGGTGGCTGCGCCCATACTGGGACTCGGAAAAAGAGCGCTGGATGGTCTCGCGCAAGCTGGTGATCGCGGCGCTGGAGCATGACAAGGCGGTGTGCGAGGTGCTGGGCTACAACGAGCTCACAAACAGCGTGCAGTGCCGCGTGGCCTGGCCCTGGAAATACGCCAAGCCCGGTGATGTGCGCGGCGCTGATAGCCTGCTGCTGGGCAAGTACCTGACCGATACCTATGGCCTGCCATCCATCCCGAAGGCGGCGCTGGAAGAAGCCATTCAGACGGTGGCCTATACCCGGCGATTCCACCCCATTCGTGATTGGCTGATTGGGCTGGAATGGGATGGGAAGCCACGCGTTGATAAATGGCTAATCCATACCTTGGGCGAGTCACCTGATAGCCTGCGGCCCAAACTCATGGAGTACCTGACGCTGGTTGGCCGCTACTGGCTGCTGGGCATGGTGGCCCGGGTGATGGAGCCTGGTTGCAAGTTCGATTACATGCCCGTTCTGGAAGGCGAGGGCGGCCTGCGCAAGTCTACTTTGGTGGAGACGCTGGCGAGCAGTGCCTATTTCAGTGACACGCCTTTCGATGTGAGCCGGGGCAAGGAAGGGCAGGAACAGGTGCAGGGCCTGTGGATCTACGAGATCGCAGAGCTGACCCATTTCAGCAAGGCCGAGGTGGGCGCCATCAAGGCATTCGTGAGCAGCAAGGTAGACCGCTTTCGCGTGGCATACGGCGCTGTGGTTGAGTCCTTCCCGCGCCAATGCGTGCTGGCTGGTACGACCAATGAGGATACGTACCTGCGCGACCGCACGGGCAATCGGCGCTTCTGGCCTATTCCTGTTCGCCATGTGATCAATACGGAATGGGTGGCGAAAGCCCGGGCTCAGTTGTTTGCGGAGGCTTTTGCCCTGTACCAGCAGCAAGAGCGGTACAACCCGCTGCCCGAAGAGGAAGAGCGCCTGTTCAAACCTATGCAGGAAAGCCGCCTGGTTGAAACGGCCGTGGAGAGCGAGCTGCTGATGGTGCTGATGCGCGAATCGCTGCAGCACGGATCTGCGGCTGTGGTGAATAAGATGACTGAGTTTGTGACCATCGCACAGCTCACACACGCGCTCGGCCAGGACGCTGCCAAGGCAACCCCGGGCCTGCAGGCCCAGATCACCAGCTGGCTCAAACATGAGGGCTGGGAGCGCAAGAAGCGCCAAATCAATGGCGTGCGGGCCTGGGGCTTTGAGCGGCCGCGCAACTGGCCCTCGGAGGGCGCTGTGGTTGGCCTGGATCAAGAGGACAGCTCTGCCGATCAATCAACCGATGTATCAGCGCAAGCGGAGGCCGGGGCACAAATGCCTGTGCCATCGCCCGCTGCTGCATTCCTGGATGCGCAGGACGGGATGAATGCACCCTTCTGATCGTCATCGTTATCAACCAGCGGCGCGCGATACGCGCTGCACCGCAGGCACCAGGGGAGGCGTGATTCGCGCTGGTGTGCCTGAATGGACGCGGGCCGGTGTTTGCCCTCGTTGCGGTGCAGTTGCGGGGAGCGGCTGCTGCTCTCCCATGACGTAGCACTGTAAGTGTCCAGTGTCCACGGTGTCCAACGAATTGCATGGACACCGTAGCTACTCCAAACCATTCGATTCGGTGGGTTGTAGCTGCTGCATTGCCTGCTTGGACATTGGTGTGTGTTGGCAAGGGCGCGGCTGCCAATGTGTGGGCGGGCGCATGCAAGGGTGTGGGCGCAGGCGCGTGCGCGTGGGCAAGCGACTACCTGTGATCTCTATATAAAAGGATGGACAGTATGGACACTAGGACACTCAATAAGGCAGAAGGGGCGGCAACTCAATCAGCACCTCTTATCCAGATCACGCCTGAAGAGCTGGCACGGCGTCTTGATCACATCAAGCGCAACATGCCTAAGACCTACGAGCTGATTGTGAAGAAGGCAGAGATGGAAGGCGGTGCGGTGTTCCGCGCTGTGCGCCAGGGCTGCATGGGTGAGCCCAATCGCTTCTGGGCCATGGAGGCGGGGCACTTCGCAGGGACGGCATTCAACATGCGCTCGGTGGAGCAAGAGGTGGCCTGGTCGATGGTGAACTTTGGCGATGACTGGGCCATTGTGTTTGATCCTGAACTGGACGGAGGTGAGCGGCCAGCCAGTGCAGGAGATGGGGGAGGCGGCAATGGCGCGCATTGAACGGATCAGGCAACGCCTGGACAACTGGGCGTTGTGGAAGTCTCGCATGCTGAGTGGTGGTAATGGCTGGGCCACGCGCAATGTGCTCGATGTTGATTGCGGTGTGTTCAATCGTGGCAGCTACAACGGCGCGATCATCCCGGCCTTTGATGAGGATGCGCAGGAGATTGATGCCGCCATCAAGGCCATTGAGACGGCGAGGCCCCACCTTGTGCAGACGCTGAACCACATCTACCTGCACGACCTCGGGGTGAAGCTGGCTGCTGTACACCTGGGTTGTGCCGAGGCCACGGTGCATGCGCGGCTTGGGCAGGCTGATGCTGCGATTGATATGTGGTTGCAAGACCAGGCAAAGGCCAAAGCACAGCGCCGCGCTGCCGTCGAGGCTGAGCAGCTGCAGACCAACATGCGTTGGAATGCAAATAGGACTTTTACACCTTAGAGACTTTGTGTACATTCCAGCTATCTTGTGATTGGTGTGTCTGAGGTTCCCCCCTCCACCTCATAAGCCCGTCACAGGTAACCCGCTACAGGCAACTGCAGCGGGTTTTTTATTACCACATCGCCATGCCCACTGCTGCCCCTCGTCCTTGTTCGCATCCTGGTTGCGGTGTGTTGGTGTCCGATGGCACTGGCCGGTGCGCGAAGCATCCGAAAGTGCAATGGAGTAAGAAGGTTACGGCCGCGAAGCGCATAACTGGCAGGCGTCTGCAGCAGCTACGTAAAGAGCTCTTCGAGCGCGAGCCGCTATGCCGCCCCTGCTTTAGAGCTGGCCGCGTCACCCTGGCAACGATGCGAGATCACATCATCGCTCTAGAGGAAGGTGGTCTTGATGAGGAATCAAACGTGCAGCCCATATGCGCCGATTGCCACGATGCAAAGTCTGAGGCCGAGCGTGCCCGTGGGGTGCAGCGTGCCTGGTCTAGCTATCGCGAGCGCTGATTCGCCTGCACGGTGCGCGCTTTATACCGTGCAAGCGAAAAAATTCGGCACAACCATGGCTGAAAAAAAACCGATGCGGCAAGGGCGCTGGAAAGAAATTTCGTGTTGCGGAGGGGGTAGGGGGTGGAAAAAGTTCTTAACCCGCTTGCTGGAAACCGACCGCCCCCCACATTTTTCATGCGCGCAGGTTTTGGAGGGGGGGTACCCCGATAGGAGATAGACCATGGGACAGAGAGGCCCAATGCCAAAACCGCCAGCTTTGCGGTTGCTTGAAGGTAATGCCGGAAGGCGCCCGCTGAATCTGGCCGATGGGGTCAACCCCAAAATCGAAATTCCGGCTCCGCCGAAACACCTCAGCCGAGAAGGGCGCAAAGAATGGAAGCGGATCACTCCGCTGCTGGAAGAGCTGGGCCTTGTCAGTGGCCTGGATCGCACAGCGCTTGCGCTGTACTGCCAGGCTGCTGGCCGCCTGGCAGAACTGGAAGAAGCATTCAACGGCAAGGTCAATCGTTTGATGGAAGAGCGAAACCTGGACTATCCCGAAGCCGTCTACCAGGCCAGCCACGCGGTTACGCCTAGCGGCTACGCCCAGCAGAGCGTGATGGTGCAGCTCATCAAAAACCATCGTGAACAGGTCAATCGCTATTTGCAGCACTTTGGCCTCAGCCCTGCTGCTCGTGGCCGGGTCTCACCCAGCAATTACGTGCAGCCGACATTGCCGGGCATTGACGCTGCACCTCAGGCTCCTACTGGCTTCGCGGCTTTCGCGGTGGTGGGTGGCCCGTAACCATGAACCACTTGCATGATCAACAAGCACATTGCCGCAGCACAGCGCTATATGCGCGATGTGCAAAGCGGAGCTGTGCCCGCATGCAAGTGGGTGCGCCTGGCGGTGGAACGCCAGCAGGCCGACCTGGCCCGAGCGCTCAGTGCGGATTGGCCCTACGTCTTTGATCACGCCCGCGCCGCTCGCCCGTGCGAGTTCATTGAGCTGCTGCCGCACATCAAAGGCAAGTGGGCCAAGGAAGGCAGGCTCATCGAGCTGGAAGACTGGCAGTGCTTCATCATTACGACCGTCTTCGGTTGGGTGTCAAAGAAGGTAGATCCGGTCACTGGCAGGGAATCATGGGTACGCCGCTACCGTGAGGGCTATGTAGAGGTTCCTCGCAAGAATGCCAAGTCCACGCTGTCCAGCGGGCTGGCACTCTACATGCTCAGCGCTGACGGCGAGCATGGTGCCGAGGTGTACAGCGCAGCTACCACGCGCGACCAGGCGCGCATCGTGTTCGATGACAGCCGGGCCATGGCCGAGCGTGTGACGGATCTGCGCACCTACCTCGGCGTGGCCTTCATGCAGCACAGCATCACGGTTGCGCACACGGCCAGCAAGTACACGCCGCTGGCCGCCGAGGGCTCTACGCTGGACGGCTTGAATGTGCACTTTGCGGTGATCGATGAGCTGCACGCCCACAAGACCCGCGCGGTCTATGACGTTATCGACACCGCGCGTGGTGCCCGCGAGCAGTCATTGTTGTGGAACATCACCACAGCAGGCACAGACATCGGAGGTATCTGCTACGAGCGACGCACGCACACGACCAAGGTGCTGGAGCGCGTTATCGATGATCCGGCATTGTTCGGAATCATCTTCAGCATCGATGCCGGAGATGACCCCTTTGCGCCCAGCAGCCATGCCAAGGCCAACCCCAACTACGGCAAGTCGGTGCTCGAAGACGACATGGCTGCAGCGGCCCGCAAGGCCAAGGCCATGCCGAGCGCCCTCAACAACTTTCTCACCAAGCGCCTCAATGTCTGGGTGAATGGTGAGAGCGCCTGGATGGACATGCGCGCCTGGGAGGGCTGCGCCAAGCCTGGCGTCAGTATGGACGACATACCGCGCGATGTGCCGGTGTGGTTGGGCCTGGATCTGGCCGAGAAGGTGGACTTTGCTGCACTGGTTGCTGTCTACCAGATGAACGGCCAGTGGCATGTGTGCACACGTCTGTACTTGAATGAAGTGGCGGTGCAGAACAGCCCCAATGCGTACCTGAGTGGTTGGGTCAAGCAGGGCCATGTTGTCGTCACCGACGGCAATATCACCGACTTCGATGTGATCGCAGATGACATTCGCGCGCTGTGCAATCGCCTCAATGTCCAGGAGGTTGCATATGACCCGGCGCTGTCGCGCTACTTTGCGCGGCAGCTGCTGGACGAAGGGTTGCCTCTGGTCGAGATCACCCAGCGGGCCATGTTCTTTACAGGCCCGTTGATCGAGGTCGAGAACCTGGTGCATGAGGGTCACCTGGTGCATGACGGCAACCCAGTGATGAACTGGATGATGAGCAATCTCGTCGTCAAGGTCAGCAAGTTCAATGAGCTGCGTTCACCTACCAAAGAGCGCCCAGAAAACAAGATTGACGGCGTGCTCGCCATGCTCATGGCGCTCGGTCGTGCGCTGTCAATTCCCGTAGTCGATACCAAAGCCCGGCAGGCGAAAGCCTTCTGGGATTCATTTGCAGAAGAAACGACATGAATATCATCCGCCGTTCCCTCCTGCACGCTGCAGGCTGGGTTTTGAAGGGCACCGATCTATCGCTCACAGATCCGCAAGGGTGGGGCGTGCTCGGTGCAGGCCGCACCTGGGCCAACATCAGCGTCAGCGATACCACGCAGCTGCAGATCACGACTGCCTGGTCAGCGATTCGTCTGATTGCTGAGACCGTTGGGACGTTGCCGCTCCATCTTTACCGCACCACCAGCAAGGGGCGCGAGAGAGCCAAAGACGATTCGCGCTACGCCCTGGTGCGCTGGCAACCATGCGAGTACCTGACCGCTCCCGAGTGGAAGGAATCCATGGTTGTCAGCCTCGCAACGCTGGGCCAGGCCTACAACCCGATCACGCGGTTTGAGAGCACAGGGCGTGTGATCGAGATCCAGCCTGTGCACAAAAGCCGTGTGCAGCCCGAAGTGCGGCGCGATGGCAGCGTGATTTACTGGCTGACTGATCGCCATGGCGCGCGCCGCCAGCTCACGCGCCGCGACATCATGCCGGTGCGTGGCTTTGGTGGCGTCGGGCAGCTGGAGGGATTCGCTCCGCACCAGATCCACAGCAACAGCCTGGGCCTGTCGGTGGCGCTGGAAAAATATGCGGCCGAGTTCTTCGGCAGCGGTGGTCAGCCCCTGGGCATCATCACCGGCGACTACGACCCGGGCGAAAAATCGCGTGATCAGTTCCGCAAAAGCCTGTCCAAGTACATCCGTGAATCGCGGGAGAAGGGCGAGCATCCCTTCTTCGCTGATGGAACGAAGTACACGCCGATCAGTACGACCAACAACGACTCGCAGTTTATCGAGGCGCGCAAGCTGCAGATTGCAGAGGTAGCGCGCATCTACCGCGTGCCATTGCACATGCTAATGGAGACCGACAAGGCCAGCTACAACAACACCGAGCAGGCGAACAAACACTTTCTCGATTACACGTTGCTGGCCTATCTCACGCGCATCGAGGCCAGCCTCAACAGCTGCCTGCTGGAACCTTCCGAGCGCGCAGCGGGCATGTATTTCGAGTTCGATGTGAACAACCTGCTACGTGGCGACAGCACCGCGCGTGCCGACCAGTACCTGAAATTGCGCCAAGCCAGTGCTATCACCGGCAACGAGATTCGGGAGCGTGAAAACCTGCCGCGCGTTGATGGTGGCGACGATCTGTATGCACCTCTCAATATGGCGCCGCTCGATCTGCTGCGCGAGCACTTCAAACCCAAGGAAGGAGATCAATGATGGAGCGCGTCATTGCACCCATTGAACTGAAAGAAGCCAAGGCCGATGGAAGTTTTACCGGCTACGCGGCGGTGTTCAACAACATCGACCTGGGCCGCGATGTCATCATGCCTGGCGCCTTCACCAACGTGAAGACCACGCGCGATGGCCAGGTACGCATTGCGATGTACCACGACCTCAAGAAGCTGGCAGGCAAGGCCAAGTTTGAGCAGGACGACCATGGTCTGCGTGTTGAAGGCCAATTGACACTCGATGTCAGCTATGTGCGCGACTCCTACGCATTGATGAAGGAAGGCGTGCTCGATGGCCTCTCTGTCGGCTTCGACATTCCGTATGGCGGTGCCACTTTCGAGGATCGTGACGGCGACTATGTCCGCATCATCAAGGAGGCGGTGCTGTGGGAATTCTCGCTTGTCCCATTCGGCATGAACCCGGAGGCGCTGATCGACAGCGTCAAATCTGCCGCAAAGAACATCAAGGATTTCGAGGCGCAGCTGCGTGGCCTCGGATACAGCCAGCGCGAGGCCAAGGCCTTGGCGTCTGGCGGCTTCAAGTCGCTAGGTCACCGCGACGGTGATCTGGACAGCGTGACGCTGGCAGACGAATTCAAGAACCTCGCGCATGCATTTGATTGGAACCCGAAATGAAAAAGCTCACTATTACCCGTACCCATCTCTCTTTGGGCCTTCTGGCCGTTGTCGGCATTGCAGCTGCGCTGTCTGCGCTCGGCCTGCCCATTGTCCCGCCTGAGATGCTTTCGCATCTCGCCATTGCTGGCGGCATGCCAATGGCCTTGACCGGCGAAATCGGCGGCGATGTCCGCAAGGCCCTGGAGCATCTGACCGATGTTGCCAAGGTTGCAAAGGAAGCAGTAGGCGATGTGCGAAAGTCGCACGAAGCACTGGATGGGCGTGTGGCAAAGCTGCAGGAGGAAATCACTGCAGGCAAGGCAGATGCAGTTTCCAAGGCCGCATTTCAGGATGCCGTTGACAAGGTCGATAAGTCTGAAAAGACCCTCGAAAAGCTCAACACCGAAGTAACCGAGCTGGCCCGCAAGGCCGCAAACCTGCTGGGCGGTAATGCGGATCAGCGCAAGAGCCTGGGCCAGCTGGCTGCAGCATCCGAAGTGTGCAAGACCTATCGCGGTGGTAACGCCGAGCTGGTCACCATGAAAGCGCCGCTCTTCGGTAAGGCAGCGGTCACCAGTGCTGCAGCCAGCGCGGGTGTTCTGATCCAGCCCTACCAGGCCGGTATCGTGGTGGGGCCTGATCAGCCGCTGACTGTGCGTGATCTGTTCCAGGCAGTGAGCATCAGCTCCAACGCCATCGAGTGGGTGCAGGAAAAGCTGTTCACCAACAATGCTGGCCCGCAAAACGGTGAAGGTACGGCCAAGAACGAATCGGCCCTTACTTTCGAGAAGAAGACCTCGGCAGTTGAAACCATCGCGCACTGGATTCCAGCGAGCCGCCAGGTGCTCTCGGATGCGCCGCAACTGCAGGGCCTGATCGATGGGCGTCTGCGCTTCGGCGTGAAGCTGAATGAAGACACGCAGATCCTGTACGGCGATGGAACCAACGGGCATTTGCTGGGTGCAGTCCCGCAGGCTACGGCATTCAGCGCTGCGGGCATGCCTGTGGTGCCTGCAGGTGGCGCGGCGCACACCTCCATCGACTACCTGCGTTGGGCATTCCTGCAGGCGTCCAAGGCGCTGTACCCCGCGACCTTTGCGGTGCTGAGCCTGGAAGAGTGGGCCAAGATCCAGATGCTCAAGACCACGGACGGAGCCTATATCTTCGGCACTCCTACCGATGGTGCGGCACCTCGGGTCTGGGGCAAGCAGATCGTAGAGTCGCATGGTATGGCGGCCGATGAGTTCCTGGCTGGCTCTGGCTTTGCAGGCACTGTGTACGACCGCGAGGAAGTCACTGTGCGCGTGGCCGAAGAGCATGCGGATTTCTTCGTCCGCAACATGGTTGCCATCCTGTGCGAAGAGCGCATTGGCTTCACCGTGGAACGCCCAGCAGCTCTGGTGACCGGCCAGTTCCCTGCGTAATCTCAACCACCTCAGCAAGCCGCCAGCCTTTGCGCTGGCGGTTTGCCTTCTGGAGATTCGGAAATGGAAATCGCAAAATCCTTCCGCCGCGATGGTGTTCTCTACCGTCCTGGCGATGCGCTGCCAGAAGGCTTGGATAAGGTCACACTGACCCACTACAAGCGCTACGGCATGATTGCTGAGCCCGAGGAAACCAAGCCTGCAGGGCCTGCTCGCCGCCGCTCACCCTCTCGTCCGGCCAACTCCAAGCCAACCGGGCCAGCGCAGACGCAGAGCCTGCAGCCTGGTTTGCAGGCTGACGGAAGTGGTGCGCTACAACCCGTGCATACGTCTGCACTCGATGGCACTGTCACTGATGCAGATGGTACGCAGCAACCTGTGCACACGTCTGCACTCGATGGTGATGCTTCTGATGGTGGTGTGCAGGAGCCTGATCCCGCTGCATCTGCTGCGGATTCGGAGTAGTCCATGCCAGCGGTCAAGCCTACAAAGGAAGAAGCGCTGCAGAGGCTCAGGCTCGATGATGGGCTGGCAGGCGATGTAGAAGGCGCAATCGAGCAAGCGCATGCGCAGACTTTGAAATACCTTGATGGCCCCTTGTTTGCTACTCAGGAAGCGGCCGACGCAAGTGGTAATCCAAAGGCAATTTTGTGTACTGCCGACATTGTCGCGGCACAGCTTGTCCTTGTTGATGTCCTGTGCGGGCCTAACAGCGTGGAAGATCAAGACAGAAAGCGCACTGCTGCATACAACATGCTGCGGCTGCATCGCAATCATGGGGCATAGCCATGCACAGCCAGGAACTTGATAAGGTCATAGCGGTCGAGCACCTTGTGATAACCAAGGACAGCAGCGGCGGCATGAAAAAGCAATGGTTACCATTGTTTCCACGGGTGTTCGCCAGAGTCAGTCATGAGTCTGGCTCGGTATCAGATGCCACCGCGCAGGGCGGCCAAGTCGCTATTGCCGTTACCAAATTTCGCGTTCATGCGCGTGACGGCCTGGCAGATCCCGCAACGCTGCGAATTGTGTTCAAAGGACAGCACTACTACGTCACTCACATCAATCCTGTCTTCGAGCGGGGGGAGTGGCTGATGATCTCCACCACCACGAGCAAGAACCATGGCTAAAACCGAAATCCTGGGGATTGGCAGCCTGAAAGCCGACTTTGGCAAAGCCAGGGGCGATGCTCCCCGTTTGGCCCGGCGCGTAGTCGTGGCAGGCGGGCGTGTCCTCAAGGATGAGGCCAAGTCCATTGCACGGGCTAACGGCAGTGTGCGCACTGGCGCGATGGTCGAGAACATCGCCATTAAACGCGAGAGCAAGGCAGGGCCGGGAATTGAGCAATACAACCTGGGCGTGCGTCATGGGCGTGATCAGTCCAGGAAGGTGCGTAAGGCGGGCAATCGCAAGCTCTCGGTCAATGCCGATGGGCGCATCAAGTCCACACGCGACAATGATCCCTTCTATTGGCGCTGGGTCGAGCTGGGTCACAAAACCGTCAGCAGACGTAGTAACACCAAGAGGGGCAAGCAGTCCATTCGCAAGCGCCGCGCACAGTCTAGCGGTTGGGTCAATGCCAAGCCATTTATCGGGCCCGCGCTGGAGCGTAAGAAGACTGATGTCATTGCCGCCATGGGCCAGGCCGCAGCAAAGGAAGTTGAGAAACTAGGGCGCAAGTAATGGCAACGATCCACCAATCAATCACGGCCGCGCTTGCGGCCGTTCCCAATTGCTGGGCTGTCGAACTGCCAACCAACCCTGCGTTTCCGGCTGTTGTCTTCGATGTCGAGACGGAGCCAGAAACGGGCTGGTGCATGAATGGCGGCTATGACAGTCACGAAGTGCAGATCATCGTGCTTGCAGACACCCTGGAAGAGCTGGATGCGCTGATCCCTACAGGCCCCGATGCCGCCCGGCATGGCGGCCCCATCCGCACCGCCATAGAGGCCATGGAGTATTTCCAGTATGAGGCCAGTTGCGGTGATGCTGACTATGAACCCGATCCCAGCAAATACGGCAGACACCTGACCGTGTGGCTGCGTACCCCGCGTTTTTAACCCACCACCTGGAGCATTTATGTCCAAAACCAAAGATGCGGCCTCCGCTGGAGACACGCCGCAGGGGGCAGTGCACACGTCTGCACAGCAGCCCAAAACCACAAAACCCGTCAAACCGGAAGCGTACCAGCCGCGCACTCTTGCGCCGCGTGATGTGCACACCGGCCAGGGCGGGCAGTATGTCCGCGATCCCGCAACCGGCATCCGCACCAAAGTGCCTGCCACCCCTGTAAAGGAGCAAGACAATGGCTAAGTCGATGCAAAAGATGCTGCTGTTGGCAGCAGTTGAGACGGTGTCGGGCACTCCCGTTGTGCCGTCGCCTGGCACCAATGCCATCCTGACGCGCAATCCCGTCTTCAACATGATTGACGGCGAGCAGGTCGAGCGCAACCTCATGAAGCCCTTCAAGGGAAATAGCGGCAAGCTGTTTGTGGGTGAACACCGCAAATTCACTTTCGAGGTGGAGCTTGCCGGATCAGGCGTGGCGGGCACCGCTCCGGCCTGGAGTCTGCTGTTGCAAGCCTGCGGTTTTGCAGAAACCATTACCGCTGGCGTGGATGTCACATTCAATCCGGTCAGCCAGGGCGAACCGACGCTGACCCTGTATGGCTATCTGGACGGCACTTTGTTCACAGTCAGCGGCGCTAAGGGCAATGTCAGCTTCGAGCTGAATGCCAAACAGATCCCGGTGATGAAATTCGAGTTCACCGGCAGCTACTCGGCAGCGACTGAGCCCGGTATGCCTGCAGGGGTGGACTACAGCGCGTTCATCATGCCCAAGACCGTGGGCAAGACGAATACACCCACGTTTACCTTCTTCGGCCTCAATGCCTGCACTTCTGCATTCAGCATCAACTGGGGCAATACCGTCACCTGGCGCGATCTCATCAATTGCGCGGGTGCCCACAGTCCTACGCGCAGCCCTACCGGCAGCGCAACGATTGAGCTGCCCAAGGCTGACCAGGTCAACTGGGGCGAGAAGGTGCGCACCAGCGATGTCGGCAGCGCAGCCCTGGTGCACGGTGTGACGGCTGGCAACATCATCGAGTTGCAGATGCCGCGTCTGCAGTCGGGCATCGGGACTGTGAACAACGATGCTGACATTGCTATGTTGCAGTTGCCATTCGACCTGATGCCCGACCAGGGAGACGACGAGCTGGTCATCATCTGCCGGTGATTCCCGCGCGACTGACGCGCACTTGTTTTTCCATCCTTTGACAAGGCCGCCCCACACCGGGCGGCCTTTTGCATTCTTGTTTACGGAGATATTCCCATGGGCTTTGTACTTGCCAAAACCGAAACCTTCCAGTGCGATGTGAAAACGCAGGAGCGCACGCCGAATGGCTCTTGGCGTGAAGAGTCGTTCTCGTTGATCTGCAAGCGCACGGGAGAAGACGACCGCGAGCGTCGCCTGCAGCTCAAGCACGGTGATCTGCTGCGCGAAGTGGTTACCGGCTGGAAGGGCATCAAGGACGAAAACGGTGCAGAAGTACCGTTCAACGAGCAGAACTTTGAAGGCTTCCTGCAGATCATCGGCGCAGTTGCTGCGGCCGTAGATCGTTACTGGCTCGACTGCATGGGCGTGAAGGACATCCGCTCAAAAAACTGATCGAGGCGGCTAGGTACTGGGTGGGCATCCGGGAGGAACCCGCCGATGCCTGGTTGCCCGATGAGGACGTGCTTGCCTGCATGCACGCCTTTGGTGCGCCCGAGAAGGACATCAATGCGGTGCGCGCCCGTATCGAGGCGCAGCGCGAGGCACTGCGCGGTGAGCTAAACGGCGCTGACTTCCCCGTGTGGGCTGAAAACTGGGATGTCGTGATGGCGTTCCAGGATGTGCAGACGCAGTGGGTGCGCTCTAGTTTCAGCGGTCAGCGCATGGGCCTCAACTATGCCGGTGTCAACGCCTGGCTGGATCGCTTCATACGTCGCACACGGCGCAAAAACATGTTTGCGGGCCTGCAGCTAATGGAGCGTGCGGTACTGGTTGCTGACCAGGAGCTGGCCGATAAAGAACGAAGGTGAGGTAATACATGGCTGCTCTAGGCTCCCTCGTAGTGCAGCTCGGGCTGGACTACGCCCAATATGCAGCGGGCCTGAATAAGACCGAGCAGCAGACACTGGATGCAGCCAAGCGTGTGCAGGACACGATGGACGGTATCAAGTCGTCTGCTGCCAGCTTTGCTGTTGGAATTGGTGCCGCTCTTGCGGGTGCGTTTTCGGTCGCTGCGTTCAAGGATATGGTGCTCGGCGTCACGGCCGCGCAAACCGAGCTGAAGCACCTGAGTGAAATTTCGGGTGTCTCTGTTGAGAAGCTCTCTGGCATGGCTGCTATCGCCAAGTACAGCGGTACGCAGGCTGACCAGCTGGCAGACAGCATGAACCAGCTCACGCAGAAGATGGTGGAGACCAAGAAGGAATCCGACCCTGCGGCCGAGGCTTTGAAGAAGATTGGCCTCAATTTCAAAGAATTCCGGGATCTGACCCCGGACGAGCAATTTCTGCAGATCGCCAAGTCGCTGGATAAGTTTGAGGACGGCGCGGGAAAATCTGCGGCGATCATGGCGATCATGGGCGAAGAGGGTGCCAAGCTCCTGCCGTTCATGAAGGATCTGGCGACTGCAGGCGAGATCCAAGCGAAGGTAACTGCCGAGCAGGTAGCGCAGTCTGAGCAGTTTCAGCGCTCGCTCATGGCTTCGCAGGCCAGCTCTGATGCCCTCAAGACTGAGTTTGTCAATGGCATGGTGCCAGCGCTCAACACCGCTAGCCAGGCCTTCAATGCAGTGATGAATGGCACCGATGGGGTGCGCGCGGAAACGCGCGCGCTGGCATCGGACGGCAGCATCAAGGATTGGACAACGACGGCTATCAAGGCACTGAGCTACGTTGTGGACGCCGGGCAGTACGTGTGGCGCACCTTCCAGAGTATCGGCAAAGGCCTGGCCGGTCTTGCCGCATCGGCGGTGGCGGTCAGTGATGGCGACTTCAAGGGTGCATTTAGCATCCTGCAGATGTCCGGCCAGGACATGATTGATGCCTTCAAGGGTGAGACCTGGGGCGAGAAGTTCCGCGCGCAGATCGATGCGCTATCGGTCTCTGCAGCGAATGCTGAGCCTGCCATCAAGAAGCCTACGCTGGCGGTCAAGGACTTTGTGCAGGCCGGTGAAGATGGTGCCAAGGCGGCCGACAAGATGGCGCAGGCCTACGCGGGCCTGATGTCATCCATCGGTGGAAAAATCGCTGCACTCCAAAAAGAAGATGAAATGGGCCGTCAGCTGACCGATTCCGAAAAGGAGCTGGTCAAGCTAGAAAGCGATCTGCTCACAGGAAAGGTCAAGCTGACTGCTGCCATGACGGCCAGCGTCAAGGCGAAACTCGCCGAGTGGTCGCAAGAGGAAAAGAATGCTGCGGCGCGCAAGCTGGAAAAGGAAGGTCTCGAAGCCGCTCGGCAGGCGCGCATCAAGTACACCTCGGATCTCGAAACCAGCGCCAAGGCGCTGATTGACGGCAACAAGTCGCTGGCCGAAGAGATCGAGCTGATTGGTAAGAACGATGCGCAGCGGCTTGCGATTCTCCAAAATCGCAATCTGGAAACCATCGCTATCAAGGAAGCCCATGCGGCCGAGCTGATGCGGGCGGCCGACCAGACCGGCACCATGTCGCGCGAATTGATCGCGCTGCAGGCCGAGATCGAGGCGCTGCGCGAGCGCAATAGTTTGCTCGGTGCCAAGGGCTTTGCCGAAGGGGCCGCAAAGGCTGCAGAGGCCACCCAGTCTGCCTGGAAGTCGCTGTATGAGAACGTTAGCAGCTCGTTGACCGATGCGCTGATGCAAGGCGGCATGAATGCCAAAGAGTATCTGAAGGGTATGTTGCGCAGCCTGTTTGTGCAGCCCTTTGTGATGAACATCGTTGGCAACGTCATGGGCATCTCTGGCACGGGTGGTGCAGGAGGGCAGATGGCGGGCGGTGGCATTGGCGGCTTTGGAGGCATCCCGAGTGGCCTCATGCCTGGTGGTGGCTTTGGTGGCATGTTCGGCAACTTCAATGCTGGCATGGCCGGTGGCTGGGTCGGCTTTGAGGGCGGCCTGACCATGATGCAGAACGGTGAGTTCCTGGCAGGCGGCATGCAGGCCTTGGGCGCAGCTGCACCCTACATCGGTGCACTGATACAGCTGGGCAAGGGAAATGTAGGCGGTGCCATCGGCACGGCGGCAGGCGCATACATCGGCTCCATCGTTCCTGGTATTGGCACGGCGCTTGGCGCTCTTGTTGGCAGCGTCTTTGGAAATGTGCTCAGCGGCCTCTTCGGTCGCAAGCTCAAAGACTCCGGCATCGAGGGCAAGTTTGGCGGTGATACTGGCTTCGAGGGCAACTCGTTTAAGTATTACAAGGGTGGGCTGTTCCGCAGCGACAAGACCACGCGTGAGGCGCTGGACGAGAATACGCGCTCTGCGTTTGCCGATCAGTTCTTTGCCATGGATGAATCCATCCGTAGCATGGCTGATACCTTGGGCCTGGGCACCGCTGCGCTGGACGGTTTCACCTATGACTTCAAAGTCAGCCTCAAGGGGCTGAGCGATGAAGAGGCGATGGCGAAGCTGCAGGAGGTCTTCGGCAACGCTGCCAATGCCATGGCTGAGGTGGTGCTCACCACTGACCAGTACGCCAAGGGCGAGGAAACCCGCCTGCAGACGCTTCAGCGCCTGGCTGGCAGCTTGAAGCTGGTCAATGGCTGGTTGGAAGTGGCGGGAGGCAAGCTCTACGACGTAGGCCTTGCTGGTGCCGACATGGCCAGCAAGTTGATCGACTCCTTTGGTAGTGCCGAGGCATTTGTTGCGGCAACGGGCAACTTCTACGCCAAGTTCTACAGCGATGCGGAGCGCCTGGCTGAGCTGCAGTCGAGTATCGGCAAAGTCTTCGCCCAAAACGAGCTGGGCAGCGTGCCAAAGACCCGGGAAGAGTTCCGCGCGCTTGTCAGCTCGCTGGATCTGACGACCGAGTCTGGCCGCAAGCTGTACGCCATGCTGCTGGGTCTGACCGACTCCATGGATACGCTCTACAGCGCGGCCGAGCAGATTGCATCGCTCAAGGGCGATATGCAGCTTGAGCTGCTCAAGGCCCAAGGCAAGGACGAAGAAGCCAAGCAGCTGGAACGCGCACGCCGCCGCAAAGAGCTGGAAGCCTATGGTGATGCCGAGCTGGTGCGCATGCAGGAGCAGATCTGGGCAGCGCAGGACGCCCGTGCTGCGCAGGAGGCGGCAGCTCAGTCTGCAACCAAGGCCTTGCAAGAGGCCGAGGCCGCGCGCCAGGCAGCGATCAGCGATGCCCGCGCGGTGGTGGAAGCTGCCATCGGCAACGAAAAGGAGTATTGGACTGCCTTTACGCAAGATGCGCAGACCAGTCTGCAGAAGGCATCGGGCTATCTCACGATGGTTACTGATGCTGCTCGCAACCTGTTCGGCAGCGTGGCTGACACAGCGGCCATGCAGTCTGCGCAGGGGTGGGTCTACATCGAGCGTGAGCTGAGCCGCTTGCGTGCCGGTGGCGGCCTGGGCGATACCGATTCCATGCGCAACGCCATTGGGGCCGCGCAATCAGGCATCGTGCTCGCCAACTATGCCACCAAAGCGGAGATGGACTACGACAAGAAGGTGCTAGCCAACCAGCTGACCGAGCTGGGCGATTATGCCGACCTGGCGAAATCCGATGCGCAGCTGCAGATCGATATTGGCAACAGCCAGCTTAAAAGGCTGGATGACCTGCTGGCAACGATCCGGGG
This sequence comes from Comamonas odontotermitis, assembly GCF_040396735.1. Classification (GTDB taxonomy): domain Bacteria; phylum Pseudomonadota; class Gammaproteobacteria; order Burkholderiales; family Burkholderiaceae_C; genus Comamonas; species Comamonas odontotermitis_C. The sequence goes on from NZ_JBEBNZ010000013.1 coordinate 77,324, forward strand.
CGACAACGCCAAGCAGTTGGCAACCACGCTGAGCACCAATGAGGCGCTGGAGCGGCTGTATAAGCTGCTCGATCCTGAAGAGCAGGCCCGCATCCGTGCGGAGAAGGCAAAGCAGGATGCGGAAGCCGCGCGGGTTGGTAGTGGCTCATCGGCCGCTTCTGGTAACCGCGGTGGCGGCACCTTGGGTGGCACGGTCGCTGGTGGCAATCGGGTGACGGTGGTCGCTCTCACGGCTGATGGTCGTCCGATCTACAGCGATGGCTCCATGGGCAAGACGGCAGCGGGTGAGTACACCTACAACGAGACCGGCAGCATGAATAGCAATGGCTACTCGGCAGCTGAGTTCGAGCGCTTCAAGACCAGCGGCGAGTTTGAGTGGGACGCTGCGAAAAACCAGTGGCGCAGGCTTGCGTCGTATGCCGTGGGTATCAACTACGTGCCATACGACCAGGTAGCGCAGATCCACGAAGGCGAAGCCGTTGTGCCAAAGGCGTTCAACCCATGGGCGGGCGGCAAGCTCCCTGGCAATGCGGATAACACCGCAGAGCTGAAGGAAGTGCGCAACATGCTGGCAAAGGTTGTAGGAGCTATTGAAGTCCTGCAAGAGCCTCTGGAGCGACTAGACCGAAACGTCAATGGAGTCACCGGCGGTGGCACAGGCGTAATTTAAGAGGAAGGAAGGAAATGATTGTTCTGTCGCCAATCAGTCTGACAGATGCATCGTTCCTGGAAGGCTCCATCCCCGCTGTCGATGTGACAGCGGGGGAGGTGGCCTGGGCGCCGGGGGCGGTTGCAGCGGGCGATCTTCGTGTTGATGGTGATGCCGTCTACAAGGCAGCTGCTGCCATCGCAAACTCTACCATTCGGCCCAGCCTGGACGGTACGCGATGGGAGCGCATGCGCCCCAGCAACCGCTGGGCCCCATTCGATCAGTACATCGGCACGGGCCAGGTGGGGCGTGTGGGCAGCGTCTCGTACGTCATCCGCACGCCATTCATCAATGGCCTGTCCATACAGGGCATTGTTGGTACGCAGCTAAATCTGACCATCACCAAGGGAGTGGGCGGCCTTGACCTGGTGCAGCCAGTCAGCATGCGCCTGCGCATCCCGGGCAAAGGGTGGTGGAACTACTGGTTTGGGCAGCGCACCCAGACCACCTCGTTCCGTCTCGAAAAGATCCCGCTGAGCTCACAGGCTGTGGTGACCATCACCGTCAGTGGTGAGCCCAATGCCCGTGTATCGATTGGGTTCCTGGCATTCGGCAAGTGGGTCAATTTTGGTACTGGCAAGCGCAACTACGGCACCAAGTGGGGCGGCAAGCTCAGTATCAACAACTACAGCAAGCGCAACGAAGAAGAGAACGGCGAGTTCACCTTGCGCCCTTGGGGTAACTCGATTGACCTGCAATTAGGTGTCTATATCCCTGCAGCCGACGCACCGTTTGCCTTGCAGGAACTTATCAATATGAAAGACAAGCCGGTAGCGATTTATGCGACCGACGTGCCTGGTTTTAGTTGGTTCAACACCGTGGGCTTTCTCTCCATGGATCTGTCGCCAGACAACAACCAGGACGTAGTTGGTGCGGCTTCCGCAAAAGGAGTTATTTGATGACAACCGTAATGCCCCCTGATCTGCCCGTAGACAATCCCGCTGTGCGAGATCTGGGCCAGATGCCGACCCTAGACATGGAGCCAGCTCAGTTTGCTCTGTTGGCCGAGCAAGTGACATTGAACATGCCGCCCTGGACGGATGAGCTGGAGTTGCTGGCCGGTGCTGTCAAAACCAATGCAGGCGTGAGCCGCACATTTGCATTCGCGTCCAAAGGCTTTACTGAAGATGCCAAGGCAACGCTCGCCCTTGCCAATGCATCCGTTGATGCGGCCTTGGCGGCCAGCAACTTCAAGGGTGAATGGGCGACACTTGCCGGTGCGCTGAATATGCCTGCATCCGTGCTGCATAACGGCGTCATTTATATGTTGCTGCGCAATGTTGCCAATGTCACTGCCGAAGTGCCAGGGGTCAGTACTGCATGGAAGAATCTGTCGGGGAATGTCACCCTGACGGGTGATCAGTCGATTGCCGGAAAAAAGACGTTCGCCGAGCGGCTCAAGCAACGAGACGAAGCTACTCTCGCTCAGCTGACTGTCGGTGGCACTCGCAAGGTGGTGTTGAACACCGCCAGTTCGCAGTGGATCACGCTTTGCCGCTTCAGTGGCTCCAACCGCCCCCTGTACTCCAGATTCATCTTGTCGTGTCCGGAGCGGCACTGGGCAGCAGAGATTACGTTTTCCAAGACAACGGCGGGCGCGGGCGGCGACTCCTGGGCATCGATCCGGATTCTGGGGGCGTATTCCTATTTCTTTGCATATCCCTTCCAGTACCGCATCAGTGGCTACGGTTCCAATTACGCGTCGTTCATTGAGATGCGCTTGCCTGGGATGGGCTCCACATCAGAGACATACCTGCTCACAGTGCTTGAGGAATACCAGACTGAGGATAACGTGCTCATTGATTATCCACTGGCAGTTATAGAGCCTGGCACAACCAGGATGGTTCCCAATGCCTTGACGTTTGGACACGGCAGCGGCTTGTACTACCGCTATGGGGAAATCGTCTGTGGTGGCACCTATGCGCCCGTGATCGAGAACAACGGCGCATCTGGACAAACAACACTTGAATCGGTGGCATAAATGGACGCATATCAATTCAATCGAGACTATCTGAGCGTCACGCGTCTGGCGGATGGCCTGGTGATTCGCTTCGATGACCAAGACCCCAACTATCCAGAATTCAAGGCATGGGCTCAAACCAATCTGCCCCTGCTTCCTGAGCCTACGCTTGAGGATCTGCAGGAGCAGAACGCGAATGCACCTATTCGCCTCCTGGATCGACCTTTGGAATGGTTTGAGGATTCGCGCGTCGGGCTACCCCAGCAGATCGGCGACGAGTGGGTGCGCCCTGTTGTGGCCGTGGATCTGCGGGAAGTGGCCGATCTCCCCACGCTGAAGGCGCGTCTGCTTACTGTATTGGCCGATGTGCGTTTTCAGCATGAAACTGGTGGCATTGTGATCAATGGCTCCCAGGTCAAGACCGACCGGGAGAGCCAATCTACCATTACCGGCGCTTACACCCGCGCGCTTGACGATCCTGCCACTACGGTGCGATGGAAGGCCGAAAACCATTTTGTGACCCTCGATGCAGAGGCTATCAAGATGTTTGGCGCTGCGGTCTTCGCGCATGTGCAGGGCTGCTTTGCGCGCGAAGCCGAACTGGCAGAGCAGATCGACCTCTGCGAGAACGTCAGCGGGTTGCAGGCCTTGGGCGTAACGATCCTTGAGGGATGGGAGGTGTGATATGGCGCTCCCGTCTACAGGTTTGATAACGCTGACAGCAGTCGGGTCGGAATTCGGCATCCCCCAGCCGCAGACTTTCACCAAGCTCTACGGCAAGGCTGCTGGCATTCCGTCTTCTGGCTACATCACGCTGACGCACTTCTACGGGAAGTCGAACGCCTTTACTTTCACGATTGCCGCCAGTGCTGTGCAGCCAAACATCCGGTCGCTGGCGACGGCTGCGGGGTGGAATGGATCGGCACCGCTGATCGTCAATATCACTGCACCGCTGATCAACTCGCTTGATCTCGGTAGCACTGCCTTTGCCGGGGGGATCACGTTGAACGTGTCTGCGGGTACGCGCATCGGTGGGGTGGGTGCCTCTATGAGTTCTGGTGCAGGTATTGCAGGCGTTCCCGGCTCATTCGCATTCAAGACGCGGGTGCCAGTCACGATCAACAACCAGGGAATCATCAGCGGAGGAGGTGGCAGCGGCAGTGCGGGCGACGGCCGGTTTGTCGATTACAACTCGTCGCGCACTATCTCCGATGACGGCTATGGAGGCTCGGGGCAAGGCTTTGCATCGTTCAGCACCCTGACAGTAAACGACCGTGGTTTTGGCGTGTCTGCCACCAGACGGGAGTACCCCGGCGCGGTGCTTGGCGGGCAGACAAAGCCCTGGGCTATTGGTGGCAGGGGTGGTGATGGCGGTACTTGGGGGCTGGCCGGGAATGTGGGCAGCGGTATCACTGACTACGGCGGCTCATATTCGGCAACAGGTATCACGATCAGGGCAGCGCCTGCTGGTGCCCCTGGCCCCGCCGTCGATGGCAATAGCTTTGTCGCATGGGCTGCACCTGGCACGCGCCTTGGCGGCCTGATCAACTGATTTTAAAAAAGACGGGGCGACCTGGCACAGTGCGGTAACACTGTACCAAGCCCCAAACCCGCAGAACACGCCTGCAAGTCCGGCAAGGCCACGCCACTCTCGCGAGAGCGGCGATAGTCTAACCGGAGTTCCAACCATGGAATTTTCTTGCAATGGACGATATTCGGTGCGGCAGCTGCGGCCGCAAACTCGGTGAAGGCATCTACACCCATCTCAGCATCAAATGCCCCCGCTGCGGGGTATTGAACAATCTGCGGGCCGTGAGCCCCACATCAGAGCGCCCTGGAGTGCCATTTGTAGAAAACAACAATGGCAAACCCTATCGTGCCCTGGATCGGCGGCAAACGCCGCCTGGTAGACCTTCTTCTTAAACGCTTTCCCCCGCATAGCTGCTATGTGGAGGTGTTCGCGGGCGGGGCGGCCGTCTTCTTTAGCCGGTCTCCTGCCGAGGTGGAAGTGTTGAATGACGTGAATGGCGACCTGGTCAACCTGTACCGCGTTGTTACTCACCACCTGGAGGAATTTGTGCGCCAGTTCAAATGGGCGCTCACCAGCCGCCAGGTCTTCAAGTGGATGCAGGAGACCAGGCCGGAGACGCTGACCGATGTGCAGCGTGCGGCGCGCTTCTTCTATCTGCAGCAGAGCTGCTTCGGTGGCAAAGTATCAGGCCAGTCTTTTGGTACTGCCACCACTGCGCCTGCCTTGAATCTGCTACGTATCGAAGAAAACCTCTCTGCCGCGCATCTGCGGCTGGCTGCAGGGGTGTATATCGAGCAGCTCGACTGGGCAGCTTGTATCGACCGCTACGACCGCCCGCACAGCCTGTTCTACCTTGATCCTCCCTATTGGGAGACCGAGGGCTATGGCGTGCCGTTCGGGTGGGAGCAGTACGAGCTGATGGCGAAGAAGCTCAAGAGCATCAAAGGCAAAGCAGTGGTCAGCATCAATGACCATCCAGCCATTCGTGAGTGCTTCAAGGATTTTGGCCTTGAGGCGCTTACGCTTGACTACATGGTAGGTGGTGGTGCCAACCGGGTTGAGCGCGGTGAGCTGGTGATCTACAACTGGGATCGTCAGGCCGAGCCTGCAGGGTTGTTCTGAGTGAGTGTGCATGCTGCGTATGTGGCCCCCTTGAGGGGCCTTTTTTCTTCCCGCTTCGGCGGGTTTTTCTTTATGGGGCACTCAATGGATTACGCAGCGATAGTGCAGAAGCTGTTAGACCAATTCGGGCCGCTCGCTGCCATCCTCGCTGGCATCGGCTACTTCCTGTGGCGCGATAGGCCTGGCCGCAAGCTGGCCGATGCTGACAGTGACGGCTCGGTCGATGCCATCAGCGAATGGAAGGGCATTGCGCAGGAGCTGCGAACGGCCAACAAAGAGTTGGCCGAGCGCGCCGATGCGTTTGCCCGAGAGCGCAACGAACGTGTTGCCGAGCTGGGCAAGCTGCAGGCGCAGATGGCGGAAATGTCAGCCCTGATCAGGAGTCAGAGCGAGCAGCTGGACAAGGCCAGGGGCGAGATCCAGCGCCTTACGCAAGAAATTGCACAACTACGGGGGCAGCGATGAGCAATACCGATTTTGGAGCCCTGGCCCATGGCGCGGGCGTCAAGAAGGCCCGCTATTGGGTCAGCAAGACCTGGGCAGTGCTGATGGTGATTGTTTTGCCTGGTTGGGGCGCATTCACTGCAGGCTACTGGCTAGGCGTGAGCGATGAGCGTGATCGTGGTGGTGAAGAGCTGTCCCGTTTGCAGACCGCCTACGGTCAGCAATTGAGCAGTTTGGCGGGCAAGACAGAGCGCGCCGCTGCCGCGACCAGCGAGGCGGCAACGGCACTTGCCAACACCTCGGAAACCGTCGAGCTGGTAGCCAACCAGGTAGCCACGCAAGCGGCCGCAAAACAGCCTGTCAAGCCTGCCGCACCTGGTGCTGCAGGCGTGCGAAGCCCTTCTACCCCTTAACCCCATGGCTTCGCCATATTTTTGCGCTACGTGCGCGTGAGAGGTTCTTTATGGATTTTGTGATTACCGCAGGCCACAGTAACACCGATCCCGGTGCTACTGCCTTTGGCTACAAAGAGGCGCTGATTGCGGTGGACGTGCGCAACCTCATTGCCACTGAGCTGCGCGCCATGGGCCACAAGGTGTGGACGGACGGCGCAGGCAGTGACAACCAGCCGCTTGCCACGGCCATCAATCTGATTCAACACGGTGCCATTGCGCTGGAGATCCACCTCAATGCCTCTGACAACCCGCAGGCCTCAGGTGTGGAGACGATTGCACTGCCCAAGTCCAAGGCCCTGGCTCAGCGCATCAGCTTTGCCATCAGCAGCGTGCTGACATTGCGTGTGCGGGGCGATGCGGGTTGGATCGATCAGTCGGCCAGCGCACGCGGCAAGCTGGGCTTTGTGGCTGCAGGCGGCTTGATTGCCGAGCTGTGTTTCATCAGCAATCGCGGCGATCTGGATAAGCTGCAGGCCAACATGCAGGCCGTGGCCAGCGCCATTGCAAAGGTGCTCACATCATGACCCTCGAACGCACTTTACTCGCGGCTGTGGCCGTTTCCGTGGCGGGCCTGGCAGGTGGCTGGACGCTCCATGCCTGGCGTACAGACAGCCAGCTGCAGGCCAAAGACGCCCAGATTGCCCAGATCCGGCAGAGCCATGCCAAGCAGCTGGGCGAGCAGGCTACGGCCGCGCGCCAGGTAGAGCACCTGGTGCTGCAGGCCACACAGCTCAACCAGGCCGCAATCGCGGCCGTAGACACTCAACTATCGGGAGAGAGAGATGCAGAGAAGCTGGAAACTGATCGCCTGCGCAGCTGTATTGCCGCTGGCACTTGTGGGGTGCGCTTCCGCACCAAGCGAGCCGTGTGCAGCACCGGCACAAACGACAGTGGCCGGGGCCTCGATGCCGTCCCCGGCCGCGTGGGCGATGCAACCCTCGCACTCGATGGAGAAACTGGACTCGCTGTTCTTGATCTCAGATCCAGCGTCAGAGACGATGCAGCCAAGCTCCAGTATCTACAAGCCTACGCCAGGCAGTGCGCCGGGGTTGAGGCCCAGAACCGACAAGTAGACATGCACCCAAGGTGAGCCCCGCCTTAGATTTCCAGATCCGCATGTATCCAGGCCTTGACCTGGGCAAGCGGATCGCTGTGCGGCATATCGAGTAGGGCTGGCCTGCTGCTCTGCAGGTACTCGTAGAACAATCCGATCTGCTTGCTGGTGTCGTAGTACGGAAACCAGCCATCGTTTAAATCCCGCATGTTCTGCCGCCAGGTGCGCCATAGCGCCACTACAGTTTTCTGTCTCTCAGAAGGGGACATCGTCGGAAAAAGAGGATAGGAACTCTTTTGGCGGCATGTACGTGGCGCGGTTGGTCAGGATGCCGGTGCACAACCGGCGGTTGTTTGCCAGTATCTCGGCATCGGTCTCCGGGATCTCGCGCTCGATCAAGGTATGAGGCAAGCATATCGCCTCTGGATTGTTTACCTTGATGTCTTCCTCGGTCGCATGGTGGTTGGTGGTAGTCCACTTGCCTGCCCACAGAATGCGCCATTTGTACTGCTTAATGACCTTCATGTTGACCTCCGTTGAATACTGTAATTTTATACAGTATTCGTGGGATGCAGGCAACATTCAGAGAGCGTAGCTAAAAGCGTAGGAAATGAAAATCCGTTGCCTATTTAGCTATAGAAATACCCCGATGCATCATCGGCGTGTGTGATGAAAAATCCCCCTTCTTGGCGGCGGTTTGATTTTTCTCGGTGTCTGAATCCATTGTCTGGAGCGGTGCGGGTAGGGTCTGCAAAATGCCGGGGCAACACGCACGCGTTTGCGCTCTCCACGCAGCGGCCACAGTCAGTCTGCCGCCGTGCCTGCCCTCGGCCAAACGCGCATCTTACCGTACCCGCAAGGCCACACCATCCAGCGCTGCAAGGTGATGAATGTGAGTGTGCACCTTCAAGTGACGAGCGGTTGGATGGCTGTGCCAGATGCATCAGCACGTGTACGGCGACTTCCGTTGCATTTGTAAAGCGCAGGCCACTTCGGAGAAAAGTCCGGTAAAGGAGGCGTGGCCTGGCTTGCGATCGCGTCCGGCGCAGGCATCATGAAAGCCATGCAGGGCAGTGTTTTGCCTTGTGTATGGAAGGTATGGGCTCAGGAAGGAGGTCTCCAATGACAAACTGGATGCATCGTATCGCTGTCGCAGCCATGGCTGCGGCGCTGGGCGCGGGCGCCATCACTGCACAGGCACAGCCGAGAGGCCCGGAACGCCATGATGACCGTGGCAGCCAGCGTGACCGCTCTGACCACCGGGGTGCTGGCCCCGATCACCGTTGGGTGCGCGGATCGCGCGTGCCGCCGGAGTACCGAGAGCACATCTATGTGGTCAACGACTGGCGAGGCCACCGGCTGTCGTCGCCGCCGCGCGGCTACCACTGGATTCAGAGCGGTGGCGACTACCTGCTGGTGGCCATTGCGTCAGGGGTGATTGCGCAGATCGTGTTTGGCAACTGAGGCACCGACTGCTGGCGCCAGTTGGTGTCATGAAAAAACCCGCAGGGCCCATGCAAGGCCTGCGGGTTTTTTTGTCAGAACGAAGGCTTATTCGGCCTTGCCGTCTTCCTGGGTCTGGCCTTCTTCGGTTTGCGGGGCGTTTTCTGTAGTGTCGTTTTCCAGCGACTGGCGCACAGCGGCCTTGTCGCCAGCGCCTGCGAACTTGCTGTACTTGGTCAGCACGGGCACCAGTTGGCCGTAGATGCGGGGGGAGCCCGCCAGGATTTCGCGTTGCTCCAGGAAGTCGGCTTCACCGGTGAAGTTGCCGACCAAGCCGCCGGCTTCGGTCACGAGCAGAGAGCCTGCCGCCACGTCCCAGATGCTGAGGCCGGCTTCAAAGAAACCGTCGCTGAAACCGGCCGCCACGTAGGCCAGGTCCAGTGCCGCAGCGCCGGGACGGCGTACGCCGCTGGTGCGTTGCATCACATCGCCCAGCATGGCCATGTACTGCTTGAGGTTGTCGCCAGGGCGGTAGGGGAAACCGGTGGAGATCAGGCTGTCGCGCAGCATGGTGCGCTTGGAGACGCGGATGCGGCGCTCATTGAGGAAGGCGCCACGGCCACGCGTAGCGGTAAACAGGTCGTTGCGGGTCGGGTCATACACCACGGCTTGCTCGATGCGGCCATTCACGGCCAGTGCAATGCTCACGCAGTACACGGGAAAGCCGTGGATGAAGTTGGTGGTGCCGTCCAGCGGATCGATGATCCAGATGTGGTCCGAGTTGCGGTTGCCGTACTCGTTGCCCGATTCCTCGGCCAGGATGCCGTGGCCAGGGTAGGCGGTCAGCAGGGTCTCGATGATGGCTTGCTCGGCCTGCTGGTCCACCTCGGTCACAAAGTCGTTCACCTGTTTGGTCGACACCCGCACCGCTTCCACGTCAAGCGCGGCACGGTTGATGATGGCGCCTGCGGCGCGAGCGGCCTTGATGGCCATATTGAGCATGGGGTGCAGGGAGGAAGACGACATAAATTGTGTGGGCGTAGTAGGTGGCAGCAAAGACGCTGCGGGACGCTGGGGCAAGAGCAATCGGTGATCGGCGCCGACGATGCGGCAGCGACAATAGGGGGCAAATTGTACCCGCGCGCAAAAAATCGCGCTTGGGACGACCGAATTTGGATTCCGATTTCTATGAAAACCCGCTTTGTCCTGATTGAAACCAGCCACGCCGGCAATGTGGGCGCTGCTGCCCGCGCCATCAAAACCATGGGTTTTGACGACCTGGTGCTGGTGCGCCCGCGCTGGAGCAATGTGCTGCGCAAGGAAGAAACCATCCAGCGTGCCAGTGGCGCCCTGGATGTGCTGGCCAACTGCCGCATCGTGGAGACGGTGGAGGAGGCGCTGGAGGGCATGAGCCACCTGTGCGCCACCGCGATGACGCCGCGCGACTTCGGCCCGCCCGCCCGTACTCCACGTGCGCATTTTGAGATGCTATTGAAAGGAGAGCTGGTGGCGCAGCAGGATGGCGGACAGCAGCCTGTCTTGCCTGCAACGAATGCGGTAGGTGAGTCCTCAGCCGGGTTGAGCGGCGAGACCGGCATTGCCTTTCTGTTCGGCTGCGAGCGCTATGGCATGGCCAATGAAGACGTCTACCGCTGCCATGTTGCACTGTCGATTCCGACCAACCCCGATTTCGGCTCGCTCAACCTGGCTTCGGCCGTGCAGGTGGTGGCCTATGACTGGCGCCAGGCCCTGGGGGGCTATGTCGTGCAGGATGCAGCCGTGCATGGCGAGCGTGCCGATGCGCAACAGGTGGCCGGTATGCTGGCGCACTGGCAGCAGGCCCTGGTCGAGGTTGGTTTTCTCGATCCCGATGCGCCCAAAAAGCTGATGCCGCGCCTCAACCAGATGTTCAACCGCGCGCAACTCACCCAGGAGGAAATCCACATACTGCGTGGTGTTGCCAAGGCCATGCTGCGCACGGCAGAGGCCGCAAGCCGCTAGACTGCGGGACTTCCCCTACGAAAACAGATTCCACGTTTCCATGTTTGACCGCCTGCGCTCCGATATTCAGTGCATCCTGGACCGCGACCCTGCGGCCCGCAGCCGCTGGGAGGTCATCACCTGTTATCCCGGCCTGCATGCCATCTGGCTGCAACGCCCTGCACACTGGTGCTGGAACCATGGCCTCAAGTGGACGGGGCGCTTCATCTCGCACCTGGCGCGCTGGTTTACGGGAATCGAAATCCACCCCGGCGCGCAGATTGGCCGCAATGTCTTCATCGACCACGGCATGGGCGTCGTCATTGGCGAGACGGCCGTGGTGGGCGATGGCTGCACCATCTACCACGGCGTGACCCTGGGCGGCACTACGCTCTACAAAGGCGCCAAGCGCCACCCCACGCTGGGCAAGGATGTAGTGGTGGCCGCTGGCGCCAAGGTGCTGGGCGGGTTTGAGGTGGGCGACGGCGCCAAGATCGGCAGCAACGCCGTGGTCATCAAGCCGGTGCCTGCAGGGGCGACGGCGGTGGGCATTCCTGCCCGCATCATCCCGTCCAAGGAAGGCGCCAGCGCCGATGTGACCGAAGCCCCGGCAGACCGGAAGTTTGCTGCCTACGGCGTGACGCAGGAAGACGACCCGCTCTCCAAGGCCATGCGCGGCATCATCGACAGCGCCGCCGGGCATGAGCAGCAGATCACCATGCTCTGGGCCGCCATCGAGAAGCTGTCGGTGCAAAGCAAGGTGGGCGACTGCGTGCCATGCGACGCCCAGCGCGAGGCCGAGTTCGAAGCCAAGAAGCTCAGCGATCTGGTGGGCAAGTAAGGGGCGCTGCTGCGCCAGTGCACTGGCGCGGGCCGGGCATTGCCTTGCCGGGAAGGACTTGCCTCAATCGAGCTTGCGCACCACGGCATCGTCCGGCAGGAGCTCCTGGCCGCTCACCAGGTGCGGCGCCATGCGCTGGATGAGCGCGCCGGTACTTTTTTCCACCAGAACCGAATGCGCCTCGCCGGGCGCGAACAGCTGGCTCTCCCCCCATTGTCTGAGCGCCACCACCACCGCAAACAGGCGCTTGCCTTTGTCCGTCAGCGCGTATTCCTGGTAGGCGCTGCCGTCTGACGCGGGCTGCGTCTGCAGGATGCCGGCATTCACCAGCTTGCGCAGCCGGTCGGACAGGATATTGCGCGCAACGCCCAGGCTGCGCTGAAAGTCTCCGAAGCGCTGCGCACCATCAAAAGCATCGCGCACGATGAGCAGCGACCAGCGGTCGCCCACGGCATCGAGTGCGCGCGCAACCGGGCAGGTTTCTGGGTTCAGGGGGACAGTGGTGGGCATGGACGCCTCGATGGGTTGCAAAGCTACGGGGTGTGTAGTTGCATTTTAAAACTACTCTGCATAGAATGCATCTGGTTTTGTTTTGAAACTAGATTCTGAAAGAGTGGTGCAAAATGAAGGTCCAGCTTCGGCAGCCTCACCAGTTTTCCGCAGGACAAGTGCCGCAGCCGTGCGATCAGCCCGTGGGCATGCCTGCCGCCCTGGTTCTGCTTTTTGCGGTGGCCAGTGGCATGAGCGTTGCCAACGTCTATTACGCGCAGCCCTTGCTGGATGCGCTTGCGGAGGAATTCCACATCAGCTACGCCGCAGTGGGTGGCGTGATCACCGCGACGCAGCTGGGCTGTGCGCTGGCTTTGCTGTTGCTGGTGCCCCTGGGTGACCGCCTTGACCGACGCCAACTGATGGCCTGGCAACTGGCAGGCCTGGTGATGGCCCTGCTGGTGGTAGGCGCAGCGCAGACCACGGCAATGTTGATGGCTGGCATGCTGGCCGTCGGATTGCTGGGTACTGCCATGACGCAGGGCCTGATCGCCTATGCCGCCAGCGCGGCCCAGCCCCACGAGCAGGGCCGCGTGGTGGGCAGCGCGCAGGGCGGTGTCTTTATCGGCTTGCTGCTGGCGCGCGTCTTTGCCGGGGCGGTGGGCGATGCAGCAGGCTGGCGCGGGGTCTATTTCTCTTCCGCAGCCATGATGCTGGTCATTGGCCTGCCCCTGTGGTGGCGCCTGCCCTCGTTGCCCCTCAAGCCCAATCCGCTCGGCTACCTGCCATTGATCGCATCCATGGGCGGTCTGCTGCGCCGCGACCGGGTCTTGCAGGTGCGGGCCATGCTCGCGATGTTGATGTTTGCCGCTTTCAGCATCTTCTGGAGCAGCCTGGTTCTGCCGCTGCGGGCGGCGCCCTTTGGCTATTCGCACACGGTTATCGGCATGTTTGGGCTGGCCGGAGTGGCGGGGGCCCTCGCTGCCGCGCGGGCAGGGCGCTGGGCAGACCAGGGTTTTGCGCAGCGCAGTTCCGCAGCCGCGCTGGTGGTGTTGCTATTGGCGTGGCTGCCGTTGGGGGCTCTGGGCTGGGCGCCTGGCTCCGCCTGGGCACTGTGGGCGCTGGTGCTGGGCATTGTGCTGCTGGATCTGGGGGGCCAGGCCTTGCATGTCACCAACCAGAGCCTGATCTTCCGCCGCCAGTCTGGCGCGCACAGCCGCCTGGTGGCCGCGTACATGCTGTTCTATGCCGTAGGCAGCGGCCTGGGCGCCATCAGCGCCACTGCCATTTACGCGCATGCAGGTTGGCGCGGTGTGTGCATGCTGGGCGCAGCAGTCAGCGCCGCAGCGCTCGCCTTCTGGTGGCTGACGCGGCGGTATATGGAGGTGGAGGCGGTTGGCTGATGCCGGCTGGCTCGCTGGCCAGGGAGGTTGCAAGCAGTCAGTGCTATATTTTTTGAATGCCTCGCGCTTGCTGCATAAGCGCCATGAGGCCTTTTTACTAAATCCTGCCGGATGAAGCGAGCTGCTGCCGTGCGGCTGCCAGCCATTGCTCCTGCGCATCGGGGGTATTGCAGGCAATGGTGTGGCGCTGCGGCATGCTGCGCAGCCAGGTGATTTGCCGCTTGGCCAACTGGCGGGTGGCGGCGATGCCGCGCTCGCGCATGTCTGCCCACAGTGCGGGCGGCACATCGGCCTGGGTGGTGACGCGGATGCCCTGCGCAGCGCAGGTGTCGAGCATTTCCCACATCTGGCGGTAGCCTACGCAGCGCATCGACGGCAGATTCAGGTGCAGGTTGCCGCGTGCGCGCAATTGCAGCATTTCGGCCAGAAAGTTCTGCGACAGCATCTGGTCGTAGCGCAGGGCAATGCGTTCATGCAGCCAGGCGCGTTCGGCCGGCTCCAGGCTGAAGAGCTGAAAGCCCGGAGCCAGTTGCAGCAATGGCGAAGGGCGTTTTTCCTGCGCATGGAAATAGGAGAGCGGCTTGCCCGTGATGCGCCACACTTCCAGCGCGCGCTGCACGCGCTGGCTGTCACCGGGGGCGAGGCGCTGCGCGGTCGCGGGGTCTACCTGGGCAAGCAGTGCATGCATATGTGGCCAGCCGTGCGCGGCGGCTTCGGCGTCCAGTGCGGCGCGCACGGCAGCGTCGGCCGCAGGCATGTCGTCGATGCCGTCCATCAGCGCCTTGAAGTACAGCATGGTGCCGCCCACCAGCAGGCTCACGGCGCCGCGCTGGTGAATCTGCGCAATCAGCGCCAGCGCGTCGCGCACAAACTCGGCAGCGCTGTAGGAATCCAGCGGGTCGCGGATGTCGAGCAGGTGGTGCGGGATACCGGCCTGTTCCTCGGCGCTGGGCTTGGCCGAGCCAATGTCCATGCCCCGGTAGATGAGGGCGGAATCGACGCTGATGATCTCGACCGGTCGCACGCCAGCCAGTTGCTGCGCCAGCGCAATGGCGGCACCGGTCTTGCCGGAAGCGGTAGGGCCAGCCAGGCCCAGGCACAGAGGAGATTCAGCAGCGATTGGCACGGTGGATCAGCAAGAAAAAAGACTGCTGGCGCACGGGGTACGCTCGCAGGCAGCTATCAATTCGTGAGTAAAGCGGAATCGCCAGTGTAGAGCCAAAAGCGATGTCGCTTTGCCTTGCGGGCGTTTGCGGTGTCTTGCTGCAGCCTTTGGGCATTTGGTATTGAACAAAAAAGCCCCCGGCGCTGGAGGGCGCCGGGGGCATAGAGCAAGTGGCTGCCTCGGGCAATGCGCCCGGGGCAGTGAGGCGTGGTTTACAGCACGCCTTGCGCCAGCATGGCGTCGGCCACCTTCACGAAGCCGGCGATATTGGCGCCGTCGATGTAGCTAACAGTGCCGTCTTCGCGCTTGCCGTACTTCACGCAGGCCGCGTGGATGCCTTCCATGATCTGGAACAGGCGGGCATCCACTTCCGTGGCAGGCCAGCCCAGGCGCAGGGCGTTCTGGCTCATTTCCAGACCCGAGGTGGCAACACCGCCAGCGTTGGAGGCCTTGCCGGGGGCGTACAGCACGCCCGCTTTCTCGAAAGCCTTGGCAGCTTCGATCGTGCAGGGCATATTGGCGCCTTCGGCCACGCACAGCACGCCGTTCTTGATCAGCTCCTGCGCGTCGGCCAGGTGCAGCTCGTTCTGCGTGGCGCAGGGCAGGGCCACATCGGCCTTGATGAACCAGGGCGTCTTGCCTTCAAAGTACTGCACACCGGTGACCTGCTTGGCGTAGTCGGCCACGCGGCCGTAGTGCTTGTTCTTGACTTCCATCAATTTGATCAGCTTGTCGCCGTCAAAGCCTGCGGGGTCATAAATGGTGCCGCTGGAGTCAGATGCCGACACCACCTTGGCGCCCAGGGCCATGGCCTTGTCGATGGCGAACTGCGCCACATTGCCCGAGCCCGAGACGGAGACGGTCAGGCCTTCGAAGCCCTTGCCCTGGGTCTTGAGCATTTCCTGCGCAAAGTAGACGGTGCCAAAGCCGGTGGCTTCAGGGCGGATGAGCGAGCCGCCAAACGACAGGCCCTTGCCGGTGAAGACACAGTCGGCACGGTTGGCCAGCTTTTTGTACATGCCTGCCATGAAGCCCACTTCACGGCCACCCACGCCGATGTCGCCCGCTGGCACGTCGGTGTCGGCGCCCACGTGGCGGAAGAGTTCCGACACGAAGGCCTGGCAGAAGCGCATCACTTCGGCTTCGCTCTTGCCCTTGGGGTCGAAATCGGAGCCGCCCTTGCCGCCGCCCATAGGCAGGGTGGTCAGCGCGTTCTTGAAGGTCTGTTCAAACGCCAGGAACTTGAGCACCGACAGGTTGACCGAGGGGTGAAAGCGCAGGCCGCCCTTGTAGGGGCCGATGGCCATGCTGTGCTGAATGCGGTAGCCGCGGTTGACCTGCACCTTGCCATGGTCGTCCACCCAGCTCACGCGAAAGCTCACCACGCGCTCGGGCTCGACCAGGCGCTCCAGCAGGCTGTGCTCGGCGTACCGTGGATTTTTCTGGATGAAGGGCCACAGACTCTCCATCACTTCGGTGACGGCCTGCAGGAACTCGGGCTGGCCGGGGTTGCGCTGTTCGACGTAGGCGAGAAATTGCTCCAGGGACTGGTGTTGCATGGACAGATCTTTCAAGGGCTAGGGCCGGAATGCACCGTTTTTGCACGGTTGCCGGAGGTGTGCACAGCGATGGTGCGTCATCGCACTAAAACGGACATTATGCCGAATCTGCATGCACTGATGCATAAAGTAAAAAGTGTCCTGCGCAATGCGTATGGAAACCGGGGCGTCAAATGAAGGTCTCACTACGCTTTGCGGGGTCTGGTGGGGCGGTGCTTGCCGCTGCTCCATGGCTGGAAATGCCCTGAAACAGTGCATTCCGGGTGATCAGGGCTTGGATGGGTGGGGCAGGGAGCTGGCTGGCAAGAACCCAGAACAGGTGCTGTCGCCGATGTGCCGCAGCTCGTCAAAAAGGCGGATGCTGCGCTGCACAAATCTGATATCCGGTCAGGGTCTTTCACAAGACATGATATTGCCTAGGCAATGAATGATTGCATAATCATTGCGTTGTAAATAATTTCATATGAAAGAGGTTTGCGCATGTCCGATCCTCGCGTGCAAGACCACGGCCCGGATGACAGCGACGGCGACTCGCTGGAGGCGGGCTGTCCGCTGATCGAGCCGATCAAGGCCGCTAATTTCCCTTGCTGGTTGATGCGCATCATCTCGACGGTGGTACGCGCCGAAGTGGACCGCCGCATGGAGCCGCTGGGTTTGACCCAGGCGCAATGGATTCCCGTTCTCCGTCTGGCGAGCGGCGAGGCGCAGACCGCCGCCGATCTGGCGCGCAGCACCATGCAGACGCCGGGAGCGATGACGCGCCTGGTGGATCGCCTCGTGGAAAAAGGCATCATCGAACGCGAACGCAGCACCGACGACCGCCGCGTGGTGCGCCTGCGGCTCACCGAAGAAGGCATGCGTGCTGCGGTGCAGGTGCCCGACATCGTCAAGAGCGTGAACCACGCAGCGCTCAGCCCGCTGGCACCTGATGAATTGGCCCAGTTCCAGAGCTATCTGCGCCGCATCTATGAAGCCATGCCCCAGACCTTGAACAGTGAGATGTGCCTGCCCGACGCCAACGGCCCATGCCACGCCGCAGCAGGCGCAGCAGACACCACCACCGATACCCCCAGCACGCCCGGCAAGGAGAGGGCCTTATGAATCGCAGTTTTCCTCTTTATGCACGAAATCGCCAACTGGCGCTTTCTGCCATTGCGCTTGCAGCTACCACTTTCATAGCCGGCTGCGCCGATATGGGTGGCATCCACACCGAAGCCTCCGCACGCTCCCCGCAGTCGCTGGGCTTGGTGGTGGAGCCGTCTGCTGCCGACCAGGCCGCAGCCGTGGCGCCGGTCGATGCACAGTGGTGGACGGCCTTGGGCGATTCGCAACTGAACCAGCTGGTGGAGACGGCGCTGGCAGACGGGCCGAGCCTCAAGGTTGCCGAGGCCCGCATCCGCAAGGCCTGGGCCATGGCCCAGGTGAGCGAAGCTGCCGACGGCCCGCAGGTGAACGGTCAGGCCACAGCCAACCGCAACCATGCACCGGCCAACGGCCTGATTCCACCGCCAATTGCAGGCCACAACTACAGCACGGCCGAGGCGAGGATCAACGGAAGCTGGTCGCTCGATCTGTTTGGCAAGCACCGCGCGGCGCTGGACGCTGCGGTGGGCTCTGCCCGTGCTGCGCAGGCCGACCGGGACGCTGCCCGCGTGCTGCTGGCCAGCAACGTGGTGCAGGCCTATGTGCAACTGGCGCGCTGGCAGGCGCAGGAAACGGTGGCCGAACGGGCCATTGCCCAGCGTGAACATACCCTCAAACTGGTGCGCGACCGCTACAGTGCAGGCCTCGATACCACGCTGGAAGTGCGCCAGAGCGAAAGTGGCGTGCCCGAGGCGCGTGTGCAGCTGGAACAGGTGCGTGAGCAAAAACACCTGGCGCAGAACGCACTGGCGGCGCTGGTGGGCCAGCCCGGAAGCGGACAGAGCCTGCAGGCGGCTCCGATTGCCAGCCTGAAACTGCCGCAGTTTCCGCAGCAGCTCTCTGCCAGCCTGCTGGGCCGCCGCGCCGACGTTGTGGCCGCACGCTGGCGCGTGGAAGCCGCAGACAGGAGCATTGCCGAGGCCAAGGCGGAGTTCTATCCGGACATCAACCTGACGGCCTTCATCGGCCTGTCGAGCATCGGCTTCAACAATTTTGCCAAGACCAATGCACGTGAATGGGGCGTGGGCCCGGCGCTGAGCCTGCCGATCTTTGACTCAGGCCTGCTGCGTGCCAACCTGCGCGGCAAGTCGGCCGATTACGACGCGGCGGTGGAGGGCTATAACCAGGCCGTCATCAATGCCGTGCACGATGTGGCCGACCAGATTGCCTCTGCCAGATCAGCCTATGCCCAGTTGCCCGAGCAGCGCAAGGCGGCCGACGCGGCGCAAAGCGCGCTCGACATCGCCAACCAGCGCTATGCCGCAGGGCTGGGCACCTATCTGAACGTGTTGTCGGCCGAAACGAATGTGCTGGCCCAGCGCCGCCAGTCGGTCGATATCGAGGCGCGCATCCTGCAGACCAACGCTGCGCTGGCCCAGGCGCTGGGCGGTGGCTACAGCGATCCGGAGCCGTCAGCCGCCGCCATCGACACCGCAGCCAGCCAGAAGAAAGCCAGCTGATCCAACGTCCGGATAACAGCGCTATCGATACCGCGTACCGCAACCATAAGCAATACCGGGGTGAGCCCCCGGTTCAAAACCGCAACGCAACACCATGTCAAACACCAACGCTCCCGCTTCCCAGACAGCCGCACCACAGGCTGAACCAGTCACCGCATCTTCCAGCCCTCGCAAGAAATGGCTGTTCCGCCTGACCGGCCTCGTCGTCGTGCTGGGCGCTGCCTACGGCATCTACGACTGGATGGTGAACAGCCATTTCGAGGAAACCGACAACGCTTACGTACAGGGCAATATCGTGCAGATTGCACCGCAGACGGCAGGCACGGTGCAGTCCATCATGGCCGACGACACCGACTATGTGAAGGAAGGCCAGATCATGGTGCGCCTGGATCCGGCTGACGCCAAGGTGGCGTTTGAGCAGGCCAAGGCCAACCTGGCCCAGGCTGTGCGCCAGGTGCGCACGCTGTATGTGAACAACGGCTCGTACACCGCCCAGATCGCCCAGCGCCAGGCCGAAGTCTCCAAGGCCAGGAACGATCTGGCCCGCGCCCAGAACGACCTCAAACGCCGCCAGGCGCTGACCGGCAACGGCGCCGTGTCCAAGGAAGAGCTGAGCCATGCGCAAAGCCAGGTCGATGCGGCGCAGGCCGCCGTTACCGCAGCACAGGCGGCCGTGAGCACTGCGCGCGAGCAGCTGGCCAGCAACCAGTCGCTGACCGAAGGCATCAGCGTGAACGAACACCCCAATGTGCAGGCAGCGGCCGCCAAGGTGCGCGAGGCCTATCTGGCCATGCAGCGGGTGGAGCTGGTCTCGCCCGTCTCGGGCGTGGTCGGCAAGCGCTCGGTGCAGGTGGGCCAGCGTGTGGCGCCCGGCACGCCGCTGATGACCGTGGTGCCGATGAACCAGCTGTGGGTGGAAGCCAACTTCAAGGAAAACCAGCTGCGCAACCTGCGCCTGGGCCAGCCCGTCAAAATGACGGCCGATCTGTATGGCAAGAAGATCGAATACACCGGCACGGTGGAGGGCCTGGGCGTGGGCACAGGCTCGGCCTTCTCGCTGCTGCCTGCGCAGAACGCCACGGGCAACTGGATCAAGGTGGTGCAGCGCGTGCCAGTGCGCATTGCGCTCGATCCCAAGCAGCTGGAAGAGCATCCGCTGCGCGTAGGCCTGTCGATGCTGGTGGATGTGGATATCCAGAACCAGGATGGCAAGCTGCTGGCTGAAGTGCCACGCAAGGAGCCGCTGGTGCAGACCAATGTGTATGACGTGCAGGACAAGGGCGCTGACGCGGTGATTGCCGAAGTCATCACCAACAACGCCGGCAAGCACCTGTAAGTGCGCCATTGATTGACTAGGGGCGGCCCGCAGGGCTGCCCGAGGATGCGTTATGGCAACTTCCAATCCCACATTGCCGCACCCGCCGCTCGAAGGCTCGGCGCGGCTCATTGGCACCCTGGCACTGTCGGCTGCAGTGTTCATGAATGTGCTCGACACCTCGATTGCGAATGTGTCGCTGCCCGCGATTGCGGGCGACCTGGGCGTCAGCGCCAACCAGGGAACCTGGGTGATCACCAGCTTTGCCGTGGCCAATGCGATCTCGGTGCCGCTCACTGGCTGGCTGTCGATGCGATTTGGCCAGGTGCGGCTGTTCATGCTCAGCGTGGTGCTGTTCGTGATCTCGTCGTGGTTGTGCGGTCTGGCGCCCAACATGAGCGCGCTGATCGCCTTTCGCGTGCTGCAGGGCTTTGTGGCAGGGCCCATGATTCCGCTGTCGCAGTCGCTCCTGCTGGCCAGCTACCCGCGTGCCATGGCGGGCACGGCCATGGCCTTCTGGTCGATGACCACCCTCATTGCGCCGGTGATGGGGCCGCTGCTGGGCGGCTGGATTACCGACAACATGAGCTGGCCATGGATCTTCTACATCAATGTGCCCGTCGGCATTCTGGCGGTATTTGCCACCTGGCTCATCTTCCGCCACCGCGACACACCGCGCAAGGCGCTGCCCATCGACGCCATCGGCCTGGGGCTTCTGGTGGTGTGGATCTCGGCCATGCAGATCATGCTCGACATCGGCAAGGAACACGACTGGTTCCAGTCGCCGATGGTGGTAGCCTGCGCGGTGATTGCCGTGGTGGGGTTTGCCTACTTCCTGATCTGGGAGCTGGGTGACAAGCATCCGGTGGTCGATCTGCGCCTGTTCAAGAACCGCAATTTCTGGGCGGGCACGCTGGCCATCTCGGTAGGCTACGGCCTGTTCTTTGGCAATGTGGTGCTGCTGCCGCTATGGCTGCAGCAGTTCATGGGCTATACCGCAACTGACGCGGGCATGGTGATGGCGCCGGTGGGCCTGCTGGCGATGGTGCTCTCGCCCGTGGTGGGCAAGACGATCCACAAGGTGGACCCGCGTCGCTATGCCACCGTGTCGTTCCTGGTGTTCGGCATCGTGATGTGGATGCGCGCGCGCTTCAACACCCAGGTCGACTTGACCACCATCATGATCCCAACCATCGTGCAGGGCATTGCCATGGCGGGCTTCTTCATTCCCTTGATGACGATCACGCTCAGCGAAATTCCGCCTGAGAAGATGCCCAGCGCATCGGGCCTGTCGAACTTCGTGCGTATCACCTGCGGCGCGGTGGGCACCTCGATTTCGACCACGCTGTGGGAGCGCCGTGCCAGCCTGCACCATGCGCAGCTGGTGGAGCACATCACGCTGGGCGATGGCCCGACGGCGCAGGTGGTGCAGAGCCTGCAGGCCACAGGGCTGAGCCTGCAGCAATCGCTGGCGCAGGTGGACCGCATGGTCAACCAGCAGGCATTCATGCTGGCGGCCAACGATATCTTCTGGGCATCGTCGGTGCTCTTTCTGCTGCTGATACCGCTCGTATGGCTGGCCAAGGGCCCCAAAGGCCATGGCGGCGGTGGCGCCGATGCCGCAGCGGCTGCGCACTGATGCGGCAATGCCGAGGGCGATGGTGCTGACCGGATCGGTACCAAGGCTGCAGTAACCAAAGAAGAGCGCCGATGGCGCTCTTCTTTTTTGTGGCTCGTGTAGAAAGAATGGCGCCTGCAGATCAACGTCCGCGCAGGAATAGTCCGTCCAGCTCTTTCATCGTCAATTGCCGCCATGTGGGTCGCCCGTGGTTGCACTGGTCGGAGCGTTCGGTGCGCTCCATGTCGCGCAGCAGGGCGTTCATCTCGTCGATGGTGAGCTGCCGGTTGGCACGCACGGCGCCGTGGCAGGCCATGGTGCCCAGGATTTCGTTGCGCGCCCGCTGCACCACGGTGCTGGCGTCGTGCTGGGCCAGTTCTGCCAGCACGCTGCGGGCCAATTCGACCGGGTTGCCTTGCGCCAATGTGGTGGGTGTTGCGCGCACGGCCAGCGTCTTGGGCGAGAAGGGGACGATTTCCATTCCCAACTGCGCCAGTGTTTCGGCGTTTTCCTCGGCGGTTGCCACTTCCTCAGGGGTGGCAGAGAAAGTGGCGGGGATCAGGAGAGGCTGACTGGAGATGGCGCTGCTGGCGCCTCCGTCATCCAGCTGGCTTTTGAGCCGCTCGTACACGATGCGCTCGTGTGCGGCGTGCATGTCGACGATCACCATGCCCTGGGCGTTCTCCGCCAGGATATAGACGCCATGGATCTGCGCCACCGCCCGGCCCAGCGGCCAGGGGTTTTCGGCAGATTCCGGCGGCAGCGTGGGGACCAGTTGCGGGCTGGCGGGCTGTACCACCCATGCGGGCGATGCCTCCTGTGCGCGCCACGCGGGCGGGGTACCAGCCTGGAGTGGCATTGTGGAAGGGGGTGACCGCAAACCTGCAGGTGCCCGGTCTGCCTGGCCCCACAGCACGGCGGCCTGTTGCAGCGCCTGGGCGCCATCGACGCGAGGAGGTGCTTCAAAATATATAGCGGTCTGTGCTTGCGGGGAAAGGGCTGATGTCCGTTGGGGCTCCAAAACCGCTGCACTGTCCGTAGCTGATGACGCGGCTGCGGGCGGCGCATCTGCAAGGTGGTGCGCGCGTGGGGCGGCAAGGGCGTTTTCCACGCCATGCAGCACCGCCTGGTGCACCTCCCGGCTGTCACGGAAGCGCACCTCGATCTTGGTGGGGTGTACGTTCACATCTACGCGCATCGGGTCGATGCTGACGTAGAGCGCATACACCGGCTGGCGGTTGCCGTGAAGCACGTCTTCATACGCGGCGCGCGCAGCGTGCGTGAGCACCTTGTCGCGCACGAAGCGACCGTTGACGTAGCAGAACTGCTGGTCGGCGCGGGAGCGGGCCGCATTGGGAACGCCTGCACGGCCACGCACCAGCACATGGCCGGCGCGGTAGTGCACCACCACCGATTGCTCCAGAAAGTCATGGCCCAGCACATCGGCCAGCCGCTTGTCCAGCGCCTGCTGCACCAGTTGCTCGCGGGTCTCGGCATCGGGCGCGGCATCGAGGTCGGCAGCGCCCAGCGTGGCGCGCCATTGTTCCACCAGCTTGCCTTCGTGCCAGATGGCAAAACCGACCGATGGGCGGGTGAGCGCATGGCGGCGCACGGCCTCGATGCAATGGGCCAGCTCGGTGGCATCGGTCTTGAGGAACTTGCGGCGCGCTGGGGTGCTGAAGAACAGCTCCTTGACTTCCATCGTGGTGCCGGGATTGCGGGCCGCCGGGCGCAGCTCGCCGCTGCGGGCATCGAGCATGTAGGCAGTGTCCTGGTCTTGCGGGCGCGAGAGCACCGCCATCTCCGACACCGAGGCGATGGCGGCGAGCGCTTCACCCCGAAAACCCATGGTGGCCACCGACTCCAGATCATGCAGGCTGCGGATCTTGCTGGTGGCGTGGCGGCGCAGGGCAATCGGCAATTCTTCGCGTGGAATGCCGCAGCCGTCGTCTTCCACCGTGATCAGGCGCACGCCGCCTGCCAGCAGGCGCACCGTGATGCTGGTGGCGCCCGCATCAAGCGCGTTGTCCACCAGCTCGCGCACGACGGAGGCCGGGCGCTCCACCACTTCACCTGCGGCAATCTGGCTGACCAGCTCGTCGGGCAGGTCCTGGATCTGGCGGCGCGGCTGTACCGTGGTGCCGGTCAAGGCGGGAGTGTCCGGGGTTTCCAGCGTCTGTTCGTTCGTTTCTGCAGTCATAAAGGGATTTTAAGAACCTGGCACTACCATTCGCGGTAAAGTGCGCGCTTGTGCTATCCAAGTCATAGCGCTGGCAACTGTTGCCTTATCTGATCTGATCGCTCTGAAGGACGTGTTTTGGAAATCGTGATGCATCTGGTCGACTTCATTTTGCATGTCGACAAGTACCTGGAAGCTTTTGTAACCACCTACGGCATGTGGGTGTATGCACTGCTGTTTTTGATCGTGTTCGTCGAGACCGGCGTGGTGGTGATGCCGTTTCTGCCCGGCGATTCGCTGCTCTTCATTGTGGGGGCCATGTGTGGTGCGGGGCTCATGAGCTATCCACTGGCCACGGCGATCCTGTTTGCGGCGGCATTTCTGGGCGATCAGTGCAATTACCAGATCGGCCACCACCTGGGGCCCAAGGTGTTTCAGTGGGAAAACTCGCGCTGGTTCAACCGCAAGGCCTTTGACAAGGCACATGCGTTCTATGAACGCTATGGCGGCATCACCGTGATTCTGGCGCGCTTCATGCCTTTCATCCGCACCTTTGCGCCGTTTGTCGCCGGGGTGGCCCGCATGAACCGCGCCAAGTTTGTTGCCTACAACCTGCTGGGTGCATTGATCTGGGTCTTTGGCATCTGCACGGCGGGCTACTTCTTCGGCAACATGCCCTGGGTCAAGGCCAACCTGGAAAAAATCATCTGGGGCCTGATTCTGATTCCCGGCCTGCTGGCCATCTTTGGCGCCTGGCGCGCCGGCAAGAACGAGCAGACCGCTTGAAGCATTGCCTTCGGACTGCATGAAAAAGCAGGGCTCGCAGCGCGGGCCAGTTTTGGGTTTCAGCAATGGATATGCTGAAAATCGAATACCAGAAGTCCATAAACGTTCTTGTTTTGATAGCGAAACCGTGAAATGCAAAAAGGAGCCGAATGGCTCCTTTTTCGTGGCAAGGTTGGCGGCCTTTATGCCCTGTCAGACCGTCCGGTTGCGTGCGAGCGGTGGATTCTTGGCAAAGTAGGCCTGGATGCCGCGCATCATCGCATCGGCCAGCTGGTTCTGGTAGGCAGTGGTGCGCAGCTTGGCTTCTTCCTCGGGGTTGGAGATGAAGGCTGTCTCGACCAGCACGCTGGGGATATCGGGCGCCTTGAGCACGGCAAAACCGGCCTGTTCCACACGCGGCTTGTGCAGGCGGGCAAAACCGCCCAATTGCTGCAGCACGTGGGAGCCAAGCTTGAGGCTGTCATTGATCTGCGCAGTGGTGCTCATGTCGAGCAGGGCGCGCTGCACATGGGCATCTGCATCGCCCACACCTGCCACGTTCAGGCCGCCGATCAGGTCAGACTGGTTTTCCTTGTTGGCCAGCCAACGCGCGGCCGAACTGGTGGCGCCGCGCTCGCTGAGCGCAAACACGCTGGCGCCGTTGGCGGAGGGCTTGGTGAACGCATCGGCGTGGATGCTGATGAACAGATCGGCCTGCACGCGGCGGGCTTTTTCGACACGGGTGCCCAGCGGCACGAAAAAATCGGCATCGCGCGTCATGAAGGCGCGCATGGGATTGCCGCCGACGCTGGAGTTGTTGATGCGCTCGCGCAGCATGTGGCCGATCTTGAGCACGATGTCTTTCTCGCGCGTGCCGCTCGGGCCGGTGGCGCCAGGGTCTTCACCGCCGTGGCCGGGATCGAGCGCCACGATGATGAGCCGGTCGGTGCGCGAAGCAGGCCGGTTGCGGGCCGGGGCCGGAGTGGGTGCAGGCGCAGGGCTGGGCACAGGCGCCGGTCTGGAGGGCGGCGGTGCCACGGGGGCCGGAGGAGGCGCCACGGCCACCACGGTGGGTGGAGGCGTTGGTGTGGCAGGCCGGTTGCCGCTCTTGGCGATCAGCTCGCCCAGCGGGTCCACCTCCGGGGCTGCCGCCACGGTGGCAGGCGGCGGAGTCTGCACGATGGTTCCAGTCACAGCAGGCATCGGCGGATCGCCCGCCATCGCGGCCGCTACCGATGGCGCCACAGTGGAGGGCTGGGGAGGCATGGGCGCAGGCGCGGCCGCCACGGCGGTGCTGCGCCCTTCCAGCAGGCGCTCTGCAATCAGGCTCTCCAGTGGGTCGGCAGGCTTTGCCGGATACAGGTCGAGCACCAGGCGGTGCTGGTAGGGCGCAAACGGCTTGAGCGTGAACACCTGCGGCGAGGCATCGTGCTTGAGGTCGATCACCAGGCGCACCACCTGGGGCGAGTTCTGCCCGACGCGGATGCCTGCGATGTTCGGGTCGTCAGCGCGCACCTTGGCCACCAGTTCACGCAGCGCAGGGTTCAGGTCGATGCCTTCGATGTCGACCGCCAGGCGCGGCGGCGTGGGCACGAAGCGCTGCTCCGTCTTGAGCGGCACGTCCGATTCGATGGTGACGCGGGTGTAATCCTTGGAGGGCCAGACGCGCACGGCGACGATGCTGGCGCCAAATGCGAGCTGGCCGCTGCCCAGCAGCATGACCAGACTGCCGCCGCCGCGCAGAAGATTGCGGCGGGAGAGGCCGGGCCGCGTTAGGCCGCGTCGCGCCGTTCCGTGCGACACGGCGGTGTCATAGGCAGCATTGCCTCCCACATCATGGTGGAGAGGACTGGCGGACAGGGATGGAGTCGGGAGAAATTTTGGGGTGTCGCTCACGCTGAAAACCCTTGGAGAATGGATGCGCCAGTGGCGGTGTTCGCTTGCAGCGTCACACGCCTTTCTGATTCATCAATCGCTTCAATACTGATAGCTACATCTGCAATAGGCGTTACCGCTGCAGCCTTTTCCGGCCATTCTGCCACTTTCAGGCCAGGGCTTGCAAAAATATCCCGAAAGCCCGCATCCTCCCACTCGCGGGGATCGTCGAACCGGTAGAAGTCGAAGTGCGAGATGGAAAAGCCTGCGCCTTCATGCGGCTCCACCACGGCATAGGTCGGGCTTTTGATGCGGCCCTGCACCCCCAGCGCCCGCAGCAAGTGGCGCACCAGCGTGGTCTTGCCCGCGCCCAGGTCGCCGTGGAGGGTGATGTAGGCGTTGGCAAGGGCTGGCTGCGCAGCCAGCATCTGTGCAAAGGCGGCGGTATCGGATTCGTCACGCCAGACACATACATGGCTGGGAAAGCGGGGGCTGGCGATGGTGTCGGTGCTCATGCTGGCGATCCAGTGATTTGAAATTTTTTACAATGATGACCCATGGAAACCAGGACTTGCGCAAAAAAGGATGCCCAACAGGCATCTTCCTCCGTGAAATGTCTTGCTTGATTCGAATTTGCGTCCATCGGGGAAATGTGGAAAGTCATGGAACAGGCCAATCAACAGCTGCTCGAGCAGATCGACGGATGGGCGCGCGAGCTGGGATTCTCCCAAATCGGCGTGGCCGGCGTGGATTTGTCGGCTGCTGAACCCGGATTGATGCAGTGGTTGCAAAAAGGTTTCCATGGCGAGATGGCCTACATGGCCGCGCATGGGTTGAAGCGCGCACGACCGGCCGAGCTGGTGCCGGGCACCGTCAGCGTCATCACCGCGCGCATGGATTATCTACCGCAGGGCACGCCCGATGGCTGGCAACAGATTGAATGGCAACGCCAGGCCCGCTCTGGCGAGGGCGTGGTGAGCATCTATGCCCGGGGGCGCGATTACCACAAGGTGCTGCGCAACCGGCTGCAGAAGCTGGCCGAGCGCATCGATGCGGCGGTGGGTGCCATGCAGCACCGCGCCTTCACCGATTCCGCCCCCGTGCTGGAGGCCGAGCTTGCCAGCCGCAGCGGCCAGGGTTGGCGTGGCAAGCACACGTTGGTGCTGAGCCGCGACGCCGGGTCGATGTTCTTTCTGGGTGAAATCTTTGTCGATCTGGCGCTGCCGCCCACCGAAGCGGTGACACCGCACTGCGGCCAGTGCAGCGCCTGCATCGATGCCTGCCCGACCGGGGCCATCGTGGAGCCGCATTCGGTCGATGCGCGCCGCTGCATCTCGTACCTGACCATCGAGCTGCATGGCGCTATCCCTGAGGAGTTTCGCGCGGCCATCGGAAACCGCATCTACGGCTGCGACGACTGCCAGCTGGCCTGCCCATGGAACAAGTTTGCCCAGCGCGCCAGCCTTCCCGATTTCGATGCGCGCGGCGCATTGCTCGATCAGCAACTGCCGCACCTGTTTGCCTGGGACGAGGCCACATTCCTGCGCATTACCGAAGGCAGTCCCATCCGCCGCATCGGGCACGAACGCTGGCTGCGCAATGTGGCTGTGGCCCTGGGCAATGCCTGGCGTGCAACCGGCGATGCGCGTTATGCCCGGGCCCTGGCTGCGCGGGCCGACGACGCCAGCGCTCTGGTCCGTGAGCATGTGGCCTGGGGTTTAAGCCAGGACAAGGTGTAGCGCACGTCCATCAAGCGCATTTTGCTATCAAGTAAGTAGCAATTTGAAACTGGGATTCAGGAAGGCAGGAAACCCGATGCCTTCAACTGTGCCTGCAGCAATCCGGTAAACCGCGCATAGCCGGCGGCATTGGCATGCACCTGGTCGGCGCGCAGCGCGTCATCGCCCAGCACCTCGCTCCAGGCGTCCGCCAGCAGCGGCACCTTCTCGTCCTTGGCCAGCGCTTCGTAGATGGGGTGGTCCCTCATGCGGCCGGTGAGGGCGGCGGTCAGGTTCAGCTCGGGCACCGCCACCAGCAGCACTGGCACGCCCTGGCTTTTGCACAACTGCAGCATGCGGGCGATTTCGGCCTGCGCCGCCTGCGCGCTGTTGCGGCGCAGCTAGTCGTTGCCGCCCGCGCACAGGATCACCAGCGCAGGCTGTCGCGTTTGCAGCAACTCGGGCAGGCGTGCTGCAATCTGGCTGCTGGTTTCGCCAGAGACCCCGGCGTTGACGACCTTCCAGCCCGTGCGCTCGGCCAGCAGGGCCGGGTAGGCCTGCGCCGCCGAGGCGCCGACCCCTTGGGTCAATGAGTCACCCAGCGCCAGCACCGTGGCACCCGGAGGAATGGCTGCGGCCTTGGGCGGTTTTCTGCTGCAGGCGCTAATCCACAAAGCGCTGTTGGCTATGCTTGTGATAGCTAATAGGCGCTGTATGGCATGGCGGCGGTTGACGTCGGGCAGGGTCTTCATGGTGCAGATACAGCGGTAAGCACGCGCTGATTTCCTTGCGAGGGGTTAAATTGGCCACCAGTCGAGCAGGCTCAATGCAAAAGGCAGGCTCGCAATGCCGCAGATGGTGGACAAAGTCACCAGCCCGGCAACGTAGGCACCGTTATAGCCCATGCGTGCGGCCAGCACGTAGCAGGTCGATGCGGTAGGCAGGGCGGAAAAGATCAACAGAATGGATGCCTGCTGCGGCGACAGCCGCAGCCAGTGCGCGGCGCACAGCGCGATCAGCGGTGTGACGAAGTGGCGGATGGCGAGCACCGATGTACTCAGCAGCTTGCCTTGCGCAAGCAGCCCCAGTTGCATGCCGGCACCGGCAGACATGAGCCCCAGCACGATGGACGCCTGGCCGATGCGGGCCACGGTAGGCTCCACCACGGACGGCAGCCGCAGGCCCAGCAGGTTGCAGATGAGCGCGGCGAGCGTGGCCACGATCAGCGGGTTGCGCAGCAGTTCGCGCACAAAACCAGCTTGCGAGCCCCGGGCCATGGGGTAGACGGCCGCAATGTTGAACATGGGCACGCACACACCGATCAGCACCGATATCAGCTGCAGGCCCTGGGGGCCCGCCAGACGTTCGGCCAGCGCCAGGCCAATGAAGGAGTTGAAGCGGAACGCCACCTGCGCGCTGGCGGCGGCGTCGCGCGCATTGACCCGTTTGCCGACGAAGGGCCAGCGCGGCAGGGTATAGGTCAGCAGCACGGCGCTCAGGCCCGTGCCGATTCCGGCCAGCATCAGGCTGGAGGTGCCCTGCCAGTCGATCGGGCTGCGGATGATCGAATAGAACAGCAGGGTGGGGAACAGGAAGTAGTACACCAGGCCTTCCACCGGCTGCCATACGGACCGGTTCAGCGCCGTGTAGCGGCACACCAGATAGCCGATGAGGATCAGCGAGAAATCGGGGAAAAGCAGTTGGGCGTAATTCACGCCCGCAAGCATAGCGGATCGGGTGCGGGCGCAACGCCCGGGCTGTCGCATTGGCTGGAGGCTGGCGGTGGCTTCAAGTCAAACCAGGCGCAGGTTTCGTGCACAGCTACGGGAAAACACTGGCCCGCGAGCCTTGCCTGGAACCCGAAATGGCCAGCCAATGCCGCTAGCATTGCGCTACGAATGCGAATGGGGCTGCGCAGGCAGTTCCTTTTGCGCTGTATTGAACCTGGCCCGGGCGTGCAGAGCCCAAAGATGGCCAGCCCAGGAGACCGAAAGAAATGATCAACCGCCGACTGTGCCTGGCCATGGCACTGGCTTTGGGAGCCACCACCGGCGCCATCGCCGCAGACGCCTATCCGACCAAACCCATCCGCCTGATCGTGCCGTTTGCTGCAGGCGGCACCACCGACATCATTGCCCGCGTCATCTCCGAGCCGCTGGCCAAGGCCCTGGGCCAGCCCGTGGTGGTGGACAACAAGAGTGGCGGTGGCGGTACCGTAGGTGCTGCGGAAGCTGCACGCGCCGCTTCCGACGGCTACACCCTGAGCATTGCCACGGTATCGACCACGGCGACGAACCCGGCCATCAACGCCAAGATGCCGTACAACGTGCAGCGCGATTTCACGCCCATCATCAATGTGGCTGCCACGCCCAACGTGATTGCCGTGCACCCGAGCTTTCCGGCCAACAACTACAAGGAATTCATTGCCGAACTCAAGAAGAATCCCGGCAAGTATTCCTACGCCACGCCCGGCCCCGGCAGCATTGCCCACCTGCTGATGGAAATGCTCAAGGCCGAGACGGGCGTGAGCGTCGTGCACATTCCGTACCGTGGCGGCGGCCCAGCGTTGAACGACACGGTGGCAGGCCAGGTCAATATGATCTTTGACAATCTGCCGTCGGCCTACCCCTTCATCAAGGACAAGCGCCTGCGCGCCATCGTGGTGGCTGCGCCCAGCCGCGTGGCGGGCATGGACGACATTCCCACCTTTGCGGAAGTGGGCACACCCGTGGTGAACCGCTCGGCCTACTACGGGATCGTGGGTCCCAAGAACCTGCCCAAGGACATTGTCGACAAGGTGAACGCGGCCACCCGCAAGGCCCTGGAGGACCCGAACGTGCAAAAGCGCATTGCCGAAACCGGCTCGGTCATCCTGGGCAACACGCCCGAGCAGTTTGCCCAGCAGATGAAGGACGAATACGCCGCCTACAAGGCCGTGGTGGACAAGCAGGGCCTCAAGCTCGACTGATTGCCGATACCTGTCAACCTGAACAAAGCGGCTGGTGGCGACACCCGCCGCTTTTTTCATGAAAGGCAATTTCTGCCTGCAGTGGTGAGTGTGGCAAGGGGGGGGGTTGCTGCCGATTCGACTGCTTGCTTAGGGCAAATCACCATCTTTTGGTGTGATATCGGCATCGTTGCGGCAGCATTTATCCGGTATAAAACGCGCTGTGCCAAACAGCATTGCGCAGCTGCCCGGAATGCGGACCATCCGTTCGCATTGCAGGTGTGGCTGCACTACTTCAAAGAGGAGATTTTTCATGCAACGTCGCTCTATTGTGGGCCTGACCCTGATCGCTGCTGCTGCAGCCACCTTCAGCGCGGGCGCTCTGGCGGATTCCAAATATCCTAACAAGCCCATCCGCCTGATCGTTCCATTTGCTGCAGGTGGCACCACCGACATCATCGCCCGCGTCATCGCCGATCCGCTGGGCAAGGAACTGGGCCAGCCCGTGGTGGTGGACAACAAGGGCGGTGCAGGCGGTACCATTGGCGCGGTGGAAACCGTACGCGCCGCCGCTGATGGCTACACCCTGGGCATTGCCACCGTCTCCACGGTGGCAACCAATCCCGCCATCAATCCCAAGATATCCTACGATCCGATCAAGGACTTCACGCCCATCATCAACGTGGCTGCCACGCCCAACATCATTGCGGTGAACCCCAAGTTCCCTGCCAAGGATTACAAGGCGTTTGAGGCGGAGCTCAAGAAGAACCCCAACAAGTACGCCTACTCGTCTTCCGGCACCGGCGGCATCCAGCACATGCTGATGGAGCTCTACAAGAGCCTGTCTGGTATCCAGATGACCCACATCGCCTACCGTGGCGCGGGCCCTGCGCTCAACGACACCGTGGCGGGCCAAGTCAACATGATTCTGGACAATCTGCCGTCGACCCTGCCTTTCGTGAAGGACAACCGCCTGGTGCCCATCGTCGTGGCCGCGCCTGAGCGCCTGGCCGTGCTGCCCAATGTGCCCACCTTCAAGGAAGTGGGTCTGGAGCCCGTGAACCGCATGGCCTTCTATGGCATCCTGGGCCCGAAAGATCTGCCCAAGGATGTGGTGGACCGCATCAACGCCGCCACCAAGAAGGTGCTGGCCGACCCGGCTGTCAAAAAGCGCATCGAGGACACCGGATCGCTGGTGGTCGGCAACACGCCTGCCGAGTTTGCCGAGCAGATCAAGGCCGAATTCGCCGTCTACAAGGACGTGGTGAAAAAGCAGGATCTGAAGCTGGATTGATTCCGGCATCTGCGCCCACCAAGCCGCCCGCGCAAGCCGGCGGCTTTTTTGTTGCAGGGCCGCATCGCAATAAAAATGCTCTCCCAGGAATGGTGACCGGAGCGTCGCAGGCAGACAGGGGGGGGGCGCTTTATTTCATGCCATGATGGGACATGGCTCCCGTCAATCGCACGCGCAACACTCCCAGCAAACCCGCAGCGTCACTGCACCCGGCGATAGACCGCTTCATAGACGCCGTATGGCTGGAAGACGGACTGGCGCGCAACACACTGGCCGCCTACCGCCGAGACCTCACGCTGTACGGCCAATGGCTGGTGCAAGAACACTCCGGCACGGCCATGGAGCACAGCAGCGAAGCGCAGCTGCAGGCTTTCTTTGCCGCCAAGATAGGGGACAAGGCCACCACGGCTAACCGGCGCCTGACGGTGTTGCGGCGGTTCTTCCACTGGGCGCTGCGCGAGCAGCTCATCACAGCCGACCCCACCATCCGCATGCTGGCTGCCAGGCAGCCGCCGCGCGTACCAAAGACCCTCACGCCGCAAATGGTCGAAGCCTTGCTGGAAGCGCCGGACGATGGCAGCCCCCTGGGCCTTCGCGATCGCGCCATGCTGGAGCTGATGTATGCCAGCGGCCTGCGTGTGTCGGAGCTGGTGGGGCTGCAAAGCGTGCAGGTAGGCCTGGCCGAAGGCGTGCTGCGCGTGATGGGCAAAGGCAGCAAGGAGCGGCTCGTGCCGTTCGGGCAGGTCGCACAGCAATGGCTGGAGCGCTATCTGAGCGATAGCAGGCCCGTGATACTGGCAGGGCGCCAAAGCCCTGATCTGTTTGTGACCCAGCGCGGCAGCGGCATGACGCGCGTGGCGTTCTGGATGATCGTCAAGAAATACGCCCAACTGGCAGGCATCACGGCGCCGTTGTCACCCCACACCTTGCGCCACGCCTTCGCCACCCATCTGCTCAACCACGGAGCTGACCTGCGTGTGGTGCAGCTCTTGCTGGGCCACGCTGACATATCGACCACCACGATCTACACCCATGTGGCCCGCGAGCGGCTCAAGGTGCTGCACGGGCAGCACCATCCGCGTGGGTAGTGGGTGTAGCTCAATGGAAAGAGCACCTTTAAAAGAGGGCAGAAAGTGGTTGCCCGCCAAGATGTGTCAATGGTTTTTGGCTGGAAGCACTACCGGGCTGCGCGCTTCCTGCTAGCAAATCAGATCCCCAGCGGATTCTTGCGGCCCTTTTCCACCGGATTGGCCAGCAGCTTCTGCGCCGGGTAAGCGCGCAAGAACTCCTTGGCCTTGGCGGCGGAGGAGCCCAGCCAGGCGTCGTAGGCGCCTTCGTTCAGGATGGCGGGCATGCTCTTTTCGCTGCCGGGTGCCTGGTAGCGGTTCATCAGGCCGTGCGCATTGGCATTGATGGTGATGATGGCGTAGCTCAGCAGTTCGCTGCCGTCCTCGTCCTGCCAGCGCGCCCAGATGCCTGCCACGCCCATGGGCAGGCCATCGACGCGGGCAATGCGCGTGGGCTTGGGCTTGCCGCCGCTGCGGTAGTCGTCGGTGATGAAGGCCTGCATGGGCACGATGCAGCGCTGGTTGTTCAGCCAGGCATCCCGAAAGGCGGTGCTGGTGCCTACGTTGTCGGATTTGACGTGAACGAGCTTGGTCGCGCGCAGCTTGCCGTCGGATGCGGACTTGACCCAGTGCGGCACCAGCCCCCATTGCGCGGGTACCAGCAGGCGCGGTGTGGAGGCGGGCTCTGTGGCCGGGGCGGGCGCACTGCCGTCCGGTGCCTGGTTTTCCGCTGGCGCCTTGGCCTGGCTGGCTGCAGCAGTTTTGAGTGCAGCCCTTTGTGCATCGGTTGCGCCGCTGAGGCTGCGGGTGATGAAAAAACCTGGCCTGCGCGGCGTCATCTTGCGCTCGCCCAGCTCGGCAGGCGGCTCCACGCGAAAAGCGGTGGAGTACAGGTCGGCGTTTTTGAGGGCTTCGTATTGGGTGCTCATGGGCGAGATGGTACGTGGCTTGCAGACGGTTGATCACCGGACTGAGCCTCTGAGAGGATAATGCTATTAAATATGAAGCTGCTGGCGCTTTATCGGTGGGCGCCGAAGCAAATTTCTCGAAAACCGGGCGACGGGCAAAGGCAGGGCCATAAAAACAACGCCCACCCCTGGGCGGGCTGGGCGCTGGATGCAGATGGCCGGTTTTACAGCGATTGCCCGAGCTTGCGCAGGAAGCGCTCGCAGGCTTCAAGCTGGCTGATCTCGACAAACTCGTTGGGCTTGTGGGCCTGCTCGATATTGCCCGGGCCGCACACCACAGTGGGGATGCCCACATTCTGGAACAGGCCCGCTTCGGTGCCATAGGCCACCTTGCGCGTGGCACGGTCGGCAGTCAGTGCGCGCACCAGGGCTGTGATGGCCGCCTGCTCGCTCGCTTCCAGCGGCGGGGCGTAGGGGCCGGTTTCGATGTCGATGCGGGCATCGGCAAACTCGCGCTGCATGCGCGGCAGGAGTTCGTCGCGCACGTAGCTTTCGACCTTGGCCTGGATGCTCTCTGCCGTCATGCCTGGCAGGTTACGGAATTCGTAGTTGAATTCGCACAGCTCGGGAATGGTGTTAACCGCGATGCCGCCAGAGATCTGGTTGGTCGTCATCGTGGTGAAGGGCACATCGTAGAACTCGTCGTACGGACCATTGGCCTTGAACTGGTCTGCCACATCGCGGATATGGCAGATCAGCCGTGCGGCGTACTCGATGGCGTTGCAGCCCTTGGGCGTGAGCGACGAATGCGCGGCCTTGCCATGCACCCTGCAGCGGTACAGGTTGATGCCCTTGTGCGCCACCACCACCTGCATGCTGGTGGGCTCGCCCACCACGCAGCCATCGGCCACCTGGCCGCGCGCCTGCAGGGCGCGCAGCATCACCGGCGCGCCGGCGCAGCCCACTTCTTCGTCGTACGACAAAGCAATGTGCAGCGGCTTCTTGCGCGGCATGGCGATGAATTCAGGCACCAGCGCAATCGATGCGGCAATGTAGCCCTTCATGTCCGCGCTGCCGCGGCCAAAGAGCTTGCCATCCTTTTCGGTCAGCGCGAATGGGTTGGTGTCCCATTGCTGGCCATCGACCGGCACGACATCGGTGTGCCCCGACAGCACGATGCCGCCCTGGGTGCTGCCGTCATTGGCGGGCAGGGTGGCAAACAGGTTGGCTTTGTCGCCTTCGGGCGAATGGATCAGCTCCACCTTGAGGCCTTGCCCGGCCAGCGCATCGCGCACGGTTTCGATCAGGGCAAGGTTGGAGTTGCGGCTGGTGGTGTCGAAGGCCACCAGCTTTTCCAGCCAGGAACGGGTATTCATACGCAGTCACTCGAGAGTTAAATCGCAAGTGACCGAGTGTAGGAGGATCGCGAAGCCTTGGTGGTGGGGTGTGCATTAGAGCGCAACGCGCAGCCCTTGGTGCGCCCTGGCTTCGTTGGCAGGGGTGTTGTCTAGTGCGCCACCGCCTGCACCGGCAAAAACTGCAGCAGGCTGCCGCCAGCCAGACCCTGCACATAGCCGATCACGGCGCGGCGGTATTTCTCGGACACTACATCGGCCATCAGATCGTTGCGCGCAATCATCTTGCCGAACTCGCGCTCGAAGCTCAGGTTGCGCTCGCTGGTGTTGATCTCGTTGGTCAGCAGCATGGGCTGGCCATTGGCAAGTTTGCGGTGGGTGAGCATCCAGTTGGCGATTTCCAGGTTGCGCGAGGCGTTGTAGACCGTCTGCGCATCGAGGCCATGGATGAGATACAGCGTGGTGCGGCCTCCGTAGGCGGTGATCAGCATGTCGGCCGTGGCCCAGGTAAAGGCGGCCACGCGGTCGCTGGAAAACTCGGGCGCCAGCGCCATGCTCATGCCCTGGATGTCGCGCTGGTCCATCAGGTCGGGCCAGGGTTGCTGTTTCTCAACGGCCTCCTTGACGGCCTTCATGGCCTGCTCGCGGCTGTCAAAGCCGCCCTTGCGCCATTCCTGTGGATTGCGGCGGTAAAGCTTGTCCATCAGGGTGTAGAGACTCTGCAGGTTGGCCTGCATGCTGAGCGTGGCCATGCGGTTGACGTCGGACTGCCCCCATTCCTTAGCTTCCATGTCGCGGTCTGGCACCTTGCCGCGCGGGGCGGGCGCACTGCTGCAGCCTGCCAGCAACAATAACGCAGTCAGGCACGCGGAAATTCCTACAGATCGGGCGGTGCGACAGGGCATATCAAATCGTCAGGGTCTGCTATCGTTTTCATTATGGCAAGCTTGTGGCGTTGCGGATTGCCACAACAGCGGCAGATTGCATCAGAGTGTGGGAAAATAACGATGTTTATCAGTTTCAACCCTGCACAAGAGCGAGAAAGGCACATTCGGTTATGACACCGCGAACGACGACCCCTGGAGGTTTGACTGGCCGCTAAGGCCGGTGGTTCGCGCCTGCACGATTGTCATCGTCTTCCTCCTCATCCTTTCAAAGCGCGGACCGGCTCCGCGCTTTTTGTTTTTTGCGCTGCGCGGATTTGCATCAGCTCATCCAATACCACGATTTCAGGAATTCTTATGGTTCAAATTACGCTCCCCGACGGCTCCAAGCGCGACTATCCCGGCCCGGTATCGGTGGCCGATGTCGCGGCATCGATTGGCGCGGGCCTGGCCAAGGCCGCGCTGGCGGGCAAGGTCGGCATTGGCGATAACGCCAAGGTGGTGGACACCAGCCATGTGATCGAGCAGGACGCGCCGCTCGCCATCATCACCGCCAAGGACAAGGACGGCCTGGAAGTGATCCGCCACTCCACCGCCCACTTGCTGGCCTATGCCGTCAAGGAGCTGTTTCCCGAGGCGCAGGTCACCATCGGCCCGGTGATCGAAAACGGCTTCTACTACGACTTTGCCTACAAGCGCCCCTTCACCCCCGAAGATCTGGCTGCCATCGAAAAGCGCATGACCGAACTCGCCAACAAGGATGAGCCCGTGGTGCGCCGCGTGTTGCCGCGCGACGAAGCCGTGGCCTACTTCAAGGGCCTCGGCGAAGACTACAAGGCCGAGATCATCGCCAGCATCCCCAGCAATGAGGACGTGAGCCTGTACCGTGAAGGCAACTTTGAAGACCTGTGCCGCGGCCCCCACGTTCCCAGCACCGGCAAGCTCAAGCATTTCAAGCTGATGAAGGTGGCTGGCGCCTATTGGCGCGGCGACCACAACAACGAGATGCTGCAGCGCATCTACGGCACGGCCTGGGCCAGCAAGGACGAGTTGCAGCAATACCTCACCATGCTGGAAGAGGCGGAAAAGCGCGACCACCGCAAGCTCGGCCGCGAGTTGGATCTGTTCCACATCGACGAGCACTCGCCCGGCACCGTGTTCTGGCATCCCAAGGGCTGGACGATCTGGCAGGAGGTGGAGCAGTACATGCGCCAGGTCTACCGCGACAACGGCTACCAGGAAGTGAAAGCACCGCAGATTCTGGACAAGACCCTGTGGGAGAAGACCGGCCACTGGGACAAGTACCGCGAAAACATGTTCACCACCGAATCGGAAAAGCGTGAGTACGCGCTCAAGCCGATGAATTGCCCGGGCCACATCCTGATCTTCAAGCAAGGCATCAAGAGCTACCGCGATCTGCCGTTGCGCTTTGGTGAATTCGGCAACTGCCACCGCAACGAGCCCACCGGTTCGCTGCACGGCATCATGCGCGTGCGCGCCTTCACGCAGGATGACGGCCACATCTTCTGCCTGCCCGAGCAGATCCAGGCCGAAGTGACCGCCTTTACTGCGCTGCTGCAGAAGGTCTATGCGGATTTCGGCTTCACCAACATCCTCTACCGTCTGTCCACCCGCCCTGAAAAGCGCATCGGCACGGAAGAGAGCTGGGACAAGGCGGAAGCTGCGCTTGCCGAAGGCCTGCGTGCATCCGGCTGTGATTTCGAGTACCTGCCTGGCGAAGGCGCCTTCTACGGTCCCAAGATCGAGTACACCCTCAAGGATGCACTGGGGCGTGAATGGCAGTGCGGCACCATCCAGGTGGACCCGAACCTGCCGGAGCGCCTGGACGCGGAATTTGTCGGCGAAGATGGCGAGCGCCATCGCCCCATCATGCTGCACCGCGCCATCGTGGGCTCGCTCGAACGCTTCATCGGCATCCTGATCGAGCAGCACGCCGGCGCGCTGCCCACCTGGCTGGCTCCTACCCAGGTTGCGATCCTCAACATCACCGACGCGCAGGCGGAATATGTGAAGGAGGTTGCCGACAAATTGCGTAAGGCCTTGCCGCACCAAGGGTTGCGTGTGGTTACCGACCTGCGCAACGAGAAGATTACGTATAAAATACGGGAGCATTCGTTGCAAAAGCTGCCCTATATTCTCGTCGCGGGCGACAAGGAAAAGGCAGCTGGAGCCGTAGCAGTGCGCGCCCGAGGCGGCAAAGACCTCGGTGTGATGTCCGTCGATGCGTTCGCAGAACTGATCGCCAAGGACATTGCCTCTAAAGCATAAAACCCTCTGGTAGATGAGCTTTGGACAGCGTGGACTGTGCTTTGAGCAGCTACGCTGTCGTAGCTTTTAAATTTTTAGGGTGAAAGCCATAGCTACTGAATTTCGTGATCGCCGCCACCGTGAAGAGCGCAAACACCGTCTGAATCGTGAGATCCAGGCTCCTGAAGTGCGTCTGTCCGGTCCTAACAATGAACCTCTGGGTATCGTGCCTGTGCTGGAAGCGTTGCGCATGGCGGGCGAGCTGGACGTTGACCTGGTCGAGATTGCCGCCACGGCTGTGCCGCCGGTGTGCCGCCTGATGGACTACGGCAAGTTCAAGTACCAGGAACAGAAGAAGGCGGCAGAAGCCAAGGCCAAGCAGACCGTCATCGATATCAAGGAAGTCAAGTTCCGTCCCGGTACCGATGATGGCGACTACAACGTCAAGATGCGCAATATCAAGCGTTTCTTGGCGGAAGGCGACAAGGTCAAGGTGACCTTGCGGTTCCGTGGCCGTGAAATTACTCACCAGAACCTCGGCATGGATCTGCTCAACCGCATCCGTGATGAGCTGGCCGATACCATCCAGGTGGAGCAATTCCCCAAGCTGGAAGGTCGCCAGATGATCATGATGGTGGCGCCTGCGCGCAAAAAACCAGGTGCTGCTGGTGGTAAAACTGCCGAAGGTGATAAGGCGCCAGTGGCAGCGGCTTGAAAAATCGCATAAAATACTGAATTCCGATGGCGGCGCATAGCCGCCTTCGGTTTTTATGAAGGGCAATTGCCTGTGCTGCAGGGGTTCAGAATCTGGGCCGCTGTTCGTATTGGCAGTGGCTTTTCTTCGATAGATAGGGTTTCCGGTCTGTCGCAAAAGTGGCTCGGGGCCAACAAGTTCAGCCAAGTGGTCTGAACGCCTCACGAGCACAATCCATAAGGAGCATTCACATGCCCAAAATGAAGACCAAGAGCAGCGCGAAGAAGCGTTTTCGCGTTCGTCCAGGTGGCACCGTCAAGCGCGGTCAAGCCTTCAAGCGTCACATCTTGACCAAGAAGACCACCAAGAACAAGCGTCACCTGCGTGGTGCAGTGACTGTGCATGAGACCAACATGGGCTCTATCGCACAAATGCTGCCGATGGCTGGCCTGTAATTCACTGACGAACAAGGAGAAAACACATGCCTCGCGTCAAACGTGGTGTAACGGCTCGCGCCCGCCACAAAAAAGTTCTGGCCCTTGCTAAGGGTTTCCGCGGCCGCCGTGGTAACGTATTCCGCGTTGCCAAGCAAGCCGTCATGAAGGCTGGTCAGTATGCCTACCGTGACCGTCGCAACAAGAAGCGCGTGTTCCGCCAACTGTGGATCTCTCGTATCAATGCTGCTGCACGTGAACTGGGCCTGACCTACAGCCAATTCGCCAACGGCCTGAAGAAGGCTGCAATTGAAATCGACCGCAAGATGCTGGCCGATATCGCCGTGCACGACAAGGCTGCTTTTGCAGCTATCGTCGACCAAGTCAAGGCCAAGCTGGCTGCCTGAGGTCACGATCAGTAGTTACTCCTGATTCAGTAGCTGCTGGTGCATACACAGCAAGGGCTAGGGCTTGAAAAGGCACTAGCCCTTGTTTCTTTTTAAGAATCGATAAAGAGTCGATATGAACGAGTTGGATTCTCTGGTCGAGAGCGCGCAGCAACTGTTTGCGCAGGCCCATACCCCCGCTGATCTGGAAAATGCCAAGGCGCAGTTTCTGGGCAAGTCGGGCAAGATGACCGAGCTCATGAAGGGCATGGCGCAGCTTTCCGTCGAAGAGAAAAAGTCGCGCGGTGCGGCGATCAATGTGGCCAAGCAAGCCATCGAGTCGCTTCTCACGGCCCGCCGCAAGGCCCTTGCAGATGCCGAGCTGCAGGCACACCTGAAAGCCGAAGTGCTGGATGTGACGCTGCCCGGCCGCCGCCGTGGCGCAGGCGGACTGCACCCCGTGTCGCTGACGCTGGAGCGTATCGAAGGTATCTTCGGGTCTATGGGCTTCGATGTGGCAGAAGGCCCGGAGATCGAATCCGACTGGTTCAACTTCACGGCGCTCAACACGCCGGAAGACCATCCCGCGCGCTCCATGCACGACACCTTCTACGTTGAAGGCGGCACGCAGCACGCGCCCAATCTGCTGCGCACGCACACAAGCCCCATGCAGGTGCGTCATGCCGTGCAGCATGTGAAGAAATACCGCAACCTGATCGACGCAGGCCAGACGATGCCGGAGATCCGCGTGATCGCGCCGGGCCGCACCTACCGCGTGGACAGCGATGCCACCCACTCG
Source organism: Comamonas odontotermitis (assembly GCF_040396735.1). GTDB lineage: Bacteria > Pseudomonadota > Gammaproteobacteria > Burkholderiales > Burkholderiaceae_C > Comamonas > Comamonas odontotermitis_C. The sequence continues at coordinate 118,588 of NZ_JBEBNZ010000013.1, forward strand.
CCCATGTTCCACCAGTGCGAAGGCCTGTGGATCGGCGAGAACGTCAGCTTCAAGGATCTGAAGGTGGTGTTCACCGATTTCTGCAAGACGTTCTTCGAGCAGGACGATCTGGTGCTGCGCTTCCGCCCCAGTTTCTTCCCGTTCACCGAACCTTCGGCCGAGATCGACATCCAGTTCCAGAGCGGCCCGCTGGCTGGCCGCTGGCTGGAAGTGTCAGGTGCCGGACAGGTGCATCCCAATGTGGTGCGCAACATGGGCCTTGATCCCGAAAAATACATCGGCTTTGCCTTTGGCATGGGCCCCGACCGCCTGACCATGC
>NZ_JBEBNZ010000014.1:0-117414 GCF_040396735.1 Comamonas odontotermitis
TCCTGGACCGTTTCGTCACCGTGGCTCTGCCCCGCGTGCGTGACTTCCGTGGTATTTCTGGCCGCGCCTTTGATGGCCGTGGCAACTACAACATCGGCGTCAAAGAACAAATCATCTTCCCTGAAATTGAGTACGACAAAGTCGACGCACTGCGTGGTCTCAACATCAGCATTACGACGACTGCGAAGAATGACGACGAAGCCAAGGCTTTGTTGCAGGCTTTCCGCTTCCCGTTCAAGAACTGAGGTGATGCATGGCTAAACAAGCACTGATCCAACGCGAACTGAAGCGTGAAAAGCTGGCTGCCAAGTACGCAGCCAAGTATGCAGAACTGAAGGCCATCGCCGGCGACGCAAAGCGTTCCGACGAAGAGCGTGATGCAGCCCGTCTGGGCCTGCAAAAGCTGCCTCGCAATGCAAACCCCACTCGTCAACGTGCACGTTGCGAAATCACGGGTCGTCCCCGTGGCACCTTCCGTCAATTCGGTCTGGGCCGCGCCAAGATTCGTGAACTGGCATTTGTCGGCGCCATCCCCGGCGTGACCAAGGCCAGCTGGTAAGCAGTCAGGAGATTAAACATGAGCATGAGTGATCCAATCGCTGACTTGCTGACCCGTATCCGCAACGCCCAAATGGTGTCCAAGGCCACCGTGTCGGTGCCATCTTCCAAAGTGAAGGTTGCCATCGCCCAGGTGCTGAAGGAAGAGGGTTACATCGACGGCTTCGAAGTGAAGACCGAAGATGGCAAGTCTGAACTCGCAATTACCTTGAAGTACTACGCCGGTCGTCCAGTGATCGAGCGTATCGAGCGCGTGAGCCGTCCTGGCCTGCGCGTGTACAAGGGCCGCAATGCAATTCCTCAAGTCCAAAACGGCTTGGGCGTTGCTATCGTTACCACCCCCAAGGGCGTGATGACGGATCGCAAGGCGCGCGCTACCGGTGTCGGCGGCGAAGTGCTTTGCTATGTGGCTTAACCCGTGGCATTGAAGGAGAAATACTGAAATGTCCCGCGTAGCAAAAATGCCTGTGAGCATCCCCCAAGGTGTGGATGTCTCCATCAAGGAAGACCAAATCAGCGTGAAGGGCGCCGGCGGTACGCTGGCTCTGGCCCCTAACGCCCTGGTCAAGGTGACCAATAACGAAGGTAAGCTGGCTTTCGAGCCAGTGAACGACTCCCGCGAAGCCAACGCCATGAGCGGCACCATGCGTCAGCTGGTGAACAACATGGTGGTTGGTGTGAGCAAGGGCTTCGAAAAGAAGCTGTCTCTCGTCGGCGTGGGTTACAAGGCTGCAGCCTCTGGCAGCAAGCTGAACCTGAGCGTTGGTTTCTCTCACCCAGTCAACTTTGAAATGCCTGCTGGCATCACCGTTGCCACCCCTACCCCTACGGAAGTGGTGATCAAGGGTGCTGACCGCCAACGTGTTGGTCAGCTGGCAGCCGAGATTCGTGCCGTTCGTCCTCCCGAGCCTTACAAGGGCAAGGGCATCCGTTATTCGGATGAGAAGGTCACGATCAAAGAGACTAAGAAGAAATAAGGAGCTGCATGATGTTCAACAAGAAAGAGCAGCGTCTTCGTCGTTCCCTGCAGACCCGCATCCGCATTGCCAACCAAGGCGTTGCGCGTTTGACGGTGAACCGTACGAACCTCCATATCTATGCCACGATCATTTCCGGCGACGGCACCAAGGTAATCGCTACTGCATCGACGGCCGAAGCCGAAGTGCGCAGCAACCTGGGCGCTTCCGGCAAGGGTGGCAACACCGCAGCAGCGACTCTCATCGGCAAGCGTATCGCTGAAAAGGCGAAGGCAGCTGGCGTTGAAAAGGTTGCTTTCGACCGTGCAGGTTTTGCATACCACGGCCGCGTGAAGGCTCTGGCTGATGCAGCCCGCGAAGCCGGCCTGCAGTTCTAAGCGGAGTGGATAGAAATGGCTAAATTTTCCCCCAAAGTGCAAGACGAAGGTCGTGACGACGGTTTGCGCGAAAAAATGATCGCGGTCAACCGCGTCACCAAGGTTGTGAAGGGTGGTCGTATTCTCGGCTTCGCTGCACTGACCGTGGTTGGCGACGGTGACGGCCGCGTTGGCATGGGCAAGGGCAAGTCCAAGGAAGTGCCTGCTGCCGTGCAGAAGGCTATGGAAGAAGCCCGTCGCAACATGATCAAGGTGTCGCTCAAGAACGGCACCCTGCATCACACCGTGATGGGTCACCATGGCGCTGCCAACGTGATGTTGGCTCCTGCTCCCAAGGGTACCGGTATCATTGCCGGCGGCCCAATGCGCGCCGTTTTCGAAGTCCTGGGCATCACCGACATCGTGGCCAAGAGCCATGGTTCGTCGAATCCCTACAACATGGTTCGCGCCACTTTCGACGCTTTGAACAATTCCACGACCCCTTCGGAAGTGGCAGCAAAGCGTGGCAAGTCGGTTGAAGACCTGTTCGCCTGATCGGAGTCGTCACTATGACAACGCAACAAACTGTGAAGGTCCAACTGGTGCGTAGCCCGATTGGTACCAAGCAAGACCACCGCGCCACCGTGCGTGGTCTGGGTCTGCGCAAGCTGAACAGCATCAGCGAACTGAAGGACACCCCCGAAGTGCGCGGCATGATTAACAAGATCGCCTACTTGGTGAAGGTTCTCTGAAAGGATTGATGATGGAACTCAATAGCATCAAGCCTGCAGCAGGTGCCAAGCACGCCAAGCGTCGCGTGGGTCGCGGTATCGGTTCTGGTCTGGGTAAGACCGCCGGTCGCGGTCACAAGGGTCAGAAGTCGCGTTCGGGTGGCTACCACAAGGTAGGCTTCGAAGGCGGTCAGATGCCTCTGCAGCGTCGTTTGCCAAAGCGCGGCTTCAAGTCGACCACGCTGAAGTTCAACGCCGAAGTGTCGCTGGCTGCTCTGGAGCGCCTGGGCGCCGCAGAAGTGGATCTGGCAGTGCTGAAGCAGGCTGGCCTGGTTGGTCAGTTGGCCAAGGTCGTGAAGGTGATCAAGGCTGGTGAACTCACCAAGGCCGTGAAGCTCAATGGCATCGGTGCCACCGCTGGTGCCAAGGCTGCGATCGAAGCCGCTGGCGGCAGCATCGCCTAACCTTTTCTGAAAGAAATCATCAGTGGCTACGAACACCGCAACCATTGCAAAGACCGGTAAGTACGGCGATTTGCGTCGTCGTTTGGTTTTTCTGTTGCTGGCGCTGATCGTCTACCGCATCGGGGCTCATATCCCGGTGCCCGGTATCGATCCAAACCAGTTGCAGCAGCTGTTCAATAGCCAACAGGGTGGCATTCTCAATCTGTTCAACATGTTCTCGGGCGGAGCGCTCTCGCGCTTCACCGTGTTTGCACTGGGGATCATGCCGTACATCTCGGCATCGATCATCATGCAATTGATGACTTACGTCGTCCCGACATTCGAGCAGATGAAGAAAGAGGGCGAAGCCGGCCGTCGCAAGATCACCCAGTACACCCGTTACGGTGCACTGGCCCTTGCATTGTTCCAGTCGCTCGGCATTGCCGTTGCACTGGAAGGCACTGCTGGTTTGGTTCTCAGCCCTGGATTCGGGTTCCGTCTTACTGCTGTGGTCAGCCTGACCGCCGGTACGATGTTCCTGATGTGGTTGGGTGAGCAGATCACAGAACGTGGTTTGGGCAACGGGATCTCGATCCTGATCTTCGCTGGTATTGCTGCGGGTCTCCCCAGCTCCATCGGCGGTTTGCTCGAATTGGTGCGCACTGGTGCGATGAGCATCATTGCCGCGATCTTCATTGTCCTCGTGGTGGCAGCCGTGACGTATTTCGTCGTGTTTGTCGAGCGCGGTCAACGCAAGATCCTGGTGAACTACGCGCGCCGTCAGGTTGGAAACAAGGTGTATGGTGGCCAGTCTTCGCACTTGCCGCTGAAGCTGAACATGGCAGGTGTGATTCCTCCCATCTTCGCTTCGTCGATCATCTTGCTGCCTGCTACGGTTGTGAACTGGTTCAGCGCTGGCGAATCGATGCGTTGGCTCAAGGACATTGCTGGTACGTTGACTCCTGGTCAACCTATCTATGTGATGCTCTACGCCGCAGCGATCATCTTTTTCTGCTTCTTCTATACGGCCCTGGTTTTCAACAGCCGCGAAACGGCCGATAACCTGAAGAAGAGTGGTGCCTTTATTCCCGGTATTCGACCAGGGGATCAGACAGCACGCTATATTGATAAGATTTTGGTGCGTTTGACACTTGCAGGGGCGATCTACATCACCTTTGTGTGTCTGCTGCCAGAGTTCTTGATCCTGAAGTACAACGTTCCGTTCTATTTCGGTGGCACTTCCTTGTTGATCATCGTGGTGGTGACCATGGACTTTATGGCCCAGGTACAAAACTACATGATGTCTCAGCAGTATGAGTCGCTTCTGAAGAAGGCGAACTTCAAGGCCTCAGCCAAAAACTGAGATCGACAGGAAAGTGTGCCCTCCAGTCTGTTCGGGCTAAAAATTTGAAATGCCGTCACAGACTGGAGCGGATGGAAGTTTTAGGAGAATGAAATGAGAGTTTCAGCTTCGGTAAAGAAGATTTGCCGTAACTGCAAGATCATCCGTCGCAAGGGTGTCGTACGCGTGATCTGCACCGACCAGCGCCACAAGCAGCGCCAAGGTTGATTGAAAGACTAGAGGACGCAAATGGCACGTATTGCTGGTATTAACATTCCTCCGCACCAACATGCGGAGATCGGCCTGACCGCTATCTATGGCATCGGTCGTACCACGGCTCGCAAGATCTGCGAAACCACGGGTATCGACTACGCCAAGAAGGTCAAGGATTTCACGGACGCTGATCTGGAAAAGATCCGTGACGCGATTGCTCACCTGACCCTGGAAGGTGACCTGCGTCGTGAAACCACGATGAACATCAAGCGTTTGATGGACATCGGCTGCTACCGCGGTTTCCGTCATCGTCGTGGTCTGCCCATGCGTGGTCAACGTACCCGCACCAATGCCCGTACCCGCAAGGGTCCGCGCAAGGGCGCAGCGGCTTTGAAGAAATAAGAGATTGAAGGTACACAATGGCTAAGTCTCCTGCAAACAACGCAGCTGCTCGTGTACGTAAGAAGGTTCGCAAGAACATTTCTGACGGTATTGCACACGTTCACGCTTCGTTCAACAACACCATCATCACGATCACCGACCGCCAAGGCAATGCTCTGTCTTGGGCTTCGTCGGGTGGCCAGGGTTTCAAGGGTTCGCGCAAGTCGACGCCTTTTGCTGCCCAGGTTGCTTCCGAAGTGGCCGGCCGTGCTGCCATGGAACAAGGTATCAAGAACCTGGATGTCGAGATCAAGGGCCCAGGCCCAGGTCGTGAATCCTCGGTTCGCGCCTTGGGTGCGTTGGGCATTCGCATCACGTCGATCTCCGATGTGACGCCAGTGCCTCACAACGGCTGCCGCCCTCAAAAGCGTCGTCGTATCTAATTCACCATAAGCCCACCGCCGCCAGTGCATGGTGCTCTGGCGGCTCCCGCATTTATGCGGTAGCTGAAAAAAGGATATTCAAGTGGCACGTTTTATTGGCCCTAAGGGCAAACTTTCCCGCCGCGAAGGCGTAGACCTGTTCCTCAAGAGCGCACGTCGCTCGATTGCGGACAAAGTCAAGCTGGACACCAAGCCAGGTCAACATGGCCGCACTTCGGGTGCCCGCACTTCCGACTACGGTCTGCAACTGCGCGAAAAGCAGAAGGTCAAGCGCATGTACGGCGTGCTGGAAAAGCAATTCCGCCGCTACTTCGCTGAAGCTGATCGTCGCCGTGGCAACACTGGCGCCAATCTGCTGAGCCTGCTGGAAAGCCGTCTGGACAACGTGGTGTACCGCATGGGCTTCGGTTCGACCCGTGCTGAAGCGCGTCAACTGGTGTCGCACAAGGCCATCACCGTGAACGGCCAATCCGTCAACATCTCTTCCTACCTGGTCAAGGAAGGCGATGTGGTTGCCGTGCGCGAAAAGTCCAAGAAGCAAGCCCGCATCGTGGAAGCTCTGCAACTGGCTGGCCAAGTGGGTTTCCCTGCTTGGGTGGAAGTGTCGGCAGACAAGGCTGAAGGCGTCTTCAAGAAGGCTCCTGACCGCGACGAATTCGGCGCTGACATCAACGAATCGCTGATCGTCGAACTGTATTCCCGTTAATTTCGACGGTCGGTTTTCGACTGCAGAAGTATCCGTCCCAGAACCGCGAGGCATCGCGGTTCTGGTGCTTCACCAGCCTTACCGGTGTAACGAGCCGGGGGTATTGAGAGGAAGTTTGCATGCAAACCAATTTGCTGAAACCCAAGACAATCAACGTAGAACAGCTGGGCCACAATCGTGCCGAGGTGGAGCTGGAGCCGTTCGAGCGTGGTTATGGCCACACTCTGGGCAATGCCCTGCGCCGTGTTCTGTTGTCGTCCATGGTGGGTTATGCAGCGACGGAAGTAACCATTGCAGGCGTGCTGCACGAATACTCGTCCATCGATGGCGTCCAGGAAGATGTGGTCAACATCTTGCTGAACCTCAAGGGCGTGGTCTTCAAGCTGCACAACCGTGATGAAGTCACCCTGAGCCTGCGCAAGGATGGCGAAGGTGTGGTGACGGCCGCTGATATCCAGACGCCGCACGACGTTGAAATCATCAACCCTGATCACATCATTGCCAACCTGTCGCAAGGCGGCAAGCTGGACATGCAGATCAAGGTGGAAAAGGGCCGTGGCTATGTGCCCGGCAACGTCCGCCGTTACGGTGACGAGTCGACCAAGTCGATTGGCCGCATCGTGCTGGACGCATCGTTCTCGCCCATCAAGCGCGTGAGCTACACGGTGGAATCCGCTCGTGTGGAACAGCGTACCGATCTGGACAAGCTGGTTCTCGAGATCGAAACCAACGGCGCCATTGCTGCAGAAGATGCAGTGCGCTCGTCGGCCAAGATCCTGGTGGAGCAGCTGGCTGTGTTTGCCCAACTGGAAGGTGGCGCGCTCGACGTGTTCGACCAACCTGGTGGCCAGGCACGCAACAACGCCACGTTCGATCCGATCCTGCTGCGCCCTGTGGACGAGCTGGAACTGACCGTGCGTTCTGCCAACTGCCTGAAGGCTGAGAACATCTACTACATCGGTGATCTGATCCAGCGCACCGAGAACGAGTTGCTCAAGACGCCTAACCTGGGTCGTAAGTCGCTCAACGAGATCAAGGAAGTCCTGGCTTCCCGTGGTCTGACGCTGGGCATGAAGCTTGAAAACTGGCCACCTGCCGGTCTGGAAAAGCGTTAAGTTATAATGGCGGGCTTCCCGTTTCGGGAAAGCCCATTTGTAGTGCGTCAGACAGTACCTGATACGGCTGTTTGATTGAATCAATGATTTAAAAGGAAAAGCACCATGCGTCACGGACACGGCCTCCGTAAACTGAACCGCACCTCGTCTCACCGTAAGGCGATGCTGCAAAACATGATGAATTCGCTCATCGAGCACGAAGCCATCAAGACCACTGTGCCCAAGGCCAAGGAACTGCGCAAGGTGATCGAGCCCATGATCACCCTGGCCAAGGTGGACACCGTTGCTAACCGCCGCCTGGCATTCGACCGTCTGCGCGACCGCGACAGCGTCACCAAGCTGTTCAACGTGCTGGGTCCTCGCTCGGCCAACCGTCCTGGCGGTTACACCCGTATCCTGAAGATGGGCTACCGTGTGGGCGACAACGCTCCTATGGCGTTTGTCGAACTGGTGGATCGTGCTGAAGAAGCCGGTGAAGCCGCTGCTGAATAAGCTTTCGCAATTTTTGCAAAGCTGATGAGAGAGCCCACTTCGGTGGGCTTTTTCTTTTTGACTGCCTATATGTGGGTGGTGCTGCGGCTTTCGTGACCTGCAGGACGATGGTTTCCTGCTTGGACCCGCTTGCACCGAGGTTTTGCATGCTGCGGTGCAAAATATTTCCGAAATATGGCAATGGACTTCATATCAAGGAAATCCCTGGGTTATAATTGCGGTGCGCGATGGAGCAGTCTGGTAGCTCGTTGGGCTCATAACCCAAAGGTCGGAGGTTCAAATCCTTCTCGCGCAACCAGAACACCAAAAGCCAGCTTTTCAGCTGGCTTTTTTGTTGTTGCTGCAAACAGTCCGCCCTCTCTGCAGGCGGCTCGTCATTCCATCCGGGCTTGTCGTGGATGCGCTATCAAAGTTGCAGCTGCGAAAATAATCAGGAAAAGCGCAAGACTCCAAAAATGCCACCCCATATCGCGCTATAATTGCGGTGCGCGATGGAGCAGTCTGGTAGCTCGTTGGGCTCATAACCCAAAGGTCGGAGGTTCAAATCCTTCTCGCGCAACCAGAACATCAAAAGCCAGCTTTTCAGCTGGCTTTTTTGTGCCCGCCATTCCGCAGAGCGCTGGGCACATTGGCAGGCTGAGCCGCTGCCAACGTCATGCCTTCTTCAACTGGCATACAGCTGCTTCAGGGACCGGAAGCCCTTGACCTCAATCGGGTTGCCTGAAGGGTCGTAGAAGAACATCGTCCACTGCTCGCCCGGCTGTCCTTCGAAACGTACCTGGGGCTCCAGCACGAATCGGGTATGCGCATCACGCAGGCGCTGCGCCAATTGCTGCCAATCCTGCAATTCCAGCACCAGACCAAAATGCGGCATGGGCACCAGGTGGTCGCCCACGTGGCCGGTGTTGGTGGTCTCAAATGGCTTGCCGAGGTGGCATGAGATCTGGTGGCCGAAAAAATCGAAATCCACCCATGTATCGGTACTGCGGCCCTCGGTGCAGCCGAGAGTGGCGCCGTAGAACTGTCGCGCTGCATTCAGATCGTGGACGTGGAAGGCAAGATGAAAGAGGCTTTGCATAGAGGGAAACCTGGATGGAGAAGCGGATAGCCAGCGGTCGGCCGATCGGATAAGCTGCCACAACGCCTTGGGCGGAAACAGCGGCAACAACAGGAGGCTATTTTCATGGCGACGAGCAGCGATTCATTCAATCCTTTTGCACCCGGCTTTGATTTTTTGCAGAAACTGGCCCAGGGCGGGGTGGCAAGCAGCGCCTCGGCATTTCCCCAATGGAGCGACTGGGTTGCCCCTACCATGAGCGTGGACGACCTGGAAAAGCGCATTGGCGAGCTCAAAACCGTGCTGTTCTGGCTGGAGCAGAACCAGCGCGCCCTGGCGGCCACCATCCAGGCGATGGAAGTGCAGAAGATGACGCTTTCTGCCCTCCAGACGATGAACGTTCCGGTCGAGAACTGGGCTACCTCGGTGGTGCAGAATTGGCAGCAGTTTGCCAACGGCTCGGGCGCGGAGGCTGCGGCGGCCGGGCAGAAGGGCGCCGCACCAAAGGCTTCTGCCGCACAGGAGGCTCCGCCACCCGCTGCAAAACCATCTGCGGCTGCAAGCGCACCTTCCGATGCATCCACCAAAAAGGATGGTCCGGGCCCTACTGCCAATGCTTCTGGCGGTACTGGTGCAGATCCCTTGCAGTGGTGGAGCGCTCTGACTCAGCAGTTTCAGCACATCGCGCAGCAGGCCGTGCAGGATGTGACCCAGCACGCCATGCAGCATGCAGCAACCACGCAGGAAGCGGCGGCCACGGCGATGGAGGCGATGGGTGCAACAGGTGGCGCAACCAAGGCGAAGGCCAAGGAGCCCGTTGCCAGGAAGCCGGCAGCGAAGGCGCCAGCAGGCAAGGTTGCGGCGCCGCCGGCTCCCGCCAGGCGCGCTGCGGCCAGGAAACCGGCGTCAGGCCGAAAATAAGCACCGGTCTGCGGGCAGGCCGCGGCCGCAGTTCCGGTTTGCGGCGACCCCGAAGCGGTCATGGCTGACATCGCCACGGGGGCGGCCGGACCGTAGAATGTTCCGCATGAAACGGTTTCCCTATGGTCACGCTACCCACCCCGATTGGCGCATGGCCGTCTCGCTGGTGGTGGCCCAGATACGCGGTCGCATGGCGCAAAGCGGCTATGCCCGCAATCCCAGCCTGGGGGTAGCATATTTCAGCGATGCCTTTGCTGGCCATGCCGTGGCGTTGCTCGAAGCCTTGCAGGATGAATTCCCCGAAGTGAGCGACTGGTCGGGTGCGGTGGGGGCTGGCGTCATGGCGACGCGTGCGGAATACCTGACCGAGCCTGCCCTAGCCGTGATGCTGCTGGATCTACCACACCACGCGTATCGGGTGTTTTCCGGCATCGCACCCTTGCGCTCGGAAGGGGACGCTCCTCACGGCGCTTCTGCCGCTCTTTCCAGTACCTGGCAACAGGCCTTGGTGCATGCGGATGCCAATCTGCCCGATTTGCCAGATCTGCTGCAGGAGCTGGCGGCCCGCACCGGCGCTGGCCAATTGCTGGGCGGATTGTGCTCCGGCTCGGCGCCTCCCTTGCAACTTGCGTGGAGCAAGGCCCTGGAGCCCCGGCACAGCGGCGTGTTGCATGGCGGTATATCGGGCCTTGCCTTCGGTGCAGATGCAGCGGCCCTGCAGTCCGTGACCCAGGGCTGCCAGCCAATCGGCGGGCGGATGCGCATCACCGCCTTGCAGGACAATGTGCTGCTGTCGCTGGATGGCCGCCCGGCGCTGGAGGTGCTGGAGGAGATCATGCTGGTGCGCATGGACACCCATCCGGAGCTGGCGACGCGCAAGATGCGCAACATGCAGGTGGCACTGGAGAATATTGACCGCCCCCAAAGCGTGTACGAAGGACAACTGCCTCCGCAGGCGCGCGTGTGCTCACTGCTGGGCGTGGATACTCGCCGGGGTGGGATCGTGCTGCCCGAATCGGCGCTGGAGCAGAAGTATCTGCGCTTTTGCCAGCGCAATTGGACCGCCGCCCGCGCCGACCTGTTGCGCATGTGTGCCGAATTGCGTGAGTCGCTGGCGCCAGCCAATGGCCAGCCGCTGCTGGCGGGCGGCTCACCGCTTTCTGCGGAAGCGGAAGGCGTGCCGGAGGCGGCACAGGAACGCGCCATTGCCGGCGCCATCTATATCAGCTGCACGGGCCGCGGTGGTGGCTATTTTGGCGCGGAGAACGGCGAATTGGAGCTGCTGCACCATGTGCTGGGCGATATTCCCCTGATCGGCTTTTTCAGCCAGGGCGAAATCGCGGGCCAGCAACTGCATCGCTACAGTGGTGCGTTGCTGGTGTTCACGCAAGAAGTTTAGTAAAAATGCCTGCTAGCGCTTGAAAGACAAGCACAAGCAGCTATCGCTTTTGAAGATAGGACTTGCAGAGGCGGGACGGGGCAGGCGACAGCGCCAGGCTCACCGTTCGCCTCCGGTTCCGGTGCGGCGCATGGCGGTGAACACCGACAGTTCCCACCCACGCATCGCCAGCAGCAGGGTATAGCCCTCACGCTCCTTTTCGGACAGGCGCTGGTCGGTTAAATGCTGCTGGGCAAAGTCCTGCGCCACCCGTTGCAGCCGCTCCAGAAAGGCAGGGGCCAGGGTGCGGCTGATCGAGCCGTGCACCAGCATCAGGCCTTCACCCGCCTTGTCGAAGGTGCCAGAGTAGTAGTCGTGCAGCGCGTTCTCGCGGAAGTACTCCATCACCGGGCCATGCGGGCGCCAGCGGAAGGTCTTGGCCAGCTTGAGGCGGTAGCGGTTCATCGGCCGCAGCTCGATGATGCCGATGCGGTCCAGCTGTGCCAGGTACTTGATGCCCTCGGCCTCGGTCAGGCGGTAGGTGGCCAGCACCTGCTCCAGCGTCCACTGGCTGAGCACGCAGATGGCCATCAGCAGCAGCTTCTTGTCGGCAATCACCGCCTGCTCCTGCTGCTGTGTCAGCTCCTTGATCAGCGGCTGGTTGTCGGCCACCCGGCGCGCAAGGTCGGCAAAGTCCAGCCGCAGCACATGGCAGATGGCATCGATGCGCGACAGCGGCATATCACCTTTGGCCAGCATGCGTTTGACGCTGGACTCGGCCATGCCCAGCGCATCGGCCAGGTCGGCGTAGGTCATCTGTGCGGCTTTGAGTTCTTTCTTGAGGGCGGTGACCAGATCAGCAGTGGTGCTCATGGATCTTGCGAAATAGTATCGAAAATTGCTACTCTGGGCGCCATCATAGGCGATCACTGCATGAATTCGAGACGCCGTGATGGCACCTCGCCACAGTGGCGGCCATGACCGATACATCTATGCCCTCATCCCTTTCGTACCGCGTAACACCTGCCGAATGGCTGTTGTATGCGAGCTACGCCGCTTTGCTGGCCTTGGCCTGCCTGGGCCCCTCTGTGCCACAAGCTGCGCACTACCATGATTTTGCAGACCAGCGCGCGCTATGGGGCCTGCGCAACGCGCTGGACGTGCTCAGCAATTTGCCGTTTGCGCTCATTGGTGCCCTGGGGCTGTGGCACGGCGTATGGCAGGCACCGGCTGCTGTGCGTGCCAGCAGCGCGCGTCCCTGGCTGGCCCTGGTGTTTGGAGGCCTGCTGCTCACTGCGGCTGGCTCCAGTTATTACCACCTGATGCCCGATGACTGGCGCGTGTTCTGGGATCGAATGGGCATGGTGCCTATATTCACCGGTGTGTTGGCTTTGGCGCTGCAGTCGGTGCTTTCACGGCGTGCGGCCGTAGTGACGGCCGTGCTGGTGTTGGCGCTTGGGTCGCTGTCGCTGTGGATATGGCTGCAAACCGGCCAGTTGCTGCCCTGGGCGGTGCTGCAGGGAGCAGGCATGGTGCTGCTGCTGGCGGTGGCGCTGTGGCAACGATTCTCTACCGTCAATGCGCGGGCCGCTACAGGGCAATTGGTGTGGCCATGGGGGGCCGTGGTGGCCTGGTATGCCTTGGCCAAGGTGCTGGAATTGGGCGATTCCTTTGTCTGGAGCATCAGCCACCATTGGGTGGCTGGCCATGCGTTGAAGCATGTGGCGGCGGCGCTGGCACTGGTGCCGCTTTTGATAATGGTGCGGCGTGTGCGCAACGCAGAACGCCTGCCTGCGGCTGCCGCAGGCACAATCAGGCCCACGCTGGTGCAAGGGCCTCAGCCATGATCAAAACCACCAGCCAGGAGACCCCAGAAATGAGCCACCAGGAAACAAGCGCCGCTGCGGATGCGCCCGCCCACCCCAATCAGTTTGCCTTGCTGGGCCAACGCCGCTTTGCGCCATTTTTCTGGACCCAGTTTGCCGGCGCGGCCAACGACAACCTGTTCAAGTTCGCCTTCACGGTGATGGTCACCTACCAGTTGCAGGTGGCGTGGATGCCGCCCTCCATGGCGGGCCTGGTGATCGGGGCACTGTTCATTCTGCCGTTTCTGCTGCTGTCGGCCACCTCGGGGCAGCTCACCGACAAGTTTCCCAAGCACCGCATGATCCGCTTTGTGAAGGATCTGGAAATCGGCATCATGCTGATTGCCGGTATCGGCTTCTGGATCGAGAGCCCGGTGATTCTGCTGGCCTGCGTGTTCCTGATGGGCGTGCATTCCACCTTGTTCGGCCCGGTCAAATACGCCTACCTGCCCCAGGTGCTGCGCGATGACGAGTTGACGGGCGGCAATGGCATGGTCGAGATGGGCACCTTTGTCGCCATTTTGCTGGGCAATGTCGTGGGCGGCCTGCTGGTGGCGCTGCCGCAGATCGGGCATGCATCGGTCGCTGTTGCATGCATCGCCTTGGCGCTGGTGGGCCGTCTGATGGCCCAGGGCGTGCCGGTGGCGGCCGCCACCGATCCGGGCCTGCAGATCAACTGGAACCCGCTGACCGAGACCTGGCGCAATCTCAAACTGGCCAAGAGCAATGTCGTGGTGTTCCGTTCGCTGCTGGGCATCAGCTGGATGTGGTTCTTTGGCGCCGTGTTTCTGAGCCAGTTTCCCAGCTTTGCCAAGGAAGTGCTGCACGGCAACGAGCACGTGGCATCGCTGCTGCTGGTGGTGTTTTCCATCGGCATCGGCATCGGTTCCCTGCTGTGTGAGGTGATGTCGCGTCGCCAGGTGGAAATCGGCCTCGTGCCCATGGGGGCCATCGGCATGAGCGTATTTGCGATCGACCTCTACTTTGCTTCGCGCAGCCTGCCCGCGGCGCCGCTGATGGATGTGGGGGCCTTCGTGTCGCAATCGGCCCATTGGCGGGTGATGGCCGATCTGCTGCTGCTGTCGCTGTTTGCGGGTCTCTACAGTGTGCCCATGTACGCGCTCATCCAGATGCGCAGCCAGCCCACGCACCGTGCCCGCATCATCGCGGCCAACAATATTCTCAATGCGCTGTTCATGATTGCCAGCTCCGTCAGCGCGGGCGCATTGCTGGGTGCGGGTTTCAGCGTGCCGCAGATATTTTTGATGACCGGCATTGCCAATGCCATCGTTGCAGGCTACATCTTCTTCCTGGTGCCGGAGTACCTGCTGCGCTGCGTGGCCTGGGTGGCAACACACCTGGTCTACCGGTTCAGGGTGGCAGGTGCGCACCACATTCCCACGGACGGCCCCGCGCTGCTCACCTGCAACCATGTGAGCTTTGTGGACCCGATCCTGCTGATGGCGGCCAGCCCGCGCCCCATCCACTTTGTAATGGATTACCGCATCTTCCGCACTCCGCTGCTGGGCTGGTTGTTCCGCCTGTGCAAGGCCATTCCGATCGCGCCGCAAAAGGAGGACCCCGCCGTGTACGAAGCAGCCTTTGCCCGCGCCGCCCAGGTGCTGCGTGAAGGCGACCTGTTGGCTATCTTCCCCGAAGGGGCGATCACCCGTGACGGCCAGTTGCAGGAGTTCAAGGGCGGCATGATGAAGATTCTGGAGCAGGCGAAGGCCGATGGCCTGCAGGTTCCGGTGGTGCCGATGGCGCTGTCGAATCTGTGGGGTTCGTACTTCAGCCGGGTGGAGCCGAAGGGCGCCATGACCCGGCCTTTCCGCCGTGGCCTGTTCAACCGGGTGACGCTGCGTGTCGGCGAGCCCTTGCCTCCCGAGCAGTGCCAGCCAGCGCGTCTGCAGGAACGCGTGCGAAGCCTGCTGGACCAATGAGCCGCCGGGGCGCGACCGCCTTGACCGATGCGCAGACCACCGAGCGCATCCTGCAGTTTCTGCGGCAGATCGGATGGGAGGTACGCGAGGAGCTTCTACCCGGCCTGTTTTCTGCCAGGCATCCGCATGTTGAGATCGTAAACACCTTCTCATCGCCTGAGGCTGCGCGGCATTGTCCTTGGACGGTGCCGCTTTGGGATAATGGCTTCATCTGCAACGCAGCCCGCCTGGGCATTTCCATGCCTGCCCGCTGCTAGAAGGAATGGAGAAGATTTTGATCGCTCGCTTTGCAAAAGGCACTGCTGCGCTGCTGGCGCTTGCCGCGCTGGCAGCCTGTACCAGCACCTCCGGCCTCAAGCCGCTGGAAGACCCCGACGAGAAAAAGCAGGAGTCGTACGCCACCACATACAAGGGCCCGCGCAGCCCGGCTTCGGCCTACTGCGTACAGATGGGCGGCTCCCTGGTCGACACCCCCAGGGGCAAGAACACCTTGTGCCGCTGGCCAGATGGCAAGGAAATGGATCCGTGGGATCTGTTCTGGCGCGACAACCCGCTGAACTGAGCTTGCTGCCAATCCCAGGCTCGCTGCAGCGAGCCTGGGATTGGGGTATTCAATGGTATAAAAATAATAGCTGCCAGCGCTGAATGGTAAAGCGCTGACAGCTATTTTTGTTTGAGCAGGGCTTGCCCGAATTTATGCAACGCCCTTGGCCTTGAACCAGTCCTGCATACGCTTCCAGCCGTCTTCTGCAGCGTCCTTGCGGTAGCTGGGGCGGTAGTCGGCGTGGAAGGCGTGGCCAGCGTCGGGGTAGATGTGGAAGCTGGAGGCTCCAGCCGCAGCGTTGCCCGCGCTGGCGGCTTTTTGCAGGTCCTGCTTCATCACATCGACGGAATCGAGCGGAATGCCCTGGTCCTTGCCGCCGTACAGGCCGAGCACGGGTGCCTTCAGGTCTGCCGCAATAGCGGTCGGGTGCTTGGGCTGCAGGCTGCCTGCGGTGCCTTCCAGGCGGCCATACCAGGCCACACCGGCTTTCACCTTGCCGGTGGCCGCATACAGCCAGGTGATACGGCCGCCCCAGCAAAAGCCGGTGATCCCCGCGCGGCTCACGTCACCGCCATTGGCAGCGGCCCATTCCAGCGCGCCATCCAGGTCTTTCATCACCTGCGCGTCGGGCACCTTGCTGACCAGTTCGGCCTGTAACTGGCTGATTTCGGTGTACTTGCGCGGGTCGCCCTGCCGGGCAAACAGTTCGGGGGCAATGGCCAGATACCCCAGCTTGGCCAGGCGCCTGCAGGTGTCGGCAATGTAATCATGCACGCCAAAGATTTCCTGGATCACCAGGATCACCGGCAGATTGGCTTTGCCCTCGGGCGCCGCGCGGTAGGCGCTGACCTGGAAGCCATCGACGGTGTACTGGATGGTGCCTGCCGTCAGGCCCGCATCGGATGTCTTGATGGCCGTCTGTGCCATGACAGGCGCAGCGGCTGCGGCGTAACCCACGCCCAGTGCCATCTGGAGCGCGCTGCGGCGTGTGCTGCCTGCCGCAGTCGCGCGACCGGGCAGAAGGGAGTCGAAATCGGCATTGGGAGAATGGGGCATGGGAATTCCTTTTCTGCGGATTGCAGTCCCATTATGAGGGACGATGAAAAATGGACTGTCACCTGCCTCGCAGGCCTGCACTTTCGCTGCCTTGCGGGGCGCCAAGGGCCGTTTGGCAAGAAAAATGCCTGGCAGGCGCCAGGCATGGTGGGAGTCAGGAGCCGTGTCAGATCACTTCCACAGCGCGCACTTGGTTTCTTCCTTGGTGGTGAATACCTCGTCGCCGGGCAGCTTCTTGACGATCTTGTAGTAATCCCAGGTGCCCTTGGATTCCTGCGGCGTCTTGACCTGGACCAGGTACATGTCGTGGATGTAGCTGCCGTCGGCGCGCAGGGTGCCCGAGCCAAAGAAGTCGTCCATCTTCATGCCGCGCCAGGTCTCCATCACCTTGTCGGCATCGGTGGTGCCGGCAGCCTGCACGGCCTTGAGGTAGTTCATGGTGGCCGAATAGTCGGCGGCCTGGATTTCGGTGGGGCGGCGCTGGGTTTTCTTCATGTAGGCATCGGCGAACTTGCGCGATGCATCATTCATGTCCCAGTACCAGCTGGTGACGAACTGCATGCCCGCCGTGTTCTTCAGCCCCAGGCTGTGGATGTCGCTGTAGAAGACGAGCAGCGGTGCGATCTTCATCGATTTGTCGATGCCGAATTCCTTGGCGGCCTTGATGGCGTTGATGGTGTCGCCGCCCGCATTGGCCAGCGCCAGCACCTGCGCCTTGGAGTTCTGTGCCTGCAGCAGGAAGGACGAGAAATCCGAGGCATTGAGCGGATGGCGCACGGCACTTGCAACGGCGCCGCCCTTGGCCTTGACGACCTTGGAGGCATCGGCCTCCATCGCGTGGCCGAAGGCATAGTCGGCGGTCAGAAAGAACCAGTTCTTGCCGCCGTTGTCGACAATGGCGCCTGCCGCGCCCTTGGAGAGGGCCACGGTGTCATAGGCATAGTGCACCGAGTAAGGGGTGCAGGCCTCATTCGTCAGGGCGGAGGAGCCAGCGCCGTTGTTGATCATCACGCGCTTTTTTTCGTCGGCCACCTTGGCCAGCGCCAGGGCGGTGCCGGAGTTGGTGCCGCTGAAGATCATGGTCAGGTTCTGCGTGTCGATCCACTCGCGCGCCTTGCTGGCGGCAATGTCGGCCTTGTTCTGGTGGTCGACGGTAAGCAGTTCGATGGGCTTGCCCAGCACCTTGCCGCCAAAATCGTCGATGGCCATCTGGATGGCGGTGGCGCCGCCCTTGCCTTCAAGGTCAGCGTACAGGCTGGACATGTCGGAGATATAGCCGATCTTGACCTTGTCCTGCGCGTGGGCCGTACCCATGGCGGCGGTCAAACCCAGCAATCCCAAGGTAGCCAAGGCCTGCGCCAGGCGTGTGCGTTGCATAGTTGCTCCTGATGTTGTGATGTTGTTCCAATGCGGCAGCCGCATGGCCCGATACTGGCACGCACAGCGACGGGCGGTATTGGGGCAATTACTGCGCCGCACGCCAGACAGGCGGCGGCAGAATTCGCATGAAAATAGCCATTGGTGCTTAACTGGTAAGCGCCAATAGCTATCAATTCAGGAGTTATCAGGCGTGGTGCACAGGCCTGGGCGGCTGCGCACAATGGCTTGGCTTTTTTGCCCAGATCAAGCTTTACTGTTGCTGGCTGCGCACATAGGTCTGCACGATGGCGGCCGCATCCACCGCAAAGTGGCGACGCAGGGCTGCGCGCGAATCGCTGCGGCCGAAACCATCGGTGCCAAGTGTGTAGTAGCGCTGGCGCGGCAGGCCCTGCACATCGGTGGGCAGATAGGCTCGCACCAGCTCGGGCAGGGCGCGCACATAGTCGCAGGCGGCGATGATGGGGCCTTGCCGGTCTTGCAGCTGCCGGGCAAACCAGCCGGGCTGCAGCGGCTGGCCATCCGAGGCGTTGCGCCAGGCTTCGAGCTGTGCCTCGCCGTCGCGTGCCAGCTCGGCGTAGCTGGTCACGCTCCAGACATCTGCTGCCACGCCATGCTCGCTCTCCAGTATCTGGGCGGCCTTCAGCACTTCTCCCATGATGGCGCCGCTGCCCAGGAGCTGCACGCGCTGCGTGCTCTCCTTCTTGCCAGCTTGCAGCAGGTACATGCCGCGCACCACGCCTTCGTGCGCCTCGGGCGGCAGGCTGGGGTTGGCCACGTTTTCGTTGGTGACGGTGATGTAGTAGAACTCGTCGCACTGCTCCTGCAGCATGCGGTGCATTCCGTGGTCGATGATGACGGCCAGCTCTCCGGCAAAGGCCGGATCGTAGCTTTTGCAGTTGGGCACGGTCGAGGCCGTCAGCAGGCTGCTGCCGTCCTGGTGCTGCAGGCCTTCGCCGCCCAGTGTGGTGCGGCCGCTGGTGGCGCCGACCAGAAAGCCGCGTGCCCGCTGGTCGGCAGCGGCCCAGATCAGATCTCCCACGCGCTGGAAGCCGAACATGCTGTAGAAGATGAAAAACGGCAGCATGGCGGTGCCGTGCGTGCTGTAGCTGGTGGCCGCAGCCGTCCACGAGGAGATGGCGCCGGCCTCGCTGATGCCTTCTTCCAGGATCTGGCCCGTGGTCTCTTCGCGGTACAGCAGCATCGATGCGTTGTCTTCCGGCTGGTAGAGCTGACCGAACGGCGCATAGATGCCAACCTGGCGAAACAGCCCCGCCATGCCGAAGGTCCGCGCTTCATCGGCCACGATGGGAACGATGCGCGGGCCCAGCTCCTTGTCCTTGAGCAGGTTGCCAAGCTGGCGCACAAAGGCCATGGTGGTGCTCATGGGCTTGCCATCAGCCTCCAGCGCAAACTGTGCGGTGGCCTGCAGGCTGGGCACCGCCACCTGCGGGGCCTGGGTCTTGCGTGCGGGCAGAAAACCGCCCAGGGCCTGGCGGCGCGCATGCAGGTAGCGCATCTCGGCGCTGCCGTCGGCGGGTTTGAGGAAAGCGGCGGAGGTTGCCTGTTCATCGGTCAGCGGCAGGCCGAAGCGGTCGCGGAAGGCGAGCAGGTCTTCGGCGCCCAGTTTCTTTTGCTGGTGCGAAGTCATGCGGCCCTGGCCAATGCTGCCCATGCCGTAACCCTTCATCGTCTTGGCCAGCACCACGGTGGGCTGGCCACTGTGCGCGGCGGCGCTGGCAAAGGCGGCATGGATCTTCACCGGATCGTGCCCGCCCCGGCGCAGGCGGTCGATGTCGCTGTCGGAGAGGTGGGCGACGAGGGCGGCGAGCTCGGGGCTCTGGTTGAAGAAATGCTCGCGGTTGAAGGCGCCATCGTTGGCCGACAGGGTCTGGAACTCGCCATCGACCGTGTGCGCAAAGGTGCGCGCCAGCACATGGCTGTGGTCGCGTGCGAGAAGCGCATCCCATTCCGAGCCCCACAGGCATTTGACGACGTTCCAGCCCGCGCCGCTGAAGAGCGATTCCAGTTCATCGACGATGCGACCGTTGCCGCGCACCGGGCCGTCGAGCCGCTGCAGGTTGCAGTTGATGACGAAGATGCAGTTGTCCAGCCCTTCGCGGGCAGCGAGGGTGAGTGCCGCGATGGATTCGGGCTCGTCCATTTCGCCGTCGCCAAAAAATCCCCAGACCTTGCGGCCAGCAGTGTCGGCCAGGCCCCGGTGCGCCAGGTAGCGCATGAAACGCGCCTGGTAGATGGCGTTGATGGGGCCGATGCCCATCGAGCCGGTGGGAAACTGCCAGAACTCCGGCATCAGATAGGGGTGCGGGTAGGAGCACAGGCCCTGAATGCCCTGGCTGGCGGCCACCAGTTCCTGGCGGTAGTGGCTCAGGTTGTCTTCTCCCAGCCGCCCTTCGAGAAAGGCGCGGGCATATACGCCGGGCGACGAATGCGGCTGAAAGAACACCAGGTCGGCGGCCTGGTGGCCGTCATCGGCGCGGAAGAAGTGGTTGAAGCCAGTCTCGAACAGATCGGCCGCCGATGCGTAGCTGGCGATATGGCCGCCCAGCTCGCCGTGCGCGGCATTGGCGCGCACCACCATGGCCAGTGCATTCCAGCGCAGGATGGCCGAGAGTCTTTTTTCCAGGTCCACGTCGCCCGGGTAGGGCGGTTGCTCGTCCACGGTGATGGTGTTGACATACGGCGTGTTGCCGGAAGGCTTCCACGCCACATGGCGCTTGCGGGCATGGGCGAGCAGCGCATCCAGCAGTGCGGCCGCCTGCTCCTTGCCCTGTGCTGCGCCATTGGCGGCAAGCAGTCCATCGAAGGCATCACACCATTCGGCCAGTTCGGCGGGGTCGGCTTGCGGGGCGGCAGGCAAATGGGTAGGGGGCTGGCGCACGGCGGTCTCCTGTCTGGCGCGGGAATGCGGGGATGCAATGGGCCCGATCATGCCATGGATGGCTTTCTCTGCCCGATGACCTGGCGACAGGCGGGTGGTGTCGAAAAGTATCATTTTTCAATACCATTTTTATTGAAAGCTGCTACCGGCATTAAAGAAGGATGCTGGCAGGGCTGCTGGATTGCATGATGGCGCCGTGTTCAACCAACGCGGGGCCCGGATGCTCCGATCACACATGTCTCACTCATTCAACCCTGTTCAACGTGACACCCGTGCATGGCAATACCAGGTATGGATTTCGTTCGGTATTGCGATCTCGATGTGCGCGATCGGCCTGGCCTGGCTGCCAGGGCAACACCTGGAGCAGGCGTTCATGGTGATGGGCTATATGTTCTGTCTCTCGGCGGCCTTCGTGCTGGCCAAGTTTGTGCGGGACAAGCAATCGGACAGCGGCAAATCCGCCGGTGACACCCCGATGTGGCGCTTTGTGGTCTGGGGTGGCTTTGCCATCGCCATGGGCCTGACGGGCTGGGGCCTGCTGGGCATGGACATCAACCCCACCTACAAGGCGTTCCTGGGTGTGAGCTGGCTGTACATGATCACCACGGCCTTCACCCTGGCCAAGATGCTGCGCGACAAGCATGAATCGGATCTGGCGGCCGCGCTGTACAGTGCCCGCGCCATGCGCAGCGAGCAACGCAACCCGGAAGTGAGCAGCAGCCAGGAGCGCGTGTGAACGCGGGCCGCACACAGCAGTCAACACGGGAGCACAGCATGAAGAGCCCAGTCCTTGCCGGATTGCACCGTACTGCCACCGCCGCCATTGCGGGCGCCGCCCTGGTGCTGGGGCTGGCCACGGCGCCCGCCGCCCATGCGCAAAGCGATGCATCGCTGATGGTGTCGGCCCTGCCCATTGCCTCGGTCGTTGTGGGGACTGCGGTGTCGGTGGGCGCATCCACCGCCGTCGTGGCGCTGCCGGTGGCCTTGTCGGTCGAAGGCGCCAAGCTCGTCGTCAAGGGCGTCAAGGTATCGGCCACGGGCACGGTGTTGCTGCTGGAGAGCGCATCGGACGGTGCAGCCGCCAGCATTGAGCTGTCGGCAGGCGCATTGGGCGCCAGTGCCGCCAGCGTGGGCACGGCCATCTTCGTGAGCGTGATTGGCACAGGGGTGCTGCTGTCGGCAGCGGGCGAAGTGATCGCCTTCATCCCGAACGAAATCGGCAAGGCGTTGCTCTACAACGAGCGCCTGTAAGCATACCCCAAGGAGATTGCGATGATGAAGCCATTCCGCGTGACCCTCATGGCAGCAGCACTGTTGGCTGTTGCAGCGGGCGCCCAGGCCGGGCGCAGCTGCGAGGCGCAGAAGCCGACGGTGGAAAGTGTGCGCAAGAGCCTGGACTTGGCGCAACATGTGGCGCAGGCGCTGGATGCCAGCGGCGCGCAGGTTGTGCTGCTGGGCCGCCAAGGGCAGGATCTGAGCAAGTACCAGCTGCAGTACTCGCACATGGGCTGGGCCTACAAGTCGGCCACAGGTGCCTGGCGCGTGGTGCACAAGCTCAATGACTGCGGTACTGCCGCGTCGCACGTGTACCGCCAGGGCCTGGGCGAGTTCTTTCTGGACGACCTGTGGCGCTACCAGGCAGTGCTGATGGTGCCTGCGCCTGCCGTCCAGCAGAAACTGCTGCTGGCGCTCTCTGGCAATGAGCAGCCGCTGCAGCTGCATGAGCCGCACTACAGCATGGTGGCCTATCCATGGAGCCAGCGCTACCAGCAAAGCAACCAGTGGGCGCTGGAAGCGCTGGCGCAGGCCATGGAGCCTGCCGTTCGCAACCGTGGTCAGGCACAGGCATGGCTACAGCTGCAAGGCTACCAGCCCAGCGACTTGCGCATTGGTGCCATGACGCGGCTGGGTGGCCGTATGACGCGTGCCAATATTGCCTTTGACGACCATCCGCCCGAGAAGCGCTTTTCGGGCCATATCGAGACCACGACGGTGGATTCGGTCCTGCAGTTTCTGCAGCGAAGGCAACTGGCCGCGGCCCCGCAGCTGGTGCAATAGCGGTTCAAGCCATGACTGGATAGGCTGCCAGCGCGCGATTGGCGTGCGCTGGCAGCTATTATTTTTCTATCGAGCCGCACCCAGCATCACGCAGTCGCGGCCACGGCTCTTGGCCTGGTAGAGCGCCACATCGGCATCGCGCAGCAGGTTTTCGATGGAGTCGTACTCCGACAGCTGCGCCACATGGGCGACGCCGATACTGACCGAGGCCTGGAGCGGTTCATTGCGCAGGGTCTGGAATGGTTCAGAGCGCACGGCGTGGCACAGGCGTTCGGCAATCGTGGCAGCATCCTGGGCACTGATGTGCGGCAACACCACGGCGAACTCTTCGCCACCGATGCGTCCCAGCACATCCTGCGGGCGCAAGGTATGGACCACGGTGCGGGAGAACTCGCACAGCAGGTGATCTCCGGTGGCATGGCCGTGGCCGTCGTTCACGCGCTTGAAATGATCCAGGTCAAGCATCAGCACCGCGACGGATCCGCGCTCGTGCATCAGCCGCTGGAGCAGCAGCTCGCTTGCCTGCACGAAACCGTTGCGACTGAGCACGCCGGTCAGGCTGTCATGGTGCGCCTGGTAGCGCATGCGGTTGAGCAATTCGGTGCGCGCAGCGTGCGCTCCGGCCACCGACAGCGGGCCCAGGATCAGCATGGTGACCCCCAGACGGAAGGTAGCGACGTCCACAAACTGCGCTGGCGTGAAATCGATTCTGGAGGCCACGATGATCTTCGTGGCAAACACCAGCATGGTGATGATCGTGGTGGGCAGGATGCGGTAACTCAGGGCACACCACAGAAGCGCGGGCAGCGAAAAGGCCAGGGCCCCGACCTTGCCGACGACCGTGTAGCTGGCTGCTTCCAGAACGACGACGGCCGCCACCGGCAGCACACGTGCGGCGATCGGCAGAGCCTCCTGCGCCAGGGTGGCTTTGCGTGCCGTGGGCAGCGCCAGCAGGAAAGGCAGCAGGATCATCGCGTTCATCCACTCGCCGGTCCACCACATCAAGGTTCCCTGCAGCAGCGGAACGCTGAAGGCATAGGCGCTGATGGGCCCGCCGATGGCGGCCGATACCGTGGTGGCGACGCCACTGCCATAGAACACCAGGAGCGCGGAGAACTGGCCTTCCATCTGCAGATCGCGCTCGGAGTGCCTGTGCATGACCCACCAGGCACAAGCGGCTCCTACCATGTTGGCGACCGAAAACCCCATGGACACCCACAGATTGCTGCCGGTGAGCACATCCGCCGCCACATAGCTGACGAAGATGGCTGCCATGCCCAGGGGTTGCAGCAGCACACGTGGGTAGCGCAAAAACAGTACCAGCAGCAGCTGATTGGCTGGCCAGAAAACGGAGAGAAAACCGATGGGCCGCAGCACAATCCCCAGCAGGCACGCGGCAAATATGGCGGCGCAGGCATAGGCCAGCAAGCGGCCACTATGGGGCGTGCTCATGGAGGTGGCGGGTGTGGCAAGCAACATGGTCGTGTAAGCAGGTGTTTGGAATATACCTGCTTGTGAACATTTTGACGCACATCATTCTTGGGGTCGGAATGCGCCCGAAGCTGTACTCACGGCGCATCCAGATCGAGCTGTCAAATTCCGGTAGTGGGCGCTCGCCTTTCCCCCCTGCTTCGGCGCGATCGGGCCTCTGCTTGCAGTGCCCCCATAAAAAGGATAGCTGCTTGCGACCGCTGGTATTGCGCCGGAGGCATCTGGGGCGTGCAGCACATTGGAGCAGGGAGCACAGCAACCGGGCAGAAGGCTCGTGCCCGCTCTCGTCAAATGCGCTGGTTGTGGAGCCTGGGGTGCAGCACCCAGGCATGGACCGGCTCTTCAATGACGAATGTCAATCCTTGTCAAACCTGTATCGTGCATGGCACGGGAGGGGCGTCAAGGCGCGCCAGCCGCCGGATGGTCTGCAGGCGGCGGGCTCAGGGGCGGTTACACCCCGCGGGCGCGGTCGGCCTTGAAGCGGGCGCGGAATTCGGCAAAGGTGCCGGTATCGAGCGCGTTGCGGATTTCCTGCATCAGGTTCAGGTAGTAGTGCAGGTTGTGGATCGTGGTGAGCATGGGGCCGAGCATCTCGCCGCAGCGGTCCAGGTGGTGCAGGTAGGCACGGCTGAAACCGCCCCGGCCGCCATCGTCCCAGCTCACGCCTGCGGTGCCAGCGCAGGCGTGGCAGGTGCAGGTGGTGTCAATGGGCTGGTGGTCGCTTTTGTGGCGCGCGTTGCGGATCTTGAGATCGCCGTAGCGCGTGAAGATGGTACCGTTGCGCGCATTGCGGGTGGGCATCACGCAATCGAACATGTCCACGCCGTCGGCCACGCCTTGCACCAGATCCTCCGGCGTGCCCACGCCCATCAGGTAGCGGGGCTTGTGGGCCGGCAGCAGGTGCGGGGTGTGCTGCATGATGTCCAGCATCTCGTCCTTGGGCTCGCCCACCGAGACGCCGCCCACGGCGTAGCCCGGGAAATCCATCTCGACCAGGGCCTGCAGCGATTCCTCGCGCAGGTTCTTGAACATGCCGCCCTGCACAATGCCAAAGAGCGCATTGGGGTTGCCCAGGCGCTCGAATTCGTCCTTGGAGCGCTTGGCCCAGCGGCGGCTCATCTCCATGCTCTTGCGCGCCTCGGCCTCGGTGGTCTTCTTGCCGTTGGTCTCGTAGGGCGTGCATTCGTCAAGCTGCATGACGATGTCCGAGTTCAGGATCGTCTGGATCTGCATGCTGACTTCGGGCGACATGAACAGCTTGTCTCCGTTGACCGGGCTGGCGAAATGCACGCCTTCCTCGGTGATCTTGCGCATGGCGCCCAGGCTCCAGACCTGAAAGCCGCCCGAGTCGGTGAGGATGGGCTTGTCCCATTGCTCGAAGCCGTGCAGGCCTCCAAAGCTTTTCATGATGTCCAGGCCCGGACGCATCCACAGGTGGAAGGTGTTGCCCAGGATGATCTGCGCGCCCATTTCATGCAGACTGCGTGGCATGACGCCCTTGACGGTGCCATAGGTGCCCACGGGCATGAAGATGGGGGTCTGCACCACGCCATGGTTGAGCGTGAGCGTGCCACGTCGCGCGTGGCTGGTCGGGTCGGTCTTGAGCAGGTCGAATTGCAGCATAACCGCGTATTTTCGCAGATGTGCCAGGAGCCTTGCAGCGCGGCAGATTTTGCCGTGCCCATGTCTCAGGCTTTGTGCCTGAGGCGTCTACACTGGGCCCATTGCCATCAAAAAAAGGAGCGAGCCATGTTGACCATGATGATTGCGGTAGACGGATCCGAGCATTCGCTTGAAGCCGTGCGCCACGGGCTGCATCTGATCGGCCAGGGCCTGCGCGCCCAGGTGGTGCTGGGCCATGTGCAGGAAAGCGCCACCCTGACGGAGCTGGCCACCGTCGGGCCCGCAGCCGCTGCGGATGCCAGCGTGGATGCGGGCATGGATTTGCTGGCACCAGCCGTCGCGCTTTTGCGCGCCGCCGGTGTCGATCACGAGGTGGACGTGCGTATCGGCGATGTCTACCCGACGCTGCTGGAGATCGCTGAAGAGCACGAATCTGCCATGATCCTGATCGGCTCTACCGGCGAAGGCGCGCTGTCGCGCATCTTTCTGGGCTCGGTGGGCAGTGACCTCGTTCGCCACAGCCAGGTGCCGGTCACCATTGTGAAAGTGCCGTACACGGACGATTGAGGCCATCGGCATGTATGTTGATGCGTTCAGCCACCCACGGTCTGCTGTGCGTGGGCGTGCTGCCAGCCCAGGGCTGGCGCAATGCGCTCGGTGAAATCACTCAGGATCTGCAGGTAGTCCTCATGGGGCAGGTTATAGGGGAGCTCCAGCCGCAATTCGTTCACGAGCGGCAGCACCGGGTCGACCAGGAGCGACTCCAGAATCTGCGCGCTGCTTCCCACCAGATCGCGTGCAAACAGCACCCGGCGTTCGCCCTGCGGTGCCAGCGTGCGCGCATGGCGGCTGTCGGCAAAGGCCTGGTAGCGCTTGCGGCTGGCAGCATCGGCGCTGTCGGTGGGCACGATCACCCGGCCCAGGGCCACCCGTGGGGCGTGTGGCGCCGTCCAGTGGTTGCGAAAGCGCTGCAACTGGGCGAGCTGCGTCTCAAAGAAATGGTCGCTGTGCTCGCCCCGGTTCAGATTGCCGATCAGCAGATGCAAGCCGTTGCGACCGGCCCATTCGGCCGAGTGCAGGGAGCCGCCGCCATACCACAGCCGGTGGGCCAGGCCCGCTGCGTGTGGATAGATGCGCGGGATGTGCTGGCCGGCTGGCGATTGCACCACGGCACCTTCGGGCCCCAGAGGCTGCCCCTGAAGGTTGCTGCGCAGGCGCGCGACGCGCTCGTGCGAGAAGTCGATGCACGCGGGATTACCGTCATACAGGTGCGCGCCCAGCAGATCGCCGTGGTTGGGCGCCCCGGCGCTCACCCCGACCTGGAGCCTGCCTTGCGAGAGCACATCGACGGTGGAGAGGTCTTCGGCCAGGCGGAAAGGGTTTTCATACCCCAGCTGAATGACGGCGCAACCCAGCTCCATACGTTCTGTGCGCTGGGTTGCTGCGGCCAGCAAGGTGGAGGCAGACGAGACAGCGGGCTCCAGATGGCGCTGGCGCACCCAGCCTCCGTCAAAGCCCAGCTGTTCACCGTATTCGAACAATTGCAGCGTATGCTCGAGCCCCGACCAGGGCGCGTTCTCCGCATAGTTGCCCGGCGTGAGGAATGCGATGCGGGAGATATGAATGCTCATGGAGAGGCCTGCATAAAGAAGGTTGAAGGCATGGATCAGAACTTGGGCAATCCCGGCGGATTGGTCTCCGAGCGGGGTAGGGCTTCTTCGGCGAGTTTCCAGCGATCCAGCACCTGGGCGTACTGGCCGCTCTTGATCAAGCCGTTGGCAGCCTGGGTCAAAGCGGCTGCCAGGCCACTGCCTTTGCGGGTGGTGATGGCGACGTCCGACTTGTTGGGCCAGCCTGCGTTGACGGTGCCCACGAGGCGTATCTGCCCATCCCTGGCCGCCTGGTAGGCCTGCGGTGCGTTGGGGTTGAAGTTCACATCCGCCCGGCCGGACACGAGGGCAAGCGTGCGTGCGGTTTCGTCGTCGTAATACTGCAGCTCGGCCGGTTTCAGGCCTGCTGCAATGTTCAGGCGGTTCCATTCCAGCGCGATGCGTTCCTGGTTGGTGCCCGATGCCGATATCACGCGAAGGCCTGCAATATCCTTGGGTTCCTTGATCGAGGTGATCTTGCTGCCGGCCTTGACATAGAAACCGTGCAGGCCCAGCCGGTAGGTCGAAAAATCGAACTTCTCCTTGCGTTGCTCGGTGACGCCGACGTTGGAGATCACCGCATCGTATTTGCCTGAAGTCAACCCCAGCGGCCAGTCTGCCCAGGCAATCGGCTGCAGATCGAGCTTCAGCCCCAGCGCATCGGCGATGAGCAGGATGAAGTCCGGATCAAAGCCCACGATGGTCTTGGCATCGGTGGCATAGGTACCGGTAGGCGGCGCGGCAGGATGAATGGCCACGGTCAGCACGCCGGGTTTCACGAATTTGAAGTCCTTGGAGAGAGCGGCAATTGCGGTCTCGTCCTTGGGCGCGCGCAGGCGCCCCTTTTGTTCGGGGCTCAGGTCGATCACGGTCTGGGCATGCACGGCACTGCAGATGGACAGAACGGCGAACAGGGCCAGGCGGCGGTGGAGATTCTTGAGGGTGGGCATGGTGTGTGCGGGCTTCATTTCCGAGGCAGGCCGGGCGGGTTGGTACGGGATGCTGTGATGGCCTCGGACTGCAGGCTCCAGCGTTCCAGCGCCTTGGCGTAGTTGCCGTTGCCGATCTGCGCGTTGAGCGCGGTGGTGATGGCATCGGCGATGCCCGAGCCTTTGCGCGAAGTGACTGCGATTTCGGCGGATTGCGGCCAGCCTCCCGAGAACAGGCCGACGAGGCGTGTCTTTCCATCGCGGGCGTTGTAGGCCGCAATGCCATTGGGCGCGAAATACGTATCTGCGCGTCCCGAAGCCAGGGCCAGATACAGCACTACGTCATCGTCGTAGTACTGGACTTCCACCGGTTTGAGGCCCGCCTTGATGTTCTGCTCATTCCAGCGCAGCAGAACCTGCTCCTGGTTGGTGCTGGCGCCGACGATCACCTTGAGGCCGGCAACGTCCTTGGGCTCCTTGATGGCCTGCACCTTGCTGTTCCTGGCGACATAAAAGCCCAGGGTGTCGTTGCGGTAAGTCGAGAAATCGAATTTCTCCTTGCGTTCCTCGGTTACCGTGACGTTGGAGATCACCACATCGAACTTGCCCGATTGCAGACCCAGCGGCCAGTCGGCCCAGGCCACCGATACCAGTTCCAGCCTGCGGCCCAGGCTGTCGGCCACCAGTTGGGCGATGTCGGGGGCGTTGCCCACCGGGGTTTTGTTGTCGGTGGCGTATGCGCCGAACGGCAGGCGGCCCGTGGTGGTGCCCACCACCAGAGCACCTTCCTTGGCAAACTTGAACTGCGGGTTGAGCTGGCGGATGGCTTCTTCCACCTTGCCAGACCGTGGGCGGCCTGCCTGCTCGGGGCTCAGATCAGGAGCGGCGGGTTGCGCCCAGGCAGGCAGCGCAAGCAGGGACAGCGCAGCGATTGTGGTGTGGATCAGATGACGACGTTGCATGTTCTCGATTCTTTGGTGTGAGTGGAAAGGGGTGGTTGTGCGATCTACAGCACCTTGGCGAGGAACTCGCGCAGGCGCGGATGGTCGGGGTGCTGCAGCACTTTGTGGGGAGAGCCGCTTTCGATGATGCGGCCCTGGTCCATGAAGACCACGGTGTCTGCCACCTCACGGGCAAAGCCGATTTCATGGGTGACGATGAGCAAGGTGGTGCCGGTGCGGGCCAGTTCCTTGATCACATCGAGCACCTCGTTGACCAGTTCGGGATCGAGGGCCGAGGTGGGCTCGTCAAACAACAGCACCTTGGGTTTGAGCGCCAGTGCCCGGGCAATGGCCACGCGCTGCTGTTGGCCACCGGACAGCTGGCGGGGGAAGGCGTCTGCCTTGTGCGCAAGGCCGACACGGGCCAGCAGCTCCCGGGCCAGTGCTTCGGCTTCGGAACGGGGCAGGCCACGCACCGAGACAGGTGCTTCCGCCACGTTGTCCAGCACGCTCAGGTGCGGGAAGAGGTTGAAGTTCTGGAACACCATGCCCACATCGGCGCGACGGGCGAGGATGTCCTTTTCCTTCAGTTCATACAAGGTGTCACCATCCTGGCGGTAGCCCACCAGATCACCGTCAATGGCGATGAACCCGCTGTCCACGCGCTCCAGGTGGTTGATGGAGCGCAGCAGCGTGGACTTGCCCGAGCCCGACTGGCCCAGGATGACCGTCACGCTGCCCGAAGGAACGTGCAGCGACACATTGTTGAGCACGCGAACGCCGTTGTAGCTTTTGGAGACGGCCTGCACCTCGACATTCCCGCCACGGGTGTTGGAGTGGGTCCATGCAGCGGCGCGCGCAGGGGGCTCGTCGGTAGTTGCCGGGGCTGCATTTGCGGAGGGCACCGCCGCAGGGCGCAACCAGGCCCAGGCGCGCCCCAGCAGGGTGGGCGGCAGCTGGCGCAGCGCGCCGCGCGCATAGTGGCGCTCCACTTGCGCCTGAATGACGGAGAGCACCGAGAGAATGATCAGATACCAGACGGTCGCCACCATCAGCAGCGGAATCACTTCCAGGTTGCGGCGGTAGATGATCTGGATCGTGTAGAACAGCTCGGGCAGGGCCAGGATGTAGGCGTTGGATGTACCCTTGGCCAGACCGATGATGTCGTTGAACGCAGAAGGCAGGATGGAGCGCATGGCCTGAGGCAGCACGATGCGGAAGGCCTGGCGGCGGCGCGGCAGGCCCAGTGCGGCGGCGGCCTCATGCTGGCCCTGGTCCACCGACAGAATGCCGCCACGGATGATCTCGGAGGAGTAAGCTGCCTGGTTCAGCGTCAGCCCGATCACCGCGGCCAGAAACGGGGTGACCAATTGCGTGGTGCTCCACTCGGCCCAGGTGATATTGGTGAAAGGCACACCCACCCATACGGTCTCGTAGAGGTAGCCCAGGTTGTTCAGAATGAGCAGCAGCACGATGAGCGGGATGGAGCGGAAGATCCACACAAACGTCCAGGCCAGCGCGCGCAGCAGGGGCGAACGCGAGACGCGGGCCAGTGCCAGGCCGGTGCCCAGTGTGAAGCCCAGCGCCGCTCCCAGCGCTGTCAGGAGGAGTGTGCGGCCCAACCCCACCAGCACGGGTTCGGCAAAGAACCACTCTGCAAAGACCGGCCAGCCCCAGCGGGGGTTGCCGAGTACAGAGTTCAGGACGGCGCCAATCAGAATCAGCGAAATGATGGTGCCGATGGTGCGTGCAGGGTAGCGCGCCGGAACAATGCGCAGCGATGCATAGTCGCGGCGGCGTGAAGCAGGCGCCGGTGTTGGTGCTGTGGGCGCTTGCTCGATGGTGACGTTGGGTGGTGCCAGGGTGGTGGTGTTCATGGTGCAGGTCGTTTCTAGTGGGGCTCAGGCTCCGGCGGGCAGCGGCGCTTGTAGTGCGGTTGTGGAATGCAGGTGCGGATGGTTGTGGAGCGCGGAAGACAGGTGCTTCTCAAAAGGCAGTTTTCGCAACGCCTGCAGATCTGCGCCGGGGTCGAACAGACGCTGGTAGCCATGGCCGAGGTACAGTCCCACGGCTTCGGGCTGGCGAAAGCCAGTGGTGAGAAAGACCCGTTGGTAGCCCTGGCGCAGGGCCTGCGCTTCCAACTCGGCCAGGACCGAACTCGCCAATCCCTGGCGGCGCAGGCGGCTGTCCGTCCAGATGCGCTTGAACTCTGCGGTACCCGCATCCAATCGCTTGAACGCACCGCCTGCGACCGCGCGCCCGTTACGCAGCAGCAGCAGAAAATTGCCGCCCTGGGCCGGTGTGAACACCTCGGCCGGGTAGCGCTGGATTTCCGGAACGCCAGATTCCTGGAGATAGAAATCGCCATAGCGGCTTTCATACTCACGGCCCAGCTCTTCGATCAAAGGCAGGGCGCGCGGGTCTTGCAGGCTGGTGTAGACAAAGATGTCAGAGCGCATGAAAACTCCTCGAATCATGGGGCGAGAAAGCGCTCTACCAGGTGCACCCAGTAGGCAGCGGCCGGTGCCAGAATGGCGTCGTTGAAGTCATACCGCGGGTTGTGCAGTGAGGCGCTATCGCCATTGCCCAGAAACAGAAAGCTGCCGGGGCGCGCCTGCAGCAGGTAGGCAAAGTCCTCGCTGGCCGTGCGTGGGCGAAAGTGCGAATCCACAAAATCCTCACCCAGCGCATCCACGGCTACATCGCGCGCAAACTGCGTCTCCTGCGGGTGGTTGATGACAGGCGGAAAACCATTCTTGAAATCCACATGGGCTTGCGCCCCCAGGCTTTCCGCCTGGGCTTGCGCCAATGCCCGCAGGCGGTTTTTCAGCGTGCTACGCACCTCGGGCTTGAACGAGCGCGCCGTGAGCTGCAGCTCCACCTGATCGGGGATGACATTGGCCGCATGGCCGCCGTGGATGGAGCCCACCGTGACCACGCCCATCTCCAGCGGATCGACGTTGCGGGAGACCACGCTTTGCAAGGCGGTGATCACATGTGCGCTTGCCAGCACCGGATCGACGGCCTGGTGCGGCTCGGCACCGTGGCCGCCCTGGCCGGTGATGGTGACCTTGGCGTAGTCGATGGAGGCCATCGCCGGGCCATCCACGCAGCCCAAGTGCCCGGCGCGAACGCCAGGCCAGTTGTGCAGGCCATAGATGGCGTCGCAGGGAAAGCGTTCGAACAAGCCTTCGCTGATCATCTTTTTGGCGCCCGCGCCTAGCTCTTCCGCAGGCTGAAAAATCAGGTGCAGCGTGCCATCGAACGCACCTTGCTCGGCCAGAAAGCGGGCCGCCGCCAGCAGAATGGCGGTGTGGCCGTCGTGGCCGCAGGCATGCATCACGCCTGCGTTCTGGCTGGCATAGGGCAGGCCAGTGGCCTCCTGGATCGGCAGCGCATCCATGTCGGCGCGCAGGCCCAAGGTTTTGTTGCCCTGGCCTTTTTTCAGACGGCCAACGACCCCCGTCCCAGCGATGCCGGTGAACACCTCGTAGCCCCATTCGGCCAGAACCTTGGCCACGAGGGCAGAGGTTCGATGCTCCTGAAACGATAGCTCGGGGTGCTGGTGAATATCGCGGCGCAGGGCAATGAAGCTCTGTGCATGGCGGGCGATGCCGTTCTCCACCCGCAGGCGGTCTGTGCTGCGAATCTGGACGGCGGGTTCGGTGATGGCGGCGCTGTTCATCAGGTGACCCGTCGGGATTCAAGCGTGTCTTCCACCGCTTCGTACCGGCTGGCCTTGCGCGGCAGGCCGAGATGGTCGCGCAAGGTCTGGCCTGTCAGCGTGCGCTCATAGCGGCCGCTGGCTTCGAGCTCGGGCAGCACGTGAGTGACGAAGTCATCCAGGCCTTCGGTGCTGACGGGGAACTGCAGGATGAAGCCGTCTGCGGCGCCTGCATCCACCCAATGGATGATCTGCTCGGCAATTTTCTTGCCTGAACCCACGAAGTTGGATTTGGGCGTGGCCGCCTGCAAGGCCACCTGGCGCAGGGTCAGCCCTTGCGCCTTGGCATCGGCCTTGATGCGGTCGGTGGTAGAGCGGAAGCTGTTGCGGCCAATGTCGCCCAGCTCGGGGAAAGGTGCATCCAGCGGGTATTGGGTGAAATCGTGGTGGTCGAAGTAGCGGCCCAGGTAGGCCAGCGCCTCGTCAATGCCCAGCAGGTTGCGCACACGTTCGTATTTGGCGTTGGCTTCTTCATCGGTGGCGCCGGTCACCACGTTGATGCCAGGGAATATCTTGACATCGCTGGCCAATCGGCCGTGGCTGATGGCACTGGCTTTGACCTTGCGCGAGAACTCACGGGTCTCTTCCAGCGATGGCGAATGCGTGAAGACAGCGTCTGCGTATTTGCCGGCGAGATCAATGCCGGCATCCGAAGAGCCGGCCTGGAAGATCACGGGTTGGCCCTGGGGCGAACGCTGGATATTGAGGGGCCCGGCCACCTGGAAGAAGCGGCCTTCGTGATCGAGCGTGTGCAGTTTGCTGCGGTCAAAGAACTGGCCGCTGTCGCGGTTGCGGACAAAGGCAGCATCTTCCCAGCTGTCCCACAGGCCCTGGGTGACTTGCAGGTACTCGTCGGCGATCTGGTAGCGCAATGCGTGCTCGGGGTGCTTGCGGCTGTAGTTCAGCGCCGAGCCTTCGAGCGGTGTGGTGACCACATTCCAGCCTGCGCGGCCGCCGCTGATCAGATCAAGCGAGGCGAACTGCCGTGCGATGGTGAAGGGGTCGCTGTAAGAGGTGGATACCGTGCCTGCGAGCCCGATCTTGCTGGTGACTGTGGCCAGCGCCGAGAGGATGGAAATGGGCTCGAACCGGTTGAGGAAGTGCGGAATGGATTTTTCGTTGATGTAAAGGCCATCGGCCACAAAGGCAAAGGCGATGCCATGGGCCTCGGCCTTCTGGGTGATGCGGATGTAGTGCTGCAGGTTGACGCTGGCGTCCGCCGGTACGCTGGGGTGGCGCCAGGCATTCATGTGGGCACCTGCGCCGTGCAGCATCAGGCCAAAACGGATGGGGGATTTGCTCATGGTGGGCTTTCGGTCAAGGTTCAGGCGGCCGCCAGTTCGGCCACGGCGGGTTGCGCCTTGGCAATCAGCTCTATCGATGCCAGGCGCTCTTCAAAAAATGGAACCGGTGTGTCGATGACGAATTCATCGATACCGTGTTGCTGGTGCAGGGCAGTCAGCGCTTCGTGCACGTCAGCAGCGGTGCCCGCAATGACGTGGGGGCGTGTTTCTTCCAGGCGGTAGTCGCTGATTCCGGCTTGCTGCGCAAACTCTGCGGCAGCCTCGCGGCTTTGCAGGTTGAAGCTCTGGCCGGTGGGCAAATGCAGCTTGAAGATGCGCACGTTCGCAACCAGCTCTTCGGCCTTGGCGCGGTCATCGGCGGCAAAGGCATAGACGGCCATCGATGGGGCGTGGCCGCTGCTCGTGCGGTAGGCGGTCGTGGTGCCGGCGAGCAAGGCAGGGTCATCGTTGAAGTGCCCTGCATAGGAAAAGCCCCAGCCCAGGCGCGATGCGAGGTGTGCGCTGTCGGGGGAGGCCCCGAGCAGCACACATTGGGGCAAGATGCCAGGCGCTGGCAGCGCGCGCGAGGCGGCCAACGGGTGCGCGACGGGCAAATCGTCACGAAGAAAGCCGTCCAGATCACTGAGCAGGCTGTCGAAATTGAATGGCTGCGACCGGTCGTGGCGCGCTTGCAATGCGCGTGTGGACTGCGGCAGACCGCCGGGCGCCTTGCCAATACCCAGGTCCACCCGGCCCGGCGCCAGCGCCGATAACAGCTTGAACACCTCGGCCACTTTGTAGGGGCTGTAGTGCTGCAGCATGACGCCACCTGAGCCGATGCGGATGCGCCTGGTATGCGCCAGCAGCCAGGCCACCAGGATTTCGGGGGCGGAGCCCGCCACCTGTGGGTTGCCATGGTGCTCTGCCACCCAGAACCGGTGGTAGCCCAGCGCTTCGGCGCGCTGTGCCATGGCCAGGGTGGAGCGAAGCGCCAAGACAGCGGAGGCGCCCGGTGGGATCGGACTTTTGTCGAGCAGCGAGAGGCGGTAGGTCATGAAAAAGTAGCGCGAGGCTGGCAGCGGTGAATATGTCAGAAATAATATCTTTCAATATTCATTGCTGATGCTACTTATTCGCAGATGGTCATGCGTAAATCGATTTATCTTTGATTTTATTATTTTTGGATATTTGATTATTTGACAGGAATCTATTTGTGTCTGGGTTGACTTTCGATAATGGTCATTTCACGGGAAAAAGCCTTGAGCAGGGGTTGCTCAAGGCTTTTCGGGAAGACTCTGGTGGGGCTTTATGCCGCTGCGGGTGTCTGGTCTCTGGCTGCGCTGTAGATGTAAGGCCGTGCCTGGGTCAGCAGGGCAAGAGACTCATCAAGGCGGGCATGGATGTCGTGGCCAATCTGGTAGCCGCCCAAGGTCTGGGCGGTGATCTGGGCATCGGTGGCATACACGCTGGGCAGCACCAGCCGCGGGCCCATGGACTGCAGAACCGGGCGCAGCGCATAGTCGAGTGCGAGCATGTGGTGGGGGCTGCCGCCCGTTGCCAGCGGTAGAACGGCTTTGTCTCGCAGCCCGTATTGCGGCAGCAGATCGAGAAATGCCTTGAGCAGGCCGCTGTAGGCCGCTTTGTAGATGGGCGTGGCAATGACCAGGGCATCGGCTGCATCTACCGCCGAAATGGCCTGGGCCAGGATGGCATTGTTCCAGTCGGCGTGCAGCAGGCTTTGCGGAGGCAGGTCGCGAATGGACAGTGACGAGGTGTGGATGCCTGCAATGCTTTTGAGCTTTTCACCAAAGCTTGCCAGCAATGCGGCAGAGCGAGAAGGGAGTGTCGGGCTGCCGCTGATCAGGAGAATATTCATGCTGATATTGTCATGGGCACCCATTGGATGGCGGATGCCCATTTTGAAAATCAATATGAAATATTTTGAGAGGTCTGCCAGGCAAAGGCAACGAAGCTTATTGCATATCTAATGGCGAAAAATGTGTATGCCGGAAAATATCTTGAAAATGGGCGATTGGCAGGGGGCCCTCAATTGGATGAGGCGAGACCATCTGTCTGTGCCAGGGTTTGGCGCAGTTTGCCGAGCTGGTCATACAGATCGCGCGCCGCTTGTGTGCCCAGCGGAGCCAGCAACTGATCGAGCCACTGCTCATGGGCTTGCGCCATGGTGCTGAAGTGCTTTTTGCCATTGCGCGTCATGCGCACGATCATGGCGCGCCGGTCGTCGCCGTCCGCCACTCTTTCCACCCAGCCTTCGGCCACGAGCTGATCGGTCAGGCCCGTGATGTTGCCGCCGGTCACCATCAGGTACTCCGACAAGGTGCTCATGCGCAGGCCCTTGGGAAAGCGGCTGAGCTGCGCCAGGTAATCGAAGCGCGGCAAGGTGGTGCCGAACTGCGTGCGCAGGTTGCTGCGGATCACTTGCTCTATCTGGGTGCTGCAGGTGAGCAGGCGCAGCCACAGGCGTATGGCCTGGTGATCGTCGTGTGACAAACCGGCTTCGCGCCCGGGCGCATCGGTAGCGGCAATCGAATGCATATCTGGAATGGCGGCCATAGGGATATCGTGCCTCAACGCGGGCTCGGGGGGACTCAGGGTTACTTCGTATTCTATTCAAATATTCATTCATAAATAATTTAGACATAAAGCAATTTGAAGGAGCTCGGTTGCGATGAAAATTGTCTGCATCGGCGGCGGTCCCGCAGGTTTGTACTTTGCGCTGCTGATGAAGCAGATGGACGCTTCCCACGATGTGACCGTCGTGGAGCGGAACAAGCCCTACGACACCTTTGGCTGGGGCGTGGTGTTCTCCGATGCGACCATGGACAACATGCGCGAATGGGACCCGGTGACAGCGGCACAGATCGAGGAGGCCTTCAACCACTGGGACGACATCGAGCTGCTGTTCAAGGGCCGCAGGATTCGCTCCGGCGGCCACGGCTTTGTGGGTATTGGCCGCAAGCACCTGCTCAACATCCTGCAGGCGCGTTGTGAGCAACTGGGTGTGAAGCTGGTGTTCGAGACCGATGTGCAGTCCGATGAAGACTATCCCGATGCGGACCTCATCATTGCCAGTGACGGCGTGAACTCGCGCATCCGCGCCCGATATGCCGACACCTTCAGGCCTGATATCGTCACGCGTCCCAACCGTTTCATCTGGCTGGGCACGAACAAGGTCTACGAGGCCTTTACCTTCGATTTCGTGCGTACGAAGCATGGCTGGTTCCAGGCGCACATCTACAAGTTCGACGACAACACTTCGACCTTCATCGTCGAAACCACCGAAGACACCTGGAAGGCCAGTGGTCTCGATACGGCTGACCAGCAGCAGTCCATAGACTTCTGTAAAAAGCTCTTTGCGGACAACCTGCAGGGTGAGAAGCTGATGACCAATGCGCGCCATCTGCGTGGCTCGGCGTGGATCAACTTTCAGCGCGTGGTGTGCGACCAGTGGTGGCTCCAGAATGCCAAGGGCAGCCATGTGGTGCTGATGGGCGATGCCGTGCACACGGCGCACTTTGCCATTGGCTCGGGCACCAAGCTGGCGATTGAAGACGCGATCGAGCTGGCGCGCCAGTTCAAGACCCTGGGCGCTGCGCCAGTGCATATCCCTGAAGTGCTTGCAGCCTACCAGGAGGCGCGCCGGGTGGAGACACTGCGCATCCAGAACGCAGCCTGGAATGCGATGGAGTGGTTCGAGGCCTGTGGTCAGCGCTACTGCGACCAGTTGGAGCCCGAGCAGTTCATGTATTCCATGCTCACGCGCAGCCAACGCATCAGCCACGAGAACCTGCGCTTGCGCGATGCGGCGTGGCTGGGTGGCTATGAACGGTGGCTGGCCGAGAGGAACGGTGTGCACATCGATGATGGCAAGGGGGGCAAGGCGCCACCGCCGATGTTTCTGCCTTATACGCTGCGCGGCCTCACCCTCAAGAACCGTATCGTGGTGTCCCCCATGGCGCAGTACTCGGCCGTGGATGGCGTGCCCGGCGATTACCACCTGGTGCACCTGGGGGCGCGTGCCATGGGCGGCGCAGGGCTGGTGTTTGCCGAGATGGCCTGCGTGAGCCCCGAGGGTCGCATCACCCCCGGCTGCCCCGGTACGTATAGCGAAGCGCAGAAGGCAGCGTGGAAGCGCATTGCCGACTGGATTCATGTCCATACCGATGCCAGGTTCGCCATGCAGATCGGCCACGCGGGCGCCAAGGCATCGACGCGCCTGGCCTGGGATGGCACTGATCTGCCGCTGCCGGAGGGCAACTGGCCCATCATTTCTGCCTCGCCGCAGCAATACCTGGAAGGTGTGAGCCAGATATCTCGGCAGATGACGCGCGCGGACATGGAGGAGGTCAAGGCCCAGTTTGTGCATGGCGCGCAGATGGCGGCTGATATCGGTGCCGACTGGCTGGAGCTGCACTGCGCCCACGGCTACCTGCTTTCCAGCTTCATCTCGCCACTGACCAATCACCGCGACGACGAATATGGCGGCAGTCTGGAAAACCGGCTGCGCTATCCGCTCGAGGTTTTCCGCGCAGTGCGCGCCGTCTGGCCCGAGGACCGGCCCATGTCCGTGCGCATCTCGGCCCACGATTGGGTGCCGGGTGGCATCACGCCCGAAGACGCGGTGGACATTGCCAAGGCCTTCAAGGCCGCAGGTGCAGATCTGATCGACTGCTCATCGGGCCAGGTGAGCAAGCAGGAAAAGCTGGTGTATGGCCGCATGTTCCAGACGCCATTTGCCGACCGCATTCGCCAGGAGGCAGGCATTGCCACCATGGCCGTAGGAGCGATCAGCGAGGCAGACCATGCCAACTCCATCATCGCGGCGGGCCGCGCTGATCTGTGCGCCGTGGCCCGCCCGCACCTGGCCAACCCGGCCTGGACGCTGACCGAGGCGGCAAAGATCGGCTACACCGCCATTGCCTGGCCCAAGCCGTACTTTCAGGGCAAACGCCAGATGGAAACCCTGTTCGAGCGCGAGAAGGCGCAGCAAGCTACTGCGATGGCTTCGGCCGGGGGGCACTGAGATGACGGGCGATCTGAACGATCAACACGCTCTGGTGACCGGCGCTGGCCAGGGCATTGGCGAGGCGATTGCGCGGCAATTGCTGGCGCGCGGGGCCAGGGTCACGGTGCTGGGGCGCAGGGCCGAGCCGCTGCGCAGGCTTGTGGATGAATTCCCCGGGCAATGCCGCATGGAGCTGGCCGATGTCGCGCAGGAATCTGAGGTAGAGACAGCTTTCGCGCAGGCAGTGCATGCGCAGGGGGCTGTCAATATCCTCGTCAACAATGCGGGTCAGGCGCAGAGCGCTCCGTTCATGAAGATGGATGCTGCGCTGTGGCAGCGCATGCTGGCCGTCAACCTGACGGGAACCATGCTGTGCATGCAGCAAGTGTTGCCTGCAATGGCGGTCGCGGGTTATGGGCGCATCATCAATGTGGCGAGCACGGCAGGGCTGGCGGGCTACGCCTATGTAGCCGCGTACTGTGCAGCCAAGCACGGCGTGGTGGGATTGACCCGCGCGCTGGCGCTGGAGTTCGCCACCAAGGGCATCACCGTCAACGCAGTCTGCCCCGGCTATACCGAAACCGAGATCGTCCGCGAGAGCATTGCGCGCGTGGTGGAAAAGACCGGCCGCTCGCCCGAGCAGGCAATGGCTGAATTCGTCAAAAGCAACCCCCAGGGCCGGCTGGTGCAGCCGCAGGAAGTGGCCGACGCCGTGCTGTGGCTGTGTGGCCGGGGTGCTGGCGCGGTCACCGGCCAGGCCATTGCAGTGGCGGGCGGCGAAGTGATGTGAATGGAGACCAAGATGAGTGAATACACAATCGATCCTGCCCTGGTGGCGGGCAATCACCAGCAGCTGGCGGGCTACCAGGCGCAGCACTTTCTGTGGCAGGTGGAAGGCGGCGTCGCCACGATCACGCTCAACCGGGCCGAGCGCAAGAACCCGTTGACTTTCGAGTCCTACGCCGAGCTGCGCGATCTGTTCCACAACCTCAAATGGGCGCAGGATGTCAAGGCGGTGGTGCTGGTGGGGGCAGGCGGCAATTTCTGCTCGGGCGGTGATGTACATGAGATCATCGGCCCGCTGGTGCAGCTCAAGGCGCCTGAGCTTTTGATGTTCACCCGCATGACGGGCGAGCTGGTCAAGACCATGCGCGCCTGCCCGCAGCCCATCATCGCTGCCGTGGACGGTGTCTGCGCCGGTGCGGGCGCCATCATGGCGATGGCTTCTGACATACGGCTGGGTACGGCGCGCAGCAAGACGGCCTTTCTCTTCAACCGCGTGGGTCTGGCGGGCTGCGACATGGGCGCCTGCGCCATCTTGCCGCGCCTCATCGGCCAGGGCCGGGCGAGCGAGCTGCTCTATACGGGCCGCAGCCTGGGCGGCGAAGAAGGGGAGCGCTGGGGTTTCTTCAACCGCCTGTGCGAACCCGATGCCTTGCTGGAGCAGGCGCACAAGCTGGCCAGCGACCTGGCTGCCGGTCCCACCTTTGCCAACGGTATCACCAAGACCATGCTGCACCAGGAATGGGCGATGACGGTGGAGCAGGCCATCGAGGCCGAAGCCCAGGCGCAGGCTCTTTGCATGCTGACCGAAGATTTCTCGCGCGCCTACCATGCGTTCGTCGCCAAGCAAAAGCCGCAATTCCAAGGAAACTGACATGGCAGACAGCAGCTATCTGAAGTGGCCTTTCTTTGAGGCCCGCCACGCTCAACTGGCGCAGGGGCTGGATGCCTGGGCGGCCCGGCATGCGGCGCATGTGCACAGCAGCGACACCGACGGTGATTGCCGCCAGTTGGTCAAGGCCCTGGGAGTTGGCGGCTGGCTGCGCCATGCGGTGGCAGGGGCAGAGCATGGCGGCGCGTGCCCGCAGATCGACACGCGCGCCATCTGCCTGATCCGCGAAACACTGGCGCGCCACAATGGGCTGGCCGACTTTGCTTTTGCCATGCAGGGACTGGGCTCCGGCGCCATCAGCCTGGCTGGCACGTCAGACCAGAAGCAGCGCTACCTGGGCAAAGTGGCGGCGGGCGAGGCGATTGCGGCCTTTGCACTGTCCGAGCCCGAGGCTGGATCGGATGTGGCAGCCATGGCCTGCGAGGCGCAGCTCGATGGCGACCACTATGTGATCAACGGCGAGAAAACCTGGATATCCAACGGCGGCATCGCCGACTTCTACGTGGCTTTTGTGCGCACGGGCGAGGCGCTTGGCTCGCGCGGTATCTCGGCGCTGATCGTCGATGCGGGTACGCCGGGTTTCGAGATCGCCGAGCGCATCGACGTGATCGCACCGCACCCGCTGGCGCGGCTGAAGTTCACCGATTGCCGGGTACCTGTGGCCCAGCGCGTGGGCGCGGGCGGCGAAGGCTTCAAGGTAGCCATGCGCACACTGGATGTATTCCGTACCTCGGTGGCCGCAGCCGCGCTGGGCTTTGCGCGCCGCGCGTTGGATGAGGCACTGCA
Source organism: Comamonas odontotermitis (assembly GCF_040396735.1). GTDB lineage: Bacteria > Pseudomonadota > Gammaproteobacteria > Burkholderiales > Burkholderiaceae_C > Comamonas > Comamonas odontotermitis_C. The sequence continues at coordinate 41,986 of NZ_JBEBNZ010000014.1, forward strand.
GCGCGCCACCACGCGCAAGATGTTTAGCGGCGTGCTGGCCGATTTTCAGCTCACCCAGGCCAAGCTCGCGCAGATGGCCACGCAGATCGACAGCGCGGCCCTGCTCACCTACCGCGCGGCCTGGCAGCGCGACCAGGGCGAGAACGTGACGCGCGAAGCTGCAATGGCCAAGATGACAGCCACTGAGAACGCGCAACAGGTGATCGATGCGGCGGTGCAGCTCTGGGGCGGGCTGGGCGTGGTCAGCGATCAGCCGGTGGAGCGGCTGTACCGCGAGATTCGCGCGCTGCGCATCTACGAAGGCGCGACCGAGGTGCAGCAGCTCATCATTGCACGTGAGCTGCTCAAGAGCGTACAGGCCTAGGAGACCAAGCCATGTCCCACACCGCCCATATCGATACTTTTGCTGCCGACAACCTGCCGCCTGCCGAGTTGCAGCCCGACTATGTTTTCGAGCTGCCGGAGTTGCAGTTTCCTGAACGGCTGAACTGTGCCGCCGAACTGCTGGACCGCCATGTGAAAGAGGGGCGCGGCGACCGGCTGTGCATACAGGCCGAAGGCTTGCGCTGGAGCTATGCCGATTTGCAGGACAGGGCCAACCGAATCGCCCATGTGCTGAGCGGCGAGATGGGCCTGGTGCCTGGCAACCGTGTGCTGCTGTGCGGCCCCAACAACCCCATGCTGGTGGCCTGCTGGTTCGGTGTGGTCAAGGCCGGTGGCATTGCGGTGGCAGCCATGCCCCTGCTGCGTGCCAAGGAGCTGTCCACCATCGTGGATATTGCCAAGATCAGCCATGCGCTGTGCGACGACGCCCAGCGCGCCGAGGTGCTGGGGGCGCAGCAAAAGAGCCCGGCTCTGCAATCGATCTGCTTTTTCAATGCACAGGCTCAGGATGCAGATTCGCTCGAAGCGCTCATGGAGCAGGCCGCGCCGCATTACGATGCCGTGGATACGGCGGCCACCGATACCTGCCTGCTGGGCTTCACCTCGGGCACCACGGGTGTGCCCAAGGCAACCATGCATTTCCACCGCGATGTGATGGCCATCTGTGCCTGCTGGCCGAAGAGCATATTGCGCGCCCATGCGGACGATGTGTTTGTTGGCAGTCCGCCGATTGCCTTCACATTTGGTTTGGGTGGACAGGTGCTGTTTCCGATGTCCATCGGTGCATCGATGGTGCTGCTGGAGAAGGCGGGACCGGCCCAGCTGGCGGACGGCATAGAGCGCTTTGGTGCCACGGTGGTGTTCACGGCGCCTACGTCCTACCGCGTCATGGCCCAGCAGGGCGAGCGCATCCGCAATACCCGGCTGCGCAAATGTGTGTCGGCGGGCGAAGCACTGACCGTCTCCACGCGCGCATTGTGGAAGGAGACCACCGGCATCGAGATCATCGATGGCATTGGTTCCACCGAGATGCTGCATATCTTCATCTCGCACCGGGAGGAAGACGCACGGCCCGGTGCCACAGGCAAGGCCGTGCCCGGCTACCATGCCAAGGTGGTGGACGAGCAGGGCAACGAAGTGCCGCCCGGCACCGTGGGCCGGCTGGCCGTGCTGGGCCCGACAGGGTGCCGCTACCTGGCCGACAGCCGCCAAACCCAATATGTGCAGCAGGGCTGGAATCTCACGGGTGATGCGTATCTGATGGATGCCGACGGCTACTTCGTCTACCAGGCGCGCACTGATGACATGATCATCTCTGCGGGCTACAACATCGCAGCCCCTGAGGTGGAGGACGCCCTCATGGCCCACGCGGCCGTTGCCGAATGCGCGGTGATTGGCGTGCCCGACAGCGAGCGTGGCCAGATCGTCAAGGCCTTTGTCGTGTTGCGTTCCGGGCACGTGGGGGACGAAGCCATGGCCAAGGAGCTGCAGGACTTCGTCAAGCGCACTGTCGCCCCCTACAAATACCCGCGTGCGGTGGCCTTTGTGGAGCAACTGCCGCGCACGGCTACGGGAAAACTACAACGGTTTCGGCTGCACAGCCCGGCATAGTATCGGCTCGGTGAAATTTTCACGAACAGCAACGAGGAGAAAACCATGAAGCGCCATTCCTTGCAACACAGTCTGGTGGCACTGTCCATCGGTGCCCTGATGGTCGGCGGTGCCCAAGCAGCCGACCAGGTGAAAGTCGGCCTGCTCAGCACGCTCTCCGGCCCGGGCGCGGGGCTGGGTGTCGATATCCGCGATGGGTTCAACCTGGCCATCAAGCACATGAACGGCAAGATCGGCAATCTGCCAGCCGAGGTGGTGGTGGTTGACGACCAGCAGAACCCCGAAGTGGCCAAGCAGACGGCAGAGCGTCTGCTCAAGCGCGACAAGGTGGACTTCATGACGGGTACGGTGTTCTCGAACGTGATGCTGGCCGTCGGGCAACCTGCCTTTCAGAACAAGACTTTCTTCATCAGCCCCAATGCAGGTCCATCGCAGTACGCTGGTGCGCAGTGCAACCCCTACTTCTTCAATGTGTCGCAGCAAAACGACGCACTGCACGAAGCAGCTGGCAAGACCATGCAGGACAAGGGCTTCAAGCGCGTGGCGCTGATTGCGCCCAACTACCCGGCAGGCAAGGATTCGATCGCCGGCTTCAAGCGCTTCTACAAGGGCGAGATCGGCATGGAGACCTATACCGCGCTCAACCAGCTCGACTACGGCGCGGAACTTTCCAAAATGCGCGCGGCCAATGTCGACGGCGTGTATATCTTTCTGCCTGGCGGTCTAGGTGTGAACTTCATCAAACAGTTCGTCGGGGCAGGCTTGTCCAAGGATATGACCCTGTATGCACCGGGTTTCTCGGCGGATGAAGACGTGATCCGCGCGGTGGGTGAGTCGATGCTGGGCACCTTCAACACCTCACAATGGGCGCATGACCTGGACAACGCGGCAAACAAGAAGTTTGTGGCGGATTTTCAGAAGGAGTTTGGCCGCATGCCGTCCCTGTATGCATCGCACGGCTACGACGCCGCTAAGCTGATGGACGCCGCCGTGCGCGATGTCAAAGGCAAGCTCGACGACAAGGCCGCACTGCGCAAGGCGCTGGAGGCGGCCAAATTCGAATCGGTGCGTGGTGCATTCAAGTTCAACACCAACCACTTCCCGGTGCAGGATTACTACCTGCGTGTAGTGACCAAGGATGCCCAGGGCAAGCTGACCAACCGCACGGTGGGCACGGTGTTCAAGAACCACCAGGATGCCTACGTCAAGGACTGCAAGATGCAGAACCTGTGAGCAAGCTCATGGACCGCTGTGCGGCCCTTGCCCGGTGCCGGTGCCCGCGTGCGGGCCACGCCAGTTGCATGTTACCTGGGCCATGTCTTCATGAATAGCCGACTTCGATGAACGCCATCTTGATTTTGGAGCAATCGCTCAACGGACTGCAGTTCGGTCTGATGCTTTTCCTGCTGGCAGCGGGGCTGACGCTCGTCTTCGGCATCATGGACATGATCAACCTGGCCCATGGTTCGCTCTACATGATTGGGGCCTATCTGGTGGCCACCTTCAGCCAGGCCTCGGGCTCGTTCTGGCTGGGCCTGGGCTTGGGTGTGCTCGCCACGGTGGTGGTGGGCGTGCTGCTGGAATGCACCATTTTGCGTAGGCTCTACCACCGCGACCATCTGTCGCAGGTGATGGGCACCTTCGCCATCTTGCTGATGAGCAACGAAATCGTGCGCATCATCTGGGGGGCACAGCCTTTGATGCTGAACCCGCCTGCGGCCCTGGCCGGGCCTGTTGAGTTGATGAGCGGCTTCTCCTACCCCGCATACCGCCTGCTGATCATCGGTGTGGGCCTGCTTGTGGCCTTGCTGCTGTGGCTGCTGGTCACGCGGACCCGCTTTGGCATGCAGGTACGCGCCGGTGCTGCCAACCGCGAAATGGCGACCGCCATGGGGGCCAACGTGCGCCGCCTGTTCACCCTGGTGTTTGCGCTTGGGGCCGCCCTGTGCGCCGTGGCGGGCGGCATGCTCGGGCCGCTGCTGGCGGTGCAGGTGGGCATGGGCGAGAGCATTCTGATCCTGGCCTTCGTGGTGATCGTGATTGGTGGCATTGGCTCGATACGGGGTGCACTGCTGGGTGCCTTGCTGGTGGGTGTGGTCGATACGGCGGGCCGAACCCTGGTGCCGCTGCTGTTCGAAAAAACCATGGGGCCGGATGTTGCGGCCAACGCGGGCCCGGCTGTCGCCTCGATCCTGATCTATGTGCTGATGGCAGCTGTGCTGTTCTACAAACCCCAAGGCCTGTTTCCCGCCCATGACTGACACCTCCGCTCCTTATTCGGCTGCCAGCGGCCCCGCGCGGCACAGCATCCTGGATCATCGCCTCCACTGGCGGGTGATGCTGCCAGTGCTGCTGCTGCTCGTGGCACTGCCCGTAATCGCCCACGCGATGAATGAGGATTTCTACATTGGCGTGGCCAGCCGCGTGCTGGTGTTCGCCCTGGCAGCGGCAAGCCTCAACTTCATCCTCGGCTTCGGAGGCATGGTCAGCTTCGGCCACGCGGCCTTCATGGGCCTGGGTGCCTACACGGTCGGCGTGCTGATGCAGCAAGGCGTGGCGTCCGCCTGGCTGGCCTGGCCGCTGGCGATGGTGCTGGGGGCTGGCTTTGCGCTGGTGGTGGGTGCGATCAGCCTGCGCACGCAAGGGGTGTACTTCATCATGATCACGCTGGCATTTGCGCAGATGCTGTACTACCTGATCATGTCGTTCAAGGCCCTGGGCGGAGACGATGGCCTGTCGCTGCCCGCCCGTTCTCAGATTGGCTTTGGATTGGATTTGGGCGACGACACGACTTTCTACTACGTGGTGCTGTTGCTGGTGACCCTCTGTGTGCTGCTGATGGCCCGCATGCTCAATGCGCGGTTTGGCCATGTGCTGCAGGCGATCAAGGAGAACGAGACCCGCATGTCTGCGATCGGCTTTCCTGTCTATCGCTACAAGCTGGCGGCTTTCACGATTGCCGGCGCCTTTGCTGGACTGGCGGGCGCCATGCTGGCCAACCAGAGCAGCTTTGTGGGCCCGGGCATGTTGCAGTGGACGCAGTCGGGCATTCTGCTGATCATGGTCATTCTGGGCGGAGTGGGGCATCTGTATGGCGGCCTGTTGGGGGCTGCGGTGTTTTTGCTGCTGGAAGAGGTGCTGGCCGCCTACACCATGCATTGGCAATTGGGCCTGGGCGCGGTGCTGCTGATCGTGGTGCTGGTGGCACCCAATGGATTGCTGAGCCTGCGGCGCGGCATGTGGAGAAAGCCATGAACACAGTGGCGACACCTTTGTTGCAGGTGCAGGGCCTGGTCAAGCGCTTTGGCGGGCTCACGGCCACTGACCATGCCAGCTTCGATGTGCATGCTGGCGAAATCCATGCGCTGATCGGCCCCAATGGCGCGGGCAAGACCACCTTGATCCACCAGCTGTCGGGGGCCCTCGCTTCCGATGAGGGGCGGATACTTTTTGCGGGCGATGCGATCCACGCCATGGCGATGCCGGCGCGGGTGCAGCGCGGACTGGTGCGCTCCTACCAGATCACCAGCATTTTCAAGCGCCTGTCGGTGCTGGAGAACATTGCACTGGCCGTGCAGGCGCGCGATGGTTCGAGCTGGCGCTTCTGGCCCCCTGCGCGCCATGAAAGCGCGCGCTATGCGCAGGCTGCCGAAGTGGCGGCGCGCGTAGGGCTTGCGGCGCAGTTGCAGCGGCCGGCCGGCCTGCTTGCGCATGGCGAGCAGCGCCAACTGGAAGTGGGACTGGCCCTTGCGACGCGGCCGCGCATGCTGCTGCTTGACGAGCCCATGGCGGGCATGGGGCCCGAAGAATCCGAAAGCATGGTGACCCTGTTGCAGGAATTGCGACGGGATACCACGATCCTGCTGGTCGAGCATGACATGGACGCCGTGTTCCGCCTGGCCGACCGCATATCGACCTTGGTGTTTGGCAAGGTGATCGCCAGCGGTACGCCCGAAGAGATCCGCAACCATGCCGAGGTCAAGCGTGCCTACCTGGGCGATGAGGCAGAGGAGGTAGCGCCATGACGGCCCTGCTGGAAGTCGAACAACTGCAGACCAGCTACGGCAGCAGCCAGGTGCTGTTTGGCATACACATGCAGATTGGAATGGGCGAAGTGGCCACCTTGCTGGGGCGCAACGGTATGGGCAAGACCACGACGGTGCGCAGCCTGCTGGGCATCACCCCGGCGAGCAGCGGCAGCATCCGTTTTCGTGGCGAGCGCATCGAGCGGCTGGCGGCTGATCGCATTGCACGCATGGGCATGGCGGTGGTGCCTGAAGGGCGGCAGATCTTTGCGAATCTGACTGTGCAGGAGAACCTGCTGGCCTTTGCTGCCAACCGCAACGCCTCGGAAAACCCCTGGTCGCTGGAGCGGGTGTACACGCTGTTTCCGCGTCTGGCGGAGCGCTCGGGCAATCTGGGCAACCGGCTGTCGGGCGGCGAGCAGCAGATGCTGGCGATCGGGCGGGCGTTGATGACAAACCCGCACCTGTTGATTCTGGACGAAGCCACCGAAGGCCTGGCGCCACTGATCCGCGAAGAAATCTGGAGCTGTCTTGCTGCCTTGCGTGCGCAGGGGCAGACCATTCTGGTGATCGACAAGTACGTCAAGCGCCTGATGGGGCTGGCTGATCGCCACACGATCATCGAGCGCGGCCAGGTGGTGTGGCAGGGCTCTTCGGCGCAGCTGCAATGCCAGCCCGAGGTCTGGCAGCGCTATATCGGAATCTGAGATGGCAGCCTTGACCTGGCCCGAGCACGGGGCGTTTTTCCGCAGCAACATCAGCATTCGCTTTGCGCACTGCGACCCGGCGGGCATCATTTTCTTCCCGCAGTACCTGGTGCTGTTCAACGGATTGGTGGAAGACTGGTTCAACCTGACGCTGGAGCACCCCTACGCGCAGATGTTGGGGCCTGAGCGAACAGGCCTGCCCATCGTGCATCTGGAGTGCGATTTTCGCGCCATCGCCCGCATGGGCGATGCCGTGCATCTGGATCTGGCTGTACAGAAGCTGGGCAGCCGCTCGCTGGAGCTGGTGCTGCGTTGCGCAGGTACGGATGGTGTGCTGCGCGCGATGGCCCGCAAGGTGCTGGTCTTTACCAACCTGGACACCCACGCAGCCGTGGCCGTGCCCGGCCACATACGTGCAGCCATCGAGCGCTGGATGGCGGGCGACGGCGCGCAATAGTTTTTTGATCTGGAAAGGAATCGCTATGCAAGTACTACTTCCCCAGGGGTGGCCCCGTCCCAAGGGCTATGCCAATGGCGTGACGGTCACGGGGCGTCAGCTGTTCGTGGCGGGCATGATCGGCTGGGATGCGCAAGGCGTGTTCCACACCGATGATCTGGCGGGTCAGGTGCGCCAGGCCCTGCAGAACATTGTGGCCGTGCTTGAAGAGGGCGGCGCCCGGCCCGAACACATCGTGCGCATGACCTGGTACATCACCGACAAGAAGGAATACCTGGCCCAGCAGGCCGAGATCGGCAAGGCCTACCGCGAACTGATCGGCAGCTTCAACGCCGCCATGACGGCGGTGCAGGTGGCGGCCTTGATCGAAGACCGCGCCAAGGTCGAGATCGAGGTGACGGCTGTGGTGCCGGATGCCAACTGAGCGGGCGGTCGCCGTGGCTCCTTCGCCTTTCAAGCTCTACCGCGATTTTGAATCGCAGGCACAGATTGACGCAGCCTACGATCCGCTGCGGCCGGTTGCAGACCCGGCAGCGGCGCGCCAGCATTTTGTGCAGCGCAGCGCCCTTGCCCGGGCGCAACTGCGCTGTGAGCTGGATGTTGCGTTTGGTGCAACCCTGGCCGAGACGCTGGACATCTTCCACGCGCCCGGCGGCGCGGCGGCGCCGGTGTTCGTCTTCTTCCATGGCGGTTACTGGCGGGCCAATACCTCCAAGGAATTCAGTTGTCTCGCATGGGGGCCGCAGGCCCTGGGCTTTTGCACGGTGGTGGTGAACTATGCCTTGTGCCCACAGGTCAGTCTTGATGAAATCGTGCGCCAGTGCCGCGCCAGCCTGGCATGGGTTTTCCGCCATATCGAAGCCTACGGCGGCGATCCGGGCCGGGTGGTGGTGGGCGGACACTCTGCGGGCGGACAGTTGGGCGCCATGTGCCTGCAAACGCCCTGGGCCAGAGACTATGGCCTGCCCGATGACCCGCTGCGCGGCGCGCTCTTGATCAGCGGTATCTACGACATTGCCCCGTTGCGCTACAGCTATCTGCAGCCTCTGATTCAGCTCGATGAGGGCGTGATTTCCCGCAATTCCCCCGCGTTTGGCGGCCGCAGCTGCGCCACGCCCATGCACCTGGTGTGGGGTGGGCGCGAACAAAGCGAGTTCGAGCGCCAGTCCTTGCTGATGCATGCCGCCTGGCAGGCTGCGGGCAATGTGTCGGAGCACGCAGCACTGCCTGGCTGCGACCATTTTTCGGTGCTGCACCGGCTGGAGGATCCGCAATCGGTTCTATGCCAGCGGCTGGTGCGGTTGTCAGCCTAAAAAAGACTTTTAGAAGTCCAGCAGGCTGAAGCCCAGCGAGAACACCGTACGCTTGTAGTTGTAGTCGATCAGGCTGTCACCATAGCCGTGAAACAGCTGGGCGTGCAGGCGCAGATTGCTCTTGCCGCCCATCCAGCCCTCGCCCAGCGTGTGCATCCACTCCAGACGTCCCGAGCCCTTGCCGTGGCCGTTGAGCGAGCCGCGAGCGGTGAGGCCCATCCAGTTGCGCTGGTTCACGTTCCAGCCCAGCTTCAACTCGCCGCGACCGATGTAGTTCTGGATGCCGGGGTTGTTGTCGTCCTCGGCGCTTTCCTTGATGCGGTGCCAGACCTTGGCCTGCAATTGCAGTCGGTTGTCCAGCTCGAAGCCGGTCATCAGGTAGGTGCGGTTCCAGCTGCGCGAGAGTGGATCGCTCTGGCCATTGGACTGGTGCACGAGGCCCACCCCGCTGTAGCGCCAGCGCCAGCCAAACGGCAACTGTGCCGTAGTGGGGTAGACGTAGAAGATCTCGGGCTCATGGTCGGTGGTGCGGAAGGGCCGCGACATGTCCGAGTTGAACACCTGCCAGTACGACAGACCGGTGTAGCCGATCCACAGCGAATCGCGCAGCTTGCCATTGGGGTCGGTCAGCAGATTCTGCGCGAGCTTGGTTCGCACCGACAACTGTATGCGCATTTCCTGCTTCTGGTAAGGCTCGGCGGTGGGGGCCGAGTTGCCGGGGTTGCCCGAGGTCGGCTGCTGGTTGACATGGTCACCTGCCGCAATCGACACGGAAAGCGGGCGGTAGCCACGGAAGCTGAATTTGCCGCAATCGGTGCCAGCTTCCAGTTCCCAGAAGCGTGACATCTCGGTGTAGGCATCGTTACGGCAACCACCAATGGGAGGCGCAATCTCTTCGGCAGCCGCCAGCACAGTGGCGGGCGCGCGCAGCCCTGTGCTGGCCGGGGTTGCCTCGGCGGCCGATGGGGCCGTTGCTGCAGCGGATACAGGAGCCGGTGTCGGCTCTACCGCCACTTGCTTGCTTTGCTGCTGTGCCCACTGGTCGAAACAGGCCAGGCGTGCGTTGCCGTCCTGCTGCAGGGTGCACTGGCGCCAGGCGGTGTCCGTGGTATTGCTTGCGATGGCTGAGGCGTTTTGCGCCCAGGCAGCGGGCAGGCCCAGGCAGGCGCCCAGGGCAGAGCAGGCCAGCGCCAGCGGGGTACGCGCAAAGAAAGTGGTGTTCATGGGTGTTGGGGCAGGGTGCGCGCAGACGCGAGTGGGCTGCGCGGTCGCACATTATTGCGGCTGTTTGCGCATGACGAAAGGGATGCTGTTGTCTTTATCATCCAGCCAGTCGCCACGGATCTCGCGTGCGCAGCTGCCTTCCACCACATCACCGAGCCAGGTACCGCTCACTTTTTTGCCGTCCGCTGATTCTTCCATCGTCAGCTTGCCCTGGTTGACGTCGCCCACAACGACAGATCGGCCTGCAGGGCGCGCGATGCTGCCCTTGACCGTGCCGTTCCACTCCGGATGCGGTGCGAGCTGCAGCTGGATGGGGCCGGGCTGGCCATCCATGGTGGCCGTCCAGCGGCCCAGCAGTTCCGGCTGGTCCATTTGGGCTGCCGTGGGGCAGGTGGGACGTGGTTTTTGCTGATTGGTAGCGCATGCGCATACCAGTAAAGCGCTTGTAGCTATTAAAAGTATAGTTTTTTTCATGCAGATCAAACGGTGCCGGGACTGGCATTGTTGCTGGCGTTTTGCGCCTTCTTGGCAAATTCCTCACGCAGCTTGCGCAGCTTCTCGCGGGGGTCTTCGCGGGCGGTGCTTTGGTCCAGTCCCATTTCTTCAATAAAGCGGCTGGGCAGGGCGGAGACCAGCTCGCGTCCCTTCTTGCGGCGCTTGGTCCAGCTCACGGCCAGCGAGCGTTGCGCGCGGGTGATGCCGACATACATCAGGCGGCGCTCTTCCTGCAGCCGCAGGGCGACGTCTTCGGTCACCTTTTGCTGGCGGCCATCGTCGTCGTCCAACTTGAAGGGAAGCAGCCCTTCATTGACGCCGATCAACATGACATGGGGCCATTCCAACCCTTTGCTGGCGTGCAGGGTAGACAGCACCACCATGTCCTGTTCCTTTTCACGCTCGCTGATGGTCGAGAGCAGGGCAATGGTCTGCGAGACTTCCAGAAGACTCTTGGCCTCGCTGGTGGTGGTGACGTCGGCGGTCGTCGAGGTCTGGCCACCCGCACGCTGGGCCATCCACTCACAGAATTCGAGCACATTGGTCCAGCGCGCGGCGGCGAGCTTTTCGCTGTCTTCGGCGTCGTACAGGTGCTGTTCGTAGCCGATGTCCTTGAGCCACTCCATCAGGAAGGCGAGTGATTCCTCGGCTCCACGCGTCTGGCGTGCCCGGTATTCCAGGTCGTTGATGTAGCGGCCGAACTCCAGCAGGCTTTCGCGGCCCTTGGCGGCCATGGCGTCTTCGAGCATGCTGTTGAAGAGCGCGCCGAACATGCTGCAGTGGTGTGCTTTCGAGAATTCGCCCAGCCGGCCCAGGGTGGTGTGGCCGATGCCGCGCTTGGGGTTGGTGATGGCGCGCAGGAATGCCGGGTCATCATCGTTGTTGATCCACAACCGGAACCAGGCACACAGATCGCGAATTTCGGCGCGGTCGAAAAAGCTGGTGCCGCCCGAGACCTTGTAGGGCACGTTGGCGCGGCGCAAGGCCTTTTCAAACGGCTTGGCCTGGTGGTTGGCGCGGTACAGGATGGCAAAGTTCTTCCAGTCCGGCGGTGGGTTGGCGCCTGCGCGCAGGCTCATGATGCGCGCCACGACGCGCTCGGCCTCGTGCTCCTCGGTGTCGCAGTCAACGATGCGCACCGGTTCGCCTTCGCCCAGTTCCGAGAACAGCGTCTTGGGAAACAGCTTGGGGTTGGGCTGGATCACATTGTTGGCCGCGCGCAGGATGGCGCTGGTGGAGCGGTAGTTCTGCTCCAGCTTGATGACCTTGAGCTGCGGAAACTCCACCGGCAGCTTCTTGAGGTTGTCCAGCGTGGCGCCGCGCCAGCCGTAGATGCTCTGGTCGTCGTCGCCCACGGCGGTGAAATGGGCCCGCTCGCCCACCAGCAGTTTCAACAGGTCGTACTGGGTTGCGTTCGTGTCCTGGTACTCGTCCACCAGCACATGTCCGAGGTGGGCTTGCCATTTGGCACGCACGGTGGGGTGGTCGCGCAGCAGGCGCAGCGGCATGCCGATCAGGTCGTCGAAATCCACGCTCTGGTAGGCAGTCAGGCGCTCTTCATAGCGCTGCATGATGACCGCAATGGCGCGCTCGTTGTCATCTGCGGCCTGTGCAAGGGCGGCCTTGTAGTCCAGCCCCATGTTTTTCCATTTGCTGATCGTCCACTGCCACTGGCGTGCGGTGGCCGCATCTGCGGTGCCTCCGGCCGCATCTTTCAGGATGCCGACGACATCGTCGCTGTCGAGGATGCTGAACTGGGGCTTCAGGCCCAGCACATGGCCGTCTTCGCGCACCATTTTCACGCCCAGGGCATGGAAGGTACATATCAGCACGTCATTGGCCGCACGACCGATCAGTCCCTTGGCACGCTCGCGCATTTCGGCTGCGGCCTTGTTCGTGAAGGTAATGGCGGCAATCTTGCGCGGCGCAAGGCCTGTCTCAATCAGCCGGGCAATCTTGTGCGTGATGACGCGCGTCTTGCCGGAGCCCGCACCTGCGAGCACCAGGCAAGGGCCTTGCGTGTAGTGCACTGCTTGCAATTGGGCGAGATTGAGGCCTGCTGCCATGGAGCGATGAAACCTTGCGGATAAAAGATGGAGAAGGTGCAGAAGAATAGCGGCAAGCCCCGCTGACTGCAGACACGGGACTTTGTATATTTTTTTGTTACAAAAAGCACACGTTTCGCCAAGTTGAATGTCAATCAATGTAGGTAGATGCTTTCCACCTTGACGAAAGGCTTGCGCCTAACTTACAAGCTTTTAGAATGTGCGATAGCATCGTTGTTGTTCAACGAAAGTATTAATAAATTTAGACAATAAGTTACGAGTCACATCCATGCAGACCGCCGGTATTTCCGCAGATTTGCTCACCCCCAATGTCAGGCACCGTTTCGTGCAACTGTTCGGGGTGGCTGCACGCAAGTCGGTGCTCCCCTGGAAGGAGGTGCCTCGAGACCGTGCCCAATTGGTTCTCGTGGACCAGGGCATGGCCGATGTCGTGTCTTCGCTGGGCAACAGCCCGTGCGTGGTGACCGTCGGCAATGTAGGGGGCAATCTCACGGGCAATGCCTCCTGGGCTGGGCGCCTGGAGGTGAACTACACGCTCAGCGACCTGATCGATACGCTGGACCGTGCGGCCGTCTTTCTGCTGGACTGGGAAGCGCGCCAGAAAGTGATTGCCAGGAGTGCGCGTGCGCAGGCTCAGGTGGCTGACGCTGTGCCTGCGGCCAAGCAGGAATACCTCTACCAGCTCAAATCCTGGGTGTCGATGGGCGCGCCCTTCAACACCGGCGCCTGCATCCGGGCACTGGCCCTGCTGTCGCGCGAACCTATTTCGCTCGCCCAACTCTGCACCCATAGCGGACTGGATTCCGCCACCGCCCGCCACATGTTGGTGGAGCTGGGCCAACGTGGTGTGCTGCGTGGTGTCGCCATGTCGCCTCAACGCGCAATTGCTTCTGCGGGAAGCCGTGAGCCGGTACACTCCGGTGGATTACTCGGCCGTTTGAGCCGATGGATCCGCGGAGGAGGAAAAGCGGCATGATTCAGGAGCTGGACTGGGGCACGCGGCAAAAGCTGGCGCTGCCCCGCATTGCGCTGTGTGGGCCGATGGGCATAGGCAAGACAACAGCCGTACGCACCTTGTGCGGCGAGCTGATGTCCCATTCGGATGTGCGCAATCTCGATCTTGCTGCCCACACCAAGGACTTCACCACGGTCGGTACCGAATTCGGTGAAATCGACCTGGGCGATGGCGAACGCGTCCAGATCTGCGGCTGCCCGGGGCAGGAGCGTTTCAGCTTCGTGCGCCAATGGGTGCTGTCGGTGTCCATGGGTGTTTTCATCATGGCCGACGTGAATGCCGCTGCCAGCCTAGCGGAAACCACCCATATTCTCGGCGAGATCAGCAAGCTGGAGACGGCGCCTGTCACCTTGATTCTGAGCGCGCGTGACGCGGGCGCTACACAAATTGAAACATTCGCACAAGGTGTGTATTCTGCCGGCTATGGCGTGATTCCTGTATTGCAAGCCGATCCCCGGGATCGCGCCCAGATGCTCGAAGTAATGAGTGTGCTAGTTTCCATGCTGTCTTTGCAAAGCGAGAATCCATGACCGCATCACAACCCATGATCCCTGCCCAGGTTGTCACAGCGGGCCAACAGGCGCTGGATAAATTGATCGGGCCCGTCGATGGCGTTCGCGTTGCTCTGCTCAGCACTCCCGATGGTTTCGAAATCGCATCGCTGCGCACGAACAGCGAGTTGCAGCTTAACCGCCTGTCGGCCATGGCCGGCTCGTTGATGGCCATGGCACGTGCCGTGGGCCGGGAAATCAACCACGCGGGCTGCAAACGCCTCACGTTTGAAACCGACAGTGGCGTGGTTGTGTTTCAATCGGTATCATCTGAGTTTCCGTGCATTTTGTGCATGGTGCTCGATACCAATGCCATCCTGGGCCGTGTGCTCTGGGCGGCTGCGGAAGTCGGTGCGGAAATGAACAAACCCTGATGGCGCCGCCTGCATGGCGCCGGCAGGGGGAAAGCTGGCCCATGCGTTGCATTGGCCGAATGGGCCAGCGACGACAATCAGCCAGTGCGTGAAGGGGAGATGAATGGCATCGGTACAAGAAGCTTTGACACAACTGCTCACCGTTGATGGCGCCATGTGCGCTGCACTGGTGGACAGCGCCAGCGGCATGCTGCTGGGCAGCGCGGGCTCCGGTCTGGACCTCGAACTGGCTGCGGCTGGCAATACCGAGGTGGTGCGCGCCAAGCTCAAGACGATGAAGTCGCTCGGCCTCAACGACTCGATTGACGACATTCTGATCACCCTGGGCACGCAATACCACATCATTCGCCCCATGGCGCAAAAGGAAGGCCTCTTCCTGTATCTGGTGCTTGACAAGCAGCGCAGCAATCTGGCGCTGGCCCGCCGTAAATGCGCAGATGTGGAAAAGCTCGTGTCGATCTGATCCCTGGTAGCGAGCGCCTGGCGCTCGCTTCGCCAATAACCGATACCCAGAACCTGCCGCATCGCTGGCAGGTTTTTCTATTTGTACGGGCTATAAATGGACGAATGCCCTGTTTGCGCTGGTAGAGGCGCAGTGTGAGCGGGGGCTGGGCGCTTTTGGGATGTCCATGGTGCCTGAAAGCCTACGCCGGTCCCTCGCGCTACAGCCGCAGCGCAGAGGCGTCGGCACAATACGCAGGTGCTGTCCGTCTTTCTTGTCACCTTTCCATTCTTTGCGCTGGTACTGTGCGGCTACCTGGCCACGCGCCGCGGCATATTTCCGCTGCCTGCCATCGCAGGGGTGAATGCCTTCGTGCTGTTCTTCGCACTGCCGTGCATGCTGTACAAGGCGGGCTCGTCGCTGCCGTTTGCACAGTTGATGAATATTCCCACGCTGCTGCTGTACATGCTGGTGCAGCTCTTGATGGTGGGTGGCTGCGTCTGGTTCTCGCGCAGAGGCGGGCTGGACTGGAACAACAGCGCCTTTGGCGCACTGGTCACGGCTTTCCCCAATACCGGGTTCATGGGGCTGCCGCTTCTGGTGGCGTTGTTGGGCGAGGCCGCTGCCGGGCCAGCCATCCTGTCGATGCTGGTGGACATGGTGATGACAACCTCCCTGGGCCTGGCCTTGTCTCGCATGGATGGCGCTGCAGGCAATATCCGCCCGGCGCTGGGCAAGGCACTCAAGGGTGTGCTCTCCAACCCCATGCCCTGGTCGATACTGCTGGGCGCGCTCGCATCCTACCTGCAGTGGCAACTGCCTGTGGCCATCGACAAGACGGTCGGGCTGCTGGCGAGCGCGGCAACGCCGGTCGCGTTATTTGCCGTGGGCGCGGTGCTTGCGCGCTCCAAGATGGTACAGGCCGAGTACGCGGCCCCACGCAGCTATGTGCCGCTGGCACTGGTCAAATTGTTCGTGCATCCGCTGCTGGTGCTGGCGCTGGGCCATGCTGCCATTGCGCTGGGCCTGCCTCTGCCGCCCTTTGCGGTCATGGTGCTGGCGCTGGTGGCTGCCCTGCCCAGTGCCAGCAATGTCACCTTGCTGGCCGAACGCTATGGCGCGCACAACGGCCGCATTGCGCACATCATTCTCGTGAGCACGGCGCTCGCCTTTGTCAGCTTTACGCTGGCGGTCAGTGGGTTTGCAGA
The DNA here is from genome assembly GCF_040396735.1 of Comamonas odontotermitis. Lineage (GTDB taxonomy): Bacteria > Pseudomonadota > Gammaproteobacteria > Burkholderiales > Burkholderiaceae_C > Comamonas > Comamonas odontotermitis_C. Next base: position 57,858 of record NZ_JBEBNZ010000014.1, read on the forward strand.
ATTTTTTCAATAAAAGTGGCTGTAGCGCTTGCATTTCAAGCGCTGATTGCTATTGATTAGATAGCTTGTGGGTCTACATCCACGAGCCAGCGCACCAAGGTTTTGTGCTCGGGATGGCTGCGCAGCCAGTGCAGCGTGGGCTGCCAGGCGCGCAGGAATTGCTGCAAGGCCTTGCGCGATGGACTCTCGATCAGCATCTGCGCCCGCTCCACATTGGCCACGCGCTGCACGGCCAGCGGAATGGGAGGGTAGACGAATACGTCGTCCGCTCCGGGCATGGGCTGGTTGGTTGCGGCAGCCGCAGCGGCGCGCAAAAAGCCCTGCGCCACCTCCTGCGTTCGGGCATCGGCGCGGATGATGGCCTGGTGGGCAAATGGCGGCATGGCTGCGTCGCGCCGCTCCGCCAGTTGCTGGGCCGCAAAGCCTGCGTAGTCCCAACGGCGCAGCGCCTGGTAGATGGCATGGTCGGGCTGCAGGGTCTGCAGCCACATTTCCACCTTGCTGCCTTGCGCTGCCACGTAGGCAGCGTCGCGCCCGGCGCGGCCCGCCGCCTGCAGCAGCAATGAGAAAAGGCGTTCAGGCGCGCGAAAGTCGCTGGACATCAGGGCGCCATCGGGCTGCACGGCCGCAACCAGGGTGACGCGCCGGAAATCATGCCCCTTGGCCACCATTTGCGTGCCAACCAGCACGTCGACATCGCCTGCGTGCATGTGGGCCAGCTTTTCTTCCAGTGCGCCCTTGGCTTTGGTGGTGTCCGCATCGATGCGTGCGATGCGGGCTGGGTCGCCATCGGGGCGCTGCACGTTGCGCAGCAGGCGTTCCAGCTCTTCTTCGAGCTGTTCGGTTCCCTTGCCCAGTGGCAGGATGTCGGGGTTGCCACAGCTGGGGCAGGCGTGCGGCACGCGCTGGGTGTATCCGCAGTGGTGGCAGCGCAGCGTGCGGTCATTCTTGTGGAAGACCTGGTGCGCGCTGCAGTGCGGGCAATCGCTTTTCCAGCCGCAATCGCCGCAGAAGAGCACTGGCGCGAAACCGCGCCGGTTCAGCAAGACCAAGGCCTGCTCGCCGCGCTCCACACGTTCTGTAATGGCCTGCAAAAGCGCATCGGAGAACACCGCGCGGCGCGGTTGCTGCCGCATATCGACCATGCGCAGGCGTGGCATGGCGCCTGCGCCGGATTCGGAGGCACCTGGGCTGGATGCACCTACGCCGGCCGCACCGATACGGCTGGGCATGGCCAGCCGCAGGTAGCGGCCGCCGGCATCCTGCGGTCCTGCGGTTCCCGCAGGGCGGCTGGCCCACCAGCTCTCCAGCGAAGGCGTGGCGGATCCCAGTATGACCTTGGCATTCAGATCATGGCCGCGCCAGATGGCCAGATCGCGGGCCGAGTACCGCGCTCCCTCCTGCTGTTTGTAGCTGGGGTCGTGTTCCTCATCGACGATGATGAGCTGGAGCTGTGGCATCGACGCAAATACCGCCATGCGCGTGCCTAGCACGATGCGGGCCTGGCCTGTATGCGCAGCCAGCCAGCTTTTCAGGCGCTGCGGCGGCGTCATGCCGCTGTGCATACTGACAACGGCGCTTTCGCCCAATTGGGCCGTGAAGCGAGCCTGAAAGCGGGCTTCCAACTGCGGGGTCAGGTTGATCTCGGGCACCATCACCAGCACCTGGGCAGCAGGATCGCGCTGCAGCAACTGCGCGGCCTGGTGCAGGTAGACCTCGGTCTTGCCGCTCCCAGTGCTGCCAAATAGCAGGAATGGCCCTGCATTGGCATCGATCTGCGCGCAAACAGCAGCTTGCTCAGGGCTCAAGGCCAAGGCGGTGTCGGTGGCGGTACTCGTCGGCGCGGCTTGGCTTTTGCGCTTGAGCCGCCGGGTCAGCTGCTCTGCCGTCAAATCACGCAAGGCAGGCGGCAAGGCGGTGATGGCCATCTCACCCAGACTGCGCTGGTAGTAGCGTGCGGCAAACTGCACCAGGCGCAGCCAGTTTTCCGGCATGGGGGCAACGCCTTCGAGCACGGCAGCGATGGGTTTGAGTGCACTGGCCTCGCCCGCATAGCAGTCATCCTCACCCCAGACAACACCCAGGACTTCCCGTTTGCCCAGGGGCACACGCACCAGACTGCCGCGTGGCAGCAACTGTTCGCTGTGATAGCTCAGCAGTTCGCTGGCAGCGCTGATGGCGCTATGGGCAGGCGTATGGACGGCGACAAGAAGCAAGGGCACGGAATGCAGGGACAGGAGATGCGTAGGTGGAGCGGACCGAGGTACCGAGTGTATGGCTTAGAACGTGTTTACGATCTCAGGGCTTGTGATTTCAACAAAGCGCCAAGTCCGATGTGCCAGCCTAGGTATTTTTACCAGTTGTGCAACCCGAAGAAGGCCTCGAAAAAATTGTAGGACAACTTACCCACAAGACAAATCTCAAGGTAAATCAACAATGGCCGATGTATTTGTGGATAACTTTGTTGACATGCAAGTCGCCGTCAGGCGGTCGAGCCGTTAGCACAGATTGTCGCCCTTGGCTCCTGCTTGGTTGACAAAATTTTTTATTTCTATTTTTCAATAAGTTATATACGCACTCTAGGCATTTTCAAATTCGTGCGCTTTGTTTTGTGCTAGCGGGTCTGCTTTCCACATTGTGTGCATAAGTGCTCGCTCACTGCATGGGGGGCATGCAGCGCGGTGCCGCTTCCAGCTGTCATTTATCCACAATTATTCTAGAAGTAGCTGATTTATCCACCATAAATCATTGATGTGTAAATAATTTATTGAGATTTTTATCGTTTTGATCAAGCTGTGCGCAAGCTTGTGGATACATGCCTTTTTCTTGTGGATGGTTGAATTTATCTCTATAAAAATCAAAGAACTCTTTTGATTTCTCTTTGGTTATGTCGGTGGCCGAAACGTGTACACGCCTGGCTGCTGCGCTGCCGCAGGCAGCAGCGGTCGTCCTTTGGGGTGTGGTGGGGTGCTTCGTGGCCTCTGCGTTATCCCCGGTCAATGCGGGTTCGCTTCCGATATGATCATGCGCTGATGACCGCGTTGCCCGGGCCACATCCGTTCATTGGCGGTTGGCTGCCGACCCGTGCACCTGGATAGATTTAGCGCCCGCACATGGCAACTGCTGTGTGCTGCTTTGCCACTTGACCCATGTCCCTGATTCGATCGATCTTGCATACGCTCTTCATGAGCCTGACGGTGATTCCCTTCACCCTGACCATTCTGTTGCTGCGCGTATGCGGTGCCAGCAGCATGGCTCGTTATACAGTGGCTCGGCGTTGGCTCAAGCTGTCGGCCGATAGCGCAGGCTGGTTTTGCGGTATCAAGGTGCGCATGCAGGGAATGGAGAATCTGCCGGTGCAGGGCCAGCCCGGCAGTGAAAAAGGCGTGGTGCTGCTATGCAAGCACCAGTCCACCTTCGAGACTTTTCTGATGCCGGCCATCATGCCGGTGCCGCTTGCCTACGTGTTCAAGAAAGAGTTGCTGAAGATTCCGTTCTTCGGTTGGTCGATCGGCAGCCTGGACATGATCCACATTGACCGCAAGGACGGCAGCCGCGCCTTCCACAAGGTGGTGGAACAGGGCAAGCGTCTGCTGGGACAGGGTATCTGGGTGATCATGTTTCCGGAAGGGACCCGCATTCCACGCGGCGAGACTGGCGACTACAAGACCGGCGCCACCCGCCTGGCCATCATGACGGGTGCGCAGGTGGTGCCGATTGCCGTGACCTCTGCCAAGTGCTGGCCGCGCAAGGCATTCGTGAAGAAGCCGGGCACCGTGGATGTGTCGGTGGGCAAACCCATCGACAGCAAGGGTCGCAAGCATGACGAGTTGATGGCCGAGGTGGAATTCTGGATCGAGTCAGAAATGCGCCGCCTGGACCCGGACGCCTATGTGGGCAAGCCGCCGTTGCCCGCGCGCGCGGAACGGGCCCCGGCTGCGTCCGCTGCCGATGCCTCTGCCGATTGATTTTTTACCGGAGAAAGACCACTTGCCTGCCTGCGATACTTCAGTCTCGCCACCAAGAACTATAAAAACAATAGCTGCTGGCGCTTTTACTTCAGGCGCTGGTGGCTATTTTTCATCGCGAGATTGCATCGGAATGAAAAGCATGACAGGCCAAGACCTGCGGCCCGGCACTTCCGATGGCGGAGAGGGGTATTTCCCTCCGAAGCGAGCCAGGACAGCCGTGCAGCGGAGGTGGGCATGATTGCGGATGTGCGCCGACTGGTGCAACTGGCGCTGGACCTATGGGACCGCAGTGAGCCCAGGACGCCTGCCGAAGCTGCGACCGGGCAGGGCGGTGCACGCCCGTCCGTGCCTGTGGCGCCGCCGGTCGACAGGCCTGTGGTGCCAGTACGGCAAAAAGCGCCTGAAGGAGTGTTTCCAGGTGCGCAGTCAGCACCTGTTGTGAGCGCAGAGCCGCCATCTGCGGTGTCTACGAAAACCATGCCGCCCGAGACTGGGCCCGAATCCTTGTCGCACACCTTGCTGCCACAGGCATTCGAGCATCCGGGTGCCAACCGCGCTGTCTTGTTGGGCGACACCCATATCGCCTACCTGCTCCAGCGCGCCAAGCGGCGCAGCATTGGCTTTCTGGTGGGGGAAGACGGCCTAGTGGTGCGTGCACCGCGCTGGGTCACGCAAAACGGCATTGACGAAGCTCTGCAGGAGAAGGCGGCCTGGATTGTACGCAAACTGGGCGAAATGCAGCGCCGCCGCGCCCATAGCCTGAACGCCACCATCCGCTGGGAAGATGGCGCAACCCTGCCCTTTCTAGGGCAGCCGCTGCAACTGGTGATCGACAGCGAGCAGCGCGTGGCACGTGCAGGAGTGGTCTGGCGAGTGGAGAGCGAGCTACCCGGCAGCCCCTCGAGGCTGTACCTGGCCCTTCCGCGTGCAGCCGGGCGGGAGCAGATCCGGGATCTGGTGCAGGCCTGGTTCATGAAAAGCGCGCGCCAGCATTTTCTCTCGCGGCTCGCCCACTTTGCGCCGCTTCTGCGTGTGCATTACACGAGCCTGCGGCTGTCGAGTGCCGAAACCCGCTGGGGCAGTGCCAAATCCGATGGCTCCATCCGGCTCAACTGGCGGCTGATGCACTACACGCCCGCCGTCATCGACTATGTGGTCGCGCATGAATTGGCCCATTTGCGCGTGATGGACCACAGCCCACGCTTTTGGGACACTGTGGCCGAGGTGGTGCCCGATCACCGTGCGCTGCGCGAGCAGCTCAAGTCGATTCCTGCGCCGCCCTGGGATCTGGCCGCATGAGCCGAGGGATTGGATGGGAAATCGCGATGGCGCGCAGCAGGAAAGCGCAGATAGCTATCAAATTTGAAAATATTTTGTGCAAACCACGGTGAAGAATGCAGGCGGTGTATTCTCATTGGCAAGCACCTTGTTGAGACTTGGTTTGCCTGAACCGCATGGAGACCGTACCGCAATGACACTGACCACAGAGCAGCAAAAGATCCATCCCGCCACTGGCTACGCTGGCGACATTGCACCAGAGCTGGCATGGCACTGGGTGCAAAGCGGCGAAGCCGTGCTGGTGGATGTCCGTACCGATGCCGAGCGTGCATGGGTAGGGCAGGTGCCTGGCGCCGTGCCCCTCGCCTGGAAGCAGTGGCCAAGCATGGCGATGAACCCTGATTTTGACGCCCGCCTGCAGGAAGTGGCCGAGCAAGAATCGGGTAAGAAAATCCTGTTACTGTGCCGCAGCGGCGTGCGCTCCGTAGCGGCTGCCAAGCGCGCTACCGAGCTTGGGTTAGCCGCATATAACATTCTTGAAGGCTTCGAGGGCGACGCAAACAGCCAGGGCCAACGGGGCGGGCTGGGTGGCTGGCGCCAGCATGGCCTGCCTTGGTTTCAATAAAATCAATAGCTTGGATTCTCAAGCGTGGCGAGGTGTAACCGCAGCACCGATAAAGGGCGTGCCGTGCTTGTCTCGCCAGTAAACTTGGCCCCTCACCATTTAACGGAGTTTTACATTGACAGCTCGTGCTGGCAGCGCAGCGTCTGCTGCAGCCATGGTTGCCAGCGTTCGCACGCATTGGCCCTTGATCAAGAAGATGACGCGTCGCGATGTGAGCGAGCGCTATACGGGCTCGGTCGTGGGGTGGCTGTGGTCGCTCATCATCCCGCTGTGCATGCTGGTGATCTACACCTTTGTGTTCTCCGTGGTGTTCAAAGCGCGCTGGGGTGACCTGAACGAATCCAAGACGCAGTTTGCGATGGTGCTGTTTTCAGGCCTCATCGTGTATGGTTTTTTCTCCGATGTGTTCAACCGCGCCCCGCAGTTGATTCTGGGCAATGTCAACTACGTCAAGCGCGTGGTGTTCCCGCTCGAGATTCTGGTGATCGTGGCGGTGTGCTCGGCGCTGATCCAGTCGCTGGCCAGCCTGGTGGTGCTGCTGCTGGCCTTGCTGGTGCTCAATGGCAGCGTGCCGCCCACGGCCTTGTTGCTGCCGCTGATCTGGCTGCCTCTGGTACTGCTGACTCTGGGCGTGGGCTGGTTTTTCGCATCGCTGGGCGTTTTTGCACGCGATCTCAAGCAGATCACCGGTGTGCTGACGACGATGCTGATGTTCATTTCTCCCATCTTTTTCCCCGTCAAGGCACTGCCGCCAGAGTTCCAGACCGTGATGTGGCTCAATCCGCTGACCTTTTTCATCGAGCAGTCGCGCGAGGTGCTGATCTGGGGGCGTGCGCCGGATTGGGCGGCCTGGGCAGTTAGCGTAGTGGTCTGTGCCATCGTGGCCTGGTTGGGTTTTGCCTGGTTCCAGAAGACGCGCAAAGGATTTGCCGATGTCCTCTGAAACGATGGCGCTCGAGATCGACGGCCTGGGCAAGTGTTTCCACGTCTACGACAGGCCGGGTGACCGGCTGCGGCAGTTTGTGCTGCCACGCCTGGCGCGCATGGTGGGGCGTCCGGCAAAGGACTACTACCGCGAATTCTGGGCGCTGCACCACCTGGACCTGCGTGTGTGCAAGGGCGAGACGGTCGGCATCATTGGCCGCAATGGTTCCGGCAAGTCCACCTTGCTGCAGATGGTGTGCGGCACGCTGGAGCCAACCCGGGGCGAGGTGCGCACGCACGGGCGCATCGCGGCGCTGCTGGAGTTGGGGGCTGGCTTCAACCCCGAGTTTTCGGGCCGCGACAATGTCTACATGAACGCAGCGCTGCTGGGGCTGTCGGATGCGCAGATCACTGAGCGCTTCGACTCGATTGCGGCGTTTGCCGATATCGGTGACTTCATGGAGCAGCCGGTCAAGACCTATTCCAGCGGCATGTATGTGCGCCTCGCCTTTGCCGTGATCGCCCATGTGGATGCTGATATCCTGGTGGTGGACGAGGCGCTGGCGGTGGGCGATGCCGTGTTCACCCAGAAATGCATGCGTTTTCTGCGCAATTTCATGCAGCGTGGCACCTTGCTGTTCGTGAGCCACGACACCGCTGCGATCAAGAGCCTGTGCGACCGCGCGGTCTGGATTGACAAGGGGCGCGTGATGCAGGTGGGTCCGACCAAGGAGGTCTGCGACCGGTACATGCAGGCCTGCTATGAGGCAGAGCAGGGCGAGAGTGCCGCCGCAGGCGTGGCTGTGACGCAGGCCGAGGCGGTGCAGCTGAGCTTTCATGACCAACGTCAAGATTTTTTCCGCAGCGAGCCTCTGCGCAACGATATCGAAGTGTTCCGCTTCAATCCCGAAGCCATGTCTTTCGGGTTGGGGGGCGCCCGCATCACCGATGTCTGGCTGATGGATGCGCAGCGCCGTCCCCTGCACTGGGTGGTGGGGGGCGAGCCTGTGATCTTGCGGGTGCAGGCGCAGTGCCTGCAGGCGTTGCAATCTCCGATCGTCGGTTTTGTCGTGAAGGACCGGACCGGCCAGGCTGTATTTGGCGACAACAGCTACCTTACCTATCTGGGCCAGCCCGTGGCCTGCGGCGCAGGCCAGCAACTGCTGGCGGAATTCAGCTTTGACATGCCGCGCATGCCGGTGGGCCACTACGCCATCGATATTGCGCTGGCAGATGGCTCGCAGCACGACCACGTGCAGCACCACTGGATCCAGGATGCGGTGCACTTCAAATCCGAATCCACCAACGTGGCCACGGGCCTTTTGGGGATTCCGATGCGGAGCATCGCGCTGCGTGCAGGCAGCGACAACGAAAAGACTTCTTCGACATGAAACCAATGACCGATGTCCTGCGCAAGGACTCTGTGGATTACGAATGGCTGCTGCCCGCAGCCATGATGGAGCCCCATCACCTGACCCACCCCGCACCGTGGGCGGGCCATATTCCATTTGCGGCCTGGCTCATGGCGGTGGCCCGGCCGGATGTGCTGGTGGAGCTGGGCGCGTACTCCGGCATCTCGTACCTGGCCTTTTGCCAAGCCATTGCGGCGCAGCAACTGCCGACCCGTGCCTATGCGGTGGATACCTGGGAGGGCGACGCCCATGCGGGCGCCTATGGCGAGCACATCTACACCAGCTTGCGGCAGCACCACGACCCGCATTACCTGCGGTTTTCCACGCTGATGCGCATGCGCTTTGATGAGGCCCTCCGCAGCTTTGCCGATGGCAGCGTGGATCTGCTGCACATCGACGGCCTGCACACCTATGAAGCCGTTCGCCATGATTTCGAGAGCTGGTTGCCCAAGCTCAGCAAGCGCGGGGTTGTGCTTTTCCACGACAGCAATGTCTACCGGGATGACTTTGGCGTACACCAATTGTGGGCAGAACTGAAGAACCGCTACCCCAGCCTGCACTTTCCGCACAGCAACGGCCTGGGCGTGCTGCTGGTGGGGCCCGAGCAACCCGCGCTGCTGCGGTCACTCTGCAACCCGGCTCACGCGGATCTCCAAAGCCAGGTGCAGGCGGTGTTTGCTGCCCTTGGTGCAAGGTTTGAATGCCGGGCCGAGATGCAGGCGCTGAAGCACCAACTGGCCGGTGCCGAGCAGCAGGCGCAACAGTTGGAGACCGCAGGCCAGCAGCGCCACGCCTGGATTGAAAAGCAGGATGGCGAGATCCGCGCACTGGAGTTGGCACGCCAGCAATGGCAAAGCCGTGCCGAGCAGGTGCAGGCGACGCTGGACGAGGCTGGCCGCCACATGCGGCAGCAGGTGCAGGCCCTGGAGCAGGACGCCGCACGCAAGCAGCAGCGCATCGAGCAGCAGACCGCACGGATGCGGGCCCTGGAACTGGAGGGCGCCCAGAAGCAGTGGCAGATCGAGCAGCAAAGCCAGCAGATGCAGGCCATGGCGCGCCAGCTGACACCGCTGTGGCGGGTCAAGGATGCGTTGCGCTCGTTGAAAAGCGCGCTTTTCCGCCTGAAGCAGAAGCTCGCGCCGTACGAGCCGGCCCTGGTGCGCAAGGCGCGGCACGCATTGCGCCGGCGCATTCAGCGCTCACAAGGGGTTGTGCCACAAACGGTGCCGCTGCTGCCCGGTCGCAACCGCAGGTACGGCGTGCTGGCTACCGCCCATACGCAGTTTGTTGCGCATGGCCTCGCGCAGGTGCTGCGCAAGGCAGGGTTCGAGGTGACCGTTCTGCAGGAGGTTCCCCCCGAGGGCTATGTGCTGGACATGTACATCGTGGTGTGCCCGCAGATGTTCAGGCAGTTGCCTCCGGGTGAAAAGCGCATCGTGTTCCAGATGGAGCAGAGCGTCAGTCCGCGCTGGTTCACGCCAGAATACCTGTCGATCCTGGAGAACTCTCTGTCGGCCTGGGACTATGCGCCGGCCAATCTGGCTTTCCTGGAAGGCAAGGGCGTGCGCTACCCGCACACCTTCCTGGTGCCCATTGGCGGTGTGGCCGATTATTCACTGGCGTTGCAGGCCAGTGGCGAGCCTGCGCTGCAGTCCGCCGAGCCAGTGTGCGATGTGCTGTTCTACGGTGATGTCAATGCGCCGCGTCGCCAGGAAATGCTGCAGGAGCTGCAGCGCCATTTCACGGTCCGCATCGAAGGCAATCTATTTGGTGACGCTTTGCGCCAGGCTGTTCGCCAAGCGCGCGTGGTGGTCAACATCCATTACTACGAAGGCGCATTGCTGGAGACCACGCGCATTTACGAATGCCTGAGCCTGGGCACCCCGGTTGTGACGGAAAGCAGCGCCGACATTGACGTCTATCAGGAACTGGTGGACAGCGGCGCGGTGCGTGTGGCGCCGGTCGGCGATGCGCAGGCGATGGTGAAGGCGGTGGAGCAACTGCTGCAGCAAATCACGATTGCACCGGCCGAGGTGCGCCGGGCCGTTGAGCAGGAGGTGCAGCGCAGCGCGCAGCAGTTCGAGTTCATGGTCTGCCGCGCCCTGTACGCGCTGGGCCGGATCGATACCGCCATGTGGGATGGCCTGACGCAGGCCCAGCCGCTGCCGGGTGACTGCATGGTGCTGAGCATGCCCGAAACCCACCGCCGCCGCGCACATTTCATGCACGAGACCTTGCCCGGCCTCGCACGCAATGTCGCGGTGTTTGATGGTGTGCGGCACAGCCCTGGCTGGCTGGGCTGTGCCATGAGCTACCACTACCTTGCACGCAAGGCGCTGCAGGCTGGCGTGTCACAAATCGAAGTGATGGAAGACGACGTGGAGATGCCGCCGGATTACGCGCTGCGTCGCGGCAAGGTCGATGCCTGGCTGCAGCAGCACGCTGGCGAGTGGGACATTTTTGCGGGACTGATTGCCAAGATCCACCCTGACACCCAGGTGCTGGACGTTCAGCAGCGCGACGGCGAAACCTTTGTGGTGCTGGACCGTATGACCAGCATGGTGCACAACATCTACACCCAACCGGCGCTGGAGGCATTGGCCCAATGGGATGCCAATATCCGCGATCCGCACACCAACACCATTGATACCTATCTGCAGACCAAGGCGCAGATGCGTGTGGTGACGACCCTGCCATTCCTGGTGGCGCACACGACCGAAATGGATTCGTCGCTCTGGGGCATCAACAACCAGGAGTATCTGGCGGTCATCTACAAGGCCGAACAGGACCTGCGCCAGTTGGTGGACCGGTTCCTGCAGCCTCGAGCTGCGTAACATCCACTCCAATAAAAAACCCGCGCAGAGGAAGCCCTGCGCGGGTTTTTTGATGGGCCTACCGGCTTTACACTGCAGGAATGCGCAGCTTCTGGCCTGGGTAGATCTTGTTGGGGTCGCTCAACATCGGCTTGTTGGCTTCGAAGATCACCATGTACTTGTTGGCGTCGCCATACATCTTCTTGGAGATGCCCGAGAGGGTGTCGCCGGAGACCACGTCGTAGTACTTGGCTTCGGGTTCGGGGTTGGTGACGGTCATCTGGTTGTCCACATCGCTCACGCTCGAGACGTTGCCGCAGCACAGGGTCACCTTTTCCTTGGCGGCCTGGGTGGGGGCAGTGCCCGTCACGGTCACCTTGCCTGCGTCAAAGGCGACTTTCACGTCGGTCACGCCCAGATTCTGGGTGCCGATGTATTTTTCGATGGCTGCGCCTGCTGTGGCGTTCAGGTCCTGAGGGGCGGCAGCGGCGTCCTTGCCTCCAAACAGTTTTTCACCGGCTTCCTTGATAAAGCTGAACAGTCCCATTGGTTGACTCCTTGAAGGTTGATTGCAGGAACTGCCCAATATAAACGGCTTTGGCGGCAAGGCAATGTCAGCCAAGGGCGCTTGAAGAAAATTCACAGTACCCGCAGTGCTCACTACCGCTTGCAGCTAGGTATTTACCGTAGATGTTGCAAGTGCAACAAAGGATGAATACAAAAAGGCTGATAATGCCGCCCATGCATTTTCTGGCCATTGACGTAGGGAACACGCGCCTCAAGTGGGCAATGTATGACGAGCCGAGCCCGGGTGCGGCCGTGCTCGCCCATGGCGTGGAGTTTTTGGACAACATCGAGCGCCTGGCCGAAGGCAGCTGGGCAGAGCTGTCCGAGCCCCGGTACATGCTGGGCTGCGTCGTGGCGGGCGATGTGGTGCGCCGCCGCGTGCAGGAGCAGATGGAAATCTGGGATGTCTCGCCCCATTGGGTGGTGTCCACCACGCAGGAGGCGGGCCTGACCAATGGCTATGACCACCCGTCCCGGCTGGGGACGGACCGCTGGATTGCCATGATCGGCGCCTGGCACCATGTACTGGCGCAAGGGCGGCAGCGGCCAGTGGTCGTGGTCATGGTGGGCACGGCCGTCACGGTGGAGGCGATCGATGCGAGCGGCAGGTTCCTGGGTGGCCTGATTCTGCCCGGCCACGGCATCATGCTGCGCGCGCTGGAAGCGGGTACTGCCGGTCTGCACGTGCCCACGGGCAATGTCTGCACCTTTCCCACCAATACCAGCGATGCACTCACCAGTGGCGGCACTTATGCCATTGCGGGTGCCGTGGAACGCATGGTGCAGCACGTGATTGCGCACTGCGGCGAAGAGCCGGCGTGTGTCATGACCGGCGGTGCGGGTTGGAAGATGATGCCCAGCATGACGCGCCCGTTTGAGCTGGTGGAAAACCTGATTTTTGATGGGTTGCTGCATATTGCGCAGAGCCGCTTCGGCGCCGCCGCCTGAGCGTAGAGCCGCTGAATCAAGGCTTCTGCGGCCAAAAACCATCTATAGCAAGCGCTGGTTGCTGCAACAATAGTAGCGGTTCGCCTATTTGTAAGCCTGGTTACAACACGGGCGCGGCTTTGCGGGCGCTGGCAGCCAGTCCATGGAGGGCAGTGCGATAATGGGCGGTTGTTGTTCACTACCCATATTGCCCATGATTCTCGTCACCGGAGGCGCCGGCTTTATCGGCTCGAATTTTGTGTTGGACTGGCTGGCAGGCTCCGAGGAGCCCGTGGTCAATCTCGACAAGCTGACTTACGCAGGCAATCTGCACAATCTGCATGGTTTGCAGGGTGATGACCGCCATATCTTCGTACAAGGCGATATTGGCGATCGCGCGCTGCTGGACAAATTGCTGGCTGAGCACAAGCCACGCGCCATTGTGCACTTCGCAGCCGAAAGCCATGTGGACCGCTCGATTCACGGGCCTGAGGATTTCATCCAGACCAATGTGGTGGGAACCCTGCGCCTGCTGGAAGCCACCCGTGCCTACTGGAATGGCCTGGAGGGCGAGGCCAGGAGTGGTTTCCGCTTTCTGCATGTCTCGACCGACGAAGTCTATGGCAGCCTGGAAAAGACCGACCCGGCCTTTACCGAGACCCACAACTTCGAGCCCAACAGCCCTTACAGCGCAAGCAAGGCCGCCAGCGACCACCTGGTGCGTGCCTGGTACCACACCTATGGCCTGCCAGTGCTCACCACCAACTGCTCAAATAACTATGGTCCGTATCATTTTCCGGAAAAACTAATTCCGTTAATGATTGTGAATGCGCTGGCCGGGAAGAACCTGCCCGTGTATGGCGACGGCATGCAGATCCGCGACTGGCTCTACGTGAAGGACCATTGCAGCGCGATCCGTCGCGTCCTGCAGGGTGGCCAGCTGGGTGAGACCTACAACGTCGGTGGCTGGAACGAAATGCCCAACATCGAAATTGTCCAGCGCGTGTGCAGCCTGCTCGACCAGCTGCGCCCTCGCAGTGATGGCAAGCGCTATGCCGAGCAGATCACCTACGTCAAGGACCGCCCGGGCCACGACCGCCGCTATGCCATCGACGCGCGCAAGCTGGAAAAGGAGCTGGGCTGGAAGCCGGCCGAAACCTTTGACAGCGGCATCCAGAAAACCGTGCAGTGGTACCTGGACAACCAAGCGTGGGTGCAGCAGGTGCAATCGGGCGCATATAAGGATTGGGTCAACAAACAGTACGCTTGAGATTTGCTATAAAAACAGGACTGCTGGCGCTTGACAGAGTTGTGCCAGCGGTCGTTTTTGTATTGATCGACAGCGAAAGGTAGTGGAATGAAGATTTTGTTGCTCGGCAAGAACGGCCAGGTCGGCTGGGAGCTGCAGCGCAGCCTGCAGCCCCTGGGCGAGCTGATCGCACTGGATCGCAACAGCAGCCCGCTGTGCGGCGATCTGCTGCAGCCGGATGCGCTGGCCGAAGCCGTGCGGGTGGTCAAGCCCGACGCCATCGTGAATGCTGCGGCCTATACCGCCGTCGACAAGGCGGAGAACGACGTGGACGCCGCCCGTACCATCAATGCCGAAGCGGTGGGCGTGCTGGCGCGCGAGGCCAAGGCCCTGGGCGCCTGGCTGGTGCACTACAGCACCGACTATGTCTTTGACGGCAGCGGCACCGGGCCTTGGCAGGAGAGCGATGCCACCAGCCCGCTTTCGGTCTATGGCCAGACCAAGCTGGAAGGCGAGCAGGCGATTGCCAGGAGCGGTGCCAAACACCTTGTCTTTCGTACCAGCTGGGTCTACGCGGCGCGCGGCGGCAACTTTGCCAAAACCATGCTGCGCCTTGCGCAGGAGCGAGACCAACTGGCGGTGATCGACGACCAATGGGGCGCGCCTACCGGTGCTGAGCTGATTGCCGATGTAACGGCCCATGCGCTGCGCACGGCCATGGCGGCGGGGCAGGATCTGAGTGGCATCTACCACCTGGTGGCAGGCGGCGAAACCACCTGGAACCGCTACGCCCAGTTTGTGCTGGCACAGGCCCGGCAGATCAATCCGGCGCTTGGCATCACCGCGCGTGAGGTGCAGGCGGTGGCGACATCAGCTTTCCCGACGCCCGCCAGGCGTCCCAACAATTCTCGCTTGAATACCCAGAAATTACAGCAAAGCTTTGGCTTGGCGCTGCCTGACTGGCAGGTCGGCGTACAGCGCATGCTGCAGGAAATTTTGTAAATGACAATCCAACAACGCAAAGGCATCATCCTCGCGGGCGGCTCGGGCACCCGCCTGCACCCGGCAACTCTGGCTGTCAGCAAGCAATTGCTGCCGGTATATGACAAGCCGATGATCTATTACCCGCTCACCACCTTGATGTTGGCCGGGATCAAGGAAGTCCTGATCATCAGCACGCCGCAGGATACGCCGCGCTTCGAGCAATTGCTGGGCGACGGCAGCCAGTGGGGCATCCACCTGCAATACGCGGTGCAGCCCAGTCCCGATGGCCTGGCGCAGGCCTTCCTGATTGGTGAGTCGTTCCTCAACGGTGCGCCCAGTGCGCTGGTGCTGGGTGACAACATCTTCTACGGCCATGATTTCTACAAGCTGCTGGGCAGTGCCATGCAGCGCGGCGATGGCGCGAGCGTGTTTGCCTACCACGTGACTGACCCGGAACGCTATGGCGTGGCCGAGTTCGACCAGGCGGGCAAGGTACTGTCGCTGGAAGAAAAACCGGCCAAGCCCAAGAGCAATTACGCGGTCACCGGCCTGTATTTCTATGACAGCCAGGTGGTGGAGCTGGCGAAAAGCCTCAAACCATCGCCGCGCGGCGAGCTGGAAATCACCGATCTGAACCGTCTGTACCTGGAAAAGGGCCAGCTCAGCGTCGAGATCATGGGCCGGGGTTATGCCTGGCTGGATACCGGCACGCACGACAGCCTGCTGGAGGCGGGCCAGTTCATCGCCACCCTGGAAAGCCGCCAGGGCCTGAAGATCGCCTGCCCGGAAGAGATCGCCTGGCGCAGCGGCTACATCAATGGCGATCAACTCGCGGCGCTTGCCAAGCCATTGGCCAAGAACGGCTACGGCCAGTACTTGCAGCGCCTGCTGCAAGAGGCGGGAGAGTGAGTGCGCCATGCAAGTGATTGATACCAGGATTGCCGACGTCAAGATCATCGAGCCCAAGGTTTTCGGAGATACGCGCGGCTTCTTCTATGAGAGCTTCAACCAGCAGGCCTTTGATGCGGCGGTGGGGGGGCACTACAATTTTGTGCAGGACAACCACAGCAAGAGCAGCCGTGGCGTGTTGCGCGGCCTGCACTACCAGTTGCAGCAGGCGCAGGGCAAGCTGGTGCGGGTGACGCAAGGCTCCGTTCTGGATGTGGTGGTGGATATCCGCAAAAGCTCGCCAACCTTTGGCCAATGGGTGTCGGTAGAGCTGTCGGGGGACAACAAGCGCCAGATGTGGGTGCCGCCGGGGCTGGCGCATGGTTTTGTTGTATACAGTGAAACGGCAGAATTTCTCTATAAAACAACGGATTATTACGCCCCTGCGCACGAGCGCTGCATTGCATGGAATGATCCCGATCTGGCCATTGACTGGAATCTGGGTGATATCGCGCCGCAGCTGTCTGCCAAGGATCAGCAGGGCGTGGCCTTTGCCCAGGCTGAGGTTTTTGTCTGATTCTTTGCAGTTCCTCCCAAATGTCTCCCATGCCTGCCTCCTACACTAGAGCGTCTATGGCATGGAGGGGCGGACCATTCGCCTGTGACAGGCCCTGAACAACGATAAGCATGACGACCAGCACTCTTCACGAGCCCACTTTTGCAACTGCCGCCGGCCAGGCTGATGCGGTGCGACCCCTGCTGGGCGAAATGCTGGTGCAGGCTGGCAAGCTCTCTCCGCGTGATCTGGAGCGGGCCTTGCAGGCGCAGCAGGAGATGGGCAGCCTCATCGGCCAGGTGCTGGTACAGCTGGGCCTGGTCTCCGAAATGGATCTGATGCAGACGCTGGCGCGCCAGTTGCAGATTCCCTTCACGCTCGGCACGGACTTTCCGCCTGAATCCATCGAGGTACCGGGCCTGCTGCCGGAGTTTCAGCATGCCCAGCATGTGTTTCCACTGAAGCTGGAAAACGGCGTACTGGATGTAGCCATGACGGCGCCGCAGGATCCGTTTGTCCTCAAGGCGTTGCAGATGTCGACGGGGTTGGTGATCCAGCCCCATCTGGCGCTGGAAGCCGATATTGAAAAGGCATTGCAGGAGCCAGAGCCCGAAGTGGCCGAGGAGGACGATGACGGCCTGTTCGGCGACGGTGCGGATGTCGGGGATTTTGTCGAGCACCTGAAGGATCTGGCGAGTGAGGCGCCGGTGATTCGCCTGGTCAACAGCATCATCGGCAAGGTGACGGACCTGCGGGCTTCCGACATTCACCTGGAGCCCTTTGATGACGGTCTGCATGTGCGTTACCGCGTGGACGGCGTGATCCATCCGGGCGAGCTGGTGCCGCCGCGCCTGTCGGCTGCCGTGGGGTCACGCGTCAAGCTGATGGCGCATCTGGACATTGCCGAGCGCCGCCTGCCGCAGGACGGCCGCATCAAGACCCGCGTCAAGGGGCGCGAGTTGGACTTGCGTGTCTCGACCGTACCCACCGTGCATGGCGAAAGCATCGTGATGCGTGTGCTCGACCGCGCCAGCGTGCGCCTGCAACTCGAAACCATGGGTTTTGCCAAGGACACCTTGGCCAAGTTCAACGATCTGCTGGCACGCCCGCATGGCATCTTGCTGGTCACGGGGCCCACGGGCTCGGGCAAGACCACCACCTTGTATGCCGCCTTGTCCAAAATCGATGCCGAAGCCAACAAGATCATTACCGTGGAAGACCCGGTGGAATACCAGCTCGAAGGCATCAACCAGATCCAGGTGCATTCGCAGATCAACCTGACCTTTGCCAACGCACTGCGCTCCATTCTTCGCCAGGATCCGGACATCATCATGATCGGTGAAATGCGTGACGGCGAAACCGCGCAGATTGCCGTGCAGTCCGCACTGACCGGTCACTTGGTGCTGTCCACCCTGCACACCAATACGGCGGCGGGTGCCATCACCCGTATGCAGGACATGGGGGTGGAGAGCTACCTGATCACCTCTTCCGTCAACGGTGTGCTGGCGCAGCGCCTGGTGCGTACCCTGTGCAGCAACTGCAAGGAAGAATACGAGCCCGGCCAAGAGGTACGCCAGCGATCCGGACTGGCACGTTTCAGCCAGGCAGGCCAGCCCATCTATCGCGCTGTAGGCTGCAATGTCTGCCGCCACACGGGCTACAAGGGGCGCACGGGCATTCACGAACTGTTTGTGCTGGATGAGCCGATGCGCAACGCCATCAATGCGGGCAAGGATTCGAACGAGCTGTTTGCGCTGGCCTCCAAGGCCGGCATGCTCAGCTTGAATGAGGACGGCCTGCGCAAAGTGGCTGCTGGCATGACCACGCTGGACGAAATTGCCCGCGTTACCCAGGACCAAATCGATGGCTGATTTTGCCTGGCACGCCATCAGCGCCAGCGGTGAGCAGGTCCGCGGCACATTCCAGGCCTCCAGCGTGGCGGCAGTGCAAAAGCATTTGCGCGCGCAAAAGCTCACGCCGGTGCGCATTGTCGATGCCGCCGATGCGTCAGCCTTGATCCCTGCAGGCGGCAAGGCCGACAAGAAGGCCGACGCCAGCAACGCGATCGTCAAGGCCAAGGCCACCAAGTCGCAGAAAGGTCCTGCCAAGGCGGCGGATGTGCTGGCGATGACCTCCGAGCTGTCCATCATGCTCAAAGCGGGTCTCGCACTCGACAATGCGTTGCGTGTGCTGATCGACATGGCCTACAAGGACAGCATGCGCGAATTGCTGACGGGGGTGCTGGAAGCCGTCAAGGGCGGTGTTCCGCTGTCCAAGGCACTGATGCAGCACCAGGAGTTGTTTGGCGATTTCTACATCAATATGGTGCGCTCGGGCGAGGCCAGCGGCCAGATGTCGGCGGTGCTGGCCCGGCTGGTGGAGCATCTGGAGCGCCAGCGCGCCTTGAAGGAAAGCGTCATCTCCGCCACCATCTATCCGATGATTCTGGTCGCGGTGGCCATTCTGTCACTGGTTGCCATGCTGGGCTTTGTCGTGCCGCAGTTCGAAAAACTGTTCACCGACATGGGCGATGCGCTGCCTACGCCGACCAAGATCGTAATGACGATCGGTCAGGCATTCCGCAAGAACGGCTGGGTGATTCTGATCGTGGTGGCGCTGGGAGTGTATGTGCTGCGCCGCTGGTTCCAGTCGCCCAAGGGGCGCATGTGGTGGCAAGGTGTTTTGCTGCGCATGCCGGTGCTGGGCCGCCTGGCGCTCAAGTATCAGCTTACCCTGTATTCCCGCTCGCTCGGTACCCTGCTGGGGAATGGCGTGCCCCTGCTGACGGCGCTGCACATTGCGACCGACACGGTCAGCAACCGCATCATCCAGACCGAGCTGGCCAAGATTCCGCCCATCGTCAAGGAGGGTGGAAAGATGGTACAGGCCATGAACACGACCACCGTGTTCGAGCCTCTGGCCGTCAATCTGGTGCGGGTTGGCGAGGAAACGGGGCGGCTTGGCCAGATGATGCTGGAGCTGTCGAATATCTTGAACCGCGAGGTGGAAATCGGAATCAAACGCGCTCTGACCATGATCGAGCCGATTCTGATTCTGGTGCTGGGTATCCTGATTGCCTCGATCATTGTGTCGATCCTGATGGGCATTCTGTCCGTCAATGATCTGGCTGTCTAATATTTTTGATTCAACAAGGAGTGCCTGCCATGAAGGCTTTATTTACCCAAAAACTGCAACGCAAAAGCCGCGGCTTTACGCTGATTGAACTGCTGGTGGTGCTGGCGATCCTGACCTTGCTGGCAGGCCTGGTCGGTCCCAAGGTTCTGAGCCAGTTGGGCGGCGCCAAGTCCAAGACTGCGGGTGTCCAGATTGCCGACCTGCAAAAGGCGCTCGATATCTACAAACTGGACGTGGGCCGCTATCCCACTACGGAAGAGGGCCTGGAAGCCCTGGCCAAGCAGCCTGGCAATGTCCGCGGCTGGAATGGCCCTTATCTGACGGGCGGCGTGCCTTCCGATCCATGGGGCAATCCGTACCGCTATGGCTATGCGAACGGCAAGGTGGAATTGCTGTCCCTGGGCTCGGATGGCCAGCCCGGCGGCGAAGGCGAGGCCGCTGACATTCGCAACGCGCAGTAAGCATTAGCGCCTGACCGGACACCTCCGTGCCCATTCTTTCGCCATGGTTGCAACATCCTGTGCGTGCTTCGGTACGCAGAACATCGGCACATCGGGGATTCACCCTGATCGAGCTGATGGTGGTGTTCGCCATCATGGCTTTGGTGGTGGCCATGGCGCCGGTCGCCTATGACAGGCTCAAGGAAGGCGTGCAATACCGTGATACGGTGCGCAGCCTGATCACGCAGCTGCGCTCGGCCAGATATGCAGCCGTCTCGGAAGGTGTGCCGGTGCGATTCACGGTGGATCTGAAAACCCGCGAGTACGGTGTACCCGGCTCTGTCAAGGAAATCCCGGAAAGCGTCGATCTGCGCACCATCGTCGCCGATCGGGAGTTTGTTCCAGATGGTTCTGCTTCCATCGTGTTCCTGGCTTCCGGCGGATCGACCGGTGGAAGTGTGGAGATCGTGCGCAAGACGGGGGCGGGCACGCGGCTGCGTGTCGACTGGTTGTCGGGGCGCGTCACCCAGGAGCCGCTCCTGCAATGATGATGCGTGCTTTGTCCAAGCCATCCCATCGCCAGCGGCAGCGAGGGATGACTTTGCTCGAATTGCTTGTGGCCCTGGCCATCATGGCCATATCCCTGGGCATGATCTATCGTGCAACCGGCAGCAACGCGCGTAGCGTTGGTGACCTGGGGCACTACCAGTACGCGATACAGCTGGCCGAATCACTGATGGACTCCCGGGATTCGGTGTACGAAAGTGGCTGGAACGAGTCCGGGGAAAGCAACGGTTTTCAATGGAGCATCCAAAGCGCTCCTTTCAAGACCGATGTGGGCGAGGCTCCCAATATTCCCCCATTGCACGAGGTGCGCATTGTCGTCAGCTGGAGCGACGGCGACAAGCCCAAGAGTTTTGAGTTGAGCACCCTGCGTGCCCAGCGTCGCCCGCCGGATCCAGCTGAAAGCGGTGGGGCGTCATGACAAAAAAGCAAAATTTCCTTGGTTCTGGCGGAATCTCCTGCTGCAGCAGGCGCCGCGCGTCAGCTGGATTTACCCTGGTGGAAATGCTGGTGGCATTGTCGCTGCTATCGCTCATCATGCTGGGGCTTGCTGGTGCCATGGGTACGATGGGGCGAACGGAAACGAGTATCGACAACCGGCTCGACCGCATGGACGAGGCGCGCTCGAGTACGGATTTCCTGCGTTCGGTGCTTTCGCGCATTTCTGCAAAAAAGGTACAAGGTCTGCAAGAGCAGCGCATGGGGGAGGGGACCAAGCCACAGTTCTTTTTCTCCGGTGCCGGGCAGGCCATGACCTGGGTGGGTGTCATGCCCGCACGTTATGGTGTGGGCGGACGCTATCATTTCCGACTGGCCATGGGTGATTACCTGGGTGCTCCCGCTGTGGTTCTGAGCTATACCCCATGGATCGATCAGCAGACCCAGCCCAACTGGGGGGCTGCTGAAAGCTATCCGGTGTTGCCACATGCGACGGGGGTTTCCTTTCAGTACCTCAATGCGGCCATCGACCCTCCGCAGTGGGGTAGCGACTGGAGCAGTCTGGATCAGCTCCCGCAGGCCGTGCAGATATTGATGGCCTCGGAGCAAGCGGTATTGCCTCCGCTGGTGGTGCAGATGAGAGTGATGCCCGCAGGAGATCCGCGCGGCGGCGGCGGCGGCGCCTCGTTGGGGGGCAGTGCGTCATGAGTTACACAAGCAAACACGCTTTTCAATGGCGCATCGCTGCACGCAGGCCTGGTGCGCAAGCCGGCATGGCGCTGATTGCGGTGTTGTGGCTGGTTGCCGCCCTGAGCCTGATGGTGACGGGGGTCAGCGGCGTCGTGCGACAAGAGACGCGAATGGTGGGTGTTGCCAAGGATCGCGTCTCGGCGCACGCCATGGGCGATGCTGCGGTCATGCTGGTGTTGCAGCAACTCGCGGCAGAGCGCAATCCAATCCGGCAATGGACCGATACCTCGGTGACCTACCAGGGGGCTGAAATTGCGGTGAGCGTGATGCCCTTGAATGGCTTGATTAATATCAATGGTGCATCGCTGCCACTGTTGACCGCATTGTTGACCATTGGTGGCGGAGTCCCTGATGGAGCCGCTCAGGAGATTGCCATCGGCATTCTGGATCGGCGCGAGCGCTCCTCGCTGGAAGGACGTCGGCCGGAGCGTTTTGAAGCGATTGAGGACCTCATGCAGATCCCTGGGATCGATTATGACCTCTATGCTAGACTCGCGCCCCTGATCACAGCCTCCAATGCCGGTACGGGTGGATCGGGCGTCAATCCATTGGCGGCGCCGCCTGAAGTGCTGCGCATTCTGGCAAACGGCAACGAGGGCATCGTCAACCAGATTACCTCCGCCCGCGCCTCCGGCGATACGGCCGGAGTGGACACCTCTGGCCTCGACGGCAATCTGTCCCGCGCGGGAAGCGCTCAACGCCGCTACCGCGTGACGGCCAAGGTTCCCATGGCCGACGGTCGATTTTTTCTCGTGGATCGCAGCGTGTATTTTGGCTCCCGTACCCGTGACGGGTTGCCTTGGTACACGTTCGAAGCACGTCAGATGTTGCAGCCCGCGTCCTGATTCAAACAAAGAAACGGTATGGCACTTTCCACAGACTCGCGCTTTTTCGGACTGGATTTGAACCAGTTGAAAGCCGATGTATTCAAAACTTGGCAAAAGGCTCCGCAATGGCCGCCATTGAGCTGGCTGCGTCCAGAGCAGGCGCTGACGCTGGTGCCAACGCAAGGCGACCCATCCGTTGTTTGGGAAAGCGGCGCACCAGCGCCCGTCGGCAAACGCAGCCCTGAGTTCTGGGCTGTCGAAATCCCCGAAGGCATGGTGTTGCGCAAAACCTTGCAATTGCCTGCACTGGATCCGCAGGATTGTGCCAGCGCGGCACAGTTGGAAGTGCAGGCCATCAGCCCTTTCCCGGCAGCAGATGTACTCTGGGGATATGCGGAGCTCTCGCGAAGCAGCCAGGCGGTGCGTTTGCAACTGGTACTGGCATCCCGAACCCAGGTGGAGCCTTATATACAGAGCAAGATCGCGGAGCGCCAACTGACGTTGGCTGAAAACGCTGCTCCACTGTCGCAGCCGGAGGTCTGGGTTTTTGCTCCGCAGCGCCAGCCGATCGTGATCCAGGGGTTTGGCGAAGGCGCCCGTGCCATTGCAGGCCGCAAGAAATTGATGCTCAACGCAGCGGGCGTTGGTGTCGCGGGCCTCTTGTGTGCTGCCATTGCCATCACGCCGACGGCGCAGTTGCGGCTGCGTGCGATCGAGGCGGTTCACGCCTATGAAGGCATGGCGGCCAAGACGACGGACGTGGTGGGCAAGCGTGAACAATTGATGCAGAGCGCCGACAAGGTGGCGGGGCTCTCGGAGCTGCTTTCCGAGCGCGTGGATAGCGTCAAGGTGCTGAGCATGCTGACCAAGGTGCTTCCGGACGACACGGCGCTGCAATCGGCGCGTGTTCAGGGCAACAAGGTCACGCTGGTGGGTCTGACGGAAAACTCCTCGACACTCATGCAAAAGCTCAGCAACGAGGAAGGCGTCAAGGATGTTCGCGCGCCAAGCGCAGCAACCCGCCTGGCAGGTGCCAACCGGGAGTCGTTCACGATTGAGTTGACACTGGACAACAAGGTGTTTGGTCCTTCACTCAAGGCGGAGGAGCCTCCACCGGCAGCCACTCCGGCCCAGACGAGCGAAGCCGCTGCACAGCCGGCAGCACCGAGCCAGGAGGCAAATGCTACGCCAGTGGTGCCGAGTGCGGCTCCTGTACCCGCGCAGACCCCTCCAGTCCAGTCGCCACCACCTGCCAATGCAAACCAACGCAAGGGACCGACCCTTGGCGGATCAAAATCCGGGCCCAGCCTTGGAGGCTCCAAGCCGGCACAGTCGCAGGAGGAGCGCAAATGACGAATCACATCAAACCCAATCGCAAGGAATGGCTGATATTGCTGGGTACCGTGGTGTTGGCACTCACACCGTTGGTGGTTCTTGGCGGATACATCGCCAACAAGCACCACTGGGCCCAATCCAAGCTCGCAGAGCTGGAGCCGCGCTATGCGCGCCTCAAAGGTCTGGATATGCAGCGTGAGGAAATTGACCAGGCTCTGGAGCGTGCACTGCGTATCCGCGCAGAGTATGTTTATCCATCCTCCCAGGATGTGGCCCAGACGGGGAATGCCGTGCAGCAGAAGCTGAGGGACTTGCTGACGCAGGCGGGCTTGACGGTGGTCAGCAGCCAGGTGTTGCAGGCCAAGGAAGAAAAGGGATTTGATCGCATTCCGCTCACCGTGCGTGCGGAAGGCGAGTTGCTGGCAGTGGACAGTGCCCTGGCGGTATTGGTCGAACAGTTCCCAGTGATGCTGCTTGGCGATGTGGAGGTCCGCAACCAGGGGAACCTGCAGATCATGAATGAAAAAATAGCGCCACGGTTGACACTGCAACTGAATCTGAGCGTGCTGCGGGAGCGTACATGAAGCGCTATTTAGGCTGGGCGCTGGCAGCCCTCAACATTGTGTTGGCACTTGTGTTGGCTTGGTTATGGTTCAAGCCCAATGGGGAATTGCGAAATGTCCATTGGGAGGCGCCACGGGCACAGAAATCAAATTTTGACGATGTGGTTCCCCGCCTCGGCAAGCCTCAACCCATGGACCAAAGCCAGTTTCTGGCCATGCTGGACCGTCCGCTCTTCTCGTCCACGCGGCGGCCCCCACCACCGCCGCCACCTCCTCCGGTCGAGGCACCGCCTCCGCCGCCCGACTATCTGGCAGATGCCGTCCTGACTGGTGTGTACATCAGCGAACAGGGCAAATCAGGCGGAATCATCATTCGCTTCCAGGGCAAAGACAAATCCTTGCCATTGCGCGGGGTGCTGGACGGATGGACTCTGAACTCGGTGGCGGAGAACCGGGTGTATTTCACACGGAATGGCGTCACCAAGGAAATCACCTTGCAAAAGGCCAAGCTGCAGACCGGATATGGACCGTCAGCCGAGACGCCCGAGATGCCGAGAAGCGCTCCACCGGTACCTGGCAGTGACGGGCAGGAGGCGAGGCCACAACGCAGAGGTCCAACCCTAGGGGGGTCTCGCTCTCCAGCCAGACCTTGACGCAGGCCCAGACAGGCCGGCACCGACGTATTGATCGATTTTTGGGTTTAAAACTATGACGACTTCCACTTTGCGCCGCACCGCACTCTTCCTGGCACTTGGGCAGGCGCTCATATTGCAATCAGCGTATGCGCAGACTCCTGCAGCCGGGGCGGCCGCTACACCCGCCCAGGCAGGACAGGTACCAGTGCTGCAGGCACCAGGCATCCTGATCAACGGAAAGCAGGCTTCGGGAGGCGATGAAGAGCAATCCACCGAGCCCCGCATCATGCGCGGCACCGACAAGGTGCTCAACATAGACAAATCGGAGCCCATTCCCAAGGGGGCGCCGGTGACGTTCCGCTTTGAAGAAGCCCCTGTGGCGGAGGTGGTGCGAACCATCCTGGGCGACATGCTGAAGCTGGACTTCGTCATGCATCCGCCTCTGCAGGGAACGGTCACGCTGACAACCCGCAATGCCATTGATCCGGATACCGCAGTGTTTCTGCTGGAGTCGGCATTGCAGGCCAATGGGCTGGCCATGGTGCGTGATGCGCGCGGTGTATACCAGGTGGGCAAGCCAGAGGTGCTGCGCAGCCTGGTGGGGGCGGTGCGGGTGGCAGGCGCTCCTGGCTCGATGGCCCCAGGCTATGGCGTGATCGTGATTCCTCTCCAGTACATTGGCGCCAACGAAATGGCCAACATCCTGAAGCCGATCGCGCCACCTGAAGCGGTGGTCAAGGTGGACGCCGTTCGCAACGTCATCATCATGCAAGGGAACCGTACCCAATCCGAAGGCTGGATGGAGATGGTGAAGACATTCGATGTCGACCTGCTCAAGGGGATGTCGGTCGGCATCTATCCGCTCAAGCATGCATCCATAGAAGAGGTTTCTGCGGCCTTGCAAATGGTCAACAGCGGTGGGCAGGCAGCTGGGGCTGGCCAGCAATCGATCAACGTCAGCGGCGGCGCTGCGGGGAATTCAGCCAGCGTGATTGCGGGCCGGCGCCCTGGCCAGGCTGCGTCTCCAACTGGTGCAGCCGGGGCAAACAATACGCAACTGAGCGGCAATGCCGCTGCTGCTGCGGCATTGCTGTCCTCTTTGGGTGAGTCCAATCCACTGTATGGAGCGCTGCGCGTCCTGCCGATTCCGCGATTGAATGCGCTCATGGTCATCACGCCGCGTGCGGCCTATCTGGATGAGGCGGAAAAGTGGATTCGCCGTCTGGATGTTCCCGGTTACGGCGGCAGCGAGCCAGAGTTGTACGTCTACCGTGTTCAAAACGGCAATGCAAAGTACCTGGCGCAGGTGCTGAATGGCATCTTTGGTGGGCAGCAGCCAGGCGCAGCGGGCAACATGACCTCTGGTGTTGCCCCTGGATTGAACAATAGCGTGAACCGCACGCCCGGATCTTTCAACAATCTGGGCACTTCTTCTGGCCTGGGGTTCAACAGCGGCAATCGGTTCGGCCTGAACCAGAACACCCAGCAGCAGGCGAATGCCCCCACCATCACAGCCACCGCAATCGGCGATATCCGCGTGGTGGCTGACGAATTCAACAACACCATTCTGGTCTGGAGCACGGGCTCTCAGTACCGCAAGATCGAGGCCTCGCTCAAGCGGCTTGACGTGGCTCCTATCCAGGTGTTGATCGAGGCGAGCATCATCGAAGTCACCTTGAATGACAACTTGCAATATGGTGTGGAATGGCTGTTCAAGAACCGCCATCTGGGGGGCTCATCACGCGACTACACTGGCATTGGCAACTTTGGCGGATTGGCTGACCCCAATGCGGGCGCCAATAGTGGCGCTTTGGGGAGCACCGCTGCGCCTACCTTCACCTACTCTATCTTCAATGGCTCTAATATTGCTGCTCGCCTGAGCGCCGTTGCGGGGCAGGGGCAGGTCAAGATGCTATCGAGCCCGTCGGTGATGGTGATGGATAACCATCCTGCCACTATTTCCGTTGGCGAGCAGATCCCGGTGAGAACTACGGATTACATCAACAACACCGGCAACAATTACATCGCGCAAAATTACCAACTGAAGGACACCGGCGTGATTCTGAATGTCACGCCTTCCGTCAACTCCGGCAATATGGTCAGCTTGCAGATTGATCAGTCCGTCATCGATAGTGCAGGTATTGATGCAGCCTCCAGCCAAACCAAGTTCTCGAACCGGCAACTCACGAGCAAGCTGGCCGTGCGATCCGGCGAGTCAATCGTGATGGGTGGACTCATCAAGGACCGAGCGGAAGATTCCGACAGCGGCGTTCCACTGCTCAAGGACATTCCAATCATTGGAAAGGCATTCAGCAGTACCAAAAAGAGCACGGCCCGCACGGAACTATTGCTGGTCATGACGCCTCGTGTAGTGCGTACGGATGTGGACGTGCGGGAAGTGAGCGAAGAACTGCGTGATCGCCTGCGCGGCTTGAATGATGATGATTTGCTCGGTAGCCTCAAAAAGGCGGAGCCCCGGCGCCCAGCTTCCACGGTTCAGCCGCTGGTGACTCAGTAAATCAATCAGCTAATTCATTTTATGAAAGAAATTGTAATGAAGACTTGGATTTCCCAAAAAGGCGTGGTGCGCTCTGGCGCCATGATCATGGCCGCATTGTCGCTGACTGCCTGCGCCACCATGGATTCCGGCACCCCGGAGCAAATCGTCACCAAACGCGCACAGGCCTACTGGGACGCGCGTCTGAAGGGCGATGCTTCTGCGGCGTATGGGTTTGCCAATGATGCTTTCAGGCAGGCCGTAGACGAGGACAAGTTCAAGCGCGGCCACATGGCTACTTTTGCGGTCGGTGCAGAAGTGCAAAAGGTGGAATGCGATGCGCAAAAATGCGACGTCGGTATCAATTTAAAGGTCAATCCACCGCTGCCTGGCAAAAAGATCGGTACCATTGATATGTATTCGAAGCAAACTTGGTTGCTCGAAGACGGTCAGTGGAAGCTGTACCTTGAGCCTTGAGACAGGCTCTGCATGGCAAGTTGGTTTAGGATTGTTGTAATTAGTCTACAGCCATCCCCAAAAAACAGCGAACTTGCTTTGCATCTGGTCGGAGCGCTATGCTATTATTTCTTAGCGTAAACAATCGTGGTAGTTGCGCTGACTAACTTTTTTTAACTGGAGTGTGTTTATGAAGAAAAATGTTCTGGCCCTGAGCATTGCTGCCATGATTGGCGGCTTTGCTGGCTCTGCCAACGCTTTGACCGCTGCTACGGCAACCGCGTTCGAGCAAAACGATGGCGGTGCAGGTCACATTTTGGTGGTGCCTTACTTCACCACGCAAAACAACAACATGTCTGTGATTCACGTGGTGAACACCGACACGCAGAACGGCAAGGCTGTGAAGGTTCGCTTCCGCGGCGCTGCTAACTCTGACGATATCTTGGACTTTACCGTGTTCCTGTCGCCATACGACGTGTGGACCGGTTCCGTTCAAGCTGATGCCAACGGTTCGTACTTCATGACCGCCGACAACAGCTGCACGTACCCAGATATCCGCAAGGCAAAGACCAGCTTCGTTCAAGACCGTCTGTCTGACAACTGGTCTGCTGAAAAGCGCGTCAACAACACCAAGGAAGGTTACGTTGAAATCCTGAACATGGCTGACGTGAAGCCTGGTTCGAAGCTGTTCACCACGATCAAGCACAGCTCCGGCGCTCCTAAGTGCGACGAAGCTGTTCTGGCCGACACCCTGTCCATCAACCCAGAAACCCCAGCTCTGGCTGATGCTCTGGGCTACGAAACGCCTACCGGCGGTCTGACTGGTGACTGGTACATCCTGAACGTGAACCAAACCACCACGTTCTCGGGTGCTGCTACCGCCATCAAGGCTGTGGACGCTGCCGGTGCTAACGCACGTGGTAACTTCGTTGCCTTCCCTCAGGACAACCATTCGCCAACCGTTGGCAACACTGACGCCTACACCGCTGACCCGCTGTTCATTTCGACGGCTAAGGACAAGGCTGGTGTCGCGCAGTCCAAGCTGATCCAGATCGCTAACTACGACCTGCCTGACCTGTCGACGCCTTACCTGACCAGCAACGTTGGCGCTCCTGCTAGCCAAGCTTCGAGCCTGACCGCTGCTGTGGCAAACAATGGCGTGTCCAACCAGTTCGCAAACGATCCCCTGATCGATGCGAAGACTGACTGGGTGCTGTCCATGCCTCTGCGTCGCTACAGCGTTGGTGCAAACTACGCTGCTGATGCCAAGGCAAATGCCTACATGGTGTTCAACCCTGACGTGCTGAACCCAGCTACCGGCAAGCCTTTCTTTGCAGCAGGTCCTACCACTGTTGACGCTGATGGCAACATCTGCGTGGACACCGCAAGCAACACCTTCTACGACCGTGAAGAACTGTCGAAGACCGACGGTGCTGTGATCTCTCCTGGCACCGCCAAGAAGATTCGTCTGTGCGGCGAAGTGAACGTGCTGGCATTCAAGGATGCAGGTACCTCCGTTCTGGGCGCTTCGGTTGCTCGTCAAACCGCGACCGTGGCATACGACAACGGCTGGGGCAAGGTGAACTACGGTTCGGCTTCCTACCCAGTGGTTGGCTCCTCGTTCATCAAGCTGATGAACAGCGGTGGCGCTGCTAACGGCTTCAGCGGTACCTACGGTATCACCTGGCCTCACCGTTTCTCTAAGTAATTTGCCCCGCAGGTCGTAAGACCTGTTTGGTAAGTGCTTAGGAAACTAGCCAAAGGGCGGAGAGAAATCTCCGCCCTTTTTTGTTTTCTCTTTGTTTCCAGCCGCATTGAGGGTAATGCCATGGCGGTTGCCACTTTTTTGCTATCCTTGCAGTTTTGGCAGAAGGACAAGGCTCATGCGTAATTGGTTGAAGTCGGTAGGTATGGTTGTGGCATTGGGAGGCATGAGTGTTGTGGCTGTTGCCCAGGGCAGCAGCAACGCCGTATTGTTGCAAGGGCCATCCACTGCGGTGTATGAAAGCGATGTGCTCAACGATGCCAAGCGCATGCCCGAAGAGATGCGAAGCAGCTTTTTGGCAAAGCCGGAAAGCGTAGCGCAAATGGTAGAGGCGCTATATGTGCGCAGAGCGATTGCGGAAACCGCTCGATCCAGTGGCCTGGCAGACCAGCCGGAAATCGCAGCAGCAATCAAGATTGCGATCGACAAGGTGCTGTCGGATGCCTATCTGCAAAAGTTCAATGCCGAGCACAAGCCCGATACCAAGCTGGCCGAAGCGCAGGCGAAAGCTGCCTACGCGGCCAAGAAGGAAACTTTCAAGGCTCCGGAGCAGGTGCATATTGCACACATTCTGGTGATGAGCAAGGACGATGACGACGCCGCAGCCAAGGCCAAGGCCGAAAAGTTGTTGGCGGAGGCGCAGGCGGGCGCAGATTTTGCGCAACTGGCCAAAGACAATTCCTCCGATGCTTCCAGCGCCGTCAAGGGCGGGGACCTGGGCATGGTTTCACATGGCAGAATGGTGCCTGAATTCGAGACTGCAGCCTTTGCGCTGGACAAGCCCAACCAATTGAGCCCGGTCATCAAGACCCAGTTCGGCTACCACATCATCAAGCTCTTCGAGAAGAAGCCCGCTCGTACCATGTCCTTTGAGGAAGTACGCCCGGACCTGGAGAAGCAGTATGTGCAGCAGTCCTTGCAGACCGCGCGCCAGGCCGAGGTGGCAAAGGTGCTGAAGGCTGCAACTTGGGACAAGGCCAACATGGAGGCATTTTCTGCCCGTTTTGCCGATAAGAAGTAAGCTGCGCTCTTTGCTGAGCCGGTACGGATCTTGATTCCAGTGAGAAGGAGAGGGCTTGGCCTTCTCCTTTTTTATGTACCGGCTCGGGCCACATGAGAGGGCCTTGGAAACCATATGCATTCGCTTTTGCAGAATATTCGTGAGCTGCTCGCCAGCCGCCAGCTGATTGGCGTGATGACGCGGCGCGAGGTGGCGGCGCGCCATGCCGGGACGGCTCTGGGCGTTCTGTGGCCCTATCTGCAGCCGCTGCTGTCGGTGGCGGCCTATTACCTGGTCTTTGACATCGTGTTCTCCATGCGCTTGGGGGATGGCGCCAAAACCCATGCGGTGGGAACCTTCCTGATTGTGGGTGCCTTGCCCTGGATGGCTTTTTGCGATGCCATTGCGCGCGGGATGGGGAGCCTTCTGGAGGCGGGCGCCATGCTGCAAAAGAATCCTCTGCCGCCCGTTCTGTTCCCTGTGCGGTCGGTGCTTGCCAGCTCCATCATCTTCGGGCCGTTGATGCTGCTGGTAGCGCTGTGTTACACGCCTTTGCACCATATGCAATGGGGCGTGTTGGCCTTGTTGCCACTGATGGCGATGCAACTGCTGATGACGGTGCTGCTTGCCTATGCTCTGGCGATCTTCGCAGCCGCCTTGCGCGATACCGTGCAGGTGGTGGGTTTTGCACTGTCGGTGGGGATCTACCTGACGCCGATTCTGTTTCCCGTTTCCATGTTCCCAGCGCAGTGGCGCTGGCTGCTGTGGCTCAATCCCATGGCTTCGTATGTGCAAGGGTACCAGTCGATCCTGTTGCAGGGACAATGGCCGGATTGGCCTGTATGGCTGGGCGGGCTGGTATGGATCGTGCTGCTTGCCGTGGTGGTGAATGTGCTGGTGCGCAGAAGCCGGGACCAGTTGGTGGATTGGCTATGACAACAAAAGAGACAACTGCCCAGCCTGTGTTGGTGATCAAGAACCTAGGCAAGGAATACAAGCTCTACGATTCGCCGCGCCAGCGGGTGAAGGCATTGCTGACGGGGAGGGCTACCCATCGCAGCCACTGGGCTTTGCGCGATGTGAGCTTTACCTTGCAGCGTGGCCAGTGCATTGGTGTGATTGGTGACAACGGCGCAGGCAAGAGCTCGCTGCTGAAGCTGCTTGCCGGCACGATGCAGCCTTCTACCGGCTCCATTGAGCGCACCGGGCGGATCACCGCCATTCTGGAACTGGGTGCGGGGTTCCACGGCGATTTCACCGGGCGCGAGAACCTGTATTTTGCCGGTAGCCTGATTGGCATCAATCAGCAAGAGATGCGCCAACTGGAGCCGGAGATCATCGCCTTCTCCGAGCTGCACGATGCCATCGACCGGCCGGTGAAGACCTATTCCTCCGGGATGAATGTGCGCCTCGCGTTCGCACTGGTGACCGCCGTGCAGCCCGATGTGCTGATCGTTGACGAGGCGCTGGCCGTGGGCGACCAGAGCTTTCAGAAAAAGTGCATTGAGCGGATTCTCGACTTCCGCAAGAAGGGATGCACGATCCTGTTCTGCTCCCACAGCCCCTACCATATTCGCCATCTGTGCGATGCCGCCCTGTGGCTGGAAAAGGGCCAGGTGCAGATGTTCGGGGAGACCGAGGCGGCGCTCGCTGCCTACGATGTGCGTACCCGCCAGTTGAAGGAAGAAAAGGACCGGCTGCAATGGGGTGACGATGCACCAGCAGGCGTTGCGGACCTGGGCCTGCCACCCAAGGAGCAGACTGCCGAATTGCCAGAGGCGGGCGTCCTGGAGGGCTCCATCAAAGAGGCAGAGCCTTACGTCGTTCAGCGACCCAATGCGCCTCAGGCGCAGGAGACGGGCAATGCCTGCCTGCTGTCCGTCGAGATTGCCAACCTGAGCGGTGATGCACCGCCGGTGCTGCAGGGCAATGACCTGGTTGTGACCATTCGTGCGCGTGGCAACGGGGCGGAGTGTCCACACATCGGGTTCATGATCGAGCAGAACAAGGGCGTGGGCATTGCCTGCCTGGCCACCCATGAAGACGGCGCGCTGCCGGTGCTGCAGCCTGATGGCACCTGGCAATCGGTCCTCACCTTCCCCGATCTGCCGCTGCACAGTGGAGACTATGTGGTGAGCGCGTTCCTGTTCGACGGGTCTGGTCTCGCTGTGTATGACCAATGGTTCCAGTACACGGTGTTTCGCTTCATCTACCCCAAGCCGCTTCCCGGACTGGTACGATTGCCGCACCAATGGAGCTGATGCTTCAGATATGAATGGCCACTGGCATCCACCCAGTATGCGCCTGATGCTATAAAAATCATAGATATGACGACCACCACATCCACCCCAGCCAGCACCGGGCAGCGCCTGCTGGAGCAAGCCCGGCAATTGCTGGCGGCTGGCGATCCCGTAGCGGCTTCGCCTCTGCTGCTGAGCGCGCGGGCCGAAAAAGACACCATGCTTGCAGCGCATGCGCTGATCGAGCAGCACGGCCTGAGCGGATCGTTCCGCAACATGACGGGCCTCGACTGCACGATATCGGGTTCGGACGATATCTTCAGTTTTTTTGCCGGGCACCCAAGCAGCATCAACCCGCTGCGCGATTACTTTGCCGACGGCTGGCGCACTCTGGCCGAGCTGATGACCGTGATGGAGCGCGTGGGCCAGCCCCTGGTGCAAAGCCAGCACTTTCTGGAGTTTGCCAGCGGCCACGGCCGTTTTACCCGCCACCTGGTCAAGCTGCTGGGAGCCGACAAGGTGACGGTATCTGATGTGGTGCCGGACGCCGTGGAGTTTGCGACCCGCACCTTTGGTGTGCAAGGATTTCTGTCTGCCAGCGTTCCTGAAGAACTGGCGGCCCCGCGCAGCTACGACACGGTGTTCGTCCTCTCGCTGTTCAGCCATCTGCCCCGCAGCACCTGGGCGCGCTGGCTGAAGGCCCTGTACGAGGTCGTCGCTCCCGGGGGCGTGCTGGTATTCAGCACCCACGGCATCAAGGCGGCCAATTTTGACCGCGTGCCCCTCGATGACGAGGGCTTTTTCTTTGCACCGTCCAGCGAATCGCATGCGATCGATGCCAACGAATACGGCACCGCCTTCACGACCGAGGCCTTTGTGCGCGCCCGCATTGCAGAGACTGTGGGCGCCGACAAGCTCGAATACTTCGCACCCGTGCAGTTCTGGAACCACCAGGACGTGTACGTGCTGCGCAAACCGCTATGAACCGCGGAAGCCGTATGCGCCGGCTGGCCCAGCTGCACGAGCGGCGGTTTGGCCTGCCCGCCTACAACGATGGCCTCATCACCGATGAATGGTTTCGCTCCCACTTCCACTACGCGGCCGATGTGGTGCAGCAGTGGCTGGGCGGCGTGCTGGATCTGAAAACCTCTCGGCTGCTGCAGTTTGGCTGTGGAGACGGCATCACCGATCTCGCGCTGGTGCTTCGGCATGGCGCCGATACCATCCATGGCATTGATGTGAGGCAGGAATACACCAAGCTGCCGCGCATTGCGCACGAGCAACTGGGCATGCAAGCCATCCCCAGGGCCCTGAGCTTTCAGACCATCGAGCCTGGCGCGCCGCTGGTCGGGCAGGCGCCGCTGTACGACGGCATCATGAGCTGGTCCACATTCGAGCACGTGCAGCGCGACCAGCTGCTGCCTATCCTCAGGGATCTGTGCGCCTGCCTCAAGCCCGGCGGCTACTTCTTCCTGCAGATCGAGCCGCTGTTTTACTCGGCCTATGGTTCGCACCTGCGCCGCTATGACGAAATCCCCTGGCACCACCTGCAGGTCGATGAAGAGGCGCTGTGGCAGGTGATCGAAGCCTATGACGGCGAACTCAGCCCGGACGAGGTTGACTTCGGCTTTGCCGATTTTGGCCCGGCGGGCTACAAGCGCTTTGTGTTCAAGGAATACCAGGAGCTCAACCGTCTGACGGCCGATGAGCTGGTGGCGATTGCGGTGGATGCCGGTTTTGGCGTGGCGCGTGAAGAGCGCCGCCACTATGAACCAGCACCAGTGCCGGAGGCGCTGTTGCAGCACTACCCGCGCGAGATTCTGACCAACAACGAAATCTTCCTGCTGTTGCAAAGGCCCGTTTGAGCCAGTTTTTCAGTGATTTTGATAGCTATCGGCGCTTACTCCGTGGGAATCAAGCGCCGATTCCTATTCAGGACAACGGTTTTCCGGCCGTTTCAGCGATGGATGTTGATTCGCTCAAGCTGTAGCCCAGATGCTGCATGCGCTGGCCCAGGCCGGTGCGGTTGAAGAGGCGACGGTTGATCGATGGCTCGCAGCGCATGGGTGTGCGTACCAGCCAGCAGGTATGGCGCACTTCGAACGCGGGATGGTGGTAAGGGTCGCCTGCATCGAGAAAATCGCGCCAGCGGCTGGCGAACAAGGCCGAATCCTCAGGGTGGGGGTCGTAGCCTTCGGCCTTGCCGCGGGTGATGGATTCATGGTGGATCAGCGTGGCCTGCGGGCAGTAGAGCACGCGCCAGCCCAGCTGCAGGGTGCGCAGGCACAGGTCCACATCGCCAAAGCCCACTGCCAGCTTTTCATCGTAGCCGTCGATGGCATCAAAGGCCTCCTTGCGCATCAGCAGGCAGGCTGCGGTAACCGCCGAGACCTCGTGCGTGCAGACCAGGCGGCCCATGAAGGCGATGTCCACGCGGTCCGGCGGCAGCTTGAGGAACTTGCCGTAGTGCTCGGCAATGCCGAAAGCGCCCACGCAGACGCCTGCGTGCTGGATGGAGGTGCGGTCGGGGTAGAGAAGCTGGGCGCCCACCATGCCCACGCTCGGGTCCTGGCACTGGGACAGCATCTGCTCCAGCCAGCCTTCATGCAGGGCTTCGATGTCGTTGTTGCAGAACAGGTAGTGCGTATAGCTGCGCGTGAGCTGGTGCACCGCCCAGTTGTTGATCGCCGAGAAGTTGAACGACCCTTTGTAGCGCAGCACTGTGGCCGTGCCGTCCTGGGCGATCTGCGCAAAGTAGTCAAGGCTGGCCGCGTCGGTCGACTCGTGATCGATGACGATCAGGTCGTACTGCGCCTGCTGGACTGTGGCGCGGATGCTGTCCACGCACTGGCGCACGAGGTGGCCGTAATTCTTGGTGGGGATGATGATGGCAACGCGCTGGTCTGCAGCAATCCGGTGGCGGGTCTCGAAGAAATTGAACGACACGCCGGCAGCCGAGGTAGCCTGCTGGCCGGTGCGGTCCAGGTGGCGCTGCAGCACGGCGGTGGAGGTGGCCATCACCTGCGCCATCTTTTCATGCCCGGCAGACCCGGTGTGGGTGCGCCACTGGTACAGGATCTCGGGGATGTGGGCGATGCGGCTGGCGGCCTCGCTCACGCGCAGGATCAGGTCGTAATCCTGCGAAATCGTCAGGGCTTCGTCAAAGCCGCCCAACTGGCGCAGCAAGGCGGTACGAAAGCCCACCATGTGCACGATATAGGGGTGGCTGCGCAGGTACTCGGGCGAAAAGGCCGGTCGGTGAAAGTACTGCAACACCTGGCTGCCATCGGGGCTGACCAGTACTTCGTCCGAGTACAGCATGTCCGGATCATCGGCCAGCACGCACTGTGCCACCCGGTAGATGGCCTGGGGCTGGAGCAGGTCGTCATGGTCGAGCAGCACGACGAATGGCGAGCTGGCCAGCGCCAGCGCCTGGTTGGTGGCGTGCGAGACGCCGCGGTTGGTCTCTCCCAGGTGCAGCTTGATGCGCGACTCCTGCGCGGCCAGCTCCTGCAGCATCTGGCGCACATGCGGCTTGGGCGATGCGTCATCGGCGATGCACAGCTCCCAGTGCGGGTAGATCTGGCTGCGTACCGATTCCACCATGGCAGTCAGCATGGCAGGATCGGTGTTGTAGGTAGGCACCAGGATGGAGATGGTGACGGGTTGCGCCATGGCCGCAACCTCGGCGCGCAGCACGGGCAGCACGTCATCGTTCAGGCGCTGCTGGTAATCCTGCCAGGCGTCGGTCGGTGCCACGGGGATAGTGGGCGCATCCGGGTGGCCCAGCGACAGCAACTGGTGCTTGAGCATCTGCGTGCCGCCAGCGCGCCAGGCTCGCCACAGCTTGCGGCCGTTGCTGCCCAACTGGCGTGGATCGGCGGCCAGCAGGTACAGGCTGCGGCCAAGCTGGCGCAGCTTGTGGGGCAGCCTGCGCAAGGTGGAAAGTGGAGAAGACAAGATGATTGCTCTTTATTTTATAGCTAATGGCGCTTGATAGGTCAGCACCAGAGGCGTATTTTATTGAAAATCAAGGGGCTGCAATACCTGTCAGGTAATCGTGCGGGTAGCTCCAGGGCTGCAGGCGCGGGCCCAGGAGCTCGGCAGGTGCGGCCGGTGCGGGCAGGGGCGGTGTGCCTTGCACGAAGTGGCGTTCGCGGATGCTCTGGAACAGGGCCAGCCATTCGTCGGCCGAGGTGCTCCAGGGCTGTACCCAGGTCCAGGGGCGGTTGGCAAGGCGCTCGGGGAAGGCGCCAATGTCGGGGGCGATCACCGGTACGCCCGCCTGCAGGCAGGCGCTCAGGGTGTAGCTGTAGGTTTCGGGCCAGAGGGCGGGGAACCAGACCACATCGGGCTGCAGGCGCGCCAGCAGCGCGGGCAGGTCGGCATCGTCATAGGGGCCGTGGATGGTGAGGCTTGCCTGCGGCTGCGTGCGCATGCGGCGGTGCGGGTAGCCCAGCAGGTGCAGCTCCACCGGCGCGTTTGCGCGTGCGGCTGCCAGCGCCACGGCTTCCATCACATCGCCGCCCTTGGCGAGGCTGACGCCGCCCAGGATGAAGACGCGCAGATGGCTGTGTGCGGCCAGCGGCTTGCCCTGCGGCACGGGGAGCGTGGCCGGGTCGGCAATGTCGTGGTGGGTGACGTAGCGCACGGGCGCGTCGGGAAAGTACTGCAGCATGCGTTCTGCGGCGTCGCGGGTGGGCGCCAGAACATAGCGTGCCTGGTTCAGGAACAGGCGGTGGCGCATGCGCCAGGCGTCGATGTACTCGCCCGTCGGTGCGGGGTGCTCGCCCGAGCATTGCGGGCACTGCGCCACGCCCAGCGCCGCATAGCGTGCGTTGTGCGTGGGCATCATCAGGTTGATCTGCGGGCAGATGGCGTAGTAGTCGTGGGCGGTGAAGTCGTAGCGCACGCCCAGCAGCTCGGGCAGGCGCATGATTTCGAGGTTGAGCCCCATCAAGTGGTGGAAGTGGACATGGCGCACGCCCAGCTCGCGCAGCAGCGCCACCACTTCCTGCGACCGTGTGGGCCAGTGGAACTCCTCGTCATAGCCCTCGGCAGCATCCAGCCACTGCAGGCGGATGTAGTTGTCTTCGAGCGGCGTCAAGGCCAGCGAGACGGCCTGCTCGCGCAGGCTGTGCGCCAGTTCGTGCACATGGCGCAAGGTGCCGCCGCCTGCGTTGTGCAGCACCATCAGAATGCGGGGCAGCGGGTGCTGGCGCAGGCGGGCCTTGTCGATGGCATTGCGCGCAGCCTGGGCGGGGTTGGCTTTGAGGTGCGCCTGCACCTGCGCGTCGTATTCGGGATGCAACTGCAGCAGCATCTGGTAAGCGGCCTGCTCGCGCGGCGTCTTGCTGTCGCCAAAGCTGACTCCGCCGGTGTGCAGGACGAAGGTGTCCAGCGCCAGCAGGTGGCGCCAGCCCAGATGGTGGGCGCGCATGCAGAAATCGTTCTCTTCGCCGTAGCCCTTGCCGAAGTGCTCGACATCGAACAGACCAGTCTGTGTGAGACAGTCGCGCCGGATGTACATGCAAAAGCCCACGCCGGTCGGAATATCGACGGTGCGGCCTGCATTGGCTGCAGCGCTCAGGTGGTTGAGGCGCACCAGGTCGGCGTCTGCAGGCAGGGCGTTCTTCTCGCAGAAACGGGGGTAGCTGCAGATCGTGGCGTTGTTGGATAACGGTGTGACGCTGCCAATGCCAGGCTGGCTGTAGGCGGCGGTACGCAGGCGGTCCAGCCACTCATGGGACACCTCGGTGTCGCTGTTGAGCAGCACGACGTCATGGTCGGGGTGCAGCGCCATACCGCGGTTGACAGTGGCCACGAAGCCGAGATTGCTGTCGTTTTCGAGCAGGGTGACGCGGCTGTCCTGCGCCGCCAGCGCACGCAGCCACTCGCTCAAGGCGGGTTCGGGGCTGGCGTCGTTGATGACGATCAACTGGCAATTGGTTTGCGTGGCTGCCTGCAGCACCGATTGCAGGCAGCGTTGGGTGTCCGCAAGTCCCCGGTAGACGGGAACGATGATGTCCACAGCGCTGGCTGGCTGGCTGGCCACTGCCGCAACAGGGCGTGCGGCATCGGGCAGCAGGGCTTCAGGCGCCAATTCCGGTACGGGTTCGGCCACAATGACTGTCTTGGTCTCGGCTTCAGTCTTGGCTTGCACTGCGTCGCCAGCGACCACTTCCTCAGCCTGAACAGCAGGAGCGGCTGCCGCAGGAATGGACACGACGGCTGCCGGGGGGGGCGTTCTGCCGCGCAGCCTTGCCTTGGCGCGGGCGAGCTTCTGGCCAATGCGATAGGCCTCGGAGCCTTCAATATTGTTCAGGTGCGTCTGCAGGTTGCCAATGTGGGTCTGCTGCGCCTGAATGTGTTCCTGCTGCTGCCCGA
The DNA here is from genome assembly GCF_040396735.1 of Comamonas odontotermitis. Taxonomy (GTDB): domain Bacteria; phylum Pseudomonadota; class Gammaproteobacteria; order Burkholderiales; family Burkholderiaceae_C; genus Comamonas; species Comamonas odontotermitis_C. Next base: position 97,084 of record NZ_JBEBNZ010000014.1, read on the forward strand.
TGCTCGCTTCCAGGTTATGCCGCTGGTCCTGGATATGGGCCTGCAGCTCGCGCATATGCTCATGCGCCCGGCCTTCGGCGTGCTGGGCGCGGATCACCTCCGTATCGGCGTGGCGCAGGCGGGTTTCCAACTGCTGCGCGCTGTCTGCCAGCACGGCGTAGTCGGCCGACATGGGCCAGCCTACCGTCACTTCCAGCACAGCGCCTTCGGTTTGCAGGCATTGGTGCAGCACATCGGCAGGGATCGGCAGGCGCAGGTAGGGGTCGTCGCCAGTCAACAGGGCAAGGACAGAGCCCGGTGCGCTCGCTGGCGCGGGCTGCCAGACGATTTCGCTGTGCGGGGCCTGGGCGAGGCTCTGGTCGCCAGCGCCAAGCCAACGCCAGCGCAGGCCCGCGCTGGCGTCGAACAGGCGGATATCGTGGATGTGCAGAAAACCCGGGCGGTCTGCCGGGTCCCAGCGCAGGGTGGGCGTGGGCGCGTCGTACCGGGGCAGCGTAAAGCGAATGGTTTGCTGCAGCTTGCCGATATGGCCCTTTTGAATGAGCTTGCGGTCTTCGCTGTAGCCATCCGTATCGGCCCAATACAGGTTGGTGGTAAAGCTCGCTTGCGCTGCGTTGTTCTGGTTGCCAATGGCCAGCAGTGCATGCGACTGGACGGCGGCGGGGTCGCCTGCAGGGCGTACGCTGGCGACAAACTGGTAGGCCAGTGCATCGGGCTGCGAGAGCAGGTACTGCATGACTGCCGGTGGCAGGCTGTCGGCGGTGGTGCGTGCAAACTCCGATTCATCGAGTGGGCGGTCGATGGTCTCCAACGACTCCACGCACCATTGCTCGGCATTGAGCAGGCGCAGCAGCGACTGGCGGGTGAAAAACCGCAGGTGCGTGGCATCCAGCAGCCCTTCCTCGCGGTAGCGCAACTCGCCCTGCATGAGCTCCATCACCAGACCGCAGTACCCGGCATTGGGGATCGAGACCAGGATCTGGCCGTCTTCTGCCAGCAACGCACGGCAATCGGCCAGAATCTGCTCGGGGTGGCGCAGGTGCTCCAGAACGTCCGCGCAGACGATATAGTCGTACTGGCGCAGCAGGAAAGCCTCTGCAAGATTGATTTGTTCCAAATCCGCCACAGCGACATCGCGATAATGGGGCCTGGCCAGTTCGGCCTCTTCTGCGCTGAAAGTCACGCCGTCGACGGTGCAACCCAGACGCTGGTGCAGGTGCTGGCCCAGCACACCCGGGCCGCAGCCCAGATCGAGCACCCGTGAGCCCGGACGTATTTTGCCGGCCAGCACAGACAGCGACGTTCGCTCTTGTGGATCGATGTGGCGTGTGTAGACGTGGTGTTCGCGGGTCATGGATAGGAAATGGCTGGAAATTCTGCCGAAGTAGGCCTGCCAGGCAGGTAGGGATGAATGACTGACAAGAAAAATCGAGTGGCAATTCTATTGTCAACATTCAATGGCGAGCAGTTTCTGTCAGCGCAACTGGATTCGCTGCTGGTGCAAACCCACGCGGCGTGCGATCTCTGGGTGCGCGACGATGGCTCGTCGGATGCGACGCTTGCCATTGTCCACCGATATGCAGCGGCTCACCCCAACATCCATGTGACTGCGGGTGCCAATCTTGGTTTTGTCGGTAGTTTTCATGAGTTGTTGCAAATTGCAGGCAATGGCTACGATTTTTATTTCTTTTGCGACCAGGACGATGTCTGGCTCCCGGGCAAGGTCGCCAGTGCCGTGGCCTTGCTTGCGCCGCAGACTGGCCCCGCGCTGTACTGCTCACGCACCCAGTACACCGATATGGCGCTGGAGGCGATCGGCCCGTCGCCAGACTATCCGGCTGACAAGATCGGCTGGGGCAACGCCCTGGTGCAGAACATCGCCACAGGTTGCACCGTAGCACTGAATGCCTCTGCACGCCAGTTGGTGCTCTCGTCGCTGCCCCGGTATTGCCTGGCACATGACTGGTGGGCCTACCTCGTCGTTTCTGCCTTTGGCACGGTGGTGTTCGATACGCAAAGCCATATTCTTTACCGTCAGCACGGGCGCAATACCATTGGAATGCAGCAGCAGGGCCTGCTGGGACAGTGGGCGCGCGTGCAGCGCTTTGCGCGCCGCCTGCGCCAGGCCGGACCGGGCTGGCTGGACCAGTTGGCGGAGTTTGATCGCACGCACGGCGCGCGCCTGAAAGACGGGCAGCGTGCCCAATTGCAGATGCTGCTGCAATCGCGCAGGCGATGGCTGGCCGCCTTTCGCGTGGCGATCCAGGGCTTCTATTGGCGCATGAGCGCCGTGGACACCCTGATTTTGCGAGTGCTGCTGGCGCTGCGCCTGTACTGAGGCCAGTCACGGCCGTGGCCCCTGCGTTGGCAGGGGATAATGGAAGGCCATGCTCCCTCCGCCACACCCGTACCCCGCCATTGTCCTGTCCGTCGTCAGCCACGGGCACCGGGACATGGTGCAGCGCCTGCTGGAAGATCTGGCCCGCCTGGGCGACGCTGGCGTGAGCCGCGTCGTGCTGACGCTGAACCAGCCGGAGCCACCGTTGCAGACACCCGAAGGCGGCTGGCCTTTTGTGCTGGAGATTCGGCACAACCCTGCGCCCCTGGGCTTTTCGGCCAATCACAATGCGGCCCTGGCAGATGCCAGCGAGCCCTTTGTCTGCATCGTCAACCCGGATGTGGTGCTGCGCAGGGGCAACCCTTTTGCGGCGCTCATCGAGGCAGCGCGTCGCCCTGGCGTCGGCCTGGCCTATCCCACACAGCTTGATGAAACCGGCGCGGTGCAGGACAGCGAGCGCGAGGTGCCCACGCCCTGGTCGCTGCTGCTGCGCTACACGGTGCGCCGGCGGGAAACACGGGCGGAGTGGGTCAACGGGGCCATGTGGATGCTGCCTGCCGAGGCATGGCGGAGCATTGGCGGGTTGAACCCCGCGTACTTCATGTACTGCGAGGATGTGGACCTCTGCCTGCGCCTGCGCCTTGCCGGCTTTACGCTGGCGCGCGCGGAAGCCACGGTGGAGCATGCAGGCCAGAGGGCCAGCCATCGGCGCATGCGCCATGCTTTGTGGCATATTCGCAGCCTGTTGCAGTTATGGACTTCGGCAGTGTTCTGGCGTTCGCGCCCTTTGTTGCGGCGCCTGCCGGCTGCGGCACTCACGATGACGAAACAATGATTCTCTTGGCAGTGGTGGCTTTTCTGTTCGCGCTGATCGGTGCGGGCTTCATCGTGCGCCGCATGCGCGGGCACGCCAGACGCTATGGCAAAGACCTGCCGCAGCGCTTTCACATGGGCCACATTCCCCGTCTGGGCGGCCTGGCCATGTTTGCCAGCATGGTGTTGACGGTGGGCGTGGCAGGTGTGCAGAACTGGTGGGGCTACTACAGCAATGCGCTGCAGTGGAACACCTGGGTGCTCTACTTTTTCATAGCAATGCTGCCCGCAGTGGCGGGCGGTATTGCTGAGGACATGACCCAGCGCATGACGGTGCGCTACCGTCTGGTGCTGACCCTGGCCACCGGCTTGCTGGCCGTCTACCTGCTGGGAATGACCGTGCCGCGCCTGGGCCTGGGCTGGCTCGATGCCTTGTTGAGCTCCGCCCCCTGGCTGGGCATGGCGCTGGCGGTGCTGGCGATCGCGGGCCTGCCCCATGCATTCAACATCATCGATGGCTACAACGGCCTGGCCGGCATGGTGGCGCTCATCATCTGTGCGGCGCTCACCCATGTGGCGCTGCAGCTGGGCGACCGCGAACTGGCCGCCATTCTGGTGATCACTGCGGCGGCCACACTGGGCTTCATGTTCTGGAACTACCCCATGGGCCAGTTGTTCGCCGGCGACGGCGGCGCCTATGTCTGGGGCATCGTGATCGCGTTCTGCAGCATCACCCTGGTGCAGCGCCACCCCATCGTCTCGCCCTGGTTTCCGATGCTGCTGCTGATCTATCCGGTGTGGGAGACCATGTTCTCCATCTACCGCAAGCTGGCGCGGGGCGATTCCCCGGGCATGGCAGATGCCCTGCACCTGCACCAGTTGATCTATCGCCGCATTGTGCGCAGCGTGTTGGACGAGAATGCCGCCCGTCAGATGCTGCGCCGCAACAATCGCACCGCGCCCTACCTCTGGGCATTCACCTTGCTGACGGTGGTGCCTGCCGTGCTGTTCTGGCGCAACACCTATGTGCTGATCGCGTTCTGTGCGCTGTTCTGTGTCTCTTATGTGGCCGCGTACCTGGTGATTGTTCGCTTCAAGCTGCCGGGCTGGATTCGCTAATTGACGGCCATGGCGCAGATTGGGGCACAATGCGCGTTTTGAACCTTCCCGTCCTGCTGTAAAGGCCTGCATCCATGACGACCCAACCTCTTTCCATTGCTCCACGCGACAAGGCAGAAATCCTGGCGCAGGCGCTGCCGTACATCCGCAAGTTCCATGGCAAGACCATGGTCATCAAGTACGGCGGCAATGCCATGACGGACCCTGAGCTGCAGGCCGATTTTGCCGAAGACGTGGTGCTGCTCAAGCTCGTGGGCATCAACCCGGTGGTGGTGCACGGTGGCGGTCCGCAGATCGAGAACGCCTTGAAGCGCCTGGGCAAGGAAGGCCGCTTCGTGCAAGGCATGCGCGTGACCGATGCCGAAACCATGGAAGTGGTGGAATGGGTGCTCGCTGGCGAGGTGCAGCAGGACATCGTGGGCCTGATCAACCAGGCAGGCGGCAAGGCGGTGGGCCTGACCGGGCGCGATGGAGGGCTGATCCGAGCGCAAAAACTCAAGCTCAAGGACAACAAGGATCCATCGGTCGAGCACGATGTGGGCCAGGTCGGTGATATCCTCCAGATCGACCCGAGTGTGGTCAAGGCGCTGCAGGATGATGCCTTCATTCCGGTGGTCAGTCCCATCGGCTTTGGCGAAGGCAATGAAAGCTATAACATCAACGCCGATGTGGTGGCCAGCAAGCTCGCCACCGTGCTGCAGGCCGAAAAACTGATGCTGCTGACGAACATTCCCGGGGTGCTGGACAAGCAGGGCCAGTTGCTCACCGAGTTGACCTCGCGCCAGATCGACGATCTGATCACCGATGGCACGATTTCGGGTGGCATGCTGCCCAAGCTGGCGGGCGCCATCGACGCGGCCAAGAGCGGGGTGAATGCCGTACACATTGTGGACGGTCGCGTTCCCCACGCCATGCTGCTGGAGATTCTGACCGACACGGCCTATGGCACTATGATTCGTAGTTATTGATACATTTGATTGCGTAATTCATGGGTTCATCCAGTGATAAGCCCGGTTTGAGCCATGATTTTGCAGGTTTTCTGCAGTAAGATGTTACAGGCTCCACAGGCTGAAACATCAGTCTCCGAGAGCACAAAAGCATGATTGCTGCCTAGAAAAATAGCCTGGCGATGTTGGGAGACTACGCCGGGCACACGCCTCAAACAACGCATGTCCGATCAAGAATCTTCATTCGCCGCCGACGTCATTGATGCGCCGGTAGACGCCGCTGCGCCGGTACCTACCCGTAAACGCCCAAAACCCGGAGAGCGCCGGATCCAGATTCTGCAAACCCTGGCTGCCATGCTGGAGCAGCCGGGCGCCGACCGCATCACCACGGCGGCCCTGGCGGCGCAGATGTCGATCAGCGAAGCGGCGCTCTATCGCCACTTTGCCAGCAAGGCGCAGATGTACGAAGGGTTGATCGATTTCATCGAGCAGTCCGTATTCACCCTGGCGGTGCAGATCACAGGCCGTGATGTGCCCGACCCGGCGAAAACCGTAGAGCAGGGCGTAGCCCAGGCGCAGCGCGTAGTGGCCATGGTGCTGCAGTTCGGCGAGCGCAACCCAGGCATGGTGCGGGTGATGATGGGTGATGCCCTCCAATCCGAGCACCCACGCCTGCAGCAGCGCATGCAGCAGTTTTTTGAGCGCATCGAAACCACCTTGCGCCAGTGCCTGCGTACCGTGCCGGGGGCTGATGGCTCGACCACGCCAACCGTGGATGCGAATGTGCGCGCCAGCGTCCATATGTCTTTCCTGATCGGCCGTCTGCAGCGCTTTGCGCGGTCGGATTTCCGCAAGCTGCCCACCGAACAGCTCGATGCCTGCCTGGGACTGATGGCTCATTGACCCGGGCCCGTTCAACGGGTTGCTCCAAAAAACATAGCTGCCAGCGCTGAATGAAAAAGCGCTGGCAGTTTTTTTATTGCATCTCTGGCGTGGTGGGACTGGTGCGCTGCAGCCTTGTCTGTGGGCCTGGCCTGTGGTTTACCCTTGCTTTGCAAAACAGGCATTGGCAAGGGACAGGGATTGTGCAAAAATCAAAAAATAGAACGACCGTGCTATTTTTGATGTATGTCCAGAATCACCACTGAAAACAACGAAACCACGAAACTGGCCAAAGGTGCCCAAACCCGTGCAGCCATTCTGGATGCTGCGCTGGCGCTGTCTGCACAGGAAGGGCTTGATGGCCTGTCGCTGGGCATGTTGGCCCTGGCCATGGGCATGAGCAAATCGGGCGTCTTTGCCCATTTTGGCTCACTGGAAGAGCTGCAGTGCTCGGTCGTGCGTGAATACCACACCCGGTTCGAGCGCGAGATCTTCGGCCCCGCCCTGGCGGCGCCGCGCGGCCTGCCCCGTCTGCTGCACATGGTGACGGGTTGGATGGGCAGCACCGCCCAGCAGGGCGAAGCCAGCCGCCTCTATGGCAGCCTGTACATCAGTGGTGCAGTGGAGTTCGATGATCGCCCGGGCGATGTGCGCGATGCACTGGCCGAATCGGTCAGCATATGGATGGAGGCCATGCGCCGCGCAATTGCCCAGTCTCAGCAGGAGGGCCAGTTGCAGTCCGAGGTCGAGCCTGACCAGGTGCTGTTCGAGCTGCACGGCATCATCCTCTCGCTGCACTACGAAACCCGTTTTCTGCATGGCCCGCAGGCCTTGCTGCATGCCACGCGCGCATTGCGTAGCGTGCTCCATCGTTACGCGGTGGACAGTGGGCGCGATGCGCCGCTGATCGACGCCGCACTGGCGCCCCTGCTATCTGTTTCCTCTCCGATCCCTCCGGCACCGCCCGCACCCTCTGCCGTGGCGGCTTCCGAATCTGCGTTGATTTCGTAAAACCCCAAAGGACATTCCATGCCTCAGTACACCCCACCGCTGCGCGACATGCAGTTCCTCATGCAAGAAGTGCTGGGTCTGCCCGCGCGCTTTGCCCAACTGCCTGCCTATGCCGATGTCGACACCGGCACCATGGATGCCATTCTGGAAGAGGCTGGCAAGTTCGCATCCGAAGTCATACAGCCGCTCAACCTGTCTGGCGACGTTGAAGGTTGCACCCGCAACCCGGCGGATTCGAGCGTGGCCACGCCCAAGGGGTTCAAGGAGGCCTACGCCAAGTATGTGGAAGGCGGCTGGGCAGCCCTGTCGTGCGACACTGCCTACGGCGGCCAGGGCCTGCCCTTTGTGCTGAACCAGTGCCTGTACGAAATGCTCAACAGCGCCAACCAGGCCTGGGCCATGTACCCTGGCCTGTCGCACGGCGCCTACGAGGCGCTGCATGTCTATGGCTCGGACGAGCAGAAAAAGCTCTACCTGCCCAAGCTCACCAGCGGCGAGTGGACCGGTACCATGTGCCTGACCGAACCCCATTGCGGCACCGACCTGGGCCTGCTGCGCACCAAGGCCGAGCCCCAGGCCGACGGCACCTACAAGATCACCGGCAACAAGATCTTCATCAGCGCCGGTGAGCACGACATGACGGACAACATCGTGCACCTGGTGCTGGCCCGCCTGCCCGATGCGCCCAAGGGCAGCAAGGGCATCAGCCTGTTCCTGGTGCCCAAGTTCCTCGTCAACGCCGATGGCTCGCTCGGCGCCCGCAACCCCATCAGCTGCTCCGGCCTGGAGCACAAGATGGGCATCCACGGCAACGCCACCGCGCAGATCGCCATCGATGGCGCCTTGGGCACCCTGGTGGGCCAGCCCAACAAGGGCCTGCAAGCCATGTTCGTGATGATGAACGCCGCCCGCCTGGGCGTGGCCAACCAGTCGCTGGGCCTGATGACCGTGGCCTACCAGAATGCGCTGGCCTATGCCAAGGATCGCGTGCAGATGCGCAGCCTCTCGGGCACCAAGGCCAAGGACCTGCCCGCCGATCCGATCATCGTGCACCCCGATGTGCGCCGCATGCTGCTGACCGCCAAGGCCTACAGCGAAGGCGGTCGCGCCATGATGGTGGCCACCTCGGCCCTGGTCGATGAAGAGCTGAACCACCCGGACGAAGCCGTGCGCAAGGCCAATGCTGCGCAGGTGGCCCTGCTCACGCCCATTCTCAAGGCCTTCCTGACAGACAAGGGCTTTGATGTGACCGTGCAGTGCCAGCAGGTGTTTGGCGGCCATGGCTACATCCACGAAACTGGCATGGAGCAGTTCGTGCGCGATGCGCGCATCAACATGATCTACGAAGGCACCAACGGCATCCAGGCACTCGACCTGCTGGGCCGCAAGGTGCTGGGCGACCAGGGCGCGGCGCTCAAGGCGCTGGGCAAGCTGGTGCAGGGCCTGGTCGAAGAAGAAGGCGTGAACGAGCGCATGGCCGATTTCATCAATCCGCTGGCGCAACTGGCCGGCCAGATGACGGGTATCACCACCGAGCTGGGCCTCAAGGCACTGCAAAACCCTGACGAAGTGGGCGCGGCCTCGGTCGACTACCTCTGCGTCATGGGTCATCTGGTGATGGGCTACTGGTGGGCGCGCATGGCACAGACGGCGCTGCGCGCACTGGCAGAAGGCGACGCGGCTGACAAGACCTTCTACGAAGGCAAGCTGCAGACGGCGCGCTTTTACTTTGCGCGCCTCTTCCCCGAAGCGGGCCTGCGCGTGCGCACCATGCGCACCGGCAGCAAGCTCTTGATGAACACCGACGCGGCGCTGGCCTGAGGCCTTCGTCCCTGCCGATCAATCCCAAGGAGACTGCGATGCGACCCTTGCTGAAACCCCTGCTGGCGCTGGCTGCTGGCCTGACAGTAGCACTGCCAGCGCTGGCTGCCGAAATGTCGCCGGTAGGCCTGTGGCGCACCTTCGACGAGAAAAGCGGCGAGCCCAAATCCGAGGTGCGCATCAGCGACAGCGGTGGTGTGCTCAGCGGCAAGGTGGAAAAGCTGCTGCGCAAGGGCGCCGACCCCAAGGCGGTCTGCGACCGCTGCACTGACGACCGCAAGGGCCAGCCGCTGGTGGGGCTGGAGATCATTCGCGGCGCCAAGAAGGCAGAAGGCAAGGCTGTGTGGGAAGACGGCCGGATCCTTGACCCGGAAAACGGAAGCACCTACAGCCTGAAGCTCACGCCTGCCGACAACGGCAGCAAGCTCGATGTGCGCGGATCAATCGGCCCGTTCGGCCGCACGCAGACCTGGTCGCGTGTCGAATAGATTTTGAATGAAACTAGTTGCCAGCGCTTAACGAGAAAGCACTAGCAGCTATCAAAAGTGGAGTAACCATGTCCCGATTTGTGGTGAAGAAAGTGGCGGTGCTCGGCGCCGGGGTGATGGGGGCGCAGATTGCGGCCCACCTCGTCAATGTGCGCGTGCCGGTGGTGCTGTTCGATCTGCCCGCCAAGGAAGGCCCCAAGAGTGCGATTGCCCAGAAGGCGATTGCCAATCTGAAAAAGCTCAAGCCTTCGCCGCTGGGCGTATCGGCAGAAGCGGATCTCATAGTGGCCGCCAACTACGAAGAGCACCTGGAGTTGCTCAAGGACTGCGATCTGGTGATCGAGGCGATTGCCGAGCGCATGGACTGGAAGCGCGACCTGTACCACAAGATCGCGCCGTTCGTCGCACCCCATGCAATCCTGGCATCCAACACCTCGGGCCTGTCGATCACGGCACTGTCGGAAGCCCTGCCCGAGCAACTGCGCCACCGCTTCTGCGGCATCCATTTCTTCAATCCGCCGCGCTACATGCAACTGGTGGAACTGATCCCCACTGCGGCGACCGAGCCGCAGGTGCTCGATCAGCTGGAAACCTTTGCCACCACCCAGTTGGGCAAGGGCGTGGTCCGCGCCAAGGACACGCCCAACTTTGTGGCCAACCGCGTGGGGGTGGCGGGCATGCTGTCCACCATTGCTGAGGCCGATCGCTTTGGCCTGACCTATGACGTGGTGGACGACCTGACCGGCAAGAAGCTTGGCCGTGCCAGCTCGGGCACCTTCCGCACCGCCGATGTGGTGGGCCTGGATACGCTGGCCCACGTCATCGGCACGATGCAAACCCAACTGAGCGCGCAGACCGATTCGTTCTACGCCAGCTACGCGACCCCTGCCGTCATTACCAAATTGATAGCAGATGGCGCGCTGGGGCAAAAGACCAAGGCAGGCTTTTACCGCAAGACCAAGCTGGGCATCGAGCGCTTCGATCCAGAGCACCAGGCCTATGTGCCTTCGGGCGAGAAGTGCAACGACGTCTACGCCCGCATGCTGAAAAAGCCAGCGGGCGAGCGCCTGCAGCTGCTGCGGAGCAGCGAGGGCGCGCAGGGCCAGTTCCTGTGGGCCATTCTGCGCAACAGCTTTCACTACGCCGCCGTGCACCTGAAGGACATTGCAGACAATGCACGCGATGTGGATCTGGCCATGCGCTGGGGCTTTGGCATGCAGCAGGGCCCGTTCGAGCTGTGGCAGGAAGCGGGCTGGCTGCAGGTCGCCAAGATGGTGCAGGAAGACATTGATGCGGGCAAGGCGCTCAGCACCGAGCCCCTGCCGCAATGGGTGTTTGAAGGCCCGGTGGCCGATGCCGGCGGCGTGCACACGCCCCAGGGATCGTGGAGCGCTGCCGAAAACCGCTTCGTGCCACGCCGCGATCTGCCGGTGTATGCGCGCCAGTTGTTCCCCGAGCGCGTGCTGGGCGAGGCAGGCGACGCCGCGCAGGATTGGCGCACGGCAGGCCGAACCTTGACAGAGAGCAAGGCCTCGCGCACCTGGACGCTGGATGACCAGGTGCTGGTCTTCAGCATCAAGACCAAGATGCACGCCATCAGCCCCGATGTCATGGAAGACCTGCAGGCTGCACTGGCGCTTGCCGAGAAGGACTTTGACGCCCTGGTCGTCTGGTCGGGCGACGCACCGTTCAGTGTGGGTGCCGATCTGCAGGCCATGATGCCCGCCTTTGCGCTGCAAGGCCCCATGGCCATCGACCAGATCGAGCAGGTGATGCAGCAGCTCTTCCTGGCCGTGCGCTATGCGCAGATACCGGTGGTAGGGGCCGTGCACGGCATGGCGCTGGGCGGCGGCTGCGAGCTGCTGCTGCACTGCGCACGCCGCGTGGCGCACATGGAAAGCTACATCGGTCTGGTGGAAATGGGCGTGGGCCTGGTGCCCGGCGCTGGCGGCCTCACCAACGTGGCCTACCAGGCAGCGCGCCATGCCCAGTATTCGACCGGCAACGACCTGCTGCCCTTCCTGGCCAACGGCTTTACGGCCGCCGCCAAGGCCACGGTTGGCACCAGCGCGCTGGAGTCGCAGACCCTGGGCTACCTGCAGGCTGACGATGTGATCGTGCCGCACCGTGACGAGCTGCTGTTTGTGGCGCTCACCCAGGCCAAGGCCATGGCGCAGTCGGGCTGGCGCCCGCCGCAACGCAAGCCTTTCCCGGTAGCGGGCCGCAGCGGTGCTGCGACCCTGCGCAGCACCCTGGTCAACATGCGCGAGGGCGGCTTCATCACCGAACACGACATGCTCATTGCCAGCCACATGGCCGATGTGGTGTGCGGCGGCGATGTGGACGCCGGCACGCTGGTCAACGAGGAATACCTGATGGCGCTGGAGCGCAAGGCCTTCACCGACCTGATCGTGAAGGAAAAGACCCAGGAGCGCATTCTGGGCATGCTGAGCACCGGCAAACCGGTTCGTAACTGATGAAGCTACTGCGCAGGCCTCATGCGGCGTTGGACGGTGCTCGCCATCCTCACGCACAGCAAGTGCGTTCCGGTGGCTGTGCTCCGTCCGCCTTGCCTGAGTCCTGCTCGCTACGCTTCCTCAGCCATGAACCCAAAGAGCATTGTTTGGATCATTGAGAGATCGATATGAAACAAGTACAAGACGCCTACATTGTTGCTGCCACGCGCACGCCGATTGGCAAGTCGCACAAAGGCTATCTGCGCAACATGCGCCCCGACGATCTGCTGGCCACCACGATGAAAGCCGTGCTGGCGCAGGCGCCCGGGCTCGATCCGCAGGCCATCGAAGATGTGGTGTGCGGCTGCGCCATCCCCGAGGCGCAGCAGGGGCTGAATGTGGCCCGCATCAGCGCGGTGCTGGCAGGCCTGCCGGTAGGCGTGGGTGGCGTTACCGTCAACCGCTTCTGCGCATCGGGCCTCACAGCGCTGCAGATGGCGGCAGACCGCATCCGCGTGGGCGAGGCCGATGTGATGATCGCCGCCGGTGTCGAGAGCATGAGCATGGTGCCCATGATGGGCAATTCGCCATCGCTGTCTCCCTCGATCTTTGAGCGCGAAGGCGATGTGGGCATTGCCTACGGCATGGGCCTCACGGCAGAGAAGGTGGCGCAGCGCTGGAAGGTGAGCCGCGATGCCCAGGACGCGTTTGCGCTGCAATCGCACCAGCGTGCGCTGGCTGCGCAGCAGGCGGGCGACTTCACGGCAGAAATCACGCCGATCACCGTGACCGACCGGGGCGTGGACATTGCCAGGGGCGAAGCGGTGAGCAGTTCGCGCACGGTCAGCCTGGACGAAGGGCCGCGCACGGATACCTCCATTGAAGGCCTGGCCAAGCTCCGCACCGTGTTTGCGGCCCGTGGCTCGGTCACCGCCGGCAACAGCTCGCAGACCAGCGACGGCGCAGGTGCGCTGCTGGTGGTGAGCGAGGCGGCTCTCAAGCGCTTCAACCTCACGCCGCTGGCGCGCTTTGTCAGCTACGCCAGCAAGGGCGTGCCGCCCGAGATCATGGGCATCGGCCCGATCGAGGCGATTCCTGTTGCGCTGCGCAATGCAGGGCTGTCGCTGCAGGACATGGACTGGATCGAACTGAACGAGGCTTTTGCCGCGCAGTCGCTCGCCGTCATGGAGCAGCTGGGCATGGACCCGGCCAAGGTCAACCCCATGGGCGGCGCGATTGCACTGGGCCACCCGCTGGGCGCGACCGGCGCCATCCGTGCGGCCACGGTGGTGCATGCGCTGCAACGCAACAAGCTCAAGTACGGCATGGTGACCATGTGTGTGGGCATGGGGCAGGGAGCTGCAGGCATTCTGGAACGCGTGTAAGTGCGCTGACAGATTCCAGCGCAGGCGTGCTGTCCCGCAGACGGCACGCCTGGCGGGGTGGGAGTGGTACAAATCAGGTGTTGCTGAAAGTGGCAGAAAATGCAACTGCCAATTGCCATAAATAGGCAGCTAGCGCGCGATGGGTGCGCGCAAGGCTCTGGAGCCTTTCTTCACTTTTCTTGCGAAAACTGTCCCAATGAGCAACCTTTTCACTTCTGCAGGCGGCCATCCCTTTGACCGGGCGATGGCAATGGAGCCTGCTGGCGCCAACCAGTTCGCCACACGCGCCAGCAAGGATTACTGGAACATGGTCGGGCCCTACGGCGGCATCACCGCGGCGCAGATGGCGCAGGCGGTGCTGCAGCACCCGGATCGCCTGGGCGAGCTGGTGGCGATTACGGTGAATTTTGCGGGGGCCGTGGGTGAGGGCGAGGTGGTGATCGAAGCCATTCCCGCGCGCACCAACCGCTCCACGCAGCACTGGATCATCACCATGCGCGAAAAGGACCCGGAAGGCCATTGGTCCACAACCACCACCGCCACCGCGATGACGGCGCTGGCGCGCAAGACCTGGTCGGACGACGAATGCGCCATGCCGCAGGTGCCGCCGTCTGGCGAGGTGGCGCGCTACGTCACCGATTTTCGCGTGGAATGGCTCTCGCGCTACAACGTGCGCCCGCTCCTGGGCAGCTACCCGGAGCAGTGGGACGGCGCGATCAGTCCGAGCCTGACCCGCATGTGGGTCAGCGACGAGCCGCCGCGCCCCTTGGACGTGCAGGCGCTGACTGCGCTGTGCGACGTATTCTTTCCGCGCATCTGGCTGCGCCGCGCCAAGCGGGTGCCGATTGGTACGGTCACATTCAGCGTGTACTTCCACGCCAGCGAAGACGAATTGCGGCAGGTCGGCAGCGAGCCGGTGCTGGCGCAGGCGCAGGGCCAGGGCTTTCGTGACGGCTTTTTCGACCAGACGGCACAGATCTGGGCGCCGGGCGGCACCTTGCTCGCAACGAGCCACCAGTTGGTCTATTACAAAGAGTAAATGGAGGGCGCCGGATCGGTTAGCATCGGCGCCCGAACAGAGGCAAGCGCCCGGCGCGTTTGCATCTCACATGTTGGACAGAGAGAACCCATGAGCATTCAATCCACCTGCGACGACATCCTGGTGCTGGCCGAAAACGGCATCTGCACCATCACCTTCAACCGCGTCGCCAAGAAGAATTCCATCACCGGCGCCATGTACCTGACCATGGCCAGCGTGCTGCAGCAGGCCGCCACCAGCGGCGACGTGCGCGTGGTGCTGTTCCAGGGCGATGCCACGGTATTTACGGCAGGCAATGACCTGGGTGATTTTCTGAACGGTCCCAAGCCGGACGAAAACGCGCCGCCCTTTCAGTTTCTGCAGGCACTGGCCGCCTGCCCCAAACCCATCGTGGCGGCGGTCTGCGGCCCGGCGGTCGGTATCGGGACAACCATGCTGCTGCACTGCGATCTGGTCTACGCGGGCGACAACGCGATGTTCTCGCTGCCATTCGTGAACCTGGGCTTCTGCCCCGAAGGCGCATCGAGCCTGCTGCTGCCCCAGCTGATGGGCCACCAGCGTGCCAGCGAGGCCTTGTTGCTGGGCGATCCGTTCATGGCCGAAGCGGCACTGGAAGTGGGCTTGGTCAACCGCGTGGTGCCCCCCACCGAATGCAATACCATCGCCCAGGCCCAGGCAGCCAAACTGGCCGCCAAGCCCATGGGCTCGCTGCTGGCGAGCAAAAAACTGCTCAAGAGCGGCCAGATGGCAGCGGTGCAGGCACGCATTGCCGAAGAAGGCAAGCTGTTTGCCGATCTGCTGCAGCAGCCCGCAGCCAAAGAGGCAATGAGCGCTTTCCTCGAGAAAAGAAAGCCGGATTTCAGCAAATGCTGAAAGCCATGGCGCCGCGCAGCGGTGCCAATGCACGTAGTGCAGGCGGCCTCTTTCGCTAAAAAAGAAAGCCGGATTTCAGCAAATGCTGAGAGTAATGATGCCGCGCAAGCGATAAATTACTCATAAA
Source organism: Comamonas odontotermitis (assembly GCF_040396735.1). Classification (GTDB taxonomy): domain Bacteria; phylum Pseudomonadota; class Gammaproteobacteria; order Burkholderiales; family Burkholderiaceae_C; genus Comamonas; species Comamonas odontotermitis_C. Next base: position 112,383 of record NZ_JBEBNZ010000014.1, read on the forward strand.
AAGATAGCTGCTGGTGCTTGATGAAAGGGTACCCGCAGCTATTTTTTTATGAAATCGTGCGATTCGCCTGCCAGATGCTGCAGTTCTGCGCTGCCAACGCATCGGCAAACGCCGCCGATTGCAGGTACGCAAACTCCACCGGCCGCTGCCCGCCGATGGCATCGCCCTCCACCTGGGCGTTGGCGGGGTGGCACATGAGCAGACTGCCGTCGTTGCAGGCGGCCAGCCATCGCGCCATGTGCGCGCCATAGGCGGCAGGCGTGGGCGCATCAAAACCATAGACGCCGCCAAAGCCCCGGTTCATCTGCCAGCGCCGTGCATGCAGCTGGCGCGTGAGCGTGTAGCCGCCCAGCAGCGCAATCACCGCGGCCTTGGGCTGCCAGCGCAGGCGGCCTGCGGGTGCCGTGGAGCGAATCCAGAGCTGTTGCCCGGCGTCTGCGCCATAGCGGCGCTGCAGCTCACCCACCATGGCTGCACGTACGCTTGGCAGCTGGTGCACATGCTGGTGGCCATCGACATAATCGGGCGGCACGCCCAGCGCATCTTCAAAGGCATCGAGCTGCTCTCGCCAGGCATCGCGCAGGCGGGCTGCGGGCAGGCTGTGGGTGTAGGCTTGGGCGATGACGCTGCCGATAGTGGCATCTGGCTGAACGCCATGGCCTTCGGTCAGGTTGAAGTGCAGCCCCACGTCCAGCCTGCCTCGCAGGGCGGGCAGGGCCCGCGCCGCTTCGCGCCAGCGCGGAGCAGTGGTCATGCAGCTGGTGGCGGACAGGCGGCCCTGCTCGGCCAGCTGCTGCACGGCGGCATCGACAGCGGGGTGCAGCGCATAGTCGTCTGCGCACAGCACAATGGAGCGGCTCATGCGGCGCTCCTGGCAAAGGCCCAGAACTTGGCGGCCACAAAGGTGACGACGGCCACGATCAGCAGCACGGCAAACAGGCTCCACAGGTAGTGCAGGTGCCACTGGTGCAGGGCGATGTAGTACAGCACTTCATTCAGTGCAAACGAGCAGCAGGCCACCAGAAAAAAACGCGGAAGCGCTTGTCGGTGTGGCGCTTGATGCTCCGAAAAGGTGAGCAATGCATGGCCGCCATAGCTCACGCAGAATGCCACCAGAAAACCCAGCACGTTGGCTGCCAGCGGCGCCAGGGCCAAGCCCTGCACCAACAGGGCCACCACCAGCAGATGGGTGGCCGCTGCTGCTCCGCCCACGCAGACAAACTGCAAGCCCTGGGGCAGGCGGCGCAGCAGGGAGAGCAAGGCCGCCATCATGGCTGCGGTGGATGCGAGGCGGCTGGCGCAGCGGGGGCAGCAACGCTTTCGCCAACGGTGGCTGGCCCCGAAACTGGCAGCGCGTGGGTGGCCACATGCTGGTCCACCACATACAGCGGTCGGCGCTTGACTTCGTCGTAGATGCGGCCGATGTATTCGCCCAGCATGCCGATTGACAGCAACTGCACGCCGGAGAACAGCATCAGGCTGGCTGCCAGCGTGGGCCAACCGTCGGTAGGATTGTCGAAAATCAAGGTTTCGACGGTGATGTAGACGCCATAGAAAATGGCTGCAACCGAGATGCAGAAGCCGATGAAGCTCCAGACCTTGAGCGGAATGGTCGTGAACGAGGTCAGTCCCTCGAACGCCAGCGCCCCCAGCCGGTGCAGGTTGAAGGTGGATTGCCCGCTGCGCCGCGCATCGGGCACAAAAGGCAGGGCCGCGCTCTTGAAACCGACCCAGGCATACAGCCCCTTCATGAAGCGGTTGCGCTCGGGCAGCTGGCGCAGCACATCTACCACCTTGCGGTCCATCAAGCGGAAGTCACCCGCATTTTCAGGAATGCGGAACCGGCTGTCCCGGTTCATCAGGTAGTAGAACAGCTGGGTACCCCGGCGTTTGGCGGCGCCCTCGGCAGTCCGGTCGGCAATCACGCCGTACACCATGTCGTAGCCGCTGTTCCATAGTTGCACCATCTCTGCGATCAAGGGCAGCGGGTGCTGAAAATCGGCGTCGATCAGCAGCACGGCATTGCCGCGTGCGTAATCAAGCCCTGCGCTCATGGCTGCTTCCTTGCCAAAGTTGCGCGACAGCTGCACGTACTGCAGCGGCAGGTGCTCGGCCATGCGCAGAGCCAGTGCCTGCGTCTCATCCTTGCTGCCATCATCGACCAGCACGATCTCGCATTCTGCTGACAGCCGACGCACCGTTTCGTGCAGGGCGGGCAAGAAGGTTTCCAGATTGGCTGCCTCATTGTAGGCAGGCACGACACAGCTCAGCCGCAATGGCGGGCGCTGCACGGCAAGAGGGGCAGGGGAGGCGGGAGGTATTGGCATGGCAAGTCTGCGGAATGGCTGGCAGTCTAGCGCAAGGCGGGGTGGGGCGGGCGATGAAGCACCGCTTGCGCAGTGGATTCCTCCACCTGCATCGGCGCGTTTGGCGGGTCTCCTGGGTGAAAACCAGAGCGAATGCGCGATTGCCCGGCAACGCAGTTTGTATGCATACTCGCTCAAAGACCTTTTGCCTTTTCAACCACGGAGATGTATGACCGCTGCCGCCTCGCCTGCCCACTTACCGGCCCATTCCCCCGGCCCCGCCTACGTATCGATGCAGGGGCTGGATGAGCCCTACATCGCCGGCTTGCGCGAAATCTTTGAAGAGCGCATTGTGTTCAACCAGTTGCTCGGGCTCAAGCTCGTGGGTGTCCAGGATGATGCGTTGCTGGCATCGCTGGAGATGCGGCATGAGCTGATCGGCCACTTCGGGCTCAAACGCATCCACGGCGGCGTGATCAGTGCCAGCCTGGATGCACTGGGCGGTATCGCGGTCATGGCCGCATCGGGCGCCAAGCATGTGGGCGAGCCGGTCATGCAGCGGCTGATGCGCTTTGGCAAGCTGGGAACCATCGATCTGCGCGTTGACTACCTGCGCCCCGGCACACACGGTCCGTTTGCGATGCAGGCGCGCGTGCTGCGCCTGGGCTCGCGCGTGGCGACAACGCGCTCGGATTTCTGCGACAGCACGGGCCAGGTGCTGGCCACGGCCACGGCGGCCTACATCGTCTCCTGAGACCATTTGTTCCGGTCTAGGTGTTTGTTGGGAATTGTGAAATTTGTCGACGCTATGAAAATATTGATAGCAAACGACGCAATACAGCGGCCTTGTTACGACTAGTGTCAAATTTTGTTAACACGATAGCTATAAATTGAATAGCATAGTTCTGTTTTTTCATCGCCGGGCCGCCCCAGGATGAAAAACGCCCCTCGCGGAGGGGCTGCGAACCGCACGCCGTGGGAAGCGTGGGGTGTCATTTTCTACAAGGAGATCCGATGGCTGTACAAAACCCTTTCTTCGGCGGGCGCCGTGACAACGACAATTCCGCATCCAAGTTCATGGGCGGCTCGTCATCGAGCTCCTCCGGAAGCACTTTGCCCAGTACGGCGGCTGGTTCGGCCAGCTCGGTGCTGGGGGGCAATCTCTCCAACAAGAGCGAAGACTCCAGCAGTGCTTCTTCATCCACTTCTTCTTATTCCAGCGCAGTGACCTCCAACGATACCAATGCCGGCACCGGCAGCAAACTGACCGTCGGCCCCAATATCAAGCTCAAGGGCGTCGAGATTACCGACTGCGACACCCTGGTGGTGGAAGGCACGGTCGAGGCCACCATGGATTCGCGCGTGATCCAGATCACTGCCGACGGCGCATTCCGTGGCTCGGCGGAGATCGACATCGCCGAGATTCACGGTGAATTCGAAGGCAACCTGACGGTGCGCGACAAGCTGGTGATCTTTGGCAGCGGCCGGGTGCACGGCAAGATTCGCTACGGCAAGGTCATCATCGAAGAAGGCGGCCAGTTGACCGGCGAGATCGAATGCTCGGGCAGCACGCGCAAGCCTGCTGCAAGCACAGGCAGCACCACCAAGACCGAAAAGGCCGCCGAGAGCGTGGCCTGACCGTATTCAGGCAAGAAACAGGTTGTGGCGCATGTTCAGCGTGCGCCAATAGCTCCTGATTCAGTAGCAATAAAAAAGCGCTGCCCTGGCAGCGCTTTTGCTTGGGAGCCGCTCTGGTGCCCTCGCGTTTAAGCAGACAGCGGCGGCACCTTGCGAGGCTGTCCTTCCTCGTCGATCGCCACATAGGTCAAGGTCGCCTCAGTCACCTTGATGAACTGGCCCTGCTTGGACAGGCGCTCGGCCACCACTTCCACAGCCACCGTCATCGACGTGGTGCCAACGCGGGTGAGCTTGGCGTAGAACGACAGGATGTCGCCCACGCGCACGGGTTGCTTGAAGATGAATTCATTGACGGCCACGGTCACTGTACGGCCGCGCGAGTGGCGCAGCGGCAGCACCGAGCCCGCCAGATCGACCTGCGACATCACCCAGCCTCCAAAGATATCGCCATTGGCGTTGCAATCGGCAGGCATGGGAATGACGCGCAGCACCAGCTCCTTGTCGGTGGGCAAATCGGAGGATGTGGTGCGAACGGTATTCATGGGCACAATCAGGGGATACAACAATCCCACAATTGTCCTCCATGCGCCGTTTTCAGGAAGCCTCTCTCCCCGCAAGCCCTAGCGAAACCAAGGGTAAACCCGAATCTCGTGATGGAGAAACCCTCAAGCGCCTGCTGCCCTATCTGTGGGCCTACAAATGGCGCGTGATGGCTGCACTGCTGCTCATGGTGGGTGCCAAGGTCGCCAACGTCGGCGTGCCGGTGCTGCTCAAGCACGTGGTGGATGCGCTTGGCATTCAACCGGGCAGTGCGCAGGCGCTGCTGGTGGTGCCGGTTGGCCTGCTGCTGGCCTATGGCGGCCTGCGGCTGCTGACTTCGGTGTTCGGCGAGCTGCGCGAGCTGGTGTTTGCCAAGGCCACGCAGGGCGCGGCGCGTTCCATCGCCCTGCAGACCTTCGAGCACCTGCACGGCATGAGCCTGCGCTTTCATCTGGAGCGCCAGACCGGCGGCATGACGCGCGACATCGAACGCGGCGTCAAAGGCGTCGAGTCGCTCATTTCCTATTCGCTCTACAGCATCGTGCCCA
>NZ_JBEBNZ010000015.1:0-116853 GCF_040396735.1 Comamonas odontotermitis
GCACCCTGACGGGCGCGCAGTTCATGGCCCGGCATGAGGGCGGCGAGGCTTGAGCGGAACATTCAAGGAAGTGCCCCGCTTCCCACAATAGGATCAGTTGCCGCCAAACCTGATCCGCAAGCCGCCAGGGCCTTTCCGGAAAGCGCCTCCTGCCACCAAAGCCCTACGCCCCCGCGCGCACCAGCAGCACCACGGCACGCGCTTCCATGGCGGCGCCCTGCCCCACCGGCCCCATTTTCTCTGCAGTCTTGGCTTTGACGTTGACCTGGGCCTCGTCGATACCCAAGGCCCTGGCGATGCTGGCACGCATGGCGGGAATGTGTGGCGCCAGCTTGGGGGCTTGCGCAATCACCGTGCTATCGACGTTGTTCACCACCCAGCCCTGCTCTGCCACGCGGCGCATGGCCTCGGTCAGCAATACGGCCGAATTGGCGCCGCGAAAGCGTTCATCCGTGTCCGGAAAGTGCGTGCCGATATCACCCAGGCCCGCAGCGCCCACCAGCGCATCGGTAATCGCATGCAGCAAGGCATCGGCATCCGAATGCCCCAGCAAGCCCGCCGTATGTGGAATGGTGACGCCTCCCAGCACCAGATCGCGCCCTGGCACCAGCGCATGAATATCCCAGCCTTCACCAATCCGCATTGCCAACATCACGTACCTTTTTCATTCAAGTTTCAGTTAAATATTCCATGCATGCCCATCCCATGCGGGGCTTGCTTTTGAGGGCCTCATTGCCTGCAGCGCGCCATAGGCACCTCGGCAATCGGCCCTTATCCATCGCGCGCCGCGCTGCCAAAAATGACAGCAATCTGGCTCTCTCCTGCAGCCATGCGCTGCGTGAGCAAGGCCTCGGCCAGGGCAAAATCGTCTGGATACGTGATCTTGAAGTTAAAGCTGCTGCCCGCCACCAGGCGCGGGTGCAGGCCGGCGGCTTCAATGGCGCTTGCCTCGTCCGTCACATCCTGGCATTGCGCCAAGGCATCCAGCAAGGTGCCAATCCGGAACATCTGCGGCGTCTGCGCCAGCCACTTGTCGACACGCGGCAAGGTCGTGCTGACACGGCTTTGGCCATGCGCGTCAATCTTTGCGGCTTTGAGCGTGTCGGGCAGCGGCAGGGCCAGCAAGCCGCCCACGGCATCGCTTGCACATTCCTGCATCAGCTGCTCGATCTGACCGGGCTTGATGAGGCAACGCGCCGCATCGTGTACCAAAACCCAATCGTGGCGCTGCGCGCCTTGATCGAGCAGGCTGCGCAGGCCACCTGCCACCGTATCGGCACGCGTGGGGCCTCCACAGGGGCTGATCGCAAAGCCAGCGTGCGCGTAGCGCTGCAGAAAGTCATCACCGCTGCTCACCCCCACCAGCACGCCAGCGAGCGGCTTGACCGCCATGAAGGCAGCCAGGGTGTGCAACACCAGCGGCCAACCCGCCACCTTCTGGTATTGCTTGGGTACATGGGCCGGACGCGTGGCATCCACCGCACGCGCGCCCACACCGGCGCAGGGCAGAAAAGCCCAGTACCGGGCAATCACGTCGCGGCTTGCCTCGTCCAGCGTCTGCGTGGCCGCACCCGTGTCTGCGGGCAATGGCGCTGGCTGGGGAATCGCTGCAGGTGCGGCAGCGGGCACCACAGGGATCAAATCATTGCGGACAGACTGGTTCATGCGTCTATTTTAGAATGGTCCGGACTTTTGATTTGACGCACGGAGCCTGGGAAGGCTCTGCAGAACCCTCGCCGGATGGAATGGACGCGGATCGCCCAAGACCACGCTCAGGCCATGGCAGCGAGGTTTGCAGAGGCCCCCTTGGGCTTTCCGTGCTTTTGTTGTTCTGCTTCCCGCTGCTAGCCCGCTACCAGCGGGCTCAGCTGTTGTGAAGGTAGCCCATTCGCCAAGATGGGTTGTTGATACCATGGATCTCCCCAAACTCACCGCCGGCAAACGCTTCCAGTCCCCGATGCCGCCCGGCAGCGCCGACGCATTGCTGCTGGCGCGCCTGGCCGAGCGCGAAGCCTCGGGCAAGCGTGTCACCGCCATCGTCACGGCCGATGCGAGCGATGCGCATCGTCTGCAGGACGAGATGGCCTTTTTTGCGCCCGAGCTGCGCACCGCTCTTTTCCCGGATTGGGAAACGCTGCCGTACGACACCTTCTCGCCGCACCAGGATCTGATCAGCGAACGCCTGGCCACGCTGTGGCGCATCAGCCAGGGCGAGGCGGACGTGGTGCTGATCCCCGCCACCACGGCCCTGTACCGCCTGGCGCCGCCGTCCTTTCTGGCAAGCTATACCTTTGCCTTCCAGGCTGGGCAGAAGCTCGACGAGGCCAAGCTCAAGGCGCAGCTCACGCTGGCGGGCTACAACCATGTGTCGCAGGTGGTCAGCCATGGCGAATACTCCGTGCGGGGCGGGCTGATCGATCTGTTCCCCATGGGCTCGCTCGTGCCCTACCGGGTCGATCTGTTTGACGACGAGATCGACTCCATCCGCACTTTCGACCCCGATACGCAACGCAGCCTGTACCCCGTCAAGGACGTGCGCCTGCTGCCTGGGCGCGAGTTCCCCATGGATGACGAGGCGCGTGCGCGCTTTCGCAACCGCTGGCGGGAGCTGCTGGAAGGCGACCCGACCAAGAGCCGCATCTACAAGGACATGGGCAACGGCGTGGCCACGGCCGGCATCGAATACTACCTGCCGCTGTTCTTTGACAGCACCGCCACCGTGTTTGACTACCTGGGGGCACACGCCACCCTGGTGCTGCATGGCGATCTGGAACCCGCATTCCAGCGCTTCTGGCAAGACACCAAGGACCGCTACCGGCTGGTGCAGGGTGACCCCGAGCGCCCTGCGCTGCCGCCTGAAACCCTGTTCCTGACCGCAGACCAGTTCTACACCACCGCCAGGGAAACGGCCCAGTTTGCGCTGCGCCCGCAAGTGGAGGACGTGGAGGACGCAGCCGTTTTCCAGAAACTGGAAGACCTGGCCGTGGTGCGCGGCGCCGAAGACCCGCTTGCCAAACTGCAGCGGCACATTGCATCCGGCAAGGCGCGCACGCTGCTGCTGGCGGAAAGCGATGGCAGGCGCGAGAGCCTGCTCGATTTCTTCCGCGCAAGCGGCCTGAACCCGCCGGCCTTTGATTCGCTGGCCGAGTTCCAGCAGACCACGGACGAGAAGGTCGGCATCGCCACTGCTGCGCTTGCCAAGGGCTTTCGCTGGGCCGAGCAAGGGATTGACTTTGTCACCGAGACCGAACTGTTCGCCGCCACCGGCAGTGCGCGCCGCCGCCGCAGGCAGGAGCAGGCCAGCGATGTCGAGGCGCTGATCAAGGACCTGTCGGAGCTGAAAGTGGGCGACCCGGTGGTTCATGCCCAGCACGGCATTGGCCGCTACCATGGCCTCATCAACATGGATGTGGGCCAGAAGAACCCCGATGGCTCGCCCGCGCTGCAGGAGTTTCTGCACCTCGAGTACGCCGACAAGGCGGTGCTGTATGTACCGGTAAGCCAGCTCGCGCAGATCAGCCGCTATACCGGCGTATCGGCAGACGAAGCGCCGCTGCACAAGCTGGGCAGCGGCCAGTGGGAAAAAGCCCGGCGCAAGGCCGCAGAGCAGGTGCGCGACACAGCCGCCGAGCTGCTCAACATCTACGCCCGCCGCGCCGCGCGCGAGGGCCACGCCTTCCGCTACAGCCCGCAGGATTATGAGCAGTTCGCCAACGACTTCGGCTTTGACGAAACGGCCGACCAGCGCGCGGCCATCCACGCGGTGATTCAGGACATGATCTCGCCCCGCCCCATGGATCGCCTGGTGTGCGGCGACGTGGGCTTTGGCAAGACCGAAGTCGCGCTGCGCGCAGCCTTTGTCGCAGTGACCGGCGGCAAGCAGGTGGCACTGCTGGCGCCCACCACCTTGCTGGCCGAGCAGCACTACCAGACGCTGGTAGACCGCTTTTCCAAGTGGCCGATCAAGGTGGCGCTGGTGTCGCGCTTCCGCTCGGGCAAGGAAGTCAATGCCACCATCAAGGGGCTGGATGACGGCACGGTCGACATCGTGGTGGGTACGCACAAGCTCCTGTCGGAGAAGACCCGGTTCAAGAACCTGGGCCTGCTCATCATCGACGAAGAGCATCGTTTCGGCGTGCGCCACAAGGAAGCCATGAAGGCCATGCGCGCCGAGGTGGACGTGCTCACGCTGACCGCCACCCCCATTCCGCGCACCATGGGCATGGCGCTCGACGGGCTGCGCGATCTGTCCGTCATTGCCACGGCGCCGCAGCGGCGCCTGGCCATCAAGACCTTTGTGCGCAACGAAGGCACCGGTGTCATCCGCGAAGCCGTGCTGCGCGAATTGAAGCGCGGCGGCCAGGTCTACTTTCTGCACAACGAGGTCGAGACCATCGAGAACCGGCGCCAGAAGCTGGAAGAAATTCTGCCCGAGGCACGCATTGCCGTGGCCCACGGCCAGATGCCCGAGCGCGAGCTCGAACGCGTGATGCGCGACTTCGTGGCCCAGCGCTACAACATCCTGCTGTGCTCGACCATCATCGAGACCGGCATCGACGTGCCCAGCGCCAACACCATCATCATCAGCCGCGCCGACAAGTTTGGCCTGGCCCAGTTGCACCAGTTGCGTGGCCGCGTAGGCCGCAGCTACCACCAGGCCTACGCCTACCTGATGGTGCCCGACATGGAAGGCCTGACCAAGCAGGCGGCGCAGCGGCTCGAAGCCATCCAGCAGATGGAAGAGCTGGGCAGCGGCTTCTACCTCGCCATGCACGACCTGGAAATCCGGGGCGCGGGCGAGGTGCTGGGCGACAACCAGAGCGGCAACATGATGGAGATCGGCTACCAGCTGTACAACGAGATGCTGTCCGAAGCCGTGCGCAGCCTGAAAAACGGCAAGGAGCCGGACTTGCTCTCGCCGATGGCCGCCACCACCGACATCAACCTGCACGCCCCGGCCCTGCTGCCCAACGACTATTGCGGCGATGTGCACCTGCGCCTGTCGTTCTACAAGAAGCTGGCAACCGCCAAGACGGCCGACCAGATCGACGGCCTGCTCGAGGAAATCGTCGACCGCTTCGGCAAGCTGCCAGCGCAGGCGCAGACCCTCATCGACGTTCACCGCCTGCGGGTGCTGTGCGAGCCGTTTGGCGTGCAGAAGGTCGACGCGGCGCCGGGTGTGATCAGCATCAGCTTCCACCCCAACCCGCCCATCGACCCGATGACCATCATCGGCCTGATCCAGAAGAACAAGGCCATCAAGCTGGCTGGCAACGACAAACTGCGCATCGAACGCGCCCTGCCCGAGGTGAAGGACCGCGTGCAGATGGTGCGCGATGTGGTGCGCAGCCTTGGCAAGCCGCTGGCAAACACCCCCAGGACCGAAGGTGCAACGGCGTAGAGTTGGCACAGAAAATATAGCAATATGACCGCTGGCGCCCGTCCATTGGTCATCAGCACTCTTTTATTCATAGCAAATTCCTCCCAAGCCTGCCCCGGTGGCATCGATCCTCGTACCGCGCCACGGACAGCGCCTCTGGGTAGAATCAGCGCCAGACGCCCGCAGCGCCCAAGCAGCGGCCCCTCCACGAAAAACATCCACACCCATGACCGCCACGCCCCCGCCCGCCATCGAAATCAAAGGCACGCTTCCCTTCCACAAGCTGGCTGATTACAAGCTGATCGCGTTCGACATGGATTCAACCCTGATCACCATCGAGTGCATCGACGAGATTGCCGACATCACCGGCAAGAAGGCCGAGGTGGCAGCCATCACCGAAGCGGCGATGCGCGGCGAGATTACCGATTACAAGGAAAGCCTGCGCCAGCGCATGGCTCTCCTCAAGGGCGTGCCGATTGCCGACATCGAGCGCGTGCTGCAGGAGCGCCTGCAGCTGACCCCAGGCGCCAAGACCTTGATCGACGCTGCCCATGCAGCAGGCCTCAAGGTGCTGCTGGTATCGGGCGGCTTCACCTTCTTTGCAGACCATGTCAAAGCCCAGCTGGGCATTGATTTTGTGCGCGCCAACATCTTTGAAGTGCAGGATGGCAAGCTCACCGGAGGCCTGGTGGAGCAAAGCTGGGGCGACATCTGCGACGGCGAGGAAAAGCGCCGCACGGTGCTGGGCCTGGCATCGCTGATGGGCATTGCACCTGCCCAGGTGATTGCCGTTGGCGATGGCAGCAACGACCTGCCGATGATGCGCGAGGTGGGCCTGTCCGTGGCCTACCATGCCAAGCCCCGCGTACGTGCCGAGGCCAAGGTGGCCATCAATCAGGGCGGTCTGGATCGATTGCTGGAAGTGTTTCCATAAACTCTTCCATGTCCAGCCGCAGGCCCAGCTCGCGGCTGAGCAGGTCATGCAGCTGGCGCGGGTCGATGGGCTTGTGCATCAGGGTGGCGCCCATGGTATTGGCCAACTGCAACCGCCCCGGCGCTGTATCGCCCGTCAGGATGATGTAGTGCGGCAGGTGCGTCTGCCATGGCGGGTAATGGGCAATCGCTTCGCGCATCGCCATCACCACCATGCTGCCGTCTTCGGTTTTTGACAGCCGCAGGTCGGTCAGCACCACATCGAACGGGCGGCTTGCGCTGTCCTGCGCACGCCGCAGCAGGCGCTGTACCTGGCCAACGGTTGCCGCACTCGCCACTTCGCACTGCCACTGCTCCAGCATGCTTGACAGGCCAATGCGCACCAAAGGCTCGTCGTCCACTACCAGCACCTTCATGCCCGCAAGCGGCTCATACCCCGCATCGTCGGCATCTTCCCACAGGCCCGACACCAAGCCATAGCCGCCTGCAGGCGCGGCCTCGGCCACCAAGGCGACGCGGAATACCGAGCCCTTGCCAAGCTGCGAAGACAGCGTCACCTGCACGTTCAGAATGTCTGCCAGTTCCCGCACGATGGCCAGCCCCAGGCCGAGCCCTTTTCCACCGGGCCCATGGTCTTCACCGACCTGGCGGAATTCCTGAAAGATCAGTTCATGGTGGGCGGGCGCGATTCCCAGGCCTGTATCCCACACTTCAATGCAGCGCTGCAGGCCGCGCTTGCGCACTGCCAGCAGCACGCCACCCTGGTCGGTATAGCGCAGCGCGTTGGAGACCAGATTGCGCAGCAGCATGAAAAGCAGCGACTGGTCGGTGTAGACCCAGTCCTCGCTGTCCCGCACCCGGAAAAGCAGGCCCGCTGCATCGGCCTGCGGGCCAAACTCCTTCTCCAGGCGGCGCAGAATGCCGGCAATGGCCACCGGCTGGAGCTTGGCGTCCAGCACACCGGCTTCGATGCGCGAGTAGTCCATCAGCGTATCGAGCATCTCGCGGCTTGCGGCGCTGGCCGCGCGCGCGTGCTCCAGCACGCTCGCCTGCGGTGGCGTCAGGCCTGAGCCGCGCAGGGTTTCCAGAAACAGGTTGAGTGCCTGCACGGGCTGGCGCAGGTCATGGCTCACGCCGGCAAGGACGCGGTTCTTGTCGTGCACCGCATTCTGCGCATGGCGGGCATGGTCGCTCAGGTGTTTTTTGTACGATGCAATGGCATGCGCCAGCTGATCAATCTCATCGCCATGCAGATCGGGCGCGGCGTGGATTCCGCCGAACTCGTCATCGCGCACTTCGCGCTGCAGGCTGACAATCCGCCGCGACACCGAGGCATCCATATAGATGCCGGCGGCGATCACGATCAGAATCAACGCCGTCACCAGCCAGTTGAGGCGCTCCTGCTGGTTGGCCACGTCGCTCGAGAGCTGGCGCCCTCGCTCATTGAGTTCGCGGCGCAGGTCTGCTGCCACATGGCTGGCCAGCAAGGAGAGCTTGGTGGCGAGCGCCTGGCTTCCCGCCACCAGCGCGTCGGTCTGCATCGCTGCCTCCCCATTGACCGAAGGCTCGAACACCGCCCCGCTCAATTGGCCCACCTTCACCCGAAGCGCCTCGCGCGCGGTGACCAGTTGCGGCCCCAGATCGCGCAGATCGCCACTGGCCACCAGTTCGGTCACCAGCTTGTCCAGCCACAGCATGCGGTCAGTCAACTCCATCATGTTCAGGCGCCGTTCGCTCTGGCTGTTGCTCTGCCCCACCAGGCGCGCATAGCTTGCCACCATCTCGCTTTGCTGCATCAGCCGGGTGCTGGCAACCAGTTGTTCCATCTCGACGTTCGCCAGGCGCCGCACTTCGTGGTCAGTCCGCTTGAGCCCCCGGATCGCAAATACAAAGACCAGGGCAATGCCCAGCGCCACCACCGTCAGGATGATCAGCAGCCTGGCAGTGACCGAAGGCCTGGCAAGCTTCAAGGAGCGGGACATGCGTGTGCACCCATGAACACCTGGCAGGTAAGACATGCCTGCGCGCAGCGGCCCGAAAGCCCCGCCTGGCAACGCCCGCCTTCACGACCTGGCTGCGGAGATTTTAAAAACATGGTGATTCGCGCTTCTGTTCATTGGGTTGCATTGAAACCCTTCCCCTCCGATACCCATGGGCACCAATCGCTCCATCGCTCTCCTATTGAAAGCGCTTGCAAGGGCTGCATGGCTTCACTCAGTTCTGCCAACGCAGGTTCTCTATCGCAAAGACGGGGACCGGGCAGTGCTCCCACATGCCTGTCAGTTCGCGACGGATGAAATTTCGCTCGGGCCGCAACTGGATGAAGAGGTTGACCGCATCCTCGGTGATCTGGCGCTGTGCCTGCCCCAGCTGTTCGTTGCGTTCAGCGTCGCTGCGCGCGGCGCGGACCTTCTCCCAGATTTTCTTGAAGGCGCGGTTGTCATAGTTGAAGTAGTAGCCGCTGCGGGCGTAGATGTTCAGGTCCATGGGCTCGACGTGCATGATGACGGTCATGTCATAGTCCTTTTGCTTGAAGACCTTGTCCAGCCAGGTCGGCCAGTCCATGGTCACGATTTCGACCTGGATGCCGATGGCCTCCATCTGCCGGGCCACGATCAGGCTGCCATAGCGCCCATAGTCCGTGGGCGGCAAGGCCAGCTTCAACACCGTACCCGGCGCGACTCCGGCTTCACGCAGCAATGCCTTGGCGCGCTCCACGTCATAGGGGTAGCGGTTCACCAGGTTCACGTACGCAGGGTGAAATGGCGAGAAATGCGAGCCGATGGGCACGGCCTGGATCAGCGGCCCATAGATGCCATGGTATTCACGGCGGTCGATGGCATGGCTCAGTGCCCGACGTACGCGGACGTCATTGAGCGGCGCACGGGCATTGTTCAGCGCCACGATCTGCTTGCCCTCGACGCCGCGCGAAGTCATCACGTAGTCGGACCGCCCCGCGAAGGCGCCGGTCAGCCGCGTCACGCTGCTCAGCACATCAATGCGCCCTTCAGCAAGCATGCTCTCCGTCTCGAACGAAGTGGTCATGAAAAGGAACTGCGCCTCGCGTATCTGCGGTTTCTGGGAGTTCCACCAGGAATCATTGCGCACCAGGCTCACCGAATGGCCGCGCTTCCACGGCTGCACCCTGTAGGGCCCTGTGCCCACCGGTCGTGTGGCATTGGTGTCGGCCGTATCGGGATGCACCATGACGGCGCCCGGCAGCGCCAGCGCATAGGGCAGCAGGCTGTCGGGCGCGGTCAGGTGAATGCGCAGCCTCTGTTCATCCACCGCCTCGACCGACGCGACCTTGTCGAACCACTCGAGGTAGGCATTCATGCCTTTCATCTTCATCATGCGCTGCAGGCTGAAGACTGCAGTATCTGCATTGAATGGTTTGCCGTCGTGGTAGAACACTTGCTTGCGCAGCTCGAAGTCGACCGTCTTCCCATCCTTGCTGACCTGCCACTGCGTTGCCAGCCGAGGACGCACCTGGCCTTCCCCGTCGATGAAGGTCAGGCCTTCGTAGACGTTGGCATAGGTGATTTCGCTGGCCGTCCCTGCGCTGGTCGTGGTGATGTCCAGCGACGGAGGCTCCAGCTGGATGCCGATGCGCAGACTGTCCGAGCCTGCCCAGGCAGGCAGCAGCCCCAGCCAGCACACCAGCCCCAACAACCATGGCCGCCATTGCTGCCATTGCTGTCGCAACAGGCTGACAGGCCCCTGGCCCAAGCATCCTGCCGGGTGTCTGCGCTCAACTCCAGTGCCTTGCTCCGCCATACTGCATTCCTCCTGCCCATCGCTCGCCCCCCTGCTGCATGGGCTGGCGCTTGTGTCTACTTGATCGGCATGGCCGGCAGAACGCCACTGCGCTGCGCGTTCAACACGGCCTGGGTACGGGTTTCAGCGCCAAAATGCTTCAGCACCGATGCCACCTGGTTGCGGATGGTGTGCTCGCTCAGGCCAAACTGCCTGGCGATCGCCTTGTTGCTGTAGCCCTTGGCCAGCATCTTGAGCACTTCGTACTGGCGCACCGGTAGTTCGCTCTCCCCGTGCGCCAGCGGTGGCACGGTACAGAGGTTCACGGGTTTGCTGCGGCTGACCGGCTCCATCCCCGGGCTCCTGCGCAGCCAGTGCTGTACCTGGGCGCATATGGCATCGGGTTGCATTGATTTGGACATGAAGCCCGATGCGCCCTGGCGCACTGCGTCCTTCATCAGCTCCGGATGGTCATGGCCGGAGAGCATCACCACGAAGGCACGCGGCCAGCGCTTGCGCACGTGGTCAATGCCGGCCAGTCCATCGCAGCCGGGCATGCTGATATCCAGCAATACCAGATCTGCCCAGCACTGCAGTGCGACCGCTTCCTCCACGGAACTCGCCTCATGGATATGGGCCTGCACCATGTCGCTGGTGGACAGCATCATCCGCAGCCCCTTGCGGAACATGGGGTGGTCATCAACCAGCACAACCGATGGCAATGGAAGCGTCATGTTCACCCCTCGTCTTTCTCTTTTGATAATTTTTTGGCGCAAACGCATACATGTCGTTACCTTACATCCAAACCAATCCGTAACCAATAGTTCATTTGTACTAATTCCCATCGGGCAATGTTTTCGCCATCAATTCGAGCAACTATAAAAATTAACAAGCAATTGATAAATATATAAAAAGCAATCAAATTGAACCATTGATTCCATGCGGCCTAACCGATTTTTCTCGCCGTGACCTAGTACATCTTAACTATTTACGATTGTTCACCAAAAAATGACGATGCAGCCATGCGAAGGCATTGCTGCGATGCGGTCAATGCACTCGCACTTCCATCCGTCTGGCTTGCAGCAGGCGGATCCACCAATGCGAGGACGACATGAAAAAAACCACCACCTATCTGGCCGTTGGCTTGCTGACGGCAACCGCCCAGGTCCATGCACAGGGCTGGCTCGGAGAATCCGTGCCATGGCAGTTCCAGACCAGTGCCGACCGTGCCAACCGTGCCTTGGTCAATGACCTGGTAGAAAAGAAAAAAGGCGGCTACTACGACGCCTTCAAAAGCACCTACATCACCAACATCGAGCGGCAGGTCAACTGCAACTTCCAGCCCACCTCGGCTGGCAACAGCAGCGCTGCCGACCAGGCCAACAACGTGGCCTCGCCAGTGACCAATGCTTCGTCGGGCACCAGTGCCAGCAGCACCGGCAGCTCCAGCGAGAGCCGCGACAACCTTGGCCGCGGCGGGGTTTCCAACAACAACCAGAGCAACTCGGGGCCCATCACCAGCGGCGTACAGGGCAGCCCTTCGACCACCACCACGGCACCCATCAACAGCGATCGCTCCAACGGCCAGCAGGACATGCAGGTCGCGCAGAACAACAGCGGCAACCAGACCACGAACGTGAACGGCAGCTCCGCCTGCCAGTTCAGCTCCAGCGGTGCCATCAACTAAGCGCGGCGGAGGACACCATGCTCACACTCACCAAGCACACAGGTCCCGCACTGCAGGCGGGGCGCAGCAAAGTCCTGCCTCTGTCCACCCTGGCGTCCGCCTTGCTGTTGGGCGGCTGCGCGCTGCCCACCTACCAGCAGGTGCAGATGGCCGAAGGGGAAGCCGCTGTCATGCAGGGCCCCGGACCGCGCCACAACGGCACCCCGCTCGACGGCGTACTGGCCTGCATGTCGCACCGCATCGTCGCGCAGCAGGGCGGAAGGGCCCCCCTGTCCGTGGCCGTCGGCGACATCAAGGACTACACGGGTAAGTACTCGCAGGGCGATGGCAATGTCGTCACCCAGGGCGGTGCATTGATGGTCTACTCGGCGCTGGGCAAGCTCGGCGGCGCGATCGACGTGCGGGAGCGCTTCGACACCCGCGTGGCCGAGCTGGAGCTGGCCTACACCGACCGGCGCCAACTGGGAGACGGCAACTCGCATGCCCTTGCCGACGACAAGGGCCAGCGCGCCGTGCCCTGGCTTCCGTACTACGGTGGCTCCATCCTCAAGTCCGACTACTACATCATCGGCGGCCTGACCGAGGTGAACTACAACATCCAGTCGGGCGGCATCGAGGCCCAGGTCAACCAAATCGGTCCGCGCTACCGGGTCTTCACCATGAATGTGGGTGCGGACCTGCGCATTGTCGAGACCCGGACCTTGCGTGTGGTGCGCGCCGTCAGCCTGCAAAAGCAGATCGTGGGCCGGGAAATCGGTGCCGGCATCTTCCGCTTCTTCGGCAGCAACCTGTTCGACATCAACGCCGGCAGCAAGGATCTGGAGCCCGTGCAGTTGGGCGTGCGCACCACGCTGGAGCAAGGCGTGCTCGAACTCATCAGCACCATCACCCAGACACCGGCAGCACCCTGCATGGAAAAACCCGGTACTGCCGAGCAGGCGAAGGCCACCGCCGCCGTACCGGAAGAGCCTCCTCCAGCTCCCGCTCCGGCCCAGCCCACTGCAGTTGCTCCGCAAGCCGCAGTGGCCACCGAGCCGCTGCAGGAAAGCACAACCGCTGCGCTCACTGCGCTGGATGTGGTGTTCGAGGAAAACTCCAACCGCATTGCACAGCAATCGGCTACTGCGGCTGAAACCGTCTCGACACGCCTGCGCGCCGGTCAGGGCGTGCGCATCGCCTTGCTCGCTCGCGAGCGCGAAGCCGACCAGAACCCCACCCGCCGCGACGAGTTGACTGACGCGCGCATTCAGGCCTTTCGCGGCCTGCTGGCACAGCACGGCGTACCGCCAGATCAGATACGCGTCACCTGGCGGCCATCACCGGGCGACAACACCGTGCATCGCTATGGTGCCGGCTACCGGCTGCTGACAAAACTGCAGGTAGCCCCCTGAGGCCTCACAGCATGTGGATAGGTATCAGAAACATGGCTGATGGCGCCCTATTCAAAAGCGCTTGAGGCCAATTTCACCCCTTTTTTCAAGAGTTCTTCCCCAGCCACGCTCCATTTTTTCCAAGGAGAGCACCATGTCACGTCACACCACATCCCCATCGCGCCGCCTTCCTCGGCACCATCTGGCGCCCCTGGCCGCAGCCGTGGCCCTGCTGAGTGCTGCCTTAGGAGCGCAGGCGCAGATCATCAGCGCCGGCTCCCCAGCCGTCATCAGCGCCACGCCAACGCAGAGCAGCGGCGGCCCGGTCACTGCCATTGGTGGCGGAAGTCTGGTTCTCGGCACCCTGGATCCCGTCACCACCAACAACAGCGATAACAGCATTGGCGCCAGCGCCCATGGCAACGAGCACCAACTGGCATCCGGGGCCACGGCAGCGCTCACCATCACGAGCCAGGCCGGAGCAACCAATCCTACGGTGGCAGCAGTCCAGGCAGTCACGGGTGCTGTGACCGCCAATACCACCAACACCACCGTCGGCATCGACACTACGGGCACGGCCAATGCATTGGCCAATACGGGCAACCGCATCGGCTCTACCGCCAATGTCAGTGGCAACAAGGTCCTGTCACAGGCCACCGGCAACTCCGACGTTGCCACGATGGCCATCAGCGCCCCGACGCTGACGCTTGGCACGCCGGCCATCGCGGGTACCGTGCAGGCAGTGCAAAGCGATATCTCGGCCAACAACAATACCAACCTGCTTGGCGCCAATATCCAGCCCCGCAGCGGCAGTTGGACAGGATTGAGCGTCAACGTCTCAGGCAACGCAGCAGATACCGATGCCACCGCCAACCAATCCAAGACCGGGATTGCCGTCTCCTCGCCGGCAGATCTCACCATCTCGGCCGCAGGCGTGCTTTCGAGTGGCGTGATTCAGGTACAGACCGGTACCACCAAGGCCATCAGCAACGTGAATACGTTGGGCACCGTGATTCAGGGTTCCCCTTCCATCTTCACTCCAACACCCAGCCCATCAGGCAGCAGCTTCAACACCAGCGGAAACCAGGCGACCGCGTCGGCACAAGGCAATCAGCAAAGCAACCACATCGCGATGGATGCGGGCACTGTTCAGCTTGACGTCGCGCTGCCTGCAAATGCCAACTCCATTCAAAGCGCCTCTGGCAGCACCCAGGCACAAAGCAACGTAGGCATGCTGGGTGTCAACAATCTGGCCACCAACTCGTCGGACAACCAGTACATCGTCAACGGCAACACCGTGGGCGCCAGCGCCAGCGGCAACTCCGGCAGTACAGGTGTTTCCGTTCTGGCCGACAGCAGCATCACCGGCCCTGCCGGCCCCACAGCCATGGTGAGTGTGGGCAATGCCCAGAGCTTTACCGGCACAGGGGTGAGTGCCCTTGCCAAAGTCACGCAGCTGGGGTCTTCGGTGGCGCCATCGGCTCTTGGCAACTCCAGCGGCGATACCCAGACCATTTCCGGCAACAAGGTCTCCACTTCGGCCCAGGGCTCGGATGCCACCAATACCGCCAGTCTGCAGGCAAGCGGCAGCATCGACAACACCGGCGCCACGGTGAACAGCGTCCAAACCCACCTCAGCGGCAATGTCTGGGCCACCACCGAAGTGACGACCTTGGGCAGCCGGGCGCTCTTTTCTCAGGACGGCAGCCAGACGATAACCGGAAACAGCCTGCTGGCGACCGCCCAAAGCACCCAGGCAAGCAATGCCGTCACCATCACAGGCGGCACGCTCGACATGACTCCCGCTGCCATTGCCAGCACCCAGACACACACCGCAGGCAATACCAGCGCTACCGTGGACGTAGCGCAGCTTGGCAGTGCCCGCACCACGCTGGGGCTCGTGCCGATCAATATCTATACCCGTGACCAGCAAACGGTGAGCGGTAACAACCTGACTGCCATCGCCAGCAGCCAGACCGCCAGCAATCAGGCAGCCATCACTGGCACCAGCCTGGACAATGCCGGTGCGCTCATTGCCAACTCACAGATCCACCTCTCAGGCAACGTCAGTGCCACGGTCGCAAACCTCAACCAGACCAGCCCAGCCCCCACACCAAGCCCAACCATGACGATGGTGGGCGTGAGCGGACTGTCGCTGTCCGGAGGCCAAAGTGTTGTGTCGGACAACAAGGCCAATGCAGATGCCAACATCAATCTGGCCGCCAATGCAGTCACGCTGAAAAGCGATACCAGCATGAACGGCCCGGGCACCGGTGCAGTTGTCGGCAACGTGCAGGAAGCGCAGGCGGGCAATGCCACTTCGCTGGTGCGCGTGGACTTCGGGGTGTCGGGCCTGCGCTCGGGCGGGCATGAAGCCATCGTCTCGGACAACAGTGCCAGCGCCAGTGCCAGCCAGAACCAGGCCATCAATACGATCAGCCAGAAGGCCGGAACCAGCCTGAACGGGTCGCAACTGCTGCTGGGCAGCGACCAGAAGGCCGCAGGCAATACCAGTGCCACCGTTGCCACCAATCTGCTGACCGGCGCGGGCGCAGGCAACGGCGGGGCCACTACCGTCAGTGACAACCAGGCAAGCACCAGTGCGCGTGCCAACGTCGCCAACAACGTGATTGCTCTTGACTCGACCACCGCCACCGGAGGCCTGACAAGTCTTCTGTCGAACCTGCAGACCAATGGTGGCCAGGTCAGCGCCAACACCAGCATGACGATCGGCGTGCAAGGCGCGCTGGACACCGGGGCCGTCACCGTCTCTGGCAACGCGGTCGATGCGCTGGGAGCAGGCAATGCCGCGCTCAACAGCATCAACGCTGCGGCAGGCACCGCCTTCAACGGCAACAGTGCCAACCTGTTGAACACGCAGACCAACAACGGCGCCATCACCGCCACTGCAGCGCTGAACGCTCCCGCTGGCCAGCCCATGGTGAGTGGGGGTGCCAGCGGCTCCAATCTGCTGAACAACACGGTCACAGCCACGGCCTATGGCAACAATGCGGTCAACCAGATCAACATTGTCGCCCTGCCCGGTCAATTGGCTGCCAGCACCAACCTGACCTCGACGCAGATCAACACCGGTGCGGTGACCGCTACCGCCGGTGGAAATATCAGCAGTGGTGGCGTGTCGACTGGCAACAATATCTCCGGCAACCGCATCAGCGCCGTGGCCGTGGGCAACAACGCGGTGTCGTCCATGACACTGGGCGTGAAATAAGCGGCACCCTCACTGCCGCCCGGGCGGACGCATCGTCCCTCGCCGTCCGCCCTTTTGCCCACCACCGGTGGGCTCTTTTGCCTCTGCCTTGCTCAGGACAGCCGGTGATTTTGCGCGGCATCCGAAGCAGCGCAGAAGCACCATGCCCTACAATCAACTTCAGCTTGCGCTACCCAGAACGAATAACCAAAGCGCAGCCTCCTGGCCACTGTTTCTGCTTGCAACGCAGCTTGATATCCGCAGTGGCTGCCCTTATCTCTCCAGAGTCAGCAAGGCACTGCTGTTGCAGCCCGTCATCTGCTTGGCTGTTTTTCTTGAATGGGACACTTGTGAATTCTTCGTTTCGTACATCCGCCTGCGTGATCGCTTTGACCGTTGCCGGCCTCGTGCTGCCAGGGCTGGCCCACGCCAAGCGCATGGGCGGTGGTTTCAAATCGCGCCCTGCAGCTACGCAGAAGGCCGCGCCTGCGCCTGCAGCCACGCCCGCTGCCAATACAGCAACCAAGGCAGCGCCTGCCCCCGCGGCACAAACGCCAGCCGCTACCAATTCTGCAGCAGCAGCGACGCCAGCCACTCCTGCCGCAGCCGCCCGCCCCAGCATGATGGGCACCATGGGTGCCGCAGCCGTGGGTGCTGTTGCAGGCACCATGGCAGGCAGTGCCATGGCCGGAGCCATGGGTGGCGACAAGGCCAAGGAAGAAGCCGCCGCCAAGCAAGCCGAAGCCAAGAAGGCAGAAGCCGAGGCAGCCGACTTGCAGAAGAAGGCCGATGAAGCCAAAGCCAAGGCAGAAGCCGCACGCGCTGCCGCCAAGTAAAGAAGCCCGCTCAGGCCGTGCAGCCTGATGGTTCAAGAACAAAAGCCCGCAATGCGGGCTTTTGTTTTTGTTATGGAGCGATGAAAAAGACCCGCCCCCCCACGCAGCGCGTCAGCCTCCAAGGCGCTGCCAGCAACCGCTCAACGCTTTGGCTCCGGCAATTGCTCGGCCAGCGCGGCACGCAAGGGCCGCAGCAGCTCGCCCAGGCCGTTGTGGTCGATTTCATGCATCAGCGCCAGCAGCCTGCCCAGATCGCCCTTGGGAAAGCCTTCGCGGGCAAACCAGTTCAGATAGTTGCCGGGCAAATCAGCAATCGCGCGGCCCTGGTACTTGCCAAAAGGCATGGCGGTGGTCAGCAGGCGCAGCAACTGTGCAGGATCGAGGCCTAAGGCATTGGCAGAAGTCATGGCAGCAAGCATAGCGGAGCGAAACTGCGTCAATATCATATAAAGACATTAATCCTTATAACCAAATCTCTTTATATTCTTTGGACGAGGCTTTTTTTGCCGCTAGACTTGGCACCCATCTTGGTTCAGTCCCATCAAGAAAGACTTCATGTGTTGCCGGGGCTGGTCTTTTTACTATTGCAAAACACCATGTTCAAAAAAACGCTTTCCGTTCTCGCCATCGCGGCTCTGGCCGTGTCTGCCCACGCTGCCGACGTGGTTCTGAAAGTGGCTGCGACGCCCGTGCCGCACGCCGAAATCCTGAATTTCGTCAAACCCAAGCTCAAGGCTGAGGGCGTGGACCTGCAGGTCAAGGAGTTCAGCGACTATGTGCAGCCCAATGCCGCCGTCGAAGACAAGCAGCTCGATGCCAACTTCTTCCAGCACCAGCCTTACCTCGACAGCTACAACAAGGATCGCAAGAGCAGCATCGTGGCCGTTCCCAATGGCAAGGTGCACGTGGAGCCCTTTGGTGCTTACTCCAGCAAGATCAAAAATATCAAGGACTTGAAGGACGGGGCAACCATTGCCATCCCCAACGACCCCTCCAATGGCGGCCGCGCCCTGCTGCTGCTGCAAAAGCATGGCCTGATCGAGCTCAAGGACGCCACCAAGCTCACTTCGACCCCGCTGGACATTGCCAAGAACTCCAAGAAGCTGAAGTTCAAGGAACTGGAAGCGCCCCTCCTGCCGCGCGCACTGGCGGACGTGGATGTGGCCCTGATCAATACCAACTACGCCATTGAGGCCAAGCTGAACCCGACCAAGGACGCCCTGTTCATCGAAAGCTCGGATTCGCCCTACACCAACATCATTGCCGCCCGTGCCGATCGCGCCAACGACGAAACCATTGCCAAGCTGACCCGCGCCCTGCACAGCGAAGATGTGAAGAAATTCATCCTGGAAAAGTACAAGGGCGCCGTCGTTCCTGCCAACTGAACTGACGCCAGCATCCGCTTGCGGCGACAAAACTATGATTCCGACAAGGATTTAGCTGCCGTTAACAATGCTTGCATTGACCGCTGATTACAAAAGGCACTCATTGAGAGTGCCTTTTGTCTTGGTGGCTCCTGTAACATGCAGGGTCTGCGAAGGGCGATAGCCCCATTGCACCCCGATTCCGCGATTTCTCCCTCTGTATGTCCAAACTCATCGTGCACGGCGGCACACCCTTGCAGGGCCGCATCATTCCCTCGTCCAACAAAAACGCCGTGCTGCCCGTGCTATGCGCCACCCTGCTGACCAGCGAGCCGCTGGCCCTGCATGGCGTGCCAGACATCACAGATGTGCGCAAGATCCTCGATATCTTCGAGAAGCTCGGCTCCAGCGTTGAGATGGACTACCAGACGGGTGAGCTGAAGCTGCACCACCGCGACACGCATTTCGACGCCTGCAAGCACCACCTGCCCGAAGAGATGCGCTCGTCCATCATGCTGGTGCCGCCGCTGCTGGCCCGCTTTGGCGTAGCGCGACTGGAGGACAACGTCAAGGGCTGCACCCTGGGCGTGCGCGAGATCGATCCGCATATCGAGGTATTCCGCCGTTTTGGCGGGCGTGTGGAGCACGGCGAAGGCTCGCTGATCGTGCGTGCCGACGAGAAACTGCACGCTACCCAGCACTGGCTGGATTACGCATCCGTCACCACCACCGAGAACTTCGTGCTGTGCGCAGCCACGGCACAGGGCACTTCGGTGCTGACCAATGCGGCCTGCGAGCCGCACGTGCAGGAGTTCTGCCGCTTCATGGCCATGCTGGGCGCGCAGATCGAAGGCATCGGCACTTCGCGCCTGACGGTGCATGGCGTGCAGAAGCTGGGTGGTGGAGACTTCCACTTCGAGGAAGACTTTCACGAAATCACCACCTTCCTGGCGCTGGGCGCCATCACCGGTGGTGACGTGCAGGTGCGCAACCGCACGCCCGACAACTTCCCGCTGATCGACCGCACCTTTGCCAAGTTCGGCGTGCAGATCGAACACAAGGACGGCTGGTCGCGCGCCATCCGCACCGGCCCGCTCAAAGTCGAAACACCCTTCACCCGCAATGTGCTCACCAAGGTTGAAGCCGCTCCCTGGCCCTACTTCCCGGTCGACCTGCTGCCTATCTTCATCGCCCTGGGCGTGCGCGCCGAAGGCAATGCCATGTTCTGGAACAAGGTGTACGACGGTGCTCTGGGCTGGACGGGCGAGCTGTCCAAGTTCGGCGCCCACGTCTTCTCGTCCGACCCGCACCGTATCGTGACCCTGGGCGGCAACCCGCTGAGCCCCGCCGTGGTCGAGAGCCCCTACATCATCCGCGTGGCCATCGCCTTGTTCATGGTGGCCGCCAGCATCCCCGGCCGCTCCGAGATCCGCAACGCCGCCCCCATCAAGCGCGCGCATCCCCGCTTTGTTGAAAACCTGCAGAGCCTGGGCGCCAAGGTAGAATGGGCTGGCGAAAACTAAAGCTACACTTTAGATAGCAAAAAGCGCCTACTGCATCTGCGGCAAGCGCTTTTTTATTGCCCTCTCCCGGCAAGAAGCCCCATCAGACGACAGCCTGCGCATCTCCTGCAGCCTTCTGCGGCACGGGTGCTGTGGCAGGTGCTGGCCTTGATGTGAGCGCGCTGCCCATGGCCGCCACCATGATGGCGCCGATAGCCGACCACTGGACCGGACTCAGATGTTCCCCGAGCACCAGCATGCCGGCAATCGCCGCAATGGCAGGTTCTGTGGCCAGCATGGTCGAGAACGTACCGGGTGACAGCCGCTTCAAGGCAAACATTTCGAGCGAATACGGGACCGCACTCGACACGGCGGCCACAGCCAGCCCGTACAGCAGGATCGAAGGGCTCAGAAGCTTGGCGCCCGCCTCGGCAATGCCGAACGGCACCACCACGAATGCAGCGGCCAACAGCCCCAGCGACACCACCATGCCGCCATGCATATGGCCGGCCCGCTTGCCCAGCACGATGTAGCCGGCCCAGCAGGCGGCGGCAATGCCGGCATACAGCAGACCCAGCGGATCGAGCTGCCCCACCTGCACGCCGAACATCGGCAGGATCAGCAGCATGAACAACCCCGTGGCCGCCAGCCCCAGCCAGACAAAGTCCAGCCAGCGCCGCGATGTGAGCACGGCCACGGACAGCGGCCCGATGAACTCGATCGCCACCGTCACTCCGAACGGCAGGCGCTTGATCGCCATGTAGAACAGCAGGTTCATCAAGCCCAGCACTGCGCCGAAGATGGCGATCTGCCGCAGATGGGCACGGTTTGGCCCAAACCGCCATGGGCGCCAGATGGCCAGCAGCAGCAGCGCCGAAAACCCCACCCGCAGCGCCGTGGTGCCCTGCGCACCAACGACAGGGAACAAGTGCTTGGCAAAGCTGGTGCCCAGGCACAGAGATGTGACCGAAGCCAGAACCGCCACCGATGGCAGCACGCGCTGCCCCAAGGAATTTTGCATGGACGAGATAATATTGCGAAGCTGCCAAGTAAATTGCGCAAAATTGCACTACAACATGCAACTTCCACTCTGTCCGCCCTGGCAATGTGAACCTCGCCGATGAAAGCCGATCTCGACCCCTTTGACTGGGCCATCCTGGCCATTCTGCAAAGGAACAACCTCACCCCGCAACGCGAAATTGCCGAACGGGTGCATCTGTCGCCCGCCGCCGTGCAGCGGCGCATTCGCCGCCTGCAGGACAGCGGTGTGATCGCGGCCAATACCGCCCAGCTCAACCCCGAAGCCGTCGGCCGGCCGCTGACGATTCTGATCGAAGTGCAACTGGTCAATGAGCTCGATGCGCTGACCGCCGGATTTCGTGCCCGCGTGGCGGCCGAGCCCGCCGTGCAGCAGTGCTACAGCACCACAGGACACACGGATTACCTGCTCGTCGTCACGGCCGCCGATATGCAGGAGTACCAGGCCATCACCCAGCGGCTGTTCGGCGGCGACCAGAACATCCAGCGCTTCACAACCTCCATCGCCCTGGCCACCTTGAAACGCAGCCTGCAGATGCCACTGCCCGGTTGAGCCGGCCTGGCCTGTATCCGGCGCTTGAATCTGCTATTCAAAACATAGCGAATCAGGCTGATCAGCTGAGCACCGAGGCCCCATCAAGAGGTCTATTCGCAAGCTTTTTTCCCAAGGCGGCAGCTTTCGCCCGCACCCTGCCAGGCATTGCATTTGGCCTTCTCACCACCATCTACTTGCTATCTGTAGCAGGCGGGCAGAAGCCTCCTGCGCTCTCTTCAAGAGGACGCGCCATGCAAGACAACCACCCCACCATCATCCTCAGCGCCCAGGCCTTGGACCAGCGCCTGCCGGGCATCGATCCGTTCATCTTCGGCATGTACCACCAGGACCGCTATCCCGCAGGCAATGGCCAGTTGGGTCCCGGGCAGGCGTTGCTGCAAGGCCGCGAGATCGGCATGGATTTCAGCGGCAAGGACGGATTCAGCATGTACCACGGCGAGCAGGTGCCGGGCTTTCCTGCGCACCCGCACCGGGGGTTCGAGACGGTCACCATCGTGCGCAAGGGCCTGGTGGACCATGCAGACTCCCTGGGCGCCACCGCCCGCTATGGCGAAGGTGATGTGCAGTGGCTCACCACCGGCTCGGGTGTGCAGCATGGAGAGATGTTTCCCCTGGTGCACGAGGACAAGGACAACACGCTCGATCTGTTCCAGATCTGGCTGAACCTGCCTGCCAAGAACAAGATGGCGCCGCCCGATTTCACCATGTTCTGGGCGCATGACATTCCGCATGTGCGGCAATCCGATGCCCAGGGCCGCCAAAGCGAGGTGGAAGTGATCGCGGGCGATTACGTACCCGTTCACTCAGGCGCTGGCGACCGCCCGACGCAGGCGAGGGCGCTGGCACCGCCCACCCATTCATGGGCCAGCGAGCCGGGGGCCGATGTGGCGATCTGGATCATCCGCCTGGAGCCCGGCGCCAGCCTGGTGCTGCCCGCCGCCAGCAGCCAGGCGCGCCGCGCACTCTATCTGACAACAGGCTCGACCTTGACGGTGGACGGCCAGCGCTTTCACCAGCCGGTAATGGTGGAAGTGCTGCCCGATCGCCCTGCACCGCTGCGCAACGACGGCAACGAAGTGGTCGAAGTGCTGATGCTGCAAGGCAAGCCCATTGGCGAGCCCGTGGCATCTCACGGCCCGATTGTGATGAACACCCAGCAGGAGGTCGTTCAGGCGGTGCATGATTTTCAGCGCACCCAGTTTGGCGGCTGGCCCTGGCCCAGCCATGCCCACACCCATGGCACCAGGGGCCGGTTTGCCCAGCATCCCGATGGCCGGGTGGAAACGCCGCAGGTTTGAAGAGCCGCGACGGCCGAGAAGAAAACAAAAGAACCCGCCATTGGCGGGTTCTTTTTTCCTGGAAACCAGTGCAGTGGCGACAGGTCAAAATTGGCTTTTATCAAGATCGCGAGCTATGCAGCGATCTGATCCAGTCCGCCATACACCCACCAAGCCAGGGTCAGCATCATCACGCCGGTCAGCCCGTCAAGAATGCGCCAGGAAAGCGGATTGGCAAACAGCTTCTGCATGCGTTTGCCCGCATGTGCCAGGGTGACGAACCAGGTAAGGCTGGCACAGGCTGCTCCCAGTACAAACACCCATTTGAGCATGCCGTCCTGGCGTGCGCCGATGGAGCCGACCAGCACCACCGTGTCCAGGTATACGTGCGGGTTGAACAAGGTGATGACCACCAGCGCGCCCAACACGCTCCAGAGGCTGCGGCGGGCTGCGGCCGTGGTCTTCTGGGCAGCGCCGCCATCGGCGTTTGCGCCCAAAGAAGCATCAGGCGCCGTCACCATGCGCCACAGCGCCATCAGGCCATAGGCGAGCAGAAAGACCGCGCCACCCAGGGTGAGGTAATAGGCCAGCTTGGGTGAATCGCCCAGCACCTGCGCCATGCCAGCCACACCGATACCGATCAGCAGGGCATCGGCCAGCACGCACCAGGCCACGCAGGCTCGGATGTGCTGACCATTGACGGCCTGGCGCAGCACGTACAGGTTCTGCGCGCCGATTGACACGATGAGGGACAGACAGACGGTAAAGCCTGCCAGCCAGGTAGAAGTCATTGTTGTAGTCCACATAGGCGGCGATTGTGCGCTGCCGCAATAATTAAGTAAAATTAAATAATCTGAATCATATGAAGTGATGCTAAATGCTGGACTACCTGGGATTGGCAGCCCTTGCCGCCGTGGTGCGCGAAGGCAGCTTTGAGCGCGCCGCCAAGAAACTGCATGTCACGCCCTCGGCGGTGTCGCAGCGCGTCAAGCAGCTCGAAGAGCGCACCGGCCAGGTGCTGGTGCAGCGCGGCAACCCCTGCACCGGCACCGAGGCGGGGCGGCGCCTATGCCTGCATCTGGAGCAGGTGGCGTTGCTGGAAAACGAGCTGCGCCGCAGCAACCCCGATCTGCTGCCCGAGGCGCCGGTGGCACCCACGCTCAAGCTGGCGGTGAATGCCGATTCGCTCTCCACCTGGTTCATGGACGCGATGGCAGAATTCACTGCGGACGGCAATGAACTGCTCGATCTGCGCATCGATGACCAGGACCACACGGCGCAGGCCCTGCGCGAGGGCGCCGTGATTGGTGCGGTCACCGGCACCAGTAGCCA
Organism: Comamonas odontotermitis; assembly: GCF_040396735.1. Classification (GTDB taxonomy): domain Bacteria; phylum Pseudomonadota; class Gammaproteobacteria; order Burkholderiales; family Burkholderiaceae_C; genus Comamonas; species Comamonas odontotermitis_C. The sequence goes on from NZ_JBEBNZ010000015.1 coordinate 24,240, forward strand.
GATCCCCGGTTGCAACAGCTGGCCACTGGGAACCATGCGCTATGTTGCCGCTGCCAGCCCCGGCTTTGTGGCACGCTACTTTGCAGACGGGGTGACCGCAGAGGCGCTGGCCCGGGCCCCGATCATGACGTTCGACCGCAAGGATCGCCTGCAGGACCAGTGGATGCAGGCCCACGGCCTGGCCTCGCGCAACAGCGGGCCGCGCCATTTTCTGCCGTCCAACTATGGCTACGTGCGCGCCTGCGAGATCGGCATGGGCTGGGGCATGCATCCGGAGGTGCTGATTGACGAGCAGTTGGCGCGCGGCCGCCTTGTGCCCCTGATTGCAGGCACGCCGCTGGATGTGCCCCTGTTCTGGGCCTTGCCGCGCAGCGCGCAAACGAGCCTTGCGCGGCTGACCGACTGCGTCATGCGGGCGGCAGCAGAAGTGTTGACGCCCGCCTGAACAGCAGCGGCAGTATCGAAACTGTAGCAACTATGCCGCACTGCCTTTGACCGCCTGACGCAAAACTCTGGTAAACCGCAGCAAGCACTCCTATCATTGCGGGAATAAAAACATCCACAATCCTCGAGGGGCAGCGCCAGGCTGAGCGAGAGAAGGATGCCGCCCCCACGGCGGCATGCCCAGCGGCCCCTGCAACACACTGCATGCCATGGCCTTATCCACCGATTTCACGCCTCTATCCCTGGCGGTGCTGCCCCGCCGCAAGCGCAGCCTGCTTAAGCGCCTGCTGCGTTTGTGCCTGATTGCCTTGGTTCTGCTGGCAATGGCGGCAGCCGCCGCGTGGTGGCTGCTGACCTACCCGGGTGTGACGGCCAGTGCCCTGCCCATGGCTGCACAGCCACTGCGCGGTACAGGGGGCGCCTCGGCACAGCGTCTGCAAGCGCATGTCCAGGCGCTGAGCGAGAACTTTCCCGGCCGCAGCTTTGACCAGCCCGCGCAACTGGACATGGCGGCCAGCTATATCCATGACCAGTTGAAAGCCCTGGGCACCACGCCTTCACGCCAACCCGTACTGGTGGACGGACAGGCACGCTATCACAACATCGTGCTGCGCCTGGGCCCGCAAAAGGGCCAGCCAGGGAGCGACGCCCCCCTGCTGGTGATTGGTGCGCATTACGACGCAGTGCGCACCAATGGTGCCGCAGCAGGCTCTGCCCCAGATGCCCACAGCCACACACCCGGCGCAGACGACAATGCAAGCGGCGTAGCGGGGTTGCTGGAGCTGGCCCGCATGCTGGTCGCGCACCCGCCCAGTCAGCCTGTCGAACTGGTGGCTTATACGCTGGAGGAGCCGCCCCAGTTCCGCACTCCGCAAATGGGGAGCTACCAGCACGCAGCCGCGCTGGCCTATGCAGGCCAGCCGCTGCGCATGATGCTGTCGCTGGAAATGATTGGCTATTTTGACGACCGACCTGCGAGCCAGCGTTACCCGGTACCGGGCATGACGGCCATCTACCCCAGCGCGGGCAATTTTCTGGCGCTGATCGGGCAGTTGGGCCACTTTGCAGCAACGCGCGAAACCTATGCCCAACTGCTGGGTGGCGCACAGATCGACGCCGCTGGCACCGCGCCGCTGCCCATGCGCGCACTCAGCGCGCCTGCGTCGCTGCGCGGCATCGACTACTCCGACCATCAGAATTATTGGCGCCTTGGCTACCCCGCGCTGATGGTGACGGACACCTCGTTCATGCGCAACCCGCACTACCACCGCAGCACGGACACCTGGGACAAACTCGATTACCGCCGCATGGCACAGGCGGTGAACGCCGTGCTGGCCGTGGCCCTGGCCGACCCGGCAGACCCCGGCCAGGGCGTTGTGCCCCAGGCCGGTGATTTTTTGCGCTAAATTGCATAGCTCAAGCAAGGCAGGCCCGCGCACAGGAATGCGCCTGGAGCGCGCCACCTGCCATGCATTGGACAGCATTGGAATTTTTTGCAGAACAGGCACCATGATTGAGGTACAGAACCTGATCGTTGACTACCCCGGCCACCGGGCATTACATGGCATCAGCCTGCAGATTGCCGCGGGAACGGTCACAGCGCTCGTCGGCCCCAATGGCGCGGGCAAATCCACCCTGTTGCGCTGCATGGCCGGGCTGGAATCACCGCTCGCGGGCAGCGTGCGTGTGGCTGAAGTGGATGTGCAGGAAAACCCGCGCCACGCCCACCAGCACATGGGCTATCTGTCCGATTTCTTCGGCCTGTACGAGGCCTTGTCCGTTGCCCAGTGCCTGCAGTACGCGGCAGAAAGCCAGGGACTGAGCCGCCAGGCCGCCGCTCAGCGCGTGCAGGCCGTAGCCCGCCAGTTGGCACTGACCGACAAGCTCGGCAATGCAGCGCGCAACCTCTCTCGCGGCCAGCGCCAGCGCGTGGCCATCGGCCAGGCCATCATCCACCAGCCGCAGGTGCTGCTGCTAGACGAGCCCGCCAGCGGGCTCGATCCGGAGGCGCGCAGCAGCCTCTCGGCCCTCTTTCGCCAGTTGCACGCCCAGGGCATGACCCTGGTGGTTTCCAGCCATATCCTGAGCGAGTTGGACGAATACTGCACACACATCCTGTCGATCCGGGAAGGCCGCATCACCAGCCATGAGGCGCTGAATGCGGCCCCGCACACCAGCGGCACCGGCACGCAGTCGGGCGAACTGGTGATGCAGGTCGAGCTGGCTGCACCATTGGCAAACAGCAGTATGGCCCTGAATGGCTACCGGCTCGTGGACATGCGCGCCACTGGCGAGGCGAGCCATGCGCTCTGGATTGCCCTGCCCGCCAACAGCGACGCCGCACGCGTGCAACTGCTGCAACAACTGGTCGCCCATGGGGCCCAGGTGCTGAGCTACCACCCGGCCCGCACCAGCCTGCAGGAACGTTACCAGCAGAGCCTGCAGATGGGTACCGCCCCCATCCCTGGCGCGCCTGTCGATCTTTTTGCCAAGGAGCCGGAATGAACCCGGAACTGCGTCGCCAGCTCACGCTGGAACTGACCCCGTCGCGTCTGGTGCTGATGCCCGCCATCCTGCTGCTGATGGCGGTCTGCGTCTTCATGATCGAGCAGCAGGAGCCGCTGCTCTACCTGCACCAGGGTGCGCTGGTCGTCATGGGCCTGCTCGCCGCCTGTGTGGGTACATTCACGGCCCTCTCCAGCATCAATGACGAGGTGAACGAACGCACCTGGGACCAGCAGCGCATGAGCGCCATGGGCCCATGGCGCATGGCATGGGGAAAATTGCTGGGAGGCCCGAGCTATGCCTGGTATGGCGCGCTGCTGTGTGCGGCGGCAGCCTTTGCGAGCGGCGTGCTGCTAGGGCGTACCGGCCACACACTACAGACCGTACTGCTGTGCGTGCTGGGTGTGGGTGCGCTGCACTGCGCATTGATGGCCAGCCGGCTGTATGGCATGGACCCGGCCAAACCTGCAGGCAGTCGCAGCACCTGGGGGCTGGTGATCATCGTGTTCTTTCTGGTGCAGATGGTTGGCGGCCTGGTCGTCGGACTCGACAGCCTGCTCGGCAATCGGGACGCGGTGCGCTGGTGGGGCATGCCGGTGGCAGCCCCTCGGCTGGCGCTGTTTTTCGCGGCACTCGCCCTGCTGCTGGGCCTGCTGGCGCTGTGGCGCGCCATGGCCATGCAACTGTCGGTGCCCACCACGCCGTGGGCGTGGGCGCTGGGCAATGCGGCCGCCTGTGTGCTGCTGCTCGGCCTGGTACCAGACAACACGGCCCGCGTGCTTGGCGCTATCGCTTTGCTGGTGCTCGCCACCTACTATGCTGCGGCCCTGGAGAACCAGGTGGCCCAGCGCTGGCGCAGCGTGCTCTACAACGCACGTCATGGCCGGTGGCGGCGGGTCTTGCAAAGCCTGCCTCTGTGGCCCGTGAGCTGGTGCATGGCTTTTGCGGTAGTGCTGCCCGCCTATATCCTGTGGAATGCAGACCCCCTGGCGGCACGCGACCACCTCGGCCCCTTTGTGCTGATGGTATTGCTGCACGTGCTGCGCGACTGCGGCATCCATCTGTTCTTTGCGCTGCGCAACAGCTACCGTTCCCCGCTGGGCATGACGATGCTGGTATTGCTGGTGCTGGGAGGCATCCTGCCCGCCATGCTCTGGTCCACCGGCCTTGCCCCGCTGTTCGAGCCCTTGTTTGGAGCCTTGGCCGCTCCGCTGCGCCACACCATGACCAATGCCCCCGCCCTGGGCTGGCTGGCCTGGATCGGCATGCTGGTGCAGTTGGTGGCCGTGGCTGCGGCCATCCTGTGGCGCTTTCGACAGCTCGCCCCCACAGCGCAGGGCACGCAGTGGCCGCTACAGGCAACCGGCCGTTGAGCGCCAGGAGTCACCATGGCACAGGCAAGGACTGCGCCTGGCCTCCGTCCAGTCCGGCACATCAGGTTTTTTTGCGCAAAGCAGGCTCGGTGCCCACCTTGCAATGGCCTGAAGCTGCGTATCTGCCAGCAAATACCCTAATGCACCACCCAATGCATCAGAACGCCGAAGATCGGCTCTCTTCGGCCTTGGCTGCCTGCCGCAGTGGATGAAAGTTCAACAGCCGGGTTGCCATCATGGTCTCGATCATGAAGCAGCACAGCGCCGACACAAAGCTCACCACCCCGAGGCCAAAGCTGATCATCGCCGCCATCGACCAGGCCCGCGCATCGATTTCCGCCGCCGCCGTCTGGCCGATGAACAGCAGGATGATGGTCAGCGCAATCAGCGCGCCACACCCCGTGAGCAGACCGATGCAGACATTGGCCAGGCGCCCGCGCCGGCGCAGGAAGCCCAGCTCCAGCATGGAGCGCTGGATGTAATCCGCATCCTTGGAGGCGCTCATGCGGTCTTCGAGCACACGGCCACGGTCGATGATGCGCGCCAGCCGCCCGGCCACCGCACCGATCATTCCGGCCACGCCGGTCAAAAAGAAAACAGGAGCCACAGCAAGCTGGATGCTGTGGGTGATATTGCTGACGTCGATGGCCATGGTTGCGATAAAAACCTAGGGAAAACCAGTATTGCCAAACAATTTTATAGATCAAGGCAATACCTGTCTCAGCTATCGCAAGAAACGGGCCAAATAGAGGGCACTAAAGTGGTGCCTAAGCGACGCCCTCTGGAATCACTGAGAGAAATGGCGTCTGAATCTCATCCAGCATGCACCATTAGCTACAAATTAGATAGCATAGTGCAGTGACTCATGGCAAAGTGGGAGGCACTCAATAGTGCGGCGGCAGCTCATCCCGCAGATTGCGCACACTGGCGCCGCCACCCTGTTCGGGCAGACGCTGCTGCACATCCAGCAGCATTTGCTGCAGGCGGTCGATCTGTTGCTGCTGCTTGTAGATCGTCAGGTTCAGATCTTCCAGCAGGTCTTCGGCGTAGGCCGATTTGATCTCCAGTGCCTCAACACGGGCCTGGAGCTGTTCGGTAGGGGTCATGGCAAATCCTGCAAGTGCGTTCCGGAACGATAACGCCGGTGTGTGAAACTTCACACACCGGCGTCAGGAACGAAACGTGTTTATAAAATCAGAACGCCTTGGCCAGGCGCGCCATGCCTTCTTCGATCCTGGGGATGTCGGCCGTGGCAAAGGACAGGCGCAGGGTAGATGGATCGGGGTTCTGCGCAAAGAATGGCGTGCCGGGCACAAAGGCCACACCTTGCTCGATGGCCCGCTTGGCCAGCGCATTGCCGTCCTTCTCCTGACCGTTGGCCCCGGTCAGTTGCACCCAGATGAACATGCCGCCTTGCGGCTGCACAAAGCGCACCGCATCCTCCAGGTGGCTGCGCAGCGCATCGCCCATGGCCTTGCTGCGCGCCGCGTAGGTGGTACGCACGCGTGCCAGTGTGGCTGGCAGGCGGCCCGCCTTGAGGTACTGCGCGGCGGTGGCCTGCGTGAAGGTGCTGGTATGCGCATCGCTGAACTGCTTGCACATCACACATTTGGCCAGCAGCTCGGCCGGGGCGATCAGCCAGCCCAGGCGCAGGCCGGGGCTGAGCACCTTGCTCATGCTGCCGCAGTGCGCAAGATACTCGCGGCTGCCCGGCACGGTGTGGGAGAGCGCCAGCATGCTCGGAGGAGGTGGCGCGTCAAAGTACAGGTCCCCATAGGGATCGTCTTCCACCACCAGGGTCTGGTGGCGCACGGCCATCTCCAGCACCTGCTTGCGGCGCTCCAGGCTCAGCAATGCACCGCTGGGGTTGCCAAAGGTGGGCACCAGGTACACCAGCTTGGGTTTGTGCTGGGCGATCAGCCGCTCCAGCTCTTCCGTGATCACGCCATGCTCATCGATCGGCGCGCTGATGACTTCAGCGCCGTACAGACGGAAACACTGGATCGTGGCGAGAAAGGTCGGCCCTTCGACAATCACCTTGTCGCCAGGCGAGATCATGGTCTTGCCCAGCAGATCCAGCGCCTGCTGGCTTCCGGTGGTGGTGATCAACTGCTCGGGCGCAAGATTCTGCACGCCCTTGCCAGCCATGAAGCTGGCAATCTGCTCGCGAAAAGGCTGGTAGCCCTCGGTGGCGCCGTACTGCAAGGCCGCGCCCGGCTCTTCCTTCAAGGCAGCATTCGCCGCCTGCTGCACGCCATCCACATCGAACATGGCGGCATCTGGAAAGCCCCCAGCGAAGCTGATGATGCCGGGCTTGCCCAGCAGCTTGAACAGTTCACGGATGGCGGACGTCTCGACATTGTCGAGGCGAGAGGCGAAACGCAGTGTCATGGAGCTTTCTCTCAAGGATCAAAAACAGGACAGTCCGGCACCTGGGCCGGTGGCCAGTGCCGCAAATCCAGAGGTGCGCGACATGGCAACTCTGCCATTTTGCAGCTTTTTGCCACCCACAGGCGTCGCTCTGGCATCGGCAGGCAACCGGCTCAGTGCCTGCGCTCCCCTGTGGTGGCGGTTTTGAACAGGTTCTTGGGTTTTGCATACCCGCGCATCGTCTATGCTTGCAGCCAGACAGAATCTGCGGACGGGCACACCCGTTCTGCAGCCACAAAGCCTACGCCCCCTGGGCATGAATGACATGCGGATTGCCGGTTTCTTTTTTGCCATCACCAAGCTGATCGCCTCGCTCCTGATGCTGGCAGGTGTGGTCTGGGCCTGCGGGGCCCTGTGGTTTCAATTGGCGCAAACGGTCAAATCGGGCTCGGCGCGAGGGCTGATTCTGGGCGTCTGGGTCGGCTTTGGCCTCTACAGCATCTATCTTTTGTGGCAGCAGCGCGTGCCCAAGGGCCTGCTGGTCTACGGCGTGCTGCTGGGCGCCATTCTCGTATGGTGGAGCACCATCCACCCCTCGAACACCCGCCGTTGGGCGCCCGATGTGGCGCAACAGCTCTCCGGCAGCATCAGCGGCGACATCGCCACGCTGCACAACGTCCGCAACTTTGACTGGCAGACCGCCACCCGTGCCACGCCGCGCTGGGAAGACCGCAGCTATGACCTGAACCAGCTGGTATCGGTGGACATGGCCACCTCGTACTGGATGGGCCCGGCCATTGCGCACACCCTGGTGTCGTTTGGCTTTGACGATGGAAAGGGCCCGCGCAGGTACCTGACGTTCTCGGTCGAAATTCGCAAGGAGGCGGGCGAGTCGTTTTCGGCCATTGGCGGCTTCTTCAAGCAGTTCGAGCTGAGCCTGGTTGCCGCCGAAGAGCGCGACATTCTGCGCGTGCGCAGCAACCTGCGCGGCGAAGAAGTCTATCTCTACAGCATTCAGATGCCGCGCGCCGCCATGCGCTCGCTGTTTGCCGCCTATGTCGACAAGGCCAACGCCCTGGTGGAGACGCCTGCGTTCTACCACACGGTATTTGCCAATTGCACCACCATCGTGTTCGACATGGTGCGCAGCATCGTTCCCGGCCTGCCGCTCGATTGGCGCCTGCTGGCCAGCGGCTATCTGCCGCAGTATGTAGACAGCCTGGGCGCGCTGGCCCGCCCCCATGATTTCGAGGCGCTGCGCAGCGCAGCCCATATCAATGACCGCGCCAGGGCAACCCTGCCCGGCGAGGATTTTTCAGCAGCCATCCGCAAAGGCGTGCCGCAGGCGCCCGCCCTGCCCTGATCCACTGTGTAAATCTTGATAGCCATCAATAACCAAGCGCCTGTCCGGCCACACAGCCGGGTCAGACGCCTTGCAGCAGCGGGCTGCGCAACTGGCTATAGCCGCTGACCTGGTCATAGGCGTGGCCGAGCTGCAGCACCGGCCAATCTGCCCGCAGGCCTCCCACAATCTGGATACCGGCCGGCAACCCCTGGGCGCTGATGCCGGCAGGCACGGCAAGCGCGGGCAGGCCCGCCATGGTGGCGGCAATCACCACTTCCATCCAGCGGTGGTAGGTGTCCATCTCGCGCTCGCCCACCGTGTGCGGCCAGTCCAGCTCCACCGCGAATGGGTAGACCTGGGTGCCGGGCATCGCCAGATAGTCAAAGCGCTGCAGAAGGCTGTGCAGCTGCAGGTACCAGCTGCTGCGCACCTTGGCAGCCTCGTAGATGCGCATGCCTGACAGGCGCATTCCACGCTCGATCTCCCACACCGCTTCGGGCTTGAGCAGGCTGCGCTTGGCCGGATCGGTGTAGAGCGCCAGGTTGCCGCCCGCTACCTGCAAGCTGCGCAGATCGAGCCAGGCCTCCCACAATTGCTCCAGATCAAAGTCGAGCACGGCCGGCTCCACCACCGCCCCCAGGCTGCGAAAGTGCTCCAGCGCCGCCTCCTGCTGCGCCAGCAGGCCGGGCTCCATGGCCAGATGACCGCCCCAGTCGCCCAGCCACCCGATGCGCACGCCCTGAAAATCGCGCTGCAGACCTTCCAGCGCAAAAGCACCCGCAGGCCACTCGCGCGCCAGCGGGGTGCGGGTGTCGGCGCCTGCCATCACCTGCATCTGCAGGGCCAGATCGGGCACATTGCGGGCCATGGGGCCGTTGGTGCTGTACTGCTGCAGGAACAGTTCCTCAGCCGGGCCGTAAGGCACTGCTCCCAGCGATGGCCGAAAGCCATACACGTTGTTGAAGGCAGCCGGCGTGCGCAGCGAGCCCATCATGTCCGAGCCATCGGCAAACGGCAGCATATGCAAGGCGGTAGCAACTGCCGCGCCGCCCGAGCTGCCCCCAGCAGAGCGCGTGGGTACCCAGGCGTTGCGAGTGGCGCCATACACCGGGTTGTAGGTATGGCCGCCCAGGCCGAATTCGGGTGAATTGGTGCGGCCCACAAACACGGCGCCGCTGGCGCGCATGCGCTCGAAGTGAATGGCATCGGCCTCGGACACCTGGCCTGCAAACAGTGGTGAGCCTCGCGTTGTCACCATGCCCTGCACCGGCAGAATGTCCTTGGGAGCCTGCGGAATGCCGTGCAGCAACCCGCGCGAGCGCCCCTGGGCCAGCTCCAGATCCAGCCGCTGCGCCTGGGTCAGCAGGGTTTCGCGGTCCTGCAGAGCCACAATGGCGTTGACCTGCGGGTTGAGGGCGTCGATCTGCGCCATATAGGCATGCAGCACATCCACACAGGAGAGGTGGCGCGCATGGATGGCGGCAGACAACGCAACACCCGATAGTTCGGTGATCTGGGTGGGCAGGTTGGGCATGGCGGCTCCTTGATGGCTTGGCACCCATACTAACCAGCGCGCATAAATCCCCGGCAAGCCCGCTGTCGCGTCCGTGCATGGCGATAATCGCGGTCAAACCCTTCAACGAAGGATGCAGATCAGGCGAAGGCCAGACGCTTGCCTGCCAAAGGCGCCCCTGGGCACCTCGGGCTTTGCGCCAGCACATGCATCAAAACAAGTTGCCCCCATGAAAACCGCCGATATCGAACCGTTTTTCGCCACGCTGAAAGCCGCCAACCCTTCGCCGCAGACCGAGCTGGAATACACCTCGGTGTTCGAGCTGCTTACCGCCGTGCTGCTGTCAGCCCAGGCCACCGATGTGGGCGTGAACAAGGCCACGCGCAAGCTCTTTCCCGTCGCCAACACGCCGCAGGCCATTCTGGACCTGGGCCTCGAAGGCCTGGAGAGTCATATCAAGACCATCGGCCTGTACCGCAGCAAGGCCAAGCACCTGATGGAAACCTGCCGCATGCTGGTGCAGCTCCATGGCGGCAAGGTACCCGATACCCGCGAAGCGCTGGAGGCCCTGCCGGGCGTGGGCCGCAAGACGGCCAATGTGGTGCTGAACGTGGCATTTGGCCAGCCAACCATGGCGGTCGATACGCACATCTTCCGCGTCGGCAACCGCACGGGCCTGGCACCCGGCAAGAACCCGCTGGAAGTGGAAAAGCAGCTGATGAAGCGCGTACCCGATGAATACGCCGTCGATTCGCACCACTGGCTGATTCTGCTGGGACGCTATGTGTGCCAGGCACGCAAACCGCGCTGCTGGGAGTGCGTGGTGGCGCCTTACTGCGACTTCACGCCAAAGACACCTGCGCCGGCTTCGGGCAAGCGCTGAGCGCTCAGCGCTCAGCGGTTGATGCTATCCAACCAATAACTGCCAATACATTGCTATGTAGCGCCAGCGGCCTCTTTTTCATCAACTCTGCTGACTGACCCCGGCAGATGCAAAACTGGCCATCTCGCGCAGGATGGTGCAGGCCGATTGCAACAGCGGCCAAGCCAGTGCAGCGCCCGAGCCTTCTCCCAGCCGCAGTTGCCAATCGAGCAGCGGCTGTGCCTGCAGATGGGCCAGCATGCGCGTATGGCCCGGCTCGCCCGAGCGGTGGGCGTAGACGCAGCGCTCCAGCACGGCAGGCTGCAGGCGACTGGCCACCAGCACGGCCGCCGTGGTGATGAAGCCATCGACCACGATCACACGGCGCTCCACGGCAGCCTGCAGCACGGCGCCCACCATGGTGGCGATCTCCAGCCCGCCCATCGCGCACAGGACATCCAGCGGCTCCTGCGCGCCCGCATGCAGGGCCAGCACCTGGCGCAGCACCTCCACCTTGCGCGCAAGGCCTGCCGCATCGAGCCCGGTGCCAACGCCGGTCACCGCCTCGATGGGTTCATTGCACAAACGCGCCAGCAGCAGCGATGCGCTGGAGGTGTTGCCGATTCCCATCTCGCCCAGCAGCAGTGCATTGCCCGGCAATTGCCGCACCAGCGCCATGCCGTTGCGCAGGGCCATCGCGCATTGCTCTGCCGTCATCGCCGGGCCCGCGCTGCAATCAGCAGAACCGTAGGCAATCTTGCGGCGCCACAGACGGGGCTCGCCTGGCACGGGCAGCTTGTGCGCCGGATCCTGCTCGCGCACGACAAAATCCCTGGCCACGCCGCAGTCCACCACGTTGAGGGCAATGCCGTTGTGCCGCGCCAGCACGCTGACGGCGGCGCCTCCCGCCAGAAAATTCTCGACCATCTGCCAGGTCACATCGACCGGATATGCCGACACCCCCCGCGCAGCCAGGCCATGGTCGGCCGCAAACACCAGCATCTGCGGCGCCTGAAGCACAGGCTGCTCGTCCCCAAAAATGCAGGCGATACGCAGCGCAAGCTGCTCCAGCTGGCCCAGAGATCCCACCGGCTTGGTCTTCTGATCGAGCAAATGCTGAACCCGGCTTTGCAGGCCAGCATCGTGAATTGAGGAAATGGAGGGGATGGGTGCGGTCGTGCGGATATCAGACATGGTGCGAAATACGGGGGGCCAGACTTGGGATGCAGCGGCGCACGCCATCCAAGCCAGAGGCGCATAGTATCGCGCGACCCGCAACACGTTGCAGGGCCTCTGGCCCATACCAAAAGAAAACGCTCTGACCGGTTGCCCGGCCAGAGCGCAAATTCGGATGGATGCACTGGCGTGTTACACACCCATCCGAGAGAGCTCAGGAGTGATCGAAGACCTGCAGACGCATTTACGCGCTGCTTCAGAACGTGTTCACGTTCTCAGGGCTTGGCCGGAACGGTGTAGGTGTATTCGCGCAGAATACCGCCGCCCTGCACGGAGCCGCTGTCCTGGCCGTTGGTCACCCGGTCCACGCAGGCACGCCTGTCTTCTTCAACCCGGAACACACCGCAGCGGGCCACGGCGTTGCCGGCGTACTGGTCACTGCTGCGGTCGGTCAACTGGCCCTGTCGGCCGGCCTGAAGGGCGGCTGCAGCCTCCCGGGCGCTGGAGCTGCCATCAGCCACACTGCGATCCGCGCGTTGATGGGCTTTGCCGCTCTTGTGCGGATGCTGGGCGTGTTTGGCTGGGGCCTTCTCGAGCGCAGCTGGTTGAGCAGAGGCAAAACCGGTCACACCCAAGGCAACCGCGGCAATGGCAACTTGCAAGGATTGGCGGACAACATTTTTCATGGTGATCTTCCTTCTGTCTGGTAATGGGCAATTGCAACCAACAGCATGCTTGTGATCCCTGGCTGTCGTTATCGGCCCAGCCCGCCAGACCATGCAGTCCATGGCCTACATATCGCCATGACGAACATGTGGCTCATGCGCCACCCTCTTTTCGGCACTCTCTGTGCAATGACCCAGGTGCCCAGCTCCGGACCATGGCTTTCACTCGTACCTAGTTTTGTTGTGATTTTTAAACACAGCCGAAACCAAAATACTCTTTAACAATTAAATTTCATTTATTAATTAATAATATAAATAAATTCTTTATAACAGAGGACGGTAATGAGAACCACGAGAGGAACGTTAGGGCTGTGCGCAGCCCTGCTGGTGTGCATTGCGGCGCGCGCGGAAACCCCGGTGGCGGCCAATTCACAGTATTTCACCGGCTGGAAAATGGCCAAATTTGTGACGGCGGTTCCCACACCCACAGCGGGCACTCCGATCAATGCCACGATTGGCGCAACTCCGTTCACGATCAACACCGTGGGCACACCGCCCACAACCTGGGCGACCTGGGGCAGCGCACAAAGCAACATGCTCATGAGCTCTACCGACCTGCCTGCCAATATCGGGCTTCCGACGGACCCGGGCAATGTATGGGAAGTGGGCGCCGGCGAGGTCTCGATGAAGTTCCAGGCACCGATGGTGGTGGGAACGACCCTGTTCAGCCATGACTTCGACTCAGCCGATGCCATGGAATACCGCTTCTACCGTTGTGACGGCACGCAGGTGGATGCAAGCCTGGTCGAATACCTGCAGATCGCCACGGCCAACAATCCAGTGCAGACGCCTCCAGTGGCGGGCGCCACCGATTCTTTCTGGAAGCTGGCAAGCCCCACCACCGGCCCTCTCAACGGCACCACAGTGGGCCTGGTGGTGAAAGCTGCCGATGTCTGCGAAATCCGGGCCAAGGAACTGGGACTGCCAAGGCATTCCACCATTGACATGATGCTGGGCATCCCCCCCACACCCAACCCGGTTGCCGACACCAGCAACACCGTGCAGGGCCAGCCCGTCACCATTGATGTGCGTGCCAATGACACCACCTCCTCGCCACCGGCAACCCTCGCGCCGCCCACCATTACGCAGCCGCCTGCGAATGGCACGGTTACTGTCGATGGCTCCGGCAATGTGGTCTATACCCCTAATGCAGGCTTCTCGGGCACCGATACATTCACCTACCAGGTGTGCGTGCAGACGGCCCCCACCCAGTGTAAAACGGCGACGGTGAGCGTGAACGTGCTGGGAGCAACCGCCACGGCAGACTCTGCCACTACCAAGGTGGATACACCGGTGACCGTCAGCATTCTGGCCAACGACGCTTCGTCCGATCCTGCCAATGCCCCGCTGGCCGGGCCCGCTACAGCGGTTTCTGCCCCCGCGCATGGCACCGTCGTCTACAACCCCGATGGCACTGCTACCTATACCCCTGCGGCAGGGTTTACCGGCACCGATACCTTCCAGTACCAGATCTGCACCGCACAGGGCCCTTACCCTGCACCGGCATGCGCGACGGCACAGGTGACGGTGGTCGTCGCTCCCACCGTAACGCCACCAACGCCCGGCGCAACCTCATCCGTTCCGGTGGACAGCCCCTGGGCACTCTTGCTGGCATCGATGGGCTTGATGGCTCTGGCCGTGCGCCGGACCAAACGCTGATCTGACACGATCCGCATCGCCCCACAACGGTAAAAGCGCCAGCGCATGATGAATGCGCTGGCGCTTTTCATTGGGTCATGCAGAAGGGCGGGTTTTACCGGAGCGCGAGAGCCTCCGCTTCAAACCACTCGCCGACGCCCTGCGCCAGCCGCTCGAAAACCTGCTCCAGGCTGGGCGCGCCATGGCCGAACAGGGCATGAATGACCTCCCCGTTCTCGAACAAGCCATGCAGATAGGTGCCCAGCACCGCCGGATTGCCGCCCTGCCACAACAGGCCTGGCCGCAGTTCGTGTGCAGGATGGCTGGTGCCCGCCTGCATGTCGGCTCGCAGTTGGGTCTGCCCATGGTGGATTTCATAACCGCGCACCTGCACGCCCCCCAAAGCCTGCCACGGCGCCTGCAAGGCAGGCAAGACGAACACGGTGGGCTGCACCGTCTTGTCCTGCGCAAACAGGGTGGCAAGCGGCAACAGGCCCAGGCCCGCTGCATTGCCGTCCACGCCATGCAGATCGATCAACGCCTCGCCCAGCATCTGCAGGCCTCCGCAAATACCCAGCACCCGCTTGCCTGCCTGGGCGTGTGCGGTCACGGCCGCGTCCAACCCCTGCGAGCGCATCCAGGCCAGGTCAGCCGCAGTGGCCTTGCTGCCCGGCAGGATGACCCAATCGGCACCCGCCAGCTGCGAGGGAGAACGGGCCCAGACCACCCGCACGCCCGGCACCTGCAGCAGCGGCTGAAATTCATCCAGATTGCTGATGCGCGGATAGGCAATGATGGCGATGGTGGTGTGCACCGCCTGCCCGGCACCGGCGCTGCCACGGTCATCAAATACGCCGTCTTCTTCAGGCAGGCCGTGCGCAAACTGCATGGGGATGCAGGCCACGGTAGGCACGCCGGTTTTTTCCTGCAGCATTTGCGGCGCGGGCGCGAGCAGGCTGGCATCGCCCCGGAACTTGTTGAGCACAAAGCCTTTGATGAGCGCCTGCTCCTCCGGTGGCAACAGGGCCCAGGTGCCATAGAGGTGCGCAAACGCGCCGCCCCGGTCGATGTCGGCCACCAGCAGGCAATGCGCATCGCAGTGCCGCGCCACGCGCATATTGACTACGTCGCTCGCGTGCAAGTTGATCTCGGCGGGCGAGCCCGCCCCTTCGATTACCACCACATCGTTTTCGGCGCGCAACTCGTCCAGTGCCTGGGCGATCTGCGGCCAGACCCGTGCGCTGCGGCCGCGCCATGGCATGGCGGTCAATTCGTCATTCACCTGGCCAAACAGCACCACCTGGCTTTTTGTATCGGCCTCGGGCTTGAGCAGCAGCGGGTTCATGCGCACATCGGGCGTGGCGCCTGCGGCCAGCGCCTGCAAGTACTGCGCAGTACCGATTTCGCCCCACTGGCCATCAGGCGTGGCCACCACGCGCGCGTTGTTGCTCATGTTCTGCGCCTTGAAAGGCGCCACCTTGTAGCCTTGCGCCCGGTACCAGGCGCAAAGTGCCGTGGCCACCCAGCTCTTGCCTGCGCCACTGCTGGTGCCCAGCACCATCACGCACCGGGCGGTCATGCGTGCACCTTGGGTTGCAGGGGCAACACCATGCGCTGCAGGATGCGCTCCAGCGCATGGTCGCCATGCAGGCACAGGCCCGTGTGCACGGCCGAGGTCTGGATGATGCTGCTGCGCTTGGCAGTAAGCCAGTGAAAGCGCGCACGAAACGGCAGTTGCGCAATCGGCCCGCCTTCGGGCCGGCCCTCGCAGATGGCGATGATGCTGCCCAGGTGCCGGTACACCATCTCCAGATCGGCCTGCGGGTCCAGCGCCAGCAGCCGCGCCTCATCCAGCGCCATGGCAGCCTGCAGGTAACCGCTGCGCTGGCAGGAGACGATCACCCCGGCGTTGATGAATTCCTCGCGCTCCACCCGGGGTACCACGCGCACGACAGCGTAGTCATATACATCATGCGCGTGCATTGATGGCTCCTTGCAACCAACGGCCACGGTCCTGCAGACGGGCCAGAAAATAATTCACATAGGCCGCGCGGTGGGCCTGCGGATCGGCCAGCGCATCGCCATGGCGGTCTTGCGCCGCCTGGTTCAGAAAGCAGTCGGGCACCGCCGCCACAATGGCTTCCAATACCGGGGCGGTCAACTGCCCTGCCATCGCCTCGTCCACCTGTGCAAGCTGCGTGGCCTGCGGCAGCAGCACGTGGTCCGCAATCGGGGCATAGGGCTTGCCAGGGTCAGCCACAACCCCTTCCCAGGCATGGTGAAAGGTGAGCGTGGCCCCATGGTCGATCAACCATGGGCGGCGCTGCCACATCAGCAGATTGGTGTTGCGCGCCGTACGGTCGACGTTGCTGACCAGGGTGTCGAACCACACGAGGCGCGATGCGAAACCGCTGTCCACCGCGTCGACTGCGGGGTCGAAGTTCACCGACCCGGGCAGGTAATCCAGCCCCATGTTCAGACCGTCACTGGCGCGGATCAGGTCCTGGATTTCGGGATCGGGTTCGGTCTGCGCCAGCTTGGCATCCAGCCGGGCCAGCACGATCTCGGGAATGGGCAGGCCAAGCGCCCGGGCAATGCCGCCCGAAATCAGCTCCGCCATCAGGGCGCGCACGCCCTGCCCGGCGCCGCGGAACTTGAGCACGTACAGGCCCAGATCGTCCGCCTCGACCACGGCGGGCATCGAGCCGCCTTCGCGCAAGGGGGTGACATAGCGCTCCACCACAACGGAGCGCAGGGAAGGAATTGGTGAGTCCATGCGAAATGGTAGCGCCGGATGGATGCCCTCGGGGCTGGCCGCGCTGATTCTCTATGAGTTAGGGCAAAACGCTCCAGGCCTGCTCCAGCGCGGCCTGCGACGCAGGCGGCAGCACGCCCAGGCGCACGTGGCCGGGCAAGCCGAAGCTGGCACAGTCACGCAGCTTGATGCCCTGCGCGCGCAGGCAGGCCAGGCGCTGCACGAGTGCTTCTTCGTCCAGAGGTGGCCGTGCCACAAAGTAGTTGGCCTGGTGGCCGGGCGCCACCGCCCAGCCCAGCCGCTCGCACAACGCCAGTTGCTGTCGCTTCCAGATTCGCAGGCTTTGCAGGCCCAGGGCCAGCCATTGCTGCACTTCGTCGGTCGTCCAGGCTTCCAGCATGGCCACGCCGTGCGCACCCACCACCCAGGATGGCGCCAGCTCGCGCAGCGCGCAAAGCGCCTCATCCGTGGCGTGGAGCGGTGCAATCGCGTAGGCGGCACGCACCCCCGTCATGCCCAGGGCCTTGTTGGGCGTCCACAGTTGCCACAAGCGGTCCAGATTGCGCTGCGGAGCATCGCCTTCCAGCCACAAAGGGCGGTAGGCGCAATCCAGAACATGCCAGCCCCCCCTTGCAGACGCAGAAATGGTATCCAACTGGCCAAGCGGGCTCGATGGCTCGCAGAACCAGTGCAGATCGCCATCCCTCACGCCGGCCTCTGCGCTGTCGCGCCGCTGCAGCGCCAGCCCCCACACCCGCGCGGCATGCGCATAGTCGCCGTAGTGGTGGCGGGGCAAGGTAACGGCCGATGCACCGTTGCGCGCTGCATGTTGTGTGATCCGGTGAATCAACTCGCTGCTGCTGCCGCCGATGACAATGCGCCGCTGCACCACTGCGTGAAAAGCCGCCAGGCGATCCCGCAGCCCCATATAGAGAGGATCGGGGTACTGCGCCACATGCGCGGCCTGCAGGGCCGCCACCGCCGCAGGGCACGGCCCGAAAGCATTGCGGTTGGTGGAAAAATCGTGCGCGGGTACACCCAGCGCGTCGGTGCCGCCATGGATGCCTTCAAGCATGGCGAGTTCCCATCCACAATGCTACTGAAAAAATAGCAAACAGCACGCATACCACCTGCACCACAATCACTTTGGAAGCCAGATTTACGGCCTGCTGCAGATGCGGTGCCCCGGGCGCCATACCCTGCGGATTCAACTGGTACACTCCCGGCTTGGACAGGTGCACGCCCAGCGCCAGCGCCATCGCACCCATGGGCCAGCCGCCGTTGGGCGAAGGCGTCACACGCGCATCACGCCGCAGTGCGCCCCAGGCAACACCCCCTGCCAGCAGCGCCAGCCAGGCAGCGGTAAGGCGTGCAGGCACCCAGTTGAGCACATCGTCCGCCCGCGCCGCCCATTTTCCAGCCCACTGCCAGTAACGGCGATCTTCGCCCTGCCCCCGCCAGCCGGGGTAGCCCCACATTGCATCTGCCGTGTTGGCCAGGCGGTACACCGCCGCACCGGGCAGGCCTGCAATGGCAAACCAGAAGAGCGGCGCAATGACGGAGTCGCCCAAATTCTCGGCCAGGGTCTCGATGGCGCTTTCACGCACGGTGGCGGCATCAAGTTGGGAGGTATCGCGGCTCACCAGCCACGACAGGCGCTCGCGGCCCGCTGGCAATGACTGCTGCAGCGCGGCTTCAACGGCCAGTACCTCATCCCTCAACATACGCCAGGACAAGAGGGGCTTGAGCAGCACCCCCATGAACACACCAGCCAGCCACCAAGGCTGATACGGCAGCAGAAAGAGAATGGCCCAGTAGATCACAAAAACAATAGCAGCCAGCGCGCACCATGCAACCATTCCCAATACAAATCGCATCCAATCTTGCGACTGTTCTGCGCGCGGCGCTATGTATTTTCCGATCACGCTCAGCAGCTTGCCCATGTAGACGACCGGGTGCAGCCAGGCGGGGGGCTCGCCCCACAGCCGGTCCAGCGCCAGGGCCACCAGCACGGCAATCAAGGCGCACAGCAGGTTCTGCGACCACAGCACCGCCGCATCTGGCGCGGCCGTGAGCGCCCGGTACAGCCAGCCCAGCGGGCTGAAGGACCAGGCGAGCAGTTCCGACCAGGTGATGGCCGTCATGCCGCAGGCGGCCCCTCAGTCCAGACATCGTCCATCAGCATGTCTTCCAACGGTGCACGGCAGGCCCATTTCTCCTGCTGCAGCATCGGCTCGGCATAGTAGGCGGCAACAGGCCCCAGGCACAGCACGCCCAGCGGGTGGGCACCTGCCGGCATTTGCAGCAGTTGCGCCAGCGCCTGCGGGTCGAAGATGGATACCCAGCCCATGCCCAGCCCTTCGGCACGCACGGCCAGCCACAGGTTCTGGATGGCGCAGGCCGCACTGGCGATGTCCATCTCGGGCAGGGTGCGGCGGCCAAAGATGTGCGCCTCGCGCCCCGGCGGCATGGCCACCACCAGCACCTCGGCGGCATCCAGCACGCCCTGCACCTTGAGCTTCATGAAATCTTCCTCGCGCTCGCCCAGTGCGCGGGCGGTGCGTACGCGCTCCTCCTCGACCAGTGCATGGATCGCCTCGCGCAACGCCGCGTTTTTCACACGGATGAAGCGCCAGGGCTGCATGAAGCCCACGCTGGGCGCGTGGTGCGCCGCGCGCAACAGGCGCAGCAATACCTCTTCAGGCACAGCGCCACCAGCAAAGTGGCGCATGTCGCGCCGCTCGTAGATGGCCCGGTAGACAGCCGCGCGCTCCGCCTCGGTGAAAGGCGTGGCGGCAACCAGGGCCGGTGCTGGGGGAGGAATCGGTGTATCGGGCATGGTTCGATTGTGGACCCTTACGCTGCCACCGGGGCTGCGGGGCAACAGGGTCGGAGTGCGTTCACGCTCAATCCTCGATACCGCGCTGGGCAGGAATGCCCGCCTGGAAGGCATGCTTGACGAGCTTCATCTCGGTCACCGTGTCGGCAATGTCGATGATCTCCTGCGGGCAGCGCCGGCCCGTGAGGCAGACGTGCACATCCTTGGGCCGCGCAGCCAGCGTATCGAGCACCTCCTGCAGCGGCAGCCAGCCGTAGATCAGCGGGTAGGTGATTTCATCGAGCACCACGAGGAAGTATTCGCCCGACAGGATGGCGGCACGGGCCTTTTCCCAGCCGTCGCGCGCCAGTTGGCCCGACTGCTCCAGATCCTTGCTCTTCCAGCTGAAGCCGTCGCCCAGGCCTTCGATGGGCATCCCCACCTGATCGGCCAGCCGGTGCTCGCCAAAGCGCGCCGTGGGCACCTTCATGAACTGGAACACCTTGACGGCCTTGCCCCGGCCCGTCGCGCGGAAAGCCAGGCCGAATGCGGCCGTGCTCTTGCCCTTGCCGTCGCCGGTATTGACAATGACGAGGCCCCGGCGCTCTCCCTCGGGCTTCTCGTACGGTTTTTCGGTAGGGGGAGTTTCGATCTGCATGTTTTTCCTTCTCTGGGCTGCAAGCGGCACATACCACCCACAGCTTTTAAAAATTTGACCCACCCGGGACGAGACACGCCGGACAGAGCCGCCCAGGCGGGGGGATTCTTCACTTCGCCATACGCGGCAACGCCATCCACAGGCCATCGATGCTGCGCACCTGGATGCGGTCGTCAAACACCGCTTCAAGCGCCGCGTGGGTGGCAAGGTCGCTGCAGGCGCCCTGGTGCACCACCCGGCCTTCCTGCAGGATCAGCATATCGTCGGCCAGCAACGCCACCGAGATTTCGTGCAGCACGCTGATGACCGTGGTGCCCTGGCTGGTGAGCGCGCGCACGCTGTCCACCCAGTCGGTCTGGTGCGGCGGGTCGAGGTTGGCGAGCGGCTCATCCATCAGCAGCACCTGGGCCTGCACCGCCAGAGCCCGGGCCAGCAGCACCCGCTGGCGCTCACCGCCCGAGAGTTCCACCACCGGGCGGTGGCGCCACTCCCAGGCCTGGGTCTGGCGCAGGCAGCGCTCCACAATGGCGTGGTCTTCGTGGCTGGGCGCTGCCAGCCAGGGCTGGTGCGGCAGGCGGCCGAGCAAGGCCACATCCAGTACCGTCAGGTCTTCGGTCACCACCTCACCCTGGCCCAGCCAGGCCAGGGCCTGGGCGCGCGCCTTGCGCGGCCACGACTGCAGCGGTCTGCCCAGCAGATGCACCTGGCCCTGCAGGCCATGCGCGGGCCACAGGCCGCTCATGACCTTCAGCAGGCTCGATTTGCCTGCGCCATTGGGGCCGACGATGCTGGTCCACCGGCCCTTGGCAAACCCGGCAGACAGGCCATGCAATATCGGCTTGGAATGCACGCTGGCACATATCTGACGCGCAGCAATAGCTATGATTTCGGTAGTATTTTGCGGCATCACATGGCTCCTGCCGCCCGGGTGCTGCGGTGCATGCGCCACAGCAGATAGGTGCCCCCCAGCGCTGCAGTCAGCACGCCTACCGGCAGCTCCTGCGGCGCCACCAGCCACCGCGCCAGAATGTCTGCGGCCAGCAGCAGCGTGCCGCCCATGGCCGCCGCCAGCAAGGTGCTACGACCGTGGCCGATGCGCACCAGGCTGCGCACCAGGTGCGGTGCAGCCAGCCCCACAAAGGCAATCAGGCCTGTCTGCGCCACCGAGGTACCGGTGGCCAGCGCCAGCACCGCCACCAGGCCGTAGCGCAGTTGCGTCAGCGGCAGGCCCAGGCTGGTGGCCGTGGCTTCGCCCAGCGTCAGGCCATCGAGCACCCGCGAGCAGGCCCAGGTGGCCAGTGCACAGACCAGCAGCACCCCGCCCATCAGTGCGCAGCCCTCCCAGCCCACAAAGGCCGAAGTGCCCAGCGTGAAGGCCTGCATGGCTTGCAGGATGTCAGGGTGCTTCAATTCCAGCAGATCGCGCATGGCACCCAGCACCACGCCAACGATCACACCCGCCAGCAAGAGGCGCAAGGTGTTTTGCACGTTGCGCGCCAGCACCACGGTCAGGCCCACGGCGCAGGCGGCACCGGCAAAGGCCATGCCGGTCATGCCCAGCCGGTAGACCAGGCTCAGGCTGGTGAGGGACGAACCCATCAGCACCAGGCCCACGGCGCTGCCCAGCGATGCACCCGATGCGCTGCCCAGCAGGTACGGATCGGCCAACGGATTGCGAAACAGGCCTTGCGCCACGGCCCCGGCAAGGCCAAGCAGCGCGCCTGCCAGCCAGGCGCCCAGGGAGCGCGGCAGGCGGATGTCCATCACGATCTGCCAGGCCGTGGCGTCGTCCCGCATGCGCAGCACGCTCTCCCAACCCGTGCTGCCCACGCTGGCGCCCACCATCAGCAGCGCGATGGAAAGCAGTAGTAACACCAGCGCCAGCCAGCCACTGCGGCGCTGGCCGGGGGCGCATTCGTGCAGTAGCGCCTGCTCCGCCTGAGCCGCCATCAACGCTGCCCTCCTTCGACCGGCTTTTCTGCGTCCTGCTTTTTAGGCGCCTTGTCAATCAGGCACTGCGCAATCAGGTGGGCGGCCTCTGCCATGCGCGGGCCGGGGCGCACAATGGTGTAGGAGTCCTGGTCGTTGAAGACACACAGGTTCCCGCCCTTGATGGCCTTGAGGCTGTTCCAGCCTGGGTAGCTGGTGGCGGCCTGCATGCTGCGGTTGCCCAGCATGATCACGTCGGGCTGGGAGCGCAGCAGAAACTCGGGGCTCAGGCGCGGAAACGGCCCCAACTCGGCAGGCACCACGTTGTCCACCCCCAATTGGGCCAGAATTTCTCCAATGAAGGACTGCGGCCCGGCAGCATACGGGCCCCGGCTCACTTCAAAATATACCCGGCTGTGCCTGGCAGAGGCAGGAACACGCTGCGCCGCATCGGCCACGCCCGCTTGCAGCTCGCGCCACACACGTTCGGCACCTTCTGCCGCAGGCACGCCCAGCACCTGGCCCAGTTGTTGCAGTACCTTGTGCACACTGGCCTGCGATTTCACTTCCAGCGCCGCCACTTTCACGCCCAGCGCCTCCAGCCGCTCTGCCACCTTCGAGGCATGCGACATCAGCACCAGATCGGGCTTGAGCGCCACGATGGATTCCACGCTCGGATCCAGCCCGCCCCCCACTATTGGCAGTTTCTTGACGGCCAGGGGCCAGTCGGAATAGCGGTCCACCCCGACCAGCCGGTCGCACAGCCCCAGGGCGCAGGTGCTTTCGGTCAGCGAAGGCAGCAGGCTGACGATGCGCTGCGGAGGCCGTGCCAGTTGCACGGTCTTGCCACGGTCGTCGGTGATGGGCTGGGGGGCGAGGCGTGCGGATTCGGCCAGCACAGGAATCGCTGCTGCACGCTCGGCAGCAGGCAACTCCTTTGCGGTGGCCGCTGCTGCGCCCAGCAACGCTGCCGCCACTGCGATGCTTGCGGTACGCACGGCACGCAGCAAGAGGAGGGAATTTGGAAAACGCATAGAACGGGCCATCATTTCATGTGCAGAGGCAACCCCGCCGCCATCAGTGTGACGCGGTTGCACACCGCAGCCGTTTGTTGGTTGAGCACGCCCAGCGCATCGACAAAGGCGCGCACTTCGCGCCCCATGGGAATCACGCCCAGGCCGATCTCGTTGCTGACCAGAATGACCGGGCCGGTCGCGCGCTCAATGGCTCCTAAAAAAAGAGCTTTCTGCGCTTGCCAGTTATGCACTGCAGCCTGATTTTCTTCAAAGTTTGGTGCAGGCATCAGCCAGTTGGTGAGCCACAAGGTCAGGCAATCGATGATCAGCAGGTGCTGCGGCCCGCTGCATGCGGCTATCGCCTGCGCCACATTAAGCGCCTCTTCCACCGTGGCCAGTTGCGGCACGCGTGCGGCGCGGTCGCTCTGGTGGCGGGCAATGCGGGCTTTCATTTCATCGTCGTAGGCAGTGCCAGTGGCGATCAGACTGGCGGTGTAACCCGCGCCTTGCTGCAGCCATTGGCGCGCCAGCAGCTCTGCCTGCCGTGATTTGCCGGATTTCTGCCCGCCCAGCAGCAAGAGCTTGAGCGCTGCACCGCCCACTGAAAAAGAAGGTTCTGCCATGGTCGCCATCTTATGCAGTCTGGGTGGCCGATGCGGCACACGCATCCGGCCAGCCCTGCTGTGCAGTTTGCTGTAAGGCCTGCAGTACATCCGCCCCCAGCAGGGCAGCCACAGCCTGCGGGCAGGAAGGGAACCATGCGTGGAAATAGCTGGCATGGATGCTGCCATGGCAGTACACCGCTTCCCCCTTGCCGCTTTCAGGTTCCTGGCCCGGCCGGCTGCTGCGTGCAACCAGGCCCGCATCGCTGTCCAGCCGCGAATAGTGGAAGGTGTGGCCACGCAGCACGCCCCAAGGCGTCGCCAGTTGCTGCATGCCCAGGCCCGCCAGGCGCTGCTGCATGCGCGCCTGCGCTGGCAACAGGCTCCACAGGCTGTGCCAGCGGCCCTCCAGATCGGTCAAGCCTTCGGCCAGCGCCACCATGCCGCCGCATTCGGCCCACACGGGCTTGCCTTGCTCCACATGGGCCTGCAGATCCAGCTGCAGGCCGGCATTGGCCTGCAGGGCCTGCAGGTGCAGCTCGGGGTAGCCACCGGGCAGCCACAAGGCATCGCATGCAGGCAGGCCCTCGCCCGCCACGGGCGAGAAAAATGCCAGCTCCGCCCCCATGGCGCGCAGGCACTCCAGATTGGCCGCATAGATGAAGCTGAAGGCCGCATCACGCGCAACGGCAATGCGGCGCCCAGTGAGCAGCGCAGGCACCTCGGCCGCATCGTCCTGGGCCGCAAAATCCACCGACCAGCGCTGCTGCCAGTCCGACCAGGACAGCTGCCCCAGCGGCGTCTGGGCCAGCGCATCGGCTGCGGCATCGAGCCGCTCCAGCGCATCGGGCAGTTCCTGGGCGGCCACCAGACCCAGGTGGCGCTCCGGCAGCAGGTTGGCACGCGGAGCACCGCCTGCCAACGCCACATGGGGCATCGCCCCGAGCCAGAGCGCCGGGTCGCGCAGGCCATCGCGCAGCAGTTTGCCGTGGTAGTTGCTTGCTACACGATTGGCCAGCGCTCCGGCAAGCTTCATGTCAGGATCAAAGTGCTGCATGCCATAGGCGATGGCGCCAAAGGTGCCAGCCATGGCCGAGGCGTCAATGACGACGACCACCGATATGCCAAGGGATTTGGCCAGGTCTGCGGCACTGCTTTCGCCATCAAACAAGCCCATCACACCTTCGATCAGCAGCACGTCATGACAAAGGGCCGCCTGGTACAGGCGGGCACGCACATCGTGCTCGCCGTTCATCCAGCGATCGAGCGTGTGCACATCACCGCCACTGGCGAGACGGTGCCATTGCGGATCGAGAAAATCCGGCCCGCACTTGAACACCTGCACACGCCGTCCGGCGCGCGCGTGCAGGCGTGCCAGCGCCGCCGTCACCGTCGTCTTGCCCTGCCCGGATGCGGGCGCCGCCACCAGCAGCGCCACGCACCGGGAGGTTTTCTGACCATCGCCTCCGCTCACCGCTGCATCCGTCACCCTGTTTGCTCCCGACTTCCTGACTTCCTGGATGCCCTTATTGGGGCATCCACTTGATGCCGATGTACGCGCTGCGACCTTCCGAAGCGTAGGTGCGTGCGGTTTCGTACTTCTTGTCCGCCAGGTTGTTGATGCGGGCAATCAGGCTGAAATCCTTGGCAATCTGCGTACTGGCCGACAGGTTGAACAAGGTGTAGCCGCCCAGCACATTGGTGTTGGCCGCGTTGTCATAGCGCTTGGCAGTGGCCTGCATTTCGGCGCCCAGGGTCCAGCCAGCCACGCGCGTGTCACCACCCAGCGTGGCATAGCGCTTGGCGCGGCGTGCCAGCAATTTGTCCGTGGTCTGGTCGCGCGGGTTCTGGAAATCCACCGAGCCATGCAGGCTGAACTGACCCAGCTTGGTGGTGCCAGCCAGGGTGATGCCTTCGAGGCGCGCCTTGCCAACGTTGGAATAGCAGCCGCCATAAGGTCCATTGTTGCCACTGCAAGTACCCGTACCGCCCACCCAGTTGATCAGGTTGGTGACGTTGTTGCGGTACACGGTGGCAGAGAAGCTGTCCGCACCCTGTGCCCAGCGCAGGCCCAGTTCGGCATTTTTGCTTTTCTCCGGAGCCAGCGATGCGTCGCCATACTCGCTGAAGCGCTGGTACAGCGTGGGCGCGCGGAAGGCCGTCCCCACAGTTGCGGTGGCGCGCCAGTTGGGTGCAAATTCGTAGCCATAGGCCGCGCTGCCCGTGGTCTTGCCGCCGAATTCGCTGTCGTCGTCGCGGCGCAGGTTCAGCTGCACAGTGTGCGCGCCGCTGTGCATGCCGTAGCCCAGCGCCAGCGCGTTCTGGCTGCGGTCGCGGTCGATGCCGCCATTTACCAGCGAATCCTCGCGGCGCTCCAGCGCGGCCGTCATGGTGTGGATGCCGTAACGCCACTCATTCTGGAACAGGTAGTTGTGCAGGCGGGTATCAGTCTGGTAGGGCGATGGCCGGGTTTCGTAGTAATCGCGCGATTGGGTGAGCTGCAGCTTGGTGCTGTAGTGGTCGGTCCACTTGGCCTGCCAGTTCAGGCCCAACGCATACATCTTGTTGATGCTGCGGTCATCTTCCTTGGGGGAGACGTCGTAGCCCGAATTCATGTTGCTGGCCATCATGGTGGCCTCCAGCCGGTGCTGCTGGTTGAGCTGGTAGCCCAGGCGCGCATTGACCGCGTTGTTGCGGTAGCCATCCTTGTCGGGGTTGGCGGTAGGGGTGGTGCGCGCGTTGAAGCCATCCGATTGCGCGCGGTTGAGGCCAATCGAGTAATCCCACGCCCCTTCGCCCCCCGAGATGCCGGCTTCGGCCGTATAGGTGCCACGGTTGCCAACGCCAAAGCCCACATAGGGCTTGGGCGCGCCTTCGCCCTTCTTGGTGAATATCTGCACCACGCCACCCATGGCGTCGGACCCATACACGGCCGCTGCCGGGCCACGCAGCACTTCGATGCGGTCGATGAGGGCCAGCGGAAGGTTTTGCCACGAGGCACCGCCGGTGGACTGCGAATCCACACGGACGCCATCCACGTACACGGCGGTAAAGCGCGTCTCGGCACCTCGAATGAACAAGCTGGTGCTGGTGCCCGGGCCGCCATTGCGGGTCATCTGGATACCTGGCACGCGTGCCAGCACATCGGCCACGCCGCCAGGCCCCTGCCGCTCGATGGTCTTGCTGTCGATGATGGACATGTCGGCCGTCAGATCGGACAGCGGTTGCTCGATGCGGTTGGCGGTGACTACCATCGCCTCCAGGGTTTTACCCTCTGTTTCATTCGCAGCCTGGGCCTGTGCCGACAGGCTGGCAGCCACCAGGGCCGCTGCCAGGGCAATGCGGGTGTGTGACGAGTACAACGAAGAAAAAACGATAGCAGAATCGGGCGCGCACAGGCGCACCACTGGCGAATGGGAATGCATCTACATCTCAGGCGATGAAGTACCCCGCGCCAGCCTCCCCGCCGGCAAATGGGGAAAAACAGAAGCGGCACGCTCTGCAGCGTACCGCCATCCACAGTGTTGGCCGGTATCCGGGCTGACGATGACACAGCGCGCGCCTTCCCAGAGACTTGTTCAAGGTATCCAGTGGCTTAGAGTGCGGGCTGCGGAGGGCAAAATACCGTCCATCGCTTACCGTTGCGGGGGCAGCGCAGGTTGAGCATGGCTTGTAGGGCACAAGCGCACTCCCCTGCTTCCCGTTGAACTGCCAGAATGTGAACCACCCTGGCGAGCACCAACGGGTACAATTTTATCGTCTTTACTGTTGCGCTTTAATAAAACTGTCTCTCTATGGTCACTACGCCTTCTTTGGACCTGATGCTTGAGCGGGTGGAAACTTTGCTGACCCGCTACGAACAACTGCAGCGTGCGCATGCCACCCTGCAGGAACAGGTGGATACCCTCACCCATGAACGCGACTCCCTACAATCGCGCCTGACGGCCGCCCGCTCGCGCGTTGACGCGCTGATCGAACGCCTGCCCAAGACTTTTGACCAGGACGAATCATGAAGCAGCTTGAAGTTCACATCATGCAGCAAAGCTATATGCTGGGCTGCCCCGAAGGCCAGGAAGAGCGGCTGATGGCCGCGGTCAAGCAGGTGGATGAAGCCATGTGCGGCATCCGTGACGCTGGCAAGATCCGTGGACGCGAGCGCATCGCCGTGCTGGCGGCCCTCAACATGGCCTTTGATCTGCTCGATCTGAAAACCCAGAACACCGAGCTGAACCAGGAGGCCGAACAGGCCCGTACCCAGGCGGCGCAGGTGGAGCAGGCCGAGCCCGCTACCGCCCAGGCTTCGCTCGACTGGGAGGAGCCCCGCCTGCAATCCATCATGCAGCGCCTCGATGCCGCCACTGGACAGCCAGCCGCAGGCAGTGCGGCGCAGACGGTGTAGGGTTTCGCAAAACGCCTCCATCGGCCGTACCCAACACCAGATCGCGGCCGCATGCAAGTATCTGCAAAAAAATTGGCATTAAGCTCATATCCAGCAAGCAATGGGCGCTATTGTTTTTACCCAGCCTTTGGACATTGAATTGGTTTTTTACGGCCATCCACCCCTGGCTGCCGGTACAATGGAGTCGTTCGCAGCCCTGCCAGACTTTATAGTTCCTTGAACCAATGCTCTACGAGCACGGGCTTGGTACATCACCTGTTGAGCGTGATCGTCTCGCGTCAGATGAACCCAACGACAGGTTGCCCTTGCCCACCTGAACCCCCGGTTCAGGATGACGGTCTGGTAGATCCGCTGCGAACACCTGTTTTCGGCCTGGCTGGCCTGATTCGAAGCAATGAGACCAGCAACTATCGACTTCTCCTCTCCGCCGCGGCGGGGCTTCAGGCCACCTGGTTCAGGTGGCCTTTTTACTGGGCGCACCGCAGTTGCCCTGGTGGATACTGGTGCCCATGACTGATCCCATCGTTCTGCTACCGCTCTCGTGCGTGGGCTTGATCACCGGCTTTCTGGCGGGCCTGCTGGGCATCGGCGGGGGCATGGTGCTGGTGCCTTTCATGACTTACATCCTGGGCACCCAGGCCGTGGCCCCGGAACTGGCCATCAAGATGGCGATTGCCACGTCGATGGCAACCATCATGTTCACCTCCATCTCGAGCGTGCGCGCCCACCACCGGCGTGGCGCCGTGCGCTGGGACATCGCCCGGCGCCTTGCGCCCGGCATCGTGCTGGGCGGACTGGTCGCGAGCCTGGGTATCTTTTCGCTGCTCAAGGGCCAGTATCTGGGCCTGTTCTTCGGGCTGTTTGTCGGCTACTCAGCACTGCGCATGTTTCGCAAATCCCAAACTGCAGCCTCGCGCACCATGCCTGGCACAGGCGGTCAACTGGCAGCCGGCGGCGTGATCGGTTGCCTCTCGGGGCTGGTCGGCGCGGGCGGCGCCTTCATCAGCGTGCCGTTCATGACCTGGTGCAATGTGCCCATCCACAACGCGGTGGCCACCAGCGCTGCGCTGGGCTTCCCGATTGCCGTGACCAATGTGCTGGGCTTCATGGTGGCGGGGCTGCACGTGCAAGGCCTGCCACCCCACTCGCTGGGCTATATCTGGCTGCCCGGCCTGCTGGCGGTATCCATATGCAGCGTGCTGACCGCGCCGCTGGGCGCCAGGGCGGCGCACCGGCTGCCGGTGGCCCAGCTCAAGAAGATATTTGGCGGCATTCTGCTGTGCCTGGCGGTCTATATGCTCTACAAGAGCCTGCGAGCCTGGTAGCGAATTAAATGATTTTGGAGAACCGGGCTCGCGTGCGATCCGCCTGCAGGTGCTTGTCAAACACCATCGCTACGCCGCGCACAAAGTACCAGCCCAGCTCGGTCACGGAAACAGCATCGTCAGTGATCTGAACCAGTCCCTGCTCCTGCATGCTGCGCAATTGCTCCAGCTCCGCCGCAAAGTACTGGTGAAAATCGATCAGCCAGGCCTGCTCCACCGATTCGATCACCAGGTTGCCCTGGCACATCAGGCCCATGATGACGGAGCGGCGCAGCATGTCATCGCGTGAGAGCGCCAGGCCTCGCACCACAGGAATCTGTCCCTGGTCGATCAGGTCGTAGTACTCCTCCAGCGTCTTGGCATTCTGGCTGTAGGTGGCGCCGATCTTGCCAATGGCCGAGACACCCAGCGCCAGCAGATCGCAATCGGGCTGCGTGCTGTAGCCCTGAAAGTTGCGATGCAGGCGCCCCTGCCGCTTGGCCACGGCCAGCGCATCATCGGGCAGCGCGAAGTGGTCCATGCCCACATAGACGTATCCGCCTGCCTGCAGGGCTTCCAGCGCCTGGGCCAGCATGGTCAGCTTGTCTACGGGCTTGGGCAGATCCTGCACGGCAATGCGGCGCTGGGGCTTGAAGCGTTCAGGCAAATGCGCATAGGCATACAGCGCAATACGATCGGGCCGCAGTTGGCAGACCAGCTCCATCGTGCGCGCAAAACTGACTGGCGTCTGGTGAGGCAGGCCATAGATCAGATCAATATTGATGGATTCAAAGCCGATCAACCGCGCCTTGGCCATCAGGGCAAAAACCTGCTCCGAGGGCTGCTCGCGGTGCACTGCCTTCTGCACTTGCGGGTCAAAATCCTGCACACCGAAACTCAGGCGGTTGAAGCCCAGTTGAAACAGATGCGCGAGGCGCTCCCCACTCACGGTCCGTGGATCGACCTCGATCGAGTACTCGCCCCCCGGCTGCAACTGGAACCGGCTTTTGAACATGTCCATCAGGCGTGAGAGCCCATCGTCGGAGAGGAAGGTCGGCGATCCGCCGCCCAGGTGCAACTGGCTGACGGCCTGGCGGGCCGGACAGTGGGCCAGTTGCAGGTCCAACTCACGCTCCAGATAGTCCAGGTATTCGTCGGCGCGCTCGGGGTGCCTGGTGATGATCTTGTTGCAGGCGCAGTAGTAGCACAGCGATTCGCAGAATGGAATGTGCACATACAGCGACAAGGGTGCCAGACGGGTACCCAGCCCGGTCCGCCGCTGCTCCAGCGCCTGTTTGTAGCCATTCGCACCAAAGGCTTCAACAAATCGGTCTGCGGTAGGATACGAAGTGTAACGGGGGCCGGGTACATCAAACCGGCGTAACAAATCGGGGGTCAGGGAAATCATGGTCTCAATTCCGTACGGATGCCCCAATGTGCCGCAAGCGGCCGACCACGTCCTTGACTTACATCAAGATTATTTTTCTTGTCTGCGTAGACAATGGAAGCATTCAAGGAACCTCCGCCCCCCGCGCGATCTTTTTGTGAACGGATATTGACTCATGACAGCCAACACAATCAAAGTGGTCTGCTCCAACTGCAACCTGCGAGAGCTGTGCATGCCCGTGGGTCTGTCGCCCGACCAGATGGATCGCATCGATGAGATCGTGGCAACGCGCCGCAAGATCAAGCGCGGGGGGGCGCTGTTTCGCAATGGCGAGGCGTTCACATCGCTGTATGCGATTCGCACCGGTTTTTTCAAGACCAGCGTGGCCACCGAAGATGGACGCGATCAGGTCACCGGTTTTCAGATGGCGGGCGAAATCATTGGTCTGGACGGCATCGTCAACGACCAGCATTCCTGTGATGCCATTGCATTGGAAGACGCGGAAGTCTGCGT
The DNA here is from genome assembly GCF_040396735.1 of Comamonas odontotermitis. Classification (GTDB taxonomy): domain Bacteria; phylum Pseudomonadota; class Gammaproteobacteria; order Burkholderiales; family Burkholderiaceae_C; genus Comamonas; species Comamonas odontotermitis_C. Next base: position 55,572 of record NZ_JBEBNZ010000015.1, read on the forward strand.
GATGCCCTATTCCAAGCTGGAAGAGCTGTCGCGCGAAGTCAATGCCCTGCAGCACCACGTTCACAAGGTGATGAGCCGCGAAATCGTGCGCGAACACGGTGTGATGCTGCTGCTGGGCAGCATGCGTGCCGAGGAGCGCCTGGCCGCATTCGTGCTCAATCTGGTGCAGCGCCTGCACGCGCGAGGTTTCTCGCAGTCCGAACTGATACTGCGCATGACGCGGGAAGAAATCGGCAGCTATCTGGGCCTGAAGCTGGAAACTGTAAGCCGCACCTTCTCCAAGTTTGCGGAAGACGGCATCATCGAAGTCAAGCAGCGCCATGTGCGCATCCTGGATACCGACAAGCTGCAGGCCCTGATCAACAGCCAGCAATGCACGGTCTGAGCGGACCCACCGCGCTCCCGGCAAACACATGCTGCCATTGCCGGCTCTGACACAGGGCATGGCAGCCTTTGCGCCAATGCGCTAAGGTGCAAACATGCAGCCGCCCCGGTTGCACCTTCGAAAGGAGCTGAAGATGTACAACCATATCCTGCTCGCCACCGATGGATCCGAGCTGTCCGAAAAAGCAGTGCAGCACGCGCTTGCTCTGGCCAAGCTGGGACAGACCCAGATCACCGTGGTCAATATCTCGCCCAACTACCCCCGCAGTTACTTTGAAGGCAGCGCGGTCATCGACCTCAAGGAGGTGGAACGTATTCAGCAAAGCTGGCTGGACGCTGCCCAGGCCGTGGTCGACAAGGTCGTTGCCCAGGGAACTGCAGTGGGCGTGCCGGTAAAGGGCATCGTTCTGCAATCCGACCTGGTGGCCGAATCGCTGCTCAAGACCGCGGAAAAGGAACACTGCGACCTGATCGTCATGGCCTCGCATGGCTATCGCGGCATCAAGCGCCTGCTGCTGGGCAGCGAAACCCAGCATGTATTGACGCATGCAACGATTCCGGTGCTGGTGCTGCGCTGAGTTTCTGGCAAATCCGGCCTGCAGCGCACGCGGGCCAAGGACAGCCGCCTTGTTTTCAGCAGCAAAGCAAACGGCAGGCTTGAGTGCCGACCGCTCATAAAAAAAGAGAAGGCTTAGGGCCTTCTCTTTTGCTTAACGGTCTCCAGCAACCCTGGTTCAGGGCTTGACTGAAGGGCGCTGCGGGCCTCAACCCTTGAACAGATCCTGGTATTGCGCCCGCAGCAGATTCTTTTGCACCTTGCCCATGGTGTTGCGCGGCAGCTCGTTCACCACAAAGCAGCGCTTGGGAATCTTGAAATTGGCCAGCTGCTTTTTCAGCGTGGCAATGATGCCTTCGGCATCTGCCGCCTGGCCCGGCTTGGCAATGACCACGGCAACCCCTACTTCGCCAAAGTCAGGGTGCGGCACGCCGATCAGGGCACTTTCGGCCACACCGGGCAGCTCGTTGATGAAGCCTTCGATCTCTGCCGGGTAGACGTTGTAGCCGCCAGAGATGATCAAGTCCTTGCTGCGGCCCACAATCGTCACGTAGCCGCGCGCGTCCACCTTGCCAACATCACCGGTCTTGAACCAAGCGTCCTTCGTGAACTCCTCGGCAGTCTTCTCGGGCATGCGCCAATAGCCGCTGAACACATTGGGGCCTTGCACCTGGATGTTGCCGATCTCGCCAGCCGGTACCGGCTGTCCATCGTCTCCCTGTACGCGCACGCCTACTCCCGGCAGCGGAAAGCCGACGGTGCCGCCCCGGCGCTCGCCCTGCCCCTCGTAGCGGCTGTCGGCGCAGTAGGGGTTGGAGACAAGCATGATGGTTTCGCTCATGCCGTAGCGCTCCAGGATGGTGTGGCCGGTGCGCTCCTGCCATTCGCGGAAGGTCTCGATCAGAAGTGGCGCGGAGCCGGAGATGAAGAGGCGCATGTTCCGGGTGGCGGCCCTCGTGAGCGTGGGCTCAGCCAGCATGCGCACATACAGCGTGGGAACACCCATGAAGACCGTAGCACGCTCCATCGCAGCGATCACGGCCTTGGGCTCGAACTTGGAGAACCAGACCATCTTGCTGCCATTGAGCAGCGCCGCATGGATGGCGACGAACAGGCCGTGCACATGGAAGATCGGCAGTGCATGGATCAGCACGTCACCCTCCTTCCAGCCCCAGTAGTCCTTCAGCATCACTGCATTGCTCAGCAGGTTGCCATGGCTCAGCATGGCCCCCTTGCTGCGGCCGGTGGTGCCACTGGTGTACAGAATGGCGGCCATGTCATCGGATTGCCTGACGGCAGGCTCATGCGTATCGGCACAGTGCACGGCACGCTCCAGCAAGGTGCCGCTGCGGTCATCACCCAGCGTGAAAACGCTTTGCGTTCCGCACTGGAAGGCGATTTTGGACACCCAGCCAAAGTTCTGCGGCGAGCACACCACCACGGCTGGTTCCGCATTGGTGATGAAATATTCGATCTCGGCGCTTTGGTAGGCGGTGTTCAGCGGCAGGAAAACGTAGCCTGCTCGCAGGGTGGCCAGGTACAGCGCCATGGCTTCCACCGATTTCTCGACCTGTACCGCCACACGGCTGCCTGCGGGTATCTTCAGGCTACCCAGCAGATTGGCAATGCGGGCACTCATGCGGTCCAGATCACGCCAGCTGTAGTTCAGCGGCTCACCGCTGGCCGATGTGGTCTCCACGGCGACGGCATCCAGGTCTTTGGGAAAGGCTGCGCGCAGCGCGCAAAACAGGTTGTCGTTTTTCATGTCTGTCTCTGGGTTGGTTAGGTTCTGGGCGTCTTGACAGGCGCCCTCAGAATTGGGGAGTCCGCTTGGCCACAAAGGCTGCGATGCCTTCGCGGTGCTCTGCGGAATCGGCGTAGGCGTAGGGCTGCGACAAAGCAGGCGCCGCCATGTCGCCTGCCGCCAGTGCACGCAGGGTTTGCTTGTTGAGCCTTGCCGCCTGCGGAGCCAGACTCGCCACGCGCGCCGCAGTTTCGGCAACGTGCGCGGCCAGCAGGTCGGGTTCCATGCAGCGGCTGACAAACCCGGCGGCCTGCATCTGGTCTGCGCCAAACACCGCAGCTTCGAGCAGCATCTGCCGAGCTTTCATCGCGCCGACCTGGCTGGCTACCAGCGCAGCTTCCCTGGGTGCCATCGGAAAGCCCAGCTTGGCAATGGGTGCGCCAAACTTGGCATTGGTGGCGGCAATGCGGATGTCGCAGCAACTGGCAATCTCCACCCCGGCGCCCATGCAGGCGCCACGGATGACCGCGATGACGGGAATGTCGCAGCGGAGCATGGCATCCAGGCCTGTCCAGACTTCGCCTTCGTGAAACGCTGCCAGGGTGTCAGGGGCGAAGCGAAAGCTCTCGTACTCCGAGATATCGCCACCGGCGCAGAACGCATCCCCTTCACCTTCAATCACGATGCAGCGCACATCCGGATTGTTCTGCAAGCTCTCAAAAACAGAGCGCAGCGCCCGCCACATGTCGCGCGACATGGCATTGAGCTTGCCCGGGTGGCTGAGCACCACGCGCACGATATGCGCATGGACCCGGCCATCCGCCGCCACCCACGCCTCCTGCCTGATCTGACCTGCCATCACCCCGCTCCCATGTGATTCGATTCCTGCATCCGTCAATGGCTGGCCAGCTTCGCAGGCGGAATGTCTTCCAGGCCTGCGCCTTGCCTTTTCACCATCGGTTGATGAAGAAACGAAATGCATGCCTTTATTCGATCTTGGCGCCCGAGGCCTTGACCACCGCCGCCCAGCGCTTGACCTCGTCGTTCACAAAGGCGGCAAACTGTGGCTGCGTCATGCTGCCATAGTCCGCTCCATTTTTCGCCCAGATCGCCTTGATTTCTTCGGAAGCCCCCATTCGTTTGACTTCTTCCACCATGCGCGCCTGCACCTCGGGTGCCGTTCCCTTGACGGCCCACAGGCCGTACCAGGTGGTGACGTTGTAATCGGGCAGCCCCACTTCGGCAGCACAGGGCACATCAGGCAGTGAGGGGTTGCGCTTGTCACCGGCCACCATCAGGCATTTGATGCGGCCCGCAGCAATGTGCGCCGCCGATGAGCCCAGGCCATCAAACAGCATGTCCACATTGCCCGCTATCAAATCCTGCAACGCCGGCCCCGCCCCCTTGTAGGGCACATGCAGGATATCGGTCTTGCTCTGTATCTTGAACAACTCGCCTGCCAGATGGTGGCTGGAGCCAGCCCCCGCCGATGCAAATGTCATCTTGCCGGGGTTGGCCTTGAGCTGGGCCAGCAGCTCCTGCATGTTCTTGATGGGCAGTTTCTTGGGATTGATGACCAGCACCTGCGGCACCGTCGCGAGCAACGCCAGCGGCACCAGATCCTTCTGGATGTCGTAATCGAGCTTGGGATAGACCGAAGGTGCGATCACGTGGTGCGTGCCGCCCATGAAGAAGGTATAGCCATCGTGCGGCTGGCGCGCCGCGTAGCTGGCGCCCAGGGTTCCTCCCGCGCCACCCTTGTTGTCGATCACCAGGGTTTTTCCGGTGGTCTTGGAGAACTGCGAGGACAGCGGGCGCGCGAATGCGTCCGTACCGCCGCCCGCAGGAAAAGGCACCACCCAGGTCACCGGCTTGCTCGGCCAGTCCTTGGCGGATTCCGCCATGGCCCATAGCGGCAGACCGCCCGCCGCCATGCCTGCGGCCATCTGGCCCAGGAAATGCCGGCGCGGCAAGGGGTGGAAAGAAATTCCAGGATTGCGCTTACTCATGTTTGTCTCCTTGCTATTTTTTGCTGCGGCGGGGTGAAACCTGTTCCGGTTCTCTGCTGCAGCCTGTCTCCTGCACTACCAAACCGGCCCGGCAGACGGATGGGCCAGCGTCGATGCTCCTTCTTCACTGCCGTAGGGCGGCAAATTGCAACCAATCACTCGTCAATAAGAGCTGCAGGCGCCTGTCGCTATTGGTTTTCAAGGTCTTTTCCATCGAAAACCGAATAAAGACAGGCGCAACCAGCTATTGTTTCCGAAGGCCTGCTCAAACCTTGGCCTGCGATTCAATCGCCGATGACACCGGCACCTTGCCCTGAGCCAGCAGGCTGCGGTGTTTGTCCAGGCGCTTCAAGTCATACAGGTAGTTCACCATCAACCCGTAGGATTGCTTGACGCCCTTGGCAGAAGGGTCGCCCGCCCAGTTGAGCCGCTCCACCCGCGCGCCATTGCCCAGATGGAAACGCGCCACAGGGTCCACAGGCCGGCCCTGCACCAGGGTCTTGCCCAGGTAGACGGCGGCGGCATGGGTCAGCAGCCTGGCCTGCACGCTGTCGGCGGCAAGCTCGGTGGGTTTGTCATAAACGGCCAGCCATTGCGCGCCATCCATGGTTTCGTTGCCCAGCTCCTTGGCGAGGTCCGCACGCAGGCGCTTGTCGGCGCCTTCCCAGACAGTCTCTGCATGCTTGCCCAGCCAGTGGCGAAAGCCCGGAATGGGCGACAGGGTGGCAAAGGTGCGCAGCTTGGGAAACTCCTGCAGCAATTGCTCCACCACGTTCTTGATCAGGGAATCGCCAAAGCTCACGCCGCGCAGGCCGGTCTGGGTGTTGCTGATGGAATAGAAGATGGCCGTGCCCGCCTTGGTCAGGTCGGCGGCGGCGGCGGCCTCGTCCAGCAGCGGGGTGATGGAATCGGACATCTTGCCGACCAGCGCCACCTCCACAAAGATCAGCGGCTCGCCCGGCAGGCGCGGGTGGAAGAAGCCATAGCAGCGGCGGTCGCTGTCGAGCCGGTTTTTGAGATCGGCCCAGCTGCGGATGTCATGCACGGCTTCATATTTGATGAGTTTTTCCAGCAGCGAGGCGGGCGAATCCCAGTTGAGGCTGCGCATTTCCAGAAACGCCACATCAAACCAGGTGGAGAACAGGTACTCCAGATCGGCATCAAGCGTACCGAGCCACTCCTCGGTCTTGAGCAGGGGCAGCAGATCGGCACGCAGATCCAGCAAAAAACGCATGCCCTGGGGCGGCACTGCAAAGCGCTGCAGCAGCCGCATACGCGGGGTCTGCAAGGCGCGGCGCAAATGCTTTTCGGCAGCGCCCATGCCGGAGGTACCCAGCGCATCCTCATAACGCTGGCGCGCCTGCTGAATCTTGGCCACATCGGGGACAAACTGTTCGCACAGCAGGCGCCACAGGTCCTGCCGCTCTGCGGGAGCTGCGCCGGCATACCACTGCATCACCTGCTCGGCCAGGCGCCCGCCTTCCACATCGCTCACCTCGCTGGCAGCCGCCCCCTGCAGGTCAGCCAGAACGCGGCGCAGTTCGCGCGGAGACAAGGCCTCGGCGCCACGGCGCAAGGTGGCCTTGAGGCGCTCGGTCGTGTTGCGCACCCCTTCAGAAGTATCGCTGCCCAACTCGGCAGGAATGCCGACCGAGCGCAACCAGGCCGCGCTTTTTTGCAGCCAGCCGGAGGCCATCGACCCGATATCGGTGGCAGCGCTTGCTGCGGTTTCGTTGGATTCAGAGGTCTTGGTCATAAGGCGATTCTCGACAGGGACAGGGTGGTCATGCGCTGCAAAGCCTTGCGCTGCTGCAGCAAATGGTGGCGCATGGCTTGCTCGGCAGCATCTGGCTTGCCCGCCACCATGGCTTCGTAAATGTTCAGGTGCTCCTGCAGGCTGCCCGCCAGGCGGCCGGGCGCACTGAGTTGCTGCAGACGCGCCAGCCGCAGGATGCGGCGCAGATCGGCAATGGTCTGTGCCAGCCAACGGTTATCGGCCAGCGTGATGAAGGCTTCGTGAATCTGGTGGTTCATGCGGTAATAACCCGCAATATCGCCCGATTGGGCGCAATGCGTGAGCTGCTCGTGCATCACGTCGAGCACGGCGCGATCAGCAGCGGTCAGCTTGTGGGTGGCTTCGAACGCCGCCCGCCCCTCGAGCAGGGCAATCACCGGAAAGATGTCGTCCAGGTCACGGTCGGTGATCTTTTCGACAAAGCAACCCCTGCGCGGCTCGTGGCGAAGCAGCCCCTCCGAGACCAGCAGCTTGAGCGCCTCGCGCAGCGGCGTGCGCGATACCTCCAGCTGATCGCACAGGGCCTTTTCATCCAGCAGCTCGCCGGGCTCCAGCTCGCCCGCAAAAATGAGGTCGCGGACCTGGGTGGCGACGGTGTCATGCAAGGGTTGTGCGGCTGTGGCCATTCACATGCTTCCTCAAGACAATGCAGAACCTGCATCTGCAAGAACCCTCGCCAAAATATGCAGACGACATGCATCGCATACCTCGCTGGGTTCCCACCCCGTGCAGTTGTCTGTAATTATGAGAAATAACACAGCATTTCGTATTGCGTATTTACACCAAGTCCGCTTTGTTACCATTGCCTCACAGGCCCTGCCCGCAGCTTGCCTATGGCCTTGAAATAATCCGGTAATAAAAAAGCAGGCACAAAGGCCTGCTTGGTGTGGAGCGGTGAAGGATCAGTCCTTGCCGTACGGATCAAAGTCAAAGTACTTGTCGGCAATCTTCTTGTAGGTGCCGTTGGCGCGGATTGCAGCGATCGCGTCGTTCAGCTCCTTCTTCAACTCCGGCTGGCCCTTGCGCAAGGCAATGCTGGCACCTTCGCCAAAAATCTTCTTGTCGACCAGCGTGTCGCTGACGAATTCGAATTTCTGGCCTTCCGGCTTCTTCAGGAAGCCATAGGCGATTTCCACGCTGTCGGCCACGGAGCCGTCGAGGCGGCCCGAATTGATGTCCAGGTAAACAGGGTCACGGCCAGGGTAGGACACCACATCGGCACCTGCGGGCTTCAGATAGGCCAGTGCCCATTTTTCCTGAATGCTGGCCTTGAGCACGCCAATCTTCTTGCCCTTGAGCGATTCGGGGCCGGTGTACTTGAAGCCCTTGGGCATCACGACACGAGCGCCGGTGTGGTAGTACTTGTTGGTGAAGTCCACCACGCGGGCACGGTCTTCGGTCTTGGCCATGGAGCTGATGATCACATCGTACTTCTTGGCCTGCAGTCCGGGAATCATGCCGTCCCACACCTGCTCGACAAACACGCACTTGCGCTTGATCTGCTCGCACACTGCATTGGCGATGTCGATATCGAAGCCAGCGGGCTGGCCCGATGGAAGCTTGTAGGTGAAGGGCTCGTACGATAGATCGACGGCCACCTTCAGGTCCTGCTGGGCGAACGCCTTTGCAGACAGGCCCATCAGCGCACAGGCGGCCAGGGTAACAGCCAAAACTTTCTTCATTCCACGACTCCAAGAACTAGACGGATGAGGGAGGCCGTGCCACAGGCGCAGCCATTGACGGGCGCGCGTGGCAGCCTTTGTTTGAAACAAACGGTCAGTATAGTGCCGGCCAGGCCCCCGTCAGGGGTTTGTCACACGGCTGCCGCAATAGGCTGGCTACGGCCGCGGTTCCACAGGAAGAGGCCAAACAGCACCATGGGTACGCACAGCCACTGGCCCATGCTCATGCCCAGCGACAGCAGGCCCAGAAAATCGTCCGGCTCGCGGAAGTACTCGGCCGTGAAGCGCAGCACGCCGTACCCCACCATGAAGAGGCCTGCCACCTGACCCTCGCCACGCGGCTTGCGCGAGTACCACCAAAGCAGAATGAACAGCAGCACGCCTTCCAGCAGAAACTGGTAGATCTGCGAAGGGTGGCGCGGCAGCATCGACCCGCTTTGCGGAAACACCATGGCCCAGGGCAGCTCGGGGCTGGCAAAGCGGCCCCACAACTCGCCATTGATGAAGTTGCCGATGCGGCCCGATGCCAGGCCCAATGGGATGCAAGGCGCTACAAAATCGGCCACCTGCAGCCAGGGACGCCCCTTGAGCCGGGCAAACAGCAGCATGGACACGATCACGCCGATCAGCCCACCGTGGAAACTCATGCCGCCTTGCCAGATGGCAAATACCTCCAGCGGATGGCTCAGGTAGTAACCCGGTTTGTAGAACAGGCAGTAGCCCAGGCGGCCCCCTGCAATCACACCCAGCACGCCATAGAACAGAATATCTTCCACGTCCTTGCGCACCCAGCGCGACGGTGTGGTGATCGATGCAAAAGGCTGGTCCTTGAGGCGCCGAATGCCCAGCAGCAGGAACAGGCCAAAGGCAACCAGATAGGTCAGGCCATACCAGTGCACGGCCAGCGGACCGATCTTGATGGCGATGGGATCGAATTGGGGATACATCAGCATGGCAGGCATTGTGCCGTAGAACCTGGGCCGCCCTGTGAGAACGTGTTTACGATCCCGGCGCAACTGCGTTGGCGCCAGCAGGCGGATTCGGTACAGTGGAATATGGCCTGCATCCGGGTGCCGGCAGGAATCCGCCAGGGCCAGCGCATTCGATTACACAATCACCGGCAATGTTTTGTCGCTTTTATTTTCGCCGTTTTGACAATTTTCAATCGTCATTTTCGACGATTTGAATTCATTGAGTTTAATTTTCAATGCAATATGTCAGAAAAGCTTCCTGCGGGCGATATACTGCCCGGGCGAATGCAGTCCGGCACTCGCTAGAATCCTTTTTCCGCCACGAGCGTACACATTGCCATGACATCCACCAGCGTTCCTCTGACCGGTAGTATTGTTGCCCTGATCACCCCCATGCAAGCCGATGGCAGCGTGGATTACGGCAGCCTGCGAAAACTGATCGACTGGCACATTGCCGAGGGTACCAATTGCATCGGCGTGGTCGGCACTTCCGGCGAATCGCCCACGGTGACCGTGGAAGAGCACATGGAGATCATCCGTGTGGCAGTGGAGCAAGCCGACAAGCGCGTCCCCATCATGGCCGGCTGCGGCGCCAATTCCACCCATGAAGCCATCACGCTGGCCAAGTATGCCAAGAGCGTGGGCGCTGACAGCCAGCTGCAGGTCGTCCCCTACTACAACAAGCCTACGCAGGAAGGCCAGTACCAGCATTTCAAGGCCATTGCCGAGGCGGTGGGTGATCTGCCCATCTTCCTGTACAACGTACCCGGCCGCACCGTGGCCGACATGCAGTACGAGACCGTGCTGCGCCTGGCCGAGTTGCCCGGCATTGTCGGCATCAAGGAAGCAACCGGAAACATCGAGCGCGCGCAGTGGCTGATCAAGGATGCGCCGGCAAATTTCGGCATCTACTCGGGCGATGACCCGACCGCAGTCGCCCTGATGCTGTGCGGCGGCCACGGCAATGTGAGCGTGACCGCCAACGTCGCGCCACGGCTGATGAGCCAGTTGTGCGAGGCCGCAATTGCCAAGGATGTGCGTCGGGCTATGGAAATTCAGAATAAACTGCTGCCGCTGCACAAGAGCCTGTTCTTGGAGGCCAATCCCATTCCTGTAAAGTGGGCGGCCAACAAGATGGGGCTGTGTGGCCCAACCCTGCGCCTGCCAATGACTGAGCTCTCACCCAGCCTGCATGGCACGGTGGAAGCTGCGATGCGTGAAGTCGGCCTGCTGTAACAAGGCTTTCCACGCGTTGTCTCTGTTAAGGATTTGAACGTGAATTCCCTCGCAAAACTTAGCGTCCTCGGCCTGTCGATCACTTTGGCTGCCTGCAGCAGCACCAGCGACCTGCTCTCTGGTGACAAGATCGACTACAAGAGTGCCTCCAAGGGCCCGACGCTGGAAGTGCCTCCCGACCTGACCCAGCTGTCCAAGGACACCCGCTACGTAGTGCCTGGCGGCACCGTGTCTGCGGCGGCCTACCAAGTGCAGCAGGACAACAAGCCCAAGGGGCAGGTCAACGCCGCCGTCAGCAAGATCGGCGATGTGCAGATCGAGCGCGATGGCAACCAGCGCTGGCTGGTGATCGACCGCTCCGCCGACAAGGTGTGGGAACCCGTCAAGGACTTCTGGCAGGAAAGCGGTTTCTCGCTGACCATCGATCGCCCGGACATCGGCATCATGGAAACCGACTGGGCCGAAAACCGCGCCAAGCTGCCACAGGATTTCATCCGCAAATCCATCGGCAAGATCTTTGATTCGATCTACTCGACCGGCGAGCAGGACAAGTTCCGCACCCGCATCGAGCGCCGCCCCGATGGCAAGACCGAAATCTATGTGAGCCACCGCGGCATGGAAGAAGTCTATTCCAACAAGGAAAAAGACAGCACCATCTGGCAGCCACGCAAGGCCGATCCGGAACTGGAGACCGAGTTCCTGCGCCGCATCATGGTCAAGCTGGGCGTGAGTGAAGAGCAATCCAAGGCGATTGCGGCAGCTCCGCTGGCGCCTGTCACCACATCCAAGATCGCCACGCAAAATGGCGCCCCGGTGCTGGAAGTGGCCGATCCGTTCGACCGCACATGGCGCCGCGTTGGCCTTGCGCTCGATCGCACGGGCTTTACCGTCGAGGATCGCGACCGCAGCCAGGGCATCTACTATGTGCGCTACATCGATCCGACCGATCTGAACAAGAAGCCCGATGGTTTCTTTGCCAAGATCTTCAACCGCAACCCCGATGCGCCCGAGCCGATCAAGTACCGCATCCAGGTCAAGAGCGACAACGCCACCAGCGTGGTTTCCGTGCTGAGCGCCAGCGGCCAGGCAGACACCTCAGCCAATGCCCAACGCATTGTGAAGGTGCTGGCTGACGACATGAAGTAAGCCGTCAAAGCCGCCGCAACCAACCCCAAGCCACTGCCTCACCACAGTGGCTTTTTCATGGGCGGAACTGCCTGCGCTCCCAATCCTTGCTGGCTCCAGAAGGACCTCCAGCTTGCTCGCGCAGCGAGGGATGCCGCAACACTGCCAGCGCCTGCATTTTGCTTGCGTCTAAAAGAGATTCACCTCCAGCGCACGACTGTTATGCATTTTTTGCTCTTTTTTCAATAGCAAATAATGCCAACTAGGCAACGCACCTTCTTGCGTTCCCTTGCACCGCCCGCATCCGTAAACATCCAAATCCCAAAAAGCAAAAGCCCGCGCGAAGCGCGGGCTTTGTGGATTGACCGAAGCCACCTGCGGCACAGGGCCACAGACAACACCATCAATTACTTGGTGGCAGCATCCTTGGCAGCGGTAGCAGCGTTCGAAGCGGCATCAGCAGCAGCCTTGGCAGCGTCAGCAGCAGCGGCGCCAGCGTCCTTGGCGGCATCCTTGGCAGCGTCAGCAGCGTTGCCAGCAGCAGCAGCGGCGTCCTTGGCAGCATCCTTGGTGGCGTCAGCAGCGGCAGCACCAGCATCCTTGGCTGCGTCAACAGCGTTCGAAGCAGCGGTACCAGCAGCAGCAGCAGCGTCCTTGGCAGCATCAGCGGCAGCGTTGGCAGCATCCTTGGCGGCTTCAACAGCAGGTGCTGGAGCTTCAACAGGCGCTGGTGCAGGAGCAGCAGCTTCTTCCTTCTTGCCGCAAGCGGCCAGTGCAACAGCAGCGATCAACGAAGCGAGAACAACGGACTTCTTCATTTGGATATTCCTAACCACGGTGGATTCTTGTGATTCAAATCAGAGGCAAACGATTTACCCCAGGCAGAGCGTGCACAGCACTAGGCTTTTAACGCACCAGACTCGTCGTGGGATTATAGGGATTACCCCCGAACACCGACTATGCCTGTGTTGCCGTTATTGTTGCTGCTTAGCAACAATTTATCGAACTTGACGAACTCCGCTTACAAGCCCAGCACGCTCGCCGGCAGCGCCGGAGTGCTCTGATGCCTGATCCACTCCTGCAGCATTTCACCCCGGGGCACGACGGCCGTACGTCCTGCACTGGCCAAGCCAATGCAGCGCTCCACGTCAAGCCGCTCTACCACCCATTGCGGCGACCACAGCGCACTGGGCACCAGCGACACATCGCGAGCCTGCAACTGACGGCATTGCAGCTTGTGATCCCACACCGTGCGCCATTGCATCCAGCGCGGATGGCGGCGCGGCAATGCATCAAAGCGGTAGGCCAGCACAGTCATCAGACGCCCGTGCCGGGCCCAGCGCTGCAGCAGGTCAATAGCCGCGCGCGTTCCCCATGGCCAGTCGGCGAAATTCGGATCGGCCACGATCAGCTCAGGCCACCCCTCGTCCGCAGCCCTTTGCAAGAAATGCAACACATGGTTATCGAATGCAGCTCGCCCCTCGAACCGGCCTTCGCATGCCGCAGCCGCAGCTGCAATTGGAGCTGATGCGGCACCGGATACGGGTGGTGGAGGCGAAGGCTTCTGCATGTCCGTAATGGCGAAGGCGTCATTCAGAGACAGCGTGGGCCCAGCCGTCTTCGCACCACTGCGACAGCAGCGACAGTGCGTCGTCACTGGCCCCGTTCACATCGCGGCGATCAAGGCGGCGGGTGTCGGCAAGTTTCTTCATCAGGGTGAAATCCTTGCCGCCCGCCCGGTAGCTCTCGCCATTGATGAAGATGTGGTGACCGTCGTACATCATGCGTGTCTTGCGATCCAGGGCTACCGCTTCCAGCATCGCAGGATTGCCTTCAGGCTCGAACCAGACGTTGGCCTTGGGCTCGGTGAGCGACTCGCCCAGCGCCCGGGCCAGCGCCAGCGGCTCCGCCAGGCGCTTTTCCAGACCGATGCGGGCAAATTCCAGCATCTCGGGTGGAATGGCGCCAGGCGTCCCTACCGCCGCCTGCTTGGGGTCCTTGTAGATGGGCGTGGCAGCCCGCGCATTGCTATCGCAGTCGTCCAGATCGTCCACATCCGACAGGCGCATGAGCAGATCGCCCGCCAGTTCATGCTGCGCAGGCGAGCGGAAACCGATGGAGTACGTCATGCACTCGCCTTTGGCCACGCCATCGTGGGCGTAGCGCGGCGGCAGGTACAGCATGTCACCCGGCTCCAGCAGGTACTCCTCCTCCGCCTCGAACTCGGCGAGTATCTTGAGGGGAATGCCATCCTTGAGCGCCAGGTTCTTCTGTTTGCCGATGCGCCAGCGGCGTTTGCCATGTGCCTGCAGCAAAAACACGTCGTAGCTGTCAAAATGCGGCCCCACACCGCCGCCGTTGCTCGCATAGCTGATCATCAGATCGTCCAGGCGGGCCGCAGGAACAAAGGCAAAGCGCTGCAGCAACTGATGCGCCGCAGCATTGTGCAGATCGACCCCTTGCACCAGCAAGGTCCAGTCCTCGGTCTTGAGCGAGGGGATCGCGCGGCGGCTGAACGGGCCGTGCTTGATGCTCCAGGCGCCGCCCTTCTGCTGAATCAAGCGCGACTCCACGCCCTCCTGCCCCGCCAGTTCAAACAGTTCTGCACGCGGCAGTGGCAATTGCAGATTTTTCCAGTCGGTCACGGCGCCGCGCACCAGCAGCGGCTTCTTCTGCCAGTAACGGCGCATGAACTGGGCTGGAGAGAGTCCGCCGAGCAGCGGCAGTGCTTGTTCGATTTGCATGGATTTCCCGGAATTGCGATGGCACCAGACGGCCAAACTGCGACAATTGTCCTATGGAAATCACTGATCAATGCGTGGTCGCGCTGACCTGGACCCTCAAAGACACACTGGGCGAAGAGCTGGACGTGCTCGACGAGCCCGTGGAATTCCTCGTCGGCGGCAATGATTTGCTCTCCCGCGTGGAACAGGCCTTGCAAGGCCACACGGTGGGCGACCGCCTGCAACTGCACCTGGAACCCGAAGACGCCTTTGGCGACTATGACGAGGAAAAGGTCTTTCTGGAACCTCGCGCCCTCTTCCCCAAAGACCTGGAAGAAGGCATGACCATCGACGGCCACGCCCTGCCCCAGGGCACCAATCCTGATGCGCCGCGTGACATGCTCTACACCGTGACCGAGCTGTACCCCGAGCATGTGGTGCTGGACGGCAACCACCCGCTTGCGGGCATTGCGATCCGCTTGGACATCAAGGTGGAAGCCGTGCGCGAAGCCACCGAAGAGGAAATCGGCAACGGCACCTGTGGCACCGGCTTTTTCAAGGTGCAGCCGCAAGCGCCAGGCAACAACCTGCTGCACTGAGCAACACTGTTTTCTGCATCAAGGCAAAAGCCGCAACCGGGCGCCCGGATTGCGGCTTTTTTGATGGTTTTAGCCTTGGGAGCCCGCCCTGCGGGCGGCAGCCCATCAATATCCATAGCAAATACGGCCACCAAGCAGACCTTGGCCGTGACCGGTGGCGGTAGCCTCAAGAGAGCTACAGCCTATTTAACGACTTACCTCACTTCGGTATTCACTGACCTTACCGCTTGCTGCGCGCGGCAAACCACGCGTCCACGTCCTTCTGAAACGCAGGCAGCACCGCCATCTGCGGTTCGGAATGCTCCACCGTCGCAGCAGGCTGGTCCATCGGCGGTTTTGCATCACCAGCAACAGGCGCAGGCCGTGCAGGCTCCTCCGCCGCAGCGGGCAGCTTGGCCTCCCACTGTTCCACCAGGGTTTTGGCCTGGGCGAAGGCATCGCTCAGGTTGGCCGCTTGCGGCAGGCTTTCCTTGAACAAGGCCCGCCCAAAATAGGTGAAATCGTTCTCATCGGCGCAGCCAAATGACGTGCGGTCCGCGCGCGACGCCGTCAGCACCCAGGTGGTGGGGCCCTGCAGCGGCTCGATGAAGCCGCCCGAATAGCAGGCCGAAACCACCACCACCTGCCGACGGATGCCCGATGCCTTCAGCAGCTCGCCCAGGCGCCTGGCCGAGAGTTGCGGGATCTGCAGGCCACGCATACCCAACTGCAGATCGTGCTCACGTGAGCCATGGCTGGTCAGGTACACAAACAGCAGATCGCGCTCCTTGTTCATCTTCTGGCCTAGAGCCCCCAAGGCACGCTCGATGCTGGCCGTGGTGGCCAGCGGCAGACGGGCGACGGAGCTGCGGCTGTTGGCCAGCAGCATGCTGCGCCCTTGCGTTCCATAACGCTGGGCAAATTCCTGGCTGACGTATTCGGCCTCGCGGCGGAACACCTCCTGCGTGCCATCACCCGCGATGAAAAGCGCATACATCTGCGCAGCCGTACCACCGCTGGGCTGCAGCGCTGCCATCTGCTGGGCCAGCAGGGCATTTTGCGCATACAGGGCCTGCTGTTATTGCGGGCGGCCTGCTCGGGGCTGTTGTCTTCGGGCACACCCGCCTCGCCAGCGCCCACCAGCTTGCCACGCCGCCATTGGCCGGTCTGCACAGGCTTGCCGCTCTTGGCGAAGGTCAAGGTGCCGCGGCCATGCGGCTGGTCTTTGGCAAACTGGCCTTCGTACACATCGCCATTGGCATATACCATGCGCCCCTTGCCATAGGCCGCAGCCGCGTAGAGTGCGCCGGTGTAGCGATCTCCGTTGGGGTAGTCGATCTCGCCTTCGTCGGCACTGGAGCCGTCGAAATCCGCACGGATGCGTTTGCCGTCGGCCAGCTGCAACTCGCCCCTGCCCTTGGCCTGGCCGTCACGCATTTCCACTTTGAAGACCACGCCTCCGGGATAGGTCACTTCCATCAGGCCATCAGCCTGGAAGTTCTTGAACGGCCCTGTCATGGTCTGGCCACCGGCTTCGATCAAGGTGCCATGTACAAAATGGCCCTTCTCGAACCGGCCTTCGTAGCGGTTGCCGTTGGAGGCCGAGAGCACGCCCTGCCCGTCGTATTCGCCATCGACAAAGTGTCCCTCGTACACCTCGCCATCCTTGCTGGTGTAGCGCCCCGCGCCGTTCAGGTCGCCATCCTTGAACAGACCCTGGTACACGCCATAGGCCAGGGTGAGCGTGCCCTGCCCTTCCATGCGCCCCTGGTGAAAGGCGCCTTCGTAGCGCCGCAGCTCGTTCCACACCAGCCGGCCCGTGCCCTCGAGCAAGCCCCCCTTGAGCGGGCCGTAGTACCTACCGCCATCGGGCAGCACCAAGGCAGGTGCTTCGGCCTGCACATCGGGTACTGGCGCGGGCGAGGCCTGCGCAGCATGCAACGGGCAAACAACTGCCATGCATGCAGCCAGAACGGAAGTGCGAAGGGAAAAATGACGGGTGCGGGTGTTCATCACATGGGATCCATTGCGATCTGTAGAAACCTGCAAAGCACTGTGCCACAGCTGCGAGGGCCGGCAGCCAGGCATGTTGGATGTACCCCACGCGCAGCTGCAGGATTGCGCCCGTTGCGTACTGCAGGCCACATTCGATGAAAGGGGCGGATTGCCAGTCCGACCCATACTGCCAGAGCAGACATCCATTTACACGCCAGGCCTATTTTTGGGAATCAATTTCTGTATTGACAGAAATAAATGAATATCTAAAATCAAAAACATGCAACTGTCCGACATCCAAAAACAATTTGTACTGCACTGGGGCGAGATGGGTTCGCTGTGGGGCGTGAACCGCACGGTAGCGCAGATCCATGCGCTGCTGTTTGTACACGGCAAACCGCTGAACGCCGAGCAGCTGAGCGAAACCTTGAACGTGGCGCGGTCGAACATCAGCAACAGCCTGAAGGAATTGCAGGCCTGGAACCTGATCCGGGTCACCCACGCATTGGGCGACCGGCGCGATTACTTCGAGACCAGCGTGGATGTCTGGGAGCTTTTCCGCACCATTGTGCGCGAACGCAAGGAGCGCGAATTCGATCCGACCACCCGGCTGCTGCAGTCACTGGTGGCAAGCCCTGGTTTCGAGCGCGAGAGCGCCGACGCACAGGACCGCATCCGCGCCACTATGGAACTGATGCACAAGCTCGGGGCGTGGAGCGAAGAGATGCTGCGCCTGTCACCCGCCACGCTGGACAGGATTCTGACGCTGGGCGCCACTGTGCAGCGCTTTGTGCGCGGCGCGCCTGCCCCTGTCGAAAACCTGGAGGCCAGCACCAGCCAACCCTGATGCACGGGCCTGCCACGGAGAGCGCAGGCCTTTTTTACCATCTTTAATTTCTGTTTAGACAGAAATATCGAAAGAAACCTATGCCAGCATCCGCATCTGCTCCCACACAGTTCCCGCTGACGATCTACTACGACGCCAGCTGCCGCATGTGCAATGCGGAGATGACCAACCTGATGCTGCGCAACGATGCGGGCAGGCTCATTTTTGTGGACGCGAGCAGCGCCGATCTGCATGATGCTCCAGCCACCAAGGACGCGTTGATGCGCGCCATCCATGGCGTGGCCGCAGACGGCAGGGTCTACATCGGTGTGGACTGCCTCGTCCGCGCCTACCTGGGCATTGGCTGGGCGTGGGTGCCGAATCTGGTGAACCTGCCAGGCATGGCGACGGCTGCACGCAAGCTCTATCCATGGATTGCACGCAATCGCTACCGCTTGCCGCAAACACCCATCGTGTGGGTGTTCGAACGCGCCATGCGCCGCGCCGCGCAACGTGCCGCCACCCGCAGCGCCGCTTGCGCTGGCGGTACATGCGATACGGATCGACCACAGCACTGAATCACTCAGGAGAATCTCATGAGCAACAGCCACCACCCATCTCCTCCACCCACAGACCAGACGGTGCTGCTGTGTGGTGCCCAGGGTTTTATCGGCCAGGCGCTGGCCGCGCAACTGCGCTTGCAAGGATTTCATGTCATAGCGGCCAGCAGAAGCGCGCAGAATGCTATCAATTATGCAGCAATGCGCAATGCATTCGACTGGCTGCCGCACCTGCAGAACGTCCAGATGGTCATCAATGCCGTAGGGTGCCTGCGCAACCAGCCCGGTGCTGGCGGCGCAGATCTCAAGACGCTGCACCACATCGCGCCCCAGGCCCTGTTCGATGCCTGCGCACAGGCAGGCGTGCGGCGCGTGCTGCAGCTGTCCGCCCTGGGCGTGGAGGGCAACGATACCGACTATGCCCGTACCAAGCGCGCGGCCGACGCCCATCTGCTGCGGCTGACGGCGCAAGGCCTGCTTGATGGCCTCGTCGTGCGGCCCAGCATTGTGATGGGCGCGCGTGGCGCAAGCACCCAGCTGTTTCTCAATCTGGCCAGACTGCCAGTGCTGGTGCTGCCAGCGGTGATGCGAGAGCGCCTGATTCAGCCGGTCGTTGCCAGCGAACTCGCCGAGGCCATGGCGCGGCTGCTGCTGTCGCCCACCACCGGGGTGGTGGAACTCGGCGGCCCGGTACAGTTGACCATGGCCGCCATGGTTGCCAGCCTGCGCCAGCAAGCCGGGCATGCGGCGCCTGTCACCATCACCCTGCCCCGCTTTGCCACCCTTGCCAGCGCACGGCTGGGCGATGCGTTTGCCTCAAGCCCCTGGTGCAGCGCATCGCTGGAACTGGCTTCGCACGACAACAGCTGCGACCCCGCCTCCATGACGCACTGGCTGGGTCGCACGCCCACATCCCCAGCGCAGATGCTGGCTGCCATTCGCTCTGAACGCAGCTAGAAACCGGCCAGCAGCGCTTATTCACCAATCGCCAAACGCTACCTCCTCGCTCCGCGACCTTGGCCTTGCCAGGCTTTCAGCCGATACCTCTGGTTTATCCGCATAAATACCGTTTGCATTTGGATCGAAATTTATTTAACCTATTAAATAAATGAAGACCTCACTCAAACACCGCAACCTGCCCAGCCTGCTTTTGCAGGCACGGGAATCGATCATGGGGCATACGCGGCCGTTTCTGCGCTCGCATGGGCTGTCCGATCAGCAATGGCGTGTACTGCGCGTGCTGGGCAATGGCGAATCGCTGGAAACGGGCAAAGTAGCCCAGCAGGCCTTTCTCCTCGGCCCCAGCCTGACTGGCGTGCTCAGCCGCATGGAGCGCGACGGCCTGATAGAGCGCCAGAAGGACCCGGCGGACCAGCGACGCTCGGTGGTGAGCGCCACCCCGCACGGGCTGGAGCTGGCACACCAGCTCTCGAAGGACATTGCCCGCCACTACCTGGGGCTGGAGCAGGCCTTTGGCAAGGACCAGCTCGAAGCGCTGTACCAACTGCTCGATGAGCTGATTGCACTGGAGCATTCATGATCGCCAGCTTTCCTGCTGCACGCGCCACGGTGTACGGCGTGCTTCTCAATGACCGCGCCACCTTGCAACGCCTTGCGCCACAATTCGACAGCGCGCCCTACAAGGCAGCGCCACGTGCGCCGGTGCTCTATATCAAGCCACGCAACACCTTTGCAGGCAACCACGCTGCGGTGGCCATTCCCGCCGATCCCGGCGAAGTGCGCATCGATGCCACGATCGGCCTGGTGATCGGCAGCACTGCCACCCGCGTATCCGCAAGCAAGGCCATGGAGCATGTGGCGGCTTATGCGGTGGTGAGCGATGTCACCCTGCCGCACGAGAACTACTACCGCCCCGCCATCCGTCAGCGCGACCGCGATAGCTTTTGCCCCATGGGCGAGGCGGTAGCGGCCAGCGATTTTGCGGTGAATCAAGCAACGCTGCATATCGAGATCAACGGCCAACCGGTGTACGAGCGCGGTTTTGACCAGTTGGTACGCCCGGCAGCCCAGTTGATTGCCGATGTGACCGAGTTCATGTCCTTGTCTGCAGGCGACATCTTGCTGCTGGGCCCGGGCGAAGGATCTCCGGTGGCCCGTCCAGGCGATACGGTGCGCATCATGGTGCCCGGCCTGGGCGAGCTTTGCCACACCGTGGCTCTGGAGGCGCAGCCATGAAGCACGGACGTGTGATCTACCAAGGCCAGGCCATGGCCGTGACAGAAAGCGCAGACGGCCGCGTGCAACTGCCTGATGGCAGCATCGTCGCAGAGACCGCTGTACAGTGGCTTCCACCCATGGATTTCGGCACCATCTTCGCGCTGGGCCTGAATTACGCCGACCACGCCAAGGAAATCGCCTTCAACAAGGCCCCCGAGGAACCGCTGGTGTTCCTCAAGGGCCCGAATGCGCTCAACGGCCACCTCTGCCACACATGCCGACCGTCCGACGTCACCTATATGCACTTCGAGTGCGAGTTGGGCGTAGTGATCGGCAAGACCTGCCGCAACGTCAAGAAGGAAGATGCGTACAGCGTGGTTGCCGGCTACGTCACGGCCAACGACTATGCAATCCGCGACTACCTGGAGAACTACTACCGCCCCAATCTGCGCGTCAAGAACCGCGACGGCGCCACGCCCGTGGGGCCCTGGCTGGTGGATGCGGCCGATATCGCAGACCCGATGAATCTGCGCCTGCGCAGCTGGGTCAACGGCGAGCTGAAGCAGGATGGCAGCACAGCCGACATGGTGCACAGCATCCCCTCGCTGATCGCACACCTGTCGAGCATGATGACCCTGAACCCCGGCGACCTGATCCTGACGGGAACGCCTGATGGTGTGGCCGATTCCAGGGTGGGCGACGAAATCGTGACCGAGATCGAAGGCGTTGGCCGCCTCGTGAATTTCATTGGTGGTGATGAACTGTTAAGCGGGCACTGAGAACGCAAACACGTTCTGAAAACCACCGCAGGAGACAAAAGCATGCGTATTGACCATTTGATCAACGGCAAGAACGTTGCCGGCAAAGACTATTTCGAAACCATCAACCCCGCCACGCAGGAAGTGCTGGCCGAGGTGGCTTCGGGCGGTGCCGCCGAGGCCGATGCTGCGGTTGCAGCAGCCAAGGAGGCATTTCCCAAGTGGGCGAACACGCCCGCCACAGAGCGTGCCAGGCTGGTGCGCAAGCTCGGCGACCTGATCGCCCAGCATGTGCCCGAGATCGCCGAGTCCGAGACCAACGACTGCGGCCAGGTGATTGCGCAAACCGGCAAGCAACTGGTGCCACGCGCGGCCGACAACTTCTACTACTTTGCCGAAATGTGCACGCGGGTCGATGGCCACACCTACCCGACGCCTACGCACCTGAACTACACGCTCTTCCACCCGGTGGGTGTGTGTGCGCTGATCTCGCCGTGGAACGTTCCTTTCATGACGGCCACCTGGAAAGTCGCGCCATGCCTGGCCTTCGGCAACACCGCCGTGCTCAAGATGAGTGAGCTCTCACCCATGACGGCTGCACGCCTGGGCGAGCTGGCCCTCGAAGCCGGTATTCCTGCGGGTGTACTCAACCTGGTGCATGGCTACGGCAAGGATGCAGGCGAGCCGCTGGTGGCACACCGCGACGTGCGGGCCGTCTCATTCACCGGATCGACGCAGACCGGCAACCGCATCGTGCAGGCCGCCGGCCTCAAGAAGTTCAGCATGGAGCTGGGCGGCAAGAGCCCCTTTGTGGTCTTCGACGACGCCGACTTTGACCGCGCACTTGATGCCGCCATATTCATGATCTTCTCCAACAATGGCGAGCGCTGCACGGCTGGCAGCCGTATCCTGGTGCAAAAGAGCATCTATGTGAAGTTCGCCGACCGCTTCGCCGAGCGGGCCCGGCGCATCACAGTGGGCGACCCGCTCGACGAAAAAACCATCGTCGGCCCCATGATCAGCCAGGCCCATCTGGCCAAGGTACGCCATTACATCGAGCTGGGCCTCCAGGAGGGCGCCAGCATGCTGTGCGGCGGCCTGGACGCACCTGTGGTGCCAGACCGCGTGAAAAATGGCAATTACGTTTTGCCCACCGTGTTTGCCGAGGTGAACAACCGCATGCGCATTGCACAGGACGAGATCTTCGGCCCGGTGGCCTGCATCATCCCGTTCAGCGATGAGGCTGAGGCCATACGCCTGGCCAACGATACCCAGTACGGGCTCTCCAGCTACGTATGGACCGAAAACATCGGCAAGGCCCACCGTGTGGCTGCGGCCATCGAGGCAGGCATGTGCTTTGTCAACAGCCAGAACGTGCGCGACCTGCGCCAGCCGTTTGGGGGCACCAAGGCCTCGGGCACGGGCCGCGAAGGCGGCACCTGGAGCTACGAGGTGTTCTGCGAACCCAAGAATGTGGCTGTCTCCATGGGTTCACACCACATTCCTCACTGGGGGGTCTGAACAGTACGCCATCAAAGAATAGCGATCAACGCAATCGCAGAGCGCACCCGACATAAAAGCGAAGGAGACATAGATGCAACGCCGCCAATTCATCCAATCCGCCGCCAGCGCGATTGCCACGCTGCCTGCATGGCAATTCGCCCATGCAGACAGCTGGCCCAGTCGCCCGCTGCGCATCATCGTTCCGTTCACGCCAGGGGGAACCACGGACGTGGTGACGCGCCTGGTCGGCAATGAACTGGGCAAAAGCCTGGGGCAATCGGTGGTTGTGGAGAACAAGCCGGGTGCAGGCACCGTGATCGGCGTGGATGCCGTGGCCAAGGCCGTGCCCGACGGCTACACCTTCGGCACCATCGCCAACAGCTTCACGGCCAACAAGACGTTGATCAAAAGCCTGCCCTACGACAGCGCCAGGGACCTGCGCCCCGTGGCACTGATGGGGCTGTCGGAGCATGTGCTGGCCACCCATCCAGCCAGTGGGCTCAAGACCCTTGCTGACCTGAAAAAGGCGGCACTGGCCAAGCCCGGCTCGCTCAGCTACGCGTCGTTTGGCAACGGTACATCTGCGCATCTATCGGGCGCCCTGCTCTGCCAGATGCTCGGCATCGACATGGTGCATGTGCCCTACAAGGGCCAGGGCCCGGCCATGGCAGACCTGATCGGCGGACAGGTCACCGTCATGTTTGGCAACTGGCCCGAGTTCCGGGGCCAGATTGCCAGCGGCAAGCTGGTGGCATTGGGCATGGCAACCACGCAGCGATCGCAGTTTGCACCCGATGTACCCACCCTTGCGGAACAAGGTGCGGCGCTGGAATCCAATTCCTGGCAAGGCCTGCTGGCACCGGCCAGAACCAGCGATGCCATCGTGCAGCGCCTGAACCAGGATGTGAACCTGGCACTGGCAAGCCCCGCCGTCATCAAGACATTCCAGGAGGGCGGCATTGTCTCGAAGGCCGGCAGCGTGGAACAGTTTGCAGCCTTCATCCGCAGCGAGGAAGATAAATACGCCAGGATCATCCGCGCCGCCAACATCAGCATCGGCTAGGAGGTCTCATGAGCCTGTACGCAATGCAGAAGTTCCTCTTCCACCTGAACCGCGAACCCGAAGTGCAGCGCCGCTACCGCGAAGACCGCGAAGCGCTGCTCGCCAGCTACCCGTTGACCGATGAGGAGCGCGATGCCATCCACCTCGGAGATATCGGCAAGTTGTATGTGCTGGGTTGCAACGGCCAGTTGCTGATGCACTTTGCCCCCTTGCTGGGTCTGGCCTGGGCCGACTACCTGCAGGCCATGCGCGACGGAGTTGCAAAGTACGGCCCGGTGCGCGCCGGCGTGTATGCGATGACAACGGCAGTCGACGAGAAAGTAGCAGGGGTTTGATATGAGTCTGGTTTTTGCAGGCGTATGCAGCCACGCCCCCGGGATTACCGGCCGCGCCCATCTGGCCGATCCGGCGGTGAAGGATGCGTTCCACGCCGCATTCCACGGCATGGGGGCGCAATTGGCAGCAGCCCGGCCCGATGCGGTCATCGTCATCGCGGCCGAGCATTTTGCGAACTTCTTCATGAACAACATGCCCGCCTATGCCATCGGCATGGCTGCGCAGTACGAGGGGCCAATTGAAGATCCACAGTGGCTGGGCATTGAAAAGCGCACGATCCCCGGCAACCCCGATCTGTCTCGCCGCATCGTCACCGAAGTGCTGCAGACCGTGGATACCGCCTTTGCCGAAGAGTGGAGATTCGACCACGGCATCATGGTGCCGCTGCACTTTCTCACCCCGCATTTCGACACGGACATCATCCCCGTCAACATCAACTGCCAGGGGCCGCCGTTGACACCGCTGCACCGCGCCTGGGCCTTTGGCGAAGCACTGCGCCGCGCCTGCGACAAGGCACCTGAGCGCATTGCGATCATCGGCACTGGCGGCATCTCGCACTGGCCGGCCACGCCCGACTCGGGCAAGATCAACTGGGAATGGGACCAGCAATTCATGGATCGCTGGTGCCGCAACGACAAGGATGCCATGCTTGGCTACACCGATGCCGAAACCTACCGCGACGGAGGCCAGGGCGGCTTCGAAATCCGTACCTTCATCAGCGTGGCAGCCGCCGCACGCGGGCCGGGCCAGGTGCTGTACTGTGAGCCCATTCCCATCTTTGCGGTAAGTTGTACTGCCGCCACCATGGAGGTGCGGTGATGCCCCATGTCGTCGTGCTCTACACCGGCAATCTCGACCAACGCAGTGACATGACGGCCCTGTGCCGCAGCCTCGCCGACACCATGCTCACCGTGCACGCCGAGGACGGCAGCCAGGTCTTCCCCACCGGCGGCACGCGCGTGCTCGCCTACCCGGCGCCGCACTATGCCGTGGCCGATGGCGGGGCGGCGGGCAAGGCAGCAGGCGGCGATGGCGACTACCACTTTGTCTACATCAACCTGCGCATGGGCAAGGGGCGATCAGACGCCGTCAAGACCCAGGCAGGTGACGCGCTGCTCGCCTGCGCCAAAGCACACTTTGCCACCCTGTTGGATGAACGGCACATGGGCCTGACCGTGCAGGTCGACGAAAGCCCCGGCCAGGTTTATGACGGCAAGCACAGCAGCCTCCACCCTCTTTTCAGATAGCGCCCTGAGCGGTTTCGCTGGTTCCATGTCACGCATTCAAGCAACGAACAACTGAAATGTTTACCCAAGAGCTTCTTTCCCAACTGGCCCAGGAACTTGACCACAGCGAGAGAACGCGCGTGCAGGTCGAGCACTTCTCCAAACGCTATCCCAGCATGACCGTGGACGACGGCTACCGCGTGGCACGCGAATGGGTGCGTCTGCAGATCGCAGGCGGCCGCAAGGTCATCGGCCACAAGATCGGCCTCACCTCGCGTGCCATGCAGCTGTCCAGCCAGATCGACGAGCCCGACTACGGCACCCTGCTCGACAACATGCTCTACACCTGCAGCAACGGCCAGGTACTGGACATCCCCATACGGAACTTCATCGCACCGCGTGTAGAGGTGGAGCTGGCTTTTGTGCTGAAAAAGCCGCTCAAGGGGCCGGGGCTTGTGGATGGCAGGCAGCTTGGCATTGCCGACGTGCTCGATGCCACCGACTATGTGACGCCGGCCATTGAAATCATTGACGCGCGCATCGAACAGCTGGACCGCCACACCAAGGCCATGCGCAAGGTGTACGACACCATCAGCGACAATGCTGCCAATGCCGGTATCGTCATGGGTGCCGGGCGAGCCGCACCGACAGACGTGGATCTACCTTGGTGCGGCGCCATTCTGCGCCAGAACGGCGCAGTGGAAGAGACGGGCCTCGCAGCAGGCGTGCAAGGCCACCCTGCGGTGGGCGTAGCCTGGCTCGCCAACAAGCTGGCACCGTGGGGCGAATTCTTGAACGCTGGCGAAATCGTTCTGGCCGGCTCCTTTACCCGCCCTGTTGCGGCCAAGGCGGGAGATGTGTTCGAAGCCGACTACGGAAGACTGGGCAAGCTGGAATTCCGCTTCGTATAAGCAGATAGTAAAAAGCAGAGAGCTGGCAGCGTGCGCGGCCAGCTCTCCCTTTTTTTGGGGATTCTTGACAACGGATCGGAACCGCACACCAATGGATCAGCGGATCGAAGGATCAGCCGATCAATGTGCGACAGCGTCCTGCCGTCCCGCGCCCAGATAGGTATCGATGATGCGCTGGTCGTGCAGCAGATCGCGTGCATTGCCGCTGAGTGCAACGGCGCCCATCTCCAGCACATAGGCGCGGTCTGCCACCTTCAGCGCAGCGCGCGCATTCTGTTCCACCAGCAGCACCGATACGCCGCGATCACGCAGCGATGCCACCACCTGCAGCACCTCGCGCACAATCAGTGGTGCCAGGCCCAGCGATGGCTCATCGAGCATCAGCAGGCGCGGCTTGGCCATCAGTGCGCGGCCAATGGCCAGCATCTGCCGCTCGCCGCCCGACAGCGTGGATGCCATCTGCGCACGGCGCTCCTGCAGGCGCGGAAAGATGTCAAACACCTCCTGCAGGCGCGCTCCCTGGTCACGCTCGCCCTTGCGCCACAGCGAGAATCCGCCCAGCCGCAGATTGTCTTCCACCGACATCTCGCCAAACAGTTCACGCTTCTCCGGCACCAGCCCTACGCCATGCGACACCATGGCCTCCACCGTGGGGCGAGCGATCACGCCGCCCGACAGGGATACCTGACCCTTGGAGGGCAGCAGACCCATGGCCGCCGACAGCAAGGTTGTCTTGCCCGCGCCATTGGGGCCGATCACGGTCACAATCTCTCCTGCCGCCACATGCAGATCGACCTGGTGCACGGCTTCCACCGGCCCGTACGATACGCACAACTGCGACAGCTGCAACAAGTGAGGGGTGCTGCTCATGCGGCCACCTCGTCTTCATCGGCGCCGCCCAGATAGGCATCCAGCACGCGCTGGTTCGATTGAATCTCGGCAGGCGTTCCCGTGGCGATCACGGTGCCGAACTCCAGTACCGTGATGCGGTCGGCCAGGTTCATCACAAACTCCATGTCATGCTCCACCACCAGAATACCCAGCCCTTCGGCGCGCAACTGGCGCAGCAACTGGGCGAGCGATTGCTTTTCCAGGTGCCGCAGGCCCGCCGCCGGCTCATCCAGCAGCAAGGCTGCGGGCTGTCCCGCCAGGGCGCGAGCGATTTCGACAATGCGCTGCTGACCCAGAGCCAGTGAGCCAGCAGGCACATCGGCAAACGCGCCCAGGCCGCAGCGTTCGATCTGCCTGCGTGCCTCGGCCAGCAACGACGCCTCCTCGTGTCTGTCCAGCCGCAGCATGGACGCCAACCACCCCTTGTGCGCACGCAGATGGGCGCCCAAGGCCACGTTTTCCAGCACCGTGCGCTGGCCAAGCAGTCGCACATGCTGGAACGTACGCCCCAGGCCCAGTGCGGCAAACCTGCGCGATGGCGCATCGGCCATTACCTGGCCCATCAATTGCACCTGGCCTTCGGTGGGCGAATCCACGCCCGAGATCATGTTGAAGAAGGTGCTCTTGCCTGCGCCGTTTGGCCCGATCAATGCATGCACCTCACCGGCCTTCAGCGACATGGACACGTCGTTGTTCGCTACCAAGCCGCCAAAGCGCTTGGTCACATGCTCGGCTGCCAACAAGGTCGTGCCTGCCGCAGGAGCCGTGCGCTGGTCCAGCGGATGAGATGTGGCCTGGACCTGCCTGCCTGTGGGCTGCTTGATCCAGCGCGCAGTCAGGCGCTGCAAGGTGGGCCACAGCCCCTGGTCGAAGCGCTGCAGCACCAGCACCATCAGCAGCCCGAACACGATCACTTCAAAATTGCCGCTGGTGCCCAGCACGGCGGGCAGAATGTCCTGCAGCTTCTCCTTCAGCAAGGTGATCAAGGTAGCGCCCAGCACGGCACCCCAGAGGTGACCCGCGCCACCCACCACCGCCATGAACAGGTACTCGATACCGATGTTCAGGTTGAAGGGCGCGGGGCTCACAAAGCGCTGCATGTGCGCATACAGCCAGCCAGACAGGGTAGCCAGCAGCGCGGCCAGCACGAACAGCTTGACGCGGTGGCGCGCGGTGTTGATGCCCATGGACTCGGCCATCACCTGCCCGCCCTTGAGCGAGCGGATCGCCCGCCCTTCTCGCGAATCGAGCAGATTGCTCAGCAGCCACAGTGCCAGCAGCAGCACGGCCCAGACGAGCACACCCATGACCCGGGGCGACGCAAAGGAGACGCCTGCAATCACCAATGGTGGAATGCCTGTGATGCCGGTCTGGCCGCCCAGAAATTCCATGTTGCCAAACAGGTAGTACAGGCTCAAGCCCCAGGCAATGGTGCACAGCGGCAGATAGTGCCCTTGGAGCTTGACGGTGACGGACCCCAGCACCCAGGCAACGACGAAAGTGATCACAAAGCCCAGCAACAGACCCACCCACGGCAAGCCAACTGCGCCCACGGCGCTGCTGAAGAACTGTACCGCCACCGGCGACGTGCAGGCCCATGCCGTGGCATAGGCGCCAATGCCGACAAAGGCGGCCTGTCCAAATGATGTCATGCCGCCCACCCCGGTCAGCAATACCAGGCCTGCGGCCACCATGGCATAGAGACCGATGTAGCTCAGGATCACCACGGTGAAATCGGGCAAAAATCCCCAGGCCAGTGCAAACAGCACAATGGCGGCGGCGGTGAGCATCCGGGGAGTAACGATACCTGCAGAGCCTGCGGGCGCGGAGCTGGCCATGGGGCCAGATTTCGGTACTGGCGCGCTCATTCTTCTTCCTCCACATGGCGGCTGTTGCGCGATCTCCACCACAGCACCGGAATAATCATCGCAAACACCAGCACCTCCTTGTAAGCGCTGGCCCAGAAGGTGGAAAAGGACTCCAGCAGGCCCACCAGCAGCGCGCCTGCCAGTGCCAGCGGATAGCTGGCAAGACCGCCAATGATGGCCGCCACAAAGCCTTTGAGCCCTACCATGAATCCGGTGTCGTAATACACCGTGGTAAGCGGTGCGATCAGCAAGCCAGAGATGGCGCCGATCAAGGCAGCGAGGGCAAAGCTCAGATCACCCGCCAATGCGGTTGGAATGCCCATCAGGCGCGCGCCTACCCGGTTGATGGCTGTTGCGCGCAAGGCCTTGCCGAGCATTGATCGTTCAAAAAACACGAACAGCGATATCACCAGTACCAGCGCAACACCAAGCACCACCAGGGACTGGCCCGAAATGGAAATATCCGCAATGTCGAACTTGGATTCCGAGAAGGGCGTGGTGCGCGAGCCCTCTGCACCAAAGAACAGCAGACCCAGGCCCACCAGCACGCCATGAAGCGCGACCGAAATGATGAGCAACAGCAGCACGGAAGCATTTGCCACCGGCCGGTACGCCACACGGTAGAGCAACGGGCCCATGGGCATCACCAGCACCAAGGCAGTGATCGACTGCAGCAGCAGCGAACTGGGCTTGACGCCCAAAGCCAGCACCGCCGCCACGGCGGGAAAGCCTACGCACCACAGCAGGGTTGCGGGCCAACTGCCGCCCTGGCCGGAGCGGGCACGCCACAGCTCCGCCACCAGCGCAACGGCAGCCATCGCCAACAGCAGCCACAACGTGGACGGCGTCTTGCCCGCCTGCATCATGGCCATGGTGAGCGCGCCATAGGCAACAAACTCTCCCTGCGGAATGAAAATGATGCGGGTAACTGAAAACACCAGCACCAGGGCCACCGCCATCAGCCCGTAGATGGCGCCATTGACGATGCCGTCCTGCCCCAGCAGCAAGGCAATTTGCAAATCCATAGTCGACTTTCGAAAACGCGGAAAGATGAAACACCCCGGAGCCGCCTTGCGGCGCACCGCAAGGGAAACTGCGGCCCCATCAGCAAAACGGCTCTTGCTGACCGTCTCGCAGATGGGGCCGCGCCTGTTTCATGCGTTGCAGGCGTATATCAGGGTTGGTACTTCCAGGTGCCGTTTTCGATCTTGACCATCACCACACCATTCTGGATGCCGAGGTGGTCAGTGGGTGACATGGAGAAAATACCGTGTGCACCAGGCACATTCTTGGTCTGCTCCAGGGCATCGCGCAACGCCGCGCGGAACTCCGGTGTACCAGGCTGCGCCTTTTTCAGCGCCTCGGGCACAGCAGCGAACAGGATCTTTCCTGCATCCCATGCATGGGCGCCAAAAGTGGCCGCAGTGCCCTTGCCATACTTGCCTTCATAGGCCTTGACGTAATCCACGCCCTCTTTCTTGACCGGGTTGCTGTCAGGCAATTGATCGGCCACCAGCACCGGGCCCGCAGGCAGGAAGGTGCCTTCCACGTCCTTGCCGCCTACGCGCAGAAAATCGGCATTGGCCACACCGTGGGTCTGGTAGTACTTACCCTTGTAGCCGCGCTCCTTGAGGGTTTTCTCGGGCAGGGCCGCTGGTGTGCCCGAGCCCGCCACCAGCACCGCATCGGGCTTGGCAGCCATCAGCTTCAATGCCTGACCGGTCACGGACGTGTCGGCGCGCGAGAAGGCCTCGGTCGCCACGATCTTCAGGCCCTTGGCTTCAGCGGCCTTTTTGAATTCCTGCAACCAGCTCTCGCCATAGGCATCGTTGAAGCCGATGTAGCCGACGGTCTTGACGCCACTCTTGGCCATATGGTCTGCAATGGCGCCAGCCATCAGCCCGTCGTTCTGGGGCGTCTTGAAGACCCATTTCTTCCTGTCATCCATCGGCTCGATGATCTTCGCCGAAGCAGCCAGGGTAATCATGGGTGTCTTGCCTTCTGCCACCACGTCGATCATTGCCAGCGAATTGGGCGTGATGCTGGAGCCGATGATGATGTCGGCCTTGCTCTCGCTGATCAGCTTGCGGGTGTTGGAGACGGCTGCGGTGGTGTCGGACGCATCATCGAGAATGATGTAGTTGACCTTCTGCCCACCGATGGTCTGCGGCATCAGCGCAATCGTGTTTTTCTCCGGGATGCCCAGTGATGCAGCCGGGCCGGTTGCCGACAGCACCACACCCACATTGATGTCGGCCCAGGCCGAACCCCACGCTGCAGCCAGTGCAGCAGCAACAATTCCCAGTTTTGCAAAGCGCTTCATATATTGTCTCCTTGAAGATGGCTCTTACTAAACGACCCCTACGATTGCGATGATGGCTGCGATGCAATGGGCAATGTCGGTGCGAGATCCATGGCTATCACAACGGCACAACAATTTAACTTATTAAATAATTTTTCACCAGTATTTTTCAGCGTTTCTGACCTGGGGTTTGCACTGCCCCCACACCTCCCAGAAACAGATCGGCCACAACAGGTGCCATGGTGTCGTAGCTCAAGGCGCCATGGGGCTTGAGCCAGGTGAACATCCAGTTCATCATGCCGAACAACAGCATGGTGAGCGCCTTGGTCAGCCCGGCCTGGTCCGTCTGGGGGCGCAGCTCACGCACAGCGCGTGCCACGCTTTCCACCACCTGGCGTTCACCGTTCAGAATCCGCTCCTGATCCTCTTCATTCAAGAAACGCACATCCTCGGTCAGCACCCGGTGTTCGTTGATGGCATGGGCATACTCCTGTACAAAGCGCTCAATCAACAAGCGCAGGCGAGGCTCGGCAGGCAGTTGCTGATCCACCCCGTCCACCAGCGCAATCAGCCGCGTGATATGCGCATCGCAAATCTCGAGCAACAACGCATTCTTGTCCTTGAAGTAATGGTAGAGCGCCGGCTTGGACAGGCCGCAGGCACTCGCCACCTCATTCATCGAGGTCGCCGCGTAGCCTGCGCGGGCAAACAGCTCCGCAGCCTGGTGCAGGATATGTTCTCTCTGGTCTTCGTAACCGGGTGCCCGTCCTCGAGCCATGGCGTCTTTCCTTGTTGATGGTGGTGGCGCTCATCATGCCTCAAACCATTCCCCCCTACGGGGTGTCAGCGCTCATCAAATGAGAGCACAACGCGCTCTGTCAACGGGTGCGCCTGGCAGGTGAGGATGAAACCATCGGCCACCTCCTTTTTATCCAAGGCGAAGTTGCGCTCCATCCGCACCTCGCCTTCCACCAGCTTGGCCCGGCAGGTGCCGCATACACCGGATGTGCATGAATACGGCACCTCCATGCCAGCAGCAGATGCCGCATCGAGAATGCTGGGTTGCCCTTTGGTAAACGGAATCTCGCGCGACAGGCCATCGCGGATGATCACAATGCGCGCGGCCTCGGCGTCTCCTGGCTTGGCTTCGTGCACCACAGCGCCCACGGTGCCTGCAGCCTGCAGCGCCACGCCGAAGCGTTCGATATGGATGCGCTCTTCCGCAACCCCTGCGGCCAGCAAGGCAGCTTCGGCCTCGTCGTTCATCTGGAAAGGGCCGCAGACATAGACATGGTCGATGCGACCAGCCGGCACCACGCTTGCCAGAAATTCACCGATCTTTTCACGGTTCATCGTACCGCTGTTGATCGGCGCATCGGTGTGCTCGTCGGAGAACACGTGCTGCAGCACCAGACGCGACATGTAGCGGTTCTTGAGGTCTTCGATCTCTTCCTTGAACATGGTCGAGCGCAATGCGCGGTTGCCATAGATCAGGGTGAACCGGCTCGCGGGCTCGCGCGCCAGCACGGTCTTCATGATCGAGAGAATTGGCGTGATACCGCTGCCACCGGCAATGCCCACATGGTGGCGGGCGGCATCGCTTTCGATGGGTACAAAGAACCGCCCTTGCGGCGCCATCACCTGGATGGTGTCACCAGGCTGCAGGTGTTCGTTGATCCAGTTGGAGAACACGCCACCGCGCACCTTGCGCACGCCCACGCGCAACTCGCCGTCATCCACGCCTGCGCAGATCGAATAGGAACGGCGCAGGTCCTGGCCATCGATATTCGCGCGCAAGGTCAGGTACTGGCCCTGGGTAAAGCCAAATACTTCGCGCAGGTCCGTTGGCACGTCAAACGACACCACCACCGCCTCTTGCGTATCCGGCTCGATCTTGCGCACGCGCAACGGATGGAAACTGATGCTCATAGTGGATTCCTCAACTCAAATAGGCTTGAAGTGCTCAAAGGGTTCGCGGCAAGCCAGGCAGCGGTACAAGGCTTTGCAGGCAGTCGCACCAAAGGCGGACAGCCGCTCTGTCTGTGCGCTTGCACAGCGCGGGCATGCGGGTGCTGCGGTATTCATGCTGCGGCCGAAGAACCGGATCGGCACTGCGGCATCCTTGTCCACCATGCCTGGCGGCGCGATGCCGTACTCGGCCAGCTTGCGCCTGCCTTCTGCACTGATCCAGTCCGTCGTCCAGGCCGGTGCGCGGCGCAAGGTCACCCACGCGGGGCCCAGGCCTGCGGCATCGATGGCGGCCAGCACATCACTCTCGATCACCTCGGTCGCAGGGCAGCCCGAGTAGGTCGGCGTCAGCACGATCTCCAGCCCCGCCTCCCCGGCAACCACGTCGCGCACAATGCCCAAATCGCACACCGATACGGCAGGCACCTCGGGGTCCAGCACGGTGTGGAGCACTTTCCAGGCGGCACTCACCCGGGCGTCCTGCGCAAGCTCAGTTGCCTGCATCACCATGCTCCTGCGGGAAAGGCGCGCTGCAGATATTGCATATCGGCCAGGATGAAGCCCATGTGTTCGCTGTGGCGACCGCGCTTGCCTTCGCTCAGAAACTGCGTCGCTGCAGGCTCTGCC
Source organism: Comamonas odontotermitis (assembly GCF_040396735.1). Taxonomy (GTDB): domain Bacteria; phylum Pseudomonadota; class Gammaproteobacteria; order Burkholderiales; family Burkholderiaceae_C; genus Comamonas; species Comamonas odontotermitis_C. The sequence continues at coordinate 89,387 of NZ_JBEBNZ010000015.1, forward strand.
AACTGTGCCTCAGCCAGCACTTCGCGCATTTGTGCATACCAGTCATCCTTCAATGCGGACCAGCGCGGGCCCCAGCCAGCATCTGCGGCGGCCTCGTCAGCTGCGTCGGTATCAAACAGCTCTGGCGCATAGCGCCACAGTTGCTTGATCGCAGCTTCCATGCGGGTGCGTGACTCGTCCGTACCATCACCCAGCCGCACCACCCAGTCTGCGGAGTGCTGCTGGTGGTAGCGCACTTCTTTCACGGCCTTGGCGGCAATGGCACGCAGTTCTTCATCGCAGCTCTCCACGCTCACCCGCTCCCACAGCAGCTTCAGCCACGTGGCGAGCATGGTGTTGCGCAACACGGCGAATGCAAAATCCCCGCGCGGCAACTCGGCCAGCGTCACATTGAAGTAATCGCGTTCATTGCGCAGGAAAGCCAACTGGTCTTCGTCATGGCCACCCCCTTCCACCTGCCCGGCCCGTGTGAGCACGGCGCGCGCCTGCCCGATCAGATCGAGCGCAATGTTGGACATGGCGATGTCCTCTTCCAGGACCGGTGCATGGCCACACCATTCACTGATGCGTTGGGCCAGGATCAGACAGCTGTCACCGATGCGCAGCAGGTATTGCGTCGCGGGCGTGAGGGCAAGTTGTATGGATTCAGCAGGCATGGTTTCTCCCGGGATCACATGTGATCCACTTCCTTGGGCAACTGGAAGAAGGTGGGGTGGCGATACACCTTGTCTTCCGCAGGATCGAAATACATGTCCTTGTCACCGGGATCGCTCGCCACAATCTGTTCGGACTGCACCACCCACACGCTGCAGCCTTCCTGCCGACGGGTGTACACATCACGCGCCATCTGGATGGCCATTCTGGCGTCCGCTGCATGCAGGCTGCCGCAGTGCTTGTGGTCCAGGCCTGCCTTGCTGCGCACAAATACCTCCCACAGAGGCCATTCCTTTTTGATGCTGTCGTTCATGCGGCCTCCTTGATGGCGCGACTCTGTTGTTTGCGGGCGTGGGCCAGCGCTGCTTCGCGCACCCAGGCCCCGTTGTCCCAGGCTTGCACACGGGCACCCAACCGCTCCTGGTTGCAGGGCCCGTCTCCGGCGATCACGCGCCAGAATTCATCCCAGTCGATGGGCCCGTGGTCATGGGCACCACGCGCCTCATTCCATTTCAGCTCCGGATCCGGCAGAGTCACGCCCAGAATCTGTGCCTGCTCCACGGTCGCGTCGATGAACTTCTGGCGCAGCTCATCATTGGAGACACGCTTGATGCCCCAGCGCATCGATTGCGCACTGTTGGGTGATTGGTCATCGGGTGGGCCGAACATCATGATCGACGGCCACCACCAGCGGTTGACCGCGTCCTGCACCATGTCCTTCTGTGCCTGGGTGCCGTTCTTCATCATCGTGAGCAGCGCATCAAATCCTTGGCGCTGGTGAAAGCTCTCCTCGCGGCAGATGCGGATCATGGCGCGTGCATACGGGGCATACGAGCAGCGGCAGATCGGCACCTGGTTCATGATGGCCGCGCCATCCACCAGCCAGCCGATGGTGCCGATATCGGCCCAGGTCAGCGTGGGGTAGTTGAAGATGGAGCTGTACTTGGCCTTGCCGCTGTGCAGCGCGTCGAGCATCTGGTCACGCGAGGTGCCCAGGGTTTCAGCCGCCGCGTACAGATACAGGCCATGGCCGCCCTCGTCCTGCACCTTGGCCAGCAGAATGGCCTTGCGCTTGAGGGTGGGCGCACGGCTGATCCAGTTGCCCTCGGGCAGCATGCCGACGATCTCCGAATGCGCGTGCTGGCTGATCTGGCGCAGCAAGGTCTTGCGGTAATGGTCGGGCATCCAGTCCTTGGCTTCGATGAACTCGCCCGCGTCGATGCGCTCATCAAAGCGCTCCTGCAGGTGCGCCTCTTGGGCGGAGCGAACGGGCTTGTTGCCGTCTCCCGGCTCTTTACCCATGGTGTCCATGGCTTGGGTGTACATGGTGAACCTCCTCAAGTGTGTGGGTCGTACTGGATTTGCTCAATAGCGGAGCACCTGAACCGATGTGGCGCGGCGATCCACTTCGGCAGCCGTCAGCGCTTCGCGCTTGCAGCCAAAGTTCTTGAACAGCTCCATCTGATCGGCGTAATGCGGCGATTTGGTGCCATCCGGCGCAACAAAGCCACTTTGGCCGGGTGGTGCAGCAGTGCACAGGCTCACGCCCTTGGCACCGAGCACCACCTTGTCGTTCTGGGTACCGCGGTTCATATAGCTTGGCAGCGTGAGCAACTCATCGGCATTGGCTTGCGGCGCACCGATGAAGTTCTTGGTCAGAAAAACATGCCGGGTGACAGGCGTACGCCATGCGGCGGTATCCGCGCCATGGCGCTGCTCCAACGCTTTCACGGCTTCGGCCAGCGTAGCGCGCAGTACTGCGTTCTTATCCCTGCCATTGAAGAAGTCAAAGGTCTGCGGCACACCCGCCTTGGCACCTAGGAGCGCGTTGTAGACCAGCTTGAGCCCATTGCCTGGCCGAATGCTCGCCACCTGCGTATCGCCTGCATAGCCGCCACCTGCATAGGCGGCAAACACCTCAGGCGGCAGATCATCGGCCAATACGGTCTTGAAAAGAACCGGCAGCCAGGTCATCATCAGCGTCGTGGCCGGGCTGTCATAGCTGCCGCGCTCCGATGGGTCTTCATTGAGCATGTTCCAGCCAGCCAGAAGTTGCGCTGCGCGGCGGGCCGGATCATTGGGCGGCAGGCCGCGCGTGGCCTCGGCGACAAAGGGCAGCAGATAGCGCGCATTGGTGTCTGCGTAGGCGGTGGCACGGTTGAGGTCCCACAACTCCTCGGGGGTGAGACGGGCCTTGGCATTGAGCCTGGCGCTGAATTCGTGCACACGGTCCACCACCGAATAGTTGCCGCCGTCACTCACGGCGCCGGGTGCCGACTGGTTGTTCCAGTTCACCACATAGCCCTGCTCCGGATTGAGCACCTGCGGGTCCTCGCGGAAGGGCCGGATGCCTTCCCACTCCATGGAACCGTCGCCCAATGCAGGAAGGCGGATGTCCTGGTGTGCAGGGCGGATCGGCAGGCGACCGGGCGACACGTAACCGATGTTCCCTTCGGTGTCTGCGTAATACCAGTTGATGGTGATGGCCACGCGCGAAGCCTGGGCCAGCCATTGCTGCCAGTTCTGCGCCCGCATCGAGTGGATCCAACCCAGCAGGGACTCCAGCTCGTAGCCGTCCCAACTGCGCTTCATCGAGTAGGCAACGCCGTTGGGTATGTCGAAGTTGGTGACCGTGCCATGCACCGTCGAAAAAATATCCAGGCTCTGGTCGGCTTCTGCCTTGACCTTGATGGTCTCGGTACGCTTGGCCATGGCCCGCATCGTGCCGTTGAAACGGTACTCATGTGGATTGGCCGGGTTCAGCTGCTCCTGGTACATGTCGTTCACATCCAGCGGGCCCGCTGTGGCGCCCCAGGCGATCTTGCCGTTGGTGCCGAACAGCACCACAGGGTGCGCAAAGGGGGTGTTTCCGGTCACATCGAAACCTGCGCCGTGCAGGCCGATGCCAAACACGTATGACGGGTTGAACCAGTTGAACTGCGGCCCATTGATGAAGACCGTGCTGCCGTCACTCGTCTTTTGGGGGCCGGCGATCCAGAGGTTGCTGGCAATTGGGCGCTGCCAGGGCTGCGCAACGCCTCGGTGCGCGGCATCCATTTCGTCGCGCGCTGCCAGCAATTCTGGCGAGACGGGCGCAAGCCTGGCCAGGTGCCCGTCATTCGCTACAACCTGCCGGATGGCACCATTGATGCGAGGCACCGTGGTAGGAGCCAGGAGGTCTTCCACCCAGCGGATCTGGTCGAACAACTGCCTGCCCTGCACATCGCCCTTGGCCTTGCGCAACTGCTCCAGCAGGCGCAGATTGGCGAGCTCGCTGCTCACATTGGAATAGCGGTTGGCCATGGTGCCGACCCAGATCATGGCCACGTCGTAGCCCGTCCAGTCGGCCTTGGGCTCAAAGCCGGCGTCGATGAACTGCCTTGGCAACAGGGTGGCACGCGCTGCCAGCACCTCGTTCACGCGGGCATTGAAGCCGGCGGCATAGCCATCGAAGATGGCCTTGTCGTCTGGTGACAGACGGGCCATCTGGCCTCTGATCGATTCCGGCGAGAAACTGGCACGGCTGCCCTTGTCGAGCGCGACGTAGGCAGGCCCCATTACTTCGGAGACGGTGCCCAGTACAGCGCGGCGCGCCATCTCCATCTGGAAAAGGCGGTCTTGCGCCACTGCATAGCCAAAGCCATGGAACAGTCCACGCACGTCATTGGCGTATACATGCGGCACACCAAAGTCATCACGCTTGATGGTGACCTGGCCATGCGTCGTTGCAGCGCCCATCGGGGCAATCGCGGTCGAGGCACAGCCCACGGCCAGCAATGCGGCAGCAGTGATCAGGGAAATGCGGCGGAGCGTGAAGTTCATGGGGCTGGCCTGTGGCAGGGAATCGAGTTGAACAATGGTCTGTCAGGCCATCAACGGGGCCGCTTGTCGAACACGCGCCGGGCCTTGCCGGTCTGCGTGCGCTCAATGCCGTCCGGATCGAACACCCGCACCGTCGTGGAGATGCCCACCAGCGTCTTGATGCGGTGCTGCACCCATTGCGCGATTTCAGTGCGCTCGCCATCGGCCATGCCGCGCAGCGCGGGCACCAGTTCGCAATGCACCTCCACAGTGTCCAGCAGCCCTTCGCGGTTGATATGCAGTTGGTACACGCCGGTGAGCTTCTGGTGCGCCAGCACAATCTCTTCCACCTGGGTGGGAAAGACATTGACGCCACGGATGATCATCATGTCGTCGCTGCGCCCCACAATCTTTCCCATGCGGCGGAAGGAGCGCGCCGTCGGCGGCAGCAGGCGCGTCAGATCACGTGTGCGGTAGCGGATGATGGGCATGGCCTCCTTGGACAGGGAGGTAAAGACCAGCTCGCCTTCTTCGCCATCGGCCACCACTTCGCCGGTATCCGGGTTGATGATCTCCGGGTAGAAATGGTCTTCCCAGATGACCGGGCCGTCCTTGGTTTCCACGCATTCACTGGCCACGCCGGGGCCCATCACTTCAGAAAGGCCATAGATATCCACGGCATCGAGCCCTGCCTTGTGCTCGATATCCTTGCGCATGGCTTCGGTCCAGGGTTCGGCGCCAAAGATGCCGATCTTGAGCGAGCTGGCGGCAGCGTCCAGCCCCTGGCGCTGGAACTCTTCCACCAGCACCTGCATGTAGCTGGGCGTCACCATGATGATGTCAGGCTTGAAATCGGTGATCAGTTGCACCTGCTTTTCCGTCTGTCCGCCCGACATGGGCACCACGGTGCAGCCGGCGCGTTCTGATCCGTAGTGCGCCCCCAGGCCACCAGTGAACAGGCCGTAGCCATAGGCCACATGCACCATGTCGCCCTGGCGCCCACCGGCTGCACGAATGGAACGCGCCACCAGGTCAGCCCAGGTATTGATGTCCTTGAGCGTGTAGCCCACTACGGTCGGCTTTCCTGTCGTGCCGCTGGAGGCATGCACACGTGCCACCTCGTTGCGTGGCACGGCAAACATCCCGAAGGGGTAGTTGTCGCGCAACTCTTTCTTGGTGGTGAATGGAAACTTGGCCAGGTCCTGGAGACTCTTCAGATCCGACGGATGCACGCCTTTGGCATCAAAGGCCTGGCGGTAGTGCGGTACGTTGTCATAGGCATGCTGCAGCGACCAGCGCAGGCGCTGCAGCTGCAAGGCCTCGATTTCGTCGCGGCTGGCCGTCTCTATGGGGTCGAACACGCTGGCTGGGGAAACTCGGTCATTCATGTTGGGAACCTCTAGGCATCTTGACAATCAGTCTTGGGCGGGTACGGTCTGCTTGCCCTTCATGCGGTATGAACGCCCCCGGAACAGGGCGATCACCTCTCCCGCCCCATTGCAGATCCGTACGTCGTACACACCGGTCCGACCCGCCTGTGAAACCTCTCTGGCTTCGGCCACCAGCACGTCGCCCGGCTTGCCGGGCGCTACAAAATCCACCGACAGGCCCGATGCCACCGTCATTTCGTTGTAGCTGTTGCAGGCGTAGGCAAAGGCGGTGTCGCCCAAGGTCGTGATATAGCCCCCATGGCAGATGTCAAAGCCATTGAGCATGTCGCTGCGCACCGCCATCTCGATGGTGGCCTCGCCCGGCGCCATGTGGGTGACGCGCATGCCCAGCCCCTGCGCAGCACGGTCACGGGCAAACATCCCGTCGCGCACGCGCTCGGCGAGCTGTTGCGAAGTCATCATGTTGGAAGCGTTGGCATCCATGGTCAATCTCCAAAACAAGCAGGACGCATCAGCGGTCGCTGAAAGCAGGTGCGCGCTTGGCCATGAAGGCCGCAACCCCTTCCAGGTAGTCGTGGGCGCTGCCCAGCCGCTTTTGCTCGCGCGCTTCCAGTGCGAGCGATGCGGAAAATTCGAGGTCTTGCGCCGCATCCATGGCGCGGCGCGTGGTCACGAGGGCCTGGGTCGGCATGGAAGCAAGGCGGCTGGCAAGGATTTCCACCTCCGCCAGAAAGGCGGTATCCGGCACACACCGCCATATCAAGCCGATGCGCTCTGCCTCGGCTGCGGGCAGCTTGTCACCCAGCAATGCCAGGCCCAGTGCGCGCTGGCGTCCCACCAGGCGCGGCAGCAGCCAGGTGCCGCCACTGTCGGGCAGCAAGCCAATCTTGGTAAACGCCTGGATGAAATTGGCCGACTCTGCCGCCACCACCAGATCACAGCACAGCGCGATATTGGCGCCCGCGCCAGCCGCCACGCCATTGACCGCTGCAATCACCGGAACAGGCATGGCGCGCAACTGCTCGCACAGGGGCCGGTAGTGGCGCTCGATCAGCACGCTCAAATCCGTAGGCTCCTGGCCTGCGGGCGCTGGTGCCGCACCCTCATCGGCCAGATCCTGCCCTGCGCAGAAACCGCGCCCGGCCCCAGTCAGCACCACGCAGCGCACGTCGGCATCGGCAGCCGCTGCCTGCAAGGCAGAGGCCAGCGCGCGGTGCATGGCCTGCGTGAAGCTGTTGAGCGCCTGCGGGCGATTGAGCGTAATGATGCATACGCTGCCCCGGCGCTCCTGCAGCACCAGCGGTTCGCCGGATGGATTCGTGGTTGGGCTCGCTTCTGGCATGTCCGTGCTTTCTACAACGTGGTACCTGGCTGGCTTTTGTCGTTGATGTCGATCAAAATTCAGCAAATCTCTTTGACCGACCGTTCGGTAAATAATATACTGATTCTCAGGTGTTGATGCAAGTCATAAAAGACTCAGAGAAAACCCGCAGTCGCCAAATAATTTGCCTTGGCTCATGCGGTGGCCTTCTGGCGTCCATTGCAGCATTCGCACCCCACCACCACCCACCCGGAGACATGCATGACCTTGTTTGACAAGCACCAAGCCTTGCTGGACCAAGCCGTCCGCGCCGCCAAGACCCGCGAATACTGGAGCGCCTTTCCCGAAAACCCTTCGCCCAAGGTGTATGGCGAAACGGCGCAGGCTGACGGCCAGGCCGCCGCCCAGGCATATTTCAACAGCGACTTTCCGCTTGAGCAGACCGCTACACGCGGCTGGGTGGCGACCGAGCAATCGCCGTACGGCGTGGCGTTGGATGTGCGCTACCCCGATTGCGCACCAGCAGATCTCGTGGCTGCGGCACAGGCGGCGGAGCCCGGCTGGCAGGCGCTGGGCGCGCAAGGCCGTGTCGGCCTGCTGCTGGAGGCGCTCACCCGCATCCACCAGCGCACGCATGAGATCACCCATGCCGTCATGCTGACCAGTGGCCAGGGCCCGATGATGGCCTTCCAGGCAGGTGGCCCGCATGCGCAGGACCGCGCACTCGAAGCCATTGCCTATGCATGGATGGCGCAAGCTGACATTCCTGCATCCGCGCACTGGGAAAAGCCGCAGGGCAAGAACCCGCCCCTGGTCATGCAAAAGCATTTCGAGGTGGTGGGACGCGGCATCGGCCTGGTGCTGGGTTGCGCCACCTTCCCCACCTGGAACACCTATCCCGGCCTGTTCGCCAGCCTGGCGACCGGCAACCCGGTCATCGTCAAGCCGCACCCCAATGCCGTGCTGCCCATGGCGGTCACCATTGCCATCCTGCGTGATGTGCTGCGCGAGCAAGGCCTGGACCCCAACGTGGTACAACTGGGCCTGTGTCCCCATAACGAAGACACGCAGGCGCTCGCAACCAATCCTGCGGTGGCGCTGATCGACTTTACCGGCAGCACCGCCTTTGGCAACTGGCTGCTGGACAATGCCAAGCAGGCACGCGTGTATGCGGAAATGGCTGGGGTCAACACTGTCATCCTCGAATCGGCCAGCGATTACGCGGCCACCATGAAGAACCTCGCCTTCACGCTGGCGCTGTACAGCGGACAGATGTGCACCACCACGCAGAACATCCTGATTCCGCAGGACGGTATCGCCACCAACGAAGGGCACAAGAGCTTTGACCAGATCGGCCAGGACCTGGGCGCAGCGCTGGCCTCCCTGCTGGACGATCCGCGCGTGGCCACTGCGGTACTGGGGGCGATTGCATCGCCTGCCACATCCGAGCGAATTGCGGCTTCTGCGCAAGTAGGCCGCGTGGTACACGCTTCACAAAAGATAGCGCACCCGCAGTTTCCGCAAGCGGTATTGCAGACGCCGCAACTGGTCGCGCTGACCGAGGCCGACGGCGCCATCTACAACCAGGAATGCTTTGGCCCGGTGGCGTATCTGGTGGCGGTCAAGGATGGTGCAGCAGCCCTGTCCGTTGCGCAGAATACCCTGCAGCAGCATGGCGCGCTCACGCTGGGCGTGTACTCTCAGGACCCGGCATATATCGATCAAGCCGTGCGGGTCAGCCTGCGCGGCAGGGTGGCGCTGTCCATCAATCTGACACAGGGCATTTACGTCAACCAGTCGGCGGCGTTCTCCGATTTCCATGCCACCGGCGGCAATCCGGCTGCCAACGCCAGCTACACCAACCTGGCCTTTGTGGCAGACCGCTTTGTGGTGGTGCAACGCCGCGCTCACGTGTAACGCGGTCTATCAATGAAAAAAGCTGCCAGCGCTCACTAATCAGGCGCTGGCAGCTATCATTTTTGATTTGGCTATCACGGCCATGATGGCCGGTGCATATTGCCTGGCGCTTACAGGCCCAGCGCGCGCAGGTCCGGCTTGCCATCCTTCATGGGTGGACACCAGTAGTACGAATTCTTCACCGGATTGGACATCTGGAACAGGCCATCGACAATGCCATCCTCCTCACCTGCCATGCGGCGCATCTGCGCCTCAAAAGCGTAGAAACTGCGGCCGAAGCCCGCAAAGATGGTGCCGATCTCGTCGCTGCCATCCGCCTTGACTCGCCACCAGGGCATGTTGCGCCGCAAAATGAACGCCTCGGGCGTAAAGCTCTCCTGTGCGGTGCGCTTGACGTGGGCGGACTCGGGCGCATCTTCCAGCTCCTCGTTGTCCGACAGGCGGCGGCCAATCATGTGGTCCTTCTGCAGGGCCGTCATGCGTGCAAAGGCTTCCTGGTCGTGCAGCCATTCCTGCACCGCAAAGTAGCTGCCGCCATCCAGCCCCTGCCCCATGCCATCTGCAATGGCTGCGTGCACGGCCTCGCCATCCTTCGGGTTTTCGGTGCCGTCTTCATAGCCCGTCAGATCGCGCACCACATCCTTGCCATTCCATCCGTGGCGGAAGCAATCGAGCACCTGAACGCAGGTGAATGCAGGCGCCAGAAAAGCAGCCGCCTCGCGCGACGCCTTGAGCAGGTCGCCCTGCTCACCGCCGCGCAGCCACAGGCACAGCGCGTGCGGCGTCAGCGGCAACTCGCCCTTGGGCCCCTTGATGGAGGGAAAGTTGCGCAGCCCCGGTACCTGCACGCCCAGCAATTGCGCCAGCGGCTCGCCCAGGGCCACCACGGCATTCACGCCATCGGCCCAGTTCTGCAGTTGGCCAAGCGCCGTGCGCACGGCTGCCGCGTCACCGGACACGTTCCAAAATTGGTAGCGGCTGACCGCTGGCAGATCTTGCAGGATTCCTGGCTGGTGTAATGGCTTCATGGCATCTTCAAGTGAATTGGCCGGCATGCATCCTCTTTGTGCACACCCGCAGTGGTGATTTCCAACCGCCCATTGTGTACCAGTCTGGCATCACGAGCGGCTTCTTCGGCTTTGCGCTGTCTTACCGTCGATAGAGCATTCAGGCCTCGTCGCCCGCGCGTTGCGGGGGGCTCTCCACGCCCAGCGCGTCACACAGCTGCTGCACGGTGGCACGCAGTTGGGCAACTTCCGCCTCCAGGGTTTCCACACGATGCTGCAGGCCGGCAGGTGCAGGTGCGCTGCCGGCTGCGCTTTGCAGCGCAGCTATATCAATGGGACCACACAGCAGATGTGCCCAGCGCTGCTCGCGCGCGCCTGCAGCGCGTGGAAGCTGCTGCACCAGCGGACCGCCTTTTTCTTCGCTGCGCTCGCGCAGTTCGTCCAGAAAGGCCTCGACCGAAGAAATGTCTGCAAAGCGGTGCCAGCGCTCGGAATTGATGCGCAGCTCCCCGGCAGTCTGCGGGCCGCGCAGCATGAGGAGCGACAGCAGCACCGCCGATTGATCGGGCACCCCCACGCCGCGCGGAAAGTTGTGCTCCCAGCGGGTGGCTCGGCTGCCGCTGATCTGCACTGCCAGCCCCTGCTGGCGCAGCTCGTCCAGCGCCTCTGCGGCTTCGCCTTCGGTCACCTCCATCACGGGGTCGCGGCTGGATTTCTGGTTGCAGCCGGTGACCAGGGCATTGAGCGTGAGCGGGTAGCTGTCCGGCACGGTCCGGGCTTTTTCCATCAGGGTGGCAAGCACACGAGCCTTGACAGGAGTCAACGGGTTTGAGCGGTGATCGAAGGGCATAAAGAGTTTCCTGAAATATTGCGCACATCGTAAACAGGTTCTGATTCCATTCCTGCTCCACCCGACTGCTTTGTAGGCATTGCCAACCGGCTCTTTCTCACCGCACTTTTCCGATGGTGTGTGGCCGCTGCAACGCCGTCACCCTGTTGAGCAGCGGCAGAACTGTGCCTACCTGCTTTCAGAAAATGGCAGAATCTGTGCGATCAATGGCATTGCTGCCAAGGCATTTTTTACGCACACTGGCGGCATGCCTTCCCCCCAGCCGTCCGCCTCAAACGCCGCCACCTGTGCCGCCCAACCAGGCCACCGCGTGGTCTGCGTGGCCTACCCGCGCGCAATGAGCCTGGACATCACCGGCCCCATGCAGGTGTTTGCCACCGCCAACGATGTGCGCAGGCGCCAGGGCATGCCAGCCTTCTACCAGCTGACTTTTGCGGGGCTGAATGCGGGGCCGGTCATGCTGTCTTGCGGACTGCAGATGGTTGCCAGCCACGGCCTGCGCCAGTTGCGCCTTGCGGCCAATACCACGGTGCTGATTCCTGGCGGAGACGGCATCGAGGACGCCCAGCACAACGCAGCGCTGCGCCAGTGGGTGCAGCGCGTGGCACCCAGGGTGCAGCGGCTCGGCTCGGTGTGCTCGGGTGCCCTGGTACTGGCGCGCGCGGGCCTGCTCGATGGCCTGCCTGCCACCACACACTGGTGTCGCCTGCAGGATCTGGCGGGGCTCGCACGCGACATCCATATCGATGGTGACCGGCTCCACACCTACGATGCCGCGCATCCACAGCAGCGGCACATCTTCACCTCGGCCGGAGTCACCTCGGGTATTGATCTGGCCATCAGCCTGGTGGAGGCTGATCTGGGCCGTGCCATGGCGCTCGCCGTAGCGCGGCAGTTGGTGATGTTTGTGCGCAGGCCGGGCGGGCAAGCCCAGTTCAGCCCATTGCTGGCCGCCGAAACCACCCAGGCGCCGCGTCTCGCGCGCCTGCTGGAATGGATTCCCAGCCGCCTGGGCGACGACCTGGGCGTCGAGCAACTCGCGGCCCAGGCCTGCCTGCCGCCGCGCACCCTGGCCCGCGTGTTCCAGCAGGAATTGGGAACCTCGCCCGGCAGGTATGTGGAGCGTGTGCGGGTCGAGGCCGCTGCCACCTTGCTGAGCCAGCGGCAGGCGTCGATTGCCACGGTGGCGCGACTGTGCGGTTTCGGTCACCCGGAAAACCTGCGCCGCAGCTTTCACAAGACGCTGGCAGTCAGTCCGCAGGCCTTTGCCGAGCGTTTTGGCGCAGGCTAGGCGGCTGGCGCTTCCTCTTTCTGCTGAAACCTGCCTTAGAGCCCACCACCAGGGCGCAAAACGCTCATTTTTTGATAACAAGGAAAGCTCCGTATGCTCGTGCGCCGCCACCCCCAACTGCTCACGCTCAGCATTGCCCAGGCGCTGTACTGGTCGTGCTCCATCATCGGCATTGCGCTTACAGCACTGGTGGGGCAGCGCCTGGCTCCATGGCCGGTGCTCGCCACCGTACCACTGACCTTGCTCGTCGCCGGCAACCTGCTGGCCATTGGCCGCCTCTCGCGCTGGATGCAACGCCATGGCCGCGCACGCGGCCTGCAATATGGCGCGCTGATAGGTGTGGCCGCTGGCCTGCTGGCTGCCTGGGCGGTGTGCATCGGCAGCTTTGCGCTGTTTTGCGGCGCCATGGTGCTGCTGGGCTGCTACCAGGCATCAGCCGGCTTCTACCGTTTTGCGGCGCTCGATGGCATGGAGCCACAGCACAAGGGCAGCGCCGCAGCCTGGGTACTGGCCGGCGGCATTGCTGCCGCCCTGCTCGCTCCCAGTCTGGCCATTCATGCCTCAGGGGCACTCTCCACGCCGATGGCGGGTGCCTATGTGGCGATTGCAACCCTCGCACTGCTGGCTTGCGCGCTGCTGCAGCTTCTTCCCGCCAGCCTGAAAGCGCCTATGGCTGGTGCAGCATCCTCTGCCTCCAATACCAGCCTTTCGCGTCGCCAGTTGTGGCAGCGCCCCGCCATTCGCCAGGCCATCATGCTCAGCGCCTGCGGTCACGGCTTGATGATTCTGGTGATGAACGCCACACCGCTGGCCATGCATGGCGCGGGACACTCGTTGGCAAACTCCACCCATGTCATCCAGTGGCATGTGCTGGGCATGTTTGTGCCGTCACTCGTTGCTGGCAAGGCGGTGGATCGGTTTGGCCCGCGTCGCATCGCCTGGCTGGGTGCAGTACTGCTGGCCATCAGCGCTACGGTGGCGCTGACAGGACAGGCGTTCCTTCCGTTTCTTGTCAGCTCCTTGCTGTTGGGTGCGGGCTGGAACCTGATGATTCTTGCAGGCACGACCCTGCTGTCGCAGGCCTGCACGCCGCAAGAGGCACCGCAAGCCCAGCCATTGATGGAATGGGCCAACAATGGCAGTGCGGCGGCCATGTCCTTCAGTTGCGGCGTACTGGTCCAGACCCTGGGCTGGCCCGCGATCAACGCGGTCATGCTGCTGGTGCTGGCAGCGCTGGCCTATTCTTTGCTGCGCCAGGCCCGTCAGCCTGCGTTGGCCGAGTGAGGCGCGCGATGCGGTTGCTCAGCGCAACTCGAGAACGCCACGCAAAAACCCCGCCTGGGCCTGCCGGGCTTGGGGCAAGTTGAACAGCGTATGTGGCGCGCCCGGAATCAAGACAATGCTTGAGACTTTGTTCATGGCCAAGGCCTCGGCGCAATGGCCTTTTGCATCCGGGTTGTCCAACCATGGGTTGGCCTTGGAAAAATACATGTCGGTGCTGCTCATGATGTTGAGCACCGGCAGCGCCTGCGGCAACTGCGAGCGGTGGGTCTGCACATGGTAGTTGTCCTCACAACTCCAGCTGAAGATCATTCGGCCCTTCTCCTGTGGCGCAAATGCTGCCTGGTAACGCGCTACCGCCACCGCGCCCTCGCTGGTACCGGCAATCACCAGCTGCTGCGGATCGGCCCAAGGCAGCCCAGGTATGGCAGCAACCGCAGCAGCCAGTTCCTGCGCGCGCATGGCGTGAATCTTTTCATAAATTTCCGGCGCGACGGGTGACTTGTAAGTCATTCGGTCGGCCAGTTGCATGGAGTCGGCGGTCAAGCTCGCAATGCCCAGCGAATCTGCGAGCCAGTGCTGCCATGTCTTGACGGCTGCAGTCACCCCCGAGGAGCCATGCACAAACACCACCAATGGCGCCTTGCCGCGCGTTGGTGGCGCACTCTTGAGCAGGCCTTCGTACATCGCACCACCGGCTACGGAAGCAGGCAGTACCACCCAGGCGTTTTCAACAGCCGCTTTCAGGCTGGCATCGGTATGCACCCAGGCTGAGCCCTGGATGGCGCCCGTTGACGTAGCCTGCTTTGGAGACGACGACTCCTGCGTGGTGAGCGATCCGTTCAATGCGCAAGCCGACAGTACGGCCACAGCACAGACGGCCATCGACATTCTGAAATAGCGATACAAATCCACCTCCTTGTGATCAGGCCCGTCACCGATCTGCCGCTTGTACGCCCGTGGAAAGCAGCCAATGCCAGCCTGGATAGCTTGTCGCCTCAAAACGCCTGACCCATACTGATCTTGATCAAGCAATAGGCCTGCCGCGGCCATTAGGAAAGCGCAGAGGCATCAAATTCAATAGCAGGTATCGCCAACAGACTGATACCAGACGGCGGCCCCCGCGTCGCGCGAGCGACTGGCAGCCCGCCCGGAGGGGCTTGCCGGGGGAGTTGCGCGCTCTACAGTGCGTTGGCAATCACATCACCAGGAGACACCATGTACACCCCATCCCCTTCATACCGCCCACACCGCATCACTGGATGGATAGCGGCAGCAGGCATTGCTTTGTGCGCAGCACCGGTGTGGGCTGGCAGCATCGAGGCTGCCGACTTCAACAGCCCGACCTTGCAACGCAGCTGGACCTACAACGTCTATCTGCCTACCGGCTATGACGCCAACAGCAAGCTGCGCTACCCGGTGATGTATCTGTTGCACGGCAATGATGGCGCGCGCAACGACTGGCCCGTCAAAGGCAACCTGCTGCAGACGGCCGACCAGTTGATCCAGACCGGCCAGATTCCGCCCGCCATCATCGTGATGCCCGATGCTGGCACCACCTGGTATGTCGATCTGAAGGAAAAGATGGAAACCGCCTTCTTCAACGACCTGGTGCCGCATGTCGAAGGCAGGTACCGTACCCTCAAGACCCGTGACGGCCGCGTGATTGGCGGCCTGTCGATGGGCGGATACGGTGCGCTGCGCTACGTGCTCAAGTACCCCGAGAAGTTCCAGGCCGCAGCGCTGCTGAGCCCGGCCATCTACAACCCTGAGCCGCCCGCGGATTCCTCAGCCCGGTTTGTGAAGGTATTTGCCGAGCCCAACACCGACGGCGCGTACAGCCGAACGGTTTGGCAAAGCTACAACTACCCGGTGCTGTGGGAGCAGTTCCTGGCCAAAAAGGTCAGCGTGCCGATGTACATCAACAGCGGTGATGACGATGAATTCATGATCGAATCCGAAGCCACCCAGCTCTACAGCCTGCTGCGCAAGAACAAGCAGCCTGCGGAGCTGCGCATCGTCAACGGCAAGCATGAATGGCCCGTGTGGGAAAGCACCGTGGGTGATGCGCTGAAGTATGTGTTCCGCACCGTACGTCGCCCGCAGGCAGACCAATAGTCACCTCGCCCCCAACGGCTTGCCGACCTGAAGCGGCCATGCAAAAAGGGATCCGGCCCGGATCCCTTTGCTGCACCCCAGTGGGGCTTACAGATTGCCGACCATCTGCTCCGGCACCACCCACTGGTCGAACTGCTCGGCCGTCACATGGCCGCTGGCAATCGCCGCATCACGCAGGCTGGAGCCTTCCTTGTGCGCCTTCTTGGCGATGAAAGCTGCCTTGTCGTAGCCGATGTGGGTGTTCAGCGCCGTCACCAGCATCAGCGAACGCCCGACCAGCTCTGCAATGCGCTCGCGGTTGGGCTCGATCCCCACGGCGCAATGGTCATTGAAGCTGACCATGCCATCGGCCAGCAGCCGCACGCTTTGCAGGAAGTTGTGCGCCACCAGCGGACGGAACACATTGAGTTCGAAATTGCCCGATGCGCCCCCAAAGTTGATGGCCACGTCGTTGCCAAACACCTGGGCGCACAGCATGGTCATGGCTTCGCACTGCGTGGGGTTGACCTTGCCGGGCATGATGGAGGAGCCCGGTTCGTTCTCGGGAATGGAGAGCTCGCCCAGGCCGCTACGCGGGCCACTGGCCAGCCACCGCACATCGTTAGCAATCTTCATCAGGCTGGCAGCCAAAGTCTTGAGGGCGCCATGCGCATGCACCAGGCCATCGCAACTGGCCAGCGATTCAAACTTGTTGGGTGAGGTGATGAAGGGGTAGCCGGTGATGGCCGCCAGCTCCTGGGCCACGCCTTCCGCATAGCCCTTGGGCGCATTCAAGCCCGTGCCCACCGCCGTGCCGCCCAGCGCCAGCTCGTACAAATGCGGCAGTGCAGCCTTGATGTGGCGCTCGCCGTGCTCCAGCTGCGCCACCCACCCTGAAATCTCCTGCCCCAGTGTCAATGGCGTGGCATCCTGCAGATGGGTGCGGCCGATCTTGACGATGTCGGCAAATTCGGTGCTCTTGGCCTTGAGTGTACGGTGCAGTTGCGCAATCGCAGGCAGCAGCTTTTGCTCAATGGCCGTCACCGCCGCCACATGCATGGCCGTGGGATAGACGTCGTTGCTCGACTGGCTCTTGTTCACATCGTCATTGGGGTGCACCAGGCGTGATTCGCCGCGCTCACCGCCGAGCAGCTCGCTCGCACGGTTGGCCAGCACCTCGTTGACATTCATGTTGGTCTGCGTACCCGAGCCCGTCTGCCACACCACCAGCGGAAACTCATCCGGGTGCTGGCCTGCAATCACTTCATCGGCAGCAGCCACGATGGCCTGGGTTTTCCTTTCGTCCAGCAGGCCCAGCTTGTGGTTGACCGTGGCAGAAGCCCTCTTCACCTGGGCCAGCGCGTGAATGATCTCGCGCGGCTGATGTTCACCACTGATGTTGAAGTTCTGGATCGAGCGCTGTGTCTGCGCGCCCCATAGCTTGTTGCTGGGCACATCAATCAAACCGAACGTATCTTTTTCCTGCCGAACCGCCGCCATGAAATGACTCCTGATGAAAATGATGATTCCTGACCCTGTGCTCAGCCCTTGCCCAACTCACGCCAGCTCTTTTCGCTGATGGCAACACCGAACTTTCTGGCCGCACTCCGTATGCGCGACCATGCACGGTCACGCTCATCATCGCTGACATCGTCCACCTGGTTGAAACGGGCAACCGCGTTGCGCACATGGGATGCGTCTTCCAGCGGCAATTTCCGCTGGCGGGAAAAGGCGAATTCGCCAGCGGGCAACGCATTGCGGTGCCTGGTATCCAGTTCACTCATGGCAACCTCCCTGGTCCTTGAGCCGCGGGGCAGCTATCGCAGCCATCACCACTGGCGACTCCTTCCCATTGCACCATGTCCTGGGCGAGCCCGCCTGACAGGAAATGCCGTCAATTCAAACAGTACTGATCTCCCATCCGCCAATCCAGGAGACCAACGTCGGTTACAAATTTCGACCTGCGCATGGCGTCATCCATGAATAATCGGCTGCACCACCTGCCCCTAGGGCACTAGCCATACTCAGCCCCAAATCAAGGAATTTCATGCGCAGTTCTCGTTCATCCATCGCCTCCCGGTATACCGCCCGCGCCGTTGCAGCTTGTCTGATTGCAGCAGCCATACCGCTGACCGCGTCCGCACTCGACTACCCCGCCCGCAAGGCGGGCCTGTGGCAGATCACCACCAATGGCACCACCGGGGCCACCAAGAACCCCGAGCAGGTAACGCTGCAGTGTGTGGACAAGGCCAGCGACCAGGCACTCCAGAAGATGGGGGCAGGCATGATGGCCGGCATGAAATGCGAGAAAAATGACAGCGCCAAGGAAGGCAACAAGTATGTGGGCCACTCCATCTGCCAGATGGGACCTTCCAAGCTGGAATCCAAAAGCGTGATGTCCGGCGATTTCGAGCAGGAATACACGATGACTGCCGAATCGACCTTCAGCCCGCCAATGGCCGGCATCTCAGGCAGCAAGACCACCATGGCTGCCAAATGGATCGGGCCCTGCAAGGCAGACCAGAAGCCGGGGGACGTGATCGTCAATGGACAAAAGATGAACCTGCTGAACATGGGCGGCAAGCAGTGAAGCCCGCGGCAGACGCCGCCGGGACACAGCACAGGACACCTCCGGGTGTCCTTTTTTGTCACCTATACCAGCCGGCAGCCCGCCGCAGGCCACATTTCGTGCCATGTATTCCTGACAGTCTTATAGAAGAGTTGTCGGGCTTTGTCTGCACGGGAATCCGAGTAGCGCCGATAATTAGCGGGTTTTCCCGCGCCAGCCAGGCGCCCCCATAACCCGAGAAGCTTCACGATGACCACCTCCATCCGTCAGCAGGACCTGATCGACTCGATCGCAGGCGCCCTCCAGTACATCAGCTACTACCACACGCCCGACTTCATTCAGCACCTGGCCCGCGCCTATGAGCGCGAGCAGAGCCCCGCTGCCAAGGACGCGATGGCGCAGATCCTGACCAACTCGAAGATGAGCGCCACCGGCCAGCGCCCCATCTGCCAGGACACCGGTATCGTGAACGTGTTCCTCAAGGTGGGCATGGGTGTCAAATGGGAAGGCTTCACCATGGGGCTGGAAGACGCCATCAACGAAGGCGTGCGCCGCGGCTACAACCACCCCGACAACACGCTGCGCGCCTCGGTCGTGGCCGACCCGCAGTTCGCCCGCAAGAACACCAAGGACAACACGCCTGCCGTCATCAATGTGCAGATCGTGCCCGGCGACAAGCTCGACGTGACCGTGGCAGCCAAGGGCGGCGGCTCGGAGAACAAGTCCAAGATGATCATGATGAACCCGAGCGACAACCTCGTCGACTGGGTTCTGAAAACCGTACCCACCATGGGCGCTGGCTGGTGCCCACCGGGCATGCTGGGCATCGGCATCGGAGGTACTGCAGAGAAGGCTGTCCTCTTGGCCAAGGAAAGCCTGATGGAAGACCTGGACATGTACGAACTGCAGCAAAAGGCGGCCCGGGGTGAAAAGCTCGATCAGGTCGAGGAACTGCGTCTGGAACTCTTCGAAAAGGTCAATGCCCTGGGCATTGGCGCGCAAGGCCTGGGTGGCCTGACCACGGTGCTGGACGTCAAGATCGCCATGTACCCCACGCACGCGGCCTCCAAGCCCGTGGCCATGATCCCCAACTGTGCAGCCACGCGCCACGCCCATTTCGTGATGGACGGCTCGGGCCCCGTGTACCTGGAAGCACCTTCGCTGGACCTGTGGCCCAAGATCGAATGGGCCCCCGACTACAACAAGTCCAAGCGCGTCGATCTGAACACCCTGACCAAGGAAGAAGTGGCCAGCTGGAAACCCGGCGACACCATCTTGCTCAACGGCAAGATGCTCACCGGCCGCGACGCAGCGCACAAGCGCATCCAGGACATGCTGGCCAAGGGCGAAAAGCTGCCTGTGGACTTCACCAACCGCGTGATCTACTACGTGGGCCCCGTAGACCCCGTACGTGATGAAGTCGTCGGCCCTGCAGGCCCCACCACCGCCACCCGCATGGACAAATTCACCGACATGATGCTGTCCAAGACCGGCCTGATCGCGATGATCGGCAAGTCCGAGCGCGGCCCGGTCGCCATCGAGGCCATCAAAAACCACAAGAGTGCCTACCTGATGGCCGTGGGCGGTGCCGCCTACCTCGTCTCCAAGGCCATCAAGCACGCCAAGGTCGTGGGCTTTGAAGACCTGGGCATGGAAGCCATCTACGAATTTGACGTGGTCGACATGCCCGTGACCGTGGCTGTCGATGCCGGCGGCACCAGCGCCCACAATACCGGCCCCGCCGAGTGGAGCAAGCGCATCGCCTCGGGCGAGTTCAAGGGCATTGCCCTGGCCGGCGCCTGATGCGCTGAGCTGCCCAGCACCGGAGTGAACAGGACCGCCTTTGGGCGGTTTTGTTCTTTTTGGAGGATGTGCCAGGCGCCTGCAGCCAGCCCATGCCGTCGCAGAGCCAGCACGCTGAATTGCACCCGGTTACGCAACAGGAGGGAACCTGCGGTACAACGCCTTGTCCAATAGGCTCTTTCACGACCAGGATCACCGCCCATGACCGCTGACGAAATCCGCGCTACATTGACGATTTGCCTGCTGGCATCCTTTGCCGATGGCGAGAAACATGACCGCGAACGCGAGCAGATCCGCCAGGTAGCGGAAGGATTGGCCGGTGACCATCAGGTGAACCTGCCCAGCCTGTACCAGGATGTACTGCTGCGCCGGGTGCAATTGGCCGATGTGCAAGCACAGCTCACCAGTGCCGATTCGCGCCAGCTGGCATACGAAATGGCCGTGTGCGTGTGCGAGGCTGACGGCCAGACCAGCGCCAAGGAAGAAGCCTTTCTCGCATCGCTGCGGCAAGCCTGGCAGCTCGGTGGCAATACTGCTAGCGCGGCCGCTACAACGGCAGCAAGCCCTGCGCCAATGACGCCCCCGACTTTTGAGCGCGAGGCCCAAACCATTGCCGAGGCTCCGCTCAGGGCAGCCGCACCCGAAGGGGCTGTGCCTGTTGCCATCGGCAGTGGCCCGGTTCCGCACCCGGCAGCTGTCGATACCCTGCCCAGCGGAGCCGACCAGCGCCGCCCCAGCCAGTTGGCCGCAGCCGAGATGGACAGCAAGATTCTCAAGGCGTCGATTCTGAACGGCGCCATCGAGCTGCTGCCAGAAAACCTCTCCACCCTCGCCATCATTCCGCTGCAGATGCGATTGGTCTACCAGATTGGCCAGAGCTACGGCTATGAACTGGACCGTGGCCACATCAAGGACCTGCTGGCTGCACTGGGTGTCGGCCTGACATCGCAGTACCTGGAGCAAGCTGGCCGCAAGCTGCTCGGCGGCCTGCTGGGCAAGGCTGGCAAAGGCCTGTTGGGCGGGCTGGGCCGCCAGGCCGTCAGCAGCGGCATGAGCTTTGCCAGCACCTACGCGCTCGGCCATGTGGCCAACCAGTACTATGCAGGAGGCCGCCAGTTGTCCACCGAGATGCTGAAAAACGCCTACCAGCATGTGATGCAGGACGGACGCGTGCTGCAGGAGCGCTACCTGCCGCAGATGCAGGAGACCGCGCGCGGGCTGAATACGGCCAAGATCATGCA
Source organism: Comamonas odontotermitis (assembly GCF_040396735.1). GTDB lineage: Bacteria > Pseudomonadota > Gammaproteobacteria > Burkholderiales > Burkholderiaceae_C > Comamonas > Comamonas odontotermitis_C. The sequence goes on from NZ_JBEBNZ010000015.1 coordinate 110,610, forward strand.
GATGGTGCGGGGGGCCTAAATACCTACGCGTTCATGCCCAGGCTGCCTGCGGCATACTCGGCAGCTCGCTTTTTTGCCCCCGCAACATGATCGATCTGCCCTTCTCCCAAGCCTGTGAAAACAACCGAGAGCCGATCCTGGCCGTGCTGCGCGATGCGATGGCGCAGCAGCGCCATGTCCTGGAGATTGGCTCGGGCACGGGCCAGCACAGCGTGTACTTTGCGCCTCAGTTGCCGCAGCTGGTGTGGCAAACCAGCGATCTGCCCGAGCACCATGCAGGCATCCAGGCCTGGCATGCCGCGCACCCGGCGCCCAATCTGCGCGCGCCGCTGCCACTGGATCTGAACACGGCGCAGTGGCCCCAGACAGTAGACGGCACCTTTGACGCCGTTTTCACGGCCAATACCTTGCACATCATTGCGTGGCCCCTGGTGGAAAAGCTGGTGGCTCTTGTGGGTGCACACCTGCCCGTGGACGGAATCTTTGCCGTCTATGGCCCTTTCAACTATGGAGGCCAGTTCACCAGCGACAGTAACCGTGCCTTCGACGCCTGGCTGCGCCAGCGCGATGCGCAAAGCGGAATCCGCCACTTTGAGGATGTGCTAGCGCTCGCCCGACACCATGGCCTGCAGCTGCTGCAAGACCGTGCCATGCCAGCCAACAACCGCACGCTGGTGTTCCAGCGCCAGGGCGAATGATGGCAATGCAAGACGATCTGCAGCATTGGCAGGCACATTGCCAGCAACTGGCCGTGCAGGAGATGGACCAGGACGCGGCCCACGACACTTCGCACCTGCAGCGCGTATGGGGAAATGCGCAGCAGCTGCTGCAACACTACCCGCAGGCTGATGCATTGGTGGTGCTGGCTGCCTGCTATTTGCATGATGTGGTGAACCTGCCCAAAAGCCACCCCGATCGCGCGCAGGCATCACGCATGGCTGCCAAGCGGGCCTCCGCGCTGCTGCTCGCCCAGGGCTTTCCCGTAGAGAAGCTGGAGTCCGTGGTCCATGCCATTGAAGCCCACAGCTTTTCTGCCCGGATCACGCCCGCCACCCTGGAGGCACAGATCGTGCAGGATGCCGACCGGCTTGATGCCCTGGGCCCTGTGGGCCTGGCGCGCATGTTCCATATCGGCGGCCAGTTGGGCCGCACGCTGGCGCATGCAACAGATCCGCTTGCCACAGAGCGCCCCCTGAACGACCAGCAGTTCACGCTCGACCACATCGCCGCCAAGCTACTGCAGTTACCACCCACCATGCAGACCGCAGCGGGCAGGCAGGAAGCAGAGCGGCGCGCGCAGTGGATCGCAGATTTTCGCAAGGCCTTCGTGCAGCAGTGGAACGCAGCCCCAACCGCCCAGGCGCAGGGCTGACCGGAGCACCGCAGCGCCCGCCCGTCGTCCATCGCCTGAAAAGCAAAAGGCCTGCATCACCATGCAGGCCTTTCATCATCAGGCAGCGGCGCTTACTTCTTGAGGCACTCGCTCATGAAAGCCTTGCGCTCGTCACCCTTCTTGCCGGTGGCGTCCACGTTGCAGGCCTTCATTCGTTCCTGCTGGCGCTTGCGGCCGTCAGACAGGCAGCTGGACATGAACTGCTTGCGGTCGTCGCCCTTGAGTTCCTTGGTCTTGGCTTCGGTGTTGCAGGTGCCCATCAGCTGCTGTTGCGCGGTTGGAGCCTTGTCGGCAGCCAAGGCAAACTGGGATGCCAGCGCGATACCGGCGAGAACGATGAGTTTTTTCATGGAATAGGCTCTTTTAAAAACTACGCCGAAGACCAGCGCAGGCGCATTTCGGCACAAGTTGCACGCGCTGTCAATGGGCCATACGTGCTCTGCCTACCAAGAACTACATTTTGCGAAAATTTTTTCGCCATAGACATAAAAAAAAGCAGCCACACGGGCTGCTTCACGGTGATGTTGCACATGGCTCAGTCAACCAGGCCCACGTAGACGTGCTGCACGTCGTCGTCGTTTTCAAGACCTGCCAGAAAGGCCTGCACTTCTTCCTGCGCCTCGGGGGGCAAGCCACCCATGCTCACGGGGTTCTTGGCCTTGTAGCCGAGCTTGGCAGACAGCACCTTGATGCCTTGCTCAGGCAGCGCCTTGCTCACGGTGTCCAGGTCGGTGGGCTCGGTGATGAACAGGGTCACACCCTCTTCCTCGCCCGGCTCGAAATCCTGCGCGCCCGCTTCAATGGCGGCCAGCTCCACATCTGCGCCGTTTTCAGCTTCGCCTTCAACCATGCCGACATGGTCAAAATCCCAGGCCACTGCCGTCAACTGCCCCTTGCGGAAGCACACACGCATATTGGGAGCGGTGCGGTTGGGATTGTCGGTCAGGCATTCCACCATCACCGGCACACGGTGCGGAGCATAGCCTTCGAACAGCACGGTCGAGTAATTGACCGCGTCCGCCCCTGCGCCAGAGCCCTTCTTGATGGCACGCTCGAGCGTATCCTTGGGCATGGATGCCTTGCGGGCAGCTTCCACCGCCATGCGCAGGCGCGAGTTGCTGGCCGGGTCTCCACCGCCCAGGCGTGCGGCCACGGTGATTTCCTTGACCAGTTTGCCGAAGAGTTTGCCTTTGGCATCGGCGACCAGCGCCTTGCCCTTTGCTTTCCATTGCGCGCCCATGGCTGCGATTTCCTTGTTGTTGGTTTGGCAGCGCGAGAGCTGCGGATGGTGCGCCTTCGTGCCGAAGCCGCTCCCATTTGACGAAGGCAAATTTATACACCCGCGCCCATTGTCCTGCTTGCACAACGGCCAGAGGCTGAGTCAGGATTATGGGTCAAAGCAACAGATATTCTGCATCGAATCATTCCTATATTTCTACATTAAAGCGCCCTAAATCAATGCGCTTATAGCTATCTTTTTTGATATTTTTATCACGAGGCACAATGCAGATATGGCAGTTTTGCAAAATCTGTGGGGCTGGGTCAAACACCAGCGCATCCCCTTGCTGTGCACGGCGGCGGGGTTGGTGCTGTCTTTTGTCTTCCTGGGCCTGCCTGGCTTTGCAAGTTACTGGCCGGCCGAGCAGCTGTTCCGCCTGGCGGGCGACGCAGCCTTGCTTGATCGCATCCAGGACGACAAGCTGTGGCCGGTGCTCATCTCGGCCAGCTTTCTGCAAGCATTGCTGATCATCCCCGCCCACTGCCTGTTGCGCCGCTGGCGGCCCACCTTGCCTCGCGCCTTGCATGTGGCAGCCACCGTGCTGTTGGTGCTCGCTGTCAGCATCGCTTCCACATCGCTGATGCTGTTGGCCCAGGTGGATGCATAGGTACCCGGGCCTGCCTACAATCTGCGGCACCTTGTTGACAGACAGCATACACGGCCATGCCTACTCCCACCTCTCCCATTGGCGTCTTTGACAGCGGCATCGGCGGCCTGAGTGTGCTGCAGGCCTTGCGCGAAGTACTGCCCGGTGAGCGCTTTGTGTACCTGGCCGACAGCGGCAATGCGCCCTATGGCGAGCGCGGCGACGCCTTTGTGCAGGCGCGCAGTGCCCGCATCACCGACTGGATGCGCAGCCAGCACGATGTGAAGGCCCTGGTCATCGCCTGCAACACCGCCACGGCAGCGGCCATCGACGGACTGCGCGATGGCAACACCGGCCTGCCCATCATTGGTGTGGAGCCTGCACTCAAACCTGCCGCCCTGCACAGCAAAACCCACAAGGTGGGGGTGATTGCCACGCAAGGCACAGTGAGCAGCCATCGCTTTGCCGCACTGCAAGCCGCCAATTCGGCGCATACGCAATTTGTGGTGCAGGCCTGTGCGGGCCTTGCGCGGGCCATTGAGGACAGCACACGCCCCAGTATTCCTGCCTCTCAGAACGCTACACAAATAACAGCACTTTGCGCGCAATACACAAGCGCCATGGGCAGGTTTGGCTCAGAGCCTGGCCAAATCGACACCCTGGTGCTGGGCTGCACGCATTACGTATTCGCAGCCGATACCCTGCGCAGTCTGGTGGGCCCCGAAGTCACCCTGGTCGACACCGGCACCCCAGTGGCCCGGCGCACCTACAGCCTGCTGCATGCCACCGGCATGCTGCGCAAGCAGGACGTGGAGGCAGGGGCTGCGGCGCTAGAGGCCTGCCAGCTCTTCACCACAGGCGATGTTTCCGCTCTGCGCCATGCCGCAGAGCAATGGCTGGGTTTGCCAGCGACATGCGCCAGTTCAGCGATCATCGCCTGAATCGTCGCTGTCTCGGGCATCTTTCCACAACCGCTTGCCGCCAGCATCCAGCCAGGTCAGATACAGCCGCGTCTCCAGTTCCAATTGGTGGTAGGCAGGTTCCATGTATTCGCACAATTGATAGAACGACTTGTTGTGGTCGGTTTCACGCAGATGGGCGAGCTCATGCACTGCAATCATCCGCAGAAATGGCTCGGGTGCATGCTTGAAGAGGCTGACAATGCGAATCTCATGCCGCGACTGGGTTTTACCACCATGGTTCTTGCCACTGCGCATGTGGATGCCCAGCGCCTGGTACACCAGTTGCAGCTTGCTGTCATAGACCACCTTGGCCAGCGGCGCGGCATTGCGCATGTACTCGGTCTTCAATCCGGTCACATAGCCGTGCAATGCCTTGTCCGAGCGCATCTGGTGCGCCTGTGGGTGGCGCTGCAGCAACCAGTCGCCCAGCTTGCCCGATTGCACCAGGCCCATCGCCTGCTGCTGCAGACTGGGCGGGTAGGCTTGCAGATAGGGCAATGGAACAGAGGAAGTCATGGCTGGAAAGCAGCCAAGGCAGCACGCGGCTGCCCTGGTCAGAAAAACAAAACTACAAGATTGATAGCTGTCAGCGCCCATCCATCGGGCGCCAACACCCTATTCAATGCAGATGACGGGGGCGGCGGCCACCGCCATGCCCGCCCGAGCCGCCGGCACCACGCGGCGGCTTGCCGATCTCCAGCGAATCAACCAGAGCATCAAACCGCTGGCTGAACAGCTTGTCGATCTCGCCTACAACGCCCTGCAGCTCGCTCGCATCAAAGTGGCGCTCCATCATGTTGACGACATCCTGCACCAGCATGTCGCGCTGCACCTGCATGATGGCGGCGGGCGTCGGGCCGACGAACAGCATCATGAAGTCATCGCGCGACTCTGCACTGCGGTCCTGGTCTTCGTCGTCGAACTCGGCGTCGTAGAACGTGACCTCGATGGCCGCGCCCTGCTCGGCCAGCTCGTTCAGGTTCATGCACATGTCATCGAGCGCCTGGCGGAAATCGTCGTCACCGCGTACCGTCCAGCACATCTGCAGGATATGGTCCTTGGGCTCGAACAGGATGCCGGGCTCTTCCTCGTAGGCGCTTTCGGCACCATCGACCAGCGACTTGGCACCCGCATACTGCCACAGGGGCTTCAAGGCCTCCTGCAACTGGTCGAAGCCGACATCGGCCCGCAGCAACACCTGGCCGTGGACATGGATCTCAAAGGGTGGGTTGTAACTGGGCATGTTCTGTACCTTCCTCAATCGGAGCCGCCGCTTGCGCCAGCTGCTCCACACTAGATGACACGGCACGCCGCATCGCCGTTGCGCAGGCCGCCCACCCGAGCGGCGCTGCATCCACACTATCAGGCATTGTGCCCGGTTTGTCGATGACAGCCGAAGAAAAAGCCAACAGGGCAGGCCTGTTGGCTTCGCTTGACTGGTGCCTCGGGCCGGGATCGAACCGGCACGCCACTTTCGCGGCACGGGATTTTAAGTCCCGGGTGTCTACCAATTTCACCACCGAGGCAGCACATCCGCGTATTCTAGCGGGGCAAGCCCTGCAGTTTGGCGATTTGTAGGCCGATAACAAAAAAGGAAGCCGAGGCTTCCTTCTTGTCGTGTTGGAGCGGGAAAACGGTCTCGAACCGTCGACCTCAACCTTGGCAAGGTTGCGCTCTACCAACTGAGCTATTCCCGCATTGCCAGCATGATCTGCATCACACCAGCCTTGAAACTGGAGCGGGAAAACGGTCTCGAACCGTCGACCTCAACCTTGGCAAGGTTGCGCTCTACCAACTGAGCTATTCCCGCATTGCCAGCATGATCTGCATCACACCAGCCTTGAAACTGGAGCGGGAAAACGGTCTCGAACCGTCGACCTCAACCTTGGCAAGGTTGCGCTCTACCAACTGAGCTATTCCCGCAAAAATGTTCGTTTTTCCACGAACCCAAAACATACTGACAAGCATCTTCTGGAGGCGCGAACCAGAGTCGAACTGGTCTAACCGGATTTGCAATCCGGGGC
>NZ_JBEBNZ010000016.1:0-96789 GCF_040396735.1 Comamonas odontotermitis
GGCACCATGTCCGGCGGCGAGCAGCAGATGCTGGCCATGGCGCGCGCGCTGATGGCGCAGCCCAAGCTGCTTCTGCTCGATGAGCCATCCATGGGCCTGTCGCCCATCATGGTGGACAAGATCTTCGAAGTGGTGCGCGATGTGTACGCCATGGGCGTGACGATCGTGCTGGTGGAGCAGAACGCGAGCCGCGCGCTGGCCATTGCCGACCGTGGCTACGTGATGGAATCGGGCATCATCACGATGACCGGCCCGGGCCAGGAGCTGCTGGCCGATCCGCGTGTACGGGCCGCCTACCTGGGCGAGTAGGGCGCACCGGGCAGAAGCGCCCGTAGACTGCCGACAGTCGATCAGAAGCACCGCACGGCGGTGCTTTTTTATTGCTCATGATTTGATAGCGTCTGGCGCTTTACTGGAAAGGGCTGACGATGAAATCTGCTGATGAAAGTGTTGCCGCGGCGGCACGTGGCAGCAAAAAACGGCCACTTGCATGACAATGGCGCAACTTTTTCAAGGTGGTTGTGTGAATTTCCTCCAGTCCATTCCCGTACCAGTGCAAACGGTGCTGCTGCTGGTTCTCAGCAATGTGTTCATGACCTTTGCCTGGTACGGACACCTCAAGAACCTCTCCACTTCGCCCTGGTATATCGCTGCCATCGTCAGCTGGGGCATTGCGTTTTTTGAGTACATGCTGCAGGTTCCCGGCAACCGCATTGGCGCCACGCAGTTCAATGTGGGTCAGCTCAAGATCATGCAGGAGGTCATCACCCTGCTGGTGTTTGTGCCGTTTTCGGTCTGGTTTCTGGACCAGCCGCTCAAGCTCGATTACCTCTGGGCAGGGCTGTGCCTCCTGGGCGCGGTCTACTTTGTTTTTCGGGGTGCTGCCTGAATTGAGACAAAATAATGACAGCTGCATTTAAAATTGATGAATTGTGCAGTGCAGCAACTGTTTCCCTCCCGGGCGGATCTCCCGTCCGTCATCCCTCTCCCGCATTGAAACCGTATAGGTGCCCCCATGCTCTTTGGCAAACTCTTGCCGCGCGAAGGTAATTTTTTCGAACTGTTCAATCAACACGCGGACCGCATCGTCGAAGCGGCCCACGCATTTGCACAGTTGGTGGCCAACTACAACGATCCGCATCTGCGCGAGCGTTACAACCAGGATGTGGACAACGCCGAGCGTGCCGCTGACCGTGTGACCCACGAAGTCAACCGCACCCTGCACAAGACCTTCATCACCCCGATCGACCGCGAGCAGATCCACGCGCTGATCAACACCATGGACGATGTGGCGGACCTGATTCAGGATTCGGCCGAAACCATGGCGCTGTACGACGTGCGCCACATGACCGAGGAAATCACCCGCCTCACCGACCTGAGCGTCAAGTGCTGCGAGCGCGTGCGCGATGCCGTCAAGATGCTCGACCGCATTGCCGAGCCGGCCACGACTGAAGCGGCCATCAAGACCTGCGAAGAAATCGACCGCCTCGAGAGCGATGCCGACCGCGTGATGCGTTCTGCGATGAGCAAGCTCTTCCGTGAAGAGCCCGATGTGCGCGAGGTGATCAAGCTCAAGGCGATCTACGAGCTGCTGGAGACCATCACCGACAAGTGTGAAGATGTGGCCAACCACATCGAAGGCATCATTCTCGAAAACTCCTGATCGGGCAGCCCCATGGAACCGATGCAAACCGCCCTGTGGGTGATTGTCGTGCTGGTGGCGCTCGCCATTCTGTTCGACTTCATGAACGGGTTTCACGACGCGGCCAATTCGATTGCGACCGTCGTCTCCACCGGCGTGCTCAAGCCCACCCAGGCAGTGGTGTTTGCGGCATTCTTCAACTTTGTTGCCATCTTTGTCTTCCACCTGAGCGTGGCGGCCACCATTGGCAAAGGCATCGTGCAGCCGGGTATTGTCGATACCCACGTGATCTTTGGCGCCCTGGTGGGGGCCATCAGCTGGAACGTCATCACCTGGTATTACGGCATTCCATCCAGTTCGTCCCATGCGCTGATCGGCGGCATCGTCGGCGCGGTCATTGCCAAGGCTGGTGCGGGCTCACTGGTTGCCAGCGGTATCTGGAAGACGATTGCCTTCATCTTTGTCTCACCGCTGCTGGGCTTTTTGCTGGGCTCCTTGATGATGGTCATTGTTGCGTGGGTATTCCGCCGCGCCACGCCTGGCCGCGTCGACAAATGGTTCCGCCGGCTGCAACTGGTGTCTGCCGGTGCCTACAGCCTGGGCCACGGCGGCAATGATGCGCAAAAGACCATCGGCATCATCTGGCTGCTGCTGCTGTCCACCGGCTACGCTTCGCCCAACGACGCCGAGCCACCGCTGTGGACCATTGTTTCTTGCTACGCGGCCATCGGCCTGGGCACCATGTTTGGCGGCTGGCGCATCGTCAAGACCATGGGCCAGAAGATCACCAAGCTCAAGCCCGTGGGCGGCTTCTGCGCTGAAACCGGAGGCGCGATGACGCTGTTCATCGCCACCGCGCTGGGCGTGCCCGTATCCACCACGCACACCATCACCGGGGCCATCGTCGGTGTGGGCTCCACGCAGCGCGCCAGCGCCGTGCGTTGGGGCGTGGCGGGCAATATCGTCTGGGCCTGGGTGCTGACCATTCCAGCGGCCGCCTTTGTCGCCGCATTCGCGTACTGGGTCAGCCTGCAGCTGTACTGATATCCGCTTCTGAAAAAAGAGCCGCCTGCGTTGTTACCGAAACGCAGGCAGCTCTTTTTTTATGCGTTCAATTGCCTATTGGGAAATCTTGCGCGCCTCTTCGATCTGGTACTGAAAATAGTGCTCAAAGCTGTAGGCGAAGCTGGCCATCAGGATGGCGGTGCCGATCATCAGCGCGGCAGCGATGCCGAACACCGTGATCCAGTTGGTGCGGCCGGGAGCGGCCTCCTGATCGAGCGAGGGGTTGAAACGGGCGTTCCATTTTTCGGGCGCCATCAATCCGTAGATGATGGCCATTAACGAGCAGGCCGCAATGGTAAAGCCCAGAAGGGGTACCAGCAGCCAGCTCACCTGGTCATCAATGCCATTGGCGGCAATGCGCTCCATGCCGTACAGGCCCAGGGCCGTGGGAATGGGCAGCAGCCAGCCGATCGTGTCTCCCAGGCCGTGCAGGTAAAAGCGGTGCAGGCCCAGCGGCCCGCCCAGAAAGGCCAGCCAGGTGGCAAGGGTCTTGTTTTTTGCAGATTTCATGGGGCAGGGGGCGTGCTGTCGCCAGCGCCCAGGGTTTTTTCCATCATCACAATGTCCAGCCAGCGGCCGAACTTCCAACCGACGGAACGCATGGTGCCCACCGGTACGAAACCGGCAGCGGTGTGCACACCGATGGAGCCATGGTTGCCCGAATCGCCGATCACTGCAATCAATTTGCGGACACCGGCCTGCTCACATGCGTCGATCAGCGCCTGCATCAGAAGCCGGCCAATGCCCTTGCCGTGCTGTCCGTCTGCCACGTAGATAGAGTCTTCCGCCGAGAAACGGTAGGCGGGCCGTGCCTTGAACCAGTTGGCGTAGGCATAGCCCACCACCTGTCCATCGTCTCCGACTGCAACCAGGTAGGGCAGCTTGCGCTGCAGCACCTCTTCGCGGCGACGGACCATTTCGGATTCGCCCGGCGCTTCGGTTTCAAAGCTGCCGGTGCCGTGCAGCACATGGTGGGTGTAGATGCGGGTGATGGCAGGGATGTCTTGGGCGGTGCTGATCCGAACGCTTGGCATGGTTTCCAGAAGTTTGTATAATGCAGAGCTTTGCTGCGTGTCGCTGGCCGGGTGGCTAGTCGCGTGTCTCAAACGTGGCAAAAAATTTCACCACCCGAAGGATTATTATGGTCGTAGTTCGACTCTCCCGCGGCGGCTCCAAGGCCCGTCCGTTCTACAACATTGTGGTTGCTGACAAGCGCGTGCGTCGCGACGGTGCTTTCATCGAGCGCCTGGGTTTCTACAGCCCACAAGCCAAGGACGGCACCGAAGGCCTGCGCCTGGCGCTGGATCGTCTGGCTTACTGGAAGAGCGTTGGCGCCCAGGCTTCTCCAACCGTGGAACGTCTGGCCAAGCAAGTCGCTGCCAAGGCTGCTTAATACGCCATCTCTCCGGATCGGTTGTGCTTCATGCACAGCCCTCCGCGCGGGCCGTTAGTTGCGACAAGCACTACGGCCCGTTTTTTATCGCCGGGCCGCTTCCAGGGAGAAAATCCTATGGAGGCCGTGGTCACACCCTGTGTGTGGCGCGCGAGGCCACCTTTCGCACTGCCATTTTTGCCATGCCTGCTACCGAACTCATTCTGTCGCCCGCCACCCTGCCAGACGATGCCATTGAAGTGGCACGCATTGCCGATGCCTGGGGCGTCAAGGGCTGGTTCAAGGTGTTTGCGCTCAGCAGCGATCCGCAAGCACTGCTCAAGGCCAAGCATTGGTTCATTCAGCCACCCGAAAAGGGCGCGCGCCATTTTCAGGGTGTGGCCTCGCTGGAAATACGGCAGGCCCGCTTCCATGGAGACGGCATGGTGGGCTGGGCGCAAGGCGTTGATGACCGTGACCAGGCCGAGAAGCTCAAGGGCGCGCGCGTCTTCATCTCGCGTGCCGAGTTTCCCAAGACCGATGACGACGAGTATTACTGGGTCGATCTGATGGGGCTGGCCGTGGTGAACCGCGAAGGGCTGGCGCTGGGCGTCGTCAAGGATCTGATGTCCACCGGCCCGCAGACGGTGCTGGTGGTAGGTTACGAGGAAGAAGGCAAGGCGCAGGAGCGCCTGATTCCCTTTGTGAACGCCTTTGTCGACGAGGTATCTCTGCCCAACAAGCGCATCACGGTCGACTGGCAGCCTGATTACTGATGGAACAACTCCTGTACTGCCGTGCGAACGGTGCAGACCTGGGTTGGGTGTGCGTGGCTGGGCGGCTTCCGCTTCATGGGATGTGCGCTGCCTGAGCGCGGGGAAGGATTGTTTGTATGCGCTTTGACATCATTACCCTGTTCCCCGAGCTGTTTGCCCCTTTTCTGGAGGTAGGCGTCACGCGCCGTGCCTACCAGAGCGGTCAGGTGGCAGTGCATTGCTGGAACCCGCGCGATTACGCGCCCGGCAACTACCGCCGGGTGGATGATCGCCCCTTTGGCGGCGGCCCCGGCATGGTGATGATGGCGCAGCCGCTGGCCGATTGCCTGGCTGCCATCCGCGCCCAACGTGCGCAGGCAGGCGAGGGCGACAGGCCTGCGCCGCTCGTGCTGTTCTCGCCCATTGGCCGCGCGATCAACCATGGCGAAGTGCAGGCATGGTCGGATTCGCAGGGCGCTATTTTGTTGTGTGGCCGCTACGAAGGCGTGGACCAGCGCTTCATCGACCAGTTTGTGGACGTGCAACTGAGCCTGGGCGATTTTGTGCTTTCGGGCGGCGAGATTGCGGCCATGGCCTTGATGGATGCGGTAACGCGGCTGCAACCAGGCGTGCTGCACGACGAGGGCAGCCACCAGCTCGATAGCTTCAACCCCGCGCTGGACGGCTTGCTCGATTGCCCCCACTACACGCGGCCCGAGGTGTGGAACGGCCAGCCGGTGCCAGCCGAACTGCTGTCGGGCCACCACGCCCATATCGAGCGCTGGCGCCGCGAACAGAGCCTGCGCATCACTGCTGGGCACCGCCCCGAGCTGCTGGAGGCGGCCCGCACGCGCGGCCAATTGACCCGCAAAGACGAGCAGGTGTTGGCGAATTTGCCAAAACCACTATAATTGCCGGTTTACCGATCCTCTGCCCGGCCGCTTTGTTCAATGGTGAACCAAGCAATACGCTGGTAACTCTATGTCTCCAGCTGCCAATCCATGGCGCGTGCAAGATCGTTGGATGAAACCATGAACCTGATCCAGATTCTCGAGCAAGAAGAAATTGCTCGTCTGAACAAGACCATTCCTGAATTTGCCCCTGGCGACACCGTGATCGTGAGCGTGAACGTTGTTGAAGGCACCCGCAAGCGTGTGCAGGCTTACGAAGGCGTGGTGATTGCCAAGCGCAATCGCGGTCTGAACAGCGGCTTTACCGTGCGCAAGATCTCCAGCGGCGAAGGCGTGGAACGTACGTTCCAGACCTACAGCCCCATGATCGCCGGCATCGAAGTGAAGCGTCGCGGCGATGTGCGCCGTGCCAAGCTGTACTACCTGCGCGAGCGCAGCGGCAAGTCTGCCCGTATCAAGGAAAAGCTGCCAGCACGCAAGGCAGCAGCTGTTGCAGCAGAATAATTCTGCGCAGCCCAGTGCTGAAAACCGCTACGGTGCAAGCCGTAGCGGTTTTTTTCATGGCCGCCGGGCCAGCGCCCCCAGGGAGGGGCAGCGGCCACACGCCAGTGGGCAAACGTGGGGGCCATGGCCAAGTGGCTTGTGCCGCGACCCCAACCGAGCCCAAGCGACAACCCTGCTCGGCAAGCGGGCCACGGTTTTCTTATGATGCGGGAAAGAGGTTCGCATGAACAAGAATTCCAGCAGCCAGCCTGCGGTGGCAGGTTTTGAACAGAATCAGCCACTCGCACCCGTCCAGGAAGCGCAGGCAGCTATCAAAAAAGTAGTCCCCATCATGGATCCGCGCACGGTGCCGGTGGTGCAGGTCGATACGGGCCTGCCCGCTGTGGCGCCAGCATGCCTGAGCGCCGAGCATCTGCGCCAGGCGTTTGGCGGCAGCCGCCTTGACTGGCAGCCGGAGCTGAGCAATGAGCACCGCTGGACGAGCAAGCCGCCAGCCAAGGCGGCCGTGCTCGTTGCGCTCGTGCAGCGGCAGGAGATCCATGTGCTGCTCACCCAGCGCAGCACAGGCCTGTCCAACCATTCGGGGCAGATTGCCTTCCCCGGGGGGCGCCAGGACCCGGAAGACCACAGCGCCAATGACACCGCCCTGCGCGAAGCCTGGGAAGAGGTGGGGCTGGCGCGCGACCGGGTCGAGGTGCTGGGCAGCCTGCCGGTCTACGCCACGGGCTCGGGTTTCGATATCACGCCTGTGGTGGGGCTTGTCACGCCGCCGTTCGCGCTTGCCCCCAATCCGGGCGAGGTGGACGACATCTTCGAGGTACCGCTGTCGTTTTTGATGAATCCGGCACACCACCAGTGGCAGCAGCTGGACACGCCTGAGCTGTCACGGCGCTGGTTATCCATGCCGTACCAGGATCCGCTGTCGGGTCACCAGCGCTTCATCTGGGGCGCCACTGCAGGCATGCTGCGCAATCTGTACCGTTTTCTGGCCTTTCAGGCGCCGCGCTGATTAGTAACTACTTGTATGTTGCAGATCAGCCGGTATGATCACCGACCATGAGTTTTTTTGCCACGCTGATCGCCTTGCTGCTGGAGCAGGCCAAGCCCTTGTCGCGCGACAACCCGGTGTATGCTGCCGTGCGCGCCTGGGTGCAGTGGATCAGCCGCAATCTGGATGCAGGCCAGCAGCGCCATGGTTGGCTGGCCTGGTGCGTGGCGGTGTTGCTGCCTACGGGGCTGTCACTGGGCATGCACTGGCTGCTGACATGGCTGGTGGGCTGGCCGCTCGCCATGGTGTGGCATGTGGTGGTGCTGTACGTCACGCTGGGTTTTCGCCAGTTTAGCCACCATTTCACGCGTATCCGCGATGCACTGGAATCGGGCGATGAAGAGCAGGCACGCCAGTATCTGGCGGCCTGGCAGCAAGTGGACGTGGGCCAACTGCCGCGCAGCGAAATCGTGCGCCATGTGATCGAATATTCGGTGCTGGCCGCGCATCGCCATGTATTTGGCGTGCTGGCCTGCTACTCCATCGGTTCGGCCCTGGGCCTGGGGCCGGCAGGCGCGGTGTTCTACCGCATGGCGGAATATGTCTCGCGCTTTGCCATCAAGCCTGCACAGGCCAGCGAACTGGCGCACGGCGCTTTCCAGGATGTGGCGGCTCGCGCATGGGCCATGGTGGATTGGTTGCCCGCGCGCCTGACCGCGCTGAGCTTTGCCATCGTCGGCAATTTTGAAGAAGCCATCGATGGCTGGCGCTTTCAGACCCAGCACTTTCCCAACGACAACGATGGCGTGATTCTGGCAGCCACTGCAGGTGCCATCGACATCCGCCTGGGTGGCGCCGCGCTGCGTGCACGCGCGTCCGATTTCGATGCCGGCGATGCTGCCCTGCTGCAGGGCGACGGCTCCACCACGCCGGGGCGCGACCCGGAAGTGGCACACCTGCGCAGCGTGGTGGGCCTGGTGTGGCGCTCGGTGGTGGTGTGGATGCTGCTGCTGGCGCTCCTGACCCTGGCGCGGCTGCTGGGGTGATAGCTGCCCGGGTGGCAGGCGAACAGCTTGCATGTGCAGCAAAGCCTGCGAACCGTGTGACCGGCCTCGCAGGCTTTTTTGATGTTTGAAGGCAATGGCGCACACACAATAAGCGCCATCAGCACTGTTTTTTATAGCGTTTGCACACTGGAGCGCACCGCAGGCGGCGCCAGTTCGCTGAACTGGCCGTTCCAGTAGGGGTAGTAGGGGTAGGGCGGCATCACGGCGCTGGCGTCATCGAGCAAGCGAATCTGCTCGGCGCTCAACTGCCAGCCCACGGCACCCAGGTTCTGCTGCAATTGCTCCTCGTTGCGCGCGCCAATCAACACGCTGGCGACCGTGGGGCGCTGCAGCAGCCAGTTGATGGCGACCTGGGCCACGCTCTTGCCGGTATCTTGTGCCACAGCCTCCAGCGCATCGACCACCTTGTACAGATGCTCGGCAGCCACGGGCGGTGCAAACTGCTCGGTCTGGTGCAGGCGGCTCTGTTCGGGCAGGGGCTGGCCGCGGCGGATCTTGCCTGTGAGTCGCCCCCAGCCCAGCGGGCTCCACACCATGGTGCCGACACCCTGGTCCAGACCGAGTGGCATCAGCTCCCACTCCATGTCACGGCCAATCAGCGAATAGTAGGCCTGGTTGGCCACGTAGCGCGGCAGGCCGTGCCGGTCGGCGGCGGCCAGCGATTTCATCAGTTGCCAGCCCGAGAAGTTGGAGGCGCCCACATACCGCACCTTGCCTGCCTGCACCAGCGCATCCAGGGTCTGCAGCACTTGCTCGACCGGCGTGTGGGCATCAAATGCGTGCAACTGCAAGAGGTCGATGTAGTCGGTCTTGAGGCGCTTGAGGCTTGCCTCCACCGCGCTTACCAGATGCTGGCGCGAGCTGCCCGCATCATTGGGGCCGCTGCCAGTGCGCAGGCCAACCTTGGTCGAGACGATGGCCTGCTGGCGCCGCCCCGCGAGTGCCTCGCCCAGCACGGCCTCCGATGCGCCGTCCGAATACACATCGGCGCTGTCGAACAGGTTGAGGCCTGCATCCAGGCAGATATCAATCATGCGCCGGGCATGGTCTGTGCCGCTCTGCCCCCAGGCAGAAAATAGCGGACCCTGGCCGCCAAAGGTGCCGGTGCCCAGGCCCAGCGCGGGTACTTTCAGGCCGGATTGGCCGAGGTAACGGTATTCCATGGCAAAACCCCTTTTGAAAAGCTCATGCAGATGCGCTGGCGGCACATGCCACACCAGCCGTACGGCGCTGGCTCATGCCCACCAGCACCAGGCCCAGGGCCGACAGCGCAGCGGCCCCCCAGGCCACCGACAGCAGGCCAGCACCCGCGATCAGGCTGCCCCCCACCCAGGCGCCCAACGCGTTGCCCAGGTTGAAGGCCGAGATATTGAGGCTGGACGCCAAGGTGGCGCCCTGGCTGCCCACGCCCTGCATCACACGCATCTGCATGGGGGCCACGGTGGCAAAGGCCACCACGCCCAGCGCTGCCACATAGGCCATGGCCACGGCGCCCGACTGGCCAAACGCCCAACGGCCCAGCACCAGGACCGCCACCAGGCTGCCCAGGGTGATCCACAGTGCGCGCACCACACCACGGTCGGCCAGCTTGCCACCAGCGATATTGCCCACGGCCGAGCCTGCGCCAAACAGCAGCAGGGTGATGGCTACGCCCGTGTTGCCCATGTGGGTGATCTGCGAGAGCAGCGGCTCCACATAGGTGTAGAGCGCAAACACGCCGCCAAAGCCGAACACCGTCATGCCCAGGCCCAGCCACAGCGGGGTGCTTGCCAGTACCGACAGCTCATCGCGCAGCGCGGCAGGGGCCGATTGCTTCAGGTCGCGCGGCACAAACAACGCCAGAATGCCCAGCGCTGCGACTCCCACCACGGCCACGGCGGCAAAGGCCATGCGCCAGCCAAAATGCTGGCCGATCCAGGTACCGGCGGGTACGCCCAGCAGTGTGGCCAGCGTCAGGCCGGAAAACATCAGCGCAATGGCCGAGGCCTGCTTGTCCTTGGGCACCAGGCTGGTGGCAACGACGGCCCCCACACCAAAGAAAGTGCCGTGCGTGAGCGAGGTGAGCACGCGTGCGGCCATCAGCGAGCCGTAGTTGGGTGCAAACACCGCCGCCACGTTGCCGGCGATGAAGATGAGCATCAGGCTCAGCAGCAGCTGCTTGCGCGGCCAGTGGCGCGTCAGCAGGGTGAGCACTGGTGCGCCCACGGCCACGCCAAAGGCGTAGCCCGAAATGAGGGTGCCTGCCGTGGGAATGCTGATGCCCAGGTCCTGGCTGACCTGGGTGAGCAGGCCCATGATGATGAATTCTGTGGTGCCGATGCCAAAGGCGCCAGCAGCGAGTGCCAGTAGGGATACGGGCATGGGGAAGTTCCTTTCAGTGCGGGCAAGCGGATGGCTTCGTACCCGGAAGAACGAATTGTCGTGACTGGCACTGCCTTTGTGTAGATGGAATAATGGAAACGCATTTGTGCTGCTGTGGCACAAATAAACCACTCCCTGGCCAAGGAACCACCATGCAAGCTACCCGTTCTGCTGCAGCCCCGCAGTTTGAAATCAACCGCTCCGGCGAACTGGAAGTGTTTGTGCAGGTGGCGGAAAAGGGCAGCTTCTCGGCCGCGGCCCGCCATTTGGGCGTATCGCCCTCGGCCATCAGCAAGATTGTGGCCCGCCTTGAAGCGCGCCTGGGGGCCCAGCTGGTGTTGCGCAGCACGCGCCGCGTGCAGTTGACCCCTGAAGGCTGCCAGCTGTACGAGCGCGGCCAGCGGGTGCTGGCGGATTTGAACGACGTGGAAAATGCGGCCTCGCTGCGCAGCGTTCCCAAGGGCGTGGTGCGCATCAATTCCAGCTCGTCCACGGGGCAAAAACTGCTGGTTCCTCTGGTGGCGCGGCTGATGCAGGCCTATCCCGAGCTGGTGCTGGATTTGAGCTTTACCGACCATGTCGTGGACCTGATGGAGGCCCAGGCCGACATTGCCATCCGCTGGGGCAAGCTGCCCTCGTCTGACGTAGTGGCGCGGTTGCTTGGCTACACGCGCCAGGTGATCGTGGCTGCGCCGTCCTATCTGGCTGCCCACGGCACGCCACAGGAGCCGGGTGAATTGGCGCACCACATTCGCATCGGCTGGAACTACCAGCGCACCGTGCCCCACTGGCCGTTTACCGTGGACGGCCGGGCAGTGGAAGTGCCGATTGGTGAAGCGCTGCGCGTCAATGACGGAGATGTGATGCGCAACATGGCGGTGGAGGGGGCGGGCATTGCCAGATTGTCACTTTTCCATGCATGGAGCGACATTGCCGCAGGCCGCTTGAACGTAGTGCTGGAGCCATTCAACACGGGCGTGCTGGAGCCCATCCATGCCGTGTACCTGGGCAAGCCCGACCAGTTGCCGTCGCGCACGCGGGCGGTGCTGGATTTTCTGAAGGCCCACGTGGATCTGACGCACGCCGAGCAGTTGCCACCGGCGTGGTTGCAGGCTTGACCGAGGGCAGCTCTCCGATTTTCGGTCTTTTCAATGGGTTGCGCCCGCCCAGTGTGCGCTGTGCGCTATTGAATCAATAGTATTGATGTCGCAGGACACGGCTTCAATACGCGCTCAGGTTGAGTTCGTCAAACAATTCGCGGTAGATGCGGTAGCGGTTTTCGCTGATGGGCAGGGTCTCCGAGCCATTCGTGACCGCGTCAATCACGCCGCAGCCGGGCTCATGCAGGTGCGTGCAGTTGTAGAACTTGCATTCCTTGGCATGGGCGCCAATGTCGGGCATGCAGGCCGCCAGTTGGGTGGGCGCGATGTGGTACAGGCCAAACTCCTGAAACCCGGGCGAATCGATGAGGGCCGTGGTGCGCGCCTCATCCACCCAGTACAGCGTTGTGCTCGTGGTGGTGTGCTTGCCGGTGTTGAGGGCCTGCGAAATCTCGTTGGTGGCCACGTTGGCACCGGGAATCAGCAGGTTGATCAAGGTGCTTTTGCCTACGCCCGAGGGGCCTAGCACCAGGGTGGTCTTGCCTTTGAGCAGGCCGTAGATGGCGTCGCGATCCTCCTCGTCCGCGCCTTCCAGTGCAAACGGCAGCACGGTGTAATGCGGTGGGTCGTCCGCCTGGTCGCGCATGGTGCGGTAGGGTTCCAGCCGTTCCCAGGCTCGCAGAAACGGTTCGCCCAGGTCCATCTTGTTGAGGGCGATGATGGGCGTGATATGCGCGGCCTCGGCGGCAATCAGGGCGCGTGCCAGTTGCACTTCGCTGAACACTGGCTCTGCGGCGATCAGGATCAGGAGTTGGTCGAGATTGGCCGCAAAGGTCTTGGTGCGGATGTCGTCCTGACGGTAGAAGACGTTGCGGCGCTCCTGCACCTTCTCGATCGTGCCCTCATCGCCCTGGCCGGGCGGTGGCGCCAGCCACAGCACATGGTCGCCCACCACGGCCTGGCTTTTCTTGCCGCGCGGGTGGCAGATGCGGCGCTCGCCGTCGGGAGTCTCCACCACGCAGTGGCGGCCATAGCTGGCCACGACCAGGCCGGTCTGGGTATCGCCCTGGCCCAGCGCGTGGGCGCCGGGGCGCCGTCCGTGTTTTGCCATGGGGATCAGGCCAGTTGCAGCAGCGCTTCGATTCGGCGCGCGCATTCAAAATCGGTGGCGGACAGGCCGTTCACATCGTGCGTATTGAAACGCACCACGCAGCGGTTGTAGTGCACCGACAGGTCGGGGTGGTGATCCTGCGTGTGGGCGATCAGCGCCACGCCGTTCACAAAGGCCATGGTCTCGTAGTAATTGGCAAAACGGAAGGTTTTTTCGATTGCCACGTCGCCGCCATCTCCAGCCAGCACCCAGCCGGGCAACTGGCCCAGTTGTGTCACCACCTCGGAGGCAGTGAGGGCGCGGCGCGTCTGGGCGGACCAGTCTTGTTTGGGCAGATGGGATTGCGTCATGGTGTCAATTGTTGCATGTGGCTGATCCGCTCCACTGCGGGCGGGTGCGAATAGTAGTAGCGCACATAGAGCGGATCGGGGGTCAGGGTGGAGGCATTGTCCTCGTACAGCTTGAGCAGGGCGGACTGCAGATCCTGCGCGCGCGTCTGCTGCACCGCATAGGCATCGGCTTCAAACTCATGCCTGCGCGAGGAATGCGCCATCAGTGGCGCGACAAAACCGCTGAACACGGGCGCAGCCAGCAGGAACAGCAGCAGCGCCAGCGCATCATTGGGGGCCGAACCTGCCACCCCTTGGACGTTGAAATTGGGCGTGACGCCCAGACCGGTGTAGAACCAGCCCTGTCCCGACAGCCAGCCCAGCAGCGCAAAGCCCAGCAGGGTGAGTGCAAACAGTGCCACCATGCGCTTGATGATGTGCTTGTGCTTGAAGTGGCCCAGCTCGTGCGCGAGCACCGCGTCCACCTCGTCGGCATTCAATTTCTGCAGGAGGGTGTCGAAGAACACCACGCGCTTGCTGGCGCCAAAGCCCGTGAAGTAGGCGTTGGCGTGCTGGCTGCGGCGGCTGCCGTCCATCACGAACAGGCCCTTGGCGGAAAAGCCGCAGCGCTGCATCAATGCCGTGACGCGGGCCTTGAGCGATTCGTCTTCCAGGGGCTGGAACTTGTTGAAGAGGGGGGCGATGAAAGCCGGGTAAATCACCATCAGCAGCAGGTTGAAGCCCATCCACACCGCCCAGGCCCACAGCCACCACCAGCGGCCAGCGGCTCCCATCAGCCACAGGATCACGGCCAGGATCGGCAGGCCGATGATGGCGCCCATGGCCGCGCCCTTGAGCAGATCGCCCAGCCAGAGGCCCGGCGTCATCTTGTTGAAGCCAAAGCGCTGCTCGATGACAAAGGTCTGGTAATAGCTACCCGGCAGGTCGATCAGCCCGCCGATCAAGGCAAAAACAGCCACCAGCGCCAGTTGCTGCAGCATTCCGCCGCCCATGGCATCCAGCAGCCAGTGGTTCAGGGCATCGAGGCCGCCCAACAAAGTCCAGCCCAGCAGCACCACGGTACCAAGTGCCAGCTCCAGCAGGCCAAAGCGGGTTTTGGCGATGGTGTAATCGGCTGCTTTTTGGTGTGCGGACAGGCTGATGCGGTCTGCAAACAATGCGGGAACCGCATTGCGGTGGGCGGCCACATGGCGCATCTGGCGCGAGGCGAGCCAGAGTTTGAGCAGCACGCCCAGCGCCAGCGCGGCGGCAAAGAACAGGGTGAACGACAGCGATAAAGTCACGAGTGGGGCTGTTGAAAAGCGGAAAGCAATCAAGTGTAGGGCATCGGCGACAATCACCCGCATGCAAGACAAGAACACCCCTGCCGTCGCGCCAGAGTCTGCGCCGCAGCTGGACAAATCGGACCTGAACCTGGTCTGGCTGGACTGCGAGATGACGGGACTGAACCCTGAAGAACACCGTGTGATCGAGATCGCACTGGTGGTGACCAATGCCGACCTGAGCGTGCGCGTCGAAGGCCCGGTGATTGCCATCCACCAAAGCGATGAGGAGCTGGGCAAGATGGACGCCTGGAACCGGGGCACCCACGGAAGAAGTGGGCTGACCGAGCGTGTCAAGGCCTCGACCGTGACCGAGGAAGAGGCGCAAAAGGAGGCGCTGCGCTTCATGAAGCGCTACGTGCCCAAGGGCAAGGTGCCGATGTGCGGCAACAGCATCGGGCAGGACCGCCGGTTTCTCGCACGCTACATGCCGGAGCTGGAGGCCTATTTCCACTACCGCAATGTCGATGTCAGCACCCTCAAGGAACTGGCCAGGCGCTGGAAGCCTGCTGTGGTGACAGGCTTCAAGAAGGCGCAGAAACACACGGCGCTGGCCGATGTGCATGAGTCCATCGACGAGCTGATGTACTACCGGACGCATTTTCTGCAACTGGCGCCCGAGTCAGCTACCTGAGGCCGAACTGATTGCTTTTGCGCACAGATGTCCTTGGCATGATGCGGGAAAACCCGAAACGTGCGATAATCCACGCTTCCTTCCGCCACTTACGGCGGTGATACGCACATCTCCCTTCATTCTCTGGGCGTCCAGGCCATGCGATTCGCAGCATGGCCGTTTTGAAGCAAGCCCACGGCACACACTCTGGCCGATACCGTTTGATGGTTGATGTATTTACAACCATGAACGGACCGGAACTGCGTTGCGAACCGCGCAGAGGCCCGCCATTGCTATTTTTCAAAATGACGCAAGATATCCATCTGCAGGGCGAAGCCGCGCCTGCCCAAAACTTTACCGACGCTGAAAATCACGTCGAAAACATGGAATCCACCGATTCCGCTGATTCCACCGAATCGGAAACCGTAGAAGCACAGGCCGACGAACCCAACGGCTTCATTGAGCTGGGTCTGGCGCCCGAGCTAGTGCAGGCCGTCAAGGACCTGGGCTACACCCAGCCCACCGCGGTGCAAGAGCGCGCCATTCCTTTGGCCATGTACGGCGAAGGCGAAGAGTCTGACCATTTCACCGATCTGATGGTGTCGAGCCAGACCGGCTCGGGCAAGACCGCTGCCTTCCTGCTGCCCGTGCTGCACACCTTGATTCAGCAGCAAGCTGCTGCCGCTGCGGCAGAGCGCGCGGAGCATGACCGCTTGGCAGCCGAAGCTGTGGCCCGTGGCGAGCAGCCACCCAAGCGCGCCAAGCGCAAGAACCCGCTGAGCCCACGCAACTTCAAGGCAGCGCAGCCCGGCGCCCTGATTCTGTGCCCAACGCGCGAGCTGGCGCAGCAGGTGGCGCATGACGCCATCGAGCTGGTGCGCCATTGCAAGGGCCTGCGCATCGCCAACGTGGTGGGCGGCATGCCTTACCAACTGCAGATCGCAAAACTGCAGAACGCCGATCTGGTGGTGGCAACGCCTGGCCGTCTGCTTGATCTGCAGCGTTCGCTGCAGATCAAGCTCGACAAGGTGCAGTTCCTGGTGGTTGACGAAGCCGACCGCATGCTGGATCTGGGCTTCTCCGACGACCTGGCTGAAATCAACCAGCTGACCGTCCAGCGCAAGCAGACCATGATGTTCAGCGCCACGTTCGCGCCGCGCATCCAGCAACTGGCCATGCGTGTGATGCACGACAACGGCTCGGGTGTGAAGAAGCTGACCATTGATTCGCCGCAGGAAAAGCACGCCAACATCAAGCAGGTGCTGTTCTGGGCCGACAACTCCGACCACAAGCGCAAGATGCTGGATCACTGGCTGCGCGATGCTTCGATCAACCAGGCCATCGTGTTCGCATCCACGCAAGTGGAATGCGATGGCCTTGCCAACGACCTGCAGCAGGACGGCTTCTCCGCCGTGGCGCTGCATGGTGCGCTGAGCCAGGGCCTGCGCAACCGCCGCCTGATGGCGCTGCGCAATGGACAGGTGCAGATTCTGGTGGCTACCGATGTGGCCGCACGTGGTATCGACGTGCCCACCATCACCCACGTCTTCAACTACGGCCTGCCCATGAAGGCGGAAGACTACACCCACCGCATCGGCCGTACTGGTCGCGCGGGCCGCTCCGGCCTGGCGGTGACCTTTGCCGAGTTCCGTGACCGTCGTCGCGTGTTCGACATCGAAGGCTATACCAAGCAGCAGTTCAAGCCTGAAGTGATTCCAGGCCTGGAGCCAGTCCAACGCTTCCCAGCCCGCAGCGAAGGTCCGCGCGGTGGCCGTGGTGGTGACCGTGGTCGTCCAGGCCGTGGCGGCTTTGGTGGCGGGGACCGTGGCTTTGGCGGCCGCCGCGATGGCGAAGGCTATGGCCGCAAGCCAGGGTTTGGCGACAGCGGTGGCGGCTCCCGTCCGGGCGGTTTTGGCGGTGCACCGCGCAAGCCAGGCTTTGGTGCCAACCGTGGTGGCGACAGCCGTCCGCGTTTTGACCGTGACGACCGCGCGCCGCGCTTTGAGCAGCGTGCCGATCGCGGCGGCGACCGTTTCAACGACCGTGGCGGCGACCGCTTCCAGGATCGCGCACCGCGTCCCGAAGGTCGCAGCTTTGATCGGGCACCTGCCGACCGCCGCTTTGAACGTGGTGACCGTCCTGAGCGCAGCGATCGTTTTGGTGCCGGCGGCGACAGCCGTGGCCCACGCAGCGCAGGTCCTCGCCATGGTGGTGGCGACTTTGCGCCGCGCCGCCCAGGTGGTGCCGGTGAGAACCGCTTTGGCGACCGTGGCGGCCGTCCCTACGCACCAGCGGGTGACCGCAAGCGCACCGAGCGCAACCGCTGATCATTGACCGCACAACAAAAAAGAGCTTCCTTCGGGAAGCTCTTTTTTTAGGAGTGTAAAGCGCTTTGTGAATAAGCGCTGTCTGCAGATTTCAGATCGTAAACACGTTCTCAGGATCAATGCTTGGAAGAATGCCGGCCAATGTCGGGCCAGCGGTGGTGAAAGTAGACCCAGCTGATGAGACCGGTCGCCATCAGGCACATTGAAGCAACGGCCAGCGCGATGGTGGAATCCATCACTAACGGTGCGAGGACACCGGCCACCAGCCCGTTGGCAACCGAGGACACCACGGCCTGCAAAGACGAGGCGAGGCCACGGCGTTCAGGGTGCAGATCGAGCACCAGCAAGGTCACCACGGGAGTCATCAAGGCCCAGCCGAACGAATAGATGCCCAGGGGCACAAGCGCCCAGGCGGGGTGAGGTGACAGTACCAGGTTCAGCAGCAGATAGATGCTGGAGGTCACGAACATGATCAGGAACCCGTGGCGCACCTGGCGCTTGGGAGGTATCTTGCCCGCCAGGCGGCCGCTCACCCAGGCGCCGGCCATGATGCCGCCGATGGTGCACAGAAAGAACCAGAAGAACTGGGTGGGCTGCATCTTCATGTGCGTACCCAGGAAGGTGGGCGCCGACAGGATGTAGATGAACATGCCGTTGAAAGGCACGCCGCTGGCTGCGGCCAACAGCAGAAAACGCGGGCTGGTGCACAGCTGCCAGTAGCCACGCATCAGGTTCTTCAGGTCAAAGGGCTGGCGCTTGGCGAGAGGCAGGCTCTCGGGCAGCAGGCGCCAGTTGTACGCCCACAACAGCACGCCGATCACCGTCAGCAACCAGAAGATGGACTGCCAGCTGGCGTAGGCAATGAAAGCACCGCCAATCATGGGTGCAATGGCCGGGGCAATGCCGAAGTAGATGGTGATCTGGCTCATCACCCGCTGTGCCTGTGCGGGGGGAAACAGGTCGCGCACCACGGCGCGCGATACCACGATGCCGGCACCGGTGGTGCAGCCTTGCAGGGCGCGGAACAGGATCAGCTGTTCAGGTGTCCGGGCCAGCGCGCAGCCTGCGGAGGTCAGCGCAAACGCTGCAAGCCCCCACAGCACCACGGGGCGGCGGCCCAGGCTGTCGGACAGTGCGCCGTGGAACAGGTTCATGAAGGCGAAGCCGAACAGATACGCAGACAGCGTCTGCTGCATTTGCAACGGAGAGGCCTGCAGGGACGCCGCAATACCATCGAATGCGGGCAGGTACGTATCGATGGAGAACGGCCCCAGCATGCCCAGAAGCGCCAGCATGACCGCCAGAACCCATTGGGGTGTGGGTTTGGATGGGGCGGTAGCAGAGCGGAGGTCGTTCATGGAAAGCGCGCCACGCGCTTGCAGCGGGTGGCGCCAGTGTCAGAGGCGGAAAAAGAGGGAGGGGAGGCGCCGGCCGCTGTTGCCTCACAGCTATCAGCGCAGGTTCTCCGGGACAGCGCTGCAGCTTACCCGAAGCCACGGGCCCGTGCAGTCGCTCTGGTATGTCGTGCCCAGCAGGCGGCGGGTCAGGCGGGGGTTTCGTCTGGCAGCATGGCAGCGATGATGTCGAGGGTGTCGAGCATCTGCGCCGGGTTGCGAGGGTCGGCACTGAGCACTGGCACGGCACACTGTGGATAGTTGGACAGGCGTACGGTGAACATTTCCTGCTGCGCCGCCGAGGCAGGACGCGAGATCAATACCACCACCACCTGCAGCTTGGGGGAGCGGAAGCACTGCTGGATCAGGGTTGCAGTGTGCTCCAGGGCATTGGGCTCATGGATATCGACCATGACAATCGCACCAAAGGCCAGTGACAGCGCCCACTCGCGCACGAAATCGTAGCGCTCCTGGCCGGGGCAGCCATACACCTGCAAGGTGTCGTTGTCGTCCAGCTTGATCTCGCCAAAATCCAGGCCCACGGTCGTGGTTTCCTTGGCGTGGGCTTGTTTGTCGAGGTTGGGCACTTCGCACTCGATGGCCAGACTCCCGCAGAGGCTGCGAATGGCTGTGGTCTTGCCAATGCCCATGGGGCCGACCAGTACGATGCGTTTGATGAGGTGTTGCATACGAGTCTGACTTTAGGTGGAGGTCGTGCCGGAATCGTTGGCATGGCGGTTCTGGCCGATCCAGCGGCTGAGCTGGCGGAACAGGCCCCGTGCGATGCCCTGGCTTTGCAGGGGGGCAGCAGTTGCAGCCTCTGACGCTGCCGATGCCTGCACCGCTTGGGCAAATGCTGGGGGCAGGGGAGCCAGAGGATGCATTTCCACCAAGACACCTTTGCCGCGCAGAACCTGCAGCAGGCGCAGCAGCTCCGCGCGATCCAGTGGCGCGCGCTCGCCCAACTCCTCCAGGGTGCGTTCGCCGGAAATCAAGGCGGCCAGTATCTGGCGGTGCGCCTGTCCGGCCATGCTGCCAGTCAACTGCGTCCAGCGCCTGATGCGAAAGCGGGTGCCGGCCGCAGGCTCGGTGTCCGATACCGTGAAGGCGGAGACTGCAGGTGCATCGGTCATGGGGGCGGAGGCTGGCGCGGGGGCCATGTCCAACTCCGTCGCCTTCAGGAAAGCGGCATCCGCGTTCTTGATCTGCACATTGTGCTGCGTGGTCATGCCTTGCATGCGGCGATTCTTCACCGTTTCGCGCAGGCGCTTGCTGTGGGCCTGCAGACTCATCTGCTCAAGCATCTGCGTGAGGCGGCCCACGCTGTAATCAGGTGGCAACTGGCCATCGATCTGGTGCGGCCATTGCGCACGCAGGGCATCGGCTTGGTCGTCGCTGGCAATCAGCAGGACACACGCATTATCAGGGCGCTTGCTGATGGCTTCGGACGCGCTCTGGGCGTCCACCACCCAGAGCTCGGTGGCAGGCTTGGCAGAGCCCGTGGCCTGGCTATCGCGCCAGCGCTTGGCGGCCACGTCAAACAAATAACTAAAGCGCAGTTGTTGTGCTTCACTCAAATGGGCGGCATGCAAAATCAGATCAGACATTCATACTCTCCCGTGCAGCAACATGTTCAATCTCGGAAATGACAGGCATTACTGTGCCTGCTATTTCTTGCTCTCCGCTTGCAGGTAAATACATTTTCAGAGGTTGTAAATGAATGTCAATAATTCAAACCAATGAAAAATCCATTGGTTATTGAATTTATTGAATACTCCCTCTGGGAATTAGTGAAAACCCTGATTACATGACAAATGTAACCTGTGCTTAAAGGTGACACTGCGGCAGCGGGAAAATCCATATGTCGCACTGCGGTTCATGGCCTTTGGCGGTCCCCGGGCAAAGAAAAGCCGCTGGATTGCAGCGGCTGGCAGGAGGAAGGGTGTGTTGCAGTTAGCAACAATCAGTGCTGGTGCGCGCCGTGCTGGTGTGCGTCGCTGCCGCCCGACTTGGCGGCGGGCGCGCCGCTATTGAGGGCGCGTGCTGGTGCCGTCACCGCGATGCTCTCCTTGAGGCCGTCTTCGTGCACCACCTCCAGCGTGAGCTGCACGTTGTCGCCAGCATTCAGCGGCTGTTTCAGACCCATCAGCATGATGTGGAAAGCGCCCGGCTTGAGGTTGACGGTCTGGCCGCTGGGCAGGTCAACGCTCTGTACGGCACGCATCTTCATGACATTGTCCTGCATGCTCATTTCGTGGATTTCGGCAGATGCCGCTGATTCGGTCTTGACTCCAACCAGCTTTGCATTGTCATGGCCGGAGCGCAGATCCATGAATACCCCCGTGGCTTGTTGCCCGGCCACCGATGCGCGCGCCCAGGCGTTGCTGACGGAGACGTGGGCGAATGCGCTGCTGGCGGCAGCAAATGCAATGGTGGCGAGCAGGGGGCGTAGCAGGCGAGGCATGGCGGCTATAGGATGAAGAAGAGGGAGAGAATGCAGAGCAGGCAAGGTGCCCGCACTGCGGGGAAGCTGATCCGGCCCATTCTACAAGTCTGGCTTCCATCACGCATGCCAGTGAGGGTGTTGGCACGTGGAGCAGGCAAAAGAAAACGGCCTAGGCGCGAAGCCTAGGCCGTGTCTGGTGGGCCCTGAGTGATTCGAACACTCGACCAACGGATTAAGAGTCCGCTGCTCTACCAACTGAGCTAAGAGCCCGAAACTGTCGCACCTTGGAAATGCTTTGTTTCGTGTGCCTGCGGGTTCTTCGCAAGCCAGAAAAATGTGGTGGGCCCTGAGTGATTCGAACACTCGACCAACGGATTAAGAGTCCGCTGCTCTACCAACTGAGCTAAGAGCCCACATTTGTTTGCTGGCAGCTGTGTGCTGCAGCAAGCCTTGTATTATGCACCAATTTTTACGCTTGTCAGGGAAAACGTGGTCTTTGGCTTTTGTTTTTTGCGATCACCCAGGGGTGTTCGTGGCAGGGAATGCTATCGATAAGCTAGCTGTCAGCGCATTTTGGGTGGGCGTCGGTGCCTTGTTTTTCCGGTATTTGATAGAAACCGGCGAACAAGGCACCCCTGCGCCCATCAGGGTTACATCAGCAGGTGCTCGCCTGCGTTGTCGCCGCCCAGAATGACATAGTTGACCTTGCGGATATCCATGAGCTTCTTGCCCCCGGAGTAGCTGATGGACGATTGCACATCCTGCTGCATCTCGGTCAGCGTGTCGGCCAGCTTGCCCTTGACGGGCTCCAGAATGCGCTTGCCTTCGACATGCTTGTATTCGCCCTTGTTGAAGTCCGATGCTGAGCCGTAGTATTCCTTGAACAGTTCGCCATCGACCTCCACGGTCTGGCCAGGCGACTCCTCATGGCCGGCAAACAGCGAGCCAACCATGACCATGGTGGCGCCGAAACGCACGCTCTTGGCGATGTCGCCATGGCTGCGAATGCCGCCGTCGGCGATGATGGGCTTGGTGGCGACGCGGGCACACCACTTGAGGGCCGACAGTTGCCAGCCACCCGTGCCAAAACCCGTCTTGAGCTTGGTGATGCAGACTTTGCCCGGGCCGATGCCGACCTTGGTGGCGTCCGCGCCCCAGTTTTCCAGGTCGATCACGGCTTCGGGCGTGCCCACGTTGCCGGCGATCACGAAGGCGGCAGGAATCTTGGCCTTCAGGTACTGGATCATGTTCTTCACGCTGTCGGCATGGCCGTGCGCGATGTCGATGGTGATGTATTCGGGGCAGATGCCTTCGGCCACAAAGCGGTCCACCGTGTCGTAGTCGGGTTGCTTCACGCCCAGCGAGATCGATGCGAACAGGCCCTTGCCTTGCATGTCCTTGGTGAAGGCCACGTTGTCGATGTCGAAGCGGTGCATCACGTAGAAGAAGCCGTTCTGCGCCAGGAAGGTGCAGATCTTCTCGTCCACCACGGTCTTCATGTTGGCGGGCACGACCGGCAGCTTGAAGCTGCGATTGCCCAGCTCCACGCTGGTGTCGCATTCCGAGCGGCTTTCCACGCGGCACTTGCGGGGCAGCAGAAGGATATTGTCGTAGTCGAAGATTTCCATTTGATTCCAAGCTCCATGAGAGGTTGCCGCGAACTGTTTCGCAGCGATTGCGTAGCAAAAGGCGCTTGGCTTGGAAACCGGTTTTGCGAGTGCATTTCGCCCGAAGGGATGCACCATTCCTGCTGGCGCAGGCACAAAAAAACCGGGTCACAAGAATCTTGGGCCCGGTGATTGATTCTAACAGCAAGCGTCGCCAGGGCAAAAGCCTTGGTAGCAGGTGCGGTACTCGAAAGGTCGGTGCCGGGTTCCCTGGCTTGGGCATTGCCGGCCGCGTGCTCCCTACAATGGTGAGATGGATTCGAATGATTTGTTTGCCGACTCGCCTGCGTCTGGCCCTGCACACCTGCCGCTGCTCAATGGGCTCAATGAAGAGCAGCT
Organism: Comamonas odontotermitis; assembly: GCF_040396735.1. GTDB lineage: Bacteria > Pseudomonadota > Gammaproteobacteria > Burkholderiales > Burkholderiaceae_C > Comamonas > Comamonas odontotermitis_C. Next base: position 23,335 of record NZ_JBEBNZ010000016.1, read on the forward strand.
CGCCGCCGTCACCCTGTCTGCGGGCCATGCGTTGATTCTGGCGGGAGCAGGCTCCGGCAAGACGCGCGTGCTCACCACACGCATCGCCTGGCTGCTGCAGACGGGCCGCGCCACGCCGGGCGGTATCCTGGCAGTCACCTTTACCAACAAGGCGGCCAAGGAGATGCTCACGCGCCTCTCTACCATGCTGCCGATCAATGTGCGCGGCATGTGGATCGGCACTTTCCACGGCCTGTGCAACCGCATGCTGCGCGCGCATCACAAATCGGCCAATCTGCCGCAGACTTTCCAGATCCTTGACACGCAGGACCAGCTCTCGGCGGTCAAGCGCCTGTGCAAGCAGTTCAATGTCGACGAGGAATCGCTGCCGCCCAAGCAACTGCAGTATTTCATCAGCGGCTGCAAGGAAGAGGGCCTGCGCCCCGCTGATGTGCAGGCGCGCGACATGGCAGAGCGCAAGAAGGTGGAGCTGTACCAGTTGTACGAAGAGCAGTGCCAGCGCGAAGGCGTGGTCGATTTTGGCGAGCTGATGCTGCGCAGCTATGAGCTGCTGCGCGACAACGCACCGATCCGCCAGCACTACCAGCACCGTTTTCGCCATATCCTGGTGGACGAGTTTCAGGATACGAACCGGCTGCAGTACCTGTGGCTCAAGCAACTGGCTGGCGATGTGGTGGGTGGGCGCTTTGAGTCCAGCAGCAGCGTGATTGCCGTGGGCGACGACGACCAGAGCATCTATGCCTTCCGTGGTGCGCGCGTGGGCAATATGCAGGATTTCGTGCGCGAATTCGATGTGCGCCAGCAGATCAAGCTGGAGCAGAACTACCGCAGCTACAGCAACATCCTCGATTCGGCCAACGCGCTTATCAGCCACAACAGCCACCGCCTGGGCAAGAACCTGCGCACCGATCAGGGGCCGGGCGAGCCGGTGCGGGTGTCGGAGAGCGTGACCGATCTGGCCGAGGCGCAGTGGATGGTCGACGAGATCAAGTCACTGGTCAAAAGCGACGATGTGGCGCGCAGCGAGATTGCCGTGCTCTACCGCAGCAATGCGCAAAGCCGGATTCTGGAAACCAGCCTGTTCAATGCCGGCGTGCCCTACCGGGTGTATGGCGGCCTGCGCTTTTTCGAGCGGGCCGAAATCAAGCATGCGCTGGCCTATCTGCGGCTTCTGGAGAATCCGCACGACGACACCAGCTTCATGCGGGTGGTGAACTTTCCGCCACGCGGCATTGGTGCACGCACCACCGAGCAGCTGCAGGAAGGCGCGCAGGCCGCAGGCTGCTCGCTGTACGATGCGGTGACGGCCGTGGCGGGCAAGGCGGGCACCAAGCTGCAGGCCTTCGTGGCGCTGATCGATGTGCTGCGCGAAGAAACCCAGGGCAAGACCCTGCGTGAGACGATTGAGCAGATGCTGCAGGCCAGTGGCCTGATCGAACACTACCAGACGGAGAAGGAAGGTGCCGACCGCATCGACAACCTGGGTGAACTGGTGACTGCTGCCGAGAGCTTTGTCACGCAGGAAGGTTTTGGCAAGGATGCCGTGGCGATTCCGCTCGACGAGCAGGAGGCCATGGGCATTCCAGGTGCAGGCCAGAGCCCGGTGAGCCAGGGCCTGAACCCGGATGCACCGGTACTGGATACTGCATTGCCGAATGCTCTGCCCGATGTGGGCAATGCGCAGATGATCAACCCCGACACTGGCGAGACCTTGTCGCCGTTGGTGGCCTTTCTGACGCATGCTGCATTGGAGGCGGGCGACAACCAGGCTCAGGCCGGGCAGGACGCCGTGCAACTGATGACCGTGCACGCCAGCAAGGGGCTGGAGTTTGACGCGGTGTTCATTGCCGGCCTGGAAGAAGGCCTGTTTCCCCATGAAAACGCAATGAGCGACATGGGGGGGCTGGAGGAAGAGCGCCGCCTGATGTATGTGGCGATCACCCGTGCGCGCAAGCGCCTGTACCTCTCCACATCGCAGACGCGCATGCTGCATGGCACCACGCGCTACAACGTGCGCAGCCGTTTTCTGGACGAACTGCCCGAAGAAGCGCTCAAGTGGCTCACGCCCAAGCATTCGGGGTTTGGCAGCGGCATGGGCAGCCTTGCCTTTGCTTCCGGATCGGGCAGGGCACGCGGAGCGGATAGCGGCAGCTGGAATGCCGAGTCATCGATGAGCATGTGGGGCAAGTCGCCGGTACCTGCCCAAAAGGCCGAGCCCGCGCATGGCATCAAGGTGGGCATTCAGGTGTTCCACAACAAGTTCGGCGAAGGCAAGGTGTTGGCGGTGGAGGGCACGGGCGACGATGCGCGCGCACAGGTGCATTTTCCGCGCCATGGCACCAAGTGGCTGGCGCTGTCGGTTGCCAAGCTCACGGTGGTGTAGGCCGGTTGCACCACTGATGCTATTGAGTGGATAGCATCTCGTTCCAGCTGCCGTCGTGGTCATCTATGGTAGTGTGCGCTCGCTTATCGTTTGCGCATACTGCATACCAGTAGCGCATGGGCGCATTGCCGAAAGTCCTTGCGGGTGCAGAAAATGGTTGCTTAGGATACTATATCGATATCCCAAGACAGTAACGACTCACATCTGCGTGAACCGCACAGCAAATGGTGCCTCGCAGGGTCAACAGGCGATCACCGCAAGCTGCCTGAAATTGCTGCCCCGGGGTTCCCGGAGCATTCCCAGCTTGCCCGCGGCCATGGCCAAGCCGCCTCGCAGGCCTCTTGGGGACGATTTCCCGGCCGACAAGGAATCTTCCACATGTCTTCTTCCACCAGCTTTCGCCGCCACCAGGCCCTGCTGCAACTGTTTTCGCACCGGCAGTTGCGAGACAGCCTGAGCCTGGCGCCCCAGCCTTCGCTGCGCATTGCCCTCGTAGCGGCACTGCAGGCGGCATTGGCGGTGCTGATGGCACTGGCGATTGCGCGCTTCTCACCGTGGCCGCAACTGGTGGGCTATCCGGCGCTGGGTGCGCTGGCTGCCTTGTTCGGCCGTTTTGCGCCCGTCGAAAAACGCATGCGCATTGTGGCTCTGTGTGCTGTGCTGCTCGCACTGGCCGTATTCGTCCCATCGCTTGCGTCGCTGGCGGGTGCTACACCATGGGCAATGATGGTGGTGCTGGCGCTGATTGCCGGGGGCTCGACCCTGGTGGTCAGCCGCTGGCAGCTAGGCGGTCCCGGCGCGGTCATTCTGGTGTTTGCGGCAGGCGCTTCGCTGGCGCCCGTTGCAACCTGGGACATGCTGGGCGGGCGTACCCTGGGCACTGTGGCGGGGGGCATCGTGGCTTGCCTTGTGTGTGGCGCCACCGACTGGATGCGCCGTACTGAGCTGCCGCGTATCCAGATGCCCGCTGCCGCTGTGCCATCGCTACGGGCGGGGTGGATGGCGGCTGGCCGCATCACCGCTGGCGCAGGGCTGTCGGCAGCCATCGCCCATGCCCTGGGGTGGCACCACCCGGCATGGGCGGCCATCGGCGCCACCGCAGTCATGCAAGGGGCTCACCTGCACATCACCATGAACCGCGCGCTGCAGCGCATGGCTGGCACGGTGGTTGGCGCGGTCATTGTGGGGCTCATCCTGGCGCAGGAGCCGTCGTTCTGGTGGATTGCGCTTTGCGTCGTTGCTTTTCAGTTTGTCACTGAAATCATCATTGGCTACAACTACGCACTGGGTCAGATCACGGTCACGCCGATGGCGCTTTTGATGACCCATCTGGCCTCACCAGCGGCCAGCGTCGGCATGCCGCAGGAGCGGGTGATGGACACGATTCTGGGCGCGGCGCTGGGGATTGTCTTTGCCGTGGTTTTCTCGTCGATGGACGACCGGGCGCATTTGCGCAAGCTGCATCAAAAACAATAGCGAAAGACGCCCGCGGGACGCGCGCCTGTTGGCAATTCTATTGAAACTTGCGTTGCGGCTCTGCCTTATTTATTCCGCCGGATCGGAGGGCAGTGCTGCTGGTTGCTCGGGTGCATCAAAGCAGTCGCGAAAGCTGAAGACCACCGAGACGAAGTACACCACCGACAGCACCAGCGAGCCTGCGATCAGCACAATCGCGCCGCCCGCAACGCCAGCGACCGAAGCCACTATTCCGCCCAGCAGGCTCAGGGCAATGAGTGCGCCCACGTTCACCGCCAGCCACACCAGGCCATAGGTGGCAAAGGCGCCGATATTGCGCATGCAGGCCACCACACTGAAAAACAGTGCTTTCACTGCGGGCACGCGGTGCCAGTACACCAGGCCCGGAGCGTGCCAGAAGATGGCGGTCAGGGCCAGATACATCACCGTCATCGTGAGGGCAGACAATTGCACGCCGGACTGGGTCAGCGCCTCCTGCTTGATCTGCTCCCCCAGAATGAACATGCGCGCGAACTCCCCGCCGTCAAACAGGGTGGAAAGGCCCACGGCCAGCAGCAGCCCGAGCACAAACAAAGCGCCCAGAATGACGAAGGACTTGCGCTGGGCCGGCTCCATGCGCATGGCCTGCAGCACTACCGGCAGCGTTGGTTTCTGGCCTTGCATGGTCAGTGCTGCACCCAGCATCATGCACAGCGAAAACAGGGGTACCAGGCCGAAAGTCAGCACAAAGCCGATCACGGGTACTGCGCCCACAAGGCCCAGCACCAGAAAACAGAAGAAGAACAGCGAAGTGAGCGCTATGGGTTGCTGGCGAAAGGCCGCAAATCCATCACGCACCCAATGAACGCCCTGGGCGGCCGTTGCGATACGAAGTTTCATGCACCAAGCAGGCTGCAGCGTGTGGCCGCAGCACCTCAATCAAAAAGGGGATGGTTCACTGTAACCCATGCCCGGATGGGCGGGGGCGCGTGAGGAATTGGCATGCCATGGGCAGTGGGCCGGGGAGGCTAGGCTACCCCGGAGTGCATGGCTGGCCTCTATCAAAAAGAGAGCATGTAGCGCGCAATGCTGTTGAATTTTGATAATTTTTATATTCAAAAATCAATAGCGAAGAGCGCTGCCAGCTATCATTTTGTGGCGATTGGCGTATTCAGCACGAATGGTGAGGCCAGGCGGGCGCGCAGCACGCGCTCGAAGTGCGTAGGGTCGTGGGGCTTGAGCATCGAGGCCTCACGGGGCAGGTAGAAGTCCCACAGGCGTGAGATCCAGAAGCGCAAGGCGCCGGCGCGCAGCATGGCTGGCAGCAGTTGGCGCTCAGGCGCGGTAAAGGGGCGCACTGCCTGGTAGGCCGCCAGCAGGGCGTCTGCGCGCGCCTGGTTGATGACGCCGGTTTCAAGATCGACACACCAGTCGTTCATGACGACGGCAATGTCGAACAGCAAGGTGTCGACGCCAGCAAAATAAAAGTCGAAGATGCCAGTCATCTCGTCGCCGTCAAACATGGCGTTGTCGCGAAACAGATCGGCATGCACCGGGCCACGCGGCAGCGCCGTGTAGGCGGACGAGGCGGCAATGTGGTTCTGGTAGGCCAGCTCGCTCGTGAGCAGCTCGGCTGCGGGCTGCTCCAGGTGCGGCAACACCACCGGCACGGTTTCGTTCCACCAGGGCAGGCCGCGCAGATTGGGCTGCTGGCGCGGAAAATCCTGGCCTGCCAGGTGCATGCGGGCCAGCATGCCGCCCAGTGACTGGCAGTGCGCCACCTGGGGCGCCAGCTGGCTCTTGCCGCGCAGTTTGTTGACGATGGCGGCGGGCTTGCCTTCCACCTGCAGCAGAATGTCGCCGGTCTTGCTCTCGGCCTGTGGATCGGGCACCGGAATGCCGGCTTGCGCCAGGTGCTTCATCAGGTACAGGTAGAACGGCAACTGGTCGGCGCGCAGGCGTTCGAACAGCGTCAGCACGTACTCGCCTTCGCTGGTGGTCAGGAAGTAATTGGTGTTTTCAATGCCGCCTTCAATGCCGCGCAGCGACACGAATTCGCCCAGGGGCACGCGTTTGAGCAGGGCTTTGGCAGCCTTGTCGGATACTTCGGTGAAAACAGCCATGTCGGGTCAGAGAGAAGGCGATGAAGGGGCACAACAAAAACAAAGCCAGCCGGCGCCGTTGCCTGGCTGGCTGTGCTGCTTGCCGCCAGGGGCAGCAAGTCACAAAGGGCTGATTATCGCAAGTCTGGGCGAGGTGCCTGATTTGATGCAGTGCGGCGCTCAGAAATTGCCGATGTTCCAGACGCGCTTCTTGTTTTGCGTGTCGCCAAAGCCATCGGGGCGGCTGCGGGCGCCATCCGTGGGCTTGACCTCGTAGCCCGGCATGTTGCCTACCTTGGGCTGCACATGGATGCTTTGCGTCTGGCCACCAATACGCACTTCGTCGATGCGGCTGCCAGCGTCTTCAACATGGATGTACTCGGCCTTCTGGTTGTATTTGTCGTTGGCTTCGGGCTTTTTCCCCGATTCGCTCTCGCTTGCGGCCGCTGGGGTGGGCTCTTGGGCAGGAGGCGGTGTCTGGGCATGGGCCGTTGCCAGCACCAGGGCCAGAGCAGAGGCGATCAAAGAAGTGGGTATAGCGCGCATAACAGGATTGTAATTTGTCACCCGGCCTTTGCGTAGCGGGCACAATGTCAATATGAGTAATCCTCCTACTTTAGTGCTGGTGGACGGTTCCAGCTACCTGTACCGTGCCTACCACGCCATGCCCGATCTGCGTGCCGTGCCCGGCGACCCTGCCAGCCCGGCAACGGGCGCCATTCGTGGCATGGTCAACATGATGCAGGCCCTGCGCAAGGATGTGCAGGCGGACTACGCCGTCTGCGTGTTCGACACGAGCGGCCCGACCTTCCGTGATGATCTGTATACCGAGTACAAGGCCACGCGCTCGCCGATGCCGGACGATCTGCGCAGCCAGATCGAGCCAATCCACGAGGTGGTGAAGCTGCTGGGCTGGAAGGTGGTGGCCGTGCCGGGCGTGGAGGCCGACGACGTGATCGCCACGCTGGCGCAGACAGCCGCCGCGCAAGGCATCCAGGTGATTGTCTCCAGCGGCGACAAGGACCTGAGCCAGCTGGTGAACGAGCATGTCACCATCATCGACACGATGAACGGCAAGAAACGCGACGTGGCAGGCGTGACCGCAGAGTTTGGGGTGCCGCCATCCCTGATGGTCGATTACCAGGCGCTGGTGGGCGATACCGTGGACAACGTGCCCGGCGTGGCCAAGGTCGGTCCCAAGACGGCTGCCAAGTGGCTGGAAGAGCACGGTTCGCTGGACAACCTCATTGCCAATGCCGCCAGCATCAAGGGCGTTGCGGGCCAGAACCTGCGAGACGCCATCGCCTCGGGCCAGTTGGCGCTGAGCCGCCAGTTGGTGACCATGAAGACCGACTGCGACCTGGCCGCGCATATTGTGGGTTTGCCGCAACTCGATGGCATCACCCTCGCCGAGCCAGACAATGCAGGGCTTGCGCCTTTCTACGAGAAATACGGTTTCAAGGGCCTGGCGCGCGCGCTCGGCGCGGCGGCCACTGGCACGTCTTCGCCCAAGGCGGAGGGTGCCCAGGGAGGCCTTTTTGACGCCAATGATGCCGAAACCACCGAGATCGCCATCAACGCCCAGCAACGCGATGTGGTCTACCACACGATCCTGACCGAGGCGGAGCTGAATGTCTGGATCGCCAAGATCCAGGCCGCCGATTTGACGGCAATCGATACCGAAACCGATTCGCTCGACGAAATGGTGGCCCGGATCGTGGGCATCAGCTTCAGCGTTGCCATTGGCGAGGCCGCCTATATTCCACTGCGCCACGAAGGGCTGGATGTACCCGAGCAACTGCCGTTGGATGCGGTGTTGACCAAGCTCAAGCCCTGGCTGGAGGATGCCAGCAGGAAGAAGCTGGGCCAGCATGTCAAATACGATCAGCATGTGTTTGCCAACCACGGCATCACGGTGCGAGGCTATGCCCACGACACCATGCTGCAAAGCTATGTGCTGGAGGCCGACCGCCCCCACAACCTGACCAGTCTTGCACTGCGCCACACCGGGCGCACCGGCATCAGCTACGAAGACCTGTGCGGCAAGGGCAAGAGCCAGATTCCCTTTGCCCAGGTGGCTGTCGACAAGGCGGCGGCATACAGCTGCGAGGATTCCGACCAGACCCTGAACGTGCATGAGGTGCTGTGGCCGCGCATTCAGGCCAACGCCGGTCTGCTGCACATCTACGAACTGGAGATGCAGACCAGCGAAGCGCTGTTCCGCATCGAGCGCAATGGTGTGAGCATTGACGCGGGCGAGCTGGCGCGCCAGAGCAACGAGCTCGGCACGCGCATTCTGCAACTGGAAAACGAGGCCTACGACATTGCCGGCCAGCAGTTCAACCTGAGCAGCCCCAAACAGTTGGGCGAGATCTTTTTTGACAAGCTGGGCTTGCCCGTGGTCAAGAAAACCGCCACCGGCGCGCGCAGCACCGATGAAGAAGTGCTGGAAAAGCTGGCCGAAGACTATCCACTGCCCGCCAAGATCCTGGAGCACCGTTCGCTCTCCAAGCTCAAGGGCACCTATACCGACAAGCTGGCCCAGATGGCCTTGCCAAGCGATGGCCGGGTGCACACCCACTATGCGCAGGCCGTAGCGGTGACGGGGCGCCTGTCCAGCAATGACCCGAATCTGCAGAACATTCCCGTGCGTACTCCCGAGGGGCGCCGCATCCGCGAAGCCTTTGTTGCGCCCGAGGGAAAACTGATTGCCAGTGCCGACTATTCGCAGATCGAGCTGCGCATCATGGCCCACCTCTCGGGCGACGAGGCCTTGCTCAACGCGTTCCGCGATGGGCTTGACGTGCACCGTGCCACCGCGTCCGAGGTGTTTGGCGTGCCGGTCGATCAGGTCAGCAGCGAGCAGCGCCGCTATGCCAAGGTCATCAATTTCGGACTGATCTATGGCATGAGCAGCTTTGGTCTTGCCAAGAACCTGGGCATCGAAACCAAGGCCGCCGCCGCCTACATCGACAAGTACTTCCAGCGCTACCCCGGCGTGAAGCGCTACATGGACCAGACCGTGGAGCTGGCGCATGCGCAAGGCTATGTGGAAACCGTGTTCGGACGCCGCCTGGTGCTGCCCGAGATCAACGGCGGCAACGGCCCGCGCAAGAAAGCGGCCGAGCGTGCCGCCATCAATGCGCCCATGCAGGGCACGGCAGCCGATCTGATCAAGAAGGCCATGGTGGCGGTGCAGGCCAAGCTGGACGCGGAAAAGCCCGGTGTCCTGGTCATCATGCAGGTGCATGACGAACTGGTTTTCGAGCTGCCCGCCGCAGAGCACGATTGGGTCAAGGCCGAGATTCCGGCCCTCATGGCCGGTGTGGCCGAGCTGAAGGTGCCATTGCTGGCAGAAATCGGCTTTGGGCCAAACTGGGAAAAAGCCCATTGACGGGTGATGCCCGGGTGCCTGGCTGCACCCGGGCAAGCACACCCAGGACAAGCTCGACCAGAGCCCCGTGTACCGCACGTGGTTTGGTAGCCATGGCGGTAGGTGCGGCGAGCGGCATGGTCGGCAACGATGTGGAAACGCCTGAGCCAGCATAGCCTTGCCTTTTTCTGCCAGGGTTATTTTTATTATTGCAACAGAGTCGCAATAAGGTGCTACCATTTGCAGCTTCAAAAATGGGTTTGGCGTAGTTTTTGCCATTCGCGCTTTTATTTATTGGATAGTTTGCAATGACTTTGATAGCAATCGTGCTTGCGACGCTTGCCGCGGGCCTGGGCAGCGTGTGGATCGCGGCCGCCTTGATGCGCAGCGGCATTGGCCGTGAAGACAGCCGTTTCGGCGCGCAGCACCTGCTCAGCCTAGCGGCGGGCGCTTTACTGGCCACGGCCTTTGTGCATTTGCTGCCCGAGGCGTTCGAGAGCCAGATCAACCCCAAGGCCCTGTTCGTGACCTTGCTGCTGGGACTCGTCTTCTTCTTTCTGCTGGACAAGGCCGAGCTTTGGCACCATGGCCATGAACACCGCCATGCGCCGCCCCAAGAGCGTGGCCACAGCCATGACGATGCGCACCACGGCCATGCCCACGATCATGCTCCCGCCTCGCAAGGCCATGGGCATGCGCACCACCACAACACGGCGGGCGGCTGGTCGCTGCTGACGGGTGACAGCGTGCATTGTTTTGGCGACGGCATCCTGATCGCCTCCGCCTTCATGGCTGACATGCGCCTGGGCATCGTTGCCGCCATCTCGGTGCTGGCGCACGAGGTGCCGCACCACATGGGGGATCTGGTGGTATTGGCCGGCAATGACAACCGCAGCCAGCGTGGAGTGGCCTTGCTCAAGCTGTCGCTGGCGGGTGCGGTGACGGCATTGGGCGGGGTGGTGGGCTATTTTCTGGTCAGCTCGCTGGACGGCTTTTTGCCGTACTTCCTGGCCATCGCATCGAGCAGCTTCATCTATGTGGCGCTGGCAGATCTGATCCCGCAGTTGCAGCGCCAGTTGACCGCTCGTCAAACCGTGCAGCAGATCGCCTGGTTGGCGGTGGGAATGGTGGTGGTCAGCGCAGTGAGCACCTGGGCGCACGGGGCGCACGGCCATGCAGGGCATGACCACGGCGAGCAGCATGAGAGTCATGGAGACCATGACGGCCATGGGCACTGATGGCTCCTGATCCTTGCGTGCGCGTGGCGCATCCCCATCAAAAAGGCCTGGTGCAGGGAGCATCAGGCCTTTTGCTTTTATTTTGATAGCTGTTGGCGGTCAACCGGCAAGGGATAGGCGCTGAAACTTCAATGCGCCGCCGGCTGGTGGCGCTGTACCGCCCAGCACACCCCGCCGATCATCAGCGCTGCGGCGGTCAGCTCTTGCCAGGTCGGGCCGCGCTGCAGGTAGATGAAACTGTAGGAAAGTGCAAACAGGGTTTCGAACACGATCATCTGGCCTGACAGCGAAATAGGCAGCAATCGCGTGGCGGCATTCCACATCCAGTTGCCAAACAGTGACGCGAGGATAGAGACGGCCAGGTTCACCAGCCAGAACATGTGCCAGCGCCCGGCGTCCAGCTGCTGACCGCTGCGCGCCTGCCACCACAGCGCCAGCGGCCACAGCAGCACGCTCCAGATACCGACGGCCACGCCGCTCATCGACGACCATTCCAGTGCCGTGAAGCGACCCGACTGCAGGTAGTGCGCATTACGGATGGCGTAGTGAGACCAGATGACGAGTGCGGCAAACGCCGCTGCCACACCGCCGAGCACGCGCCAGACCGGGCGAGCGGCCTCGTCTGCGGCCAGCAACTCATGGGCATTGATCAGCACGATGCCAGCGCACACGGTCAGCATCGGCCCCAGCAGGCGGCGCAGGGGCAGGGCGCCCACCTGCTTGCGGTTCATGATGGGCATGGCCAGCGGCACCATGCCGATGATGAGGGTGGTGATGGCCATGCCTGCCCACTGCACGCCGGTAGCCATCAGCACCAGGTACAGAATGCTGCCGGTCAGGCCCAGGTACATCAGTGCACCCATGTCGGCTCGCGTGACCCGTGGCCGCAGCCTGCGTACCAGCGGTGCAAGAATGAAGACCGACATCAGCCCGTACAGCATGAAGCGTGCGCTGGTGATGGCCAGAGGATTGAAATCCGGCAACAGGGCGGGCACCAGCAGCATGGACCCCCAGCACGCCCCCGCCACGGCGGCGTATGCCACCCCGCGCGGAATATTGGTGGCTGGCGAGAGGTGCAACGGGCCGGGTGCTGCAGTGGAAGTGAGTGAAGCCCGGTTGCCGTCTGAGGGAGTGGATTGCATGGCACGAATGAAAGGACGGCTGGCGGGGGGCAAGTCTCACCTGGGCATGGCCCAGGGGAGTGCCCAGGGTGCACTTTGCGCACCGCTGCCCGCGCCAGCCCTGAAAAGCGACATCCACACCCATGCGTCTCATGGATGCCGTTGCCGGCAAGCCCTATGCACATATTGCAGTGAAGCATAGCGAACATGCGCACCAGCGGTGCGTATGCAAGGAGGATGATCGCCGGTATTGTCGCCCAGCAGCGCGTGCCCTGCCGCGACGGGGCTATCCCACCACCGAGCCCACAGGGCTAGCGGCTTCTGCCCAGCAGGGCGCGCACCTGCGGCAATTGGCGGCGCGATACGCGTAGGACATCCTCAATACCAAAGAGGCGCAATTGCCAGCCGTCGGCATCGTCGGGGTCGCTGGCCTTTTCCAGACTGCGGATGGCTTCGGGCACCACCAATGCATTGCGGTGCACGCGCAGGTAGCGATCGGCGTAGCGCTCTTCCAGCTCATTGAGGCTGCCTGACCAGAGGTATTCATGCGTCGAAGTGCGCACGGTCACGTACTTGAACTCGGATTTGAAATACACCACCTCGGCGAGGCGCACCCGCTCGCTGTTGCCACGGTTGGTGATCAGCAGCGTTTCATCGGCGTCTGCGGCGGATTCGCTGCTGTCCTTGGGATTTTTCGCAATTTGCGCAGATTTGGCTTGCGCCAATAGATCCACTTTTTGTAGCGCCGCATCCAGCCGTTCGCGGCGTACGGGTTTGGTGAGGTAGTCGATGGCACTGACTTCAAATGCCGACAGCGCATGTTCGGTATGTGCGGTAACAAAGACGATGGCCGGCGCATGGGGCCGGGATTGCAGTATCTGTGCGAGTTCCATCCCGGTCTGGCCAGGCATGTGGATATCGAGCAGAGCCACGTCAAACGGTGCGCCCATGCCGGCGGCGCTGTCGATGGCGCGCAACGCTTCGGCGGCGTTGGCGGCTTCGAGGATGGCCGACGGGGCAGGGCAACGCTCTATCAGCAGGCGCCGCATCCGGCTGCGGGCCAGGGCTTCGTCATCAACAATCAGAATTCGCATGGGCGACATGCTATGCGGACTGCGCAGCCCTGCCAATGCCGGTGGGCGTCTGTTTGATGCCGCTCAAGACCCGCTCAGGCGGGGAAACTGATGTGTACGGTATAGGTGCCGTCCTTGACCGTGGCTTGAAAGTCACACTCCAGGTCGTATAGCAGGCGCAGGCGTTTTTTCACATTGGCAATGGCCGTTCCTGTGCCGGGGCGGCGCTCGGGCTGGGGTGCTGCAAACGGGCGCGGCATGGTGTTGATGATCTGCACGTGCACCCGGCTGCCTCGCCGGCGTGTGGCGATGCGGATGCGGCCGCTGCCATGGCTGGGCTCGATGCCGTGCTTGACGGCATTTTCTACAAGCGGCTGCAGAAACAGGGGCGGCACGGTGGCCGTGTCGGTGCGCGAATCCAGATTCCACTGCACCTCCATGCGGTCGCCAAAGCGCACCTGCTCAATCGAGAGATAGCGTTGCGCGAGCTGAACTTCCTCGGCCAGCGTCGAGGCCTCGCGCTGCTCGGTGAGGGCGTGGCGGAAGAGGTCGCTCAGGTCCTCCAGCATGGCTTCGGCCTTGTGCGGATGGTCCTGCACCAGCGAGATGGCGCTGTTGAGCGCATTGAAGAGGAAATGCGGGCGGATACGCGCCTGCAGTTCGGCCAGCCGCGCCGTGGTTGCCGCCGGCGTGCGGCCTTGGGCACGCCATTGCAGGCCCACCACCACCATGGCAGCAACAAACCCTCCGGCTGCGGCGCTGGCCAGCCATGGCATGCGTGGTGCCATCGTCGCCCACTGGAAGAGGAGGGCCGCAGCCAGCCCGCAGACCGCGCCCCATGCGGCGCCTGCCAGGTACTGCACACGGATGCTGCAGCGCTGCAGCAGCTTTTTCTGCTGACAGGCCACCAACAGCCACAGCAGGCAGGCGGGTAGAACCACCGCCGTGACCAACGCCAGCTGGAGGAACCATTGGCTCACGCCTGCCGACACAAAGCCCACGGCGATGGCGGCAAGCGCTTCGACCAGCAGCACGGTACGCCCGATCACGCTGGCCGTGCACGCATCAAACACATAGGCCGTGCCAACGATCACATCACGTGCAGCGGTAGTAGTTGATGATGGTGGCATGGCCTGGCAGACTCTATAGAATCAAAAGGTTTTGCTCCCGGGGCTTTCTGGCTGTCGGGCGCAGTGTTTTTTGCAGGACCGACGCGAACGGGTATGCGCAAGGCGCTTCTCTCCCGTGGGCGTGGGTCGTGTTGGGTCTGTGCCGCAGGGCGGCGCAACTGGCAGCTTAACCGGAATATCGCGAACTCCATGTCTACACCACAAGCTTCGTCTTCTTCGCACAACCAGCTCGACACCAAGGCAGAAGCCTGGTCGGCCCTGTTCTCCGAACCCATGAGCGATCTGGTCAAGCGCTACACCTCCAGCGTGTTCTTCGACAAGCGCATGTGGCAGGCCGACATCCAGGGCAGTCTGGCGCACGCCGAAATGCTCTCGGCCCAAAAAATCATTGCGGCCGAGGATTTTGCGGCCATTCAAAAGGGCATGGCCCAGATCACCGCTGAGATCGAGGCGGGCAGCTTCGACTGGAAGCTGGACCTGGAAGACGTGCACCTGAACATCGAGGCGCGCTTGACCCAGTTGGTGGGCGATGCTGGCAAGCGCCTGCATACCGGCCGCAGCCGCAACGACCAGGTGGCCACCGACGTGCGGCTGTGGCTGCGTGGCGAGATCGACCTGATCGAAGGCCTGCTTCTGGAGCTGCAGCGTTCGCTGGTCGAAGTGGCGGGAAAGAATGTCGATGTGATCCTGCCCGGCTTCACCCACCTGCAGGTGGCCCAGCCCGTGAGCTTTGCCCACCATCTGCTCGCCTATGTGGAAATGTTCAAGCGCGATGCAGAACGCATGCTAGACGTGCGCAAGCGCGTGAACGTGCTGCCACTGGGCAGCGCCGCCCTTGCGGGCACCACCTATCCGCTGGACCGCGAGCGCGTGGCCCGCACCCTGGGCATGGAAGGCGTGAGCCAGAACAGCCTGGACGGCGTGAGCGACCGTGACTTCGCCATCGAATTCACCGCCGCTGCCAGCCTGTGCATGGTGCACATCTCGCGCCTGTCCGAGGAGCTGATCATCTGGATGAGCCAGAACTTCGGTTTCATCCGCATCGCCGACCGCTTCACCACCGGCTCGTCGATCATGCCCCAGAAGAAGAACCCGGACGTGCCTGAGCTCGCGCGCGGCAAGACCGGCCGCGTGGTCGGCCACCTGATGGGCCTGATCACCCTGATGAAGGGCCAGCCCCTGGCCTACAACAAGGACAACCAGGAAGACAAGGAGCCGCTGTTCGACACCGTGGACACCTTGAAGGACACGCTGCGCATCTTTGCAGAGATGATCGGCGGGCAAGTGAACCCGGCCACGGGCGCAAAGGAGGGCGGCATCACAGTCAATGCAGGCAATATGCGCGCTGCGGCACTCAAGGGTTACGCCACGGCTACCGACCTGGCCGATTACCTGGTCAAGAAGGGCCTGCCTTTCCGCGACGCACATGAAACCGTGGCCCACGCTGTCAAGCTGGCCACGCAAAAGGGCGTGGACCTGACCGAACTGCCGCTGGCCGAGCTGCAGGCCTTCAATCCCAATATCGAGGCCGACGTGTTCGACGCCCTGAGCCTGGAAGGTTCGCTGAATGCACGCAACACGCTGGGGGGGACCGCGCCAGTGCAGGTGCGTGCCCAACTGGCCAAGCACCAGGCACGCCTGGGCTGACCGCGCTCGACCCCTCCGCCATTGCCACTTCCGATCGCACCTGCAAAGCCCGAAAGCCTGTATGACACTGAATCGCCGCCACTTCTCTGCGCGCTTGCTGGCTGCAGGCGCAGCCACCGCAGGCCTGTCTGCCCAGCCCGGCTGGGCTGCTGCCTACAACAAGGGCAAACCGGTGCGTCTGCTGGTGGGTTTTCCGCCCGGTGGCGGAACCGATGCCATCGCCCGCCTGCTGGCCGAAAAGATGAAGGACAGCCTGGGCACTTCGGTGGTGGTGGAGAACAAGCCCGGTGCAGGTGGCCAGATTGCGGCACAGCTGCTCAAGGCGTCGCCTGCCGACGGCTCCACCTTCTTTGTCACGCACGACCACACGATCTCCATCCTGCCGCAGGTCGTCAGGAGCCCGGGCTTTGATCCGCATGCCGATTTTGTGCCTGTGGCGGGTTTTGCCAGTTTTGTGAATGCATTGGCCGTGCCCTCGGGCCTGGGTGTCAAGTCGTTTGACGAGTACCTGCAATGGGTCAGGAAGCAGGGGGGCAAAAGCGCCGTGGGCATTCCCGCGCCTGCATCCACGCCTGAGTTTCTGGTGCAGGTCATCAACAAGCGCTTTCAGACCGATCTGGTATCGGCACCGTACCGTGGCAGCGCGCCCATGCTGGCCGACATGATGGGCAACCAGATTCCGGCCGGTATCGGCTCGGTGCAGGATTTCATTGAAAGCCAGAAGGCGGGCAAGATTCGCGTGCTCGCCGTGCTGGGCGGCAAGCGCCAGGCACTGCTGCCCGATGTGCCCACCTTTGGCGAGCTGGGCCTCAATGGCCTGGAAGACATGCCTTACTACGGCATGTACGCCCCGGTGGGCACCCCGGCGGAAATGGTGAACGAAGTCTCGCAGGCAGTGGCCAAGGCTGTGGCCGCGCACGACGTGCATGCGCAGTTGGTGGCCATGGGCCTGTCCGTGGGCTATATGACGCCCGAGCAATTGCTGGCGCGTGAGAAAGCCTATACCGGGGTGTGGCAGCGCATCATCCACGACAGCGGGTTCAAGCCGCAGTAGTACTCATTTTTTGATAGCTGGTTGCGCCCTGCTGTTATGTGACAGCAGGGCTTTTGGTTGTTGATGGCAACGCTGTCATATATGTTGCTAAATGCAACGCATTGATCGTGTTCAGCGCTCCCCCTGAAAAGAGGCTCGTTGCCAGGGGGAATTTTGGTACGCTCTCGCCATCCCAAGGGAGAGCTTTGTGAATCAACGAATACAACACTGGCTGGCTGGCCTCGGATGGGCAGTGCTGGCGGCAGGCGCGCATGCCACCACGATCACGGCGGTATCGCCACAGGGCGAGGTGGCGCGGGTGCGCCAGGTCGTCGTCAAATTCGATGCACCGGTGGTGCCCATGGGCGACCTGCGCGCGGCCGCCCCGGTCAAGATCGATTGTGACAACAAACAGGTGATCAGCCAGGCCACCGGCCGCTGGACGGGACCCAAGGAGTGGGTGCTGGATCTGGCCGATGATCTTCCACCCGGTGTGAACTGCACGGTGGACAAGGTCGCGGGCCTCAAGGACGCGGCCGGCGAGCCGGTCAAGGGTGCGGCACAGTACCGCTTTGGCACCGGCGGGCCGTCGGTGGTGCGCAACGCCCCGAGCAGCTACCAGGATCTGGATGCGCAGCAGTATTTTGGCCTGCAGTTCAATGCCGACGTGATCGACAAGACGGTCGAGAGCAGCAGCTGGTGCGCCGTCAAGGGGATTGGCGAGCGCATCCCCGTCAAATTGCTCAGCGCTGCGCAGTCGCAGGCCTTCATGGCGAATGAGTTTGGCAAGAACGAACTGGCGCGGAACCCGCAGCGCTTTGTGGCGCTGCAATGCCAGCGCGCACTGCCCGATGGCGCGGAGATGAGCCTGGTGATCGGCCCTGGCGTCAGTACGCACAATGGGGTCTTGCAAAAGCGCGAGCGCCGCTTCAACTTCCGTGTGCGGCCACCATTCACTGCCGAATTCACCTGTGAACGCGCCAATGCGCAATCGGGTTGCCTGCCGATTCGCCCGCTGGCGATGATGTTCAGCGCCCCGATCAGCCGCAAACTGGCCAGGGACATTCGGCTGGAGACCTCCAAGGGCGCGCTCAAGCCCGATGTGGAAGATGGCGACGACGACACCGAAGTCTCTCGTGTCGACTTTGCGCCCCCGTTTGCCGAGAAGGACCAGTTGCGCATCGTGCTGCCCTCGGGTTTCAAGGATGTACACGACCGCAAGCTGAGCAACGCCAATCTCTTTCCTCTGAAGGTGCAGATCGGGCTGATGCCCCCGCTCGCCAAGTTCGCAGCCGCGCCCTTTGGCGTGGTGGAGCGCTTTGCCGAGGGCGACAAGGGCCCGGCTATTCTGCCGGTGACCTTGCGCAATGTGGAGCAGGATCTCAATCTCAGCAATGTTGCCATTGAAGACAAGGGCACGGTCAGTACCTTGCAGTTGCAAAGCGATGTGGACATCATCCGCTGGTACTACAAGGTGCAGTACTACGACGGCTGGAAATCGGTCCGGCGCACCGACGCTGCCAAGGATTCCAAAACGCCGCTGCCCAAGCCCCTGCCAGATGGCAGCAAGGACGATGTGGAGGCCCGCATGCTCTCGTTGCTGGAGGGGCAGGGCGGCAGCAAGAAGCTGGCGCTGCCCAAGGCCGACACCAAGGACCCCCGGCCATTCGAGGTGGTGGGCATTCCGCTGCCCACGGGTTTCCATGTGGTCGAGATCGCGTCTCCGATGCTGGGCGATGCGCTGCTGAATACAGGCTACGAAGCCGCCAGGCGCGTGATGTATGTGCGCACCTCGGCCCTGGTCACCAATCTGGGTGTGCATTTCAAGCTGGGCCGGGAGAACTCGATGGCCTGGGTCACGAGCCTGGACAAAGGCAAACCCGTGCCGGGCGCGCAGGTGCGCGTATCCAGCTGCGATGGCAAGACGCTGGAGATGGCAACCACCGACAAGGATGGCATTGCGCGCTTTGAGAAACTGCAGTCCCAGCGCTCGGTTCAATGCCTGGGGCCGCAGGATGACACCAGTTCCGCCTATTTTGTGAGTGCGCGTGCCACGGTCGATGGCAACCCCGACATGGCCTTTGTCTGGACCGACTGGCAGCGCGGCATCGAGAGCTGGCGCTACAACCTGGAAACCGACACCAGCCCGCTCAAGGATGTCGTGGCCCACACTATCCTCGACCGCAGCCTGCTGCGCGCGGGCGAGACCGTGTCGATGAAGCACATCATCCGCACCCAGACCTTGAATGGTCTGGGCCTGGTGGACAAGGAGCAACTGCCTGGCACCGTGGTGATCACGCACCAGGGCAGCAACGATGAGTTTGAGCTGCCGCTGCAATGGAGCCGCCCGGGCAGTGGCCTGTCGGCCAGCTCGGAGTTCAAGATTCCCAAATCGGCCAAGCTGGGAACCTACAACATCAGCCTCAAGGGCGGAAAGGGCAAATGGGGAGAGCAGGAGCTCGGCACCGGCTCGTTCCGTGTCGAAGAGTTTCGGCTTCCTGTGCTCAAGGGCAGTGTGGCACCCGACGTGGCAGCCCCTATCGTGCAGCCGGGCAAACTGGGGGCGCAGGTGCAACTGGCGTACCTGTCAGGCGGTGCGGCAGCGCGCCAGGCCGTTACGGTATCGGCGGCAGTGGGCTTGCACTATGCGGGGTTTGAGGACTACGACAGCTTCTCGTTTGGCCGTCCTCACCTCAGCGGCAGGCTGCCCGGTGCTGACAGCGAGGACTACAGCAATGACCGCCGCGTGATCGCCGACAAACTGCCGCTGACTCTGGACGCCAACGGCACGGGTACGGCAGCCATCGACAAGATTCCGACATCGAAAGCACCACAGGATCTGCTGCTGGAAGCGAGCTTTTCAGACCCCAATGGCGAGGTACAGACCCTGAGCCACAGCAGCGTGATCTGGCCCGCTGCCGTGGTGGCAGGCATCAAGGCCGAGAACTGGGCGTCGACGGACAAGAAGCTCTCCTTCCAGGCGCTGACACTCACACCTTCGGGCAAACCGGTCTCGGGCGTCAAGCTGCAGGTCAAGGCTGTGGCGCGCATCGTCACCTCCACCCGCAAGCGCATGGTGGGAGGCTTTTACAGCTACGAAAACCATGAGAGCTTCCAGGACCTGGGCACCGTATGCAGCGGCAAGAGCGACGCCAAAGGCATGCTCGACTGCAGTACCCAGCTCAAGGACAACGGCGAGGTCGAGCTGATTGCAGAAGCGCAGGACGACAAGGGCCGCATATCGCAGGCGGCGACTTCCGTCTGGGTGACCAAGCAGGGCGAGTTGTGGTTTGGCGGCGATGACAACGACCGCATGGACCTGCTGCCTGAAAAGAAAGCCTACAAGGTAGGCGATACCGCCCGTTTCCAGGTGCGCATGCCCTTCCGCGAGGCAACGGCGCTGGTGACGGTGGAGCGCGAGGGCATCATCCAGAGCCAGGTAATGACCTTGCGCGGTGACGACCCGACCGTTCACCTGAAGGTGCAGGAAGGCTGGGGACCCAATGTGTACGTGAGCGTGATGGCCTTGCGTGGTCGCCTGCGTGATGTGCCGTGGTACAGCTTCTTCACCTGGGGTTTCAAGTCGCCGCGTGAATGGTGGACGGCCTTCTGGTACGAAGGCAAGGAATACGTGGCGCCGACCGCGCTGGTGGATCTGTCCAAGCCTGCGTACCGTCTGGGCGCAGCCGAAATCCGTGTGGGCATTGCCGATCGCCAGTTGGCTGTCACGGTCAAGAGCGACAAGGAAAACTACCGCATCCGCAATACCGCCAAGGTGACGATTGAGGCCAAGCTGCCCAATGGCAAGCCGGCGGCTGGCGCGAGCGTGGCGGTGGCTGCGGTGGACCAGGCCCTGCTGGAACTCAAGCGCAATGACAGCTGGGCGCTGCTCGACGCCATGTACCAGAAGCGCGCCTGGGGCGTGGAGACTTCGACGGCGCAGATGGAAATCATCGGCAGGCGCCACTATGGCCGCAAGGCTGTGGCGGCAGGTGGCGGCGGCGGCAGCGGCCAGACCCGCGAACTGCTCGACACCTTGCTGCTGTGGAAACCGGACGTAGTACTGGACGCCAATGGCCGGGCCGAGGTCGATGTGCCGCTGAACGATGCACTCACCAGCTTCAAGATCGTTGCGGTGGCCGACAGCGGGTTGGAGCTGTTCGGTACCGGAAGCACGCAGATCCGCACCTCGCAGGAACTGCAGATCATCAGCGGCCTGCCGCCGCTGGTGCGCGATGGTGACAAGTACGATGCACAGGTTACCTTGCGCAACACGACCTCCAAGCCAATGCAGGTTGTGGTCACGCCCAAGGCAACCTTGCTGCAACTGGAGCCGCAGACCGTGGAAATTCCCGCAGGAGATGCCAAGCTGGTGTCGTGGACGGTGACGGCTCCTGCCGATATGTCGCAAAGCCGCCAGGGCGAGCTGTTGTGGGAAATTGCAGCCAAGGACAAGAATGGCGACGCGGCAGATGCGCTCAAGGTCAGCCAGCGCGTGGTGCCTGCAGTGGTCGTCACCACCTTGCAGGCGACTCTGGTGCAGGTCGATGGCGTTGTGGACATGCCGGTGAGTGCGCCGGCCGACGCGCTGCCCGGACGTGGTGGACTCAAGCTGTCGATGGTGCCGCGCTTGGCCGAAGGCTTGCCCGGCGTGCGGGACTGGTGGGTGAACTACCCCTATGCCTGCCTGGAGCAGAAATCGAGCAAGGCCATCGGCCTGCGCGACGCAGCGATGTGGAAGGACACGATGGACCGCCTGCCCACCTACCTGGATGGCGATGGCCTGGCCAACTACTTCCCGCCGCAGCCCGGCAGCAGCAATACCGGCAGCGATACCCTGACTGCATACCTGCTGCAGGCCTCGTTCGAGATGAAGAAGCTCGATCCGCAGTTTGCGCTGCCTGCCGCGTCGCTGGATCGCATGGCCACGGCGCTGGGCAGGTTTGTTGACGGCAAGATCGAGCGCAAGTTCTGGAGCCCGCGCGCGGACCTGGATGTACGCAAGATTGCTGCCATCAGCGCACTCGCCCTGCATGGCAAGGCGCAGCCGCGCATGCTCACCAGCATCAACATCGCCCCCAACGACTGGCCGACGCAGGCTGTGGTGGATTGGCTGTCGATCCTGCAGAACATGAAGGATGCGCCCAACCGCACCAAGCTGATGGAAGAGGCCAACCAGATTCTGCGTGCGCGCCTGAGCTACCAGGGCACCAAGGTGTTGTTCGCCAACGAGAACAACGACTACTGGTGGTGGCTGATGCAAAACGGCGATACCACCTTGGCGCGCTTCCTGCTCGTCATCATGGGCGATCCTGCCTGGAAGGACGATCTGCCTCGCCTGGCCAGCAGCTTCATCGGTCGCCAGAAGAGCGGTGCCTGGAGCACTACCACCGCGAACCTGTGGGGTGCGATGGCGCTGGAGCGCTTCTCGCGCACGTATGAGTCCGAACCGGTGACGGGTACGACCGAAGCCAGCATGGGCGGCAAGAGTGCGTCGGTGGACTGGAGCCGCATTACCAAGGCGCCGGATGCGATCGAACTGCTGGCCCAGGGTGGCAAGCGTGCCGTGGGGCCGACGGAGCAGATCTCGCCGTGGTTGAACAACACCATGGATCTGCCCTGGGCCAATGGGCAGCAAAGTCTGAAGGTGCAGCAAAAGGGCACGGGCAAGCCGTGGCTGACGGTGCAGTCGCAGGCCGCGATACCGCTCAAGTCACAACTGTCCGCTGGCTACACCATCAGCAAGACCATCACTCCGGTGGAACAGGCCAACAAGAGCCTACCTGCAGGCCAGTACACGCGCGGCGATGTGCTGCGGGTGACGCTGGAAGTCAATGCCAGCGCCAACATGACCTGGGTTGCAATCACCGACCCGGTGCCTGGCGGCGCCACCATTCTTGGCAGCGGCCTCGGCCGCGATTCGGCGCTCGCAACCGATGGCGAGAAATCCACTGGCTGGGGCTGGAAGGCCTTCGAGGAGCGTTCGTTCGAGGCCTATCGCGTCTACTACGGCCACCTGCCGCAAGGCAAGCTCAGCCTGCAGTACAGCTTCCGCGTCAACAACACGGGCGAGTTCGCCATGCCCTCCACCCGCATCGAAGCGCTGTACGCGCCCGAGATGTTTGGCATGGCGCCCAACCCCAAGATGACGGTGGTGCCAGCGGGCAAGTGATGCAGCGATGGACCAACCCCTTGCGTGCACTGGCCATGGTATGGCTGGCGCACGCACCGCTGGCGTATGCCGTGCCCAGCTTTGCCGAAGTTCAGCAGGATTTCAGATCGTCCGAAACACGCGTGCTGTCGCGCGAGGGTGAATTGCTGCAGCGCGTGCGCACCGATGCCACGGTGCGCCGCGGCGACTGGGTACCGCTCGCCGATGTTTCTGCCGCACTGCGCACGGCCATGGTGCTGAGCGAAGACCGGCGCTTTTATGAACACAGCGGTGTGGACTGGGCAGCGGTGACGGCTGCAGCCTGGGGCAACCTGTGGAACCAGCGCACGCGTGGTGCCAGCACCATCTCCATGCAGCTGGCGGGCTTGCTGGATGGCGATTGGCGCCGCGGCAGTGGCGGTCGAAGCGTGGTGCAGAAGGCGGGGCAGACCGTGGCGGCCCAGGTGCTGGATAGGCGCTGGAGCAAAACCCAGATCCTGGAGGCCTACCTGAACCTGGTGCCGTTCCGTGGCGAGATGGTGGGCATCGACGCGCTCTCACGTACCTTGTTCGACAAGGCGCCGCATGGGCTCGACGACCGCGAAGCCGCGGTGGCCGCCGCGCTGGTGCGCGCACCAAACGCACGTCCCGCGCAGGTGGGGCAGCGTGCCTGTGGCGTTCTCAAGGACATGCGTGCAAGCACCGGTGTCGGTGGTAGCTCTGTGGATTGCGACGCCGTGGTGTTCTTCACCGAGGTGGCGCTCAAGAAGCGGGCTTTTGAAGCAAGCGACGGCATCGCGCCGCACTTCAGCCGTATTGCGCTGCGTGAGCAACGCAACATCAAAATGGCGGCATCGCGCCCACAAGGCGTGGCCAGCCTGCGCACCACGCTCAGTGCGCCACTGCAGCGTTTTGCTGTCGATACGCTCAACCAGCACTTGCAGGAGCTGCGCACGAGCAATGTGCAGGATGGCGCGATCCTGGTGCTGGACAACGCCACGGGCCAGGTGCTGGCCTGGGTCGGGTCATCCGGTGTGCTCAGCCAGGCCGACGAGGTGGACGCCGTACTGGCGCCTCGGCAGCCGGGCTCCACGCTCAAGCCGTTTTTGTACGGACAGGCCATTGCAGAGCACAAGCTCACCGCTGCCTCGCTGATCGAGGATTCGCCCGCGCGCATCCCTACCGCCAGTGGCCTCTACATTCCGCAAAACTACGATCGCAGCTTCAAAGGCTGGGTATCGGTTCGAACGGCGCTGGGCGCGTCTCTCAATGTGCCGGCTGTGCGCACCTTGGTGATGGTAGGAGTCGATGATTTCTTTGACCAGTTGAACCACCTGGGCATGCCCATGCGCGAATCGGGCAGCTATTTCGGCTACAGCCTGGCATTGGGCAGCCCGGAGATTCCGCTGCTGCAGCTGACCAATGCCTACCGTGCGTTGGCCAACGGCGGCCGCTACAGTGCGGTGGCCCCATCCACCACGGCCGCTGCAGCGGCCAAGCCGCAGTACCAGCAGGTGATGGATGCGGGCGCGGCCTTCATCGTGGGCGACATGCTGGCCGACAACAATGCCCGCGTGCGTACCTTTGGCACCAGCAGCGTGCTGGGAACGCGTAGCTGGACGGCGGTCAAGACCGGTACCAGCAAGGACATGCGCGACAACTGGGCCATTGGCTGGTCTGACCGTTATACGGTGGGCGTATGGGTGGGCAATGCCAGCGGCGCCGCCATGCACTCTGTCAGCGGCACCAGCGGCGCTGCGCCCATGTGGGCAGCGATGATGGGTTTTCTGCACCGGGACCGGCCCAGCCGCGCGCCGCAGGCGCCTGTGGGCGTGGCAGTCCAATGGGTGGATTTTGGTCCGGCCCCCGAAGAGCAAGCTGGTGCAGGTTTTGCGCTGGAGGCGCGGAGGCAGGAGTGGTTTCTGGCGGGCACCGCACAAAAGCGCTTTGCACTCGACGGTCAGGCCAGTGGCATCGACGAGTTGCCTGGGAGCCGCCAGCCCGGCGATGCACAGGCACTCGCCACCGCACGCATCGTGGCGCCGGCGAATGGCACCATCGTGGCGGTCGATCCGGACATCCCGCCGGACCGCCAGCGCCTTCAGTTCGTAGCCGACAGCGCATCGGCCCGCTGGCGCATGGACGGCAAGGACGTGGCCCGCGGCGCCCGCTGGGCCTGGTTGCCGTGGCCTGGGCGCCACCAGGTGGAATTGGTCAATGCCAAGGGCGAGGTCCTGGACAGCATCCGGCTCGAAGTGCGGGGCGCGGGCGTCAAGCAATCAAAGCGCTGAATCTGCGGCAGAGATGGCGTTGGCGCATGTCCGGCCTGCGCCGGATGCCATCGAATTATTGCGCCATCCTTACCCAGGGTTCTACCTGCAACAGCAGGCGCTGCCATTTGCAACGGTATCTGTTGCAGATTGGAACAGCATTGTTCCGCATGGCTGGCCAGATGCGCATGAACAGGCGTTTTTCATGTGGCACGGAGTTTGCACAAGACTCGCTGAGCGGCCGTTTTTTGCGGCCGGACTGCTCCTCAGGCAAAAGTGACTTCCTCAAGGGGTTGCGGCAGCCTGCCGGCGCGCAGGCGTGGGAGCCTTTTCTATCGGCAACGCGAACCAGGAGACAAGCATGGACATGTTCGAACTCAAGCGCTTCAATATCGATATCGACTATCCGTACAAGCAGAAGTACGACAACTTCATTGGCGGCAAGTGGGTTGCACCGCTGGCGGGCCGTTATTTTGACAATGTCTCGCCCATCACCGGCAAGCCCTTCTGCAAAGTGGCGCAGTCGGACGCCAATGACGTGAATCTCGCGCTGGACGCGGCTCACGCCGCCCAGGACAAATGGGCGGCCACCTCGGCCACCGAGCGCTCCAACATCCTGCTCAAGATCGCCGACCGC
Organism: Comamonas odontotermitis; assembly: GCF_040396735.1. Taxonomy (GTDB): domain Bacteria; phylum Pseudomonadota; class Gammaproteobacteria; order Burkholderiales; family Burkholderiaceae_C; genus Comamonas; species Comamonas odontotermitis_C. The sequence continues at coordinate 48,948 of NZ_JBEBNZ010000016.1, forward strand.
ATGGAGCAGAACCTGGAGTTGCTGGCGATCGCCGAAACCATCGACAACGGCAAGCCGCTGCGCGAAACCATGGCGGCCGACATTCCGCTGGCCATTGACCATTTCCGCTATTTCGCGGGTTGCATCCGCGCGCAGGAGGGCGGCATCTCGGAGATCGACGCCAACACGGTGGCCTACCATTTCCACGAGCCCATCGGCGTGGTCGGGCAGATCATTCCGTGGAACTTCCCGCTCTTGATGGCGTCGTGGAAGCTGCCGCCAGCCCTCGCTGCCGGGTGCTGTGTGGTGCTCAAGCCCGCCGAACAGACGCCTGCCTCGATCATGGTGCTGATGGAGTTGATCGCCGACCTGTTGCCGCCAGGTGTGGTCAACGTGGTCAATGGCTTTGGCAAGGAGGCGGGCGAGGCGCTGGCCACCAGCAAACGCATCACCAAGATTGCATTCACGGGCTCGTCCGCTGTGGGGCAGCGCATTCTGCACGCCGCAGCCGACAGCATGATCCCCTCGACAGTCGAGTTGGGCGGCAAGAGCCCCAACATCTTCTTTGCCGACGTGATGGACGCGGACGACGATTTCCTCGACAAGGTCATGGAAGGCTTTTCGATGTTTGCGCTGAACCAGGGCGAGGTCTGCACCTGCCCATCGCGTATCCTGATCCAGGAATCGATCTACGACCGTTTTATTGAGCGCGCCGTCAAGCGGGTGCAGCAGATGAAGCAGGGCCATCCGCTGGACAAGAGCACCATGGTGGGTGCGCAAGTTTCGCAGGCGCAGCTCGAACGCATTCTGGGTTACATCGATGTGGGCCGGCAGGAGGGCGCCGAATGCCTGACCGGAGGCGAGCGCAACCGCCAGGGCGGCGAGATCGACGACGGCTTCTTTGTCAAGCCCACGTTGCTGTTCGGTCAGAACAATATGCGGGTGTTCCAGGAAGAGATCTTCGGTCCGGTGGCCTCGGTCACCACCTTCAAGACCATGGAAGACGCGATCCGCATTGCCAACGACACCGAATATGGCCTGGGAGCCGGTGTGTGGAGCCGCAACGGCACCACGGCCTACCAAATGGGACGCGCCGTCAAGGCGGGCCGCGTGTGGACCAACTGCTACCACCTCTATCCGGCGCATGCGGCGTTTGGTGGCTACAAGAAGTCGGGCATCGGTCGCGAGAACCACAAGTCTGCGCTGTCCAACTACCAGCAGACCAAGAACCTCCTGGTGAGCTACAGCCCCAAGGCGCTGGGATTTTTCTAGGATCACCCTTGAGGTGCTGCGCCTTCCCCGAGCGCTCGCAAGGCATGGCCGTGCGGGCAGGGGGAAGGCAGCTACAGTCGGGGGGCGGCCCGTTCTGGCCGTCTCGCATCTGGGCGGCGCCGGTTTTCGGGTGGTGATGTGCCATGCGTAATGGATGGTGGTGATGACCGAGTGCTCCCTGATCTCTCTCCAACCCTGGCTTGAAGCGCAGCCTTTCTTCTTGCTGGGCTCAGCGAGCAACGCTGGCGACTGCGACAGCTCGTACCGGGGACGGCAGACGGAGGGTGGCTTCGAGCCGCTGTTGCGGGTGGAAGGCGCGAGGCGCCTCGTCTTCCCCGACTACCCGGGCAACAACCTGTTCAACACCATCGGCAATCTGCTGGAGCATCCCCAGCTTGCGCTGCTGTTCGTCGATTTTGTGCAGCAATCCACGGTGCTTGTACAAGGACTGGCCCAACTGGAAGGGCCAAACCCTGCGTGGCCCCGGGCACCGCGCACGATCGCAGTAGCGGTGGCACGGGTACTGCGTGCGCCGGTGCAAGGGTTGCCGCGCCTGGAGCTGGCAGGGTGAACGGGTAGTAAATACGAGTTGCTTCAGGCGCCCATTCCTCAGACGCTTGCGGCTATTGTCTTTAACGCTTTACCGGGCTGAAGTGCCATGCGCATCATTCTTGAAGATCCCTACGAGCGCGACATCTTCCATGCGGGTGAATGTCAAGCGCATCGCCGTTTTGGTGTAGAGGCCGAAGCGCGAGAAATGAAGGGCACCATCGGCGACCATTTGAGTGCGGGAAATGCCAGCTTCATTGCGAGCCAGCCGTTTTTCTTTGTCAGCGTGCGGGAGGAGTGCGGTGCCATCCACACCCAGATGCTGGCCTGCGTCACCACGGCGCAGGGCACCTATCCGTTGGTGGCGTTTGGTGATGCACAGACCTTTTATTTTCTGTTGCACAAAGCCGCAGGAGCGAGCTTGCTGCAACTGGCGGGAGACGAGGGTTGCAAAGCCGGTACGGTCTTTGTGGACTTTGCGCGGCGGGCGCGTCTGCGCATCAATGGCCACCTGCGCGTGGCGGAAAGCCACGCACTGCCGGGCTTTCAGTGCCCGGCGGGCTACGAACTGATGCGGTTGCGGACCCAGCAGGTCTATGCCAACTGCCAGTCGCGCATCGTGCGATTGAAGCTTGCCGTCGCATAATGTCTTCCCAAGGCTGCCCTGGCTACAAGAGGCGGTCACAGGAGACGGCATGAACCCTGATCTATTGCGAGGTGACGCCAGCGTCATCGATCAATCGCACCAACGTTCGCGCAGCTTTGGCATCGCTGTGGACGATGCACCGGATTGCTCCAGTCTGGCGACAGGCCAGTTGCAGGGCATGCTGGAGGAAAGCCGCCTGCTGTTCCAGCATGCCGCGCCGGTGATGGAGACGCTCTACGGCCAGATTGCCAACACCCACAGCATGGTGCTGCTCACTTCTGCCCAGGGCGTAGTGCTGCATTCATTGGGAGACAATGATTTTCTGGAGAAGGCCTCGCGTGTGGCGTTGGTGCCCGGCATGGACTGGTCTGAACAGACCAAGGGCACAAATGCCATCGGAACGGCCTTGATCGAGCAGGCCCCAGTCACGGTGCTGGGGGATCAGCACTACATGCGCGTCAACCAGGGACTGACCTGTTCCTGCGCTCCCATCTTCGATCCGCATGGCCAGATTGTCGGTGCGCTCGATGTGACGGGGGATCATCGCAGCCACCACCAGCACACCCTGGCGCTGGTGCGCATGTCGGCGCAGATGATCGAGAACCAGATGTTCGCGGCCAGCTTTCCCGATGCCATGCGTCTGCATTTTCATGCGCGGGCCGAATTTCTGGGCACCCTGGTCGAGGGCATCGCGGTATTCACGTCGGACGGACGTTTTCTGTCAGCCAATCGCAGTGCGCAGTTTCAGCTGGGTCTGCCATTTGCTGCGCTGCAGGCGCATACCTTCTCGTCGCTGTTCGGCTTGCCGGTGTCGCTGCTGCATGAATGGTTTCGTACCAGCACGGCGCCACGCCAGTTGGGGCTGTACAACGGCGTCTCGGTGTGGTGCCGGGCCCGCCTGCAGGCTCACACAGTCTGGCCTGTGTCTGCTGCCTCGCAAGCGACGGCGCACGAGGCACCACGCCGCATGCAGCTGTCGTCGCTGCAGTACCTGGACACGGGCGATCCACAACTGGCCGCCGTGATCCACAAGCTCCGCCGTGTGGTGGACCGCGACATTCCGGTCATGATCCTGGGCGAAACCGGCACCGGCAAGGACCTGCTGGCGCAAGCCATCCACCATGATTCTTCCCGGGCACGCCAGCCCTTTGTGGCGGTCAACTGTGCTTCCATTCCCGAATCGCTGATCGAAGCAGAGCTTTTCGGGTACGAAGAGGGCGCCTTCACCGGTGCGCGGCGCAGGGGCGCCATGGGCAAGATCGTGCAAGCCCATGGCGGTACGCTGTTTCTGGATGAGATCGGCGATATGCCTGCGCACCTGCAGGCACGCCTCTTGCGCATGCTGCAGGAGCGCAAGGTGAGCCCCCTGGGCGCGGCCAAGGAAGTGGTGGTAGATGTGAATGTCATCAGCGCCACACACAAGAACCTGAAGGATATGGTGGCGCGCGGTGCGTTCCGCGAAGACCTGTACTACCGTCTCAATGGCCTGGTGGTGCGTCTGCCTGCATTGCGCGAGCGCACCGACCTCGAACTGGTTGTGAAGAAGCTGCTCAAGTCGCTGTGCGATGAAGCGGGCCAGGGCATGGTCGACGTGGCGCCCGAGGTGATGGCGCTACTGCGCCGCCACCACTGGCCCGGCAATGTGCGCCAGTTGCACAATCTGCTGCGCACCGCGGTTGCCATGGCCGATGATGGAGCCATAGCGCCAGCGCACCTGCCGGATGATTTTCTGGACGAATTGCGCGATGGTGGACGGCCTGTCTTCAATGCCGTTCTTGCCGACCCTGCTGAAGAAGTCCTATCAGACAGCCCGCGCCTGCAGGACGTGACCCTGGATGCCATGGCCCGGATGCTGCAACTGCACCAAGGCAATGTATCGGCAGCGGCACGGGCGCTGGGCATCTCTCGCACCACCATCTATCGCAAGCGGCACTTGCTGCCGCCCGGCCTGCTGGGTTGATTCCGACTTCGTTTGCGCCTGTCAGGCAATGCGACGGGTGCAAGCAACCCAGACACCGGATCAGTTGCTCGCGGAGATGGCGCGCAGCAGCTTCTGGCCAGCGCGGCCATCGGCCTTCTGTCCCAGTCGGGTTTGCTCGGCCTTGATGGCTTCGCGCGTCTTGGCACCGATCATGCCGTCGGCGCTGCCGATGTCGTAGCCGCGAGCGAGCAATGCCTGTTGCAGTTCCTTGTTCTGTGCGCGCGACAGGCCCGGGTCATCCGTGGGCCAGGCAGCGACAAAGCCGGTGCGGCTTTCTGCGGGGTTGGCCACCAGGTTCGACAATTGGGCAATCGCCAGCGCATAGTTTTCCGATGCGTTGTAGCTGTAGAGCGCGTCAAAGTTTCGCCCCACCAAAAAGGCCGGGCCACCGGCGGCAGGAATCATCAACCCGGCAGTGGGCAGGCTGTCGGGCAGTGGCTGACCGTTCACCAGTGTCACCCCGGCGGCACGCCAGGTAGCGATGGGCTTTTTGTTCTTGCGCCCTGCATCGCTGGTGTCAAAGTTGGCAGGCAGCTTCACCTCAAAACCCCAGGGTTGCCCTGGGCGGTAGCCAGCATTCTTCAGGAACGTGGCCGTGGAGGCCAGCGCGTCGGGCACGCTGTCCACGATGTCGCGGCGGCCGTCGCCGTCAAAATCGACCGCGCTGCGGAAGAACGTGGATGGCATGAACTGCGTTTGGCCAAAGGCGCCTGCCCATGACCCGACCAGCTTGGATTCTGCGATGTGGCCTTCCTGCAGAATGCGCAGTGCGCTGGCGAATTCGCCGCGAAAGTAGGCTTGGCGACGGCCAAAACAGGACAGGGTACCGAGTGACTGCACGAGCGAACGGCCGCCCAGGTTCTGGCCGAAATTGCTCTCGACGCCCCACACGCCTACCACGATTTGCGGGGATACGCCGGTGCTCTGTTCGATCTTGGCGAGCGTGTCCTGCCATTTGGAATAGGCAGCCCGCCCATCGGCCACACGCTGGTCGTCGACCAGCACCGCCAGGTAATCCCACACCGGCATGCTGAACTCGGGCTGGCGATTGAGAAGCGGCAGCACCGTGGCATCGGGCTGCAGGTGCTCGGTGTATTGCGTGAACGTGGCCGAGGTGATGGCGGCGAAGGCCTTGCTGGCACGCAGCTCCGACAGGCAGGATTGGAACTCTGCGCTGCTGAGCTGGGGCGGCTCTTGCGGCGGGCTGGCTTGTGCCAATACGGCCGGGGCTGAAAAACCCAGGCTGGCAAGCAAGGCAAGCTGGGGCAAGGCAAGGGAGGTGCGGCGAAAGTTCATGTTGCGCAATATACCTGTTTGGTGGCTCGCACTCTGGTAAACCCTGTATGGACGGCAGCTGTCTTGGCGGGAGCCGCCTCAATTTGTACGGGTTAACCCAAAACTATATGGGCTGGGCAATAGCGCTTATCGCCGGGTTGTTATGCGCTGGGCGGCGCGGCACACTACGCTGATAGGAAATTTGAAGCCGTGTGCCCAGCCGGGCATGGCAACACCCACCATGAGCCAGTCGACCGTACCCCAACCTATCCGTTTTTATCACCAGGGCCGCATCACGCAAGTCGATGGCGCGGCGCCCACCCGTTCCGTGCTGGACTGGCTGCGCGAAGATGCCCATTGCCATGGCACCAAGGAGGGCTGCAATGAAGGCGATTGCGGTGCCTGCACCGTGCTGGTGGCCGAACTGGCCGAAGCCGGCGACCCGCAGGCGGTGCAGGGCCTGAAGCTGCAGACCGTGAACGCCTGCATCCAGTTGCTGCCCAATCTGCACGGCAAGGCGCTGTTCACCGTGGAAGACATGAAAACCGCCTGCAAGCCGACAAAGGCCGATGCGGGCTGCGCCGATCTGCATCCCGTGCAACAGGCCATGGTGGAGTGCCACGGATCCCAGTGCGGCTTTTGCACACCGGGTTTTGTGATGTCCCTGTGGTCGGTCTACGAACAGCAGCAGGCGCAGCGCAGCGAGGCTCCCACCCGGCAGCAACTGGCCGATGCGTTGTCGGGCAACCTGTGCCGCTGCACGGGCTACCGGCCCATTCTGGATGCGGGCCAGCGCATGTTCGATTTGCCCGCTCGCCAGCTCGATACGGCGCCCGTCGTGGCTGCATTGCAGTCTCTGCACAGCGATGCGGATTGGCAGTACAGCGATGGCGCGGTGCAGTTTCATGCACCTGCCAGCCTGGACAGCCTGGCCCATCTGCGCGCGCAGCTTCCGCAGGCGCGGCTGATTGCGGGAACCACCGATGTCGGCCTGTGGGTTACCAAGCAGTTCCGTGAGCTGGGTGACATCATCGCCATTGGCCGCGTGGCCGAGTTGCGTCGGATCGAAGAGCAGGACGGCTCGCTGTACATCGGGGCAGGCGCATCATTGGAAGACGCCTGGGCTGCACTGGCACAGCGCTTCCCCAGCCTTCAGGATGTGTGGCTGCGTTTCGCATCGCCGCCGGTGCGCCATGCAGGCACCATGGGTGGCAATGTGGCCAACGGATCGCCGATTGGCGACGCCCCACCGGTGCTGATGGCCCTGGATGCAGAGATTGTGCTGCGCAAGGCCGAGCGCGTGCGGCGCATGCCCTTGGCTGATTTCTATCTGGACTATATGAAAAACCAGCTGGAGCCCGGAGAGTTTGTGCAGGGCCTGGCAGTGCCATTGGCGCAATTGCGCCAGCAGAATTTTCAGGTAAGAGCCTACAAGATCAGCAAGCGCTTTGATTGCGATATTTCTGCGTTGTGTGCAGGCTTGGCCGTCGCATTGGATGCCCAAGGCAAGGTGCAGGCGGTGCGCATGGCGTTTGGTGGCATGGCGGCCACGGTCAGGCGCGCGGCCAAGGCAGAAGCTGCAGTGCTGGGACAGCCGTGGACGGCAGAAACCGTCCGGCTTGCGCAGCAGGCCTTGGCGCAGGATTTTCAACCGATGACCGACATGCGCGCCAGCGACACCTACCGTATGAAAGTGGCGCAGAACCTGCTGCAGCGGCTGTGGCTGGAGACGCGGGCCGATGCCCCGCTTGCAAGTGCCGATACCACGGTGTGGTCGGTGATGCCCCATGTGGTGCGTGCTACCAGCGTGCAAGGAGCCTGACATGAACCAAGCAATTCCCAAACAGCTGCTGGCGGGTGCCGAGGCTTTTGCCCATTACAGCGACAACCAGGCGCTGCGCATCAATATCGATACGGAAGCGCAGGCTCTGCAACAGGGGCGCCGCGTCGGCATCAGCCGCACTCACGAATCGGCCGCGCTGCATGTGGCGGGCGAGGCCGCCTACATTGACGACATGCCCGAGCTGGCGGGCACCTTGCATTGCGCATTGGGGCTGGCGCCGATTGCCCATGGCCGTTTGCTGGGGCTGGACCTGGACGCTGTGCGCGCCATGCCTGATGTGGTGGCCGTGCTGACGGCGGAGGATATTCCCGGTGTCAATGACTGCGGATCGATCATCCACGACGACCCGATTTTGTGCGACGGCGAGATCCGTTACCTGGGCCAACCCCTGTTTGCCGTGCTTGCGCGCACGCGACAAGCCGCGCGGCGTGCGGCGGCGCAGGCCAAGAAGATTGCCAGCGTGGAGGCGGCCGAGCCGGTGCTGACTCCGCAGCAGGCCCATGCGCGCGGCCAGTATGTGGTGCCACCGATGAAGCTGACGCGCGAGACGCAGGCAGGTGCAACCACGCAGGCCATTGAAAACGCGCCCCACCGCCTGCAAGGCCAGTGGGAAGTGGGCGGCCAGGAACAGTTCTATCTGGAAGGCCAGATCAGCTACGCCATCCCCAAGGAGGGGCAGGCCATGCATGTGTACTGCTCCACCCAGCACCCGAGTGAAATGCAGCACCTGGTGGCGCATGCGCTGGGCGTGCACGCGCACGATGTGCATGTGGAATGCAGGCGCATGGGCGGAGGTTTTGGCGGCAAGGAATCGCAATCGGCACTGTTTGCCTGTGTGGCGGCGGTGGCGGCCCGCAGGCTGGGGCGCCCCGTCAAGCTGCGCCTCGACCGGGATGATGATTTCATGATCACGGGGCGGCGCCACTGCTTCTGGTATGAATACGACATTGGCTTCGACGACGCGGGCCGCATCGTGGGCGCCGAGGTGACCATGGTGTCGCGCGCAGGACATTCGGCGGATCTGTCGGCGCCGGTGATGACGCGGGCGCTGTGCCATTTCGACAATGCGTACTGGCTGCCCAATGTGCGCATGCAAGGCTTCATGGGCAAGACCAATACGCAGAGCAATACCGCTTTCCGGGGTTTTGGCGGGCCGCAGGGCGCGATCGTGATGGAGAACATCATGGATTCCATTGCACGCCAGCTGGGCAAGGACCCGCTGGATGTACGCCGCGCCAACTTCTACGGCAAGACCGAGCACAACGTCACGCCCTACGGTCAGGTGGTGGATGACAACATCATCGACGAGTTGGTGACCCAGCTCGAAGCGCGCAGCGATTACCGTGCGCGCCGGGCAGAGGCGGCTGCATTCAACGCACAAAGCCCGGTGCTCAAGCGCGGCATTGCGCTCACGCCGGTCAAGTTCGGTATCTCCTTCAACGTCAAGCATTTCAACCAGGCAGGGGCCCTGGTGCATGTATACAACGATGGCTCGATATTGGTGAACCACGGCGGCACGGAAATGGGCCAGGGCCTGAACACCAAGGTGGCCCAGGTCGTGGCGCATGAACTGGGCGTGGCTTTCGAGCGCGTGCGCGTTACCGCGACCGATACCACCAAGGTGGCCAACACCTCGGCCACGGCGGCATCGACGGGGACCGATCTGAACGGCAAGGCCGCGCAGGACGCGGCGCGGCAGATCCGCGAACGCCTGGCCGCCTACATGGCCGAGCGCCACGGCGGTGCAGCCGATGCGGTGCGCTTTGCCAATGACACGGTCCAGGTCCATGGCAAGACCCTGGCTTTTGAAGATGTGGTCAAGGAGGCGTACCTGGAGCGGGTGCAGCTGTGGTCGGACGGTTTCTATGCGACACCTGGCCTCTCATGGGACAGCAAGACCATGCATGGCCGCCCCTTCTTCTACTTTGCGTACGGCGCCGCCGTGAGCGAAGTGCTGGTGGATACCTTGACCGGTGAGAGCAAGCTCTTGCGTGCCGATGTGTTGCACGATGTGGGCCAGTCGCTCAACCCCGCCGTCGATATCGGCCAGGTGGAAGGGGCCTTTGTGCAGGGCATGGGCTGGCTCACCATGGAAGAGCTGGTCTGGCACCCCAAGACGGGCGCGCTGATGACGCATGCCCCCAGTACCTACAAGATCCCGACGGCCAACGACTGCCCGCCGGTGCTGAACGTGCAACTGTTCGAAGGCGCCAATCCGCACGACACCATCCACCGCAGCAAGGCCGTGGGCGAGCCGCCGCTGCTGCTGCCGTTTTCGGTGTTCTTTGCGATTCGCGATGCAGTGGCCGCCTGCGGCGCACCTGGCAACTGCCCGCCGCTACGGGCACCAGCAACCGCCGAAGCGGTTTTGAACGCGATAGAAAACGTGCAGCAAGGGGTTTGAGCGGCTGGGCATGCAGCCGGCCTGCCTTGCTGCGATACTCGCCGCCTTTTGCAGGTTTTGCAGCATGCTTTGCGCAATCAGGGAAATGCATTTCACACCAACGATTAACAACACGGAGACGCAGCGATGAACTGGCTGGAGAAATATTTCAAACTGGGGGAGCACGGCACCACCGTGCGCACCGAGGTCCTGGCGGGCCTCACCACCTTCCTCACCATGGCGTACATCATGTTCGTCAATCCTTCCATTCTGGGTGACGCGGGCATGCCCAAGGGGGCGGTGTTTGTCGCCACCTGCCTGATTGCCGCGCTGGGCTCGGCCGTGATGGCCCTGTACGCCAACTATCCGATCGCGATAGCGCCGGGCATGGGCCTGAACGCCTATTTTGCCTATGTGGTGGTGCTGCACATGGGCTACACATGGCAGGCTGCGCTGGGTGCGGTGTTCATCTCCGGCTGCCTGTTCCTGCTGGTCACAGTGTTCCGCATACGCGAGCAGATCATCAAGGGCATCCCGCAGTCGATACGGGTGGCGATCACCGTCGGTATCGGTCTGTTCCTGGCATTGATCGCTCTCAAGAGTGCGGGCGTCGTGGTGGGCGACAAGGCTACGCTGGTGACGCTGGGAGACCTGCATTCGCCATCGGTGATCCTGTTCGGCCTGGGCTTCTTGCTCATCATCGTGCTGGACCGCCTGAAGGTGCCCGGTGCCATCCTGATCGGCATTCTGGCTGTGACGGTGGCATCTTTCTTCTTTGGCGGCAACCAGTTCAACGGCGTGTTCTCGGCGCCACCGTCGATCGAGCCGACGTTCTTGAAGCTGGATATCAAGACGGCGCTCTCCAGCGGTTTCCTCAACGTGGTGCTGGTGTTCTTTCTGGTGGAGCTGTTTGATGCGACCGGCACCCTGATGGGCGTGGCCAAGCGCGCCGGCCTGCTGGTGCCGGGCAAGATGGAGCGTTTCCACCGGTCGCTGCTGGCAGACAGTGGCGCAATCTTTGCTGGCTCGCTGCTCGGCACTTCCAGTGCCACGGCCTATGTGGAAAGCGCATCGGGCGTGCAGGCCGGTGGCCGCACGGGCTTGACGGCGATGACGGTGGCTGTGCTGTTCCTTGCCTGCCTGTTCATTGCGCCGCTGGCCGGCTCCGTGCCCGCCTATGCAACGGCGCCTGCGTTGCTGTTTGTGGCGTGCCTCATGCTCCGGGAACTGGTAGAGGTGGAATGGGATGACTCGACCGAGGCGATTCCCGCAGCCGTCACCGCCGTGATGATGCCGTTCACCTATTCGATTGCCAACGGCCTGGCTTTTGGCTTCATCTCGTATGCGGCCATCAAACTCTTCACCGGCCGCGTCAAGGAAGTGCACTGGATGGTGTGGATCATCGCAGCGCTCTTCCTCTTCAAGTTTGCCTACATTGGCGGGCATTGATGAGGCGCTATTGATCTGATAGCTATGACGCACACCTGTTGTGCGCCGGGCAGCAAAAAGGCCATCAAGCGATGGCCTTTTCTTATGGGTGCAGGCGCGTATGTTGCGGTTACTTCACCACCATCAGAGTGAACGGATAGACATAGGCCTGCAGGGTGACAAAGATGCCCACCAGGCACGCCAGTGCAATGGAGTGGAAGAACACATAGCGCAGGATGTCGCCCTCATGGTTGAACCAGCGTGTGGCAGTGGATGCCACGACGATGGATTGCGCATCGATCATCTTGCCCATCACACCGCCCGAGCTGTTGGCAGCGCCCATCAGGTTGGGCGACAGGCCCAACTGTTCAGCCGCCACTTTCTGCATGCCGCCAAACAGCACGTTCGATGCGGTATCAGACCCGGTAAGCGCCACGCCCAGCCAGCCCATCATGGTGCCAAAGAAGGGGTAGAGCACGCCGGTGTTGGCGAAGGCGAGGCCCAGTGTCGTATCGGTGCCTGAATAGCGGGTAAGGGTACCCAGCGCCAGCATCAGCACGATGGTGAGCAGTGAAAAGCGCACGAGCCAGATCGTCTTGAAGAACTGCCTGACGAGTGCCACGGGGCTGTACTTCATCACCAACCCGCCAACAATGGCCGACAGCAGGATACCGGTGCCGGTGGCCGACAGCAGGTTCAGCACGTAGACTGCGCCCTCCTTGGTCGGATTGGGCACGACGGGTGGCACCTTCTCGATCATGTTGTGCAGACCGCTCATCGGGAATGATGGCGAGAACAGGCCATTGAGCGCAGCCTTGACCGAGGGCAGGCCCCAGATGAAGACGAACACGGTCAGGATGGCCCAGGGTGTCCAGGCACGGATCACATCGGCGCGTGAATGGCGGGTGATGGCGCGGGGTGCATCGCCCTCGCTTTCGCCGTTGTCACGGCCTTTGAGCGAAGTGCTGCGCCAGATGTTCTTGGGCTGCCAGATGCGCAGAAAGCCGATGAGGCAGGCCATCGAGACGATGGCGGCAATGATGTCCACCAGTTCGGGGCCGATGAAATTGGAGACCAGGTACTGCGGAATGGCAAATGACAGGCCGGTTACGAGGATTGCAGGCCAGATTTCCATCATGGCCTTGCGCCCCGCAAAGGCCCAGATCAGCCAGAACGGCACGAGCACCGAGAAGAAGGGCAACTGGCGGCCCACCATGGCTGTCACTTCCATGACGTCATACCCGTGCACTTTGGCTAGTGTGATGACAGGCGTGCCCAGGGCGCCAAAGGCCACCGGTGCGGTATTGGCGATCAGCGACAGGCCGGAGGCCGCCAGCGGAGAAAATCCCAGGCCGATCAGAATGGCGGCCGTAACGGCTACCGGCGTGCCAAAACCTGCGGCGCCTTCAAAAAAGGCACCAAAGGCAAAGGCGATCAGCAGCAGCTGAATGCGGCGGTCTTCCGTGATGCCGGCGATCGAATCCTGCAGCACCTTGAAGCTGCCGTTCTGCTCGGTCAGCTGGTGCAGGAAGATGATGTTCAGCACAATCCAGCCGATGGGCAGCAAGCCGGTGAGGCCGCCCAGCAAGGCGGCGCGGCCCGCCATGTCGGCTGGCATGCCATACACGGCTATCGCGATGATGATGGCGCACAGCAGGCCCGCGCCCGCTGCAATATGCGCCTTGAGGTGTAAAAAGCCCAAGCCCACCAGCATGACGACGACGGGCAGTGCCGCCAGCAAGGTGGAGAGCACCATATTGCCCAGGGGGTTGTAGATCTGCTGCCAAACCATACCTGACTCCTCGTTGTGGCGGTGCTCCACGGCGCAGGTGTTCGGAGTCTGCGCCACCAAGGCAAGGTGGTGCTGCAACCGTCATGGGAACTGAGACCAGGGCATGCGCGATTCCGAGGGTATGTGAGCAGGCCCCAGCGCTATCGAACCTCGACATAATGTCGGGCTGACATGGGGTTTGCAGTTCAGAAAAACCCGTAGCCGCTGACAAACCAGTGCCGAACCTGTTGCTTTTGTGACATACAGCAAGGTGAAGCCGTGGTGGCGGCATGGCGGGCTCTGCAGATATTCCCGCACTGCATCCATCAAAGGAAGATTTGTGTCCGATTTATCCAAGATCACCTGTATCGAAGACTTGCGCGTGGTGGCCCAGAAGCGCGTTCCGCGCATGTTTTATGACTATGCGGATTCAGGCTCCTATACCCAGAGTACATACCGCGACAACGAAGCTGCATTTCAGAAAATCAAGCTGCGCCAGCGCGTGGCCGTCACTATGGAAGGCCGCAGCACCCGTACCACCATGGCGGGGCACGATGTGTCCATGCCTGTGGCGATTGCTCCGACAGGCCTGACCGGCATGCAGCACGCCGATGGCGAGATTCTGGCGGCCCGAGCGGCCAAGGCCTTTGGTATTCCGTTCACCCTTTCCACGATGAGCATCTGCTCGCTGGAGGATGTTGCTGCAGGCACCGACCGCCATCCATTCTGGTTTCAGTTGTATGTGATGCGTGATCGCGGATTCATGGAGCGCCTGATCGACCGTGCCAAAGCCGCCAATTGCTCGGCCCTGCAGGTGACGCTGGATCTGCAGATCCTCGGCCAGCGCCACAAGGACATCAAGAATGGCCTGTCGACGCCCCCCAAACCCACCATCAGCAACCTGATCAATCTGGCAACCAAGCCACGTTGGTGCATGGGCATGCTGGGCACCAAACGCCGTACCTTCGGCAACATCGTGGGCCATGTCGATGGCGTGGGCGATGTGAGCTCTCTGGCGTCGTGGACGGCGGATCAGTTCGATCCGCGCCTGAACTGGAGTGACGTGGAGTGGATCAAGAAGCGCTGGGGCGGCAAGCTGATCCTCAAGGGCATCATGGAGGCGGAAGACGCACGCCTGGCAGCGCAGACGGGCGCCGACGCCCTGATCGTGAGCAACCACGGCGGCCGCCAGCTCGATGGTGCGCCTGCCACCATCGACGCGCTGCCCTCCATCGCCCAGGCGGCGGGCAAGGACATCGAGGTCTGGCTGGACAGCGGCATCCGCAGCGGGCAGGACGTGCTCAAGGCCCGGGCGCTGGGTGCGCAAGGTACGCTGATCGGCCGCAGCTTTCTGTACGGGCTCGGTGCCTTCGGCCAGGAGGGCGTGGCCAAGGCCTTGCAGATCATTCAGAAGGAACTGGACGTATCGATGGCCTTCTGCGGCCACACCAACATCAACCAGGTGAACAGCTCAATTCTGGTGCCTGGAACTTACCCTCAGCCTTATTGATCGGGAAAGAAGCCCACCCTGCGGTGGTGAGGCTGTGCCCGGGAATGCGAGGGGTAGGGGGTATATTGCAAGTATTTGTCATCATTTGAAAATATAGAAACCGTTTCTGAACGCCTGCGCCTTGTCCTACAAGCTCGGCGCGTTCCTCTTCCTACACTGGTTTGATCGCCAACGGCATCCGCTGGTTGGCGATTCCCATCACAGGAGGACGAGAATGTTCGACACCTTGATTCGAGACATGGCAGACCGCTTTGGTCTGGGCGACAAAGCCAAAGACCTGGTCGCCATGGTGCTGGCCTACATCACGGACCCGGCCAACGGAGGTCTAGCGGGCTTGCTGGACCGCTTTCGTTCTGCAGGCCTGGGTGGGTTGGCAGACAGCTGGCTGAGCACCACGGAAGAATCGCGCACGCCTACCAATGACGAGGTGAGCAGCATTTTCGGTGCGTCAGGAGGCTTGCTGTCCACGTTGAGCGACAAGCTCCACCTGCCCAAGGAGGCAGTGACTTCGGCGGTGGGGGCGTTGCTGCCTGCGCTGGTTTCGCGTCTCTCGCCCAATGGAATGCTCCCCGCCACCTTGCCTGCAGAGGCGGTGGCATTGATCGGCAGTGGGAAATCCCTGCTCGGTGGCCTATTGGGCAGCGGTGCCGCAGCTGCCGCAGGGGTGGCGGGCGCTGGCACTGCTGCTGCATCGTCAGCGGCTTCGACAGTCTCTACTGCTGCCGTCAACACAGCGACTGCAGCAAGAGGCGGCATCGGCAAGTGGCTGCCTTGGATCATCGGCGCGCTGGTGGTGATTTTCGGAATCAGCTATTGCGGCAAGAAAACTCCGGACACCGTGACTGCGCCCGCGCCTGCTGCCCCGGCAGCAACACCTGCTCCGGCCCCCGAGCCCGCTCCGGCTACCGCTCCTGCGCCAGAGCCTGCAGCTACTGCTCCCGCCCCGGCATCCGCACCAACTGCGGACGCATCCCCTGCCGGTGCTGCCGTGATCGACAGCATGGTGCAGGATGTGCCCAAGCTGCAGGTGTTCTTTGACACCGGCAAGACCGAGGTGTCGCCTGAATTTGCGGATAAATCCAAGACCCTGGTCGCCTATCTGCAATCGCACGCCGACGTGAAGGCGGTGGTGTCGGGCTTCAACGATCCCACGGGTGATGCGGCCAAGAACGCAGAACTGTCCAAGCAGCGTGCCATGGCGGTGCAGACAGCCTTGGCGGCGGCGGGTGTGCCTGTTGACCGTACGGTACTTGAAAAGCCTGCGGAAACCTCCGATACCGGCAACACGAATGCGGCCTCCCGCCGTGTGGATGTGGTGCTGCGCGCCAACTGAGGCGATGCAGCTTTCCGGCAAGGCCACCTGCGGGTGGCCTTTTTTGTGAGGGGCACACATCGCCAAATGCATGGGCCGCTGCAGCGCCATTCATCTACGATCGCAGGCACTTTCTAGGAGTGGGCCGGGTATGGCGGATGGGGAAATGCAATGGGGTGGCTGGTGGATGCTGCTGGTGGTGTTTGCAGCGGTGGCGCAGACGGCGCGCAACGCTGCGCAACGCTCGCTCACGGCAGATCTGGGTACCTGGCCCGCAACCCTCGTGCGTTTTCTGTACGGTCTGCCACTCGCTGCATTGGCGCTGGTGCTGCTCTATACGCTGCCACAGACCCCTCCAAGGATCGATCACTGGAGCTGGGCCTATTTCGGCTGGATTGCTCTGGGGGCGTTCTTTCAGATTGCTGCCACCGGTGCCTTGCTGCTGGCGATGCAGCAGCGTAATTTTGCAGTAGCGGTGACCCTGTCCAAAACCGAGGTGCTGCAGGTGGCGTTGTTTGGCGCGGTTTTCCTGCACGAGCTGCCAACCGCATGGGCGGTGGGGGCGATGGCCATAGCCACCCTGGGTGTTGCCTTGCTGTCGATGCCGCCACGCCTGCCTGGCGCGCGGTTTGAATGGCGCAGCAAAGCGGCTTTTTATGGCCTGGTATGTGGCGCATGCTTTGCGATTGCCACCGTGGGGTTTCGGGGTGCCGCTATTGAATTGAAGGCACCGGGCGCCTTGCTGTCAGGCGCCTGGGGTGTTTTTGCTGCCCAATGCATGCAGACCGTGGCCATGGGGTTGTGGTTTGCATGGCGCAACCCGGGTGTGCTGGTGCGCATTGCCAAGGCGTGGCGGGTTTCTCTGATTGCGGGTTGCATGGGCAGCGCTGCCTCGCTTGCCTGGTTCAGCGCCTATGCACTGCAGAGCGCTGCCTCAGTACGGACCCTGGGCATGGTTGAGGTGATCTTCAGCTACATCGTCTCGCGCCGCTTTCTGAAGGAGCAACTGCGCGCGAACGAGAAATGGGGCATTGCACTGATGCTGGTGGGCATTGTCATTATTTGCACCCAGCTGTAATTGCCAGTAACCGTTTTCAGCGTCCGTCCGACAAGGAGGGTACGTGCGCGCGGCGCATCATGGTTTCTTTCATCGGACCATGCCAATGACAACTACCACTCCGAATCCCGCCACCTCGGCCACGCCGCCACATTACAGCCCAGAAGAGAAGCGCCACCGCATCTTCGCCATCATGGCGGCCTCATCAGGTAATCTGGTCGAATGGTTTGATTTTTACGTTTACGCCTTTTCTTCCATCTACTTTGCTGCGGCGTTCTTTCCCAAGGGCGACCCGACGGTGCAGTTGCTCAATACGGCTGGCGTGTTTGCTGCGGGTTTTCTGATGCGTCCGATCGGCGGCTGGCTGTTTGGCCGGATTGCCGACAAGTACGGCCGCAAGAAATCCATGCTGATCTCGGTCACCATGATGTGTGCAGGCTCCCTGGTGATTGCCTGTCTGCCCACCTATGCCCAGATTGGTGCCCTCGCGCCGTTTCTGCTGCTGGTATGCCGCCTGTTTCAGGGCCTGTCGGTGGGCGGCGAATATGGCACCACTGCCACCTACATGAGCGAGGTGGCTCTCAAGGGGCAGCGCGGCTTTTTCTCATCCTTCCAGTATGTGACGCTGATTGGCGGCCAGCTGCTGGCCGTGCTGCTGATCGTGATCCTGGAGGCCTTGCTCACCGATGCAGAACTGCGCGCCTGGGGCTGGCGCATTCCTTTTGTCTGCGGCGCCGCTGCAGCTGTGGTGGCAACGCTGTTGCGCCGCACCCTGCACGAGACGCAATCGCAGGAAGCCATGCACGACAAGGAAACGGGCACGCTCGCCAATCTGTTCAAGCACCATTGGCGCGCTTTCGTCACGGTGGTGGGATACACCGCCGGTGGCTCGCTGATTTTCTACACCTTCACCACCTACATGCAGAAGTACCTGGTCAACAGCGTTGGCTTGCCGATCAAGACGGCGAGCTATGTGATGACCGTCTGCCTCTTCATCTACATGTGCATGCAGCCGCTGTTCGGTGCGCTTTCAGACCGCATTGGCCGGCGCACCAGCATGATGCTGTTTGGGGGATTGGGCGCCATCTGTACCGTGCCGATCCTGACGGCCATGCACAGTGCTTCGTCGCCGGAGATGGCTGGCTTTCTGATTGTGGTGGCCCTGGCCATCGTGAGTTTCTACACCTCGATCTCCGGCATCGTGAAGGCGGAAATGTTTCCGCCCGAAGTGCGCGCACTGGGCGTGGGGCTGGCCTATGCAGTGGCCAACGCCATATTTGGCGGATCGGCCGAGTTTGTGGCGCTGGCGCTCAAGAACGCAGGGCATGAGACGGTATTTTTCTGGTACGTGTCGGCCATGATGGTGGTGGCGTTCCTGTTCAGCCTGCGGCTGCCCAAGCAGGCTGCCTACCTGCACCACGACCATTGATGCGTCACGTGTGCCACTGACCGAACCCGGCCACGGTGCCGGGTTTGCTGCGCGCGGCGACAATAGGGCGTGAGCCACGATTTGACCCCAGAGTCCACACTGCCAGCCTTGCCGCCACGCCGTCGCGTGGCGCACCTGGACATGGATGCCTTCTACGCATCGGTCGAGCTGCTGCGCTATCCGCAGCTCAAGGAGCTGCCAGTGGTCATCGGAGGCGGGCGGCGGCGCGAGGACGACGCGCTGGCGGCTGCCTATGGCGGGCGCCTCGCAGATATTCCGGTGCATGCCTTTCCATTGCTCAATGACTACGTCGGGCGCGGGGTGATCACCACGGCCACGTACCAGGCGCGCGCATTTGGAGTGGGCTCGGCCATGGGCATGATGAAGGCCGCCAAGCTGTGCCCGCAGGCGATTCTGCTGCCTGTGGATTTTGCGCGCTACCGGCAGTTTTCGCGCCAGTTCAAGGCCATCATCACCTCGATTGCACCGCAGATGGAAGACCGGGGTGTGGACGAGGTGTACATCGATTTCACCCATGTCGATGGCGGGCAGAATGACCATGGGCGCAGCCTGGCACTGCGCCTGCAAAGCGAGATATATGCCGCAACGGGCCTGACCTGCTCGGTCGGTGTGGCGCCCAACAAGCAGCTGGCCAAAATGGCCAGCGAGTTCAACAAGCCCAATGGCGTCTCCATCGTGTTGGAGAACGACCTGCAATCAATGATCTGGCCGCTGGCCTGCCGAAAGATCAACGGCGTAGGCCCCAAGGCCGATGCCAAGTTGCAGGCGCTGGGCATCACCACCCTGGGTGATCTGGCGGCCAAGGAATTGCACTGGCTGGTGGAGCACTTTGGCCGCAGCTATGGCGCGTGGCTGCATGCATCCTGCTGGGGGCTGGACAGCCGGCCCGTGGTGACGGAGAGTGAGCCGGTATCGATGAGTCGCGAGACCACGTTCGACCGTGACCTGCACGCGGTGCGTGACCGGGCGGAGCTGGGCGCGATCTTTACCGAGCTGTGCGAGAGTGTGGCTGCCGATCTGCAGCGCAAGGGCTATGTAGGGCGAACGATTGGGATCAAGCTGCGCTTTACCGATTTCCGCATCGCCACCCGGGACCACAGCCTGCCGCTCTACACCAGCGATGCCAGGGCCATTCGCCATGCCGCCGGCCAGTGCCTGAAGCGCGCGCCGCTGGAGCAGCGTCTGCGCCTTTTGGGCGTGCGTGTGGGCAACCTGCTGCCGCAGGAGCAGGCAGCGGCCCAGGGTATGGTGGGAGACGCGCCGGCAATCAAGGCAGCGGAGATGCGCGCGCACCGGGAAGGGCAGGAGAGAAATGCCGATCCTTACACCTTGCCGCTGTTCACGGACGAATGAAATCGCCTTTGAGTAGATTTTCGGCCCAGGCGTTTATTGGCGCGCCGTGCGCACGTTGGCTGGTAGGGCCATGGGCTGGCTGGTGCGCAGTGGATTGATGTCGAGCCCGCCACGGCGGGTATAGCGTGCGTACACCGTCAACCGGATGGGTTGGCACTGGCGCCAGATATCGACAAACATGCGTTCGACGCATTGCTCGTGGAATTCGTTGTGGTTGCGGAAGCTGACGATGTATTGCAGCAGCTTTTCCTGGTTGATCGCCGGGCCGCTGTAGCTGATGCGCACACTGCCCCAATCGGGTTGGCCGGTGACCAGGCAATTGCTTTTGAGCAGGCGGCTGGTCAGAGTTTCGGTGACGGGCGGTTCGTCGAATGCCGCGGTCAGCAGTTCAGGCGCGGGTTCGTAGCGGTCGCAATCGATATCGAGGCGATCCAGGTTCAGGCCGTCCAGCTCCTGCACGGGCTGTGCATCAAACAGTTCGGGCTCGATCAACTGGACGCCGATGGTGGAGCTGTGCGGCGCGCCGCGCCATACGGCTTCACTGAGGTCGGCTACCAGCTTGGCGCGCACATCGCCCGCGCTGGCGAAGCGGCTGTTGTTGAAGCTGTTGAGATAGAGCTTGAAGGATTTGCTCTCGATGATGTTGGGTGTTTCGCAGGGGATGGTGAAATTCACCAGGGCCACCTGCGGCTTGCCCCGCAGGTTGAGCCACGAGACCTCATACGCCGTCCACAGGTCGGCGCCAAAAAACGGCAATCGGTCGTCCTGCAATCCGATCTCGGCACGCTTGGCCGCGCGCGGCAGCGGAAAGAGCAGGGTCGGGTTGTATTGGTCGATATAGGCCGAGCGCTGGCCCAGGGGCGATTGCTCTGGCTGAGGAGAAAAAGTCATGCTATTAAATGAATAGCTAATGGCGCTTTATGAGAGGGCGCCAGCAGCTGTTTTTACTTGAATTCGCTTTCGCGCAGCCACTTGGTAGCGATCCACTTCTCGCCACGCACCACGGGCGAGCCGCCATGCAGGGTCTTGGTCGAAGGGTCCGGGGCTGCGTAGCTGAAGAACACGGCATTGCCACGGCGCGGTGCGACCTCGACGCCCACATCGGGAAAACTGGTGCCGCCACCGGCTTCCGGGTTGTTCAGGTAGATCACCAGGGTGCCGACACGCTGGCCGCCTCGCTTGAGGATGGTGGGTGTGCCAGGCTGGGTGGGGTCAAAATAGTCGTAATGCGGTTTGTACTCTGCACCAGGCTGGTAATGCAGCACCTGCAGGCCTTCGCCATGGTTTTCCGGCCAGTTCAGCAGCTTGGCAATGCGGCGCTCCAGGGTGGCTACGACCGGGGTTTCTTCACGCTGGAAGAACATGCCGTCGCTGGTGCGGTCGGCGTTCACTTCCTCACCGCCGGTCTTGGTCTCCACTGTCAGCGACCGCTTCATGCGCGGCCTGGCCGCGGCAATGATGGCATCGCACTCTTCATCGGACAGCAAATTGCCAAATACCACCACGCGCGGGTGTTTCATGCTCAGCAGCACGTTCACATCGCGGTCGCCGACATGGATGGAGCCGGGCGCATCGGCCAGCGGAGGTTCGGGCAGCGGACGGTGGATGACAGAAGCAATTTCGGTATTGGCACCGTGCAGGTGCTGCAGGTGTTCGGTCAATACCTTTTCCATGGCGGATTCGGCTATATCTTCGTTCCACCCGGCGTCGCACATGGCCTTGAAGACATTTTCGGCGCTGACACCGGCAGTCGCCTGTTCAATAATCCAGGCGCGCAATTCCGGGGTGATGGGTTGCGAGGCTGTCATGACATTCCTTTCGCGGCCATTGTGCACCAAAGCGGCATCAATCCACTTTGCGACGGAACAGGAAATGGTCAGCAGTCGAAACATCGCTGGCATAGGCATAGCCGTCGATGTTGAACTTCTTCAGTGCCGCAGGCGTCCTGGCCTGGTGTTCGATTGCATAGCGCGCCATCAATCCACGGGCCTTCTTGGCGAAGAAGCTGATGACCTTGTACTGGCCACTCTTGTAGTCCTCAAAGCTGCAGGTCACCACACGGGCGCGCAGCGCTTTCCGGTCAACGGATTTGAAGTACTCCTGCGAAGCCAGATTGACGACGACGGGCGCATCTTCACCTTGCTGCTGGTGATTTAGATAGTCGGCAATCTGCGTGTCCCAGAAATGGTAGAGATTGCTGCCTTGGGCCGTGGGCAGGCGCGTGCCCATTTCCAGCCGGTAAGGCTGCATCCAGTCCAGCGGGCGCAGCACGCCATACAGGCCGCTGAGCATGCAGACATGCGACTGGGCCCAATCGAGCTGCTTGGCGGTGAGGCTGTGGGCCTGCAGGCCGTCGTAGACATCGCCGTTGAAGGCCATGATGGCCTGGCGCGAGTTTTTGGCGGTGAACTTGGGCGACCAGGCCTCGTAGCGTGCGACATTCAGCGTTGCGAGCTTGTCGCTGATGTCCATCAGGCTGGCGATCTGCTGGGGCGATTTTTCGCGCAGCACCTCAATTAGCGCTTGCGACTGCTTGATGAACTGCGGCTGTGTGTGAGGCAGACCGGCAGGCAAGGGGGTCTCGTAATCCAGCGATTTGGCGGGTGAGAGCAGAAACAGCATGTCGTACGGGCTCCAGGAATGAAACAGGCCGGAGGAAATCCGGCCTGTGGGCTCTAGCGAAACGGCTTAAGCGGTTTGCGATTCGCGTTCAAAGGGCAGCACCATGGCAGCCAGATCCTTGCGCGTCTCGACCAGCACCAGCGGGCCTTCGTCGAGCATGACGACCGGGGGACGCTCGCGGGGCACATGCACGGGCTTGGGCTCCGCTGCAATCGCAGCCTGCACGGCGGCCACCTTGTCGGTGTCCGAATTGACCCACTGCAGGCCAGCCTGGGCAGCGATGGTGTTCAACTGCTCCAGGGGCAGCGTGTAGCTGGCGATCCTGGGCAGGCCTTGCGGGGCGGTTGGCTCGGCGGCCGGTGCCGGTGTCACCACGGCGGCGACAGCAGGTGCTACTTGTTCTGTAGTTGCTGGTGCCTGAGCGGCGGGCGCTGGAACTGGCTTTTCCTCAAAGGCTTCGGCGGCTGCGTTGACTGCGGGCTCGCCAGCAGGCACTGCCAGGTCCACCGCAGGCGCCGCTACCGGTGCTGCGTCTGTTGCTGCTGCCGCATCAAAGTAGCTGCGGCGTGGTGCTGGAGCATTTTCAGCCTCGAACACGGCTTCTGCCGGGGCAGCTTCGGTTTGTGCATCAGCCGCTTGCTCATCGCGTGGCAGGCGTTCGCGGTCACCACGGTTGCGGCGGTCGCGGCCGTAGCGGTCACGGGAGCGGCGTTCGCGGCGCTCTGGCGAGGTTTCGCCATCGACAGGCATTGCTGCGTTGGTGTTTCCGTCCAGGTCCAGCGAGGGCAGGGCGGCGATCACGGCTTCGGAGTCCATCGGCGCTGGAGCCACGGCGGCGTTGTCGCGCATCGATTCTTCGCCCTGGTTGCGGCGCTCGTTGCGCTCACCACGCTCGCCGCGATCCCGGCGATTCTCGCGCGGAGCACGCTCTGGACGGGGCGTACGCTCCTGGCGTTCGCTGGTTGCCTCGATTGCTGCGTTGTCGCCGTTTTGTGCGTTGATGGCGGCATCGTCGCGGCGGGGGCGGTCATTGCGTTCGCTGCGCTCTGGGCGGTCACCGCGCTCATTGCGGCGGCGGTTGTCGCGGCCTTCCTGGTCGCCATTGCGGGCTTCACCACGGCCTTCGCCGCGTTCATTGCGGTTGCGGCCATTGCGTTCGCCTTCGGCGCGTTCGCTGTTGCGGCGATTGCCGTCCCGATTGGCCGATCCATTGCGCTCGCCGCGTTCGCCATTGCGGCGGTTGCCACCACGGCCTTCGCGGTTTTCCTTGCGGGCATCCTTGGCGGGTTCAGGAGCTGCCGGGGCGGGAGTGGCTACCGGCGCTGGCGTTGCAAATCCGAAGAAGCGCTTGATGGCTGCCCACAGCCCGGTTTCGGGGATGGGGGCAGGTGCTGCAGGCACGGCGGCGGCTGGCTTGCTGGCATTGGTGCGTGCCACAGGCGCCGGGCGGGGCTCGGCAATGGGGGCTGGCGCATCAGGCAGCACGCCCTTGATGACAGGGGTCTGCTTGTTGGTGGGCTCTTGCGAGCGGCGGGTAAAGCCGACCTGCTCTTCCTCGGCATCTGCCAGTTTGTAGCTGGCTTCCATCGAGTCGAGGCGCGGGTCGTCGTGCTTCATGCGTTCGAGCTTGTAATGCGGTGTCTCCAGGGCCTTGTTGGGCACCATGGTGACGGAGACGCGTTGCTTGAGCTCGATCTTCTGGATTTCGGTACGCTTTTCGTTGAGCAGGAAGGAGGCGACTTCGACGGGCACCTGGCAGTTGACGGCTGCCGTGTTGTCCTTCATCGACTCTTCCTGGATGATGCGCAGGATCTGCAGCGCCGAGCTTTCCGCATCGCGGATGTGGCCGGAGCCGCCGCAGCGTGGGCAGTTGATGTGGGCACCTTCGCTCAGCGCAGGCTTGAGGCGCTGGCGGCTCATTTCCATCAGGCCGAACTTGCTGATGGTGCCGAACTGCACGCGGGCGCGGTCCTGGCGCAGCGCATCGCGCAGGCGGTTTTCGACGTCGCGGCGGTTCTTCGACTCTTCCATGTCGATGAAGTCGATCACGATCAGGCCACCCAGGTCGCGCAGGCGCATCTGGCGGGCCACTTCGTCGGCCGCTTCGAGGTTGGTGCGGGTGGCGGTCTCTTCAATGTCGCCGCCCTTGATGGCGCGGGCCGAGTTCACGTCGATGGAGACCAGCGCTTCGGTGTGGTCGATGACGATGGCGCCGCCAGAAGGCAGGGTCACGGTGCGCGAGTAGGCCGACTCGATCTGGTGCTCGATCTGGAAGCGGCTGAAGAGCGGCGCATCGTCGCGGTAGCGCTTCACGCGGGCGGCGTGTTCTGGCATCACATGCGCCATGAACTGCTGGGCCTGCTCATAGATGTCATCGGTGTCGATCAGGATGTCGCCGATGTCATTGTTGAAATAGTCGCGGATGGCGCGGATCACCAGGCTCGATTCCTGGTAGATCAGGAAGGCGCCCTTGCCGGCCTTGGCGGCGCCGTCGATGGCGCTCCAGAGCTTGAGCAGGTAGTTCAGATCCCATTGCAGCTCGGGCGCCGTGCGGCCGATGCCTGCGGTACGGGCGATGATGGACATGCCCTTGGGGTATTCGAGCTGGTCCATCGCCTCTTTCAGCTCGGCGCGCTCGTCACCCTCGATACGGCGCGATACGCCACCGCCCCGGGGGTTGTTGGGCATCAGCACCACGTAGCGGCCAGCCAGAGAGACGAAAGTGGTCAGCGCCGCGCCCTTGTTGCCGCGCTCTTCCTTTTCAACTTGGACGAGCAGCTCCTGGCCTTCCTTGATCACATCGTTGATGCGGGCCTGGCTGGGCGATACGCCTTCGGCGAAATACTGCTTGGAAATTTCCTTGAATGGCAGGAAGCCGTGACGGTCTTCGCCGTAGTCGACGAAGCAGGCTTCCAAAGAGGGTTCTACCCGGGTAACAACGGCTTTGTAGATATTGCCTTTGCGTTGTTCGCGGCCTTCGATTTCGATCTCGTAATCCAGCAGCTTTTGGCCATCCACGATGGCGAGGCGTCGCTCTTCAGCTTGCGTGGCGTTGATCAGCATCCGTTTCATGATGCGCGTCCTTCGTAATGCGGGACTGGCCACCTTTGTCAGACAGGTGCCAGTCTCCAATCCCCAACAATAAACAGGCTCTTACTGGAGCCACAGATGCCGGGACAGACGCAGAGAAACGAATGAAGATACAGAGCGTGCCATGCTTGCTGGTAATACTTATGTCAGCACAGGAGGCTTGGGCACGCGGGAGAGGGCATATAAATAACCGGCCAGCCAGCGAACAGCTGCCGCCGGTGGTGAGATCTGCCCTGAAAACATGCGCACGGCGGGCGCGGCACGGCGCACTGGCGTGCAGCAGGCGCTGCGCCAGAGAGTTGCCATCCAAGCCCACAAAATCAGCATGTCAGTGTGTGAGCGGTCAGTTGGGGCCGGGCCAGGAGTCCTGGCCACTGCAGCAACTGCCGCTGGGAATCTGTAGTTTCGTTGTTTCAATGTGTCCGTCCACCCGATTTGCTTGCATGGCCTGCGCAATTTCTTGGTATGCAGACACTGAGGCAAGGTCGTCGGTCAGACATCGACCGGCCTGCGCGGGTACTGGTGGGTGAATTAAACTGCTCACCGGTCAACCAATAACTTTATTGCGCAGGTGAAACACATTATAGGGGGCAAACCGGGCGAGCCCCGCAGTCCAGAAGCACCCCCAGTGGCTGTAAGGCTGGTACAAGTCCATCCCGACGACGCCGGCCAGCGCCTGGACAACTTTCTGATGCGCCATTTGAAGGGCGTACCCAAGACCCATATCTACCGCATCATCCGCAATGGAGAGGTGCGCATCAACAAGGGGCGCACTGCCGCAGACGCTCGGGTGCAGGGCGGCGATGTAGTGCGTATTCCGCCGGTGCGCGTGTCCGCCAAGCCAGAAGAGGCCGAGCGCGCCATTCCTGGCCGGGAGTTCCCGCTGCTGCTGGACGACGACGCGGTGTTGGCCATCAACAAGCCAGCGGGCGTGGCCGTGCATGGCGGCTCGGGCGTGAGCTTTGGGGTGATCGAGCAACTGCGTCGCGCCAGGCCCGATGCACGCTTTCTGGAGTTGGTGCACCGGCTGGACCGCGAAACCTCAGGCATCCTGCTGGTCGCCAAGAAGCGCTCGGCGCTGACCCACCTGCAGGACCAGTTCCGCGAGCGCGAGACGGGCAAGACCTATCTGGCGCTGGTGATCGGGGAGTGGCCAGCCAACAAAAAGGTGATTGATACGCCGCTGCGCAAGTATCTGTTGCCCGATGGCGAGCGCCGCGTGCGCGCCACCACGGCGGACGATGCGGAAGGCATGCGCTCGGTGTCACTCGTCAAGGTGCAGAAAACGCTGCCGGCACGCCATGGCCTTGGTCTGCCGGCCATGACCTTGCTGGAGGTGACAATCAAGACCGGCCGCACCCACCAGATTCGCGTGCACCTGGCCAGCAGTGGCCATCCGATCGTCGGAGACGAGAAATATGGTGATTTCGATTTGAACAAGCGTCTGGTCAAGCACGGCTCGAAGCGCATGTTCCTGCATGCCTGGCGCCTGCAGTTCACCCATCCGCAGAGTGGGGAGCGGGTGCAGTTGGGAGCGGAGTTGCCGGAGGAGTTGGCAGATTTCGTAGGGGCTGCAGAGCAGGCAGATGAAAACCATAGCAACTAGCGCAGGCTATTCTTGGTTTTCATAACAAAAATATCTTGAATTCATTGCGCAGCAAGCGCTACCAGCTATTGTTATAGCGAGCAAACCAACCGATTACCTTATGACGCGTCGCTTTGACCTGATCGCCTTTGACTGGGATGGCACCCTGTTCGACTCCACCGCTGCCATTGCGCTGTCCATCCAGGATGCGGTGCGCGATGTGGGCGGCACCGTGCCGACGCTGGAAACAGCCAAGTATGTGATCGGCATGAGCCTGCAAGGCGCCTTGCGGCATGCCGCGCCCGATGTGCCGCCAGACAGCATGGTGGAACTGACCAACCGCTACCGCTACCACTATCTGAAGCGCCAGGAGGAAGTGACCCTTTTTGACGGGGTGCTGCCTTTGCTGGACCAGTTGACTGCCAGCGGGCATCTGCTTGCAGTGGCCACGGGCAAGAATCGCCGGGGGCTCGATGAAGTGTTGGATTCGACCCTGCTCAAGGGCCGGTTTGACGCGTCGCGAACTGCCGACGAAACCGCAGGCAAGCCGCACCCGCTGATGCTGCAGGAGTTGATGGCCGAGCTGGATGTGGCGCCCGAGCGCTTGTTGATGGTGGGCGATACCACCCATGATCTGCAGATGGCAGTCAACGCGGGCTGCGCGAGCGTGGCAGTGAGCTATGGCGCACACCACCATGATGGCTTCGAGGCCTTTGGCCCGCTGTTCATTGCGCACTCTGTTGCTGATTTGCAACAATGGATGGCAGCCAGTGCCTAGTACATGGCTTGATTACTGTTTGCATGTACAGTCATTGGCGCGCAGCAAGCAGGAGCAGCAATGGCAGAGGCACAAGCCCGGGCAATAGCACTTTGTAATAGCAAGGACTTGAGCAATGGCGGGCGCGCCGTGCCCTTTGACGTGATATTTGCTGGCCAGACCTGCCGCGCATTCGCCATACGCTACCGTGATGCGGTGCATGCCTACCTGAACCGCTGCACCCATGTGGCGATGGAAATGGACTACCAGCCCGACCGTTTTTTCGATGACACCGGTAACTGGTTGTTATGCGCTACCCATGGCGCCGCCTATGTGCCGGATACTGGAGCCTGCGCTGGCGGCCCTTGCCGTGGTGGCCTGGTCAAAATCGCGTTGAGCGAACAAGGCGGGGTGGTGTACTGGCACACCGACTACCGCCTCCAACCTCTTGAGTTTTAAGATGAACCCGATGGACAACAACCCCCAGCAGAATCCGCAGCCTGCGCCTGATCTGTGGGGACAGCCGGCGACGGCAGCGGCAGCATCCGCAGCGACGGCGCAGACGCCTGGCTGGGAGCGTTCCGTGCTGGAGCGCCTGGCCTTTGACACGCTCAGGGAGCAACGCGCTGCGCGCCGCTGGAAGATTTTCTTTCGGCTGGCCTGGCTCATCGCCTTCATTGCGTTGGTCATCTACCTGTTCAGCTCGGAAAATGCGTCGTCTGCCTCGTCGACTGAACACACGGCAGTGGTGGAGCTGAAAGGCGAAATCGCCTCTGGCGCAGATGCCAGCGCCGAATACGTGATTGCCGCACTGCGCACCGCGTTCGAGGACGATGGCGCCAAGGCGGTGGTGCTGCTGATCAACTCCCCGGGCGGCAGCCCCGTGCAGGCAGGCATGATCAATGATGAGATCGTGCGCCTCAAGGCTTTGCACAAAAAGCCCATGTACGCGGTGGTGGAGGAATCCTGCGCTTCTGCAGCCTATTACATTGCAGCCGCAGCGGACAGCATCTATGTAGACAAGGCCAGCATCGTGGGCAGCATCGGCGTGCTGATGGACGGTTTTGGCTTTACCGGCACCATGGAAAAGCTGGGCGTGGAGCGCCGCCTGCTCACCGCCGGCAGCAACAAGGGCATGCTCGACCCATTCAGCCCCATGAATGACAAGCAAAAAGCCTATGCCCAGCAGATGCTGGGGCAGATCCACCAGCAGTTCATCTCCGTGGTGCGCCAGGGTCGGGGCGAGCGCCTGAAGGAAACCGAAGACACCTTCAGCGGCCTGTTCTGGACCGGGCAGGAAGCGGTCAAGCTGGGCTTGGCTGACGGCCTGGGCAGCCTCGATCAGGTGGCGCGCGATGTGGTGGGCGCCGAAGATGTGGTGGACTACACCCGCCGCGAGAATGTGGCCGAGCGCTTTGCCAAGAAGTTTGGCGCGTCGGTGGGCGCGGGGGCTGTCAGCACCATGCGGTCGATGATGCCCAGCCTGCGCTGATCAGGTTCTTGATAGCTATCTATTTGATAGCTCTAAACAAAAAAAGCGGTGCGTAAGCACCGCTTTTTTTGCCATCTGACCGAGAGGATGCGTAAATCCCTTTGAGAGGGCAGTGCTGCCTTGTGGTCAGCCAACACTTGATGAGCAGCCCGAAAATCGGGTGCGTGCAGCTGGCGTGATTGCCTCAGCGCCCAATCGCAAACACCATGGGGGTGCGGTTGTCCAATTCAGGGGTCAGCGGCTTCCATTGCTTGACCAGGCGGCTTTGGGTGCGGGCGCTTTCCAGCGTGAGGCCGCTGGAGATCGACAGACGGGTGTTGGCCTGCAGGGTCTGCAGCAGGGCGCTCATCAGGGCAGGGTTGCGGTAAGGCGTTTCGATGAAGATCTGTGTCTGGCCTTGCCGCAGCGCCAGTTGTTCCAGCTCGCGCAGCCGGGCGACACGTTGCGCGCCATCGCTGGGCACATAGCCGACAAAGGCGAAGTTCTGACCATTGAGCCCGCTGGCAGCCAGGGCCAGCAGGAGAGAAGTGGGCCCCACCAGTGGCACCACCTCAACGCCCGCATCATGCGCGGCACGGACCACAGAACTGCCAGGGTCCGCAATCGCGGGCATGCCTGCTTCGCTGACCAGGCCAACGTCATGGCCTTGCAAGGCAGCTGCGATCAATATGCTGGCATCGGAGCCAGAGGCGGTCTGCGGGAGGTGGTCGCCTTTCTTGTGCGCTTCGCGTGGCAGCTCCTGTATGGATTGCTGCTGCAGGGGCGCTGCCAGCGGCGCCACGGCGTCCACCCGTTTGAGGAAGGCGCGGCAGCTTTTGGCGTTTTCGCAGACCCAATGGGTAATGCGCGCTGCGGCCTGCACGGTGTGGGCGGGCAGTACATCGGTCAGTGGCGCATCGGTGGTGCAGCCGAAGTCAAGCGGGGTGGGGACGAGAAAAAGTCGGCCCTTGCGGGTGTTCTCGCTCATGGCAGGATTACTCCTGCAGCGCGCAACAGGCGGGCGGTGCGGATGAGGGGCAGGCCGATCAGCGCTGTCGGGTCGTCGCTCTCGATGGCGTCCAGCAAGGTGATGCCCAGGCCTTCGCTCTTGGCGCTGCCGGCGCAATCGTACGGCTCTTCGGCGCGCAGGTAGCGTTCAATCTCGGCATCGCTCAGGTTGCGGAACACGGTTCGCACCACAGCGGTGCCTGCCTGCGCAAAGCCGGTGGCCTTGCAGACCACGGCGACGGCAGTGTGGAACTGCATGCTCTGCCCACTCATGGCGCGCAGTTGGGCCACTGCCTTGTCATGCACCAGGGGCTTGCCCAGTGGCTGGCCGTTCAGGTCGGCCACCTGGTCGGAGCCGATGACGATGGCTTCGGGAAACTGCGCCGCCACCGCATGGGCCTTGGCCAGGGCCAGGCGCAGTGCCAGGGCGGCCGGTGCTTCGCCAGACTGCGGGGTTTCGTCGACGTCGGGCGAGGCGGTTTCAAACGGCAGTCGAAAACGAGAGAGCAGCTCGTGCCGGTAGCGGGAGGTGGAGCCCAGAACAAGGGCGCGGGGCGAGTGGGATTCAGACATGCCCAGATTCTCTTACACTGGCGCGCATGACAAAGGAATTTTCAGTCAACCGCCTTGATATCAAGGCTTTTGCACAGCATGAAGCCGAGCTTGACGGCGATCAGCCGATGGGGCAGTTTCCCCGCCTGATGGCTGAGGACCTGCGCGGCGAAGCTGCAACTGACCAGCCCGTGCGCTGGTCGCTGGATGGCGAGTGGCGCGAAGCCGCAGGCAGCCCCGGGCATGCCTGGCTGCACCTGCAGGCCGATACCGTGGTGCAAATGCAATGCCAGCGTTGCCTGCGTCCGGCCGATATTGCCGTGCAGACCGAGCGGTCTTTCCGCTTTGTAAAGGATGAGGCGACTGCCGCCGCCCTGGATGACGAGAGTGAAGAGGATGTTCTGGTGCTGGAGCCGCACTTCAATGCCCATGAGCTGATCGAGGACGAATTGCTGATGGCGCTTCCCATGGTTCCCATGCATGACGAATGCCCGGTGGAGCTCAAACTGGAGTCTGCCACCCAGGATTTCGAGGCGGCAAATACGGAAAAAGCCAATCCTTTTGCTGCTTTGGCATCCTTGCGGCTGGATAAAACCAAACCTTGATGCACGAGGATTGAAGCCTGCCAGCGATCTTTGCTATAATTTGAGGCTTCGCGCGAATCCCCCTCGTGTCTTTAATGGGCTAATCGCGTATTTTTAGGGCATGCGTCTGTTTTACGCAGGCCGTGTCACCAACCCTTTCAAGACTCAGGAGCCATCATGGCTGTTCAACAAAACAAGAAATCTCCTTCCAAGCGCGGCATGCACCGTTCGCACAATGCACTGAATGTGCCTGGTATCGCTGTGGAGCCAACCACCGGCGAAACCCATCTGCGTCACCACATCAGCCCCAACGGCTTCTACCGTGGCCGCCAAGTGCTGAAGAACAAGTCGGAAGCCTAAGCCATAGCTGTACAAAAAGGCCCGCGGCTACCGCATGTGTAGCGCGGGCCTTTTTTATTCTGTTGCAAGATTGCTGCGCACTCCTTAATAGAGTGCGCTGGCGCAACATCAAAGAACTGCAGAGCGAATGATCACACTGGCCGTGGATTGCATGGGTGGTGATGCGGGTCCCCGTGTCACCCTGCCTGCATGCAAGAAGTTTTTGGATGCCCATCCTGATGCCCGCCTGTTGGTGGTGGGTCAGCCCGAGGCATTGCAGTCATTCCAGCACGAGCGTGCAACCCTGGTGCCGGCAAGCGAAGTCGTCACCATGGACGATCCCGTGGAAGTGGCGTTGCGCAAGAAGAAGGACTCTTCCATGCGCGTAGCCATCAGCCAGGTCAAGGAAGGCGCTGCGCAGGCAGCAGTGTCCGCAGGCAATACCGGTGCATTGATGGCGATTGCGCGCTACCTGCTCAAGACGCTGGAGGGCATTGACCGTCCGGCCATCGCCACACAGATTCCCCATGCCAAGGGTGGCGCCACCACGGTGCTGGATCTGGGGGCCAACGTCGATTGCACGGCAGAGCATCTGGTGCAGTTTGCCGTCATGGGCTCGGCGCTGGTGAGCGCCCTGCAGGAGAAGGAAAACCCCAGCGTAGGCCTTTTGAACATTGGCGAAGAAGCCATCAAGGGCAGCGAAGTCATCAAGCGCGCGGGCGAGTTGTTGCGTGCGGCCGGGCAGTCGGGCTACCTCAATTTCCAGGGCAATGTCGAAGGCAATGACATCTTCAAGGGCACGGTTGATATCGTGACCTGTGATGGTTTTGTCGGCAACGTTGCGCTCAAGGCGAGCGAGGGCGTGGCCAGCATGATCACCGGGGGCTTGAAGCAGGAGTTCAAGCGCAACCTGCTCACCAAGCTGGCGGCCGTTGTTGCCTATCCTGTGCTTTCGCGCCTGATGAAGCGCATGGACCACCGCCGCTACAATGGGGCTGCGTTACTCGGTTTGCGCGGCCTGGTGTTCAAAAGCCATGGCTCGGCCGATGTGGTGGCCTATGAGCATGCGCTCAATCGCGCTTATGATGCGGCCCGTAACGACTTGCTGGGGCGTGTGCAGACCAAGATCCAGACGGCTGCGCCCTTGCTGATGCCGGCAGACAGCGCCGCTGTTGCCGCAACTGTGACGTCTTCTATCTGAAATCGATGAGCATTTATTCACGCATCACCGGCACTGGCAGCTACCTGCCACCACGCCGCGTCACCAATGATGATCTGGCGGCCGAAATGGCTACGCGTGGTCTGGAAACCTCGGATGAGTGGATTGTCGAGCGCACCGGGATCAAGGCGCGCCACTTTGCCGCACCCGATGTGACGGCCAGTGATCTGGCCGTGGAGGCCTCGAAAATGGCACTCGAAGCTGCCAAGCTGGCAGCTGCAGACATCGATCTGATCATTGTGGCCACGTCCACGCCGGACATGGTGTTCCCGTCGACGGCAGCCATTTTGCAGAACAAGCTGGGCATCACCAATGGCTGCCCGGTGTTCGATGTGCAGGCAGTGTGCAGCGGCTTCGTCTACGCCCTGACGGTGGCTGACGCGATGATCAAGGCAGGCACCGCCAAGCGCGCGCTGGTAGTGGGGGCTGAGGTGTTCAGCCGCATCCTTGATTTCAATGACCGCACCACCTGCGTGCTCTTCGGCGATGGCGCCGGCGCTGTGGTGCTGGAGGCATCGAGCGAGCCAGGTATTCTGGCGACCGAGCTGCATGCCGATGGCAGCCACGTCGACATCCTGTGCGTGCCGGGCCATGTCTCGGGTGGCGAGGTGATTGGCTCGCCCATGCTCCGCATGGACGGCCAGGCCGTATTCAAATTGGCGGTGGGCGTGCTCGACAAGGCGGCCCGCGCCGCATTGGCCAAGGCCGACATGCAAGAGGCTGATATCGACTGGCTGATACCGCACCAGGCCAACCTGCGCATCATGATGAGCACGGCGCGCAAGCTCAAGCTGTCGCCGGAGAAGGTGGTGGTCACGGTCGATCAGCACGGCAACACGTCGGCTGCTTCGATTCCGCTGGCGCTTGACCATGCGGTGCGTGCAGGCCAGGTCAAGCCGGGCCACAACGTGATGCTCGAAGGCGTGGGTGGCGGTTTTACCTGGGGTGCGGTACTCCTGAAAATGTAGCTTCAAACGCTTGATGTGTTTGGGCTATTGCCGTATTCCATTCAAAAATTCAATGAAAATCGAGACATGAATTCTTTTGCGTTCGTATTTCCCGGCCAAGGCTCGCAGGCTGTTGGCATGCTCGACGCCTGGGGCGACCATCCTGCTGTGCGAGAGGCGCTGCAGGAAGCCTCCGATGCGCTGGGTGAAGACATTGGTGCTCTGATTCATGGTGGCCCCAAGGAAACACTGGCGCTGACCGCCAATACCCAGCCTGTGATGCTGGTGGCCGGTGTGGCTGCATGGCGCGTATGGCGTGCAGAAGGCGGCGCGCTGCCCATGGCGGTGGCTGGCCATTCGCTGGGTGAATACTCGGCACTGGTTGCCGCTGGCGTGCTGACGCTGGCCCAGGCGGCACCGCTGGTACGCCTGCGCGGTGCTGCCATGCAGGAAGCCGTGCCCGTGGGCACCGGCGCCATGGCTGCCGTGCTGGGTCTGGATGCGGACAAGGTCAAGGCGGTTTGCGCCGAAGTGACTGCCAGGATGGGCGGCGTGGAGGTGGTGGAGGCCGTGAACTTCAACGACCCCGGCCAGACCGTGATTGCCGGCTCGAAGGCGGCAGTCGAAGCGGCCAGCGTGGCGGTGAAAGAGGCGGGCGCCAAGCGTGCGCTGCCGCTGCCGGTGTCGGCACCTTTCCATTCGAGCCTGATGAAACCGGCTGCGGAAAAGCTGAAGGCTGCGCTGGCGGGCCTGCAGCTTGCTGCACCGCAGATCCCGGTGCTCAACAATATCGATGTGGCGGTGCAAACGGATGCCGATGCCATTCGCGACGCGCTGTACCGCCAGGCCTTTGGCCCGGTGCGCTGGGTGGAATGCGTGCAGAAGCTGCGTTCCATGGGGGCTACCCATCTGGTAGAGTGCGGCCCCGGCAAGGTGCTGACCGGCATGACCAAGCGCATCGATCCAGATATGGTGGGCGTAGCCCTGTATGACCCTGCTACCCTGCAGGAAACCAAAGAAGCAATTGCATGACTGAAGCAACCCAAACAGCCAAAGTAGCCCTGGTCACAGGTGCATCGCGCGGTATTGGCGCCGCCATTGCGCAAGCATTGGGCGCTGCCGGCTACCAGGTGGTGGGCACGGCAACCACCGAAGACGGCGCTGCCAAGATTTCGCAGGCCCTGTCGGCCTTCCCTGGTTCACGCGGCGTGGCGCTGGATGTGAACAATGGCGCGGCCGTCGAGGCGCTGATTGACGAACTGGTCAAGAACCAGGGTGGCCTGCATGTGCTGGTGAACAACGCCGGCATCACCCGCGACACCCTGGCCATGCGCATGAAGGACGAGGACTGGGACGCCGTGCTCGGCACCAACCTGAAGGCCGTCTTCGGCGCCAGCCGCGCTGCCATCCGTCCGATGATGAAGCAGCGTTTTGGCCGTATCATCAGCATTACCAGCGTAGTGGGCGCTTCCGGCAATGCCGGACAGGCCAATTACGCTGCGGCCAAGGCGGGCGTCGCCGGTATGACGCGCTCGCTGGCCAAGGAGTTGGGCAGCCGAGGCATCACGGTAAACTGCGTGGCGCCTGGTTTTATCGAGACCGACATGACGGCTCAGCTTCCTGAGGAGCAGAAGAAAGCGCTGCAATCGCAGATCGCTTTGGGTAAGCTGGGACAGCCGCAAGACATTGCCAACGCTGTGGTCTATCTGGCATCGGATGGTGCCGGTTATGTGACCGGGCAGGAGTTGCATGTCAATGGCGGCATGTACATGTAGGTTTGGCAGAAGTTAAAAGCCGTTTCCTCGCGACGGCAAGTTGCACTCAGGTATTGCTGAAGCAGCTAGAATCGCGGGTTCATTCACAACCCCCAGAGGGAAACCATGAGCGATATCGAAGCACGTGTCAAGAAAATCATTGCCGAACAACTCGGCGTGGAAGAGTCTCAAGTAACAAACGAAAAGGCTTTCGTAGCCGATCTGGGTGCAGACTCGCTGGACACCGTGGAACTGGTGATGGCTTTGGAAGATGAGTTCGAGATCGAGATCCCTGACGAAGACGCAGAAAAGATCACGACGGTGCAGAACGCCATCGACTACGCCAAGAGCCACCAAAAGGCCTAATTGATTGCGCATGCACTTGGCGCCCGACAGGGCGCAAGTGTCTTGCTGCAACTCCGAGAGACCAACAAGAAAGCTGTAACGCATGAGTCGCCGTCGCGTCGTCGTGACTGGTCTGGGTTGCATCAGCCCCGTGGGAAACACGGTTGCTGAAGCCTGGTCCAACATTTTGGCCGGCCAGTCCGGCATTGACCTCATTACCAAGTTTGACACCACCGACTTCAGCTGCAAGATTGCAGGCGAGGTCAAAGGGTTCAATCTTGAGTCCTATATGAGTGCCAAGGAAGCACGCACGATGGACACCTTCATCCACTATGGCATTGCCGCTGCACAGGAAGCAGTGACGGATGCCGGTCTGGCCACTGGCGAGGCATTGGATGAAGAGCTGGCTGCGCGTATCGGTGTGGTGATAGGTTCCGGCATCGGCGGCCTGCCGCTGATCGAGGATACCCACAGCGAGTACGAACGCCGTGGCGCCCGCCGCATCACGCCTTTCTTTGTACCTGCCTCCATCATCAACATGGTTGCTGGCCATGTATCGATGCGGTTTGGCTTCAAGGGGCCCAACCTTTCGGTGGTGACGGCTTGCACGACTGGCTTGCACTGTATTGGTGAAGCGGGTCGATTGATCGAGTACGGCGATGCCGACGTCATGGTCGCAGGCGGTACCGAATCTACAGTTTCCCCGTTGGGAGTGGGCGGATTTGCCGCAATGCGTGCACTCTCCACTCGCAACGATGACCCCAAGGCGGCTTCGCGCCCCTGGGACAAGGGCCGCGACGGCTTTGTGCTGGGTGAAGGCGCAGGCGTGGTGGTGCTTGAAGAATACGAGCATGCCAAGGCCCGTGGCGCCAAGATCTATGCCGAATTGCTGGGCTACGGCATGAGCGCCGATGCGGGTCACATGACCGCTCCCAATATGGACGGCCCACGCCGGGCCATGCAGGGCGCGCTGCGCAATGCGGGTGTGAACGCCGATCAGGTGGACTACCTGAATGCGCACGGCACATCGACTCCGCTGGGCGATCTGAACGAAACCAATGCCATCAAGGTGGCCATGGGCGACCATGCCAAGAAGATGGTGATCAGTTCGACCAAGTCGATGACGGGTCACCTGCTGGGCGGCGCTGGCGGCCTGGAAAGCGTGTTTACCGTGATGGCGCTCAAGGATCAAAAGATTCCTCCGACCATCAACCTGGTGGACCAGGACCCGGAGTGCGATCTGGACTATTGCGCCAATACGGCGCGTGATGCCAAGCTGGAAATCGCTGTCAAGAACAACTTTGGCTTTGGCGGTACCAACGGTACCCTAGTATTCAAGCGCGTTTGAGCGTGCCTGAAAACCTGGCCCAGGCCCATCATCAGGTCTCCCTTTGGGAGACCTTTTGTTTTGTGCATTGATTTTGCG
The DNA here is from genome assembly GCF_040396735.1 of Comamonas odontotermitis. Lineage (GTDB taxonomy): Bacteria > Pseudomonadota > Gammaproteobacteria > Burkholderiales > Burkholderiaceae_C > Comamonas > Comamonas odontotermitis_C. Next base: position 86,456 of record NZ_JBEBNZ010000016.1, read on the forward strand.
CGCTTCCAACACCTGCATTGCGATGTGCACCGGCGGCCTGAAAGCCAGCACAATCGATGCTATGGAGGTAACCGTTCGCCGTCGATCCCCGCATGTTGCGCTGGCAACACCCGTTGCATATCCGTTGGTTCATCCCGGCTGGATTCGCTGTGCAGTGCTCGCCGGCCTTTTGGGCGCTGGCGGGCTTGGTGTTGCGTGGCGTCTGGCCTCGGATCCTTTTCACTGGCAGCAGTGGCTGCTGGGCGCCGCGTGGGTACTGGCTGGCCTGGCTGTTACAAACCTATCCCTCTGGCGCCCCGGAACCTTTTTGCACTGGAATGGCTCGAAGTGGCGCATTTGTCATGGAGCATCACCAGTTGCGGATGGAGAGGAGCTGGTGCGGTGCGCGGTGGCCATGGATGCCCAGCGCTGGTTGCTGCTGCGTGCCACGGTACAGCAGCCGTTGACGACCAGCGTTCGATGGGTGCTGATTGCGCAAGCCACTAATCCAGGGCATTGGCCGGATATTCGGCGGGTCTTATACTCGTCCATCGTTGCTGATCAACAGAGCGCCCCTGTGGCGTGACGCCTGCAGCTGACCAACCAACAACAAGAGCTGCATGTCTGTAGCGCGAAGAGAACACAACCTATGACGGGAACGCCAATGGCACCAGCCCCGGGCGCGAACGATACCGACTTGCAACTGGTGCAGCGCACCGTTGCAGGCGACCAGAAGGCCTACGGTTTGCTGGTGATGAAGTACCAGCGACGCATTGAACGGCTGATTGCGCGAATGATTCGCGATGTGGATCTGGTGCCGGATCTGGCGCAGGAGACTTTCTTGCGCGCCTACCGTGCGCTGCCGCAATTTCGCGGAGAGGCGCAGTTCTACACCTGGCTTTACCGTATTGCGGTCAATACGGCCAAGAAGGCTATGGTGGAGCTGAACCGCAATCCGGTGATGACCGAGAGTGCATTGCGTGGAAATGATGACGACGATGAAACTTCTGCGCCGACAAGAGAACTAACCAGCGACGAAACCCCGGAGACGGTCATCGCGGCCCAGGAGATCGCCCAGGCTGTCAATGCGGCCATGGATGCCTTGCCTGAAGATTTGCGTCAGGCGATCGTGCTGCGGGAGATAGAAGGCATGTCGTATGAAGACATTGCCGAGACGATGGACTGTCCTATCGGAACGGTGCGTTCGCGCATTTTCCGTGCCCGAGAGGCCATTTCCACCAAGGTAAAACCGATGCTTGAACGCCAGTCTGGCAAGCGTTGGTAGCGATCATTTGAGGACTGGTTGCAAGGGCATGGGCCCGCAAGGAATATGGCTATGAATCTCGAAAACCAAGCACCAAACAGAATGTCGGTAGCTGCGTTGGAGCAGTTGTCTGCATGTATCGATGACGAGCTCGAGGACGAAGAGCTTGCGCAACTGCTGGCTGATATGCCTGAGGCAGATGGCATGGTCGCGTCGGCCGCAACGTCGCTGCACTCCTACCTGCTGATCGGGGAAGCCATGCGCGGCCCTCTGGCCATGCAGGCCGCACCAATCCATACGGATCCTCAGGCCTTCTGGGCTCGTCTTCAGTGTCAGATTGATCAAGAGGCGCCATTGGTTGCAACATTCAACCAACCCCAGGTGGGTGAAGTGAAGGTGCCTGACTTGGCCGAGGCACCCCGCCCGTTGGCGGTGCAAGAGGCTGCCAATCACTCCGTATTCCGCTGGAAGATGGTGGCAGGGTTCGCTTCCGTGGCGGCAGTGGCCATGGTGGGATGGAATTCCATCTCGCTGCTGTCCTCCGGTCCCGACAAGGGTGGCCAGCAACTGGCGAGCGCAGCCACACCGCCTGTATCCGCCCAGGGGTTGGTGCAGATGCCGGTGACTGTGGGGCAGAATGCCACCATCATGCTGCGTGATCCACGTCTGGACGAGTTGATGGCCGCGCGTGGTCAGATTGGCGGTACTGCCAATCTGCAGATGCCGGCCAGTTTCTTGCGCAACGCCACCTTCAATGCTGAAAAGAAAGCAGGGGGCTGTGCGGACAAGCCCTCACGGCTGTGCTGACGGGCTGAGCACCTCTATGTAGGTAGCCCAACACAGTGAATTCAATCAGCACCTGCCTTGGCAGGTGTTTTTTATTCCCAAAGCGATTTTCCTCTCTTGAAACCCGTGCTTTATGGCGCATCTGTCAAAGGATGCATCGGGGGAACCTCGCAAAGGTTTGTGTCTCCAATGCTGCATTGCGCTGTGTTCCTGGAGGCAAGCCTTCTGCAGCGCACAGTCATCTTTGTGAGGAGTGATATGTCTATCAAGCGTTGGAAACCTTTCCAGGTCAGTGCATTGGCGGCCATTCTGTCGATCAGCAGCGCGGTGATGCTGCCGGTGGCAGCGCAGGCGCAGACCACAGCGCCGGTCGTGCGTGGGCTGCCGGATTTCACTGATCTTGTGGATCAGGTGGGCCCGTCGGTGGTCAATATTCGAACGATGGAAAAAGTTTCCAGCCGGAGTGCACAAAGCGGCATGGACCCGGAAATGCTGGAGTTCTTCAAGCGCTTTGGTCTGCCGGTGCCAAGCATTCCCCGGCAGCAACGCCCGCAAAAGCCCGATAGCGACGAAGAGCAGCCCAGTGGCCTGGGTTCCGGCTTCATCCTGACCTCGGATGGCTACGTGATGACCAACGCCCATGTGGTCGAAGGCGCCGACGATGTAATCGTGACCCTGACCGACAAGCGGGAGTTCAAGGCCAAGATCATCGGCGCCGACAAGCGCACCGACGTGGCTGTGGTCAAGATCGAAGCTACAGGCTTGCCTGCGGTCAAGATCGGCGATGTGAACCGTCTGCGCGTAGGCGAATGGGTCATGGCAATCGGCTCGCCTTTTGGCCTGGAAAACTCCGTCACTGCCGGCATCGTGTCTGCCAAGCAGCGGGATACGGGTGACTATCTCCCCTTCATCCAGACCGATGTTGCCATCAACCCTGGCAACTCAGGCGGTCCGCTGCTGAACATGCGCGGCGAAGTGGTCGGTATCAACAGCCAGATCTATTCCCGCTCCGGCGGCTTCATGGGAATCTCTTTTTCCATCCCGATTGATGAAGCGGTGCGCGTGAGCGACCAATTGCGGGCAACGGGACGTGTCGTGCGCGGCAAGATCGGTGTTCAGATTTCGACCGTCAACAAGGATGTGGCGGAGTCCATTGGCCTGGGCAAGGCGCAAGGTGCGCTGGTCACCGGAGTGGAGAGCGGATCGCCCGCTGAAAAGGCGGGGGTGGAAGCGGGTGATGTGATCACCAAGTTCGATGGCAAGCCGCTGGAGAAATTGGCGGATCTGCCGCGTTGGGTCGGCAATACCAAGCCCGGCTCCAAGAGCACGGTCACCGTTTTCCGGCGTGGCAAGACGCTGGATCTGCCCATCACCATTGTGGAGATTCCGTCGGAAGCCGCGGCAAAGACAGGTGCAGGCAAGGAGCCTGAAAAAGCCAAGCCATCCACTGCCGCGCAGCAATTGGGTCTGGTGGTCAGCGATCTTACCGATGCACAGCGCAAGACTCTGAACCTCAAGGGGGGTGTCCAGATTGTTTCTGCAGACGAGGCTGCAGCCCGAGCTGGCCTGAAGCAAGGCGATGTCATCCTGGGAATCGCGAACACGGAGATCGCTGATGTCAAACAGTTTGATGCTGCCGTGGCCAAGGCGGATAAATCCAAGCCTGTGAATGTCTTGTTCCGCCGGGGCGAATGGACCCAGTATGTATTGATCCGCCCGCTGAAGTAGGGTGAAGACTGCGGTGGGAGAGGGCGCGTAGCCCGTTTCTCCGGCAAAGCCGATGGCGGATGTCATCGGCTTTTTTGTGGCCAGGAATGCGGAGTAGAGGGCGGCGGGAATACGAAAAAGCCTCAGAACATTGCTGTTCTGAGGCTTGTCGTTTGGTGCGGCTGGCAGGAATCGAACCCACGACCCCTTGGTTCGTAGCCAAGTACTCTATCCAGCTGAGCTACAGCCGCGAAGCTGCGTATTGTAGCATGTAATTTTCTCGATGTTTTGGTGACCGATGCCAAATGAAGCAAAAGGCGGCGAGGCAGCCATGTGAAAAAGCCAGTCTGGTGACAGACTGGCTTTTGTCAAATGTGGCGGCTCCTGCGGAGCCGGTTCCATCAGCGGCTCTGGTCAACCAGGCGCTGGGCCTGTGCCTTGATGGTCGGGCTGGTGGATTCGGAAAGAACCTCCTGCGCCAGCGAGCGCGCGCCTTCCTTGTCGCCAATGGCAAGAAACTCCTGCGCCAGAGTCAGTTTGGTCGTCAGCGGATCGCTGTCATCCATCTCCAGGCCCTGCACGTCCTCTGCCAATGAGGCAGGGTGGGTGCGTTCGGGTTCGCCATTGAGGGGAAGATCCAGCACGGACAGCGAGGTCATGTCGAAATCCATGCTGCGCGTGGTTGCATCGGTAATCGGCAACTGCGCAGTGCTGGGTGCATCAAAATCGCTCATCTTGAAATCGAGCGCACCAGGCTGTGTCTCCAGACCTTGTACGCTTAGCGCGGAAGGCGTGGGCGAGAGTTCCGAAGGAATGTTCAAGGCTTCTGCAAGCTGGCGATCAAAATCGTCCATCGTTGCTGCAGGGGCTGCCGGTGCAGATGCAGGATGGCTGCCGGCAGAGGCTGCAAGGCCTGCACCCAGCGCCGCGGCACCCGTTGCGAGAGCTGCCGCAGGGCTTGCAGGAGGCGCAGAGTATGCAGATGCCGCATCAGTTGCTTCTGTCAACTGGCTGCTCATGGCAAAGTCCAGACCGGAAATCGGGCCAAAATCACTGGGAGTATCGTTCTGGCTGCGATTGACGACACTTGGTGGTTGCGTGTTTTCAAAGGCCAGGGGCTGTGCGCGTGCAGCTTCGGCGGCTGCCGCTACCGCAGCAGCGGACATGACATCCACGGGAGGCACGGTTGCAGCAGTATTCTGGTACAGCGCATTGGCAGGATCCAGTTCCTGGCCCAGCGCAGCAATGCGCAGCCACTCAGGGCCGGAGCCATTGGTGAGCTGGCGCGCTTCCTTGGCGATGCTCTCGAGTGCCAGGCGGTCTTTGCGCTTGGCATAGATTTCTGCCAGCTTGGCGTGCAGGGCGCTGCGCGTGGGATTGGTGCGCAGTGCTTCTTTCAGGATTTCTTCTGCCTGCAGGTCTCGGCCATAAGCCAGATAGACATCGGCTTCGGCAACCGGGTCCACATCACCTGCGTCCAGTTGGCTGGGGGTATAGGCCAGCGAGGATGCACCCGTCGTCATGGCGCTGACCGACGTATCGATGTGCTGACCTCCGCTGGCGCCGAAGAAGGAATCTTGCGACAGGCTGCTTTCCATGACCGAGTCCGAAACGCCAGCCGCAGCTTCCTTGCGTTTCTTGTTGCGGTACCACAGGCCGCCCAGCAAGGCGATCACGGCCAAGCCGCCCGCCGCTGGCAGTAGCGGATTTTCCATCAGGTCATCGACAAAACTGGGCTCTTCGACGGGTGCGGGAGGCGGAACAGGCGCTGGCTTGGGGGCTGGCGGAGGTGGCGGAGCGACAGCAGGCGCTTCCGCTGCAGGAGCGGGCGACGCAGCTGCTTCGGCGGGTGCAGGGGCTGGCGTTGGCGCAGGGGCTGGCGCCGTCACTGCTGGCGTTGGCGCTGGCGTCGGGGCGGTTGCTGTTGCGGTCACGGGGGCTGTGACAGGAATGCCTGGGGCCTTGTCTGCAGGTTTGTCCACTGCTGCCGGGGCTGGAGTGGCTGCAGGTGCTGCCGTCGATGCGACCACCGTGGCCTTGCTGGCGGCAGCCTCCTTGATCTTGTTGAGCTCTTCCAGGTTCTTGTCCAGCTCGGACTTGCGTTCCTGGGTAGCGTTGGCCTCCTGGGCCTTGGCTACGCTGGCCTCGGCAGACTTCTTGCCCTTGACGCCGGCTTCCTTGGTGAGCTTGAGCTGATCTGGCGCGACACTGCTGCTCTTCTTGTCGTCGACAGAGGCTTCCACCTTGCCGCTGGCAGAGCGCGTATCGCTCGCCACATTGGCAGGAGCCGCCTTGGAGGCCAGTTGGTGGCGGTAGTTGTTGAAGTCGCGGCTCTGGGCTGCCACCATCTGGCGCGCCTTGCTGGCCGACACGGAGCGTGCCTGCTCGGCGCTTGGCATGTTCAGCGTCACGCCGGACTTCATGCGATTGACGTTGCCGCCAATGAAGGCGTGTGGATTGGCCTGCATCACGGCGATCAGCATCTGGTCGAGCGAGACGTCGGATGGCTTGTTCATGGCAGCAATGCGGCCTGCCGTATCGCCGCGCTGCACCTGGACGGCATCACCGCTGCCGCCCGATTGGTTGGATGCCGTGGCTGGAATATTGGCACGGGGGCCCGATTTGGCTTTGCTGCTGCCGGTGCTGCGTGCGGGGGTGCTGTCCGCCGAGGTCAGTGGCTCTTCGATCACGCGCACCGGGGGGGCAGGGCGTGCAGCGGGGGCTGGCGCTGCATCGCTGGTGATCTGAGGAGCGGTGGTGACAGCTGCTTCAGCCTTCTTCAGGTTGGGGGGATCGAACAGCATGGTGTAGCTGCGCACCACCTGCCCGGAGTTCCAGTTGGCATCAATCACGTAGTCGACAAACGGATCATTCACGGCCCGTTGGGTGGACAGAACGATGACGGCCGTGCCATTGGCGCGGCGCTGCAATTGTGCTTTCACACTGCTGGCAGTGCCCGTGTAATCCATGCCTTGGGCTCGGAAGACGGAAGAGGTGGCGGTCTTGACCTGCAGGGTCTCGGCTTCAGCCGGCGTGATCTGTTGGACTTCGATCTCGGCGCGCAAGGGCTCGCCCAGAGCCGACTTCACATTGATCTTTCCCAGTGCCAAAGCCGATGCTTCTCCCGAATACAGGCCGATGGCGGCCACGGCCGCGGCCAGTGCAGTGATTTTCCAGCGATGCATAGTGCTACTTGATTGATTTATGAAAGCGCACGGGGTTGCTTTTGTACTCATGCCGAATCCCTCCCCCCAGACGCGAAAATTGGTAATTATCAGTAAAAAGTACCTTACCAGTAATGTGTTGGAGTGACAAGTTAACGAATGCGGTTGTGTACTGATAAACGGATTCTCATAAATTTCCGCAACTCATAATGTTGCTCGGGCACAACTTTGCCAGAGTATGACCGGTCTCGGTCGAACGCCGGGAATTGCCGGGCAACAAGCAAAAAACACCCTTTCTGGCACAGAGGTGCGCCAAAAAAGGTGTTGTCTGTCGGTATCGTGGGATCAGAGGTTGAGCATCATTTGCCCAGCAGGATACGCAGCATGCGGCGCAGTGGCTCGGCAGCGCCCCACAGCAGTTGGTCGCCGATCACGAAGGCCGATACGTACTCAGGGCCCATGTTGAGCTTGCGTACGCGGCCCACTGCCACTTCGAGGCCTCCGGTGACGGCCGCTGGAGTCAGCTCCTTGACCGTGAGTGCGCGTTCGTTGGCCACGAACTTGACCCATGGGTTGCCGGTCTTGATCAAGCCTTCGATCTCGGCCAGGGGCAGGTCCTTCTTGAGCTTCAGGGTCAGTGCCAGCGAGTGGCAGCGCATGGCGCCGATGCGCACACACAGGCCGTCAACAGGAATGGGGCTTGCCGTGCCGAGGATCTTGTTAACCTCGGCCTGGCCCTTCCACTCTTCCTTGGACTGGCCATTGTCCAGTTGGGCGTCGATCCAGGGGATCAGGCCGCCAGCCAGTGGAGCGCCGAAGAACTCGGTCGGCACGTCTTCGCGGATGGTGGCCGCGACCTTGCGGTCGATATCGAGGATGGCAGATGCAGGCGTTGCCAGCTCATCGGCTACGGCGGCGTGTACCACACCCATGCCCTTGAGCAGTTCGCGCATATGGTTGGCGCCACCGCCCGATGCTGCCTGGTAGGTCATGGAAGAGACCCACTCCACCAAACCTGCCTTGAACAGGCCGCCCAGGCCCATCAGCAGGATGGAGTTGGTGCAGTTGCCGCCAATCCAGTTCTTGCCGCCAGCGGCGAGCTTTTGCTTGATCAGGTCGTCATTGACAGGGTCGAGCACGATGACGGCGTCGCCTTCCATCCGCAGTGAGGAGGCGGCATCAATCCAGTGGCCGTTCCAGCCAGCAGCGCGAATCTTGGGGAAGACGTCCTTGGTGTAATCGCCGCCCTGGCAGGTGATGATGATGTCGCACTTGGCCAGCTCGGCGATATCGTTCGCGTCCTTGAGCTGGGTGTGCACCGTGGCCATCGCAGGGGCCTTGCCGCCCGCGTTGGATGTGGAGAAGAACACCGGCTCGATCAGTTCGAAGTCACCCTCGGCCTGCATGCGATCCATCAACACGGAGCCGACCATGCCGCGCCAGCCCACCAAACCTACCAATTGCTTGCTCATATAACGCCCTTGTGTGCCAAAAAAGTTGTGCCACGGGGCTGATTTGCCTGGCTCGTCTGGCCAGAGGGAGGCGCACGACGAACCAGGCTGGATCAGCCGGTAATCGTCGTGGTTTTGGAAATGCCTGCGCGCGCAGCCATACCCGCTGCAATAGCGGTGATGGTGTTCAGCCAAGAAACAGGGCGGTGCGCAAACATAGTGGAAGCTATTCTAGCGCCAAAATTTGCTGCGGTGCACGCATTTTTTATACTTTTCAAGTGTTGGCGCATCGAAGCGAATGGCGATATATATATAAAGTATAAATTACGTCGTAATTTTATAAAAAATATCGTCAAAACGACGAAATTGATTCTTTGCTGCTTGAATAGACCGTTGTTCCGATCAAACAAAGGCTTCCAAACTGGCGCAACAATGAAAAAGGGCAGGGGAGAATCCCTGCCCTTGCTTGCCTTGCCTGCGGAGATGGCGCGGGCGTTTTACAGCGCGGCGACCACGGCATCGCCCATCTGCTGCGTGCCGACCTTGGTGGTGCCTTCGCTGTAGATGTCGGGCGTGCGCAGACCCTGGGCCAGTACCTTCTGCACGGCTGCTTCGATCTTCTGTGCAGCGGCTTCCTGGCCCAGGCTGAAGCGCAGCATCATCGCTGCGCTCAGGATGGTGGCCAGCGGGTTGGCGATGCCCTTGCCGGCAATGTCGGGTGCCGAGCCATGGCTGGGCTCATACAGGCCCTGCTTTTTGTCGTTCAGGCTGGCCGATGGCAGCATGCCGATGGAGCCGGTCAGCATGGATGCCTCGTCGCTCAGGATGTCGCCAAACATGTTGCCGGTCACCACCACGTCAAAGCGCTTGGGCTCCTTCACCAGTTGCATGGCGGCATTGTCCACATACATGTGGTCGAGCTGCACGTCCGGGTACTGTTTGCCCACCTCGGTCATCACGTCCTTCCACAGCTGGAAGGTTTCGAGTACGTTCGCCTTGTCTACGCTGGTCACGCGTTTGCCACGTTTTTGGGCGGCCTGGAAGGCCACATGGCCGATGCGCTCGATTTCAGGGCGGGTGTAGCGCATGGTGTCGAAGGCTTCTTCTGCACCGGGAAAGTGGCCGTCGGGCGATGCGCGGCGGCCGCGTGGCTGGCCAAAGTAGATGTCACCGGTCAGCTCGCGGATGATGAGGATGTCCAGGCCCGCCACCAACTCGGGCTTGAGGCTGGAGGCGTGGGTCAACTCCTTGTAGCAGATGGCGGGGCGGAAGTTGGCGAACAGGCCCAGCGCCTTGCGCAGGCCCAGAATGGCCTGCTCGGGGCGCAGCGCGCGCTCCAGCGTGTCGTACTTCCAGTCGCCCACGGCGCCAAACAGGATGGCGTCGGATTCCTGTGCGAGCTTCAGGGTGGCTGGTGGCAGCGGATGGCCTGCGGCCTCATACGCGGCTCCGCCCACGGGGGCAGACTCCATCTGCAGATCCAGCTTCAGCGCATCCAGCACCTTGACGGCTTCTGCAACGATTTCTGGGCCAATGCCGTCTCCGGGCAATACTGCAATTTTCATAATTGACTCACTTATTGATAGCTGGTTGCGCTTGACCATCAAGCGCTGGAAGGGCTTTTATTAGTTAAAGGGCGCAGTCCTGCATTCAGGCCTTGGCCTGCACGAGGCTGTGCGCCAGCCAGGGCTTGGTGGCCAGGCGGTTGGCCTCAAAGGCCTGGATCTTGTCTTTCTGGCGCAGGGTGAGGCCAATGTCGTCAAATCCGTTGAGCAGGCAGTACTTGCGAAAGGCGATCACGTCGAACGGGATTTCCTCTCCCTGCGGGCGCACGATCACCTGGCGCTCCAGGTCAATGGTCAGCTCATAGCCGGGGAAGGCCTGCACCTCATGGAACAGCTGGTCGATGGTGGACTCGGGCAGCACGATGGGCAGCAGGCCGTTCTTGAAGCAGTTGTTGAAGAAGATGTCGGCAAAGCTGGG
>NZ_JBEBNZ010000017.1:0-93906 GCF_040396735.1 Comamonas odontotermitis
ACGGATCGCGCGTCTCCCTCGAAGGCATCCTGGCCCTGGCGGCCGAGAGGCCTCCACGCGACTGGGTGGACCGTCATATCGATGCGGCTGTGTTGGAGCTGACCAAGTTCGCCCGGCGCTTCCGCGAGTCGGAGGCTTTCGCGACGGTGCAGGGCCGCAAGGCGCACAGCGAAGCCATCGCGGTAGTAATTGGCGCGGGTTCAGACACCAAGACGATCTCGCGCTCTTTCGCGATCTCTGATCGCCATCGCAAGACGGTCGAGACCAAGGCCAACGAGCTCGCCTCGATGCTCGAAGGACAAGGCTTGGGAACCGACGTATTGCTGGCTATCCTCGCCAAGGCTGGGATGAAGCTAGCGTCTATCGACAAGGAGGCGGCCAATGGCTGAGCGGCATGTACTGGGGATCTCTGGCGGAAAGGACAGCGCGGCACTTGCCGTCTACATGGCCGCCAACCACCCCGAGCTCGACATCGAATACTTCTACACCGACACCGGCGAAGAGCTCCCAGAGGTTTACGAGTTCCTCGCCAAGCTCGAAGGCAAACTGCACAAGCCGATTCTGCGGTTGAACCCCAACCGCGACTTCAAGTTTTGGCTGCGCCAATACAACCACTTTCTGCCCAACCCCAATTCGCGCTGGTGCACTCGGAAGTTGAAGCTCGCCCCGTTTGAGGAGTGGGTCAGGCCGATGCTCGCGGCCGGAGACAGGGTCACTTCCTATGTGGCCATCCGCGCCGATGAAGACTACCGCGAGGGCTACGCGGCCAAGGCCGAGAACCTCTTTGTGAAGCTACCCTTTCGCGAGGCCGGCATCGATAAGGCCGGCGTCATCGACATCCTGGAAAACTCCGGCGTCGGCTATCCCAAGTATTACGAGTGGAGATCGCGCAGCGGCTGCACCTTCTGCTTCTTCCAGCAGAAGATCGAGTGGGTCCGCCTGCGCGAGAAGCACCCAGACGCCTACGAGGCTGCCAAAGCGCTCGAGAAGGACGCCTTGGAGCACGGCTCGCCCTTCACTTGGTCCAAGGGCGAATCGCTCGCCGACATGGAGCAGCCTGAACGCATCGCCGAGATCCAAGCTGAATACGGGATCCGCCGGACCCGCATGCTCAAGGCCATCCCCATCAATCCACTGCGCCCAGTTAAGGCCTGCCCAGACGACATCGACGACATCTACGGCGTCGACGAAGGCAACGGCTCCTGCGCCGTTTGCCACAAGTGAAGAACGCCGCGCCCTTCCCCACTGGCGGCGCGCGCGACGTTGGTATGGCTGCGGCAGGTTTTGAAGCGAATCCCCCGTCACCAAACGACGCGCTGACGGCATCAGAAGCGGCGCTGCATCTCGGGATCACTCCCGAACTCCTGTTTTTCTACACGAGCCGGAGTTTTCAGAAACGCCTCGGCGAAAGCCGGCGGCTGCGCACCCTCCAGATTGAGGGCTCTACTCGATTCCTGGTCTCTGAGCTCGACGACTTCGACTCCTATTTGCGGGAGCCGTGGGCGGAGGTCAGCGAAGCGCGCCGAGATCCGCCACCAAAGGTGCTTGCATATCTGCACGCAGAAAGCGGGGGAAGTTGCATGCGCTGTGGGTCTGGCGTCGCTGTGCAGACGGCGCACATTGATCCTTGGGCCAGTTCCCGCTGCAACCATCATCACAATCTTCTTCGGATTTGCTCGGGGTGCCACAACGAGCATGACGCGCACCATAGCCTCCCGACGGAGGAACTCAGAAAGCTCAAAGCATCAGGAATCGAACGTCTCAACGCGAACCTTCGAAGCCGCCTGAACTTCCGTCCTCATTTCCCGCTGCCATCGCCAGATCCAATGTTCGTCGGGCGCGCGGAGGAACTGGAACGCATTCGCGACTCGCTGCGCACCGACCGCTATCTCCTTGTCCATGGGCCCGGCGGCATAGGCAAAACGCAGCTTGTGCTGAGAGCGCTGGAGGCCGCCGATACCGGAAGGCCGGTGCTTTGGATTGAGGCCGAGCGATTTGACGGTGTGGAGGCGATGAAAGCTGCCCTCGAGGTCTCGCTTCGGAGCATCCAACAGGGTGGAAGTGGGCCGCTGGAGTCCAGCCTAGACAGGCTGCAGGCATGCTTGGTCATCGACGGCTTGGAACAACTCAAGGCCTCAGACATCGACGCGATCGACGACTGGATCACCCAACTGCAGACCCGGTTGACCGACACGCAGATCGTCATCACATCGCAGGCAGACTTGGCGCAAGCGCGGGTCGACAATTACGTGAGGCTCGCAGGAATCGCAGCCGAAGCCGCCGAGCAAATTTTCGTCCACCACCTGCGGCCCGGCATCCCCACAGATGCGAGCAGCATGCGTGAGCTTGTCGCATTCGCTGACGGCCACCCTATGACGCTGCGTCTTGAGGCGATGCTGGTCAACTACTTCGGTTCCAGCGGCATCGCGCTGGAACAGATTCGGCGTCGCGGCGCCAACATGCTGGAAATCCAGAAGCGCTCTTCACAGACTCGCCGAACGTCTCTCCGGACTTGCCTCTCCCTCGCATACGACGCCCTTACGGAAGACGAGCGACGGCTTTTGTATGTAATCGCGAACGCGCCGGGCGGACTCTTCAGTCGCATGCTGGAAGACCAGCCCGAGTGGGTTGGCGATGGGCGGTCGGCAATTGCAGGCGCTTGGAGGTGGGGCCTCATCGAGGGAACAGATCGCGGCGAATCGCGTGAGCGTGTCCGCATGTTGTCGCCCATCGCGAGCTATGCCGTGGCTCGTTGGGGCGAGGAGCGCGCAGAGGACGCGGATAGGCTCACCCTGAAATTGGCAAAGACCTTCGCGATGATGGCAGCCGCGATCTCGATGCACTCCGAGAAGAATGGTGGCGTCCCGAACATGGTGGGGCGTTTCGAAGAAGAGCTTCCCAATCTGCTTAGGATGTTGGACCTCGCAGAGAAGCGGCCCGATGACAAGCTGCTTGGCGTGATGGCCGCTGGCGTCTGCTCTGAGCTGATGCGTTATTTCTTCGTGATCCGACTCGGCCACCTCGGCAGCAAGGTGATGCTGCGTGGCGCTCGACTTGCATTGCGCGATGGGAATACGCGTGGCGCTAGCGCATTGCTTACTCTGACAGTCGGACTTGCCTGTCGAAGTCAGGAGCGAATCGATCTCAGGCCTGCGATCGCTTTGATTGACGAAATCGAACTCAAATCGGGCGACGACTCATCGATCCTGGGCAAACTGGCCATGTGTCGCGCAATAGCGGGCGATCTTCGAGAGAAGAGCAATGTTGTCAAGGAGTTCTCCCTGAACGCGATCGCACATTTCGAGGATGCGCTTTCGTCCATGACCAAGTCGTCTGCTCCGAAGAGCGATCGTGAGAACATCGAAAACGATCTGGCTTCATGCTACGGAATCTTGGGCGGCGCGCTTCTTGCTCAACGCGAATTCGCCGCAGCAGCAACGGCTTATCGAAAGTCGCTCGACCTAACGCGCGGACAGTCCATTGCAGTCAATGCCGGTCAATCTCATCACCAAATCGGCAATTGCGAGGCATATCTTGGCAACCTGCACGAAGCGGCGTTCCGTTACACAGAGGCGGCAAACCATTTCCATGCCATAGGCATGTTGGGTTATTTGGGCAACGCGCTTAGCGAGTTCGGGCATCTACTCCTCGAGTTCCACGCCGATGACGATTGGCCGAAGTTGCCGTCGGCTGAACTCATCGCAGCCGGCATTGACGACGTAGCAGCAACTATCCAAGACTGCTTTGGCCAGTATCCCCTCGACCTTGAGGCGTGCGCTACCGCCCTGCGAAATCTATTCGGAATGCTGATCTTGATCAGCTTCAACAAAGAGGGGCGCCCACTCGCGTTCCCCGAATATCTGCGAACAGACCTTCTTCCATGGGCAGAGGAAGCCGTCTACGCAATGGATGAGGTTTGGTGGGACGAAATCGGGAGCGACGCGGTTCACGCGTTTAAGGCGCTGCTCGACTTTGAGGAGGCGATCGCGCAATTTGTGAGCACTGCTCTCAACTCAGAGAATGGCCCCATTGATATTGCCCCTCTAGCGGAGGCCTGTAAGCGTCTCGGATTCTTCGGGGGGCATCCTGACCGCGGACGCAATTGGCTTATCGTCTATCTGCGGCGTCGTTGGGGGTTGGCGGGCGAAAAGTTCGACGAATTCTTGGCATGGTTGGACAAGTCACATCCCAAGTGGCCGACGCCGCTCTTCCCGTAGACTCTTAACTGGTTTGTCGATTGACCCAAGGATTCAGTCGTAGACGGTTTTGAACCTGTTCGGATGCTGCCGCAGCAGCGAGACCGACGGCAGAATGACCGCCAGGTAGGCACGATCTTCTGGCCGATTCTCGTCAAGAAGCGAGCAGGCGTCATACAGCGTCGATACCCCAACCTCGTCGCAAGCGAAGTGATGGCAAATAGCTTCGCGAATGGAAGACTCCTTGGCCGACTTGGGCTGGCGGAATGGTTCCACCGCCACACCATCAGGAAGACTAGGCATAGCGAAGCCGTTCACCTCGTAGTAGTAGTCGACGATGTGTTTGATCGACTCCAACTTGGCCCGGACCTCTGCCTCGGCGCGGAGGTATTCGGGCGTCCCGGGTTTCAAGTGTTCATTCCACGCGCTGTAGCAAGGCATTGGCAGGCTCCTCAGTCGATCGACAACAGGTGATCGAGGGCTTCGCCGAGCGTTGGAAAGACACGTTCGGAGCACTGGCGAACCATCTCGAAGTAGCGGCGCACAGATGGATCCTCCACCTGGTCGACCATGAAGATCCGCTTGCCCAGGGCCTTCGCGAATCCGACTTCCAATGCCAGCGAATAACCGCCCGGGTTGGAAGCCTCCATGTTGGCCAACACGATGTCGGATTGACGCACAGCCTCCAGATCCCATCGCGTGTATTCGACGGGGTCTTGGATGTTGTGCGCGCTCGGGTCTAGCAGCTCAAACGACGTGGCCAAACGTGCAGCCACCTGGGCCTGCCAATCCGATCTGAACCCGCCGGCCAGGTAGATCTTCCTAAGCGGTGGCTTTGCCAGCATTGGCATCCTTTTTGACTTTCAGCTCGGCAGCCGCGATGGCAAACGGCGTGGCCTTCGCTCGGGAGAAGAAAGCCTCACCACGCCTGAACAGGGCCCAGGCCACAACCAGCATGAGGGCGACCTGGACACCCCAAGGCGCTGCATGGTCATAGACAAACAGCAGCTCAGGCCAGAGCATCGAGCACACGGCGAAGTCGAGCGCGATGATCGTCAAGGCCACACCAACCCCATTGCATAGCAGCGAGATGAACATGAACCGGCGCCCCATCGAGCCTGCCTCGGCTGAAACGGAGAGCGCGACGCTGCAAAGGTCGTTGTAGTCCCAGTCCTTCGCGCCGGTCCCGGCCTGCTGGGCTTTGACAAGCTCAGAGAAGCATTCGTAGGACTGCCGCTTCTTCGCTTTGGCTTCGTCAAATGCCTTGACCAGTCCGAGCTTGGTGAGCGGCGTCTTCAAAACCTGCTCGTGAAGGGCAAGCAGCGCATGCCCGAGCGCGAAAAGGATACCTGCGGAAGTGAGCGCCGCCGAGGTCGTGTCGCCAAGCTTGAAGATCGATTGGAGCTGGACCGGACCAAGGTGCATGAGCGTCAATCCGAAGGCCAAGACCGCGCCGGGCACCCACGCACCGATCAGGTCGTTGAAGAACTTCGCGATCGTGTCGGTCACTTCCTCGGCCTTCATTCGGTGCCTCCCTTGCCGCCGTTGTCAGCCGCGATGGCTGCCACAGCGGCCTCGATCTCCTGATCCGAAAGGAATGGGGCCTGCGCGAAGACCAGGCCCTGCTCGCCGTTGAGCTTGGCGGCCAAATGCCCGCGGCCCAGCAGCAGCTCGGCGCCCGGACGATCCAGCGCGATCTTGGAAGTCGCCTCGCTGGAGACCTTCAAGATCAACCGGTTGCCCAGGTTCTCGCGAAGCTGCATCGGCATCACGTCCTTGTCGGGGCGTTGCGCCGCGAAGATCAGATGGATGCCGGCCGCGCGCGCCTTCACGCCCAGCCGCTGCACGGCCGCTCCCACGGCGCCCTTGTATGCGTCGTCGAGCATCCAGTCCGCGAACTCGTCGTGGATCAGGAAGACCATGGGAAGGCGCTCCTCGGGCGAGACCTTGGAGTTGTAGGTGGGCAGATCACGCGCGCGGGCCTTAGCGAACGCGCGGTAGCGGTCTTCCATCTCCTGCACCAGCGCTTCGAGCACCTCGCCCGCCTTCTCCTTGGTGGTGACGATTTCGTCGCGCATGTGCGGCAAGTCCGCCAATGGGGCGTAGTCGACGCCCATCTTGGGATCGATCAAGATGAGCTGCGCCAGATCCTTGGGATTCGAGGCGGCGATGTCCAGAATCAGCGCCTGGATCAGCACCGACTTGCCGCTGCCAGTCGCGCCGGCCACCAACGAATGCGGCTCGTGGGAGGAAAGCCCGCCGAACTCCGCCCCGAGGTTTAGATACAGCAGCGAGCCGTTGATCTCTTGGAGACCCAAGAGGAAGGACGTATTGATCCCGGCGACGTTGCGGTTGAACTCGCGGCGGGACCACAGCTCCCAAAGCGACACAGCCTGCCGCTTGGAGCCGGCGACCGTCACCACGATCTCGCCCGGCTTAGGCTGGACCGTGACGAGGTTGATCGCGTGCGTGGTCAGGAGCTGCGTGCGCTTGTTCTCGATGTCTTCGACACGCAGCTTGTCGGACCCGGCCAGGCGCACCAAGCAACCATTGGGCGTCAACCGAGTCCCGATGGCCTTGGCCTGGAGCCCATAGCTGTTGAGTGCAGCCTGGAGCTTCTTGGTGACATCCTGCGCCCACGCCTCCCTCTCGGCGTCGGACTGCGCCCCGCCGGCGAACTTGGAGGCAACGAGCTCGGCCAAAGCAGAGTCGAGATTCGCGGCCGCGGCGGCTGCGGGGATCGGGGCCGAAGCCGGCGTCTCGACGACGGGTTGGGCCGGGCTTTGTGCAGGAGCCGAAGGCTCTTGCGCCTGGGCGCTGGACGCCCCCGGAACTGGGGTGACTTCCGCCGCCGTTTCCATGGCGGCGTCAACAGGGCCATTGGCAAGCTGGCCCATGGCCGCGAGCCATTGCACACGAGGGGCAGGCTTCTTGAAGCTGTGTCCCGCCCACGGCTCGTGGGGCCCGAGGCCGGCCCGCGCTTGCAGGCTTCCGGCGTCCTTCGCGTAGGCCTCGACAAGCTTTCTCAAGTCGTCCCGATCGAAGACCTCTTGCCAGGCCTTGACGCCGCTCTCGTCCAACAGGAGTTCTTGCTCGGAGGCCGACCCAGAGCCGGCGTCCGAGGTGTGGACGTAGACCTGGGAATAGCCGCGCAACGAGATCTCCACTTCGCCTTCGCGAAGCTTCGAGCGGGCGCGCTCCATGAGGCCCGTCATGCCCGGCGGGATCTCCGCGTCGATGAGCATGTCAGCCAGGCGGGCGAGCCACACGTCGCGGTCTAGCCGGCCCGGGTCGCCGAACAGGGCCTCCCGGAATTTGTCCAACGTCTGCAGCAGTTGGTCCTTCGAGCCGCGGCGGGCTGCCGCCAGGCCATCGGCTCCGACGTATTTCGACTCGGCGATAGAGATGACGACGCGGATGCCCTCGTCCTTCTCCTCGACATTGATCGCGAGGATGTCTGCGATGCGGCTCTCGGGTTGAGAGAGCCAGCTCGCGTAGTCGTCGAGCAAGAAGTAGGCGGTCAAGACCTGGCCACCGCCCGCCTGCGCCGTGAACTCCTCGGTTAACAGATGGCGGCTGAGGACAAGGCCGATCATTTCGCCCGCGGACACGCCGCGCTTTGCCGCGCGCAGCACGATGTCGCCGGAGACCGACAGCGCATCGCGCTTGGCCTTCTCAGCGGTTTCGCCAATCTCCTCTGCCGTGAGTGGAAGCATCAACTCTTCGAGCCGGCGGCGCACGAGAACACCCAGCAGTCGCAGCTCGGAAGTCGAGCTCACGATCATGTTGCGGCCGTTGGTCGAGCCACGGCGGTAGCGGACGACAGTGATCTTGTTGTGCTGTAGCTGACGCTTGTCGAGCAGCTCGTCATAAGTAGCGACCCATTCGGCTAGCTCGTGTGCGTCCTTGATCAGAGCCGCCAGGTCCTGGCTTTGCAGCGAGATGCGCCGGGCCGGCAAGAAGCGTTTCTCTTGCTCGATGTCCTTCGACATGCAGACGGAGGCCACAGAGGTGACATAGGCCCATCCGGAGGCCGTTTGCCAAGGGCAAGTGAGGAACGTCGTCGATTTGAGCTCGTCCTCGCCGGAGACGCTTCGATACGACCAACGCGAAGGAGCGTGATCGAGGCTCGGGCGATCGTTGGTCCAGGGCACCTCCAGCCACTCCTCCCGGGCCGAGCGGGCGACCACGTCATGCAGGAATGCCACGTCGAAGGCTTTGAAGCCCTGCGCACTTTCGCTAGGAGTGGAAGAGATGGGGCTCACCGCGATGCGCAGCTTCGAGATGAAGTTGTCGCTGGTCTCGTTGACCACGGGAAGGTCGGGATCGTCCCCGGCCTTGTTGACCAGCTCGCCGTAGACGCTGCGGAGCTTCGCCTGGTCGGCGTGGCGCACCGAAACGCTGCACTGGAACTTGCCGTACTCTTGGATCGAAGAGAGCTCACGCACTGTCGCCAGCGGCAGCTCGGCCGCGTCGGCGTTGTAGAGCACCACGCTGAGGTTCGAGGCCTCATGAGGCTGCAAACCGACGTAGCGCTCCAGCAGCTCGCGCGCCTGCTTGGCAGCGGCGGCCGGGTCCACATCCGACATTGCATCTTCTTCGCCGCGAATGGGCGACTCGAAGAGGCTGTAGCCGTTGACCGTGCTGCTTTCGCTGACCAGCTTGGGCGAGCTGTCGGCATTCAGCACCGCGATCTCCGGATAGAACGGATGGGCGATCTCGTCGGCGAGCTCGCGCATGAAGATCTCGCGATCCCCATAAAGGATGGTATTGCTGGAGAGCAAATGGGTGGCGAAGGCGGCCACGCGGCGCGACTTCACCGCCAACGCCTTCATGCGCTCGGGGTGCCACGGCGGAATGATCAACGACGGGTTTTCGCCTGCCACGCGGGCCGTTCCCACAGAGAGAACCTCAGAGACCAGTTTCGAGCGGCAGATGTCGCCGCGGGCTTGCGTCATCAGCGTGTTGAGCAGCGCGCCGAACGACTCGGCTTGGCGCGCGACGGCCTCGCCATGCAATCCGAAGCCGATGAAGTCCTCCATCGCCTTGATGTAGTCCGTCTCGAAGAGATCCCAAGCGGCCCGCACCTCGTCGCGCTGGGACTTGTTCAGGCGTCCATCGTCCTCGAGCTGCTTGATTCGCCTCTTGATCTCTCGCGCCAGGCTGCCAAACTTGCTCGTCGCAGGCACCAGCGAGCCAGCGTCGGTGGAATACGTGGCCTCCAGCGAGTTGGTGTCAAGCAGGGATACGTTTTGGACGCCGCCCTTCTTGCTCACGAGCCGCCGATGCACTTCCGTGCAGCCGACCGCGCCCTTCTCCAGGAGGCGGCGCATGTCCGCGACCATCGACAGGCCGATTGCGCCGGGCTTGTATATCCAGACGAGCTGCGTCTTGTTGATCCGGGTCTCGGCGCCGCCAATCACCTTGAGCAACTCGACATCGAATTTGATCTGCATCGCCGCTCGCCCAATCCCCGTGAAGGGCTTGAACTTCTTGTTGCGGCTCTCGGCGATCTCGCGCTCTTTGGCGATGAATTTGTCGAAGTCGAACAGCGGATCAGGCAGATCGGCCGTGGTCATCTTCGTGACCCTCCAATCCGCCTTAGATCCCATCAACCCGCGCAGGCCACGATACATGGCGGAGAAATAGCTGCCGGCGTCCTGGTTGAAGCGCTCGCGCCACTCGGTCCGGCCCTTGTTGACGGTGAAGCGCAGGATCCGCTCGCCGTTGGCTTCGTCCAAACCCGCATGCAGGTTGTTGACCACTCGCGCGAAGCCTTCGAAGAAGTCCACGCACTCGATGGGCTTTCCGAACAGGGCCTTCTCCCAGCGAGCCATCAGCTTGGAGTCGCGCTCCAGGAACCGGCGATGCGACGCGAAGAATTCTTCGTCTTCGGAGGTGAACTCGCCGCGACGCTCGCGCGTCTTCAAATCTTCGAGATGCTTGCGCCCGTCCGAGGAAAGCGAACCCTCCTCTTCGCAATCGTGCTCGAAGAAGCGAAGCGTCGTGTCTGCCAAGCTCTGCAGCAACTTCTCCTTGGGCTTGTCGAAAGCCAGGTAGACGCCATCGGCCTCCCACTCGAATTGGGCCAAAGCCGCGGCGGTGGTTTGGTCCCCGGCCGACGCCGAGGCGAAGGCCACCAGAGCCTTGCGCGCGCCTTCGTCGATCTCGTTGACGTTGGCGTCGATCCGCTCTTGGATCTCATCCGGATCCAGAGGCTGCCCGTTCTGGCGGAGCTTTTTCAGCAGAGGTGCCCGTTGATCGAAGAGCTTCGCGAACGCCTTTTGCCAAGGGCCGCGCGCGGTGGCGAACGTCCTGGCATTGGTGAAATAGCCTGTGTCCTTAGGCAAGCCCACCCTTGGCAGCGAACGGCCCACGGCATCGCGAATCGGCAAGCCGCTGGTGGAGATGGCCTCGACGACCTCAGAACAAAACTCGCCGAGCTGCACAAGAGAGAGCTCGGTTGCACTGAGCAAGCCACCGATGGCGGCCTGAAAGACTGCGCGGTCATCAGCCACCGGGGAAAGTCCGCCGGTGAAAAGCGCTGCATCGACCCAAGGCAGCGCCTCCGCACGCATCTCCTTAGCGCCGATCGGCGTGACGTGCGCGAGCGTGTCGGCGAGGTTGTGCTCGCTGCCGCTAGCGGTGAGGATCGCCTCTTTCTCCGTGAGGGCGTTGTTGCGCACGTAGCCGGCGTTCTCGGCGATCAAGATCTCCGGAGGCAGACCCTGACCGACCACCAGCGTCTCGGGGATCATCAGATCCATCCGAGCGAACAAGTCGGTCTTGCCCATGACCGCGCGCGCCACGGCGGCGATTTGGGTGGACGAAAGCCTGTCGAGGCGGAACAACGCGACGGTGTCGTCGGCTTGGGCCGGTTTTGCGAGGCGCTTGGCGAGGATGTCCGCGCCGACGCGCCCGATGATGCGATCGGTCAGCATTCAGCCTCCACCTCAGACGCGAACGGGTTTTCAACAAATGAACATGAATCGGAGAGCCGACGAACCAAGCCCAAGCCGACAAGGCGGGATTCAAGGTTGTCTCGGTTTTCAGTGAGCTCCGATTCGTCGATGGACTTGGTGTCCATCAGCCGAGCGCCTTCGACTTCGCCAATCACAAGTCCATAGCGAGTCTTGGCTGCGGCAAGGAACTCATCGAACTGCATGCGTTCGCCGACGAGCGCGATGACGATCGATTTGAGCAATCGATCGTTGGGCGCGTAGCGGTATCGGCGCGAGAGCCTGCGGGAGCTGAGCCCAATCGCACGCGACCATGACGCGTGGATCTTGCCGACGTGCTGGGAATGCCGCGGCAGCGCATCCTTGACGAGCATGTCGATCAAATCGTCGGGCTTGCGGCTCGCAAGGCCTTCTTCATCCTTGTCATCGGTCGGCGGCCATTGGAAGGCCTCGCGCAGAAGCTTCACGCGCTCGGCATCCGGGAATTCCGCCGAGTCAGCGGCGATCCAAGCCTTCTCGCGCCGGATGGATTCGATGTGCGCCCGGATCGCCTTTTCGGGGCAGCCCTGGTTCTGCTGGTAGTTATCGCTCGACAGAGCCCGCACCTTGCGGCCATCTTTGGAGACGATCTCGCACACGAACTCCACCGGCTCGTCGTCACCGGCGACGCGCTTCGCGCGCTCGAGGAAGTAGAGGAGCATGTGAAGGCCAGTGATGGCGATCAAGTGTTCGAGGGCGTCATAGACCGGCATGTCCCTCGACAGAATCGCCAACCAGTCTTCGCAGATCAGATCGAAGCGCGGATTGGAAACTTCGGGCAGGTAGCCCGAAATTCGAGGCTCCTCGGGGAGCTGCGGCTCACCTTGAAGCGCCCGGGTCAACCGGTTCATCGACGCCGAGCGATCGAAGAGGCGATTGGCCAGGATATCGCCGAGCTCGGCGCCCTTCTTGGCGCGGGTCAGCATCAAATAGAGCAGTTCGCCGGAGCGCGCGAAGAAGCGCCGGTCGTTGCTCATGCCGCCCTTCGCGTCGATCTTCAAGTCTTCGAAGAGCGCATCGGGGCCGAAGGGAAACACGAACTTCGAGCTCCAGCGCTTGTTGCTGCGCTCTTCGAAGGCCGAAGAGCGCAGCAACTCAATCGCTTTGGCGAAGTCATCGAAGCTGATGAAGGACTGGCGAAGGTAGGCCACGTCAGCGGCCGAGTCGCCGTTGCCAGTCTTACCTTGCTCGAACTTATCGAACCACTGGCGCCACTTCTCTTCGTCGGAGAGCGCGCTCTCCGCGATGGAGTCGACATAGGGGTTATTGAAGAGCAACCCGCGCAGGCGCATTTGCCGCTGCGGCTTGAACTTGACGGCGCCGTCCATCCCCGCGTGGGGGCGTAGCGGCTTGTCCAGGTTCGAACCCAAGACGCCTAGGAATTCGAGAACCGTCAAATGCGGAAGCTGCTCGTCGTAGAGGCGGTGGCCCCAGATGTTCTCGTCAACGCAAAAGTCGACGCCCTTGATGAAGGGCCGTTTGAAGATGGCGCTCATGCTGGAGCCCTTACGGTCACCGGGCGGACCAATCCGCGCCCGCCCGGTTCGATGTCGATGAAGTCGAGCGTCATGGCGGAGTCCTCGCCGTCCACTTCGTCGTCGTCCCTGACCCCATTGCGGCGGACGATCTCTGCCTTGCGCAGAAGCTTCGCTTTGAAGGCCAGTAGGTCTTCAAGGCACTCGTTGGAGAAGCTGGCCGGAAGGGCGCCCTCCGCGACGCGGGAGAGGAACTCGTGGCGGATGGGCGTGAGATCGAAGTCCACTTTGTTCATCTCGCCAGCCGCGAGCTGGACTTCCAAGAAGGGCCGTCCCGTCATGGGGTTGAGCTTGATGGCCATACCCGTGCCTTGCTGTCGCCGGGCCGTGGTCTCATGGTCGCAAAGCACGCTCACGCGGCTCTGGGTGAAGCCTCCGGAGCTGGCGATAAAGATGCGGTGGGCATTCTCAAGCAGCAAGCCCGTCATCACTCGGTTGAGGCCTTTGGCGATCCGTGCCCGGACGGCCTCGTTGACTTGGGTCTTCTTCGCGGCGAGCGTGTCGATGATCCCAAGGTAGTCGCCCGCGAAGCGGTAGACCGTCATGGCCCAGCGCAAGTAGCTAGGCTCATTGTCGGGCAGCGTGAAGTAGAGCCGCCGGCGCTGGTCCTCGAGCATCTCCATGAAAGCAGCAGCTCCCACTTCGAGCCTCGCCCCCTCGTGCCCCTCCAGGTAATCGTCCTGGGCGGCGAGATAACCCGGCGCCGCGCCATAGATGGGATCGCTCGCTACCAGGCGCGCGAAATCGGCCTGCAGCCGAGCGTCGTCCTTGCCATAGACCAGCAGACCATCGGCCCCGTTCGTGGTCTCCTCTCCTACGCCAAAGGCAGCCATGGCCTTGAAGACCGGGCCGTCGAACGTCCTGCGTTTGGGAAGGTTCGCCCCGAATGCGTTAGCATAAATGCTGGCCTTGCTGACGTGGTCTGCCTCTTGGATTTGCGCCACGTCCGCGCAAGTCATCAGGTTATCCTTGGCCTCTTTGGCGTCGGCATACCCGAGGATCATGTTCGAACACAGCGCGAGCAGGTCCCGCACGGGCAGATGCAATCCGTTAAGGCGCGCGATCTCTACCAGATCGCCCATGCGGCTCGCGAGCTGGCCGCCATCGGCCTCGCCGAGCAAGCGGCGGCGGTTCTCGTCGATCGGACAAACCTTCCCGTCAGCATTGAGGGGGCAGTTGGAGCAGTTGCTCCACTGAGGATGTCCTGCTACCGCCTTTGCGACCTCTTCAAAAGTCTTGCGGGTGGTCGTGCGACTGAGGTCGAACACCGCCAGGCGATCGGGGGCTGGTCCCGCTTGCAGGAAACACTCTTGCAAGGGCGTTCTCAGGGGATGCCGGCCGCCATGCCGTTCACCCAGGTCACGCAGTCGATCTAATATCTGTCCATGATTAGCCGCCAGAATCACGATCTCGGAGTCGTCACCCTCAAGGACAGACTTTTCGAGGCGCAACAGTGGCAGGTCGCTCGACTCGCCACGGAACTCGGAGAGGTCTTTGATGAAGACTGCCAGGCGTCCGTCAGCCAGCGGTAGCTCTTTCACGTTGCCCTTGGCGGCCCAGGCTTTGGCCTCGCCGCCGAGGTGGGTCCATAAAGCTCGGCAGTGATATGTCTTGCCATCGCCCGCCGTGCCAGCGATGAGCATGGAACCCGGAGCCTTGGATTCGACATGGCGGATCATGGCCTCGAGCAGCGGCGTCGCGAGCTTGATTGGCTCGATCTTGGCCCGGCTGACTGCGGCGGCCACATACTCGTCGAACAGAGTTAAGTTTTGCGGCGTCGGTCCGTAGCTACGCAGGAAGCGTACCCAAGCGCTCGCAGGGGGCACTCCCGTTTCCCCATTGCCTTGCAGACTTTTATTGGTAGACAAATAAATTTTCCTTTGAATGCCATTCTTCTGCGTATTGCAACAATTTAACCTGTCGCACCAATCAAGTCAGAGGAAGAGGCGAGGATTGATTATGAAATACCCATGCAACCAAGTGTAATGCTGTATGACTGTCTGACATTCGGGAAGGCTCTGTAATTTGAGAGCATGGACTCAAGGCGAGGTAGTCGAAATTTTCGCCTAAGCATGGGGGATGTGCATGGACTGATCAGCAGGGAAAACGACCTTTCGCTGGGTGGTGATCTGCTTTGATGACCAGCATTGATCCCGTTGTGATCATCGCGAGGGGATATGCTTCCCGAATGTTGAGGTTCCTATTGGTCAGAATATCCGCGAGTGGTGTCCTGTGCATCGATTCAACAAGCAGGCCGGTATTCCTGACGCGTTGAGCGGGAGCTAAGGCATCAATGAGAAACGCCCAGCGTTGCCGGGCGTTTTCAGATCAGCGATTTGCAAGTAGTGAGAATATTTGCAAGATCAATGAGAACCTACAAAATCAGACATCGATATTCCCCGCCCGCAGCGCATTGGTCTCGATGAAGTCGCGGCGGGGTTCCACCTCGTCACCCATCAGCATGGTGAACACGCGGTCGGCTTCGATGACGTCGTTGACCTTCACCTGCAGCAGGCTGCGCACATCGGGGTCCATGGTGGTTTCCCAGAGCTGTTCGGGATTCATTTCGCCCAGGCCTTTGTAGCGCTGGCGGGCCGTGGTGCGTTCGGCTTCGCTGATGAGCCATTGCATGGCCTGGCGGAAGTCGCTCACCTTTTCCATCTTGGCCTTTTCGCCTTCGCCACGGGTGACCTTGGCGCCTTCTGCGAGCAGGCCGTGGAAGTTTTGCGCCTCGGCAGCCAGGGCTGCGTAATCGTGGCCTTCAACAAACTCTTGCGTGATGATGGAACTCTTGATGTTGCCGTGGTGGTGGCGGCTGATGCGCAGAATGGGTTTTTCGGTGTGTGGATCGAGTTCGCCGCTCACTTCGGCAGGCACGCCGGTGGTGGTCAGCTCGCGCAGCTTGGCTTCCAGCACCGGGGCGCAGTCCATGGCGTCCTGCAGGGTGTCGAGCTTGATCTGCACGCCATCGGCAATGGCGCGCAGCGCTTCGGCGTCCAGGTAGGACGAGAGGCGTTCGATCACGGTTTCTGCGGCCAGGTGCATGTTGGCCAGTTTGGCCAGCTCTTCGCCTTCGATGGTGCGGGGGGCGTCGCCACCGGTGGTGACATTGGCGCCTTGCAGCGCCACGCGCAGCAGGAACTGGTTCAGCGCCGGGCCGTCCTTCAGGTACAGCTCTTCCTTGCCGTTCTTCACCTTGTACAACGGTGGCTGGGCAATGTAGATGTGACCGGCCTCCACGAGGTCGGGCATCTGGCGGTAGAAGAAAGTGAGCAGCAGGGTGCGGATGTGCGCGCCGTCCACGTCCGCATCGGTCATGATGATGATGCGGTGGTAGCGCAGCTTGGCCAGGTTGTAGTCGTCGCTGTTGCTTTTGCCTGAGTCTTCGCTGGCCTTGCCGATACCGGTGCCCAGTGCGGTGATCAGGGTGACGATTTCGTTGCTGGACAGCAGCTTTTCGTAGCGGGCCTTTTCCACGTTCAGGATCTTGCCGCGCAGCGGCAGGATGGCCTGGAACTTGCGGTCGCGCCCTTGCTTGGCCGAGCCGCCTGCGGAGTCACCCTCGACGATGTAGATTTCAGACAGCGCGGGGTCCTTTTCCTGGCAGTCGGCCAGTTTGCCGGGCAGGCCCATGCCGTCCAGCACGCCTTTGCGGCGCGTCATTTCGCGCGCCTTGCGGGCGGCTTCACGGGCGCGGGCCGCGTCGATGATCTTGCCGCACAGGATCTTGGCGTCGTTGGGCTTTTCTTCCAGGTATTCGGCCAGCGTCTTTGCGACGATGTCTTCCACCGGCGCACGCACTTCGCTGGAGACGAGCTTGTCCTTGGTCTGGCTGCTGAACTTGGGCTCTGGCACCTTGACTGACAGCACGGCGCACAGGCCTTCGCGCATGTCGTCGCCCGTCACTTCCACCTTGGCCTTCTTGGCCAGTTCGTTCTGCTCGATGTATTTGCCGATGACGCGGGTCATCGCGGCGCGCAGGCCGGTCAGGTGGGTGCCGCCGTCGCGCTGGGGGATGTTGTTGGTGAAGCAGAGAACGGATTCGTTGTAGCCGTCGTTCCACTGCATGGCCACTTCCACGCCGATTTCGGTGCCAGGAATGCCGCCATAGGATTCCGCAGGGCGCGAGCCGGTGGCGTAGAAGGGCGTGGGGTGCAGCACCTTCTTGTTGGCGTTGATGAAGTTGACGAAACCTTGCACGCCGCCGGCGCCGGAGAAGTCGTCTTCCTTGCCGTCGCGCTCGTCCTTGAGGCGAATGCGCACGCCGTTGTTCAGGAAGGAGAGTTCACGCAGGCGCTTGGCCAGGATTTCGTAGCGGAACTCGAAGTTTTCCTTGAAGATTTCCTGGTCGGGCAGAAAGTGCACTTCGGTGCCGCGCTTTTCGGTGGTGCCGACGATGCGCATGGGCGAGACTTCGACGCCATCGACGATTTCAATCAGGCGGTTCTGCACATGGCCGCGCGAGAAGTCGATCTGGTGGACCTGGCCTTCGCGGCGCACGATGAGCTTGAGCTTGATGGACAGCGCATTCACGCACGACACACCCACGCCATGCAGGCCGCCCGAGACTTTGTAGCTGTTCTGGTTGAATTTGCCGCCCGCGTGCAGCTCGGTCAGGGCAATTTCGGCCGCCGAGCGCTTGGGCTCATGCTTGTCGTCCATCTTCACGCCGGTAGGGATGCCGCGGCCGTTGTCCACCACCGATAGCGATCCGTCGGCATGGATGGTGACGAGGATGTCGTCGCAGTAGCCCGCCAGCGCTTCGTCGATGGAGTTGTCCACCACCTCGAACACCAGATGGTGCAGACCGGTGCCGTCGGAGGTATCGCCGATGTACATGCCGGGGCGTTTGCGCACCGCCTCCAGGCCTTCCAGAATCTGGATGGCGCCTTCGCCGTAGCCGCCTGCATCAGGGGTGCTTGGCGTGCTGGGAGATTGTTCCGGCTGGTTTTCTGCGGTCATGAAGCTGCCTTGGTACTGCAAAAACAGGAGCTGGTGGCGCCTGTCTTGTCTTGAATTCAAATATCTATCTATCGCAAAGAGAGTTGCAGCATGTGCTGCAAGCTCTCTTTTCAGGAGCAATGCGCTTACATGCGCATGGGCATCACCACGTACTTGAAGCTGTCGTTCTCCGGATTGGTGATGAGGGCCGAGTTGTTGTTGTCGGCAAAGTCGATGCGCACCATGTCCTGGCTCATGTTGGAGAGCACGTCGATCAGGTAGGTGACGTTGAAGCCGACTTCCACCGATGGACCGCCGTAGTCGATGTCGAGTTCGTCGACGGCCTCTTCCTGCTCGGCGTTGTTGGCCGCAATGCGCAAGGTGCCGGGCTCGATGGTCAGGCGCACACCCTTGAACTTGTCGCTCGTCATGATGGCCGTGCGCTGCATGCTGGCCAGCAGCGGGGCGCGGCCCAGGGTCACGCTATTGGGGTGGTTGCGCGGAATGACACGGTTGTAATCTGGGAACTTGCCTTCGACCAGCTTGGTGACGAATTCCATGCCCGCAAAGGTGAAGCGCGCTTGGTTGCTGGCAAACTGCATCTCGATCACGGGCTGGTTGTCACCGCTCGCGTCGCTCAGGAGGCGCTGCAGTTCCAGCACGGTCTTGCGCGGCAGGATCACTTCCTGCTTGGGCACTTCCACATCCAGGGTGGCGCTCGAGAACGCGAGGCGGTGGCCGTCGGTCGCCACCAGGCTGAGGGTGTTGCCCTCGGCAACGAAGAGGATGCCGTTGAGGTAGTAACGAATATCCTGCACCGCCATGGCGAAGGAGACCTGGCTCATCAGGTCCTTGAGCACCTTTTGCGGCACGCTGAACACGGGGCCGAACGAGGGCGCCTCCTGCACCAGCGGGAAGTCTTCCGCAGGCAGGGTCTGCAGGGTGAAACGGCTCTTGCCACCCTTGAGGATCATCTTGGACTGCTGCGTCTCCAGGCTCACGGTCTGGTCGCCGGGCATGGTTTTCAAGATGTCGATCAGCTTGCGCGCGCCCACGGTGGTGGTGAAGTCGCCCATGTCGCCACCCAGCTCTGCGGTGGTGCGGATCTGGATTTCCAGGTCGCTGGTGGTCAGCTGCAGCGCGTTGCCGGTCTTGCGGATCAGCACGTTGGCCAGAATGGGCAGGGTATGGCGCCGCTCGACAATGCCGGCGACCGATTGCAGAACTGCGATGACCTTGTCTTGTGTGGCCTTGAGGATAATCATTTCAACCTCTTGTCAAATTGCGGAGTTGTTGCGGACAGCAGCCATGCAAGGAGCCCCCTCTGCCCCTGTCCCATCTGCCATTGTGCCTGCGCAAAGCAGGCGATTTGCGAAAACGATTGTTTCGGGTAAAACGAAAGTTTCCATTGGTTAACCTTTCAGAGTCTGCTCCAGCACATGCAATTGCTGGTTGAGCTCGGTCAGCTGCTGGCGTTCGCCGCCAATCTTGCGCACGGCGTGCAGCACGGTGGTGTGGTCGCGGCCGCCGAACAGTTCGCCAATTTCGGGCAGGCTCTTCTGCGTCAGTTCCTTGGCAAGGTACATGGCAATCTGGCGCGGGCGGGCAATGCTGGCCGGGCGCTTCTTGCTGTACATGTCCGCCACCTTGATCTTGTAGTAATCGGCAACGGTCTTCTGGATGTTTTCCACGCTGATCTGGCGGTTCTGGATCGACAGCAGGTCGCGCAGCGCCTCGCGTGCCAGCTGGATCGAGATCTCTTTCTGGTTGAAGCGCGAGTAGGCCAGGATCTTGCGCAGCGCGCCTTCGAGTTCGCGCACGTTGGAGCGCACGTTCTTGGCAACGAAGAACGCCACTTCCTCGGGCATTTCGGTGCCTTCAGCGCGTGATTTGTTGATCAGGATCGCCACGCGCATTTCCAGCTCGGGCGGCTCGATGGCGACCGTCAGACCCGAATCAAAGCGCGACACCAGGCGCTCGTGGATGTTGGCCAGCCCCTTGGGATAGGTGTCGGACGTCATCACGATGTGGCTCTTCTTGGCCAGCAGCGCTTCAAAGGCGTTGAAGAATTCTTCCTGGGTGCGGTCCTTGTTGGCAAAAAACTGCACGTCATCGATCAGCAGCAGGTCAAGCGAGTGGTAGCGCTCCTTGAACTCGTCGAAGGTACGGCGCTGGTAGGACTTGACCACATCCGAGACGAATTGCTCGGCATGGATGTAGAGAACTTTGGCGTCCGGGTTGTCGGCCAGCAGCTTGTTGCCTACGGCGTGCACCAGGTGGGTTTTACCCAGGCCCACGCCGCCATAGATGAACAGCGGGTTGTACAGGTGGCCGGGCGAGGCTGCCACATGCATGGCGGCCGAGCGGGCCATGCGGTTGGCCGTACCTTCGACCAGGGTGTCGAAGGTCAGCGCCGGATTGAGCCGGTTGCGGAAATTGCCGCTACCGTTGATGCTATCAACTTCGGAGCTTCCGCCGCTCGCTGTGGCAGGGGCAGCCTCGTGCTGGGCCGCATGCTGCTGGGCATTGCCCCGAAAGCCGTCGCCGCCATAATCTTGCGTATTCTGCTGGTAGCCACCGACACTGCGGCTGGCTGGACCATAGGATGGACCCAGGCCCATGCCAGACGAGGTGCCGCTGGCGTAACCTGCCGCTGGCGCGCCGGTGCGGACCGGGCGCACCACGGTACGCACGGCGGCATCGCGCTGGGCGATGGCCAATTCGATGGCGACGGGCTGACCATAGGTTTCTTCCAGCATGGCAGCCAGGCGGCCGGCATATTGGGCGCGGATCCAGTCCAGCTTGAACCGGTTGGCGACATAGAGCGTGACCTTGGACAGGTCGTCTGACACGACGGCGGTCAGCGGCTTGATCCAGGTGTTGAACTGTTGCTCGGGCATTTCTTGGGCCAGTTGCTCTACAACTGCGCGCCACAGACCTTGGCCCAGGCTGGCTTCATCCATTGCGTATCTCGCGGAAATATTCGCCCCACTCAATCTTGTAATTGTGGATAAGGGGGAATGTTGATTGACTGGCTATTGTAGCTTGTGCAAAAGTTATCCACATCATGTGACCCATCCATGAAAACGCTGACGGTGCAGGCCGCGGATAGACGGTGCCGGGATGTGGGGACTGCAGGCATATTACCGAAAAACCGCCTAAAAAGCCCAAGCAATTGCCAAGCTTGACAAACACTGCGATAATTTGCGGTTTCCCTGCATGCAGGGCGAATTTTTACGCGCGCGAAATTTGAAAAAGAGGCGGCAGCATGCCAATCTTTGTCAGGTGACGCGCACTATTTCACCGGTGTTGCGCTTGAGCAGGGCTTGAGCTTGGTCACTGTAGCGCCTCCCATTCCTTCTGGATGTGGGTGAGCGGCTCGGTTGCCACCAAACCGGAACCAAGCCTCTCTAGGAATTGCATCATGAAACGTACTTACCAACCTTCCAAAGTCCGCCGCGCCCGTACCCACGGCTTCCTCGTCCGCATGAAGACCAAGGGTGGCCGTGCCGTGATCAACGCACGCCGCGCCAAGGGCCGCAAGCGTCTGGCCGTCTAAGCCTGAATGGGTGGCCTTGGCGCTCTGATGAAGAGTGCCAGGTAGTGCTCCGGTGCATCGCCTCAAGACACGACCCCAGTTTCAGGCCGCCATGGCGGGCGGAACCATTGCACGTACGGCGCATTTTGCGCTGCACCGGCTGGATCTGAACGCCGCATCATCTGGCAGCGAGACTGCCTCTTTAACAGGGCCCGGTGCCTCACCTTCCAGTGAGGCGGCACCGCAGGCCCTTTTTGCGTTGCCTGGCGCCTGGCTGGGTGCCATGGTGCCCAAGCGCTGGGCGCGCCGTGCCGTCACACGCAACACCATCAAACGCCAGATCTATGCGGTTGCGGCCGAGCATGCATTGCAGCTGCCGGCGCATGCCCATGTGGTGCGCCTGCGCAGCACGTTCGATCGCAAGCAATTCATCAGCCCGACCTCGGATGTCCTGAAAAAGGCGGTCCGTGCCGAGTTGCTGCAACTGTTTGCCCGGGCGCAGAAAAACACGCGTGATGCGCTCCCCGGGCGCGATGGCGCTGCTACAGGGCATAGCGTATGATGCAGCGTTTGCTGATCGGACTGGTACGTGGCTACCGGCTGCTGCTGAGCCCCTGGCTGGGTTCTGCCTGCCGTTTCGAGCCCACATGCTCGGTCTATTCGTTGCAAGCGCTGGAGCAGCATGGCGCCGCCATGGGAAGCTATCTGACCGTGCGCCGCCTGGCGCGCTGCCATCCGTGGTGCCAGGGCGGCCTGGATCCGGTTCCCTCGCATCCCCGTTGGTTCAGCCGTTTGGTAACTCCTGCTGATTCATCCTCTTCCCCCTCCGAGAAGTCTTCATGAACGACATTCGCCGCACCATTTTGTGGGTGATATTTGGTTTCTCACTTGTCCTGCTGTGGGACAAGTGGCAAATCCACAATGGCCGCAAGCCCACCTTCTTCCCGACGCCCGAGGTCACTGCGGCTACCCCTGCGGATGCCGCCAAGACCGAGGCAGGCGTACCTGCTGCGGCCCAGGCAGCTGCGGCTGACAGCAGCAATGTGCCCGCCACCGGCGGTGCTGCGCCTGCTGCTGCGCAGCGCGAAAAGGTGACGGTGACGACCGACCTGTACCGCCTGACCTTTGATGGCGAAGGCGGCTCGCTGATCGGTGCCGAACTGCTCAAGTACGCCGACCAGGACGACAAGACCAAGCCTGTGAAGCTGCTGGACGAAAGCGCCGCCCGCGTGTATGTGGCGCAGACCGGCCTGATCGGCGGCAACTTCCCCACCCACAAGACGGTGATGAAGCTGCAGCCGGGCCCGCGCGAGCTGGCAGAAGGCCAGGACAGCCTGAATGTGGTGTTCGAATCACCCGAGCAGGGCGGCGTCAAGTTGGTCAAGACCTGGACCATCAAGCGCGGCGACTATGCCATCGGCCTGAAGCAGGATGTGGTCAATACCAGCGGCGCGGCGGTCAGCCCCCAGCTGTACCTGCAGCTCACGCGCGATGGCAACAAGCCCTCTGGCGAGTCGATGTTCTATTCCACCTTCACCGGCCCCGCGGTCTACACCGAGGCCAAGAAGTTCCACAAGGTGGATTTCAAGGACATCGAAAACGGCAAGACCGACAGCCTAGACAAGCAGGCCGACAACGGCTACGTGGCCATGGTGCAGCATTACTTTGCAAGCGCCTGGTTGCTGCCGCAGGGCACGCAGCGCGACATCTATGCCCGCAAGGCCGGCAACAATCTATACTCGGTGGGCGAGATCACCCAGCTGGGCCAGATCGCTCCCGGCCAGA
Organism: Comamonas odontotermitis; assembly: GCF_040396735.1. GTDB lineage: Bacteria > Pseudomonadota > Gammaproteobacteria > Burkholderiales > Burkholderiaceae_C > Comamonas > Comamonas odontotermitis_C. Next base: position 22,994 of record NZ_JBEBNZ010000017.1, read on the forward strand.
GCAAGGCGGTGGAAGCTCGCCTCTTTGTCGGCCCGCAGGTCGAGAAGATGCTCGAATCCATGGCGCCCGGTCTGGAGCTGGTCAAGGACTATGGCTGGCTGACGATTCTGGCCAAGCCGCTGTACTGGCTGCTGTCCAAGCTGCACACATTTATTGGCAACTGGGGCTGGTCCATCGTGGCGCTCGTGGTGCTGCTGAAGATCGCCTTCTACTGGCTCAACGCCAAGGCCTACTCCTCGATGGCCAAGATGAAGGCCATCAACCCGCGCATCATGGAGATGCGCGAGCGCCTCAAGGACAAGCCGCAGCAGATGCAGCAGGAGATGATGCGCATCTACCGCGAGGAGAAGGTCAACCCCATGGGCGGGTGCTTCCCGATCATGATCCAGATTCCTGTGTTCATGGCGCTGTACTGGGTGCTGCAGTCGAGCGTGGAAATCCGCAATGCGCCATGGATCGGCTGGATCCACGACCTGTCGGTTCCCGATCCCTTCTTCATCCTGCCGATCGTGATGACCCTGTCGTCGCTGCTGCAGACGGCGCTGAACCCCGCGCCGCCCGATCCGATGCAGGCCAAGATGATGTGGATCATGCCACTGATGTTCAGCGTGATGTTCTTCTTCTTCCCGGCGGGGCTGGTGCTGTACTGGTGCACCAACAATATCCTGTCGATTGCCCAGCAATGGATCATCAACAAGCGCATGGGTGTGCCGCCGCAGTTCAACCTGCCGAAGTTCAAGTAAGCGCTTTGTCAATGCAGGGATTGCCTAGGCGGGCATTCCCGCATCCATCCCCGGAACGGCCGCATTTGCGGCCGTTTTTTCGTTAGCATGGTCTGTTCAGATCGTTGTTAAACAACATGGGGGTTGATGTATGGCAAAAGTTTCGGTTTTTCAACGCGGCGCATTGGCGCTGGCGGTGTTGGCATGCGCAGGCGCATCGCATGCGGCAACCCTGCGCTGGGCTGGCGCCAATGACATCCTGACCCTGGACCCCCACGCGCAGAACCACCAGACCACGCACGCGTTCCTGCAGCAGGTGTACGAGCCGCTGGTGCGCTATGGCAAGGATTTTCAGCTGGAGCCCGCGTTGGCTACCAAATGGACCGAAGTGAGCCCAACGCAATGGCGCTTCGAACTGCGCAAGGGCGTGAAATTCCATGACGGCGCACCGTTCACGGCCGATGATGTGGTGTTTTCTCTCACCCGCATCATGACGCCACCCTCGAACATGATGAGCTCGACCCAGAGCATCAAGGAAGTCAAGAAGGTTGACGATTTCACCGTCGATCTGATCCTCAAGGGCCCCAACCCCATTCTGCTGCGCGAACTGACCGAGGCGCGCATCATGAACAAGGCCTGGGCCGAGAAGAACAACTCCGTCAAGACCCAGGATTACGCAGGCAAGGAAGAATCCTTTGCCAGCCGCAACACCAACGGCACGGGCTCGTTCATCGCCACGGGCTGGCAGCCGGATGTGAAGCTGACCCTCAAGAAAAACGCCAGCTGGTGGGACAAACCCACCGGCAACGTGGATGAAGTGGTTTTTACCCCGATCAAATCGGCTGCCACCCGCACCGCCGCGCTGATCTCGAACCAGGTCGATTTCATGGTCGACCCGCCACCGCAAGACCAGGATCGCATCAAGAAGACGCCTGAACTCAAGCTGCTGGAAGGCACGGAAAACCGCACCATCTACCTGGGCCTGGATGTATTCCGCGATGAGCTGCCAGGCGCTGGTACGGCAGGCAAGAACCCGCTCAAGGATATCAAGGTGCGCAAGGCCATGTACATGGCGATCGACACCGAAGGCCTGCACAAGCGCACGATGCGTGGCATGTCCATCCCTGCGGGCACCATGATTGCGCCCATGGTGCATGGCTGGACCAAGGAGCTGGAGCAGCGTGCCGCCAAATACGATGTGGAAGGCGCCAAGAAGCTGCTGGCCGAAGCCGGCTACCCCAATGGTTTCAACCTGAAGCTGGAATGCCCGAACGACCGCTATGTGAACGACGAGGCGATCTGCCAGGCCGTGACTGCCATGTGGACCCGCATCGGCATCAAGACCAGCCTGCAGGCCACGCCGATGGCCCAGTTCGTGACCCGCGTGATGAACTCCGACCCGAACGCCTACCTGTTCGGCTGGGGCGTGGCGACCTTTGATGCGCTCTACTCGCTGGACGCGCTGATCCACAGCAAGGGCGCCGCGGGCGGCGGCGTCTACAACGGCGGCCGCATTGCCGACAAGGAGCTGGATGCCAAGATCGACGCGATGAAGACCGAGACAGACCCGGCCAAACGTGATGCGCTGATCAACGACGCGTTGAAGATGACCAAGGACAACTTCTACACCATCCCCGTGCACCACCAGATCTTCCCCTGGGCCATGCGCAAGGGCATCGACACCGTGTACCGCGCCGATGCACGCCCGATTCCGGCTTGGACAACCGTCAAGTAAGCAGCTTCAGGCCGCATACCCACACCCAACCCAAAAAGCCTGCGCGAGCAGGCTTTTTGCTTTTACCGGGCCCAGAGGATCCCTCGGCGCAGCGCTGCTCGCCGGGCACGCCGATAATCAGAGGCATTGAACCCGCTGTTTTGAATGAAAATGGCCTTTGGCGCACGACAAACGCGCACCAATAGCTATTAAATTTGTAGTTTGCAGCCCTTGCGCTGCAGCCGTTTGCCTGAACCTGCCCGAGAACCGCCCATGCTTGCCCGCCACCAAGACCCGATTGTTGCCATTGCCACCGCCCCCGGACGCGGCGCCGTGGGCATCGTGCGGGTGTCGGGCAAGGCCATTGCGCCACTGGTGCAGCTATTGTGCGGCAAGGCGCTCAAGCCGCGCGAGGCGAGCTATCTGCCCTTCAAGGCGGTCGACGGCCAAGCCATCGACCAGGGGCTGGCGCTGTACTTTCCGGCGCCGCACAGCTATACCGGCGAAGATGTGCTGGAGTTGCAGGCCCACGGCGGGCCGGTAGTGCTGCAGTTGCTGCTGGCGCGCTGCCTGGAAGCCGCGCAGACCCTCGCTGCCAATGGCCATGCGACCTTGCCGGGCCTGCGCCTGGCCGAGCCGGGCGAGTTTACCGAGCGCGCCTTTCTGAACGACAAGATCGACCTGGCCCAGGCCGAGGCGATTGCCGATCTGATCGATGCGAGCACCGAAGCGGCCGCGCGCAGCGCCAGCCGCTCGCTCACTGGAGCCTTTTCGCAGGAGATTCATCGCCTGCGCGATGCGCTCATCCACCTGCGCATGCTGGTGGAGGCGACGCTTGATTTTCCAGAAGAAGAGATCGACTTTCTGCAAAAGGCCGATGCCTACGGCCAGCTCGATCAGTTGCGCAGCACGCTCCAGAGCGTGATGCAGCGCACACGCCAGGGCGCGCTGCTGCGTGAAGGCATCAAGGTGGTGATTGCCGGGCAGCCCAATGCGGGCAAAAGCTCGTTGCTCAACGCGCTGGCGGGGGCGGAGCTGGCCATCGTCACCCCGATCGCCGGCACCACGCGCGACAAGGTGGCGCAAACCATCCAGATCGAAGGCGTGCCGCTGCACGTGATCGACACCGCCGGTCTGCGCGAGAGCGACGACGAGGTGGAACGCATCGGTATCGCCCGCGCCTGGGAAGAAATCGCCAGCGCCGATGCCGTGCTGTTTCTGCACGACCTCACGCGCATGCAGGAAGACAGCTACCGCGCCGCCGATGTACAGATCGCCGCCACCTTGCGCGAACAGCTGCCCGCCAGCGTGCCGGTGGTGCAGGTGTGGAACAAGGCGGATGCGTTTTCAGCCGCCAGCGCCCGCCAGATGAGCGCAGAGGCATCAAAGATCGTAGCAGTTCATGCGCCTGCAGACACGGCGGGTCACGAGCCGCTGATCCTTTCGGCCAAGACCGGCGATGGGCTGGATGCACTGCGCAGGCAGCTATTGACCATGGCTGGCTGGCAATCGGCTGCCGAAGGCACCTACATTGCCCGCGCCCGCCATGTGCAGGCGCTGCAGCAGGTGCAGGAGCACCTGGACAGCGCCCACGAGCAACTGCATGTGGACAGCCCCGCGCTCGACCTGCTGGCCGAGGAACTGCGCCTCGCGCAGCAGTCGCTCAACACCATTACCGGCGAATTCACATCGGACGATCTGCTGGGCGTGATCTTCAGCAGTTTCTGCATCGGCAAATAGCCGATACGGCCGCCCCGGTTGCACAGTGGACAGCGCCGCATTGCCGCCATGAATGGCAGAAAGCACAATGTGCGGATTGGCTGGATAGCCTTTGCATGCCATTCCCCTCCCTTCTGATGACCACTATTCCTTCCAACTCCCTGCAGGCTGCAGGCGTCGATCCGATAGCCGATGCCATTGCACGCCACCGGATGGGCCAGCCCGCAGTGCCGCAGGCGGCGGCTTTCCATGCATGGCTCGCACAGCATCGCGGCAGCTGGAGGGGCCTGATGCCGGGCCTGCAGCGGGCCCGCACGGGCTATGTCGACCTGCGCAGCGCCGACTCGCCCGTGGCACGGGCCAGCGCCACCATGGACCGCGCAGGTGCGGTGGCCGCCTATGCGGCGCTGCAGCAGCAAGCGGGTTTTGCCATTGGCGTGGGTGACTGGATGGAGCAGCGCTGCGTCTACCAAAGCGACAATTACCGTTCGACCCGGCTGGACGGCGTGATGCGCGATTGTCATCTGGGGCTGGACCTGTTTGCCCCGGCAGGCACGTTGCTGACCCTGCCGCAGGCGGCAGAAGTCGTGGTGGCCGAGGTGCGCGACGAACGGCTCGATTACGGCGGCATGCTGGTGCTGCGCCACGATCCAGACCAAGGCGATGGCCGTGCTGCCTTCTACAGCATCTGGGGCCACCTGAGCCACCGCACGGCGCAGCGCTGGCGGCCGGGCGATGCCATTGCTGCCGGCACGCAGTTTGCCGAGCTGGGCGATTTTGACGAAAACGGCTGGTGGCTGCCACATCTGCACCTGCAGCTGTGCCTGCTGGCGCTGCCGGATTTCAGCGAGGCCCCCGGAGTGGGCGAGCTGGCATTCGCCGAGGTATGGCGCGATATCTTTCCGGACCCGACGCCGCTGCTGTCGGCTGGGTCCCTGGGCAAGGACTGATGTGCGTCCAGTCGACTTCGCTCTTGACGAATCTCAACCCGGCATGCGGTAAGCCAGTACTTTCAGCGCCTTGTCGGGTGAGACATCGGCAAACATGGGCGGGTTGACGACCTGTTCGATGAATTCCAGCTCGGGCACGATCTGCGCCACCTGATCCGTCAAGAAGGAGAGCGGCAACTCCGGGGCATTGAGGCACAGCAGCGCATGACCGCCAGGCACCAGCAGGTCGGGCAGGCGTTTGATCAAGCGGGCGTAGTCCTTGGTGGCGACAAAGCTGCCCTTCTGGTAGCTGGGCGGATCCATGATGACGAGCTGGTACGGCCCCGTGCGGGTGATCTTGCCCCAACTGCTGAAAATATCGTGCGGCCAGAACTGTCCGCCTGCCAGCTGGTTGAGCCGGTGGTTCTGCTGGCCGGTGGCAAGCGCCCCCTTGCCCATGTCGATGTTGATCACCTGGCCAGCACCTGCCTGCAACGCCGCCACCGAAAAGGCGCAGGTATAGGCAAACAGGTTCAGCACCTTGCAACTGCCCGGATCGGGCTGGCGGGCAATGTACTGCCGCACCCAACGCCGGCCTGCAGCCATGTCCAGAAACAGACCATGGTTCTGGCCGCGCAGCACATGCACCAGATAGCGCGCGCCATCTTCCGCCACCGTGTGCGGATCGGGCAGGCTGCCTTGCACCAGCCGGGTCTGCGCCGCCCCCAGCGCGCGGCACTGGTAGACCCAGATGAGCGGCTCGCCAGGGTGGATCTGTTGCCAGCGCGCCTGCAGTGCATCACCAATGGTCTGGAGATCGCTACCCTCCAGCGGAGCAAAGCTGGTCAATACGATGGCGGGCGGGAAGATGTCGAGCGACAGGTGCTCGCAGCCGGGATGCAGGCCGCCGCGGCCATGAAAAAGGCGCTGCGCGTCCTTGCACACAGGCATGGCGGCGATGGCGTCAAGTAGAGCATTCATGAATCAGATGACAGCCCGTGGCCTGACAAACAGGCGCTTGCATGGCGCAAAGGCTGTGAAGGATAATTTTTTACAAACTGTCTCGCTGCTGCGAATCAAAAGGGTGATGCGTCGGTTAGATTGGATGTAGCAGAAAAATCGTTTTGCAGATCACGAGCCTGGCATGCTTGGGTCTGGGAGGAAAAAGTGCATGGTGAATACCCCAACCGATATCGGCGGCCTGATTGCTGCCATCAACAATTGCCAGGACGAAGAAAGCATGATCAACCCGCTGACCAACGCGCAGTGGGAGATTTTGGCACCATATCTGGCGCCTACCAATCTTGGGGCCTCGCAGGTGCTGTTTCAGCAGGGCAGTCAGGAGCGTACGCTGTTTTTTGTGGAGAGCGGCAGCCTGAGCGTGCACTTTGAAGACGAACAGCAGCGCATCCGCCTCGCCATCGTGGGGCCTGGCTCCATTGTGGGCGAGGGCGCCTTCTTCTCCCACCGCCCTCGCAGCGCCACGGTGCAGGCGGTGTCGGCCACGCGCTTGTGGGGGCTGCCCAGCATCCGCTTTACCGAACTGTGCAACCGGCAGCCTGCAGTGGCGGCGGCATTGGCCATGGCTGCGGGTTCGGTGCTTGCCAAACGCTTGGGCAATCGCAAACGACGCGTCGCCACCACATAAATACGGTGGTGGGGCAAGGCTCGGGCAGGTTTTTTTGCGAGTGATCCGACGCAGCCATCTACAATTGCAAACGTTTGTTTCCTCTGGAAGCAAGCAACATTCAGAATAAAAAACAGATTTGGGTAGGGAATCGGCATGTCTCTTATTGCCAGATGGTTAGGCAAATCCAGCAAACTGCCTGCGCGGGCTGAAGCCGCGCAGCCGTCGGTGTTTGCTGAATCATTGCGTACGGTCCAGCACAATCCGCAGGCTGTTGTGCCGCTGGTGGCGCCGCATGCCACAGACACCGCCCCGCGCCCGGGCGAGCGCTCAGCACGGCGCGAAATGGTGTACTCCTCCGTACGCGAATCGATGGTGCGCTCTGGCATCCTGTCGGCAGGTTACAAGTTCAAAGTGCTGGCGCTCGACAAGCGTGCCACCCAGTTCATCGTGATGGTCGATCTGGCCGAGGAGTTTTCCGTCAGTCCCGAAAAACTCAGCCAGATTGAGGCGCTGATTGCGTACTCCGCCAAAACCCGGTTTGAAATCCTGGTCACTTCGGTCTATTGGCGTCTCAATGGCCAGTTGGGTGCATCCTCGGTCAAGGCCAAACCAGCTTCCACCTCTGCTCCTGGGGCTGCAGGCATTCGCGCAGGTGTCAGGCCTGCCAGGGCAGGGGCTGCTGGCATGGCCGCTGCACCAGTTGCAGGCATTGACCCGATTGAAGAAGTCGAGATCGAGGCATTCAAGAAAGCGTTGATCGATGCAGCGACCCGCCCTGTCCCCGCACTCAATGGCGACAGGCAGCCAGCGCCTGCTGCGACACGACCCGCACCCATTGTGCCGGTACGCACAAGCGCTGCCCAGCACGTAGAGGCCGCGCGCCAGGCTGCCCGACAAGGGGGCGTTCCCGCGCCAACCCCCGACACCAACTTTGGCGGGCTCAGCACCACGCAGTACGGTGATCTGAACTGAATTTCTTAAAAAGAAGAGCTGATTGCAATTGACAGTATTGGATTTCAGGCAGATTGAATGCTGAAATCTGCGCAAGAAACAGGCAGCCTGTCAGGGTTCTAACGCCTGTGCCCGTGCGTAAATGCAAAGTCGGGCGCTGTTCCTTCCGTGTCTCAGTGCCCGGCAAAATCGACCAGGGTAAAGAGTGGCAGCCCGGCATCCTTGAGGCGTTGCGAGCCGCCCAGTTCGGGCAGATCGACAATGGCCGCACCTTCCACCACCGAGGCCCCCAGTTTCTCCAGCAGCTTTTTGCCTGCCATCATCGTGCCGCCGGTGGCGATCAGGTCATCGACCAGCAACACCCGGTCGCCGGGTTTGACCGCGTCGGCATGCAGCTCGACAGTGGCGCTGCCGTATTCCAGCTCGTAGGTCTCCTCCACCGTGGTGAACGGCAGCTTGCCCTTTTTGCGGATGGGCACGAAACCGACTTTCAACTGGTAGGCGATGACTGCACCGATGATGAAGCCGCGTGCATCAAGGCCCGCCACCACATCGGGCCGCATGTCGCGGCCCATGTAGCGATGCACAAAGGCATCGATCATGACGTGGAAGACCTGCGGGTTCTGCAGCAAGGGGGTGATATCGCGGAACTGCACACCCGGCGCTGGCCAGTCGGGTACGGTACGGATATGGTGGCGCAAAAAGGCGTTGACGTCTGGGGCTTGCATGGTGTGTAGGAGGGAAGGGCGATCCAGGCTGCCATGGTAGTGCAAACGGCCGGGCGGGCTTCCTTTGCGCCGCTTGCGGGTAGAACATGTTGACGATTTCCTCGCAATTCCTTCGCAATTCCCTCGCGCTGGCCTCGCGACTGAGCGGTACCGCAGATGGTGGAGACCGGGAACATGCTCTTACTCTGCAAGCGGGTGGGGCGCTCCGATAAAATCATTGCAATGAGCACTCCACAAGCCATGCGCCCGGTCCAGGCGGCGCAGATTCTCCAGCTGGCTGCATCCACCTTTTCGATCGAAGCAGAGGCGATTCTGGCCATGGCGCAACGCCTGGACGATGATTTTGTCCAGGTAGTGCAGCGCATGCTGGCCACTCGCGGCCGGGTGGTGGTCACCGGTATGGGCAAAAGTGGCCATGTGGGCCGCAAGATTGCCGCAACCCTGGCATCGACCGGTACGCCCGCCTTCTTTGTGCACCCGGGCGAAGCCAGCCATGGCGACCTGGGCATGGTGACTGGCGATGATGTTGTGCTGGCCATCTCTAACAGCGGCGAGAGTGCTGAAATCGCGGTACTGCTGCCCGTGCTCAAGCGCCTGGGCGTGCCTGTCGTGGCGATGACCGGCAACCGCGAATCCGCCATGGCGCGCCATGCCGACTGGGTGCTCGATACCCGTGTCGACAAGGAAGCCTGCCCGCTGAACCTGGCGCCCACGGCCAGCACCACGGCGCAGATGGCCATGGGCGATGCGCTGGCGGTGGCCTTGCTGGAGGCCCGCGGCTTCAAAGCAGAGGATTTTGCCCGCTCCCACCCCGGAGGCGCACTCGGACGCCGCCTGCTCACCCACGTGGCCGATGTGATGCGGTCCGGCGATGAGGTGCCCCGTGTGCTGCCGAATGCGACTTTCAGTGAACTGATGCGCGAGATGAGTGCCAAAGGCGTGGGTGCTGCGGCTGTCGTGGACGCACAGGGCGTGCTGCAAGGCATCTTTACCGATGGCGACCTGCGCCGCCGCATCGAAGCGGGCGCCGACCTGCGTCATGTGGCAGCAGGCGAGGTGATGTACGCATCGCCCCGCCAGATCTCGCCCGATGCTCTGGCTGCAGACGCTGCAGCGATGATGGAGGCCCACCGCATCACCAGCGTTCTAGTGACCGATGCTGGCCAGCATCTGGTGGGCATCGTGCATATTGGCGATCTGATGCGTGCGAAGGTGATTTGATGGTGACAATGACTTCTCCTGGCCCGATCACACCGGCCCAGCAATGGCCCGCAGAGCTGCTTTTGCGAGCGCAAGGCATCAAAATTGCATTCTTTGATGTGGACGGCGTGCTCACCGATGGTGGCCTCTACATCAGCGAAGCGGGCGAGACGCTCAAGCGCTTTCACACGCTGGATGGCCATGGCATGAAGATGCTGCGCGAAGCGGGCATCACGCCCGCCGTCATCACCGGCCGCGATTCGCGGGCGCTGCGGCACCGCCTGGGTGCGCTGGGCGTCGAGCACGTGCGCTATGGCACGGAAGACAAGCTGCCTGCCGCGCAGGACATGTTGGCCGAGCTGGGGCTGGACTGGCACCAGGCAGCGGCCATTGGCGATGACTGGCCCGATCTGCCTGTGCTGCGTCGTTGCCAACTGGCGTGTGCACCGGCCAACGCCCATGCAGAGGCGCGCGGCGTGGCGCATTTCACCACCGTGCAGCGTGGGGGGGCAGGGGCTGCACGCGAATTCTGCGATGTGCTGCTGGCAGCCTCCGGTGCGTATATCAAACTGCTGGATCGGTACGGACAATGAATTTTCGCTTTCGACGCGTCTGGGACTGGATGTCCATCTACCTGCCCATTCTTCTGATGGGGCTGCTGGCGTTGGGGACCTGGTGGCTGGTGCGCAATGCGCCCAAGGCCCAGGTCGAGGCCGAGGTGGCGGTCAAAGGCCACGATGTGGACTACTACATGCGGGACTTCTCGGTGCGCAGCTTTGACGACACCGGCACCCTGACCAGCGAAATCCGTGGCACTACCATGCGCCATTACATGGACAACGAGACCCTCGAGATCGACAAGGCCAATCTGCGCTCGGTGCGGCAGGACGGCTCGGAAACCGTGGCCACGGCCGACCGTGCGCTCTCCAATGCCGATGGCTCTGAAGTGCAACTGTTCGGCAATGCGCATGTGGTGCGCAAGGCGGCCAAGCCAGGAGTGCCCGCCATGGAATTTCGCGGCGACTTTCTGCATGCCTTTGTCAATGACGAGCGGGTCAGCTCGAACAAACCGGTGGAAATCACCCGTGGCAATGACCGCTTCACCGCCGATGCCATGACCTACAACAATCTCTCGCAGGTGGCCGAGCTCAAAGGCCGGGTGCGCGGTACCCTCGTGCCGTCCAAGTAGGCCATGGGCGCGCTGCAACGAACTTCCCTTCCGGTGGCCGCCGCAGCCGCGCCGTTGGTGCTGATCACGGGCGCTTCCAGCGGCATCGGCCAAGCCCTGGCACTGCGCTACCACCAGGCCGGTTGGCGGCTGGCACTGGTGGCGCGCCGGGTGGAGGCGATAAAACAATGGGCCAGCGCACATTCCATAAGCGCTGATAGCTATCAAATATATAGTGCTGATGTGGCAGACCGTGACCAGATCATCGCGGCCTGCGAGCAGTGCCTCGCCACCCAGGGCGTGCCTGAGGTGGTGGTGGCCAATGCCGGAGTGAGCTTTGGCATCGACACGGCAGAGCGCGAAGACCTGGAGGTGATGGCGCAGACCTACGCCACCAACGTGATCGGCATGGCGGCTACTTTTCACGCCTTTGTGCGGCCCATGCAGGCGCGCGGCTCGGGCAAGCTGGTGGGCATTGCCAGTGTTGCCGGCATCCGAGGCCTGCCCGGCCATGGTGCCTACTGCGCCAGCAAGGCAGCCGTCATCAGCTACTGCGAGAGCCTCCGGGTGGAGTTGGCGCGCAGTGGTGTGCAGGTGCAGACCATCTGCCCGGGCTTTGTCGCCACGCCGCTCACCAGCCAGAACCGCTATGGCATGCCATTTTTGATGCAGCCCGAAGCCTTTGCCGATCGGGCGTTTGCAGCCATCGGCAAAGGCCGCAGCTACAGCGTGATTCCCTGGCAGATGGGCTTGGTGGCCAAGCTGCTGCGGCTGCTGCCCAATGCCGCCTACGACAGGGCGCTGGCCAACCGGCCACGCAAGCATCGGCATGCCGAGCGCACGGGGAAGCCGGGTGGTTAGAGCAGGCTCTTGGCGAGCGCCGCATGTCTTTGGCGCATTGAGGCAATAAAAAAGCCCCTTGCGGGGCTGGGAACCAGAGCCTGGGCACGCCATGTGGCGTGCCGGGCGCAGATCAATAATCGTCGTTGTCGAAGCCTTGGTTGCCGCCACGGTTGCGCGAACCATTGCCGTAAGGGCTGCGGAAGCCGCCATCGCGTTCACCACCACGGTCGCCGCCGCCAAAGCCGCGGTCATTGCCGCCACGGCCATAGCCGCCGCCACCATCACCACGGCCGCCGCGGTCACCGTAGCCGCCACCACCGCCACCAAAACCGCCGCCACCGCCGTAGCCGCCGCGATCACCGCCGCCGAAGCCACCACGGTCACCACCGCCGCCAAAGCCGCCACGGTTGCCACCGCCAAAGCCACCACCGCGCGGGCCGCCAAAGCCGCCACCGCCGGTGCGGGGAGGGCGTGGCTCCATGGGGCGAGCCTCGTTCACGACGAGGTTGCGGCCACCCAGCGACTGGCCGTTCATGCCGTTGATTGCGGCCTGGGCTTCTTCATCGCTGCCCATTTCCACAAAACCAAAGCCTTTGGAGCGACCCGTGTCGCGTTCCATCATGACCTTGGCGCTGGTTACGCTGCCAAATTGGCCGAAGGCCTGTTCCAGATCATTGTCGCGCACTTGGTACGGCAAATTTCCGACGTAAAGCTTGTTGCCCATTGAGGGACTCCTGATAACTCTTAAATAACGCGATGGAGTCCCGTAAAACGCAATACCTGAATCATGTGATCATCCAATGCGTCACGACGAAACTGATCATTCACCGCAATAGCCCAGTGGAGGGGTACTCCATCCTTTATTTTCTGAGATAAAAAACCCTTTTGGTGTAGTCGATGCCCCTAGGTGTGGTGCGAAAGCTGCAACAAAACGCAAAAAAGGCCTCAAAGAGGCCTTTTGCTCGGGAAATCCCGTGAATTGACAGCCAAAAACCGCAATTGGTTTCTGGCGCAATGATTAGTAGCTGCCGCCGCCGTAGCCGCCACGGCCACCGCCGAAGCCACCACGATCACCGCCGCCGCCGAAGCCGCCGCGGTCACCACCGCCAAAGCCGCCACGGCCGCCACCGAAGCCACCGCTGCGAGGTGGGCGGGCTTCCATTGGACGGGCTTCGTTCACGACCAGGTTACGGCCGCCGAAGTTTTGACCGTTCACGCCTTCGATAGCAGCTTGTGCTTCAGCGTCCGAGCCCATTTCCACAAAGCCGAAGCCCTTGGAGCGGCCGGTGTCGCGTTCCATCATGACCTTGGCGCTGGAAACAGAGCCGAATTGGCTGAAGGTGCTTTCCAGATCGCTGTCACGGAAGGTATATGGCAGATTGCCAACGTAGAGTTTGTTGCCCATTTGAGGACTCCGAAAAAAACAATTAAAAGCGATGGAGCCTGATGCAATCAACAAAACCTGTGACAACTTCCAAGACGGATCACCGCGCACGCCCTGTGTACCAAGAGAGACACAAAGCCCCCCCATTATGGGCGAATCAGCTTACGACGTGTTGACAGTTCACGCAAGTGCACCCTGGTATTTTCCCTGGCGGCCCTATGTGTTGCGGCGCAACATCGGTTTTGCGCGTATGATGCGCCTGTCTTTGGGGAGTAGCCTGCCGGGCGCGCAATGCGTCGCGGAGTGTGCGTCAACAAACTTGGGCTTCGGCCTATGGCGTACACGGCATCTGTAACAGATGCTTGGCGAGACCATTGACCACGTTGCGATCCAACTGCCGGAGTCGCGATGCGGTCAATGCTGTCTTGCAACCATCCGGCTACATAAAGATCCCCCACACCATGGAAGCCTTCTTCATCTCGACCGCTGTGGTCGCGCTCGCCGAGATGGGCGACAAGACGCAGCTGCTCTCGCTTGTTCTCGCCGCCAAATACCGCAAACCCTGGCCGATCGTGTTGGGCATCTTTGTGGCCACCATCGTGAACCATGCCCTGGCAGGTGCCGTCGGTGCCTGGATCACGACCGTGCTCGGCCCCGATGTGCTGCGATGGATTCTGGGCGTGTCCTTCATCCTGATGGCGGGGTGGATGTTGATTCCCGACAAGATCGACGAAGACGAGGCTGGCAAAAGCAGCGGCCGCTGGGGCGTGTTCGGCACCACCTTGCTGTTGTTCTTCCTGGCCGAGATGGGCGACAAGACGCAGCTCGCCACGGTGGGCCTGGCAGCCAAGTACCCGGCGCAGTACTACGGCGTGGTGGCCGGCACCACGATCGGCATGATGCTGGCCAACGCGCCCGTGGTCTGGTTTGGCGACAAGATCACCAAGAAGCTGCCGATCCAGTGGATCCACCGTGTCTGCGCCGTGATCTTTGCGGGGCTCGGCGTGCTGGCGCTGGTGGCCGGATAAGCGGAACCTCCGCGCCACCCGGTACGGCAATGAGCTATGCCCAATTGCTATAGCTGATAGTGGGTGCCAGAGGTTGGCACCCGATGCAGCCATGCCCACAATGCTTTGCATAACAGGAGGCAAAGCGCATGGGCACCGTTCCCACTACCCTGAAGGGCATTTCGTCGATGGCCACCCGCCAGTTGCTGGCGGAGTTGGTGGCCGACTGGCACGCGCAGGGCGGCGAGCCGGTGGCTATCGAATCGGTAGGCGGCGTCGATGCCGCGCGGCGGGTGCATGATGGCGAGGCATTCGATGTGGTTTTCCTCGCATCGGGCGCCATTGCCGGGCTCGAGGTCGCAGGCCGGGTATTGGCCGGCAGCCGGGTGGATCTGATGCGCTCCAGCACGGCCGTGGCGGTACCCGCTGGCGCTGCGACACCCGATATTTCCTCCGAAGAAGCCGTTCGCGCCGCCGTGCTGGCTGCGTCCGGCATTGGATACTCCACGGGCCCCAGCGGCGTGGCACTGCAGGCCCTGTTTGTACGCTGGGGCATCGCAGAACAGATTCGCCCACGCCTCGTGCAGGCCCGCCCGGGGGTGCCTGTGGCCTCCCTGGTGGCCAGCGGCGAGGTGGCGCTCGGTTTTCAGCAACTGAGCGAGTTGCTCCATGTGCCGGGGATCACCGTCGTGGGCACGCTGCCGCAAGCCATTGCCATTGACACCGTCTTTTCCGCTGGCGTGACGGCTGCTTCGGCCCGGGCCGATGCGGCGCGCCGTTTGCTCACCTTCATGGCCGCGCCTGGCGCCGCCACGGCCAAGCGCCGCCAGGGCATGGAGCCTGTGTGATGCGAGCGCCGGTGCAGCGGGCGAGCCGAGACTGGGCATGAAAAGCCCTGCAACTCGCCGCAGGACACAAATACAAAACCACCAATAGAGACAACGGAGACACCGACATGATTTCGCCAACCCCTTCCGAGGCGCCGGATTCCAAGGTTGCCAATGTGCAGACCATCCTGAACGAGCATCCGTTCTCCGGTTTCCAATGGGTGATCTTCGCCCTGTGCTTTTTCGTCGTGCTGCTTGACGGCTTCGACACCGCTGCCATCGGCTACATCGCGCCCTCGCTGCTGGCCGAGTGGGGCGTGGCCAAGCCCGATCTGGCGCCGGTATTGAGCGCTGCACTGTTTGGCCTGGCCGGCGGCGCCATGTGCTCGGGGCCCCTGGCCGACCGCTTCGGCCGCAAGGCAGTGCTGGTGGGATCGGTGCTGGTGTTTGCCATTGCCTGCCTGGCTTCGGGGTACGCACATGACATCCGCACGCTGACCGTGCTGCGCTTTGTCACCGGCCTGGGTCTGGGCGCGGCCATGCCCAATGCGGTCACGCTGATGAGCGAATACTGTCCCGATTCGCGCCGCGCCATGATCACCAATGCCATGTTCTGTGGCTTTCCCCTGGGCGCAGCGCTGGGCGGCTTTCTGGCGGCGTGGATGATCCCGCATTTTGGCTGGCGCAGCGTGCTGCATCTGGGTGGCATTGCACCGCTGTTCCTGCTGGTTCTGCTGGTGGTGCTGTTGCCCGAGTCCGTGCGCTACATGGTGGCCAAGGGGTATGCGGCAGACCGCATCCGCAAGCCGCTGGTACGCATTGCAGGCAGCGCGGTGGCGGGCGTGCAGCGCTTTGTGATGACCGAGAACCGGGTGGCCGTGGATGGCAAGAGCGGTCTGGGCGTGGTGCTGTCCCGCCAGTACCGGGTAGGCTCGGTCATGCTGTGGCTGGCGTATTTCATGGGTCTGGTGATCTTCTACGCGCTGGTCAACTGGATGCCGGTGCTGTTCAAGGAAGGCGGCCTCAGCCCCAAGACGGCCACGCTGGTGGCGGCGCTGTTTCCACTGGGCGGCGTGGGCGCCGTCTTCTTCGGCTGGCTGATGGACCGTTTCAATGCCAACCGCATCATTGCCGCCGGCTACGCGCTGACCGCCGTGGCCATCTGGTGGATCGGTCAGGAAGCCGCGAGCCTGGGCTGGCTGGTGGTGTCGGTGTTCGTGGCGGGCACGATCATGAATACCGCCCAGTCTTCCATGCCGGCACTGGCTGCGGCCTTCTACCCCACCAGCGGCCGTGCGACCGGCGTGGCCTGGATGCTGGGGGTGGGGCGCTTTGGGGGAATTGCGGGCTCCTTCCTGGTGGCTGAGCTCACGGCGCGCCATCTGAGCTTCAGCCAGATCTTCACCGTGGTGGCTATTCCCGGCCTGATCGCCATGGCGGCCCTCATCGTCAAGCAGTGGGTCAGCCCCCAAGGCGGGGCCGAGCCGCAGAACACGCCCCAGGCTGCGGGTGCCGGAATTTCCGCAAGCCATTGAATTCATTCGTTATTAAAAAGGATGCGCCCACCATGATCATCGACGTACACGGCCACTACACCACGGCGCCTGCAGCACTGGGTGCCTGGCGCGAGCTGCAGATTGCGGGCCTGCAGAACCTGGCCCAGGCTCCCAAGGCCAGCCAACTGAAGATCAGCGACGACGAGATCCGCGAGACCATCGAGACCAACCAGCTCAAGCTGATGAAGCAGCGCGGCTCGGACCTCACCATCTTCAGCCCGCGCGCCAGCTTTATGGCCCACCACATCGGTGATTTCGAGACATCAAGCACCTGGGCCGCCATCTGCAACGAGCTGTGCTACCGCGTGAGCGAATTGTTTCCTGATCACTTCATCCCTGCTGCGATGCTGCCGCAGTCGCCCGGCGTCGATCCCAGAACCTGCATTCCCGAACTGGTGAAATGCGTGGAACAGTACGGCAACGTCGGCATCAACCTCAACCCCGATCCATCGGGCGGCCACTGGACTTCGCCACCGCTGTCGGACCGGCACTGGTACCCCATCTACGAAAAGATGGTGGAGTACGACATCCCCGCGATGATCCACGTCTCCACCAGCTGCAATGCCTGCTTTCACACCACGGGTGCCCACTACCTGAACGCCGACACCACGGCCTTCATGCAGTGCCTGACCAGCGATCTGTTCAAGGATTTCCCGACGCTCAAGTTCCTCATCCCCCACGGCGGCGGCGCCGTGCCCTACCACTGGGGGCGCTTTCGCGGTCTGGCCCAGGAGCTGAAGAAGCCACTCCTGGAAGAGCATCTGCTGAACAACATCTTCTTCGACACCTGCGTCTACCACCAGCCGGGCATCAACCTGCTCACCGAAGTGATTCCCACCCGAAACATCCTCTTTGCCAGCGAGATGATCGGCGCCGTGCGCGGCATCGACCCGCAGACCGGCCACTACTACGACGACACCCGGCGCTACATCGACGCCACGCAGAACCTGACAGAGGAGGAGAAGCACATGGTCTACGAAGGCAACGCGCGCCGCGTATTCACGCGCCTGAACGCGGCGCTGAAGGCCAAGGGCCTTTGATCAAAAGAGAGCGGCTGGCGGTTGTTGCTGGCTGCTCTCAACATAAGAACCATTTGAATTGATGGATCAAAAAGCGCGAACAGCTCACTTTTTGGAAGCCATACCAGCGGAGATTTTTCCATGTACGAACTCGGAGTCGTTTACCGTAACATCCAGCGCGCCGACCGCGCCGCTGCCGATGGCCTCGCTGCCCTCGGCTCGGCCACGGTGCACGAGGCCATGGGCCGCGTCGGCCTGCTCAAACCCTATATGCGGCCCATCTATTCGGGCCAACAGGTCTCGGGCACGGCCGTCACCGTGCTGCTGCAGCCCGGCGATAACTGGATGATGCATGTGGCGGCCGAGCAGATCCAGCCCGGCGACATCGTGGTGGCCGCCGTCACCAGCGAATGCACCGACGGCTACTTTGGCGACCTGTTGGCCACCAGCTTCCAGGCCCGGGGCGCACGCGCGCTCATCATCGACGCCGGCGTGCGCGATGTGCGGGTGCTGCAGGAGATGGGCTTTCCGGTGTGGAGCCGTGCCATCTCGTCCAAGGGCACGATCAAGGCCACGCTGGGCTCGGTCAACATCCCCGTGGTCTGCGCAGGCATGTGGGTCACGCCCGGCGACGTGATCGTGGCCGACGACGACGGCGTGGTCTGCGTGCCTGCGGCCCGCGCAGCGCAAACCCTGGAAGCGGCGCAAAAGCGCGAGAGCTTTGAAGGCGAAAAGCGCGCCAAACTGGCCTCGGGCATCCTGGGTCTCGACATGTACAAGATGCGTGAGCCGCTCGAAAAGGCTGGCCTCCGGTACATCGACTGAGCGCGGAAATAACGAAACCCTTATCAAGGAGCCCGCACCATGGCCGCTTCCCGCCCGTCTTCCTTTACCACCTCCGGCCTTGCCGTGAACCTCGCCCGTCGCCAGTTTCTGGGTGTCACAGCCAGCCTGGCGGGCGCCGGCCTGCTGGGTATGGGTACCTTGGGCCATGCGCTGGCGCAGCAGGCCGATGCCGCAGGCGTCGATCTCAAGCGGGGCACCCAGTTGGTGCTGTTGGGTACCAAGGGCGGACCGCGCGTGGGCGGAGCCCGATCCAATCCGGCCAATGTACTGATAATCGACGGCGAGCCCCACATGGTGGATTGCGCTTATGGCGTGGCGGCCCAGCTGGTCAAGGCTGGCGTTCCGTTGCCTTCGATCAGCAAGGTATTCATCACCCATATGCACTCCGACCACAATCTCGAATACGGTCCGGTGCTGTACTCGGCGTGGGCGGCGGGGCTGAACCACCAGGTGGACGTGTGGGGCCCGCCCACGCTCGATGCCATGACCCGTGCCTTCATGGAGTCGATGAAGTTCGACATCGAGACTCGCATGCTCGATGAAGGCAAGCCTGACCTGCGCAGGCTGGTCGCCACCCATGAGTTTTCCCGTGGCGGTGTGATTCTGCAGAACGACAAGGTGAAGGTCACGGCAGTGCGCAATATCCATCCGCCCATCAACGACTCGTTCGCGCTGCGCTTCGATACCAAGGACCGCTCCATCGTCTTCTCGGGCGATACCACCTACTGTCCGGCCGTGGCGGAGTTGGCCAAGGGGGCGGACGTACTGGTGCACGAAGTGATTTATGTGCCGGCAGTGGAGGCCATGGTCAAGCGCGTACCCAATGCCGCCACGCTCAAGGAGCATCTGCTGGCCTGCCATACCACGACCGAGGACGTGGGCCGTATTGCCGCCGCCGCAGGCGTGAAGAAGCTGGTGCTTTCGCACATCGTGCCGGGGGACGGCCCCAGTATCACCGACGCGATGCTGCTCGAGGGTGTGCGCAAGCACTTCAAGGGCGAAGCCATTGTGGGCAAGGATTTGATGGTGGTCTAACTCTGACGAATGAGAACCGATATGAACCAATTCGAAAAAACCCCCGGCTGGCTGGACTGGTACGCCGGCCCCAGCAAACCCAGGTTCCAGCTGCCTGCGGGCGCCGTTGACGCGCACTGCCATGTGTTTGGCCCTGGCGATGCCTTTCCCTTTGCACCCGAGCGCAAGTACACGCCCTGCGACGCGAGCAAGGCGCAGTTGTTTGCTCTGCGCGACCACCTGGGCTTTGCGCGCAACGTGATCGTGCAGGCCACCTGCCATGGCGCAGACAACCACGCCATGGTTGATGCCTGCCAGTCATCCGGCGGGCGCGCACGCGGTGTGGCCACCGTCAGGCGCAGCATCAGCGACGAAGAGCTGCAGGCCCTGCACGCCGCTGGCGTGCGCGGCGTTCGCTTCAATTTCGTCAAGCGCCTGGTGGATTTCACGCCCAAGGACGAGCTGATGGAGATCGCAGGCCGCATCGCCAAGCTGGGTTGGCATGTGGTGATCTACTTCGAGGCGGTGGATCTGCCCGAGCTGTGGGATTTCTTCACCGCGCTGCCCACCACCGTGGTGGTGGACCACATGGGCCGCCCGGATGTTGCCAAGGGCGTTGACAGCGCAGAGTTCGCGCTGTTCCTCAAGTTCATGCGTGAGCACCCGAACGTGTGGAGCAAGGTCTCGTGCCCCGAGCGCCTTTCGCTGACCGGCCCCAAGGCGCTGGATGGAGAGCGCAATGCCTACCGCGACGTAGTGCCGTTTGCGCGTCGGGTGGTCGAGGAGTTTCCCGACCGCGTGCTCTGGGGCACCGACTGGCCGCACCCCAACCTCAAGGACCACATGCCCGACGACGGCCTGCTGGTGGATTTCATCCCGCATATCGCACCCACTGCCGAGCTGCAGCGCAAGCTGCTGGTGGACAACCCCATGCGCCTGTACTGGCCCGAAGAAATATGACCCCCCCGAGTCGCCTGCGGCGCCTTCCCCTAGGGGACGACGGCCTAGGCTGTGGGGCGGCCCTGGCTGGCTGGCCCCGCAGACGGATACGCCTGCCCCCGGGTTCATTGACCGGGGTCTGATAAGGAGAAACCATGTCGCTTGAAAAACCCTATCTCGATGTGCCCGGCACCACCATCTTCGATGCCGACCAAAGCCGCAAGGGCTATTGGCTCAATCAGTTCTGCATGAGCCTGATGAAGGCCGAGAACCGCCAGCGCTTCAAGTCCGACGAAGACGCTTACCTGGCCGACTGGCCGATGACCGACGAGCAGAAGGCGGCGGTGCGTGCGCGCGACCTCAACTGGATGATGCGCACCGGCGGCAATATCTACTTTCTCTCCAAGCTCGGCGCCACCGATGGCCTGTCGTTCCAGCAGATGGCGGGCAGCATGACCGGCATGACCGAGCAGCAATACCGCGACATGATGATGGGCGGCGGGCGCAGTGCCGAGGGCAACCGGGTGGTGGGCGAAGGCGGCAACGCGCAGGGCGCGCCGGTGCAGTCCGAAGCCTGGCGCAACTGGCAAAGCTGGCGCGAGAACCAGGCGCAAGAGGCGCTGGCCGCGCAGATCGAGAATGCGCAGAACGCGTCGCAGGCCCAGCCCGCCAGAGGCACCGCCAACCAGGCGCGCATCACCGCATCGGTCTATTCCTCGCACGTGCCCGCCATTGGCGCGGCCATCGACCTGGGCAAGACCGGCGAGCCCTACTGGCAGCCGCTGTTCGCGGGCTTCGAGCCCACCAAGCAATGGATGCGCGAGAACCTGCCGGACGTGGTGTTTCTGGTCTACAACGACCACGCCACCAATTTCGACCTGAGCGTCATCCCGACCTTTGCCATCGGCACGGCGGCGGAGTTCGAGCCCGCCGACGAAGGCTACGGCCCGAGGCCGGTGCCCAAGGTCATGGGCCACCCCGAGCTGGCCTCGCACATCGCGCAGTCGGTGATCCAGCAGGATTTCGACTTGACCATCGTCAATGAACTCAAGGTGGACCATGGCCTCACCGTGCCGATGAATCTGATGTTCGGCAGTCCGGCCCAGTGGCCGTGCCGGGTGATTCCCCTGCACGTCAACGTAGTGCAGTACCCGGTGCCGTCGGGCCGCCGGTGCTTTGCTCTGGGGCAGGCCATCCGCCGCGCCATCGAGAGCTTTGACGAGCCGCTCAAGGTGCAGATCTGGGGTACGGGTGGCATGAGCCACCAGCTGCAAGGGCCGCGCGCGGGGCTGATCAACCGGGAGTGGGACAACCGCTTCCTCGACCGGCTGATTGCAGACCCGGCAGACCTTGCCGAAATGCCGCACATTGAGTACGTGCGCGAAGCAGGCAGCGAAGGCATCGAGCTGGTGATGTGGCTGATTGCCCGTGGCGCGATGGCCGACGTGGCCGGTGGCCCCGCCCCCCGGCTGGCGCACCGCTTCTTTCATGTCCCTGCGTCCAACACGGCCGTGGGCCACCTCATTCTGGAGAACTGAAAATGACCATCAAAGTAGCCCTGGCGGGCGCCGGAGCCTTCGGCATCAAGCATCTGGACGGTATCCGCAACATCGACGGCGTGGAAGTCGTCTCCCTGGTCAGCCGCGATCTAGACAAGACCCGCGAAGTGGCAGCCCAATACGGTATCGGGCATGTGAGCACCGAGCTGGCCGACAGCCTGGCCCTGCCCGAGGTGGATGCCGTCATCCTGTGTACGCCCACGCAGATGCACGCTGCCCAGGCCATCCAGTGCATGCAGGCGGGCAAGCACGTGCAAGTGGAGATTCCGCTGGCTGACAGCCTTTCGCAGGCGCAGCAGGTGCTTGATCTGCAAAGAAAAAGCGGCCTTGTGGCCATGGTGGGCCATACCCGCCGCTTCAACCCCAGCCACCAGTGGGTCCACAAGAAGATCGAGGCGGGTGAGTTCAATATCCAGCAGATGGATGTGCAGACCTATTTCTTCCGCCGCACCAACATGAACGCACTGGGCCAGCCGCGCAGCTGGACGGATCACCTGCTGTGGCACCATGCCGCCCACACGGTCGACCTGTTTGCCTACCAGGCAGGCAGCCCGATCGTCAAGGCCAACGCGGTTCAGGGCCCCATCCACAAGGATCTGGGCATCGCCATGGACATGAGCATCCAGCTCAAGGCGGCCAATGGCGCCATCTGCACGCTCTCGCTGAGCTTCAACAACGAGGGCCCGCTGGGCACGTTCTTTCGCTACATCGGAGACACCGGCACCTATATCGCGCGTTACGACGATCTGGCGCGATCGACCAAGGAGGGCAAGGAAGAGAAGATCGACGTCTCGCACGTCGATGTGTCGATGAACGGCATTGAACTGCAGGACCGCGAGTTCTTCGCCGCCATCCGCGAGGGGCGCGAGCCCAATTCCAGCGTGCAGAAAGTGTTCAACTGCTATAAGGTGTTGCACGATCTGGAGCTGCAACTGGATGCCGGCTGATTCAGGCATCTGCCTGGATTGACGACCCACTGCCCCGCCAGTTGCATCCGCAGCGGCGGGCAGATCCTCTAACACCAAAAAAGTCATGGAAAAACGCATTATCGGCCCCTTTACCGTGGCCAATGTAGCCCTGGGCTGCATGAATTTCTGCCACGCCTATGGCAACCCCGTCTCCACCGAGCAGGCCCATGCCGTGCTGCATGCCGCGCTGGAGGCGGGCGTGGCCTTGTTC
This sequence comes from Comamonas odontotermitis, assembly GCF_040396735.1. Taxonomy (GTDB): domain Bacteria; phylum Pseudomonadota; class Gammaproteobacteria; order Burkholderiales; family Burkholderiaceae_C; genus Comamonas; species Comamonas odontotermitis_C. The sequence continues at coordinate 45,928 of NZ_JBEBNZ010000017.1, forward strand.
GACACCGCTGCGCTCTACGGGTTTGGCGCCAGCGAATCACTGATCGGCCCCGTGCTCAAGCCCCACCGCAACCACATCACCCTGGCCAGCAAGGGCGGCATGGCGGGCGTGCGCGGCGATGACGGCGTGATGCGCCGCGTGATCGACGGCCACCCCAGAACCCTGCGCAAGAACTGCGAGGACAGCCTGCAACGCCTGGGCACGGACGTGATTGATCTGTATTACCTGCACCGTTGGGACCAGCGCGTGCCCATCGAGGAATCGGTGGGCGAAATGGCACGCCTCCAGGAAGAGGGCAAGATCCGCGCGCTGGGCCTGTCCGAGGTGGGGGTTGACGCATTGCGCCGCGCGCACCGGGAGCACCCGATTGCTGCGTTGCAAAGCGAATATTCGCTGTGGTCGCGCAATGCCGAGCTGGGCACGCTGGCAGCCTGCCAGGAACTGGGCATTGCCTATGTCGCCTTCAGCCCCATGGGCCGGGCATTCCTGAGCGGCAAGTTACAGCAAGTCGACGGCTTGGTGCAGGGCGATATCCGTGCCTCCATGCCGCGCTTCCAGCCCGAGGCCTACGCGCGCAACCTGCAGTTGCTCGCGCCCATGCAGGCCATTGCCGAGCGGGCGGGCTGTACCCTGGCCGAACTGGCGATTGCCTGGGTGGTGAACCAGGGCGAGCATGTGATTGCGCTGCCGGGCACCACCAGCGTTGCACACCTGCACGAAAACCTGCGGGGCGGCGCCATTCACCTCGATGCGGCGGTGCTTGCCGAGCTGGACGACCTGTTCCAACCCGAAGGCATTGTGGGCGACCGCTACGCGCTGGCGGCCCAGCGTGAGGTGGATACCGAGAAGTATGCGTTTGAAGCGGTCTGAATCTGCTATCAATCATGCAGCTATTGGCGCTTGATTTGTAAGCGCTCAATAGCTGTTGGATACTGGAATCTGGCTCAGTCCAGCGACATGCCCGCCTGCCGGATCACATCGCCAAAGCGTTTGCTCTCATCGGCGATGAACTGCTTGAACTCGGCAGGCGTGGGAGCGTAGCTTTCGTAGCCGAAGGCGGCGAACTTTTCGTCCACATCCTTGCCGGTCAGCGCCTGGCGCACGTCGGCGCGGATCTTGTCCTGCACCGCAACGGGCGTGCCGGGGCGCACGGCCAGCGCGTTCCAGCCGGTGACGGCATAGCCGGCCGGGCCGCCGGATTCGGAGACCGTGGGCACGTTCTCGAAACCCGCAATGCGCTGGGGCGCTGCCACCGCCAGAAAGCGCAGCTTGCCGCCGCGCATCAGCGGCCCGGCCGTGCCCAGCGAGCCGAGCGCAAAGCTCAGCTGGCCGGTGGCCACGCCCTGGTAGAGCTGGCTGGTTTCCTTGTAGATCACGTGCTCCATCCGGGTACCGGTCATGCTCTCGAGCAGGGCCGATCCCAGGTGCACCGGGTTGCCGACCGACCAGGAGCCATAGTTGAGCTGGCCGGGTCGGGCCTTGGCATCGGCGATCAGGTCGCCCATGGTCTTGTAGGGGCTGTTCACCGGCACGCAAACGAAGAAGTAATTGCGAAACAGCGGCATCAGGATGTCGAAATCCTTGTCCAGGCTGTAGGGCAGCTTCTTGAAGAGGTGCGGATAGGCGGCGATGTGCACATTGTCCAGCTGGATCATGTCGGTGCCGTCGGTGGCGCCGCGCTTGAACGCGTCAATGGCGATGAAACCGTTACCCCCTGGGCGGTTTTCCACCACCACCGGCTGGCCCCAGGTGCGGCCGAGCTTGTCGGCCACCAGGCGAGAGAGCCCGTCGGGACCGCCGCCGACCGGAAAAGGGTTGATGATGCGGGAAGGCTTGGTTGGCCATTTGGCGTCGCTGCCCTGCGCCAGTGCGGGCCACGCAGTCAGGGCGCCCAGACCGCCCAGCGCGAGGACTGCGCGGCGGCGGCTCAAAGGGATAGCTTCGTATTGCATGTTTTGTCTCCTAAGTCTCGTTGTAATGGCCGCATTGTGGAGAGGACGGCGCAAACCACCTATGTGGTATTGCTGCTAGCAGCTATAGCAAAATGGCATAAGAGCCTGTTCAAAGAATACAGAACCCAGTCCCGAGGAGGCGAGGCGGTACCGATGAATCTTCAGCAGATCGAAACCTTTGTGCTTGTAGCCGAGACTGGCAGCTTCAGCAAGGCCGCCGTGCTGCTCGATACCGCGCAGCCCGCACTGAGCCGCCAGGTGCGTGCGCTGGAGACCGAGTTGCGCGAGACGCTCCTGATCCGCACCGGCCGTGGCGTAACGCTGACCGATGCGGGCCGCCGACTGCTGGAGCATGGCCACGCCATCATGCAGCGCGTGGCGCTGGCCCGTGAGGACCTGGGCGCCCAGCGTGGCGAGCCGGTGGGCCGCATCGTCGTGGGCCTGCCGCCCAGCCTGGCGCGGCGGCTGACCCTGCCGCTCATCGACATTTTCAGCCGCGAGATGCCCAAGGCGCGGCTGGCGGTGGTGGAAGGCTTTTCCATGAACATCGCCGAGTGGCTGACCACTGGCCGCATGGACCTGGGCCTCGTGTATTCGCCCGAGCCGCAGCCGCACATCGAAGTATCGCCGGTGCTGGAGGAACGCCTGTGTCTGGTTGGCCCCAAGGCGGAGCTGGGCGGCCGCGCGTCGGTGCGGTTTGAAGAACTGGCCGACTTTCCGCTCATCATGCCGCAGCATGGCCAGATCTTTCGCAAGCTCATGGAGGCCCAGGCCACCTTGTCGCAGGTCAAGCTCCAGGTGGTGTGGGAAGTGTCCAGCGTGCCCGTCATCCTCGATCTGGTGCGCGGTGGCTATGGCTACGCCGCACTCACCCGCAGCGCGCTCCACGACCATGACGCGGATGCGCACCTGGCGGTGACACCCATCGAGTCACCGCATGTGCCCATCACCCTGTGCCTGGCGCAGTCGGCCAAGCGCAAGGCAACACCACTGGTGCGCCGCACCTCCGAAGTGCTGCGCGAGCTCAGCCTGCAGGTGTAGCGCAACGCGTTTGCTCCCGAAAACATAGCTGTTAACGCTTGATGATGGCCATTTTCAGATAAGAAAATATCTGAAAATCAATGGAGATAAGCGCAAGCAGCTCTCTTTTTTTATGGTTTTACAGTAGCGGGCGCAACTCGCGCGACGCCTCCTGCAGCAGGGGCAGCAGCTGCGCCAGCATGGTGGCTGGCTCCATGCGCTGGGGCGAGGTCACCAGGTTGAGCGCGGCCAGGGTCTGGCCGCCCATGTTGCGCAGCGGCACGGCGAGGGCTTGTACGCCCAGCTCATGCTCTTCGCGCGCCACGCAGTAATCCTGCTCGCGCACCTGCTGCAGCACTGCGCGCAGCGCAGCTGCATCGGTGGCGGTATGGGCGGTGAGGCGCGGCAACGCGCGCTCGGCCAGCCACAGCTCCAGCTCGGCCGGGGGCAGGGCCGCCAGCAGCACCCGGCCGGTGGAGGTGGCATGGGCCGGCAGGCGGCTGCCCAGGTGCAGGCCGTGGGCCAGCACGCGCTGGCCGCTTTCATGCACTGCGCTGCGCGCCACGATCACCACCTCGCCGCCATCGCGCACCACGCACGAAAACGACAGCCCCGTCTGCGCCGCCAGGCGGTGCAGCACCGGTTGCACAAGGCGCGGCAGCCGGGCCGTGGCGAGGTAGCTGCCCGAGAGGCGCAGCACCTTCGACGCCAGCCAGAACTGGCGGCCATCGGTCTCCAGATAGCCCAGGTGGGTCAGCGTCAGCAGGTGCCTGCGGGCTGCCGCCCGCGTGATACCGGCCCGCTGCGCTGCCACCGTGGCATTGAGGCGCTGGCGCTCGGTGTCAAAGCTCTCCAGCACGGCCAGGCCTTTGGCCAGCCCGGCGATGAAGTCTTCGGGCGCGATGGGGAAGGCAGCTTGGGGCATGGTGGGCGGAGAGAGTTTTGGGCGATTGTCGCGCAGATTGCGCGATGATCGCGCAAATCGCGCACCAGCCCCTCGCTTTGACTGGGGTGCTTCCGTAGCCTGAGAGGCATGACCAACCAGGAGACAAACACCATGCGAACCCAAGTCGCCATCATCGGCGCCGGCCCGGCGGGCCTGCTGCTCGGCCAGTTGCTGCACAAGGCCGGTATCGACAACATCATTGTGGAGCAGCGCAGCGCCAGCTATGTGCTGGGCCGCATCCGCGCCGGTGTGCTGGAGCAGGTGACCGTGGATCTGTTGGAGCAGGCGGGCGCCGCCGGGCGCATGCGCGCCGAGGGCCTGCCGCACCAGGGGATCGAGCTGCTGTTTGGCGGCCAGCGCCACCGCATCGACCTGCATGGCTTGACCGGCGGCAAGAGCGTGGTGGTCTACGGCCAGACCGAGGTCACCCGCGACCTGATGGAGGTGCGCGCTGCCGAGGGCTTGACCACCATCTACGAGGCAGCCCAGGTGCAGCCGCTGGATTTTGACGGCTCCAGCCCCCGGGTGCGCTATGAAAAGGACGGCCAGATGCAGGAGATTGCGTGCGATTTCATCGCGGGTTGCGACGGCTTTCACGGCGTGTGCCGCGCCAGCGTGCCGGCCGAGCGCATCCGCACGTTCGAGAAGGTCTACCCCTTTGGCTGGCTGGGTCTGCTGGCGGACACGCCGCCAGTCTCTGACGAATTGATCTATGCCAACACCGAGCGTGGCTTTGCGCTGTGCAGCCAAAGAAGCGCGCAGCGCAGCCGCTACTACCTGCAGGTGCCGCTGACCGAGAAGGCGCAAGCCTGGAGCGACGAGGCCTTCTGGCAGGAGCTGCGTCTGCGCCTCGACCCCGAGGCGCGCGATCGGCTCGTCACCGGCCCTTCGCTCGAGAAAAGCATTGCACCGCTGCGCAGCTTTGTAACCGAGCCGATGCGTTTTGGCCGCATGTTTCTGGCGGGCGACGCCGCCCACATCGTGCCACCTACGGGTGCCAAAGGGCTCAACCTGGCGGCGTCTGACGTGGGTTACCTGGCCCAGGCGCTGGCGCAGCACTATGGCGAGCGCAGCGACGCGGGGCTGGACGGCTATTCCGGCCGGTGCCTCGCGCGCATCTGGAAGGCCGAGCGCTTTTCGTGGTGGATGACTTCGCTGCTGCACCGCTTTCCCGAGACGGGGGCCTTTGATGCCCGGGTACAGCAGGCCGAGCTGGACTACATCGTCCGCTCCCACGCAGCTTCTACCGCATTGGCGGAAAACTACGTGGGCCTGCCGCTCGTCTGACGCAGAAGGAGAGGGCCTCGCAGCAAGGCTAGCCGAGCGTCATCAGGCTGGCATTGCCGCCCGCAGCAGCGGTGTTGATGCTGATGGCGTGCTCGGCAAGCAGGCGGAACAGGGGAACGCTACCGTCGACTGCCTGTGCCGTGATGGGAATGATGGCGCCGGGGCGCGCAGTCAGGCGGCTTCCGGTGGCCAGCCAGTCGCTGGCGGCATCGGCCAGCAGGGCATCAAAGTCTTCGGATTGCAGCAGCTCCTCGGTGTTGTGGCCTGCGAGCACCACATGGGCGCGCACGTCGGCAGGCAGTTGACCAAGCAAGGCGGCGTTGGCGCTGGTCTGGGGCCAGACGGCGGTGGTGCCAGCTGCCAGCACGGCCGCCAGCTGGGCCAGCAACTTGTCGGCGCTGCCCGCCACACAGGCAATGCGCTCGCGGCCACCCAGTACATACAGATTGCGCTCGCCCGTGGGGCCGGGCAACTCGGCGGCAAAGCCGTTGCCGGTATGCGCGCCATAGGCAAGGCACAGGCTGGCGAGTTGGGTTTGGCCCTGCTGCTGGGCCCAGGCCTGCAGCGCCGCCAGTGCGGGGGCGGGCGCGGCATCTGCCAGCTCCAGACCGTGGGCATTGCCGCGTTTGCCTGCAGCGGGCGTGGCGGCTGCGGCGCGGGCTTCGCTGCCTTTCATGCGGGGCAGGTGGGCCAGTGCGTCTGCAGTGGCGGTGGCTGGCATGCGGGCCAGCAGGCGCAGCATGTACAAGGGGCCGCCCGCCTTGGGGCCAGTGCCCGAGAGGCCTTCGCCGCCAAACGGCTGCACGCCGACCACCGCACCCACGATGTTGCGGTTGACGTAGATGTTGCCTGCATTGGCGGCATTCACCACCTGGGCAATGGTTTCGTCGATGCGGGTGTGCAGCCCCAGGGTGAGCGCGTAGCCGGTCGCGTTGATATCGGCCACCAGCTGAGCCAGGTTTTCACGCTTGTAGCGCAGGATGTGCAGCACCGGGCCGAACACTTCGCGCTGCAGCTCCGACAGCTTGTTGATGGCGATCACCGTGGGTGGCACGAACGTGCCCTGTGCGCTGCCTTGCGCTGCGCTGCCGGGGCGCGCAACGGTCTGCCACACCTGGTGGCCATTGGCCTTCATCCTGGCAATGTGGCGGTCGATGATGCCTTGCGCCTCCGCGTCGATCACCGGACCCACATCGGTGTGGAGTTGCGCCGGGTTGCCCACGTTCAGCTCCTGCATGGCGCCGCGCAGCATGGCAAAGAGCCGGTCTGCAGCCTCTTCCTGCACGCACAGCACGCGCAAGGCGGAGCAGCGCTGGCCGGCCGAATCGAAGGCGGACGACAGCACATCGACCACCACTTGTTCGGCCAGTGCCGACGAGTCCACGATCATCGCGTTCTGGCCGCCGGTTTCGGCCACCAGGGTGACGGGCTGGCCGTGGGCGTCCAGGCGCTGGGCCAGCGTTTTTTGCAGAATACGGGCCACTTCGGTCGATCCGGTGAACATCACGCCCTGCACGCGGCTGTCGGCGGTCAGACGCGCGCCCACGGTCTCGCCGGTGCCCGGCAGCAGTTGCAGCACATCACTGGGCACGCCCGCCTGCCACAGCGCCTGCACGGCCGCGGCGGCGATCAGCGGGGTCTGCTCGGCGGGCTTGGCCAGCACGGTGTTGCCAGCCGCCAGCGCCGCAGCCACCTGACCGGTAAAGATGGCGAGCGGAAAGTTCCACGGGCTGATGCAGACCACCGGGCCCAGGGCCTGGTAGCCAGACGGGTCTGCAGCATTGCTCCAGCTGCGCACCTGGGCGGCGTAGAAGCGCAGAAAATCCACGGCTTCGCGCACTTCGGCAATGGCGTTGGAGCAGGTCTTGCCCGCTTCGCGTACCAAAACGCCCATCAGGGTCGGCATATGGGCTTCGAGCAGGTCGCCGGCGCGCTCCAGGCAATCGGCACGTTCGGCCACCGGCGTGGCCTGCCAGCGGGCAGCGGCGGCCTGGGCGGCGCACAGGGCGAACTCGACCTGCTCGGCCGAGGCGTTCGTCACCTGCCCGACCGTGTCGCGGTGATCGGCCGGGTTGACGACGGCTTCCGGTGCGTTGGTGGAGGCCGGCGCACCTTGTGCCAGCATGGGCTCGGCGTGCCACGCCATGGCTTCACTGGCCTGCAGGTCGCCCTGCAGTTGGCGCAGGCGGTCGTCATTGGCCAGATCCAGCCCGGCGGAATTGGCGCGGCTGTCGCCATACAGTTCACGCGGCTGGGCGATGTGCGGGTTGGGCAGACCCAGTTGGCCCTCGCTCTGCGCCCATTGCTGCACGGTGGCGACGGGGTTTTCCACCAGTTTTGAAAGCGGAATGTCCTGGTCGGCGATGCGATTGACAAAGCTGGTATTGGCGCCGTTTTCCAGCAAGCGGCGCACCAGGTAGGCCAGCAGCGTTTCGTGCGTGCCCACGGGCGCGTAGATGCGGCAGGGGCGGCCCAGGTTTTCGGCGGCATTGCGGCCCACCACCTGCTCGTACAGCGGCTCCCCCATGCCGTGCAGGCACTGGAATTCGTACTGGCCCGGCTGGTAGGTGGCCGGGTCGGCCAGATGGTAGATGGTGGCCAGCGTGTGCGCGTTGTGGGTGGCAAACTGGGGGTAGACCGCATCGGGCGCAGCCAGGAGCTTGCGCGCATTGGCGATGTACGACACATCGGTATAGGCCTTGCGGGTGTAGACCGGGTAGCCTTCGAGGCCGTCGACCTGGGCGCGCTTGATCTCGCTGTCCCAGTACGCGCCCTTGACGAGGCGCACCATCAGGCGGTGCTGGCTGCGGCGCGCCAGATCGATGACGAAGTCGAGCACATACGGGCAGCGCTTCTGGTAGGCCTGCACCACAAAGCCGATGCCGGCAAAGCCGGCCAGCTCAGGCGCAAAGCACAGTTTTTCCAGCAGGTCGAGCGACAGCTCCAGGCGGTCGGCCTCTTCGGCGTCGATATTGAGGCCGATGTTGTACTGGCGCGCGAGCAAGGTGAGCTGCAGCACCACGGGGTAGAGCTCGGCCATCACGCGGTCGTGCTGTGCGCGGCTGTAGCGCGGGTGCAGGGCGCTCAGCTTGATCGAGATGCCCGGGCCTTCGTACACGCCACGGCCGTTGCTGGCCTTGCCGATGGCGTGGATGGCGTTTTCGTAATCGCGCAGGTAGCGTTTGGCGTCGTCAGCCGTCATCGCGGCTTCGCCCAGCATGTCATACGAATAGCGGAAGCCCTTGGCCTCCAGGCGCTCGGCGTTCTGCAGTGCCTCGCCAATGGTCTCGCCAGTTACGAACTGCTCGCCCATCATGCGCATGGCCATGTCCACGCCCTTGCGGATCAGCGGCTCGCCGCCACGGCCGATCAGGCGCGTGAGCGACTGGCCAAGCGAACCCTCGCTGTGCGTGGCCACCAGCTTGCCGGTCAGCACGAGGCCCCAGGCTGCGGCGTTGACGAACATCGACGGGCTCTTGCCAACGTGGGCCTTCCACTCTCCATGGGCGATCTTGTCGCGGATCAGTACATCACGCGTCGCTGCGTCGGGGATGCGCAGCAGGGCCTCGGCCAGGCACATCAGTGCGATGCCTTCCTGTGACGACAATGCAAACTCCTGCAGCAGCCCCTGCACCAGGCCTGCGCGGCCAGCGTCTGCCTTGCGCTCGCGCAGCTTTTTGGCCAGCTCCAGCGCCAATGCGTCCCCCGCCTGGGCGATGGCGGCGGGCGGCGTGGCCTGGGGCAGCAGGTCGGCCAATGCGGCAGGCTCGGGCTTGCGGTAGGCGGCAGTAATGGCTGCGCGCAACGGCGTGGCTGGCTGCAATGCCGGGGTGAAATCATCAAAAACAGTAGCTGTCTGCGCTTGAGAGGTGTGCGCTGGAGCCGTATTTTGCTCAGAATCGTTGGAGCGAACAGCAGACAGGGTGGGTGCGGTCATGGCGGCCTCTGGGAATACCGGGGTAGTGAATATCGCCAGTGTGCGAGTTTGTGCGGTGAATTTCTCTCCATAATTGCTCTATTTCATAGAGAAAAATTCTGCATCCAGGCCGCTTATGACCGATATGATCGCCCCGCCCGAAGACCTTGACCGCATGGACCTGCGCATCCTCGCCGTGCTGCAGCGCGATGGCCGCATCTCCAACCTGAAGCTGGCCGAGGCCGTGGCGCTGTCGCCCACCGCCGTGCTGGCGCGGGTGCAGCGCCTGACCAAGGACGGCTACATCGCCGGTTACGAAGCGCGGCTGAACCCGCAAAAGCTGGGCGCGGCCATGCTGGTGTTCATCGAAATCCTGCTTGACCGCACCACCCCCAATGTGTTCGAGGAATTCAAGGCCGCCGTGCAGGTGCGGCCCGAAATCATGGAATGCCACATGGTGGCGGGCGGCTTCGACTATCTGGTGAAGATCCGCGTGGCCGACATGAACCATTACCGCACCTTTGCCGGTGAAGTGCTGTGGCAGTTGCCCGGCGTGCGCGAGACGCGGACGTATGCGGTGATGGAAGAGGTGAAAAGCTCGAACCGGCTGTACCTGGGCGGGTTTTGACAGGTGCCGCTTGCGAGCGATTGGTAGTACACTTTGTGCTTCACGGCGCCGATTTGCTTCAGCTTGCGGGCGCTTTATAAATCCAGCTAAAGACTCGGTAGGCGACAGAAAAGCATCGACCCGGCCTCGTTTTTAGCGTTGCCGGGTTTTCTTATGTCATTTGTTGCGACACCTCAATCAATGCATTTCCCGGAGGCGCTCCCCCTCAAAAGTGGCGCTTCCATCCGCGATTACCACCTGGCTTTCGAAACCTATGGCGAGCTCAATGCCGACAGGTCCAACGCCATTCTGGTGTGCCATGCGCTCAACGCATCGCACCATGTAGCGGGCAGCTACGAAGGCCAGCCCAAGAGCGAGGGCTGGTGGGACAACATGATCGGACCGGGCAAGGCGGTCGATACCAACAAATTCTTCGTCATCGGCGTCAACAACCTCGGCTCCTGCTTTGGCTCGACCGGGCCCATGCACATCAACCCCGATACTGGCAAGGTGTACGGGGCAGATTTTCCGGTGATGACGGTGGAAGACTGGGTCAATGCCCAGGCGCGTCTGCTCGATCGCCTGGGCATCGCGCAACTGGCGGCGGTGCTGGGTGGTAGCCTGGGCGGCATGCAGGCACTGTCGTGGACGCTGCAGCACCCCGAACGCATGCGCCACGCGGTGGTGGTGGCGAGTGCGCCCTGCCTGAGCGCAGAGAACATTGCCTTCAACGAAGTGGCGCGCCGCGCCATCGTGACCGACCCGGATTTCCACGGCGGCCACTTCTACGAGCACCGCGTGGTGCCAAAGCGCGGCCTGCGCATTGCCCGCATGATCGGCCACATCACCTATCTGAGCGACGATGTGATGAACCAGAAATTCGGCCGCCAACTGCGCGAGGGCATGGATCTGAAATACAGCACGCAGGACGTGGAATTCCAGATCGAGAGCTATCTGCGCTACCAGGGCGACAAGTTCAGCGACTACTTCGACGCCAACACCTACCTGCTGATCACACGCGCGCTCGATTATTTCGACCCCGCCAAGGCCGATGGCGGCGACCTGACCCAGTCGCTGGCCAAGGCCAAGGCCAAGTTCATGCTGGTGAGCTTTACGACGGATTGGCGCTTTTCGCCTGCGCGCAGCCGAGAAATCGTCAAAGCCCTGCTCGACAACCGCCGTACCGTGAGCTACGCCGAGATCGACGCCCCGCACGGCCATGACGCATTTTTGCTTGATGACGCCCGCTACATGGGCGTAATGCGCTCCTATTTTGAAAACATTGCCAGCGAACTGAACACCGCACCAGCCACCAAGGAGGCCGCATGACCGAAAAATCCACCCTGCGCGCCATTGCCTCGCTGGTTCCCCCGGGATCGCGCGTGCTCGACCTGGGTTGCGGCGACGGCAGCCTGCTGGCCCATCTGCAGGCAGAGCGCGGTTGCACCGGCTACGGTATTGAGTACGACGATGCCAATGTGCTGGCCTGTGTGCGCCGAGGCGTCAATGTGTTGCAACTCAATCTGGAAGACGGCCTGGCCATCTTCGAGGACAACAGCTTTGATGTGGTGCTGCAGATCGACACCTTGCAACACTTGCGCAATGCCGAAGTAATGCTGCGCGAGACCGCGCGCATCGGCAAGCAGGGTGTAGTGGCCTTCCCCAACTTTGCGCACTGGCCCAATCGCCTCTCGATTCTGCAGGGCCGCATGCCGGTGACCAAGCGCCTGCCTTACCAGTGGTACGACACGCCCAATATCCGCGTCGGCACCTTCAAGGACTTCGAGGTGCTGGCCATCAAGAACAAGCTGCGCATTCTGGACAGCTTCGGCCTGCAGAACGGCCATGTACAGCGCCTGCTGCCCAATGCGCTGGCGGGCACGGCGGTGTTCCACTTCGAGCACGCCTGAAGCGCTACTGCGGCGCCGTAGAAGGCCTGAGCACGTTCTTAGATGGAACCGGTCATTGAGAAGAGGGGTTGAGCAATCGGCTGATCCTGTTACGGAAAAACATATAGGCCGGATGTTCCACCCAATGATAGTAGGCGGCGGATACCAGTATCAAAACTAATATGGTCGCAACTGAGATAGCGATGCGAAAATGATTGTCAAAATTACCCAGTGGTAATAATGAAAGCATGACGCCGAAAGCCAGGATATGCAGTAAATAGATGGAGTAAGAATAATCGCCCAATATTGCTAGCGCCCGAGCAATTTTATTTTGTGGAGGTGGTAGTTTCAAGGCCATGCCTACGATCGCTAACGCGGTTCCGCCTATGAGAACCGCCCGTTCAGGCCAGTAATAAAGGTTTGCCAAGCCATATGGATGATTTGCAAAGTGGGGCGCTGAGTATATGGTCAGTGAAATTAGCAATATTGCAATAAATCCCCATGCTTTCCATGACGGAGATGAGGTTTTTTTAACATAATTATAAAGAAAATAACCCATAAAAAACTCTGCTACTATGGGTGCAATATAAAACATCTGAATCCAGTTTGAATCGGGATGAATATTTGTAGTAGGTCGATCTATGAACAAATAGAAATTAATTACGATTAAAATTGTGAAAAGCAGCCCAAAAAAGGGAGTGCGATACTGCTTTTGAAGCAATAAGCTGATCGTTACTATGATATAAAAATATAGCTCGAACATTAAGGACCAGATCGCGATATTGATAAGGCCTGATAGCTCCTTGAAGTAGAGGAAAAAAGAGGCTTTCAGATCAACTTCAGGGCCAAGTTGATGTGTCATCTTAAAAAAGATAACGTACAGTAACATTGCTGGCCACCAGCCTGTATAAATTCGAGAAAATCGAATAAGGAAAAAAGCACCTGCAGCACGTGGCTGAGCGGGGGTGTTTCTCGTTGAATGCGCCATGATGACGCCGCTGATAACAAAGAAAATATCGACGCCCGCATATCCCCAATTGATGAAAAGGTCTATCCAAGGCGCTGAGCCCGCAAACATACCGACCATTGACCCATGAAAAATAGCAACCCAAATGGCTGCTAGGAAGCGAAGTATTTGTATATATTCGATCATTTATTATTTTCAGATATTTCGAAAGATCTATTTGGGCGGAGTATTTTTCAATTTATTCTCAAGATTCAATACTTTAATTGTCTCTGATTATTTTATTTTTCTTTTTTGAGGTGTGGTGGCTTATCAGTTTTTCAATCGGTGAGACGCCATAATGAAAAGTATTATTTATAATAAAATTTTCGGTGTTGTTTGGATTTTGATCTCTGGCTTTAAATATTCAGCTATTAAATGAGCTTTGAGAGTTCATGGTCTGAATGGACACCATTCTATCCATTCCATCTGACCTGACTGATGTTTTAATAGCTACCTGTATATACGCATTGACTCTGCGAATGCTTCAGCGGGTGTTCTCATATGCAGTGCCTAGTTCGGGCATCGGAGGTTGTTGAAGTGGTCTACCCCCGAACAGACCGATCTGCTTGAGGGACTGCATGGTGTGCCGTAGCGGGCGATCAGTGCCTGCTCGACCATCTAGGATTCCCGCAGCGCAACAAATGCGCCAGTTATGGCAGTCAATCGCCAGAGCCACGGTTGTTCAGCCATCGCGGCGCACCCTGATCCGTCACACCCGGTGGCCCCGTGCTCATTCGCAGTCTTGGCCCCGTAGATCCGCTGTCGCGGCGCAAGGAGAGCTTCAACACCTTGAAGGCAGCTTGCCACTGTGCGCCCGAAGACCACAGCGGTAGTAAATTTTCTATAGCTATAATTTATTTATTATTAAAAATATTTATCCTTGTTTATGGAGCGGGGCTTGGTAGGCATTGCGCTGACGTGGCTGATGGTAGGAATGACCGCTTTGTCGGCGGTTACCTCTATTGTCGTGCTGGGGCGCAAGGGCTGGCGCAAGGGCCTGGGAGCAGTGGCGCTGGCCATGCTGCTGGTGGGTTTGCTGGCCGCTGTGCAGGTGCTGTCGCCACCGCCGGTGAGGTGGAGCAGCCTGCTGGTGAGTTGCCTGTTCAGTGCCGTGCTGGGCTGCCTTGTCATGGCGCTACGCCAGTTTCGCCAACTCGACACAGATTGGCGCTGGCTCTTGCTGGCGCCTGCTGCTGTCTTGCTGCTTGGCAGTCTGACTCTGGGTGCCGAACTGGCGCCTGTGCTGCTCTACGCCATGCACGCGGTGTTCGCCATTCAACTGGGCTGGCTGGCGCTGGAGTTGTGGCGCATGCGGGCTTTGCGCCTGGGCACTGGTTACCGCATGCTGTGTGTGGCGTTGGGGGTTTTCCTGGCTGGCGTGTTCTATCTGCAATGCGGGCCTGGCCAAGGTCTGCCACAAGAGGCGGCGCCTATGGAGTCGCCTCTGCTGTGGTACTGGGCGCGCACGGCGCTGAATGTGGTGGTGATGCTGCTGCTGACGCTGGGCTTCATGCGCATGGTGCAGGATCGGCGGGAAGCCCGAAGCCGCCGTGCTGCGCTGCGGGATCCTCTCACCCGCATGCTCAACCGCCGCGCTCTGGTGAGGGCGCTGGAGCATTGCATCAAGGATGCTGGCCGCCAGGCCCATCCTCTGGCATTGCTGTTGATCGATGTGGACCATTTCAAGCGGGTGAATGACACACATGGCCATATCTCCGGCGACAAGGTGCTGCGCCATGTCAGCCGGGTGCTGGCCAGCAATGTGCGCTCAGATGTGTATCTTGGGCGCTTCGGCGGAGAAGAGTTCGTGATCGTCTGCCCCGGCACAGGTATGGAGGAAGCGCAGATTCTCGCTGAGCGACTGATTCTGGCCGTGCGCTCATCGAGCGTGCTCATCAAAGGCCATGCGCTGCAGGTGACAGTCAGCATTGGGGGCTTTGCAGGCGCCGTGGGAGCACATACCCCGTGGGAAACATTGCTGGAGGCGGCGGACGGCGCCATGTACCGTGCCAAGGCGTCCGGGCGCAATTGTGTTGTCATGCACCGCCAACTGCCAGCGCCGTCTGCGGAAAGCAGTGCGCCGCATTGGCGGGAAAGCCGGGCCTGAGTCGGGGCTGGTGTCCGCGACCGCCATTTGCTTGCCTCCAAAGCAGGGGTTTGCGAGGGAAAAGCGGTCTTTCCGCGCCAGGGCTGGTACGCTTGAGCCCTTCATGCGCCAGCAGGCGCAGCCCGATCAGGAGACCACCCCATGAATGCCCGCATTGACGCTTCCAACCTGCAGGCCGATCCCGCGCTCAGCCACATCAGTGAGCAGTGGGACAAGGATATTCTGCGCCAGTTGACCGACTACATTGCAGTCCCGGCCAAATCGCCCGGTTTTGATGGCGATTGGGAAAAGCATGGTTTCATCGACACCGTGGTGTGCAATGCCGCCACCTGGGTGGAGGCACAGAAGGTGGAAGGCCTGAAGCTGGAGGTGGTTCGCATTCCGGGCCGCACGCCGGTGCTGTTTTTCGAGGTGCCGGCCACGCTGGCGAACAGCCAGCAGACGGTGCTGATGTACGGCCACCTGGACAAGCAGCCGGAGTTTTCGGGCTGGCGCAGCGATTTGGGCCCTTGGACGCCGAAGTACGAAGACGGCAAGCTATACGGCCGTGGTGGCGCTGACGATGGCTACGCCACCTACGCCAGCATTGCTGCGGTGCAGGAGCTCAAGCGCCAGAATGTGCCGCACCCGCGCATCGTGGGCTTGATCGAGACCTGTGAAGAAAGCGGCTCGGGCGATCTGCCGGCCTATATCGACATGCTCAAACCGCGCCTGGGCGATGTGGGCCTGGTGATCTGCCTGGACAGCGGTGCTGGAAATTACGACCAGTTGTGGCTCACCACCAGCCTGCGCGGCATGGTGGCCGGCACCCTGAAGGTCGAGATCCTGACCGAAGGCGTGCACTCGGGCGATGCCTCGGGCGTGGTGCCCTCGTCGTTCCGCATCATGCGGCAGGTGCTCGACCGTCTGGAAGACAGCAAGACCGGGCGCCTGCTGCCAGAGAGTTTTCACTGCCAGGTACCAGCCGAGCGTCTGGCCCAGGCGCAGGCCACGGCGGCCATTCTGGGCGATGAGCTGTACAAACGCTTCCCCTGGGCACATTTCGATTGCAATGGCTCCAGCCTGTTTGCGCTGCCCACCACAACCGATCCCACGCAGGCACTGCTCAAGCGCACCTGGGAGCCCACGCTGTCCGTGACCGGCGCTGAAGGACTGCCCGCGCTGCAGGACGCGGGCAACGTGCTGCGACCTTACACCGCATTCAAGCTCAGCCTGCGCCTGCCTCCGCTGGTGGATGCGGTGCAGTGCATGCAGGAGTTGAAGGGCCTGCTGGAAGACAATGCGCCGTACCAGGCCAAGGTCACCTGGGAGGGCGCCAGCGGCGCCAATGGCTGG
Organism: Comamonas odontotermitis; assembly: GCF_040396735.1. Lineage (GTDB taxonomy): Bacteria > Pseudomonadota > Gammaproteobacteria > Burkholderiales > Burkholderiaceae_C > Comamonas > Comamonas odontotermitis_C. The sequence continues at coordinate 61,993 of NZ_JBEBNZ010000017.1, forward strand.
AATGCGCCCAGCACCGATGAATGGTTCCTGAATGCGCTCAACCGCTCCAGCCAGGCCTACTTTGGCGCTGACTGCGGCTTCATCGGCCAGGGCGGCTCCATTCCGCTAATGGGCATGCTGAGCGCAGGCTTCCCCAAGGCGCAGATGATGGTGTGCGGGGTGCTGGGCCCCAAGAGCAATGCGCATGGCCCCAATGAGTTCCTGCATGTGCCCTATGCCAAAAAACTGACGGCAGCGGTGGCGCAGGTGATTGCGAGCATGCCTGCGGAGGCGCGGGGCTGAATCTTCTTAAAATAGCGGGCTGGCGCAGGCAGAGTATGCGCAATTTGCTATCTATTTTGAGGCAATATGTCCCGGCGCAGTGTGAACCTGGCCGGGATGTTTTTTGCCATATCAGACCCGCACCTTCTCAACAGTATGAGCGACGCCACGATTCTTTTTGACGCCACCGACCCCATTGGCAATAGCGCCGACCTGGTGGACAACGGAAAACCGATCCTTTTTCAACTGCCCAATGGCCAGAAGGCCTTCGTCATCCGTTGGCAGGGCAGCTTGCATGGCTGGGTCAACGAATGCCAGCACGCCAGCGTCCCCATGGATTTTGATGGCGATGTGCTCGAAAGCGGCCGCCAGTTCATACTCTGCCCCTACCATGGTGCGATCTACCAGCCCAACACCGGCGCCTGCGTGGGCGGGCCGTGCCGTGGTTCGCACCTTGATGCGGTGCCCGTGCAAGAGCGGGATGGACAGATCTGGCTGCAGGCGGCGGATGGGGCGGAGCCATGAAATCTTCGATCCGTGTAGTGGATGTGGACCGGTTGGACACCTGGAGCAAGTACAAGCCCGGCATGTGTGACAGCTGCGCGGCCAATTGCTGCACCATGCCGCTGGAAGTGCAACTGCCGGACCTGGTGAGGCTGGAGCTGGTGGATCCGTTCGAAGTGGACAATGTTGACCACAAGCTGATAGCCAAGCGGCTGCTCAAGGCCAGGCTGATTGACCACTACAACCCCAAGCACAATATTTTCACGATGGCACGGCGGGCAGGGGGCGACTGCAACTTCCTCCACCCCACCACGCGCATGTGCACGGTGTATGAAAAACGCCCGGAAACCTGCCGCCTGCACCCCAAGAAGGGCCCCAAGCCGGGTTTTTGCGCATACGGTAACAAAAATCTCGGCTAGGACTGTGTTTGCATGCGGTCGGCCTGGATGCAAGGTGCGCGCAGAAGTCCTCTAAAATGGCCCGAAGGCACATGGTGGTGCTGGTTCAAACTGCCCCAGGGCTTGCTCATGGGGCATTTTCTTAGCCGTATCGACGATGCAAAAAACAAAACTGTTCTGGTTTCTGGGAATCGTGGCGAGTCTCCTGGCCGTGGGCGTCATCTATGGAGTCGGGCTTCATAACGGTCTGGTGTTCGATGACAACCGCTTCACCGACGGCACCATCTTTGGCGCCTACGGCAACCTGGCACAGTTGAAAGTGCGCATGCTGTCCTATGGCAGCTTTGTGTGGGTGCAGGCCCTGTTCGGAGACAGCTTTGTCGTGCAGCGCGTGGTCAACGTGTTGCTGCACCTGGCAAGCTGCTATGCAATCTGGCTGCTGGTAACCGAGCTGTTCAAGCACGTCCGCTTTTCTGAAGAAACCCTGGCAGAACCCGGTTTCGATACCAATCGCCGGATTGCCATCTTTGCGGCGGTGGCCTTGTTTGCGGTGCATCCCATGGCTGTCTATGCAGTGGGATATCTGGTTCAGCGCAGCATGGTGATGATGACCCTGTTTGCCGCGCTGGCCTGCTGGACCTTTGTCAGGGCGCTTGCCGGCGAAGGCATCAAATGGGCCTTGCTGGCGCTGCTATGCACGGTGTGTGCACTGCTCAGCAAGGAGCATGCCGTGGTGTTGCCCGCCCTGGCCCTGCCGCTCTATATTTTTGTGAAGCGTCCATCCTGGAAGGTGATTGCCGGCATGGTGATCGCTATTGCGATGGTGATGGGCGTGTTCACCGCAGTCCTGTGGCAACAGCTGGGGGCGTTTGTGGGCGCCGTGGCGACCGATGACACATCGTGGGCCTATGTGCATCTGCTGGAAAAGCTGTACCCCGGTATCACCTCATCCATCTATCCCCTGAGCCTGATGAACCAGGCGACCCTCTTCTTCAACTACGGACTGCTGTGGCTGCTGCCCAACGTGCAGTGGATGGCGATTGATCTGCGGCCGGTATACCCACTGAGCTACTCCAGCTGGCCCCATTGGCTGGGGGCGGTAGGCTATCTGGCCCTGCTGATCGGCAGCCTGTGCCTGTTGTTGCGCCGCCGTGATGGCTGGGGCCTGGTGGGCCTGGCGCTGCTGAGCACCGTGATTTTGTTCAGCACCGAATTCGTCACCGCCTGGCTGCAGGATCCATTTGTTCTGTACCGCAGCTACATCTGGGCGATGTTTCTGCCCGCCTTGCTGGCACTCGTGCTGCTGCATCTCCCGCGCAAAGCCATGGTGGCTGTGGCCTGTGTCGTGGGCATTGGCCTGACGGGTCTGGCGGTGGAGCGCAATCTCACCTTCAAGAACGCCTATACCGCCTGGACGGATGCGGCCCAGAAAGTGGACATGCAGGCACCTTTCAATGCCTTCGGGCGCTGGCGTCCGTTCAACAACCGGGGTGCCTATCTGCTGGAGAACCTGAACTACGAACAGTCTCTGCAGGACTTCGAAAAGGCCATTGCACTCAAGGAACCGCTGGGCTCTGCGCAGTTCAACCGCGGCATGGCGCTGGAGCTGCTCAAGCGCTATCCGGAAGCGCTGCAGGCATTTGCCGAAGCCGAGAAACAGGGCTTTCAGAATGCCGCACTGGCCTATCACCAGGCAACAGCCTACAAGCAGACGCAGCAACTGGAGCAAGCCTATCAAAGCTATGCCAAGGCGCTCACCTTGCAGCCTGAGCCTGCGCTGGTTCCCCAGATTTGGCTGGAGCAAGCCGAGGTTGCCATTCCCACCGGGCACTATGACGCCGCCATTGCGAACTACCAGCAATTGCTCAAGGGCGCGCCGGACAACACACGCTTTGAAGTGGGCCTGGGGATTGCCTTGATCGGCAAAAAGGACTTTGCGGCCGCCATGCAGATCTTCGATGCTTCTCTGGCACGGCGTCCCAATCCGCCTGCCTTCTATGGCAAGGCGCTGGCGTACCGGGAGCTGGGCGATGCCGCCAAGGCATACGCCGCCATGCAACGCGCCAGTGAGATGGACCCCGCCAATCCGGTCTACCGAAATCTGCTCGCCCAGATGAAGGCAAAGGCTGGCCAATAACATGCTGCACCGCTGGTTGCCAGGAAAAGACCGCAAAACTCCCCAAAAAAACGGACAGTTGCCGCTACGGGTGCTGCATGTAGGCAAGTATTACCCGCCGTATCGCGGAGGAATGGAGTCATTTCTTGCAGACCTGATCGAGCAGCAGCGGGCCAGTGGTATCGACGCGCGTGCGGTGGTGCACGGTGATCCGCTGCCTGATGATCCCGAGTGGCTGATCCGGGTTCCGGTACAGGTGACGCTTGTTTTCGCGCCCATCGCACTGGGCTTTCCGTTTGCATTGTGGAAGGCTATTCAGCGTTTCAAGCCCGACGCACTGCATTTGCATATGCCTAACAACGCGGCGTTCTGGCCACTGATCATCCCAAGCGCACGCCGCATTCCCTGGGTGGTGCATTGGCACTCGGATGTTCTGGTTTCGGAGTGGGATACGGTGCTCAAGGCCTGTTACCAGCTCTACAAACCGTTTGAAACCAAGCTGCTGCAGCACAGCGAAGCCATTCTGGCCACATCCCCGCCCTACATGGCTGCGAGCGCGCCGCTTCAGCGCTGGCTGTACAAGACGGTGGCGATACCGCTGGGGCTCAAGCCACTCGATACCGAGACACTCCAACAGGCGGAGGAAGAAGAGGTTTCGGAATGGGGCGATGCGCAGCTGCGCATTCTCTCTGTGGGGCGTCTGACCTACTACAAAGGCTTCGATACGCTGATATCCGCCGTCGCCGGGTTTGCAGAGGTACAGCTTCTGATTGCCGGTGAAGGAGAGCAGCGCAAGGATCTGGAGGCCCTGATCGAGCGCGAGCGGTCTCACCACGGCTGCGCCAATGTCAAGCTGCTGGGACAGGTGAGCGAAGCGAGGAAATATGCGTTGTTCAATTCCTGCGATATTTTTGCGCTTGCGTCGCGCGAACGCACCGAAGCCTTCGGGTTGGTACTGATCGAGGCCATGCAGCATGGCAAGCCCTGCATCGCCTCGGACCTGGATGGATCTGGCATGTCATGGGTGGTGGGGCAATCTGGAGCCGGGCAGTGCTATGCGCCCGATCAGGTGCAGGCATGGAAGGAAGCCATCCGCCAAGCTTTGGATGCCAAGGCGCAATTGGCGCATCGCGGCCAGGTTGCGCAGCGCGCTGCGGATGCGCAGTTCACCATCGCCCAATGCGAGGCTCGCATTCGCGAGATCTACCAAAGCTTCTCTCCGGCTGCTGACATTTCGGATACGGAAAAGGCGGCTTCGTTGCAGCTGTTGGTCGCTGTCTTGCACGATCTTCGCGATATCGACCGGTTGGTGCAGTGGCGGAGCGTGTCGCCAAGTCAACAACTGGTATGTGTGGATGCCACGGGCGACCCGGAGGTTTCCTCCAGGCTTCAGCAAGCCTCGATTACCACCTTGGCATTGGCAGACCTGGGATGGGAGGACGTGCTGGCGGTGGTTCAACGCCTTGTCAGCGAGCAGGGCTACACGGCCTTGACCATCCTTCCTGCGCACCGCGTCCTGGATCAGGGCGGTATCGCAGAAGACCGCAAGCCCAATTGGTGGCAGCGTTTGCTAGGCGGCTTGGGCATTCAATACCATCATCTGGGTCGCGACCCGTGGGTATTGCGTGACGCGGCAACCTCGGGTTGGGCACTGGCTGCGCACGGTGTCCTTGGCGCGCGGGTGTGGAGCTTCAAAAAATAGAGCAGATAGCGCGCGCTGGAATTGGGAATTCAAACATTTCACCAATAACCCCATGGAGCGACACGATCAACAGCCCAGCAATTGCGGTGGGCGGACCACAGCCAGAATGCTCGCCACCATGCCTACCCCCAGCAACGCATAGGTGGCAGCCCTGGGCCAGGTCTTGGTGGCGCTGGAGATGCCAACAGCGGTCACGATGGCAGCAAAGAAAATGCCATAGTTCAGTACGCGCAAAAACCAGTTGGTATCCAGCAGCCACCAGGAAGCGGCAATGCTCAGCAAGGCAAGCGTGGTGAAGGCAATCAGTACCCAGATCAACAAACGCCCCATGACCGGATCGAAATGCTGGGTACGCAGCCCTTCGACCAGGCCGTAGATTCCAACCACAAAGAAAACGGCGAACATCACATTGCCAAGCTGGAAGGCCAGGAAGCGCAACATGGATCCGCCGTAGGGCAACCATGCCTGCGCGGGCAGCAAATAGGCTTGTATTGCCAGTGCGGTAAAAACCAGGCACAGCAGCCCCAGGCCAGTTGCAGTGCGCCTGCGTTCCAGGCTCGCGGCCACAGCCTCGCTCCAACTGGGTCGCCAGTGCCATCTGCGCTGTACCCACATGAGTGCCATGCCCGTGAACAACGGCAACACCACCAGGTAAGGACCGGCCCGCACCAGGCGCTTCATCTGAACGTGCTCCAGGTCAGCCAGCATGGCCGCGTAGGGGCCGTGCGGCCATATGTAAACACCCATGCTCGCAACCACTACCAGCAGCAGGCTGAAGTGCCGCCATGTCAATGGGCGCTTTTCCAGAAAATCGGCAATCACCAGGATGCCGCATACAAAAACCAGGATCGCGTGGCTCAGGATGTGCGTGACTGCAATGCAGGGCACGATCAGAAAAAACGCCCAGCCTCCCTGGCGGTGCAGCCACAGCCAGGCGCAGATCACGCCCAGGAATACCAGCATCTGCCCCCACTGCTGGGGCCGAGACTCCATCAGCGGGGCCCAAAAATAGCTGGACAATGCCAGCCCTGCCAGAATGACGCCAGAGCCCGCCAACGCCAGCTTTCGGTAGCCCCACAGCAACAAAAGCATGGAAACAAACACTCCGCCAACACCCACCACGGATATGGAGTGTGCATGGCTGAACTGCAGCTGCTCGGAGAGCGTGCGAACCGTGTGGATGAATGCGGGGCCCGAAACTGGCCAGTGCACACCTGCATCCAGTTGGTGCGCAATGGAGATCCAGTTGACCTCATCGTTGTGGCAGATGGGATAGCTGCCCGAGCTTCGCAGTACCCAGGCCAGCAGTGCAAATACCAGGGCAACGGCCATCCAGCGCAACAGCTCCGCAAATTGCGAGCGGCCAGTCACTTGAGCCGCCTGTACACTGCCAGGGTTTGCTCGGTGCACTTGTCCCACGACAGGCCTGCAGCTCTGACCAGACCCTTGGCTCTCGATGCATCTAGCCATATTTCATTGCCCAGACATTCGGCCAAAGCCCGGGACATATCTTCCACGTCAAGCGGATTGATAAGCCTTGCTGCACCAGCCGCCACTTCGGGCATGCATGAGATATCGGAGGTAAGTACCGGGGTACCGCTTGCCATGGCCTCCACAATCGGCAGTCCAAAGCCTTCATACAGCGAAGGGTACGCGAATAGCCGCGCCCCGGCATAAAGGATGGGCAGTTCGGCTTGGTCCACATATGACAGATAGTGCAGCCATCCTTGCTGCTTGGCGCGCTCCATCTGACGATGCACATCGTCTGATTTCCAGCCCTTTCCACCAGCAAGTACGAGCGGGTATGCACGGCGTAGCGCCGGCTCCAAGGCCTCGTAGGCTTGTAGAAGGCGCATGGTGTTCTTCCGTGGCTCGATCGTTCCTACATACAGCACATAGCCACGAGCCTGTAGATGATATTTGGCAAGTGTGGGCGCAAGCTGTTCATCGCTGCGCGGGTGAAATGCATCGTCCATGGCCAGGCCAATGGCGGTCACTTTGTCACTCGGCCAGTCAAACTGATGCATGAATTCATTGCGCACGGTCTCGGTATCGGTAATTACGTGCGTGGTGTTTTTCAGACTGGCCTCAAACGCCATGTTCATGAAATCGACACGAGCCTGCGGATGGAACTCAGGGTAAAGCACGTGTGACAAGTCATGCACCGTGTTCACTGTTTTCCCAGGAAAGGGCGGTACGAGATAGTTGGGTGAATGAAAAATCGCGTGCTCTTCACCACGCAATTGCCAGCGTGAAAGGCTTGGAATCAGAGTCTGGTAAACGCGAACGGCGGTACGATTGGCTGCCAACGTGCTACGCAAGCGGGCAGCCAATGTTAGGCTGGCGTTGGTGGATGAAACTGCGCCGGTTTGCCCGGATGCCCGTTGCTGCGCAACCAGCGTGTCCACAGGATCTGTAACCCAGCGCCCCATGGAAAAGTAGCGCATGCGTGCAATATCAGGATGTTGGCGAAGCCGACGCGCCAGTTCGTAGCTGTAGCGGCCGATACCAGTCAATGGCTGTTGCAGAGCATCAGCGCCCAGGATGATGTCAAGGCCCATGCCAATCCTTAACCTTGCAGCATCCAGCGCAAAGTGTCATCCAGGGGATGCCCGCGCCACTCGCCAATGGCCTGCTCCAGTGCTGTGGTGTCGGCGCGTAGCGTGCGCACCTCGTTTGCACGTACAAAGGCTGGGTTGACATGCACATCCATGCGGTGACCACTGATGGCTTGTACTCGCTCAATCACCTCGCGCAGCGAATACGTGCGGCCTGAGCCCACGTTGAATACCTTTCCCGTCACATTTCCGTCCGGCGCATGTTCAAGTAGCCGTATATAGGCCGCTGCCACATCGCGCACATCCGAAAAATCGCGGTCTACATCCAGATTGCCTAACTCGATGGCGGGGGCCTTGCTCCTAGCATGTTCAACAATCTTGGGAATGAGGAACTGGGGCGACTGACCCAGGCCCGTGTAGTTGAAGGGCCGCACCAACACCACAGGTAACTGCGGCAACCACAGGCGCGCCATGTGCTCCATGGCCAGCTTGCTCACAGCGTAATCGTTGGCAGGGTTGGGCAAGGTATTCTCAGCCAACGCGCCCTCGTGACTATTGCCGTAAATGTTGGCACTGCTGGCTAGAAGCACGCATTGCGGCTTGACTGACAAGGTACTCAGCGCTTGCAACAGATGGCGAGTGCCCACCACGTTCACACGGTAGAAATCATCGGCCGAACCATGGCCCACAAAGGCAATGGCTGCCAGGTGCAACACCGCCTGTGGTTGCACCTGCTGCACGGCGGCCTGCAGTGCCACGTCATCCAGTAAATCAGCTTGTAGGCACTGCGCGTGAGGTATGACCATGTTCCCGTCGACATTCGAACGGTCTACCGACCAGACCTCCCATCCACCGGCCTGTAGCAGTGGAATCAGGTGCTGGCCTGTGAAGCCTTGCGCACCAGTCAACAGCACTCGCTTGTGCATGGCCACTGGATTTGTATCGACAGGCATCAGAACGAGAATCCGGCCTGGTTGCGACGCAGGTCAGCTTCGACCATCATCTGGCATAGTTGCTCCAGAGTGGTCTGAGGCGACCATCCTAGCTTGGCCTTGGCCTTGGCGGGATCGCCAATGAGCAAGTCAACTTCTGCAGGCCGATAGAACTTGGGATTTACGCGCATCACTGTCTTGCCCGTAGCCATATCAATAGCGGTTTCGCCTTCTGCATGACCCTTGAACTCCACATTCACGCCGGCTCCCTTGAAAGCCATGCGCACGAAGTCACGCACGGTTTCGGTGCGGTTGGTCGCCAGTACAAAGGTGTCGGGCTCATCTACCTGGAGCATGCGCCACATGCCTTCCACATACTCCTTGGCAAAGCCCCAGTCGCGCTTGGCGTCGATGTTACCCAGCTCCAGCACATCAAGTTTTTCCAATTTGATTTTGGCCACGGCATCGGTGATCTTCCGCGTGACGAACTCGCGGCCACGCAGTGGACTTTCATGGTTGAAGAGGATGCCGCTGGAACCAAAGATACCGTAGCTCTCACGGTAATTCACTGTCATCCAGTGCGCATACAACTTGGCTACTCCATAGGGGCTGCGTGGGTAGAAAGGCGTGTCTTCCTTTTGCGGTACGGCCTGCACCTTACCGAACATCTCGGATGTGCTGGCCTGATAGTAGCGAATCTTGGGATTCACGATACGTATCGCCTCCAGCAAATTCACCGCGCCCAGCCCGGTGATTTCCGCAGTGGTGACTGGCTGCTCAAACGATACACCCACAAAGCTTTGTGCGGCCAAGTTGTACACCTCGGTGGCTTCCGAGGTTTGCAGCAAGCGGATGCTGGACGACAGGTCTGTCAGGTCATATTCGACCAGATGAAGGTTCGGGTGATTTTGGATACCCAGCTCTTCAATGCGCCAGAAGTTGACCGAGCTGGTGCGGCGGAAGGTGCCGTAAACCGTATAGCCCTTGGTGAGCAGTAGTTCGGCCAGATAGGCCCCGTCTTGGCCGGTGATGCCGGTGATGATGGCTTTTTTCATGAAGCTTGCAGTGAAAATGAAGGTCGAAAATGAGTCTAAAGGCTCGGCATTTTTTCAACGAGATCGTACTCGTAAATCCAAGCTTGATAGCCGTTGGAGGTGACGATGCGAGCAGCCTCGCCGAACTGATCCTCAATACGTGCCCGGTAGGCTGCAGCCTCACCATCAGTCAACAGCAGAAATGAGGAGGTTGCATCTGGCACGTACCAGTTGCGGCTGACCATCACTGGGTATGGGCGAAATCCGCTCGGCAATAGTTCCAACGGGCGCACTTTTACCTTCTCGAACGAGAGTACCGTGACTGATGAGGCATTCCAATATGTGGCGTAACCCTTGTGAATATTTAAATCCGGCAATTCCCGAGAGACACGAATGATGCTGTTTTCCGCCGCCGAACCAGCAGCCTGCACTTGATAGCGAATATACGAAGTCCAGCAAATAAATACCAACAACATGGTTGTGATCACCACATTATAGCTTCGGTTTACTGAGAGCCAGTTTCCGACACAGATGGTCGAAACAAAAAACAAGATCGATAGCGGGGTAGTGAAATATCGAATCGTCCAAGCATTGACGGCTAAAGGTACAAAAAAAACATAAAGAATGAATACAGGAACAAATGAGGCGAAAAATGCAAAACCCATTGCGCGATAGAAATCAATCTGTCGTTCCTCTGTACTGGCTGTTCCCAACCACCAGATGACTGCAGCTGCAGAAAACAATGCAATCAGGCTGGCACAGATGGCCAGGTAAAAACCTGACAGATCGGTGCCTCCAAAAGCAGCAGGATCCATGCCAAGATAATCCACCCAACCGTTCAAAAAAATCACCAGATTCGCATGCACCTGCTTGGCATTGGTGAGCTGAAGGGCGGCGGCATGATCCACTGTGCTCGCCAGACCAAATCTGAAGGCACTGTAATAGGTTACAGACGCCGCAAACCAGCCGAAAAGCACCGCCCCCAAACGCCAGACCAGCGGGGACCAAGTTGTGGCTGAAGCACGCATGGGCCAATGGTATGCAGCAATGAATGCCATGGATGGTATGGCATACATCAACATGGCCCGCCCCGGATTGCTCAGACTGACTGCAGCAGAAACCAGTGCCGCGAAAACCAGCGACCCTCGACAAGGATGTGCGAAACGGCGCTTTGCAAAGACTGCAATAGTCAAAAAGAATGCGCATACCCACCAGAAATAGGTTGTTTGCAAGAAAACCATCTGGGTATATTTGATGGAGATACCACTGGCAAACAGTGCCATGGGCAGGTAATAAGACCGCAGTGAATACGCCTTCAGTACCCAGTGAAGCACAATCAAAAAAACGAGTGTCAACACCACACTGACGACTGCATGAAGTTCAAAACTATTGGGGAAAAAGTGCAGCAAAGGAGCCACAATCAAAGTTCCCGAGGGGAGCATCAAGTCCCCATTAGTAGTGATCCAGTTTCTTGGAAACACACTTCCATGCTGGTATATCTCGCGAGCCAGCAAATTGAGAACGGCTTCGTCAGATGTAAAGTTCTGCCTGGATTCGAATGCCAGATATTTGAACAATAGATAGCAAAGAAACAGCAGACATGCTAAGCCAAAGGCCTTGAATACAAAAGCCGTTTTTCTGTTGGGAGTCAATTGAAAAGTCCTTCTTACTCTGCCTTCAATGCCAAATAGTATTGCGCACCGAGAGGCAGCCATCCGAGAAATTTTTCGAAAGGCGCCAAGAATTTAAGTGAGCCTGGAAAGAACAAGGTGTATTTAGATGTTCGATGGAGGAACCCAACTTTCTCGGCCAACTCCAGAAATTTAGCCTGCCCAATCATCGTCGCATCCTGATCAAAAATGCAACGCTTGAAAACCATACGGGTCAAAGGATTGATGGGGTTGTGTTCAAAAATCACTAGGCTTCCACCTGGATTCAAAACAGCCTTGAGACGACCCAGCCAAAGCAGGTGCTCATTAGGTTCAATGTGGTGAAACACGTTGGATGTAAATATCAAGTCGTACTTCTGGGTCGCTACCTGATCCCAATCGCTCGTGAAATTCGCTTGCGGAATTCTTGGTCGTGCAATTTTCAGTGAATCTTCAGAAACGTCAAAACCCACGACTTCTGATTGTGTGAAGTTCCCAACCAGATGCAGTGAACATTGGCCAATCCCACACCCAAAATCCAGAATTCGCGATGGTGTCTTACCTGCCAAGCGCTTCGCCAACTCGACTTTGTAGGTAGAAAAATATTCAATCGTTCTAAACCCTGCAGGGATAGAATTTTTCAAATCACTCGAGTAGGACTCTGCATACTTATCGAATTCCATATTAAGGCTCCTCTCTCGATTTTATGAATCCGGATATCTCTCGAATGACATACTGAGGTTTTTTATTGGAGTTCAGATAGAGCCTTCCCATGTACTCGCCAATAAGGCCTAGAAAAAGCATTTGAACGCCTGATACGGCCAATATAATGGCAACAATGGAAGTCCAACCTGGTTGCACTGCAGGGTTCATCAATTTATCCACAATCACATAAATGACTGTCAAAAAACTCAGTAAACCAAACCCCACACCAATCAAAATGGCCAAACGCAGCGGTGCCACCGAAAACCCGGTTGCCATCTTCAGAAGCAGTGATACGGATCGTTTCAGATTGTAATTACCTTGGCCAGCAAATCGCTCGTGGTGTATGGCATCTATCACTTGAATTCGATTGGTGCTCCGTAAGATCAAGCCATCTATGTAAGGATATGGTCCTTCATATTGTGTGATAGCATCATTAATATGTCTACGAAACGCCTTGAATGAGGAGAGATACAAATTTTTGGGTTTGTCTACCAAATGGCTTGCCAGCAGGTTGTTGAAATTGCTTCCTGCTACTTTCCACCCTGCATGTTGGCGTTTCTCAAACCGAACAAAACAGACATCATCGTCTTTCAATGCCTCAATCAATTTGCCAATATAAGCAGGTGAATGCTGTAGGTCATCGTCCATCAAGACGACAAAATCTCCACTGGCGAACCTCAGCCCAGCCATGATGGCATTGTGTTGCCCGAAGTTCTTAGCGAGATTTACTGCTTTCAGATTGTCATGCTGGCTGGTCAACGATTGCAACACTTTCCAGCTGCCATCCGGACTTGCATCATTGACCAATATGAGCTCAGAATCATTTCTGAGGCCAAGCTTCTCAAGTTCGGCGTTCAGTTGCTTCAATAGCTCAGGCAGTATTGCTTCACTCTTATAGACAGGAATGACGATCGAGCATTTCATGATTGAGCCTCGATTATTATTGTTTGCTGCAGATCGTGAAAATACCCGTATACGGGATTCTCAAGGGCTGTTCATCAGTCAAGACTTGTGTGGACCTGAAGTGCTTTTTTGCCAGCTTAATGTAAGCCGCATCCGTGCGCACCGCTTGGCCGCGATTCTTGCCGCCAATGTATTTGGCCGCAGCAGACTGATTCTGTGTGTAGACAGGATCCAGGGCCAAAAATATACCACCTTCATTGAGGGCGTCGTACGCCGTTTCGAACAATTCTTCAGCAATCGCATCGTCCAGATGATGAAGAATACCAATAGCCAATGCAACATCGAAATTTTTGTGTTTGGAAATGGAATTTTTATTGACGCCTTCACAAACTAATTCGATTTTTCGATTAATGGACAAAGCATGGTGAACGCCATTTTTGATCTCAAATTTTTGCTGCTCTTTTTGCACGTGAGTCCCTTAATTATTATCTATAAAAATATAGAGCCGCATAAAAATATACATGACCACAATATATGTAGCGATTGCAATGGTTTGCGCAATAGCGTTGTGCATATGATTTTTACTCAGTATTAGAACGATAAGATTCAATCCGTAGGCGATCGCAAAGGAAATTGCATATCGTTTGACTTGGTCTTTTGTATTTTTGCGTTTTTTGAAAACAAAGAATTTTGCCAAAATAAAACTGAAAAACATACCTACTGCAAAGCCAATGATGTTGCTTGCAATAGGGTTGAATTTCAATGCAGTTAAGACAGTGATCGTGCCAAGACCAGTGAAAGTATTGACCATGCCAGCACCAAGATATCGAATAAGATACCCTTTTTCAGATCGATTGAATTCGCTCATGTCTATCTTGAATAATATTTTCTGAGAACATCTTCCAGGTAGCTTTCTGGAAATGATAAGCCGATCTCTGAATAAATCTCTTTAGTGTATCCCAATGGAATATCGTAATAACTACCGCCCTCAACGACTTCTACATTAGCAGTCTTGTTTTTTATTTTTTCCAATGTTTTTACTATATCCAGCACACGTCTGCGATGTGGATTGCATACGTTGGCAGAAATATTCTCGTCCTGACAATTTTTAATATAATGCAGGCTCGCACTGGCGACATCTTCTACATCAATAATATTTCTCTCAGCATCGGACCATATTTTGATTGACGATTGATTTTCAATGCTGTCACTTAGATAGTTTAAAAGCGTAGCAGTATTTTTGCTGTTGCCCGCAAGTTGTGGCAAACGAAAAACATGGGATCTTTTACGTTGCAGGACAATAGATTCCATTGCCAACTTGTGCTTGACGTAGGCCGAACTCGATAAAAGTGGATCATGAACACTGCAGGTGCTAAAATACGCAAATTGATGATTTTCACCAATTACAGCCAGTGTGTCCTCTAGTAAGATTTTTTCGCGTAAAAATTCCTTACTGTCTGTACAGGAAGAATTGGCAACCCCAGAAGCGAAGATGCAGACTCCCTGCAGTTCATCTGCATATCTTTTGAAAGACGTGGCAATTAATCCTGACCCTATGATCATGATACGTTAATTAGTCTTGAGGGACCTGTCCTTATCTTTATCGAGATTTCGGAGCAGATTGGTTATTTGAAGACTGGTGTCCACAAGCCATAGATTTTCAATAAAATCAACGGCAGCACCCGTATTTTTTATTTCTCGAATTGCCACTTGCTTGCGATTAGAGGATTTGCCGATGTAGTGATCACCAGCCCGAATATTGATTGGATGATCGGGCAAACTGACGAAATTCAAATTCATTTCTTGCAAGGTGAAATTTCTTGCGTAATGAAATGTTTGATCCTTCAAATAAATTGGCTCTATTCGGCATTTGAAGTCCCCAGCAACAAGAGTTGCTATAAGGGTCTCATGCCCGATATCACTAGATTTTTTCTGATCTTCAATCAATTCAGTAACATCGAGTAATATCTGTGGCAAATCCAAACAGGATGCCATTGATTTATCAATCGCACTCGCCGCTAATTTTGTCGGTATGAAATCACCATCCATTTGGGCTATAGCTTTAAGTATTGGTTGAATTCCCAATTTTTGCTTTGCGTAAAAAGACTCTATGATTCGGTGATATTCCATCGCGCACTTGCCGGGATCATGTTTATTGTGCAAGATATCCATGGCACGCTTGCCCAAAACCGTGCGCTTCACTTCACTATCAAATAGTGTTTTCAACGCTTCTGTCAATTGCTGGTTTTCAAAGTTATCATCCAGCATCCATACCGCATCCTTAGGCAAGTCGGCCATGCTGCCATGGGCATTGACGATGGTGGTTAAGCCATAGTTCATGCAGTCCAATACCGCAGCCGATGTCTCACCACGCGAATGTGTTCGGAGTTGTACGCCTACATCTGCGATCGTCAGATAGTTGTGAAATAGCTCGTTGCTGGCCCACCCTGTGATGACAATCTGGGCTTTGGCCTTGCTACGCTTTATCTGCGAGAGGAAGGCGTTCGAATACTCGCTGTTGTCAGTGGCCCCGACAAATACAAGCACGCAGCGGTCATCTTGCGCCAAGGGTGAATTTAGCCAAGCCTCTACAATCTTGTGGCTGAGCTTGGTAGAAGCAATGAAACCAAAGCTGCAAACGATGAACTGATCGTCCCGATAGCCAAGTTGAGCACGGACCGTTTGGCGTGTGTCTGTGCTAAGCGTTTTCGGGGGTGTGCGGAGCAACGGTATGACTGCCCAGTTTTGACTTGCTGATTCGCCATACCAAGCATCTGCCAACTGACGCGAATGCTCTGAGTGAACAATGACGCCGTATGCCGATTGGAGTACTGGGAGATTGCAAGGATATTTCCCAACAATATCAGCCCAATTAACCTCTGGGGCGTGGCGTTCTGCCAACGCTTTGTAGCCATGGCTCTCGTACAGCGCATCATCCCAGGCAAAGGGTGCTTGCCCGGAACGGGTCAAATAGGAAATGATCCCGGAGAGGAAGAAGTCGTGCAAGACAATGACACCAGGAACCTCTTCAATCAGATCAAACATGTGCTGATGGAAGTGCGAGTTGCCGAAGTGATAAAGCACGCGCTCATATTCTCCTGCATGTTCCCTCAGCCAATTGGCATTACGCGGGGTGCAGTGCTGATTAATCCAAGGCGTGGAAATACTGTCTTGCTCCACCACCACGTCAATATCGTAATACTGCGCCAATGCAGGCAGCAGTTCGGCACTATAGTCAGATATCCCGCTCCTCTCAGGCGGCAGAGGGGAAACATAGGCCAGCTTAGGGCGGGGTTGGGTTAATGCCAGACCTTCAGATTTAGGCCGAAGTTTTGACCACTGATCTGCAATTGCCTTCAGTGCGGCCAGTGCAGATGCATCCCAGCTGAATTTTCTGGCTTGCATAAGGCCATGGTGCTCAAGTTCACTGCGGAAACCATGATCGTTCAATACAAGAGCTATCTTGTCTGCAATAGCCTGATCGTCATGGGGGTCGAACAAAGCATCGGCGCGCCCGACTACTTCAGGCAAACTTGAGCAATTGGATGCAATGACTGCCTTACCGCATGCCATGGCTTCCAAGGCAGGAAGGCCAAAGCCTTCATGCCAGGAGGGGAAGACAAAGAGTTCGCACAGGTTGTATAGGACAAGCAGGTCCTCGTCTGATACGAAACCGGTAAAGACCACTGCATCGGCATGCAGGCCGCTTTGGTGCACTAGATTTCCCAATCGGGAACGGTTGTCGTCAGAGATGGAGCAGACGATCGCCAATTGCAGTTGGCGACGGTCCTCTGCTGGCAGTAAGGCAAAGGCCCGAATCAAACCTTCGATATTCTTACGATGATCTATACCACCGGTATAGAGTACGAAGCGGCCTTTGAGCCCCAGTCGCTTTTGCAATGCCTGCTGGGTCTCATGATCGACTGCGATCGGCTCAAAGCTCGCATCGATAGCAGCTGATATATTGACAACATGTTCCGGGGGCGTGGCAAGATATTGAATACTCTCGCTTCGAGATGATTCGGAGATGGCCAGCTGGATATTGGCACGCTTTAAGTGCATCAATTTCTGGTTGTACCAAGCCGCTATGACATCTGATTGTAAATAGATATCCGGATAAATGTGGGGAATCAGATCGTATAGGACGGTGGCAACAAAAGTTTGCTTGTCGAACAAACCAAGGCTGGTAACAGCATCATCACCAGGTCCCTCGAACAAGCTACTGACCAGCACCACATCGGGTTTGAGATTGGCTAAAAAAGCCTCACGCAGTATTTCGGAGCCCTTGCGACTCCAGGTATTCGCTGGGTCCATGAAATTCGGAGATCCAATGGGATGCCAGACGCAAATATTTTCTACAGGCAATATGTCTTCGAAAGTATTTCGAAGATGTGCAATGGATTCAGGAAAGGCCGCGCTCAATACAATGAAGATATCATGCTCGCCTCGATTTCTTGCCATGCCCTTGGCCAAGGCCAAGGCATAGCGACCGATACCTCGATTAGCATTGCTTGCCTGTGCCGCCTGCAGATCAATGATGATGCGCATCAATGGTGCTCCTGTGTTGCGCAATCAACTTGGAAAGCTTGGCTTCAATCCTCGTGGCGCGCGGAGTCAGCGAGGAATCTTGAGGTTGTCGATGGGGTAAATTACTGTTGTCTATATGTCCAGCTTCTATAGCCATGGTACGCAGATGCTGGTGTAGAAAGGGAAATCTCTGTATCAGTCGATTCAGCCAACTGCTCAAGCGCTGATTTTTCAGTATTACAGACATCAATCGGGTCAGAGGAGCCTTGAACGCATTGATGGCATGAAAAATAAAGCGATTGATAAAAACTCGTAGTCCTTTGGCAGTCGCCAGCAGTGTTCTCAATGACACTCGAAGAGGTGCGGTCACGCGCCAAGACCAACTGTTGCGTACGGCTTCATAACTTGCATTCAGTGCTACGTAGCTATGAAGCAAGGCTGTATGGTCCGCGTCTTGTTGCAGAGATTTTGCATGCCAATGGCGCAACTTTTCCAGCAACTCACTATTGGTCGTTGTGAGCATGTCATTCGCGGCTTCGGCAGCATCCGCGCGTGCTGAGGCCTTTTTTTGCTTTTGTATAGGTATGCTACAAAAAGGTTGCGATGCAAAACCGCTCAAGCTGAAGTTGTCAAACACATTGGGAGGTGCGACAAAGGCAGCATGAAGCTCACTGTGTGATTGGTGTATGTAAAAACGATTGAGGCCATCAAAATAGGCAAATGCGTAGTCTTTGCTCAACACGAGCGGCTCCCAGCCCTCATAGCTGGTGATTGGAGTGCCTGGCCTTGTGGCTTCAATGAGAAGAATCCAAGGCCGGGCACTAGCCTCATTCCAGCTTCGCAATACAGCCTCTTCCAGACCCTCCACATCTATTTTCAACCAATGGATGTCTCGTTGACCACATTTTTCCAGCAATGCATCCAGGGACATTGAGGGGATATGAACCTCATTTGCAACAAGGCCTCTTTCCTCATGCTGTCGAGCTATTTCCGGGTCGCCGGTTGACAGCCCCGTGTCCTTGAATTCGTACAGGGTTTGCAGCTTGTTCCCATCACCAATTGCAACTTGCTCCACAACTTCATGGGGGCGATGCTCTCTAAAAAGAGCTGCAAATTGTGGCGAGGGCTCCACACTCACTCCCTCCCACCCACGCTCATGGAAAGCAAGACTAACTGAGTCAATGATCGGATCCTGGGCTCCAATATCGATATAGAAGCCGTTCTTGATATCCTTCAATGCTCGCCATAGCATCAGGTCTTCAAAATTTTGAGAGTATGAGACAAACATCAGGACTTACGAATATCAATAGTCGGATCAATCCATGCGCAGCCGGCAAAAGATGCTTTGTTGACGTTAATGACGTCAAACATCAAGGCTAAGTCACGCCATTCATAGTTGTTCAGCAGATGAGTCTCCGCACTGCATAGCGCAGTCTGTATGGAGTAGCTACCAGGACCTAAGTTGGCAGGAAAATGGATTCGAAAATCAATTACATCTCCTGATTTGACGTCCTTCAGAACCTGCTGTTTGAGATCGGTATTGGTGCCAAATATTACTTGACCAAGCCGATCCTTAATACCATAACCCAGCACCAGTCGGTCAATCGATTCCCTTGCTTCCACCTTCAAGCACAGCGTAATGGGCTGACCGACATCGACGTACTCTATCTGCTTTCCTTCCTCGTCTTCAATATAAATTTCTGTAACAACGGCCTCACCATTACCAGAAATAATTTGCGACTTCCCATTCTCTAGCTTGTTGACGAGGATTTTTGAATTTTCGCGCTCAGCGATTTTTGCATTGTAGAAGTCCATGACTTCTTCTGGGCTTCCGTCTCTGATGATATTTCCACGTTCAAGCAATATTGCTCGATCACAGAGATTTTGAATGGCAGACCGATCATGCGAAACAATGAGTAAACTAGTGCCTTTCTCACGGAATTCACGAATCTTGTTGAAGCTTTTGTGCTGAAAATAGGCATCGCCTACCGACAGTGCTTCGTCTACGATTAGTAAATCCGGGCGAACAGCGGTCGCTACGCTGAAAGCGAGTCGCATTTGCATTCCACTCGAATATAGTCGTACAGGGCGATCAATATATTCTCCGATTTCAGCAAATGCCTCGATGGCTGGCATGTGCGCGGAGATTTCTGCTTGACTCAGGCCCAATAGTTGGCCCGCCATCGATACATTTTGTCGCCCCGTAAAATCGGGGTGAAAGCCCATGCCCAATTCTAACAAAGCGGCTACTCGGCCACTGGTATGCACCTGGCCAGTGGTAGGTTGCGTGGTTCCAGTAATGATTTTCAGCAAGGTACTCTTGCCTGCGCCGTTCACGCCAATGATGCCAACAGCTTCACCGGGTTTGACACTGAAATCAATATCCTTTAGCACCCAGGTTTTCTCGTGCCTGCTACGACGCGACACCCATTCCCAAGCTCGCGCCCACTTGTTAAAGTAGCGTTTGTAAGCCTTACCCACATGGTTCACAGTTAAGGCATTAGTCATAGCTCGTCCACCAGTTCGCCCACACGGGCGGTGAAGAACCACGCTGCCAGCGCCAACAGCAGCAGGCTCAAGGCCAGCAACGGCCAGAGAGGTCTCCAAGCTGGCCAGCTTTGGGTAAGTAAGATCTGTTGGTAGCCTTGCATAAGACCGACCATTGGGTTGAGCGCCATAAATGGGCGGACTTTCTCAGGCAGCGCACCTAACGTGTAAACGATCGGCGTGAGCCAGAACCAGAATTGCATCACCACACCTGTCAGTTGCCCGACATCGCGAAAGAACACATTTAGCGTACCTAACAGTACACCCAGGCCCACTGCGAAACCGGTTTGTAACAGCAGCAGAGGCAGCATTGCAATCAAAGACGAGCCCGGCCAATGGCCGACCAATGCCAAAAAGATCAGATAGATCACCATCACGATGGCGAAGTTAAGGAAGGCGGAGACCATCACAATGGCAGGGAGGCAGATGCGCGGAAAATTTGACTTCTTGATGAGGTTGCCGTTGTCAATGAAGACGCCATTCAAACGCAGTACCACTTCAGAGAAGAAGTTCCAAGTGATGACCCCTGCGCACAAGTAGATAGGGAACGCGAATGGTGTTTTCTCATAGCCTGGAAGCGTAGGCCGCATTAGTTGGCCCATCACCAAGGTATAGATAAGAATCATGGCCAGCGGATTGGCCACCGACCAGAAAGCGCCCAATAGCGATTCACGGTACTTGCCGTGAAATTCGCGCAGCACGCTGCTCCAGATGAAACCGCGGTATGCCCATAGGGCGCGAAGCATAGGTAATCCGGGCATGGTAGTCACTTGGCGGTTTGCACTACTGGCGCGCGGCCGTAGGTGTCTTCAAAGCGGACGATGTCATCTTCACCCAGGTAGCTGCCCGATTGGACCTCGATGATCTCCAGTGGCACCTTGCCGGGGTTGGCCAGGCGATGGGCGTGTCCGAGGGGAATGAAGGTGGATTCGTTTTCGCCAAGCAGGAAGGTTTCGTCGCCATTGGTGACCTCAGCAGTGCCCTTCACCACGATCCAGTGTTCGGCCCGGTGGTGGTGCATCTGCAGGCTGAGCTTGGCGCCGGGGTTGACCACGATGCGCTTGACCTGGAAGCGCTCGCCGCTGTCGATGCTGTCGTACCAGCCCCAGGGGCGGTGCACCTTGCGGTGGGTGGAGGCCATGCTGCGCTTTTGGGCTTTGAGCTCGGCCACGACCTTTTTCACATCCTGTGTGCGACGTTTGTCGGCCACCAGCACGGCGTCGGCAGTTTCCACAATGACGACGTTTTCCAGGC
Source organism: Comamonas odontotermitis (assembly GCF_040396735.1). Classification (GTDB taxonomy): domain Bacteria; phylum Pseudomonadota; class Gammaproteobacteria; order Burkholderiales; family Burkholderiaceae_C; genus Comamonas; species Comamonas odontotermitis_C. The sequence goes on from NZ_JBEBNZ010000017.1 coordinate 83,083, forward strand.
CGACGGTGGCGATCAGGCGGTTTTCAGAGAACAGCAGGCTGTTGCGTGTATCGACTGCCAGGGTTTCACCGGTTCCGGTGTTGCCGTGCGCGTCTTTCGGCAGAACGTCCCACAGGGCATCCCAGGCGCCCAGGTCTGACCATCCGGCATCCAGCGGTACAACGCGCGCGGGTACGCCCAGTTCGGGCCTGACGGGCAGTTTTTCCATGACCGCGTAGTCGATGGAGTCCGACGGACACGCGCCGAAGATATCGGTATGCGGGCGGATGAAATCCATGTCCGTCGTGCTTTGGGCCATGGATTGTTGGCAGGCTTGTAGCATTGCGGGCTGCAGGGCAGCCATGGCTTTGAGCCACTGGTCGGCGCGCACCATGAACAGGCCGCTGTTCCACAAGTACTGACCGCTGGCCAGGTATTGCTCGGCAACCTGTGCAGATGGCTTTTCCGCAAAGCTCTGGATGGAAAATGCGCCGTTGTTGTCCGCCGCACCTTTCTGGATATAGCCATATCCGGTTTCCGGCCGGTCCGCAACGATTCCAAAAGTCACCATGGCGCCGTCCTGGGCCAGTGTCCAGCCAATTTCCGCTGCCCGGTGCAATTGCTCAGGGCGCGTCATGACGTGGTCGGCAGGCATGGCCAGCAGCACGGCATCGGGCTCGGCCACCAAGGCAGCCAAGGTCAGGGCGGGGGCCGTATTGCGGCCAATGGGCTCCAGTACCAGCTTGGCGCCGGCAATGCCTTGCTCCTGCAGTTGCTGGGCTGCCAGAAAACGGTGCTCAGCGTTGCACACCAGGATGGGACCCGTCTGCTGGATGCCAGAATTCAGTCCATTCAGGCGCAACGCCGTGTTTTGCAGCATCGATTTGCCATCGGCGCTCAGGCTCAGAAACTGCTTGGGATAGTGTTCGCGCGAGAGAGGCCACAAACGGGTTCCACTGCCACCACACATGATGACCGGCGTAAGCTTTGACATTGGAATGACTTGCTGAAGTTGATGGAGTGAGTGTTCAGGATTTTTCGCTGGCAGCTTGCTGGCTCTTGATGTGCAGGAGTGCCAGGCTCTGGTTGAGCCGGCGCACTTGTCGCTCGATCCGCGTGTTGACCATGTCTGCGTGCAAGGCCTTGATGAACAGGACGGCTACGGCACATACCAGCAGCAGCGTGGGCGAATAGCGAATGCCCAACTGATCTGCCACCTGATCGAGCATGCGGGGCCACACGCCCAGCAACACGGCAAGCATCGCCAGCGCGAACCAGAACAAGCCCAACCTCAAATAAAGGCGGTCACCACGGATGAGGTACAGGATGACTGCGGCAAAAAGCACGCCCAGTACCGTGGTAGTAATTTGATAAGTTGCCATTTCAGCCTTGATTCACAGCGACCGTACGCGCTTGGCAGCCATATGCCCCATGCGTGGTCGCGCTGCATGCTTTCCTTGTCGGAAACACGCAGTATTTTTACCCTGATGAAAAATGGCATCGAGTATGCCCTAAGTAATTCTACTGTCTGGCATGGGTGGCGGGGTATTGCCAAATGTCACTGTGATGGGGGAGGAAGTCGCAGACCGACAAATGGTATTGGGCGAGTATTGTCGCCAGCCACCCCCTCAATACCGCATAAAACCCCAGTGTTGCTTGCGTGCACGCAAACCATGCCACACTCACCGCCTATGTCTTCTTCTGAATGGGCTCGCAACGCTGTTTCTGCTTTTGACCGCATGGTGAATGCCGATGGTGGCTTTCGCTCGCGGCCTGGGCAGCGCTTGATGGCCGAGAAGGTGGCGGAGACTTTTGCCGCTGCGCAACTGGGCAAGCTGGAAGAGGGCGAAGAGCCGCAACGCGCCCTTGCGGTCATCCAGGCGGGCACTGGCGTGGGTAAATCGCTGGCGTATGCGGTACCTGCCATTGCAATGGCGCTGGAGCGCGGCACGCGCGTGCTGATTTCGACGGCAACGGTGGCGCTGCAAGAGCAGTTGGTGAACAAGGATTTGCCAGCGCTGGCTCAGCAGATGCCGCAGCCCTTCAAATATGCGCTGGCCAAAGGGCGTGGGCGCTACGTATGCAAGCTCAAGCTGGAGCGTCTGGCGGGTGCGGCACAGGGTGATGCAGCCGATGGAGGCGAACCCATCGACGACGATTTCTTCCCCGAAGAGGCAGCGCAGGCACGCAACGCCCAGCGCAGCCCGCAGGAGCATGCGGCACGCCTGCAGTTCTACACCAGCATGGCCGATGCTCTGGCTACCCGGCGCTGGGATGGCGACCGCGACACCCTGGATACGCCACCCGAGCCCGAAGTCTGGAGCCCGGTGGCTGCTGAAGGAGCCTCTTGCACCGGCAAGCACTGCCCCTTGTTTGGCAGTTGCACGTATTACGAACGCCGCAAGGAGCTGGTGCAGGCGCAGGTGTTGGTGGCCAACCACGATCTGCTGCTGTCCTCGCTGGGTGCGCGGCTGCTGCCGGAGCTGGACAACTGCCTGCTGATCCTGGACGAGGCCCACCATCTGCCTGGTACCGCGCTGGACCAGTTTGCCTGTGAAATGAACCTGAGCCAGCTTACCTGGATCGACAAGCTCGCAAGCCGTGCGCAGCGCGTGGGGGCGCTGGTCGAGGTTTCGGAGATCGCTGACGTTCCGCGCCATTCGTCGCAATTGCGTCAACATCTGCAGGACATGGCGCGCCTGATCATGGACGAGTATGGAGAAGGCATGCGCCAGCAATTGCAAGGCGGCGGCCGGGGCCCGGCGCGCGTGCGCCTGCCCCGCGGAGAGCTGCCGCCCGCGCTGGTGGAGCCCCTGGCGCAGGCAGCACACCACGCAGGGGCCTTTCTGGAGGTGCTGCAAGCCATCTCCAAGGCCCTGCGCGCCCAGATGCGTGATCAGCCCGATGAGGCCAAACGCCTGTCCACCTTGTATGCGCAGGTCGGCACCTTGGCGCCGAGGTTGGAGGCCGTGCACAACACCACACAGCTGTTGCTGCAGGATGCGCCTGCGGGCAGCGTACCTGCGGCCAAGTGGTTCACGCTGGATGTGGTGGGCGAGTTTGTCGCCATCAAGGCCTATGCCAGTCCGGTGATTCCGGGCTCGACCTTGCGCCACCATCTGTGGAGTCAGGTGCGCGGCGCGGTGCTCACCTCGGCCACGCTTACCAGCGGCGGCCAGTTTGATTTCTTTCTGCGCGAAGCGGGGTTGAACAACGATGCGGCTGTCAGTACGCTCGAAGTGGCCAGCCCCTTCAACTACGCCGAGCAGGGCAGTCTGGTGGTGACCGAGACCCAGGCAGATCCACGCATGCCTGCCCAATACACCAACGAAATGGTCGACGCCTTGCTGGAAGACCTTGCCCAGGTGCAGGCGGGCGGCCTCGTGTTGTTCACTTCGCGTGAGCAGATGCGCCTGGCGGTCGATGCCCTGCCCACTGCCATGCGCCAGCATGTGCTGGTGCAGAACACCTTGCCACGCGGGCAGTTGCTGCAGCAACACCGCGAGCGTGTGGCTTCCGGCCTGCCATCCATCATCTTTGGCATGCAGAGCTTTGGTGAAGGGCTGGATCTGCCGGGGGCGCTGTGCGAATCCCTGTTCATCACCAAGCTGCCATTTGCGCCCCCTGACGACCCGGTGGACGAGGCGCGTGCCGAGTGGCTGAAAAATTCGGGCCGCGATCCATTCAGTGAAATCGTGGTGCCAGCCACCGCCATCCGCTTGGCGCAGTGGGTGGGCCGCGCCATCCGCACCGAGGCCGACCAGGCCCATGTGTATTGCTACGACAAGCGCCTGGTGCGCACCGGTTACGGCCAGCGCCTGCTCGCGAGCCTGCCACCGTTCACACTGCACCGCCGGATGGCTACGGCCTGAAAATCAAGTGAAGCGGGCCAGCCGCAACCCAAGCCTCAGTTCCAGCTGCAAAGCACTGCCCCCTAGTGTATTCTGCAATTTCAAAGCCATTGGTGCGCAATGTATAAGCATCAATAGCTATATAAATAATAGCAATTGCAGGCAGTAAACCATGGGCTGCATCTACCGCTGTCGCAATTGCACGCCATCGAGTGTCGGGGCCGTCAGCGGCGGCAGCGGCGAGGCCACCGGCTCCCCGAAGCCAGTGCCCTGGTTCCAGTTGGCCAGGAAGCCTTCAATCTCTTCCTGGCTCTGGCCGACAAAATTCCACCAGATCAGCACGCCTCCCTCGTAAGGCTCGCCGCCCAGCAGAATGAAGCGGCTGTTTGCGCCGCATTGCACATCGACCGCACTGCCGCCCTCGGGCAGGTAGATCAGCTCATTGGCGGCCGCCGTCTGGCCGTTCACCTGCAGGTCTCCATACAGGCAGAGCACCCCGTATTCAAAGTCGGGGCGCAGCGCCAGGGCGGCAGAGGTGGGTTGGCTGGCCTCCATGTCCACAGCCACCAGCGGGCTGTGTACTTCGGTGGGGGCGCGCTGGCCCTCCCACTCGCCAGCCAGAACCGTCATCTGCAGGCCTTGGCGGCTGAATTGGGGCAGCACCGGGTAATGCTGAAAGCGCGGGGGCATGAAACGCTGGTCCTTGGGCAGGGCAATCCACAGCTGCACGGCGTGGAAATCGGGCTTGCCCAGGCTTTCCTCCGAGTGAGCAATGCCTTTGCCGGCCGTCATCAGGTTCACCTGGCCCGGGCGGATCGGTTGCTCGCTGCCCAGACTGTCGCGGTGCAGCACTTCGCCTTCGATCATCCAGGTGAAGGTCTGCAGGCAGGTATGCGGGTGCGGGCCGACCTGCATGCCGGGGCCTTCGGCAAAGTGGGACGGGCCTGCGTGGTCCAGAAAACACCAGGCGCCCACCATGCGGCGGGCACGGTTGGGCAGGGCGCGCAATACCGGCACACCTCCCACGTCAGCAACGCGGCCAGGGTAGCGGTTCAATGGGGTGGAATCCATGGGGGGTCTCCTCTTCAGCGGGCCGGAACCAGCAGGCCGCGCTGCACGGCTGGGCGCTGCAGCCACTGGCTGAGCACGCGGCTTACTTCGGGGTACTGGCCCCAGCCGATCAGCTCTTCGGCGTTGTAGCGCACGATCATGTTGCGGATCCACGGGAAGATGGCCATGTCGGCAATCGTGTATTCGCTGCCCACCACCCAGTCCTTGCCTGCCAGGTGCTTGTCCAGCACGGTGAGCAATCGCTTCGATTCGTTCACGTAGCGCATGAGCGGGCGCTTGTCCTCGAAATCCTTGCCGCCATAGATGTTGAAGAAGCCCACCTGGCCGAACATGGGGCCGATGCCGCCCATCTGGAACATCAGCCACTGCAGCGTCGTGTAGCGCAGCCCCAGGTCCTGCGGCAGGAACTGGTTGTATTTTTCGGCCAGGTACACCAGGATGGCGCCTGACTCGAACAGTGCAAGCGGCTCGCCGCCAGGGCCATTGGGGTCGAGGATGGCCGGAATCTTGTTGTTGGGGAAGGTGCCGACGAATTCCGGTGCCAACTGGTCATTGCTGTCAAAGCTGATGTGGTGCACCTCATAGGGCACGCCCAGCTCTTCCAGCATGATTGACACCTTCACGCCATTGGGCGTGGCCAGCGAATACAGTTGCAGCAGATCAGGCCGTGTGGCAGGCCATTTGCGGGTAATGCTGAAATCGTCCAGGGTAGGCATGCTGAGGTCTCCGTTCAGAGCGCGAGATGCGCGCAATGACCGCAGCATAAATCAATTGAATTCAGTTTGCTGCCTTGGACTTTTCGTCGAAATCGATGCGCAGGCCACTCTTGGTGACGGTGAACGAGGCAGGCAGGCGGTCGGCCTTGTCGAGTTTGGCCAGATCTTCATCGCGCAGGGTGTGGACGATGACGTCATCCATGGCCTGCTCGGCCGCGCGGGGCGCGTAGGCCTGCAGCATGTTGGCCAGTCCATCGGGCAGGCCAGTCATCATCAGGGAATTCACATGCACCTGGGTGGCACGCAAGGTATGGTCCCTGGGTTCGTAGCGCAGCGCAAAATCCAGGTCCATTGCGCCATCAAAGCTGTGAGGCAGCACCTTGCCATTGAGCTGCGCGGTCATGGTGGCGTTGATGCGGTTGATCTCTGGCTTGAGCCCCAGGGCAGGCGCATTGACATTGAGGGTCACCAGTCCCAGCAGTGGATATTGGCGTGGAAAAGCCTTGGCCACCATGGTTTGCAACTCGTCCTGTGACAAGGTATAGCTGCGAGGGGCCAGAGAACAGCCTGCAAGCCCGATGGTTATGCACAAAGTAGAGCAAAGAAGTAAGCGGCGACGCATGATGGAGCGATTCTAGATAGTTTGGATAAGGAGGGCTGGCCTCGAAATGAAGTCCTGTGCTCCGTATCGATTTCTTTCGAGTGCATTCAGTCCGGGCAGGGGCAATTCGAGCCGCTTGTACGGGACGCGTCGCCGCCCAGGGGATCGCATTGTTGCGCAGCCTGCACAACATCATTCCGCATCCTCATAAAGTGCTTGTTTTCATGGGGTAAATGCCCAGTAATCACGGCTTGTGAGGCATCAGATGGCTGTAATTTTCGTGTAAGAATGTGCCGACTTTTTTACAGCAGCGGTGCGAGGCGGGCGTGCGCTTGCCGTGGCCTTTCTGCAAGGGTGCCTGGAACCGGTGCCAGAAAATGGGTGCCGCAGTGGCACCCCATACATCTTGAAGGCAGATATGACTTTCCCTCTGAACAAGCGTGCGCTGGCTCTGGCAGCTGGTATGCTCATGGGTGCTGCGCATGCGCAGACGCTGACCATCGCCCTGGCGTCCGAGCCTACCGCGGCCGATCCGCACTATCACAAGATGACGACGAACGATTCGTTCTCGGCCCATGTCTATGACTCTCTGGTGGGGCGCACTGCCAATATGGAGCTGGTGCCATCGCTTGCCCTGTCGTGGAAGAATCTGGACGACCTGACCTGGGAGTTCAAGCTGCGCAAGGACGTGAAGTTCTCCAACGGCGCGCCTTTCACCTCGCAGGATGTGCTGTTCACCATCTGCCGCACACTGAACAACGAGACCAATGTGTCGCAGTCGTACATGGATACGACCAAGCTGATCACCGATGTGCAGACGCCCGATGACTTGACCGTCATCGTCAAGACGGCCGAGCCCGTGCCGCTGATTCCAGCTGAGTTTGCGCGTAACCTGCCCATCATCTCGAGCAGCATCGTCAAGCACGACAAACTCAAGTTTGCCCCCAAGGAAGGCTGTGGCTACAAGGGCCCCTGGCCCACGGTGGCTGATTTCAACAGCGGCAAGATGGCAATCGGCACCGGTCCGTTCAAGCTCAAGTCCTATATCAAGGGCACAGGCATCACCCTGGAGCGCAACGACAGCTATTGGGGCACCAAGCCGCACTGGCAGACCGTGAAGATGGTATCCGTGCCCAATGCCGGCCCGCGCCTGACGGGCCTCATGTCGGGCGACTACGACCTGATCGAAAACCCCGCCGCGCGCGACCTGGCACGCATCAAGGAAGACAAGAAGCTGGCTTTCGTGGCCACGCCTTCCACGCGCCTGGTGTTCTTTCAACCCGATGTTGGCCGCGACAAGTCGCCATTCGTGACTGCGCCGGACGGCAAGAACCCGCTGCAGGACCTGCGCGTGCGCAAGGCCATCAACATGGCGATTGACCGCAAGGCCATCGTGCAGCGCCTGATGGACGGCATGGCTACACCGGCCTACCAGTACATGCCCGATGGCATGTTCGGGGGCCTCGCCAAGGCGCCCGAGATCAAGTTCGACCCCGAGGGCGCCAAGAAACTGCTGGCCGAAGCGGGCTACCCCAATGGCTTCGAGCTGACGCTGTCGTCCACCAATGACCGCTACATGAACGACGCGCAGATCGCGCAGGCCGTAGCGCAGTACCTCACGCGCGTGGGCATCAAGACCAAGGTGGATGCCATGACGGCATCGATCTACTTCCCCAAGCGTGCCAAGCGCGAATACAGCTTTGCCATGGGCGGCTGGCCTTCGGAGAACGGCGAAGCCTCGGGCCTGTTCCAGCTGTGGGTGGCATCGACCGATTCGCCCAAGGGCCTGGGCACCAGCAACTATGGCGGCTTCAGCAGTGCTGAATTCGACAAGGTCTACATCCCTGCGGCCAAGACCGTGGACGCGGCCAAGCGCAAGCCCCTGCTGGAGCAGGCGACCAAGATTGCACTGGACAACGTGCCGCTGATTCCGCTGCACTTTGAAAGCAGCATCTGGGCATTCAAGAAGGGCCTGAGCTACGAAGGCCGCCGCGACCAGTACACGCTGGCAACTTCGGTCAAGCCTGCGAAGTAATCGCGGGCATTGCCAACGGATGGGACGGGTTGCGGAAGTCACCTATGGTGCTTTTGTTCCCTTCCCTTCAGTATTCGGATCAATCGCTATCGCCCACGTGCCGCAGAGCCGTGCTGTAGCTGGCTTTTAACCAAGGAGGAACGACCTGTGTCTATGAAGAAGATCTCTCGCCGCACTACCTTGTCGCTGGCAGGCCTTGCAGCACTGGCATTGCCTGCGGGCATGGCCGCAGCGCAGTCGCTCACCATTGGCCTCGCGTCCGAGCCGACGGCGGCTGATCCACACTACCACAAGGTGACGACGAATGATTCGTTCTCGGCCCATATCTTCGAGTCGCTGATCAACCGCAATGCGAAGATGGAGCTGATTCCGGGTCTGGCGGAATCGTGGAAGCCGGTGGATGACAACACCTGGGAGCTCAAGCTGCGCAAGGGTGTGAAGTTCTCCAACGGCGAGCCGTTCACATCGAAAGATGTGCTGTTCACCATCTGCCGTGTACTGAACAATGAGACCAATGTGTCGCGTTCGTACATGGAGCCGATGCAGAACTTCACCGATGTGCAGACGCCCGATGAACACACTGTCATCATCAAAAGCGACAGACCCATCCCCACCATGCCCAATGAGCTGGCGCGCTCGCTGCCCATCATCTGGAGCGGTATCGCGAAGTTCGACAAGCTCAGATTCGCACCCAAGGAAGGCTGCGGCGTGACCTCGCCATGGCCCACGGTGGCCGAGTTCAACACCGGCAGGCTGTCGATAGGTACGGGTCCGTACAAGCTCAAGTCCTACGTCAAGGGCACGGGCATCGAGATGGAGCGTAATGAAGGCTATTGGGGTGCCAAGCCGCACTGGAAAACCGTGAAGATGGTGCCCGTGCCCAATGCCGGCCCGCGCCTCACCGGCTTGATGTCGGGGGACTACGACGTGATCGAAAGCCCCGCTGCGCGCGATCTGCCGCGCATCAAGGAAAACAGCAAGCTCGACTTTGTGGCGACGCCATCCACACGGCTCATCTTCTTTCAGCCGGATTCCGGCCGTGCGCAAAGCCCATTTGTCAAAGCGGCCGATGGCAAGAACCCGCTGCAGGACCTGCGCGTGCGCCAGGCCATCAGCATGGCGATTGACCGCAAGGCCATCGTGCAGCGCCTGATGGACGGCATGGCCACGGTGGCCAACCAGTACATGCCTGCAGGCATGTTCGGCAGCCTCGACAAGCCCGCGGAAATCAAGTTCGACCCCGAAGCCGCGAAGAAGCTGCTGGCCGAGGCGGGCTACCCCAATGGCTTCGAGTTGACCTTGACGACCACCAATGACCGCTATATCAACGACGGTCAGATCGCACAGGCCGTGGCGCAGTACCTGACCCGCATCGGCATCAAGACCACGGTCGATGCGCAGGCTGCGGCCATCTATTTCCCCAAGCGTGCCAAGCGTGAGTTCAGCTTTGCGATAGGCGGCTGGCCTTCGGAAAACGGCGAGGCATCCGGGCTGTTCCAGTACTGGGTCGCCTCAACGAACAAGGACCTGGGCCTGGGCACCAGCAACTACGCTGGCTTCAGCAATGCCGCGTTTGACAAAGTGTTCGTGCCAGCGATGGCATTGATGGATTCCACGCAGCGCAAGGCAGAGTACCAGAAGGCCACGCAGATTGCGCTGGACAACGTGCCGCTGATTCCGCTGCACTTCGAGAGCAGCATCTGGGCATACAAGAAAGGATTGAGCTACGAAGGCCGGCGCGACCAGTACACGCTGGCCATGTCGGTCAAACCGACCAAGTAAGGCCAGTGCACCGGGCAAGTCGGCCTGGTGCATGGCATGCCCGCATGGGCCCCGGCGGCGGGGCATGCGGGCATTGTGATTTTTCATTGCCGGGCCGGCACCTGAAATGGGGCAGCAACCTCACGGAGTGGGGAAGCACGGGGCTTTTGTTGAATAGGGACGCAACGTGATCGTCTATATCCTGCGCCGATTGGTGCAAAGTTTTCTGGTGCTGCTGGCGGTATCGCTGGTGGTGTTCATGGCAGTCTATGCCGTGGGCGACCCCATCGAACTGCTGGTGAGCGCCGAGGCCAGCGACGCTGACCGCCAGGCCATGATCAAGCGCCTGGGGCTGGATCTGCCGGTGTGGCTGCAGTACTGGAGCTTTCTGAGCCGTGCCTTCCAGGGCGACCTGGGTACCTCGTTCGTGCATGGCATTCCGGCTATCGAGCTGATTGTGCAGCGCTTTCCTGCCACCTTCGAGCTGGTGCTGGTCGCCATCGGCTTGACCTGCCTGATTGGCATTCCGCTGGGTCTGGTAGCCGGGCTCTTCAACGACAAGCCGCTGGGCCGCAGCCTGATGGGCGGCTCAGTGCTGGGCTTTTCGCTGCCCAATTTCTGGCAGGGCATGATGCTGATATTGATGTTCGCCGTTTGGTTGCAATGGCTGCCATCGTCCGGCCGGGGCGACACGGTCAGCATCTTCGGGGTGCCGTTTTCTCTCTTCTCCGCTGATGGCTGGCGCCATGTGATGTTGCCTGCCATCAATCTGGCACTGGGAAATATCGCCCTGGTGCTGCGCCTGACGGC
>NZ_JBEBNZ010000018.1:0-92078 GCF_040396735.1 Comamonas odontotermitis
GTGATCGGCATGGCCCACCGTGGCCGCCTGAACGTGCTGGTGAACACCCTGGGCAAGATGCCCAAGGACCTGTTTGCCGAGTTCGACCACACCGCGCCTGAAGATCTGCCTGCGGGCGACGTGAAATACCACCAGGGTTTCAGCTCGGACGTGACCACCGCAGGCGGCCCCGTGCACCTGTCGCTGGCCTTCAACCCGTCGCACCTGGAAATCGTGAACCCCGTGGTCGAAGGCTCGGTGCGCTCGCGCATGGACCGCCGCAACGATCCTCAGGGCAAGCAAGTGCTGCCCGTGCTGGTGCACGGTGACGCGGCCTTTGCTGGCCAGGGCGTGAACCAGGAAACCCTGGCGCTGTCCGAAACCCGTGGCTACACCACGGGCGGCACGGTGCACATCATCATCAACAACCAGATCGGTTTTACCACCTCCGATCCACGCGACCTGCGTTCGACCACGTATTGCACCGACATCGTCAAGATGATCGAGTCGCCCGTGCTGCACGTCAACGGTGATGATCCGGAAGAAGTGGCGCTGGCCATGCAGATGGCTTTGGATTTCCGCATGGAGTTCTCCAAGGACGTCGTGGTGGACATCATCTGCTACCGCAAACTGGGCCACAACGAGCAGGACACCCCAGCGCTGACCCAGCCGCTGATGTACAAGAAGATTGCACAGCACCCCGGCACGCGCAAGCTGTATGCCGACAAGCTGGGCACGCAAGGCCTGGGCGAGACCCTGGGCGACGACATGGTCAAGGCCTACCGCGCTGCCATGGATGCGGGCAAGCACACCGTCGATCCGGTGCTGACCAACTTCAAGAGCCAGTACGCCGTGGATTGGAGCCCCTTCCTGCACAAGAAGTGGACCGACGCTGCAGACACCGCCATTCCTCTGGCCGAGTGGAAGCGTCTGGCCGAGCGCGTGACGACCCTGCCTGAGTCGGTCAACCCGCACCAACTGGTCAAGAAGGTGTACGACGACCGCGCCGCCATGGGCCGTGGCGACATCAATGTGGACTGGGGCATGGGTGAAACCATGGCCTACGCTTCGCTGGTGGCCTCCGGCTATCCGATCCGCCTGTCCGGCGAGGACAGCGGCCGCGGCACCTTCACCCATCGCCACTCGGTCGTGCACGACCAAAAGCGCGAAAAGTGGGACGAAGGCACCTACATCCCTCTGCAGAACGTGGCTGACAGCCAGGCTCCGTTCACGGTCATCGACTCCATCCTGTCGGAAGAGGCAGTGCTGGGCTTCGAATATGGCTACGCCTCAAACGACCCCAACACCCTGGTGATCTGGGAAGCGCAGTTCGGCGACTTTGCCAACGGCGCGCAGGTGGTGATCGACCAGTTCATCGCCTCTGGTGAAGTGAAGTGGGGCCGCGTCAACGGCATCACGCTGATGCTGCCGCACGGCTACGAAGGCCAGGGCCCCGAGCACAGCTCGGCCCGCCTGGAGCGCTTCATGCAACTGTCGGCTGACCAAAACATGCAAGTGACCCAGCCGACCACGGCTGCGCAGATCTTCCATTTGCTGCGTCGCCAGATGGTGCGTCCGCTGCGCAAGCCGCTGATCATCATGACGCCCAAGTCGCTGCTGCGTAACAAGGACGCGACTTCGCCCGTGTCCGAGTTCACCTCCGGAGGCTTCCAGACCGTCATCGGTGAGCGCGACGAGGCCATCGTTGCCAAGGCCGACAAGGTCAAGCGCGTGATCGCCTGCTCGGGCAAGGTGTACTATGACCTGGTCAAGAAGCGTGCCGAAGACGGTGCTTCCGACGTGGCCATCATCCGCGTGGAGCAGCTGTATCCATTCCCGCACAAGGCCTTCGCTGCCGAGCTCAAGAAGTTCGGCAACGCCAAGGAAATCGTGTGGTGCCAGGACGAGCCGCAAAACCAGGGTGCATGGTTCTTCGTGCAGCACTACATCCACGAAAACATGCTCGACGGCCAGAAGCTGGGCTACTCGGGCCGTGCCGCCTCGGCATCGCCTGCCGTCGGTTATTCGCACCTGCACCAGGAGCAGCAGAAGGCTCTGGTGGAAGGCGCATTTGCCAAACTCAAGGGTTTCGTGCTGACCAAGTAAGCACTCAGACAGCTCTTATCAACGAACACAGAAAGAATTCTTATGGCAATCGTAGAAGTCAAAGTTCCTCAGCTGTCCGAGTCGGTCGCTGAAGCCACCATGTTGAACTGGAAGAAGAAGGCTGGCGAAGCTGTTGCAGTCGACGAAATCCTGATCGAGATCGAGACCGACAAGGTCGTTCTGGAAGTGCCAGCCCCGGCTGCTGGCGTCCTGACCGAGATCGTGCAGGGTGATGGCGCCACCGTGGTGGCCGACCAGCTGATCGCCAAGATCGACACCGAAGCCGTGGCCGGTGCTGCAGCAGCGCCTGCTGCCGCGCCTGCACAGGCCGCTGCCGCACCGGCGCCGGCTGCCGCAGCTCCGGCTGCCGCCACCGGTGGCAGCAAGGGTGATGTGGCCATGCCTGCAGCTGCCAAGCTGCTGGCCGACAACAACCTGCCCGTGGGAGCCGTTGCTGGCTCCGGCAAGGACGGCCGTGTCACCAAGGGTGATGTGCTGGCCGCCGTGGCCGGTGGCGTCAAGTCCACCGCCGCTGTGATTCCTACCGGCGTGCCTGCCAAGTCGCTGCCCCAGGTGGCATCGCCTGCAGGTTCTCAGGACCTGGGTGAGCGCCCAGAGCAGCGCGTGCCGATGAGCCGCCTGCGTGCCCGTATCGCCGAGCGCCTGCTGCAATCGCAGTCGACCAACGCGATCCTGACCACGTTCAACGAAGTGAACATGGCGCCCGTGATGGCGCTGCGCAAGAAGTTCCAGGACGACTTCACCAAGGAACACGGTGTCAAGCTGGGCTTCATGTCCTTCTTCGTGAAGGCCGCAGTGCACGCACTGAAGAAGTACCCCGTGCTGAACGCATCGGTCGATGGCACCGACATCATCTACCACGGCTACTTCGACATCGGTATCGCCGTGGGCTCGCCACGCGGCCTGGTGGTGCCAATCCTGCGCAATGCCGACCAGATGAGCTTTGCCGACATCGAAAAGAAGATTGCCGAATTCGGCAAGAAGGCGCAAGACGGCAAGCTGGGCATCGAAGACATGACCGGCGGTACCTTCTCCATCTCCAATGGCGGCACCTTCGGCTCGATGATGTCCACCCCCATCATCAACCCGCCTCAATCGGCCATCCTGGGCGTGCACGCCACCAAGGACCGCGCCGTGGTGGAAAACGGCCAGGTCGTGGTTCGCCCGATGAACTACTTCGCCATGTCGTACGACCACCGCATCATCGACGGCCGCGAAGCCGTGCTGGGCCTGGTGGCGATGAAGGATGCGCTGGAAGATCCATCGCGTCTGCTGTTCGACCTGTAATCAGGCAGACGGCTCGTCATGGCGCGTGTCTTGGTGATAGCGGCCTCTGCGCTGGTGCTTGCTGCATGCGGCACCACGCGTCCTGCCAAGGACGTGACTGCGCAGAGCTGGAGTGGGGATTACCGCTTCCAGTGGCAGGCCAATACCCAGGCCATGCGCCGTGGCGTGCCCGTGCCCGAAAAGGTGCAGATACGCCCGGTGACCGCCGTGTCCGTCAAGGATGTGCCGGGCGCCAGGCTGGACAATGGCCCGCAATGGGCCATTTCGTTTGTGGGCGAGGCGGGCAAGCCGCTGCCGCTCAGGCCTTTCAAGGCAGACGGCTACCGGGATTTTGGCTGGGAGCAGCAACGTGCCAGCGGGCAGATCGCCTGCCTCGAATCGGGCGCGTTCATGTTTCTGTGCCGCGTGCCTGCAGGGGCCACGATTTCATTCGGCCGTTCGGACGATGAGCAACTGACAAGCAAGACGGGCCTGTTTGGTGTGATCCTGCACCAGGGCAGTTTTGAACTAACACCATTGGAATAATCATGAGCAAGCAATTTGATGTCGTCGTGATCGGCGGTGGCCCTGGCGGCTACGTAGCAGCCATCCGTGCAGCGCAACTGGGCATGGCTGTGGCCTGTATCGACGAGTGGAAGAACGCCGCAGGCGGCCCCGCTCTGGGCGGCACCTGCACCAACGTAGGCTGCATTCCTTCGAAGGCGCTGCTGCAGTCGTCGGAATACTTCGAACACGCCACGCACAGCTTTGCCGACCACGGCATCTCCACCGGCAAGGTGGCCATGGACGTGGCCAAGATGATCGCCCGCAAGGATGGCGTGGTCAAGCAGAACAACGATGGCATCCAGTACCTGTTCAAGAAGAACAAGGTCACCTTCTTCCACGGCCGCGGCTCCTTTGTGAAGGCGGTCGATGGCGGCTACGAGATCAAGGTGGCTGGCAAGGAAGAAGAATCCATCACCGGCAAGCAGATCATCGTTGCCACGGGCTCCAACGCCCGCGCGCTGCCTGGCGTGCCATTTGACGAAGACAAGATCCTGTCGAACGACGGCGCGCTGCGCCTGGGCGCCACGCCCAAGAAGCTGGGCCTGATCGGCGCTGGCGTGATCGGTCTGGAAATGGGTTCGGTCTGGCGCCGCCTGGGCACCGAAGTGACGGTGCTCGAAGGCATGGACAAGTTCCTGCCTGTGGTGGACGAGCAGATCGCCAAGGAAGCGAAGAAGGCATTTGACAAGCAGGGCCTCAAGATCGAACTGGGCGTGAAGGTTGGCGAGATCAAGACCGACAAGAAGGGCGTGAACATCAGCTACACCAACGCCAAGGGCGAAGCCCAGCAGCTGGAAGTGGACAAGCTGATCGTGTCGATCGGCCGCGTGGCCAACACCATTGGCCTCAACCCCGAAGCCGTGGGCCTCAAGCTCGACGAGCGCGGTGCGATTGTGGTCGATGACGACTGCAAGACCAACCTGCCAGGCGTGTGGGCGGTGGGCGATGTGGTGCGCGGCCCGATGCTGGCGCACAAGGCCGAGGAAGAGGGCGTTGCCGTGGCCGAGCGTATCGCCGGCCAGCATGGCCACGTGAACTTTGCCACGCTGCCATCGGTGATCTACACCAGCCCCGAAGTGGCATGGGTCGGTCGCACCGAGCAGCAGCTCAAGGCCGACGGCGTGGCATACAAGGCCGGCACCTTCCCATTCCTGGCCAATGGCCGTGCCCGCGCTCTGGGCGACACGACCGGTATGGTCAAGTTCCTGGCCGATGCCACGACGGACGAAATCCTGGGTGTGCATATGGTGGGCCCGATGGTGTCTGAGCTGATCTCCGAAGCCGTGGTGGCGATGGAGTTCAAGGCATCGAGCGAAGACATCGCCCGTATCTGCCACGCTCACCCATCACTGTCGGAGTCGACCAAGGAAGCGGCCTTGGCTGTGGACAAGCGCACCTTGAATTTCTGATCCCGACTTTCGACCTGGCGATGGCTTTTCGAGCATCGCCCGGCGAAAGCGTGGAAACACCAGAAGTTTGAAGAAAAATAGCCTCTACCGCTCGCTCAATGCGCGGTAGAGGCTATGTAATTTATAGCAATAGAGACTGAGACACCCATGGGCACCGCGGTAAGAGAAGCATACGAGGCCGAGATTGCGGCCAAAGGTTTTCACAGCGATCCGGCGCAACTGCGCGCGGTCGATGCCTTGCAGCGCTGCGCCGATGAATGGGAGCAGTACAAGAACAAGCGCTCCAATGCGCTCAAGAAGCTGATCAACCACCCCGATGTTCCCAAGGGCGTCTACATGTATGGCGGTGTGGGCCGGGGCAAGAGCTTTTTGATGGATTGCTTCTTCAACGCTGTGCCCATCCGGCGCAAGGTGCGGCTGCACTTCCATGAGTTCATGCGCGAGGTGCAGCGTGAGCTCACCCTGCTCAAGGGCACGCAGGATCCGCTGGATGTTCTGGGCGCGCAGATTGCCAAGAAATACAAGCTGATCTGCTTTGATGAGTTTCACGTGGCGGATATCACCGACGCGATGATCCTCTATCGCCTGCTGCTGGCGCTGTTCGACAACGGCGTAGGCTTTGTCACCACCTCCAATTTCAAGCCTGACGAGCTGTATCCCGACGGCCTGCACCGCGACCGCATCCTGCCTGCGATCGATCTGCTCAACGCGCGCATGGAAATCGTCAATGTGGACAACGGCACCGACTACCGCCGCCGTACCC
Source organism: Comamonas odontotermitis (assembly GCF_040396735.1). Classification (GTDB taxonomy): domain Bacteria; phylum Pseudomonadota; class Gammaproteobacteria; order Burkholderiales; family Burkholderiaceae_C; genus Comamonas; species Comamonas odontotermitis_C. The sequence goes on from NZ_JBEBNZ010000018.1 coordinate 6,112, forward strand.
TGGAGAAGGTCACCCTCTACCACTGCCCGCTGGGCCCGGAGGCTGACCAAGCCATGCAGGAGGCATTCAACCAGCTGGCCGAAGTGCCGGACGAGAAGCCGGTGTTCAAGATCGAATCCCGCGAGCTGCGCCCGCTGCGCCGTGCCGGTGGCGTGATCTGGTTCGATTTTCATGAGCTGTGCGTGAACCCGCGCTCGCAAAACGACTATCTGGAGCTGGCAAGCCAGTTCCACACGGTTTTGCTGTCCAATGTGCCCTATATGCCAGTCAACATGGCTTCGCCTGCGCGGCGTTTTACCTGGCTGGTGGATGTGCTGTATGACCGCCGCGTCAAGCTCATCCTGTCGGCTGCAGTGCCGCCCGAACAGCTGTATACCGAAGGGCCGCTGGTGCACGAGTTTCCGCGGACGGTCTCGCGCCTCAATGAAATGCAGTCGCAGGAATACCTGTCGCTGGAGCGGCGCGTGGTGGACACGGCCCTGACCTGAAAGTGCAAACGATGAACGCAAGCTTGAAACTGCTCGGTGCTGTATTGCTGGTTGCCTGCTCTGTGGGGGTGGCCCAGGCCGCAGAAACGGATGCTGCCGAGCGTCAGGCTGCGCGTGCGGAAATATCCAGGGAGCGCGCAGCCAACGACAAACAGCTCGCAGACAATGAAAAGATCTGCTACCAACATTTCGCAGTCACCGATTGCCTGAAAAAGGTGCGGGCCGAGGCCAACCACCGTGACCGTGAACTGCGTCAGCGCGAGTTGGTCATCAATGCCGACGAGCGGGCCGAGCGCACCGCCAAACAGCGTAGCGCCCGCCAAAAGAAGCAGGCCGAGTTTGATACCAAGCACCGCAACGACGGTGCCGATAGCGGCGCCTTGAACAAGGAAGACTTGGAGCAACGCCAGCGCGAACACGAAGCGCAGGCGGCAGGCCGCAGCAAGAAGCCCGCCCGCAGCCCGCAGGAAATTGAAGCGGAGCAGCAGCGCCGCCAGCATGACGCGGCGCAGCGTGCCGCGCAGCATGAGCAAAAGCTCGGCAGCAAGCAGCGGACCCAGCAGCGCCGCGCCGCCGAGGAGGGCGACAACGTGGAAAAAGCCCGCGAAGACTACGACGCCAAGCAGCAGGACGCTGCCAAGCGCCAGGCAGAGCATGCACGGCGCATGCAGGAGCAAGGCAAGTCGCGCAAGGCAGCACCGCTGCCGGTACCGGAGTGATCCGCTTTTTTGGACAGATGATGGTGGTGCCACACTGAAGGCGTGCCTGCACCGTGAAGCCGGTGGCGGCAAAAAACACCGCTGTTTCCGCTCTGCCGGGCTCCATGATGTGGAATAGCCCCAAACCCTATAATGAAAGATTCGCGCCCGCAACGCAGCCAGTGAGGCTGCAAGGCAGGTGCCACCACCGCTGCAAACCATGAGTACACCCACTTTTTCCGTCGCGGAAATCCGCAAGACCTTCCTGGACTTCTTCGCTTCCAAGGGGCACACCATTGTTCCGTCGAGCCCGCTGGTGCCGGGCAACGATCCTACGCTGATGTTCACCAACTCCGGCATGGTGCAGTTCAAGGACGTGTTCCTGGGCACGGACAAGCGCCCCTACAACCGCGCCACCAGTGTGCAGACCTGCCTGCGTGCGGGCGGCAAGCACAATGACCTGGAAAATGTGGGCTACACCGCGCGCCACCACACCTTCTTCGAGATGCTGGGCAACTGGTCGTTCGGTGACTACTTCAAGCGCGAATCGCTCAAATGGGCGTGGGAGCTGCTGACCACCGTTTACAAGCTGCCCCCGGAAAAGCTGCTGGCCACCGTCTACGAAGAGGATGACGAGGCCTACGACATCTGGACCAAGGAAATCGGCCTGCCACCCGAGCGCGTGATCCGCATTGGCGACAACAAGGGTGGCCGCTACAAGAGCGACAACTTCTGGATGATGGCCGACACCGGCCCTTGCGGCCCTTGCTCGGAGATCTTCTACGACCATGGCCCGCACATTGCCGGCGGCCCTCCAGGCTCGCCCGATGAAGACGGCGATCGCTTCATCGAAATCTGGAACAACGTGTTCATGCAGTTCGACATGGCAGAAGACGGCTCGGTCAAACCGCTGCCTGCGCCTTGCGTCGACACCGGCATGGGCCTGGAGCGTCTGGCGGCCATTCTGCAGCATGTGCACAGCAACTACGAGATCGACCTGTTCCAGGCGCTCATCAAGGCTGCGGCCCGCGAAACGCACACTGCCGATCTGGACAATCCTTCGCTGAAGGTGATTGCCGACCACATCCGCGCCACGGCCTTCCTGGTGGCCGACGGCGTGATTCCATCGAACGAAGGCCGGGGCTACGTGCAACGCCGCATTGTGCGCCGCGCCATCCGCCACGGCTACAAGCTGGGCCAGAAGACGCCGTTCTTCCACAAGCTGGTCAAGGATCTGGTTGCCGTGATGGGCGATGCCTATCCCAAGATCCGCGAGCAGGAAGCGCGCATCACCGATGTGCTGAAGGTGGAAGAAGAGCGCTTTTTCGAGACGCTCGCCAATGGCATGGAAATTCTGGACAGCGCGCTGGCCGGTGGCGCCAAGGTGCTGCCCGGTGATGTGGCTTTCAAGCTGCACGACACCTACGGCTTCCCGCTGGACCTGTCCAACGACGTGGCGCGCGAGCGCGGCGTGACGGTGGACGAGGCTGGCTTCAATGCCGCCATGGAGCAGCAGAAGAACCAAGCCCGCGCCGCAGGCAAGTTCAAGATGGACCGCGCGCTGGAGTATACCGGTACGGCCAACACCTTCACCGGCTACGACAAGCTGGCAGAGGCTGCAAAAATCGTAGCGCTGTACGTAGACGGTACGAGCGCTGACGAGCTGAAGGCGGGTCAGAGTGGTGTAGTGGTTCTGGATACGACGCCGTTCTATGCCGAATCCGGTGGCCAGGTCGGAGACCAGGGTGTGATCGCTGCAGGTGACAACCGTTTTGGCGTGGAAGACACGCTCAAGATCAAGGCCGATGTATTCGGCCACCACGGCGTGCTCGAATCCGGCAGCCTCAAGGTGGGCGATGCGGTCGAGGCGCAGGTGAATACCGCTGTGCGCGCTGCCACCATGCGCAACCACTCCGTCACCCACATCATGCACAAGGCCTTGCGCGAAGTGCTGGGCGACCACGTGCAGCAAAAGGGCAGCCTGGTGAATGCCGAGCGTACCCGCTTTGACTTTGCCCACAACAGCCCGGTCACCGATGCGCAAAAGCGCGAGATCGAAAAGCGCGTGAACGCCGAAATCCTGGCCAACACGGCTACCGATGCCCGCGTGATGGACATCGAAAGTGCGCAGAAGACCGGTGCCATGATGCTGTTTGGCGAAAAGTACGGCGAAACCGTGCGCGTGCTCGACATCGGAACCAGCCGTGAACTGTGCGGCGGCACCCACGTGCACCGTACTGGCGACATCGGCCTCTTCAAGGTTGTGGCCGAAGGCGGTGTGGCTGCAGGCGTGCGCCGTATCGAAGCCGTGACCGGTGAGAACGCACTGGCCTATCTGCAGTCGCTCGAATCGACCGTGGACGAAGCGGCCGCGACTCTGAAGGCGCCTGTGGCGGAGCTGAACCACCGCATTGGCGGCGCGCTTGACCAGATCAAGGCGCTGGAGAAGGAACTGGCCCAGCTCAAGGGCAAGCTCGCTTCCAGCCAGGGCGATGAACTCGCTGGCCAGGCGGTGGATGTCAAGGGCATCAAGGTGCTCGCTGCAACGCTGGAAGGCGCGGATGCCAAGACCCTGCGAGACACCATGGACAAGCTCAAGGACAAGCTGGGTACCGCTGCCATCGTGCTGGCCGCCGTGGACGGCGACAAGGTGCAGTTGGCTGCGGGTGTGACCAAGGACAGCATCGGCAAGATCAAGGCTGGCGAACTGGTGAACTTTGTGGCCCAGCAAGTGGGTGGCAAGGGTGGTGGCAAGCCCGACATGGCCATGGCCGGTGGCACCGACGCATCAGCCCTGCCCCAGGCGCTGGCTGGCGTGCAAGCCTGGGTGGCAGAACGCGCCTGAGTCTGCGGTTTTTCCGCCTGAAAACCTCCTGCCTTGCAGGAGGTTTTTTTATGCCTGAGAAGAGGGCGGCCCCCCCAGGTATGGGCCCTGCACACGTCTTGGATGGCATGGCAGCCATCACCGAATCCGCCAACCGTAAGGCAGAACATCCTCCCCCCAAGCAATCTTCTCCAGCGGCTGGCGTGCGATATAGGGGGACGCCTGCCTCGACCCGTACCGGTACATGGCTGAAGGTTTCGGGTCTAAAGAGAGGGTACATGCCTCAAATTGGTATTACCAATATAAATACATCACAAAGGGTAAACCCTATTATTTAGCATTTTATCGATCCATATAATTCATTTTTCTCTCAATTGATTAAAATTGGTCATACCAATTTGGTGACATACCAGTGGGACGGCAACAGCTGGCCGCAGGGCTTGCTGCATACAAAACCTTTAGAAAATTGCGCGTGCTCCTGCTCAGTGAAGGAGATGGCAGCGCATATCAGGAGATCGAAACAATGCAGGAAATCTGGTCGCAGAACTACGACCCGGCGGGCAATATCTGGGTGTCCGCGCTGGTGGCGTTGATACCCATCATCTTTTTCTTCATCGCACTGACGAAGCTGCGCCTCAAGGGCTATGTGGCGGGAACTATCACGGTGGTTTTAGCGCTCGCGGTGGCGCTGCTGTTCTACAGGATGCCTGTGGCCAATGCCCTGGCGTCGGGGGTGTATGGCTTCTTCTACGGCCTATGGCCCATTGCCTGGATCATTGTGGCGGCCGTGTTTCTGTACAAGGTGTCGGTCAAGACCGGTCAGTTCGACATCATCCGTGCTTCGATCCTGTCGGTGACCGAAGACCAGCGCCTGCAGCTCATTCTGGTGGGTTTCTGCTTTGGCGCCTTTCTGGAGGGCGCTGCGGGCTTTGGCGCCCCTGTGGCGATCACGGCGGCGCTGCTGGTGGGCCTGGGCTTCAAGCCGCTGTATGCCGCTGGCCTGTGCCTGATCGGCAATACCGCTCCGGTTGCCTTTGGCGCCATGGGCATTCCCATCATCGTGGCCGGGCAGGTGTCGGGTGTGGATGCCATGGCCATCAGCCAGATGGCCGGGCGCCAGCTGCCATTCATGACCATCATCGTGCTGTTCTGGCTGATGGCCATCATGGACGGCTGGCGCGGCATCAAGGAAACCTGGCCCGCCGTGCTGGTCGGGGGCGGTAGCTTCGCGCTGGGTCAGTTTCTCACCGCCAACTACATCGGGCCGGAGCTGCCGGACATCACCTCGGCCATTCTGGCGCTGGTGGTGCTCACCGCCTTCCTCCGGTTCTGGCAACCCAAGCGCATCTTCCGCTTTGCGCCGGAGCCCGGCGCGGCTGCCGAAGCGGGCGTCAAGCCGGCTGCATCCGTACCGGCCACGTTGACCGCCGGTGTGGTGCTCAAGGCCTGGTCGCCTTTCATCATCCTCACGGCGATGGTGACCGTCTGGAGCATCAAGCCCTTCAAGGCCTTGTTTGTCCAGGGCGCGGCATTGGCAGGCACGGTGCTGAACGTTCCTGTGCCCCTGCTGCACAATGTCGTGCAGAAGGTGCCGCCCGTGGTGGCAGCCTCCAGCCCCTATGGCGCGGTGTATTCCTTCAACTGGCTGTCGGCCACTGGCACGGCCATTCTGATTGCAGCCGTGCTGAGCATTCTGTTCCTGCGCCTCAAGCCTTCCGTAGCTGCCAAAACCCTGGCGGAGACCTTCAAGGAACTGGCCCTGCCCATCTACTCCATCGGCATGGTGCTGGCCTTTGCATTCATCGCCAACTATTCGGGCCTGTCCACCACCCTGGCCCTGGCGCTGGCGCATACGGGCAAGGCCTTTGCATTCTTCTCGCCCTTCCTCGGGTGGCTGGGTGTGTTCCTCACCGGATCGGACACCTCGGCCAATGCCCTGTTCGGCGCGCTGCAGGCCACGACGGCTGCGCAGCTGGGCTTGCCGGAAGTGCTGGCCGTCACTGCCAATACCACCGGCGGCGTGACAGGCAAGATGATCTCGCCCCAATCCATCGCCATTGCCTGCGCTGCGGTAGGCCTGGCGGGCCGGGAATCGGATCTGTTTCGCTTCACGGTCAAGCACAGCCTGGCGTTTCTGGTCATCATCGGAATCATTTGCACGTTGCAGGCGTATGTATTCCCTGGGATGATTCCCCACCCTTAACTTTTCTGAAAGCCGATGCCAGCCTTGCGCCTGTCCGACCGCGTTGCCCAGCAGGTGCTGGATCTGATCCAGTCCACCTCGCTGCAGCCGGGCTCCAAGCTGCCGACCGAACGCGTGCTGGCCGAGCAGCTGGGTGTTTCGCGCACGGCGCTGCGCGAAGCGATCCAGAAGCTCGGCAGCCGGGGTGTGCTGGAGAGCCGCGTGGGCGCGGGCACCTTTGTCTGCGCACCGGTGCAGCAATGGCATGAGCAGGCGATTGCACCGCTGGTGCCATTGCTGCGCGATGACCCGCAGTACCGCTACGACGTGCTCGAAGCGCGGCAGATGATCGAAATCGGCAGCGCATGGCACGCCGCGCAGCGCGCGACGGAGAAGGACAAGGACCACATCCGCCGCTGTTTCGACGAGATGCTGCGCCACCAGCAAAGCCAGGATGCCGCCAACTCGGCGCGGGCCGATGCACAGTTCCATCTGGCGATTGCAGAGGCTTCGCACAACGTGGTGGTGGTGCAGGTGATGCGCAGCCTGTTCGAGATGGTGCTGGGCACCGTGGCCCAGAACCGCCGCGTGATGTTCGTGCACGACGACCCCAAGGTGCTGGAGCGCCTGACCCTGCAGCACCACGATCTGATGCAGGCGGTGATCAGCGGAGAGCCCGAGCAGGCCAGGGCCATCATTGGCGAGCACCTCGCCTACGTTCACGAAAAACTAACCCAGGCCGATGCCGATGCCGCGCGCGTGCAGCGGCAAGGCCGGCTCACCACGACAGGATTGACATTCTCATGATCATCTCCTCCACCACGGATTACCGCGCAGCGGCGCAAAAGCGCCTGCCACCCTTTCTGTTCCATTACCTCGACGGCGGCGCCTATGCCGAGAAGACGCTCGCCCGCAACGTGGGCGATCTGGCCGATGTGGCGCTGCGCCAGCGTGTGCTCAAGGACATGAGCCAGCTCGACACCAGCATCGAGCTGTTTGGCGAGAAATTCTCCATCCCGGTGGCGCTGGCGCCCGTGGGCCTGACCGGCATGTTTGCCCGGCGCGGTGAGGTGCAGGCCGCCCAGGCTGCCGACAAGAAGGGCATTCCCTTCACCATGTCGAGCGTCTCCGTCTGCCCGATCGAGGAGGTGGCCCCGAAACTGGGCCGCCCGATGTGGTTTCAGCTCTATGTGCTCAAGGACCGGGGCTTCATGAAGAACGCCCTGGAGCGCGCGCAGGCGGCTGGCGTCTCCACCTTGGTGTTCACGGTGGACATGCCGGTGCCCGGCGCGCGTTACCGCGACGCGCATTCGGGCATGAGCGGCCCCAACGCCGCCATGCGCCGTTACCTGCAGGCCGTCACGCACCCGCAGTGGGCGCTGGATGTGGGGCTGCTGGGCCGCCCGCACACGCTCGGCAATATCTCCACCTACAAGGGCCAGAACGTCAGCCTGGAAGACTACATGGGCTACCTGGGGGCCAATTTCGACCCCTCGATTTCCTGGAGTGACCTGGAGTGGATCCGCGATTTCTGGAAAGGGCCGATGCTCATCAAAGGCATCCTCGACCCGGAGGACGCCAAGGACGCGGTGCGTTTCGGGGCCGACGGCATCATCGTCTCCAACCACGGCGGCCGCCAGCTCGACGGGGTGCTCTCGTCGGCCCGCGCGCTGCCGGCCATTGCCGATGCCGTCAAGGGGCAGATCAAGATCCTGGCCGATTCGGGAATCCGCAACGGGCTCGATATTGTGCGTCTGCTGGCCTTGGGTGCCGACTGCACCATGATCGGCCGCGCCTTCGTCTATGCACTGGCTGCCGACGGCGAGGCAGGTGTGACCCATTTGCTGAATCTCCTGGAGAAGGAGATGCGCGTGGCCATGACGCTCACCAGCGTCAAGAATGTGGCCGAGATCACCGGCGATCTGCTGGTGCGCGACGCCTGAATACAGCCCGCAGCTGAACATGGCGGTCATTGCTGAAGCACCAAATCATGGGGAAGGCTCTTGTAACAGGCGCTAACAGCTCCTGAAAAGGGAGTGAGTTTGCTTGATTACACTGGCGACGTCTGAAAGCCGAGCGAGGTACTATCGGCCCGCTCTGACAAAACCGGTGCTGTGCCTGCGCTAGCCTGTACATCGCCGGAATACACGGTACATACAAAGAGAGGAGAGTCCATGATTCATCAACGCATTCTGGCGGGCATTGCCCTGGCGCTGCTGGCGCTGGCGCCTGCCGCACAGGCCCAATACGGACGCAATGACGAGGTGACCTGCGAAAGCCAGGATGGTCGCACGCGGGAGTGCCGCACACCGTTCCGCAATCCGGTGGTGAGCGAGACCATTTCGAGCGCGCCTTGCATCGAAGGACGTACCTGGGGCAATGCAGGCGGGGGCAGGATCTGGGTGACCGATGGCTGCCGTGCACGCTTTGTCGACGGGCGCGGCGGCTGGCAGCCTCAGCCGCCCATGGGGGGCCAGGGAACGGTGCGCTGCGAAAGCCAGGACGGCCGCACGCGTGAATGCGCGGTGCCCCGTGGTGCGCGCATGGAAATTGCCCGCCAGCTGTCCGACACGCGCTGCGTCGAGGGTCGCAATTGGGGCGTGCGCGGTGGCAGCCTGTGGGTGACCGATGGCTGCCGTGCGGAATTCGTCGTGGCTGGCGGCTATGGGCAAGGCGGTTACGGGCAGGGCGGCGGCTACGGCTCTGGCCGCGATATCACCTGTGAAAGCAATGATCGCCGCGACAACAGCTGCAGCTGGAATGCCCGCTGGGGCCGTCCGCAACTGCTGGAGCAGCTCTCCGACGATTCCTGCCGCGAAGGCTATACCTGGGGCTACGACAGCCGTGCCGGCCGTATCTGGGTGACGCGCGGCTGCCGTGGGCGCTTCGGCAGTTGAGCGCTACAACATGAAGGGCGGCTTTCGGGCCGCCTTTTTTGTGGCCATTTGCTACAAAATAAGGAGTTGTTATGCATAGTGGGAGCGCTCTATTGGCTGGTTTTTACCAGTTCTGCATCTCTCCCTGTCCTTACCAGGGCGCAAGGTGGTGAAGGCAGCGATGTGCAGGCGCACTCAACAGCAAAAATCCGAGGGGTGACCAGATGCGGCTTGTCCCCTTCCTGCGCCCCGGCATCGCGGCTGCAGGGATAATGGCGGCCTATGTCATCCCCCAAAGTCTTGTTCGGCTTCCATGCCGTGGGCGTGCGCATGAAGACGGCGCCCAAATCCATCATTGAAGTCTATTTCGAGTCCACGCGCCGCGATGCACGCATGCGCCAGTTCCTCGAACGCGCCAAGGAGGCGGGGGTGCGCCTGATCGAGGCCGATGCCATGCGCATTGCCAAGCTGGCGGGCAGCCACGGGCACCAGGGGGTGGCCGCGCGGGTCGAGGAAATCAAGGACACCCGCACGCTCGACGAGCTGCTGGACGATCTGGAAGAGGCTGGCGTGGCATCGCCCCTGCTGCTGGTGCTCGATGGCGTGACCGATCCGCACAACCTGGGGGCCTGCCTGCGTGTGGCCGACGGCGCTGGCGCGCACGCCGTGATCGCCCCCAAGGACCATGCCGTCGGCATCAACGCCACCGTCGCCAAGGTGGCCAGCGGAGCGGCAGAGACCGTGCCGTATTTCATGGTGACCAACCTGGCGCGCACCCTCAAGGAGCTGAAGGAGCGCAACGTCTGGATCATTGGCACCAGCGACGATGCACCCAAGACCTTGTACCAGGTCGATCTGAAGGGCCCCGTGGCCCTGGTGCTGGGCGCCGAGGGCGACGGCATGCGCCAGTTGACGCGCAAGACCTGCGACGAGCTGATCGGCATCCCGATGATGGGCGCTGTATCGAGCCTGAACGTATCGGTGGCCAGTGGCGTGTGCCTGTATGAAGCGCTGCGCCAGCGCGGCGGCCAGTAACTCCAGCCGCTTGCCCGCCAGCCCGCTTTTCAGCGGGGTGCATCCATTTGCACGATGGGTGCAAAACCGCCAAAGAACATGCGTTTGGCATCAAACGGCATGTTCTCGGGCGTCACTTCCGCCAGTCGCGGATCGGCCATCACGGCGGCGTTGATCCGGTCGCGTTCTGCACGCGATGTGTAGACAATCCACGAGAAGCAGGCCACTTCGTCGTCCTTGAGCAGAACGGCCTTGGCAAACGAAGTGATTTCACCGGGCGGCACGTCGTCGCCCACGCATTCCCAGTATTGCAGCGCACCATGCTCCAGCCAGACGCGGCCTGCCTTTTCGGCAAGGGCCCGGTAGGCATCCAGGTTGGCGCGGGGCACGGGTAGAACAAATCCATCAACGTAGGGCATGGTGGCCTCCTATCTTCCTATCTATTTGCTGCGCATGACACTACAGCGTGGCAGCCAGCGCGGCCAACTGGTCGGCGCAGATGCCCCAGCCGGTGTGAAAGCCCATGGCTTCGTGCTGCTTGCGGGTCTCTTCGGTCCAGTGGCGGGCAATGGCGGTATAGCGGGTCTGGCGTCCGCCTTCGCCCTCGGGCTCGAAGGTGACGATAGCGGTCATGAATGGCTTTTCGGTGGGCACCCAACCGGTGGTGTAGGCATCGGTGAACACCAGCTTGCGCTCGGGAACGACTTCCAGGTACACCCCGGCGTTGGGGTATTCCTTGCCTTCCGGGTCGCGCATGACCACCAGGCTGCCGCCGCCCGGGCGCAGGTCAAGCTCGACCCGTGCAATGGTCCAGGGCTTGGGGACAAACCACTGTTTCATCAGTTCCGGGTCGGTCCAGCAGCGGTAGAGCGTGGCAGCAGGTGCGTCGATCAGGCGCGTCAGCACCAGGTCCTGGGGATGTGTGGTGGTCGTGGACATCAGAGGTTTCCTTGTTGCAGAGTGATGGAAGGATGTGTCAGTCAATGGGGGGCGATGACAGGGGTATCGGCGTCGGCGCGCACATCTGCACGCAGCATAGCGCCGCCCAGCACCGCCGCCAACAGGGCAAAAAAGGCACCAACCGCAAACGCGAGTTGGTAGCCACCATTCAACGCAGCGATGGCCTCGTGTCCGGTGGTGAGCAGCGACTGGCTGTGCGCCGCAGCAATGCTGGCCAGTACCGCCAGGCCCAGTGCCCCGCCCAGCATGAAGGCTGTATTGACAAGGCCCGAGGCGAGGCCTGCGTCCTCCGGCTCGACATCGTGCATGGCCGCCATCAGCATGGGGTTGAACGCGATGCCCGCACCCACGCCCAGCAGCACCATGCCGGGAAACACATGCACCCAGAAGTTGCCCGCCACCGGCGCGCGGGCAAACAGCAGCAGACCCAAGGCCGCCAGTGCAAGGCCTGCCACCAGCGGCGTGCGGATGCCAAAGCGCATCACCAGCTTGGCCGACCAGCCCAGCGACAGCGCCGCCATCACCAGATTGGCGGGCAGAAAGGCCAGGCCTACCTGCATGGGGGTGTAGCCCAACACCTGCTGCAGGTACAGCGCCGACATGAAGAACCAGGCAAACATGCCTGCCGACCAGAGGACGGCACAGATATTGGAGACCACGATGTTGCGCCGCCTGAACAAGCCCAGCGGCACCAGCGGGTGCGCCGTGCGCGATTCAATGGCCAAAAACGCAAGCATCAGCACGACCGACAGACCCAGGGTGACCAAGGTCTGCGGTGACGACCAGCCAGCCTCGTTGCCGCCAACCACGCCGTAGACGGCCAGCATGAGGGAGAGCGTGACGGTCACCGCCCCCGCCACATCGAGCCGCTGGCGGGTGGCCGAAGCGGGTGAGGGTGCCAGCAGGCGCAGGCTGGCCACATACACGGCTACGCCAATGGGGAGGTTGACCAGAAAGATCCAGTGCCAGCTCACGCTGGTCAACAGGCCGCCCAGCAGCACGCCAATGCTGCCGCCGCCTGCACAGACAAAGCCATACACCCCCATGGCGCGGGCGCGCTCGTTGGTTTCGCTGAACAGATTCATGATGAGCGACAGTGCCACGGCAGAAACCACGGCGCCGCCCAGGCCCTGAATGGCGCGGGCCGCCACCAGTACGCCCTTGCTCTGCGCGAGGCCGCACACCAGCGAGGCCAGGGTGAAAAAGGCCAGACCGGCCAGGAAGACGCGCCGGTGTCCGTACAGATCGCCCAAGCGCCCGCCCAGCAGCAGGCAACCGCCAAAAGTCAGCATGTAGGCGTTGACCACCCAGACCAGCTCGGTCTCGCCAAAACCCAGGTCGGTACGGATCGAGGGCAGGGCCACATTCACGATGGTGGAATCCAGCACGATCATCAGCTCGCCCAGGCACAGCACGACGAGGGCCAGCCAACGGTGGCGTGAGGAGGGAAGATGGGCGTCAGTCATGGGTGGGGTTCAGATGCGCAATCAGAGCGCCAGGACTTCGGCCGTCAGGCGATCCAGGTTCTGTTCATTGGCTGGTTCTACGATAGGCGCCAACTGCTGCGCCATTTCGGCGCTGTCCAATACCTGTACGAAATCCACCTTGGTGCCTGTCCCGTCGGCCTGTACCCGCAGCGTCAGTCGAAACAAGGGTTGCGCGATATGGCGCAGCACGAAGATTCCGGGTTGGCTGCCTTGAGGCGGATCGATGGTCTCGAACACGTTTTCGTTCGGATAGGTCTTGCCATCCGGGCTGTGCATGTCAAATACCCAGTGCCCACCGGGCCGCATGTCGCAGCGCTGCACGGTGTTGGTAAAGCCCGCAGGGCCCCACCACCGTGCCAGCCGCTCGGGCGAATGGATGGCGGCGAACACCTTCTCCGGCGTGGCCGCGATGTGGCGTGTACTGATGAAGGTATTGCCGTTGCGCTGAGTCATGGTTGTTTCCCGGTAGTTACATGGCCCGGCCATCATGGTGGTGCACGGGGATGGCGTTCAGGTCGATATTCTCGACACAGCACAGATTGATGGCGGCCATGGCCGTGCCATCAGGTGCCGTGCCTTCGCCAAAGGTGTGGATACCGCAGGTTGGGCAGAAATGGTGCGTGATCTTGTGCTTGTGGAACTGGTAGGTGGCATCCTGCAAGGGCTTGAGCAGGCGGAGCGACGTGCGGGGCGCGAACCACAACAGCGAGCCGCGCCGCTGGCAGATGGAGCAATTGCAGGCCAGAGCCTGCTGGATGTCACCTTCGAATTCAAACGCGGTCTGGCCGCAGTGGCAGCTGGCGGTATAGGGCATGGAAGAGCCGATGCAAAGGGGGTGAAGAGGGGTGAGACGCAACCGGAAGGCCGCCTGTGGCGATAAGGGCCATGGGGCAGCGGCAGCCAGGCAATCGCCTACTTCATGGAATGCAGGCCGATCATGTTGCCCTCGGTATCGAGGATGATGGCACAGTGGCCGTATTCGCCAATCGCAAACTTGCCCTGGTGAACCTTTCCGCCCGCCTTCTCGACCCGGGCTTGCTCCACGGCGCAATCGTCACACCCAAAGTACACCATGGTGCCGCCGCCTCCGGGTGAGACGCCGTCCATCTTGACCAGCGTGCCGCCAGCGCCGCCGGTGTTCATGTCATTGGGGAACGCCAGCATCTGCATGGCACTGGCGCCACTCGAAGGGGCTGGCAGCGGCTCCAGCCGGGTCTGGAATACTGCTTCGTAGAAGGCCTTGGCCCGTGCCATGTCACTGACATAGATCTCGAACCAGACGACGGGATTGGGTTTCATCATGAACTCCAGAATCAATGAAGGAACTGGCACGGCAAAGCCGTACTGACGTGGTGTTGGGCGGTACCGTGCCGTCTGAATGAGAGCCTCAGCCTTTCGAGCAGGAGCAGCATGTTGCAGCCGGCTGGGCGTCATAGTCGTCATGCCGGCGCCACCAGTATTCCTGCTCATTGCGTCCCAGGGGGGCGCGGTCGAGCCAGGTATAGGTGCTCCAGAGCGCATCCAGCCCGCGGGAATAGGCGGAATAGGTGTGGAATACCTCGCCATCCTGCATGGCAAAGGCGCTCATGCCCGGGCGCTCGCGTGCGTAGGAGGCAACGTCCGTGCTGGCCGATGAGGCACCGCGCGAGGCGCCATCGGGTGTGGCGCGGCTGGGAATGGACGCATCATCAATCGCTGCACGCGGCACCGGTGGCTCAGCCTGGTAGTTGTAGACGATGCCCGACTCCTGCTGCTCAGGCGTGAACGAAGCGCCGAAGTCGAAATTGAAATCGCTGCCCGACGATGAAGCCCAGGGAAAATGCCAGCCCATGCGCTCGCGGTAGCCGAGCAGCATTGCCAGTGGCGCGCGCGACACGGCCCAGAACGCCACATCATGGTTCTGCAGATGCGTCTGGGTTCCGTTGAAGCCATCGGCAATGGCCGAGCAGGAGGGGCACCCGGCCTGGTAGCTGGGCCCGAACATGAAGTGGTAGACCAGTAGCTGCGAGCGACCGCCAAACAGATCGGCCAGCGAGGCAGACCCTTGCTCGGTGTCAAAGCGGTAGTCCTTGTCGATGTGAACCCAGGGCAGCGCAGCGCGCTTGCGGGCCAGTTCATCCGATTGGCGTGTCAGCGCCTTTTCTTCTGCGAGCAAGGCCAGTCTTTCGCTCAGCCATTGCTCACGCGATGCAGTGCGGTGAGGGGTCATGTCGGGCCTCCAGGCGGTAAGGGCAGAGCCGCTCAGGCCGCCACGTTCACCATCCAGGGGGTGCCGAAGCGATCGGTCACCATGCCAAACCCGGGCGACCAGAAGGTCGCTTCAAAAGGCATGGCAACCTGGCCGCCCTGGGTCAGGCCGTCAAACACACGCTTGCCTTCAGCTACCGATTCGACGCTGATCGAAACCCACAGGCCCTGGGGCTTCTGGTAGCCGCCGCCACAGCCTTCGGCACCTTGGCCGGGCATGGCCGGCATGGTGTCCGAAGCCATGATGGACTGCGAGCCCACCTGCAGCATGGCATGCATCACGCGGTTCTTGGCAGACTCGGGCAGCGGGGGCATGCCTTCGTGGGGCGGCATTTCGCCAAAGGTGGACTGGTGCACGATCTGACCGCCAAACAGCTTGGCGTAGGAGGCCATGGCCTCTGCACAGTTACCGTCGAAATTGAGATAGGGAATGAATTGCACGGTCTCTCTCCTGGGTGGAAATTTTTGCTTGCAAAGACTGCAAACAAAGGTTGATGTGGACGCTGTACACACATTCTGCGGCTTAAAATGAACACTGTCCACATTTATTTCCAAACAGGCGGTTTCGGGGTGTAAGCAGTCGTTTTTTCGACATTTCCCGTTGTACAACCGCTTGATGACCGATTGACTGCGAATGAGTTCGAGAGAGAGATACCACCACGGTGATTTACGCCAGGCGATGGTGGCGGCAGGGTTGACATTGGCCCGCGAAGGCGGCCCCCAAGCCGTTGTTCTGCGTGAAGTGAGCCGGTTGACTGGCGTCGCGCCCAACGCGGCCTACCGCCACTTTGCCAACCACCTGGCCTTGTTTGAAGCGGTGCGCGCCGCTGCCCTGGGGGCGCTGGCACAGGCGATAGAGCAGGAGATGAAGGTTGCTGAGCAACTGCCTGATGCGGTTGCGCGTGCACGAGGCCTGCTGGCGGCGGTGGGGCGCGGCTATCTGCGTTTTGCAGAGGTGGAGACTGGTTGGTTCCGGACGGCATTTGCCGCCGGAGCCTTTGATGTGGAGGTGCCCCCCGATGCCAGCCGCACGGCAGACAAAGGGCTCAATCCATATGAGCTGCTGAGCTACGCACTCGATGCCATGGCAGCCGCTGGCGTATTGCCGCCAGAGCGCAGGCCGGGGGCGGAGTTTCTCGCCTGGTCCACGGTACACGGCATGGCCATGCTCAGCATCGACGGGCCGCTGCGCGGTGCCACGCCAGAGCAGCGCAAGGCTTTGGGGATCCGGCTCTTGGCCATGGTGGAAAAGGGCATCTAAAAGAAATCGGAGCGTTCTTGGGGCAGTGACACTGCAATCTGAGATGCTGCAGTGCCATAGCGCCGCCATGGTGCATTGCGCATGCCGTATGCTGACTCCCCTGTTTTCTCGTTTTCCTGCATGCCTGCTGCCCCTTGCCATTACCCCCCGCACCCTTCTGCCTCCGATATCGAAGAGGTGGCCCAGTGGATCGCTGATGCCCGCCACCTGCTGGTGCTGACGGGCGCAGGCGTGAGCGCCGAGTCGGGCGTGCCCACTTTTCGCGATGCGCAGACGGGTTTCTGGGCGCAGTTCAGCCCCGAAGAGATGGCGAGCGAAGCGGGCTACCTGGCCCATCCGCAACGGGTGTGGGATTGGTACCAGTACCGCCGCCGGCTGGTGGCCGAAGTGGCGCCCAATGCGGGCCACTTCGCACTGGCGCAGTGGCAGGTGCAGCACCCCGAGCGCATCACCCTGGTGACGCAGAATGTAGATGGCCTGCACCAGCGCGCGGGCAGCAGCGTTGTTCTTTGCCTGCACGGCAACCTGATGGACAACCGCTGGCTGCTGCCGCCCAAGCCCTGCTGCGACATGCGCTTTACCGAAGACGATGGACCACCCCAGTGCCCTGGCTGCGGCAACTACCTGCGTCCTGCCGTGGTCTGGTTTGGCGAGAGCCTGCCGCATGCCGAGCTGCAGCAGGCGCAGGATGCCGCCAAGGGCTGTGATGTGATGTTGGTGGTCGGCACCTCCGGCAATGTGTACCCAGCCGCCGGGCTGGCGCATATCGCCGCGCGCGGCGGTGCCCGTGTGGTCATCGTCAACCCCCAGGTTACAGGGCTGGACCAGGTGGCCGATGTGCGGTTGCAAGGCACATCGGCGGAGCTACTGCCGCAACTGCTGAAGATTTAGAAAAAACCGGTCGCCAGCGCACAGCTGGTGTGCGCTATCGATCCTGTTTGATAGCAATCAGGCTTCCGCGCTGGCGGCGTTCAGGCGGGCCATGGCGTCATCGTCGAGTTGCAGCTGGCTGGCCTTGATGAGCGATTGCATCTGCTGCATGTTGGAGGCACTGGCAATGGGCGAGGCAATGCCGGGCTGGCGCATGACCCAGGCGACTGCGATTTCTCCCAGCTCTGCTCCCGTGCGTGCGCCCACCTCTTCCATGGCAGCCAGAATGCGCAGGCCGCGTTCATTGAGGTACAGGCTGGTGGTCTTGGCGCCGCGGGGGCTCTTGCTGGCATCTGCTGCCGTGCGGTATTTGCCGGTCAGAAAGCCTGCAGCCAGTGAATAGAAATTGATCACGCCCACGCCGTTTTGCACACACAGTGGCTGCAACTCTTTCTCGAACACGGCGCGGTCATACAGGTTGAAGAGGGGCTGCAGGCTTTCGTAGCGCGGCAGGCGATGCTTCTCGCTGGTCTCCAGGGCGTGGGCCAGCCGCGCGGCGCTGTAGTTGCTGGCTCCGACTGCACGAACCTTGCCTTGCTGGATAAGTTCGCAAAAGGTTCCCATCACATCTTCGATCGGCACATTGGGGTCATCGTCATGCGTCTGGTACAGATCGATGTAATCGGTCTGCAGGCGCTTGAGCGAAGCATCAACAGCCTGGCGGATGTAGTCAGGGTGCAAGCCAACCTTGCCTTCGCCCATTTCCTTGCCCACCTTGGTGGCCAGCACGAGCTGGTGACGCTTGCCCGATTTGCGCAGCCATTTGCCAATGACCGCCTCGGACTCGCCGCCCTGATGGCCCGGGGCCCAGCGCGAGTACACATCGGCGGTATCGACAAAGTTCATGCCCGCGTCAAGCCAGGCATCCAGCAAGCTGAAGCTGGTGGATTCATCGGCTGTCCAGCCAAACACATTGCCGCCAAAACACAGGGGCGAAACTTGAAGGGGAGAACGGCCCAGGGGGCGCAGGGTGGTGGACATGATCGGCCTTTTTGTCTGAAGGAGGGGTGGGTGCCATTGCAGCATCGGTACCCGGTGTGCGGACATTATGGAGAGGCGCCTTGCATTGGCAATCAAGTGCATGACAGCGGTCTCGCCAGCGCCGTCGCGCGCCGTGAGGTTCGACATCACTGCACCATGAGTGCCCGCGATGGGCAGGCATTCAGTGATTGTGGATCGCTTGCTTTTGATACAGCGCAGACAGCTGCAATCACCGTGCATCCATCCATTGTTTCCTGCGCTCCGAGTTTGCCCTGTCCTTTGAATTGCGGTACAACCGATAACAAGCGCAACAACTAGAAGGAGTAGCTACCATGTTCAAACACATTCTGGTTCCGGTCGATGGTTCACCCACCTCGATGCTGGCAGTCAACAAGGCTGCAGGGCTTGCCAAGGTGTTCGGCAGTCAGGTCACCGCCGTCTATGTGATCGACCCCTATCCGTTCACCGGCGTAGGCGCCGATTTCGCCTATGGTCAGGCGCAATACCTGTCAGCTGCAACGGCAGACGCGCATACGGCGCTCGATAGCGTCAAATCCGCCATGGAGCAGGCGGGCATCCCGGTCGACACCGTCATGGGCGAAGGCCACTCGGTACATGACGGCATCATGGAGGCCGCCAGGACAACCGGTGCCGATCTGATCGTGATGGGCTCCCACGGTCGCCGGGGCCTGGAAAAGCTGGTGCTGGGCAGCGTGACGCAGCGCGTGCTCGGTGACAGTCTCATCCCGGTGCTGGTGGTACGCCAGTAAGCGCTTGCGGCGCGTCGCCCTGCGTATGGTTGAGGCTGCAGGGCGGCTGCCCTCTATACCAGAAAGGCTCCCTTGAGGGGCCCTTTTTACGTCCAAGCCGTTGCATTATTGATTTCAGTTAATAAAAAACCGTGTCAATTATTAATAATTGTTAATCCATCCCTTGAATTTCCATAAAATCAATACCGTTGGGGCAACAGGGCAGAAGCGTATAGTTTTGGTGACTTCTGCAAGCCTGTATTCGAAGCAGCAGGGTCTGCAAAGATGAAATGCAAGCAGTGTGTCTTGCCGGGCTGCCAAACACTTCAGCGGAGGGAGGGCTCCGCGTGGGGCTGCGTGTGTGCGCAGCCCCACATTTTTATGTGGAGGCCGGAAAACACCATCGTGGTGCAATGCCATTGTGTGAAGCCTAAGCTCCTCGCATTCTGAAGAAGAACCAACATGCAAGCCTTTCCTCCTCCCTATTGCGACGCGCAAAGCGTAGACAGCACCTTGCGTGCATACGGTTATGCAGTGCTCAGCCCTGCCACCGTAGCGCAATGGGCGCAGTGCGATGGCGCGCTGCTGCCCCAGTTGGCTGACAGCTGGAATGGCATGCCTGACGACGCCTACCTGAAGGATGGTGGGCGCTATCGCAAGCGCCGCCATTCCTGCTACGTGGTGCAATCGGGGGCCGTTCGCACCGTGGCGCACCGGGCGCACTGGCAGCCGGTGCAGTACAACGCCCTGCATGGCGGCATGCAGCGCTGGTTCGAGCCGGTGCTGCCTGCTACCAATGAAAACCCCGCCTGGACGCAGTTGCTACTGGCGCTGGGGCGCAGCTCCAATGCATTGTTTGGTACCGGGGCAGAGGAAGCTTGGTACACCGAGACACATCAGTTTCGCATTGATACCACTGACGGAATTGGTCGGCCGACGCCGGAGGGCGCGCACCGCGACGGCGTCGATCTGGTGGCCGTGTTTCTGGTGGGACGCACCAATATCAAAGGTGGTGAGACCCGTGTGTTCGATGCCACCGGCCCGCAAGGCCTGCGCTTTACCCTGACCGAGCCCTGGTCGCTGATGCTGCTCGATGACGCCCGCATGATCCACGAGAGCACGCCTATCCAGCCGCTGGATGAGTCGGGTGGCTATCGCGACACACTGGTGGTGACCTTGCGGCGCCGGGCCTTTCAGGGCGATGACGCCTGAGCCCGACTGCGCTTTCTTTGTTGGTTGGAAAAAGGCTGCCCGCACTTGAGTGCCAAGCGCGGGCAGCTATCTATTGGGAAGCAGTCGGTTTTACTGGATCGCTGCGCCCGACGATTCGACGATGGCTTTGGAATCCTTGAAATCCTGGTGGAAGAACTTGTCGAAATCGGCCACCGACATGGCCTGAGGCTCGGCACCCTGGGCCTGGATCGCTTCCTGCACGCTCTTGTCGGCCAGGAGCTTGTTCACCTCGGTGTTCAGCTTGGTGACGATGGGTGCTGGCAGGTTCCTGGGGCCGAACAGGCCGTACCAGGTGCTCACGTCAAAGCCCTTCATGCCCAGCTCGGCCACGGTAGGCACATCGGGAAGTGACGAGCTGCGCTTGGCAGAGGTGACGGCGAGCGGGCGCAGTTTGCCAGCCTTGATCTGGCCAATGGCGGACGGCACCGATGACACCAGCAGATCGACATTGCCCGAGAGGGTGTCGACCAGAGCCGGGTTGGATCCCTTGTACGGCACGTGGGTCAGCTTCACGCCCGCAGCCTTTTCAAACAATACGCCCGCAATGTGAATGCTGGTGCCATTGCCAGGCGAGCCGTAGGTGATCTTGCCCGGGTCGGCCTTGGCTGCAGCGATCACATCGTTCAAGGTCTTGAACTTGCTGGTTTCTGCCGTGGCGATGATGACGGGCGAGTAGGCGACATGGGCAATCGGCGTCAGGTCCTTGGAAGGGTTCCAGGGCAGGCCCTTGTACAGGTAGTAGCCCAGCACCACGTTGTCCTTCTGGCCCATCACGATGTCATAGCCGGTGGGCTGGGCCTTGGTGGCTTCGGTGATGCCGATGGTGCCGCCCGCGCCTGCGCGGTTATCGGCCACCACGGTCCAGTGGTTGTGCTCGGTCAGCTTCTGCGCAATGATGCGCGAGAGGATGTCGGTGCCGCCGCCCGGTGGGAAGGGCACGATCATGCGCACCGGCTTGCTGCCGGGATAGTCACTGGCGGGGGCTTGGGCCTGGGCCACGGCAGCGGCGCTCAGGGCCACGGCCACAGCGCCACAGCGCAAAACTTGTTGGATCATCGGGTTTGTCTCCTGTAGGAATCACACCATCGCATGCCGCAGGCGGGCTGCAGGGTGTGGGAGGGTATATATACAGTCAATGCGGTGATGATGCATGCCATCACGCCAAGTTGCGTATTCTATGGGTTTGTGACCACTGGGTGACTTCGCTGCGGCGAACCTGTGATGCAATGGCTACGGAGAGTGCGCGAAAAGTGCGCTGGCCCTGCTGCCCAAATACGAAGGCCGCATCAAAGGCTGCGGCTTGGTGCAAACAGTACGGAAAGGATGGGCGATGGCTTTCAAGATGATCTCAGCGGTGCTTGCCACAACCGGCATGCTGTGGCTGGCTGCACCGGCACATGCCGCGTTGGCGGTGGGGGCCACCGCGCCCGTCTTTACCACGCAGTCGGCCCTGGCGGGCAAGGCGCAGCCGTTTGACATGGCCGCTGCGCTCAAGGGCGGGCCGGTGGTGCTGTACTTCTTTCCCAAGGCGTTCACGCAGGGCTGCACGGTGGAGGCCCATGCCTTTGCCGAGGCGACGCCGCAATTTGCCGCCTCAGGTGCGCGGGTGGTGGGCATATCGCATGACGATATCGCCACCTTGCAGAAATTCTCGACCGAGGCCTGCCGCGATCAGTTTGTCGTGGCGTCCGATCCGGATGCAAAGACCATCCAGGCCTACGATGCCGGATCGGCCGCACGCCCTGGCACTGCATCGCGCATCTCGTATGTGATCGCGCCCAATGGCAAGGTGTTGTTCATGCACGAAGGCAGCGATCCGATCGAGCATGTACGGCAGACCCTCCAAGCCGTGCAGCAGTGGAAGGCTGCGCACAAGCAGCCCTGAGAACGTGTTTACGATCTCCTCGCGCCGCGACAGTGGCTTTGCAACAACGCAGACTGCCCCTAAGTCGGGCGCCCCTAACTGGGCGTCCCCAAACCCACTGTCCCTACGGGTTGGAGTGAAATCGGGCGATTTCTTCGCGCTGTCCCGATTGCACTCCAACGCGGCTGCGTAGAGATCGTAAACTCGTTCCGAGACGCCGCCTCGCGCTCTTGCCGCTTGCTCAGTGATGCCGGTGGCGGGTATTAACGCCAAAAAACAAAAGCGCGGATAGTTCCGCGCTTTTTCGTAAGGGGCTCCCGAGGGATGCCTTACTGGGCAAAACCCTTCCACAGCCGCAGGCGCAGGCCATTGGCCACCACCAGCAGGCTCACGCCCATGTCGGCCACCACGGCCATCCACATGCTGGCATTGCCCGTCAGCGCCAGTACAAAAAACACCACCTTCACCCCCAGCGCCAGGGTGATGTTCTGCCACAGCACGCCGTGGGCATGGCGTGACAGTGCAACGGTCTGCGGAATGCGGCGCAGGTCGTCGTTCATCAGCACCACATCGGCGGTTTCCATCGCCATGTCGGTGGCGTGGGTGCCGCCCATGGCAAAGGCCAGGTCTGCCTTGGCAAGGGCCGGGGCATCGTTGATGCCGTCGCCCACCATGGCCGTCGGGCCGGTGCCGGCCTGCATTTCGCCGAGGATGCGCAACTTGTCTTCTGGCAGCAGATTGCCCTGGGCCTGCGAGATACCGGCCTGCGATGCGATGGTCGCCACGGTGGTGCCGTTGTCGCCGCTCAGCACCACGGGCTGCACGCCCACCGTCTGCAGCTGGCGCACGGCCTCCGGCGCCTGCGCACGCAGCGGGTCGGCAACGGCGAAGATGGCGTGTACCGAGCGCTCATCGGCGAGCAGCGTGACAGTGTGACCCTGCTGTTCGTGGCGTTGCAGCGCTTCTTCCAGGGTTTCGCTGGCAATACCCATTTCGCGCATCAGGCGGAGATTGCCCAGCACATAGCGCGAACCGTCAACGGTCCCCGCCATGCCCCGGCCCGGCAACGCCTCTACGTCCTGCGTAGTGTGGCTGGAGGTGTGGGCGAAGGATGATTCCAGCCCATTTGCAATGGCGCGCGAGACCGGATGGTCGGAGCGGCTTGCCAGTTGCCAGGCGATGCGCTCTTCGTCACCCGTGGGCAGGCTGCCCCACACCTGAACCTCCATCAACTGGGGCTGCCCGGTGGTCAGGGTGCCGGTCTTGTCCATTGCAATGGCGCGCAGGTTGCGGGCGCCTTCCAGCGCGCTGCCACCCTTGATCAGCACGCCATTCTTGGCTGCAGCGGTGAGGGCGCTCACCACCGTGACCGGCGTGGAGATGACCAGCGCACACGGGCAGGCAATCACCAGGAGCGCCAGCGCCTGGTAGATGGACTGCGTCCAGCTCCAGCCCATGGCAAACGGGGCGATCACGGCCAGTGCAATGCCCAGCAGCAGCACGATGGGCGTGTAGATGGCGGCAAAACGGTCCACAAAGCGCTGCGTGGGCGCCTTGGAGGCCTGGGCTTCTTCCACCGCGCGCACGATGCGGCTGATCAGGCTTTGCTCGGGGGCAGCGTCCACACGCATCTGCAGCTCGCCCTGCTGGTTGACGCTGCCGGCGTACAGCGGGTCGCCCACGGATTTTTCCGCCAGCGCGCTTTCGCCGGTGATGGGCGCCTGGTCGACCGCGCTCTGGCCCTGGGTGACCGTGCCGTCCAGCGGCACGCGTGCACCTGGCGCAATGCGCACCATCGAGCCCATGGGCACATCGGCGGCAAGCATGCGCTGTGTGCCGCCATCGGGCTGCAGTACATCGGCTTCCTGCGGAGCGAGGTTCAGCAGGTCGCGGATGGCATTTCGCGCACGGTCCATGGCCATGTCTTCAATGCGTTCGGCAGCGGCATACAGCGCCATCACCATGGCCGCTTCGGGCCACTGGCCGATGATGAAGGCACCAGTGACGGCAACGGCCATCAGCGCATGGATGCCCAGCTTGAGCTGCAGCAGGCCCTTGATGCCCGCCTTGTAGACTCCCAGGCCAGACAGCGCAATGGCTACCAGGGCCAGCGCCATGCCGCCATAGTGCAGCACGTTGTAGTTGGCGCCACCGGGCTCGCCGCTCGCCCAGTGAAAGGCTTCGGCTGCCACGGCTGCCACCAGGGCCGCGCCGATGCGGCCCCAACCGGGCAGGGCGCCATGGTCGTGGCCATGGTCATCGCCGCCTTCGCTGGCGTGGTCATGGCCTTCATGGCTGTGTGCATCGGCCTGGGTTGCCTTGCGTTTGCCAAAGCTGAGGTCAATGGTGCCGCAGTCGCAGCAGCCCGCAGCACCCTTGGTGGGCGCGCAGCTGCCAGCCGCAGCGCTGGTGGTGGACGGACCATGGTGCCCATGCGCCTGGTGGTCATGCCGGTGGGCATGGCCCTGTTCGCCGGTATGGGTGTGGGCGTGTGAATGGGCGTGCGAAGAGGAGTCCGAGTGGAGATCCAAATGGGCAGGGGCTGTCAGGTTTTTATCGCTCATGCGAAGATTAGAAACCTTAAAGTCACTTTAAAGTCAAGCCATGGTTGCAACCAGCGCACTCTACAAAATCGGCGAAGCGGCAACGCGCTCGGGCGTGTCGGCTGCCAATATCCGTTATTACGAGAAGGAAGGCCTGCTCAGCGCTGGCGCCAGAAGCGAGAGCAGCTATCGTTTGTATAGCGATGCAGAGATTCACCAACTGCGCTTCATCCGCCTGTGCCGGGCCATGGACATGTCCCTGGACGAAGTGCGTTCTTTGCTCGCCCTCGATTGGCACAGTACAGAAGACTGCGCCGCCGCTCGCACGACGGTGGACGCGCACCTGCACCATGTGCGCGAACGCCTGCAGGAGCTGCAGACCCTGGAAAAGGAGCTGGTCGCCCTGAGGGATTGCTGCGATGGCCACTCTGGCGTGTGCCGCACCATCGAGGCACTGCATCGGCGTGCTGATACGCAGGATCTGGGAGCCACCGTAGGCTCGGCCGTCAAGCGGCATGTCTGACGCGGTGCCGTTGCCGCGCATTGGTTGGGCGGCAAATTTGCTACCAAATATATAGCTTATCGCATAGTATAGATGGGCGCTGGATGTCTGCTTTGCCTGGGTTTCATCCGGCGCTGGCGTGGCGCATCAGGTTCTGCAGGGTGTGGGTGGCAATGGCGCCCGGGTTGGCCGGCCCCATCCATGGCCTATGATTCTTTCTATGTTGGCAAGCCTGCTTCAACCCCAATGGCCCCACCGCCTCTGGCGCACCGCGCAGCGCTGGGTGGTGGCCTGGTCGCGCATCGTGTACCTGGGCGCCGTCGTGCTGGTGATGCTGCTCACGCCCAGCAGCTACGGCGCAGTGACCCGCGCGCGGCTTTTGCGGCGCATGTATGTGGATACCGCTCCCATCCTGCTGGGGTTTACTGCGCTGGCCGCGCTGCTGTGCCTCGTGGTGGCGCGCATCGTCTTCGTGACAGCAACGAGCTATGGTCTCTCGCGCGTGGCCGTCGAGATGGTGATCCGCGTGCTGGTGCTGGAGTTGATTCCGCTCACCGCAGCGCTGTTTGTGGCCATGCGCTGCTCCATTCCGGCGGGCGCCACGCTGGCGCGGCTGCGTGAGAGTGGGCATTTTGACCGTCTGCGCGCGCAGGGGTTCGATCCGGTGCGCAGCGAGATGCTGCCGCTGGTGGTGGCCAGCATGTATGCGTCCGTCACGCTGGCAGCGCTGTCCTGCGTGGTGTCGCTGGTCATGGTGTATTTCAGTGTCTATGGCTTCAGCCTGGTGGGGGTGGAGTTGTATACGCGCATGTTCGGCAATGTGTTCAGCCCCATGGTGACCTGGCTGTTCGCCCTCAAGACGCTGCTGTTCAGCCTGGCCGTCGCCCTGATACCCACGGCATCCGCCATGTACCGCCCCTATGGCATGCGCGATGGCGAGGTGCTGGGCCCGGAATCCGACCTTTCCGGACTGGCGCGCATGTTTGCCGTGCTGCTGCTGATTGAGGTCGCCTCCTTGCTCGGCAACTACTTTTGACGGAGTTTTTGCAGGGAGTGCGGACGGGCTGGGGCTTGCACCATTTGCCAGACATTGGGGAGTTGCCGCAAAATGGCTCATGCCCAACATTGCTGCACTCCTCAAATCCGAGATCACGCGCGTGGCCCGCAAGGAAATCCGCGCAGAGATCGAATCCCTGCGCAAGGCGGTGAGCGCGCAACGTTCGGCCATTGCGGCACTCAAGCGCGAAATCGCCGAAGTGCGCAAGGTGGCCAGCAAAGGCGGGCAGGCACCCAAGGTAGAAGCAAGCCCGGGTGATGCGGCAGAAGCGGGCATCCAGCGGCGCTTCAGCCCGTCGCGACTGGCGGCGCACCGCCAGAGAATCGGGCTGTCTGCGGCGCAGTATGGTGCCCTGGTTGGGGTAACAGGCCAAAGCATCTACAAGTACGAGCAGGGCAAGGCGCGGCCGCATGCCGCCACGGTGCGCAAGCTGTCGGAACTCAAGGAGCGCAGCAAGGCGCAGATTCTGGCTGGCCTGCAGGAAGGCTGAGCAGGCCATTGCAGCAGCCTGCACTGCCGCCTCACCCGCCCTGTACCGTCAGGCGGCTGCTCTCACCACATCCTTTTGATCCCGTGCCGCGCTGCGTAAAACCTTGGCTGCGGCCACCATCTGCGCCAGTGCAGGCAATACTTCGGCCCACTGGCGTGTCTTGAGGCCGCAGTCGGGGTTGACCCAGAGGCGCTGCGCCGGAATGCGTTCTGCCGCCTTCTTCATCAGGCCAACGATGTGCTCCTGTGTCGGAATGTTGGGTGAATGGATGTCGTACACGCCGGGGCCGATCTCATTGGGATATTGAAAGTTCTCGAAGGCGTCGAGCAGCTCCATGTCCGAGCGGGAGGTTTCGATGGTGATCACATCGGCATCCATGTCGGCAATCGAGGCGATGATGTCGTTGAACTCCGAATAGCACATATGGGTGTGGATCTGCGTTTCGTCGCCCACGCCACCCACGGTGATGCGGAAGGACTCCACGGCCCAGTGCAGGTACTGCTGCCACTGTGATTTGCGCAGCGGCAGGCCTTCGCGCAGTGCGGCCTCGTCGATCTGGATGATGCCCACACCGGCCTTTTCCAGGTCAAGCACTTCCTCTCGGATGGCCAGCGCCAACTGGTAGCACGACTGCCAGCGTGGCTGGTCATCGCGCACGAAGGACCAGTTGAGAATGGTGACCGGGCCGGTCAGCATGCCCTTCATCGGGCGGCGGGTGAGCGACTGCGCGAACCGCGTCCATTCCACGGTCATCGCCCTGGGGCGGCTGATGTCGCCAAACAGGATCGGCGGCTTCACGCAGCGCGAACCATAGGACTGCACCCAGCCAAACTGGCTGAAGGCATAGCCGTCGAGCTGTTCGCCAAAGTATTCGACCATGTCATTGCGCTCGGCTTCGCCATGCACGAGCACGTCCAGACCCAGCGCCTCCTGTTCACGCACGCTGCGCGCAATCTCGGCGCGCATGGCGGCCTCGTAGCCTTCCTGATCAAGCCGACCCGCCTTGAATTCGCTGCGCGCATGGCGGATTTCTGCGGTCTGCGGAAACGAACCAATGGTGGTGGTGGGAAAGGCGGGCAGGCCAAGGCGGGTCGCCTGCCTGGCTGCACGCACGGGGTAGGCGCTTTGGCGCTGGCCCAGCGCCGTATTGATCTGCGCCACGGCGGCGCGCACTGCCGGGTTGTGAACACGGGGCGAGTTGCGCCGCGCCTGCAACGCCGCTGCGTTGGCTGCGAGCTCTGCAGCCACGGACGCTCGGCCCTCAGACAGCGCCTTGCCCAGCACGCGCAGTTCCTCCAGCTTTTGCAGTGCATAGGCGAGCCAGGCCTTCACCTCGGCATCCAGCTTTTTTTCGCTGTCCAGATCCACAGGCACATGCAGCAGGGAGCAGGTGGGGGCAATCCACAGGCGCTCGCCCAACTGTTCGGCCAGCGGTTCTACCCAGTCGAGCACGGCGCCCAGATCGGTTTTCCAGATATTGCGGCCATTGATCACGCCCAGCGACAGCACTTTGTGGGGCGGCAGCAGCCCCAGCAGTTGCTGCACATCGCCCTGGCCCTGGATGGCATCGATGTGCAGGCCTGCAACGGGCAGGTTGGCCGCCAGGTATTTGTTCTCGGCCAGGTCGCCAAAATAGGTGGACAGCAGGAGCTTGACCTTGCAAGCCTTGAGGTGGTGGTAGGCGGTGTTGAGCGCATGCTGCCAGTCGGCATCCAGCTCGGTCACCAGAATCGGCTCGTCGATCTGCACCCATTCCACGCCCTGCGCGGCCAGCATGTCCAGCAGCTCGGCATAGACGGGCAGCAGGCCCTCCAGCAGATCCAGTTTGCGGGAGCCATCCTTGGCCTTGCCGATGGAGAGGTAAGTCACCGGGCCGATGATCACCGGCTTGGCGCGCACGCCCAGGGCCCGGGCCTCGGCCAATTGCTCCACGAGGCGTGAGGCATCGAGCTGGAACCGGGTGCTCGCCGTGAACTCGGGCACGATGTAGTGGTAGTTCGTATCAAACCACTTGGTCATCTCGCCGGCGGCCACGCCACCACCGCAGCAGGCGGTGTGTTCTGCGTGGCCCCCCGACGCTGAGCCGGAGGTTCCTGCGGTAACTGCCGAGCGACCACGGGCGACGCGGAAGTAGTTGTCCAGTGCGTCGCCATGAAAGCCCTGTACCCGCTCGGGCAGGTTGCCCAGGGTGAAGCTCATGTCCAGCACCTGGTCGTAGAAGGAGAAATCGCCCACGGGCACCAGATCGAGGTCTTGCTGGCTGGCCCAGTGGCGTGCCCGCAACTGGGCGCCCAGCGTCGTCAGCTCGCTGCGCGAGGATTCGCCCTTCCAGTAGGACTCCAGCGCGAACTTGAGTTCGCGCTGCGCGCCGATGCGTGGAAAGCCGAGGTTGTGGATGGTGGTCATACAGATCTTCCGGTATCAATGAACAGGCCCTGCCTGTGAACGTGAGCACGTTCCGAGAGCGACGGACGCATCGTCTGGGATTTGATGTATGAAGTAAAATGGTTTTATTTCACATATCAATGAATTTTGTTCACTTATGCTGGAGCGTATCCATCTTGCCATCGTTCAAGAGGTTGAAAAACAAGGCTCATTGACCGCCGCAGCCGATGTGCTGTGCGTGACCCAGTCGGCCCTCAGCCACAGTATGAAAAAGCTGGAGGGCCAGTTGGGCACTGCCATCTGGCTGCGCGAAGGCCGCAGCCTGCGCCTGACGCAGGCCGGGCAGTACCTGCTGGCCGTGGCAGGGCGCGTGCTGCCCCAGCTCGATCTGGCCGAAGCGCGCCTGCAGCAGTTTGCGCAGGGCGAGCGCGGCAGCCTGCGCATCGGCATGGAATGCCACCCGTGCTACCAGTGGCTGCTCAAGATCGTCTCGCCGTATCTGGCGGCATGGCCGGATGTGGATGTGGACGTGAAGCAGAAATTCCAGTTCGGCGGCATTGGCGCGCTTTTTGGCTACGAGATCGACATGCTGGTCACGCCCGATCCCCTGTTCAAGCCCGGCCTGCACTTTGAGCCGGTGTTCGATTACGAACAGGTGCTGGTGGTGGCCGCCACACACCCCTTGGCTGCAGCCAGCTATGTGCTCCCTGCCGATCTGGCGCGTGAAGTGCTGATCACCTACCCCGTTGCGGTGGACCGGCTCGACATCTACACCCAGTTTCTGCTGCCCAAGGGCATTGCGCCCCGGCGCCACAAGACCATCGAGACCACCGACATCATGATGCAGATGGTGGCCAGCGGCCGTGGGGTAGCCGCGCTGCCGCGCTGGCTGGCGCTGGAATACGCGCAGAAGATGGCCGTGGTGCCACTGCGCCTGGGCGCCAAGGGCATCGCCAAGCAGATCTACCTGGGCGCGCGCGAAGCTGATCTGCATATCGATTACCTGCAGGCCTTCATTGCGCTGGCGCGCCAGCCGCTGTCAGCGGGGTGATGCCCGCTGTCTGGCCCGTGACCAGGAAACAGCTCAGCCCGTGCAGGCGGCGCGCTCGGCAGGCGCCTCGTGGCGGGCCAGCCGCCCCGCCTGCGCACCCCAGGCCCACATGGCAGCGCCCGCAACCAGCGCCACCACAAAGGACATCTGCGGGCCCAGGTGGTCGGTCACCCAGCCGGCGGCCGCCGCCCCCAGGGCCACGCCCATGGCCAGGCCCGTCAGCAGCCAGGTCATGCCCTCGGTCAGGCGGCTGGCCGCCACCTGCTGCTCCACCAGGCCCATGGCCACGGTGATCGTGGGCCCGAAAGTGATGCCCGCCAGCAGCACGGCCAGGGTCAGGGCGATGAGGTTGCTGGCCAGCAGCAGCGGCACGGCCGTGATCGCCACCGAAGCCCCCACCCAGACGATCTGGCGGTGGAGCGGCATCTGCAGGCGCAGGGTGCCGAACACCAGGCCCATCACGCAGGAACCCAGTGCGTAGAACGACAGCACCACGCTCGCCATGGCAGGCTGGCCGTGCAGGGTGGCAAAGGCCACGGCCGCCACATCGATAGTGCCCACGATGATGCCCTGGGCGAGCATGAACAGTGCGAGCGAACGCACCACGGGCTGGTGGCGCACCAGCGAACGCTGGCGTACCTGCTGGTCGTGGGGGTTGAGGGGGGGCTCGGTGCGGCGCTGCAGCACAAAGAGGGTGACGCCCGCCAGCAGCAACAGCGCGGCAGCCATGGGGCCTGCTTCGGGGAACAGCACCATGCTCAGTCCCACGGACAGTGGCGGGCCGACGATGAAGCACAGGTCATCCAGCACGGCTTCGAACGCATAGGCAGTCTGCAGCTGCGGCGTGCCTCGGTACAGCACCGTCCAGCGCGCGCGCACCATGGCGGGCATGCTGGGCAGGCTCCCTACCAGCGCGGCCAGCAGCAGCAGCAGCCAGTCCGGCCCTTGCCAGTGGGCGCAGGCCAGCAGGGCAAACATGGCGCTGGCGCTGGTTGCCGCGGCCACGGGCAGCACCTTGCGCTGGCCGTGGCGGTCCACCAGGGCGGAGATGCGTGGTGCCAGCACGGCAATCGACAAAGCAAAACAGGCGGCCACGGCGCCCGCCAGCGTATAAGCACCGCGCTGCTGTGACAGCATGGTGATGAGGCCGATACCTGTCATCGACAAGGGCAGGCGGGCAATCAGGCCGGCCAGTACAAAACCGGCGGTGCCGGGCGCGGCAAACAGCTGGCGGTAGGCGTGGAACATCAAAAACCTCGGTGCAGAAAAGACTCGGCGGCGGCAGCCGCAGCGCGGGGCGCGTGAAAATACATACGCGGCGTATGTGAGTGATTCTACGCAAGACAGCACCTCGACGTATCATTGGCATACGATTTGTATGTGAATGGAGTCCAGCATGCGCCAAAGCCGCGCCAGCATGATTGAGGCCACCCGCGCCAAACTGGTGGCGGCGGGCAGGCGTGCGTTCGCGGCGCAGGGGTATGCGCAGGCCTCGATGGACGAGCTGACCGCGCAGGCGGGGCTGACGCGTGGCGCGCTGTACCACCACTTTGGCGGCAAGCCCGGCCTGCTGGCGGCGGTGGTGGCGCAGATGGATGCCGAGATGGATGAACGGCTTGAAGCCGAGTTGCAGGCCCATGCCGATCCGTGGGAGGGCTTTCTGGCCTATTGCCGCGCGTATCTGGCCATGGCGCAGGAGGCAGAGATCCGCCGCATCGTGCTGCAGGACGCGCGCTCCGTCCTCACCGGCACCGACCAGGGTGAGCAGCACCGCAAGTGCATCCAGTTTGTCGCCAATTACCTGCAAGGGCTGATGGAGCAGGGCGTGATCGTTCGCGCAAGTCCCCAGGCGCTGGCCCGCGTGCTCAACGGCTGCCTCGTCGAAGCGGCCTTCTGGATAGCAGAGGAGGGCGCACCAGCCTCACGTCTGGCCGACGCCATGCAGGCGCTGGAGCTGATGCTGCAGGGCTGGCGGCCACGCGGGGGCGGGGTGGCGCTGCCGTAGAAGCCGCCCCACGCGGTGGCTGCCGAGGCCTGGTTTGCTATCGATAAAGGAGCTTCAGGCGCTTTATGTACGAATGCTATAGCCCGGCCTTATTCAGATTCTCAATCGCCATAGCCCCTGACGCTCACCTGTACTTCTGCTCCAGCGAATCCCAGAAATCCTTGTTCACCAGGCGCTGGCGTTCCAGAAACGGGGCGACGATGGCGGGGTCTTCGTTCACCTGATGGGTATCGCGCAGCAGCGTCAGGCACTTCTGCATGCCGGCCACGGCGCCCTGCAGGGCGGCGTTGGCGTAGAGCACAAAGCCAAAGCCCAACTGGCCCAGTTCATCGGCGTTGAAGATGGGGGTCTTGCCGCCGATCACCATGTTCATGAGCTGGGGCGCCTTGACCCGCTGGGGCAGGGCGCGCACCTGCGCCTGCTCGGTCACGGCTTCGACGAACAGGATGTCGGCGCCTGCTTCCTCAAAGGCCTGGGCGCGCTCAATGGCTGCCTCGAAACCGTGGACGGCGGCTGCATCGGTGCGGGCCATGATGAGGGTGCCTTCGTCGCGCCGGGCGTCGACGGCGGCCTTGATCTTGCCCAGCATCTCGCTGGTCTCGATCACTGCCTTGCCATTGAAATGGCCACAGCGCTTGGGGCTGACCTGGTCTTCGAGCTGAATGCAGTCGGCGCCTGCGCGCTCGAGCGTGTGCACGGCGTGGTAGGTGTTGACGGCGTTGCCAAAGCCCGTGTCGGCGTCGACGAGCAGCGGCACCTCCACTGCATCGCGGATGCGGGCCGTGTGGTCGGCAATGTCGGTCAGGCCCATGAAGCCCTGGTCGGGCATGCCGAACCACATATTGGTGACACCGGCGCCGGTCACGTAAATGGCTTCAAAGCCCAGGTCGGCG
Source organism: Comamonas odontotermitis (assembly GCF_040396735.1). GTDB lineage: Bacteria > Pseudomonadota > Gammaproteobacteria > Burkholderiales > Burkholderiaceae_C > Comamonas > Comamonas odontotermitis_C. The sequence goes on from NZ_JBEBNZ010000018.1 coordinate 38,832, forward strand.
ATCAGCCGTGCCGACAAGGCATTGAAGGCGCCCGGTACGATGACGCCCCGGCGTGCATCGGCCAATGCTTTGAGTTGTTGCCTGGAGTTCATGGTTTCTTCTCTCGTCTTCTCAGTTTTTGATAGCGCAACGCGCGCTTGTGTAAAGCGCGCAATGGTGGTTGGGTATGTTGATGCCCCGCTACTTGGCAAGCAGCACCTCGCCGGGCACCCGAATCCAGCCTTCCATCAGAATCCGCGCGCTGCGGCTCATCAAGGCCTTGGTGACCTGCCATTCGCCGTTGACGAGTTGGGCCTCGGCGCCCACCCTCAGCATGCCGCTTGGGTGGCCAAAGCGCACGGCCTGCCGCTCGCCCCCGCCTGCAGCCAGGTTCACCAGCGTGCCGGGTATCGCTGCTGCGGTGCCGATGGCCACGGCGGCGGTGCCCATCATGGCGTGGTGCAGCTTGCCCATGGAGAGGGCGCGCACGCTCAGGTCGATGTCTCTGGCGTCAATGCTTTTACCGCCTGCCGCCTGGTAGTCCACCGGTGGTGCCACAAAGGCAATCTTGGGCGAGTGCTGGCGCGTGGCCGCCTCTGCCAGATCGTGAATCAGGCCCATGCGGAGCGCGCCGTGGGCGCGGATGGTTTCCAGCCTGGCCAGGGCGTCCGCATCGTTGTTGATGGCGTCCTGCAGTTCGGTGCCGTTGTAGCCAAGGTCACCGGCGTTCAGGAAGATGGTGGGGATACCGGAATTGACCATGGTCACGGCAAAGCGACCGATACCGGGCACGTCCAGCTGGTCAATCAGGTTGCCGGTAGGGAAAATCCCGGCGCCTGCATCACCCGCCTCGCCTTCATCGGCCGGGTCCAGAAACTCCAGCGCCACTTCAGCGGCGGGGAAGGTGACGCCGTCGAGCTCGAAATCACCGGTTTCCTGGACCTGCCCTTCGGTGATAGGAACGTGCGCCACGATGGTCTTGCCGATATTGGCCTGCCAGATGCGCACCGTGGCCATGCCGTTGTGCGGAATTCTCTCCGGGCTGATCAGCCCCATGTGGATGGCGCAGGGGCCGACGGCAGCGCTGAGGTTGCCGCAGTTGCCGCTCCAGTCCACAAAAGGCCTGTCGATAGAGACCTGGCCGAAAAGGTAATCCACATCATGGCCTTCGCGCGTGCTTCGGCTCAGGATGACGCCTTTGCTGGTGCTGGACGACGCATTTCCCATACCGTCGATCTGTTTGCCATACGGGTCGGGGCTGCCCAGCGCACGCAGAAAGATGGCATCGCGCACGGGGCCCGGCTGCTGGGCGGCAGCTGGCAGGTCCTGCAGGTGGAAGAAAACGCCCTTGCTGGTGCCGCCGCGCAGGTAGGTGGCGGCAATCCTGATTTGCGGTGCTGTCCGCTGCTTGTCTCTCATGCTTTCTTTCTGTATGGGGCGCGTGCAGGCTGCAGCGCATCGCATATTGGCTGTATCTGGTGTATCAAATTTGATAGCTTTTGGCGCTTTCTACACTTGCGGCTCCAGCAGTTTTTCATCATTTTCTGCCAGAAAATCCTGTGCAAAGCGCTGCAGCACGCCACCGGCTTCGTAGATGCTGGCTTCTTCTGCGGTATCGAGGCGGCAGATCACCGGCACCTCCAGGTGGGAGCCATCGCGGCGGTGCACGGCCAATACCAGGCGGGCACACGGCTCGCGCGTGCCAAGCACGTCAAAGGTTTCCGTGCCATCGAGGCCCAGCGTCAGGCGCGTGGTGCCGGGTACAAACTCCAGCGGCAGCACGCCCATGCCGATCAGGTTGGTGCGGTGGATGCGCTCGAAGCCCTCCGCCGCGATGGCCTCCACGCCAGCGAGGCGCACGCCCTTGGCGGCCCAGTCGCGGCTGGAGCCCTGGCCGTAGTCGGCGCCCGCAATGATGATGAGCGGCTGCCTGCGGTCCAGATAGGTTTCTATGGCTTCCCACATGCGCATGACGCGGCCTTCCGGCTCCACGCGTGCCAGAGAGCCTTGTCTTACGCTGCCATCGGCGTTCCTCACCATTTCGTTGAACAGTTGGGGGTTGGCAAAGGTGGCGCGCTGGGCCGTGAGGTGGTCGCCGCGATGGGTGGCGTAGGAGTTGAAATCCTCTTCCGGCAGGCCCATGCGGTGCAGGTACTCGCCTGCGGCAGAGTCCATCAGGATGGCGTTGGAGGGCGAGAGATGGTCGGTGGTGATGTTGTCCGGCAGGATGGCCAGGGGCCGCATGCCGCGCAGCGAGCGTTCGCCAGCCAGAGCGCCTTCCCAGTAGGGTGGTCGGCGGATGTAAGTGCTTTGCGGGCGCCAGGGGTAGAGCGCCTCTTCCTGGGTGCTGGCGTTTTGGTGAATGGCGAACATGGGCTCGTACACGGTGCGGAACTGCTCGGGCCTGACAGCCGCTTTTGCCACCGTGTCGATCTCTTCATCGCTGGGCCAGATGTCCCTGAGCCGGATCTCGCGCCCCTGGTGCATGCCCAGCACGTCGTTTTCGATGTCAAAGCGGATGGTGCCTGCAATCGCATAGGCCACCACCAGTGGCGGCGAAGCCAGGAATGCCTGCCTGGCGTAAGGATGGATGCGCCCGTCAAAGTTGCGGTTGCCCGAGAGCACGGCCGTGGTGTAGAGATCGCGGTCGATGATCTCCTGCTGAATGGCCGGGCTGAGTGCGCCACTCATGCCGTTGCAGGTGGTGCAGGCAAAGGCGACGACGCCAAAGCCCAGCGCTTCCAGATCGCCAAGCAGCCCCGCCTGCTGCAGGTACAGCGGCACCGTTCTGGAGCCCGGAGCCAGTGATGACTTGACCCAGGGCTTGCGCGCCAGCCCCAGGTTGCGGGCATTGCGCGCCAGCAGGCCAGCGGCGATCACGTTGCGCGGGTTGCTGGTGTTGGTGCAGCTGGTGATGGCAGCAATGATGACCGCACCGTCGGGCATGCGGCCATCTTCCTCCACCCATGCACCGGCAATGCCTCGCGCGGCCAGATCGGTGGTGGGGAGCCGCGCATGGGGGTTGGACGGACCCGCCATATTGCGCACGACGGAGGACAGGTCGAAGTGCAGGGTGCGCTCGTACTCGGCATGTTCCAGCGTGTCGGCCCAGAGGCCTGCCTGCCGGGCATAGGTTTCCACCAGTTGCACCTGCGCGGGATCGCGGCCTGTCAGGCGCAGGTAGTCGATGGTCTGCTCGTCGATGGCGAACATGGCGGCCGTGGCGCCATACTCGGGCGCCATGTTGGAGATGGTGGCGCGGTCGCCAATGGTGAGGCTGCGCGCGCCATCGCCAAAGAATTCCAGGTAGGCGCCCACCACTTTCTGCTGGCGCAGAAACTGCGTCAGCGCGAGCACGATATCCGTGGCGGTGATGCCCGGCCGGCGCTTGCCTTGCAGCTGCACGCCGACGATCTCGGGCAGGCGCATCCACGAAGCGCGGCCCAGCATCACGCTCTCGGCTTCGAGCCCGCCCACGCCCACGGCGATGACGCCCAGTGCATCGACATGCGGCGTGTGGCTGTCGGTGCCCACCAGGGTGTCGGGGTAGGCCTCGCCGTTGACGGCGTGGACCACGGGGCTCATGCGTTCCAGATTGATCTGGTGCATGATGCCGTTGCCCGGTGCGATCACCTCCACATTCTGGAAGGCGCGCTTGCACCAGTCGATGAAGTGGAAGCGGTCTTCATTGCGCCGGTCTTCAATGGCGCGGTTCTTGTCGAAGGCCTGCGGGTCGGAGCCACCGCACTCCACGGAGAGCGAATGGTCCACGATGAGCTGTACGGGCACGACCGGGTTCACCGCTGCCGGATCGCCCCCCTGGCTTGCAATGGCATCGCGCAGGCCGGCCAGATCCACCAGCGCGGTCTGGCCCAGGATGTCGTGGCACACCACGCGTGCCGGAAACCATGGAAAATCACGTTCGCGTTTGCGCAACGTGATTTGGGTCAGGCATTCGGTGAGGATGGCGGGGTCGCAGCGGCGCACCAGGTTTTCGGCGTGAACGCGGCTGGTATAGGGCAGCGTGGCCCAGGCGCCGGGGCGAATCGCATCCACTGCGGCCTGGGCGTTGTAGTAATGCAGCGATGTGCCTGCCAATGGCTGGCGGTAGAGGTTGCTGCTGGGGGGCGTACGCATGGTTCGGTCTTCTCGTGGTTTTCAGTCGGCCAATGCGGGTTGGGCCGGCGCGGATGGTGTGGTGGAAAAGTTCAGGGGCATGCAGGCATCCGGCCCGCGCGCCAGTTGCAGGCGGGCGTGGGCCACGCCATAGAGCTGGCGCGTCAGCCCCGTGCTGGCGGCGGAGGGCTGTCTCTGCAATTGGGCCAGGTGGCTCGCCAGCAGGCTGCACAGCTGCTGGGCTTCGGCCACCTGGGCGGGTGTGAGCCGCGTCACGCTCATGCCTCGCCGGGGCTGCGCGGTCAGCAGGCCTTCGTGGCACAGGAGCTTCATCGCTTCACGCACCGGCGTGCGGCTCACGCCGAATTCCTGGGCCAGCGCACCATCGTTGATGTCGCTGCCGGGCAGCATCTGGTGGTTCAGGATGCGCGTGCGCAGCTTGTCGGCAATGGCAATGCACAGGGAATGGGTCTGCATGGGTGACGCCGTCATGGGGTTCCGTACTTATTGACGCTCGTCAATCGGCACAAACTGCTGGTCGTCCGGGCCGGTGTAATTGGCGCTGGGGCGGATGATCTTGTTGTCCTGTCGCTGCTCGATGATGTGGGCGGCCCAGCCGCTGGTGCGCGCAATCACGAACAGCGGCGTGAACATGGCGGTGGGCACGCCCATCATGTGGTAGCTCACGGCGCTGAACCAGTCGAGGTTGGGGAACATCTGCTTGATCTCCCACATTACCGATTCCAGGCGCTCGGCAATGTCGTACATCTTGGTGCTGCCTGCTTCATCGGACAGCTGCCTGGCCACGCCCTTGATCACCACGTTGCGTGGGTCGCTGACCGTGTAGACCGGGTGGCCGAAACCGATCACCACTTCCTTGGCTTCCACGCGCCGCCGGATATCCGCCTCTGCTTCGGCCGGGTTGTCATAGCGTTTCTGGATCTCGAAGGCCACCTCGTTGGCACCGCCATGCTTGGGGCCGCGCAGCGCGCCGATGGCGCCCGTGATGGCCGAATACACATCGCTGCCGGTACCTGCCACCACACGGGCGGTGAAAGTGGACGCATTGAATTCGTGCTCTGCATACAGGTTGAGCGATGTGTGCATGGCGCGCACCCAGCTGTCCGATGGCCTGGTGCCATGCAGCAGGTGCAGAAAATGGCCGCCGATGGATTCATCGTCGGTTTCCACATCAATGCGGCGACCTGAATTGCTGAAGTGGTACCAGTACAGCAGCATGCTGCCAAGCGATGCCATCAGCCGGTCGGCGATATCCCGGCTGCCTGCCAGGTTGTGGTCGTCCTTCTCGGGAAGCGCGCAGCCCAGGGCAGATACGCCGGTGCGCATCACATCCATGGGGTGGCTGGCGGCTGGCAACTGTTCGAGCGCGGCCTTCACGCTGCCGGGCAGGCCGCGCAGCGACTTGAGCCGGGTCTTGTAGGCCCTGAGCTCGGCGCGGGTGGGCAGCTTGCCGTGCACCAACAGGTGGGCGATTTCCTCGAATTCGCAAACCTCGGCGATATCGAGGATGTCATAGCCGCGGTAGTGCAGATCGTTGCCGGTCTTGCCGACGGTGCACAGCGCGGTATTGCCGGCCGTCACGCCCGACAGGGCCACGGATTTCTTGGGTTTGAAATTGCCAGCCGCCGGGGCTGCAGGCTGGATGCTGGGCTCTGCCACGATGCGCATACGAATCTCCTGAAGTAGGGACAGTCACGACCAGCACAGGTTCGAACGTGCTGGTGAATCTGCCATACTTCGCAATCTACGCAATTGCAGGCGGGAAGCCTAGACCTGAATTGGCGAATGGTTGCGAAAGAGAAATGAAGAATTTGCGAAGTTTGCAAATTTTTTGATGGCTCACCAGAGTGGAGACGGAAGAAATGGCCAAGACCTTCATGGGCGTGCGACTGCGCAGCCTGCGTGCCGAACGCGGCATGACCCAGGCCGCGCTGGCGCAGGCGCTGGAGCTATCGCCCAGCTACCTCAACCAGATTGAGCAGGACCAGCGCCCGCTCACCGTGCCGGTGCTGCTCAAGATTCACAAGACGCTGGGCGTGGACATTCAGCAATTCTCCGAAGATGAGGAGGCGCGCCTGCTGGCCCGGCTGCGCGATGCCATGGCCGCCATGCCCTCGCCGGAAGGTGCTGTGCCGCTGCCCGAGCTGCGTGAGGTCGCATCCCGGCTGCCGCAACTGGCGCAGGCGCTGCTGGCCATGCACCAGCGTCACCTGGCCGATACCGAACGGCTGGAGGCGCTGGCTGCGCGCCTGGGTGACGGACGTGCCGAGCTGGACGAGGGAGCGGTTGCCATCCAGATGCATGGGCCCCACCGGCAAATGCCGTTTGAGGCGGTACGCGACTTCTTCTTTGCCCATCGCAACCATTTTGATGCGCTGGACCGTGCAGCCGAAAAACTGGCACAGCAGGCCAGGGAGCAAGCCAGCTCGCAGGCCGGCAGCCAGCAGGAGTGGCTGCAGTACCGTTTGCAGGCGCGGCACCAGGTGCTGGTGCTGCGATCTCCGAACCACCAGCGCCACCGCTACCTTGATGCCGCCACGCGCACCCTTCATGTGGCCACCCAGCTGCGCCCGGCCCAGCAGGCGTTTCAGCTGGCCACGCAACTGGCGCTGCTGGAATTTGACGGCTTGATCGAACAAGTGCTGAACGCCAGCCATTGGCAGGACGATGCCACGCGGCGCCTCGCGCGCATGGGGCTGGCCAACTACGTGGCGGGGGCGTTTGTACTGCCCTATGGCGAGTTTTTGCAGGCGGCGGAAAGTCTGCAATATGACATCGATCTGCTGGCGCGCCGCTTTGGGGTGGGGTTCGAGACCGTGTGCCATCGCCTCTCGACCTTGCAGCGGGCCGATGCGCCGGGCGTGCCGTTCTTCTTCATCCGCGTAGACCGCGCAGGCAACATCAGCAAGCGCCAATCGGCCACGCATTTTCACTTCTCCAGGACGGGCGGCACCTGCCCGCTGTGGGGGGTGTACGAGGCCTTCACCCAGCCGGGCCGCATCGTGCCGCAACTGGCCAGCATGCCAGACGGCCGCATCTACCTGTGGATTGCCCGCACCATTAGCCATACCGGCGACGGCTGGGGTGCCCCGGGCAAGACGTTCTCCATCGGCCTGGGGTGCGATCTGCAGCACGCGGCGCGCCTCGTGTATTCGAAAGGTCTGGACTTGCGCAATCTGGAGGCTGCCACGCCCATCGGCATGGGCTGCAAGGTGTGCGAGCGCAGTGCCTGCCCGCAACGCGCCTTTCCTTTCGTGGGCAAGCCGCTGCGGGTCAACGAGCATGAAAGCGGATTTGTGCCCTATGGTGGAGGGGGCGCCGTGGGCAGCTCGCAAGCCCAGTGAGGCACAGTGATGAGACCAAAATTCCCTTGGCACTTCTGCCCATGTGCGGACATCGCGTGATTGATAGGCTGGCAGACGGCTATGCTGCGATACAGCCGAAAACCCTTTCAAGGATGAGTTTCCACCTGAGCGAGCGAACCATGAAGCCGAATGAGAAAAAGGACAATGACGAGCTATATCTGGATTTGTTTTTGAGCGAATCCGCGTCAGTCACGGATGCGCAGATTGCGTACTTTCGAGAACACCCCGAACAGATTGACGAAGTCTCCGCACCTCTCAACATCTACCGTTTTTTCCTGGGGGCCGGAGCGCTTCTGGGCGTCGTGCTTGTAGCAATCGCCAAGTTTCTGAAGTTTTCTCTGCTGCTGGGGTTCATGTCGGAGGGTGTGAAAGAGTTTGTTGTCGACATTCTGTACGAGAGCGGCGTTGCGCTCATCAGCGCTGTGATCACTGCATACATTCTCGGCATTCTGCTGAAGAAACACCAGGAAAATGCGGTGGCCTGGAGGGCAGAGCTTCGCCGAAAACTGGATGAGCAGCCTCCTTCCAAATGATGGAATCGCAGGTGAATGCACCGGTAGGGAGCTGGCTGCGTGCACTGATTGCAACCTCAACTTTCTCTTTCCTGGCGAATTCCGATGCATCGGAAATCAGGTACAACTCGGGGGTCGGAGGGCCCGGGATAGGAGTACCATCCGGGAAAACGATCCGTGCAGTTGGAAATGCCTAATTTGCGCCAGATTTCCGATAACAGCTATGCCGCACCGGCCATGCCCGATTGGTTGCGGGCACAAGCCTGTCTGGATTGGCATGCGGCTGGCCTGCCTGATTTCGAGCAGTGGGATCAGGCACTTGTCTCGCTCGCCTATCTGATGGCGCATTCCCATTCGCCCATGGCATTGATGCTGGGTACTGAAGGGGTGCTTTTTGCCAACGAAAGCGCTCAGCATCTTTTCACCGGGGATGAGGGCGCATGCAACGCGCGGTCGGTGCTTGAGGTGGTGCCGCAGCACGTCTTGCTGTTCTCCTCGGCACTCAGCAGGGTGATGAGAGGGGAGTCATTCAGCGTGCAGGAGCAGCCGTTGAATGTGCAAAGGCAGGGGCGGATGCACAAGCAATGGCTTCACTTTGACTTCATGCCAGTCCTTGGATCGGATGGCCGGACCGTTGCCGCTTTGTGCATTCCATTCGATGTCACCGACATGGTGCTGCGCATTCGGCAGCTCACGGATTCTGAACAGGGATTGCGGTATGCCCTGGAAGGGTCTGGTCTGGTGGGCACCTGGTTCGTGGATCTGGCGACACAAATCAGCAAAGCGGACGCCAATGTTGCAAGAATGTACGGCTTGTCGGAAGACGACTGCAAAAGGGGCATTCCGGTCAGCCGCTTCCATGACGCCATTCATCCGGAGGACCGGGAGCGGGTCGCTGCGGCCATTGTGCAGTCTGTCGAAACCTCCAGTGCGTACCGGTGCCGCTACCGCGTGGTGGATCTTGGCGGCCAGATTCGCTGGGTGGTTTCCTCGGGCAGGCCGAGCAGGTCGGACGATGAAGAGGCCGCCCAGTTCCGGGGTGTGGTGGTGGAGGTGACGGAGCAGATGGAGACGGCGTCCGCATTGGCTGCGAGCCGCTTCCATTTCGAGACCTTGACGGAGGCCTTGCCCCAGATTGTCTGGAGCTGCAATGAAACAGGCCAGCATGACTATTTCTCCAGGCGGTGGAGCGAATTTACCGGCATCAATCCGCAAGACGCCGACGAGCACACCTGGAAGACGCTGGTTTTTCCTGAGCACTGGGATCGGGTCTGGACCACCTGGCAAAACGCCTTGCACACGGGCGGCGCCTACGACATTGACTATCGCTTTCGCCATTTTTCAGGGGAATACCGCTGGTTGCGGGTGATGGCCTTGCCCATCCGCGACGAAGAAGGACGGATCGTGCGCTGGTTTGGTACCAGCACCGACATCCATGAGGCCTACAAGGCAACCGAAGAGCGGGAGCGCCTTGCGCATGAGCTGGAGCGCATTGCAGCAGAAGACCAACTCACCAGTGTTCTGACGCGGCGTGCTTTTTTTGCGCAATCCGAGCAGTTGATCAGTGCCGCGCAGGGGCATCGCAAGCACCTGAGCCTTCTGATGCTGGATATCGACCATTTCAAGGTGGTCAATGACACCTATGGGCATGTCGTTGGCGACAGGGTGCTGGCCGCCTCCGCCGAAAAGATTCAGGCCGCAGTGCGGGCGCCGGATCTGGTTGGGCGCCTCGGAGGAGAGGAGTTTGCAGTGCTTCTGCCAGGATGCTCGAAAAGCGAGGCTATCAAAGTGGCGGAGCGTATCCGTTCCTTTGTGGAAGACAACCAGATTCAAATGGAAGACGGTCGCATCATTGCAGCGACCGTCAGCGTTGGTGTGGCCACCACGCTCAAAAAAACAGACGTGATCAACCATCTGCTCTCTTCTGCAGATATGGCGCTCTACAAGGCCAAGTCGAGTGGCCGCAATCGGGTCTGCATTTTTGACGAGGCCTGCAAATCATAGATGAGGTGCGAGGTGTACAGGCATGGCTGGGGCTGCCTTTTTTCAGTCTGCAGCCCTCAAGTCTGTGCTGCGACAAGGTGGCGCGTGGATTGCGCAATGAAGGGCTCTTCGCGACGAATATATTTGTCCAGCTCGATCAATTGACCTTCGTTTCGGTTCACTGAACAATCAGGCTGCCACCATGCGCATTTGCGCAGAATCCACACTATGGCTCCTGTGGCGTGGAACACCATGCGGTGGCGTGCGGTGCAGATTGGTGATGGTCAATTCTGCCGCGTTGGCCTCGCGGGCCTTGCAATGGGGGCGCAGCTGTCATTTTCTGGGAAGAGAGGGCAGAAGCAGCGCTCCTTGAGCCGGTCAAACTTCCTCCAGTCACATCGGCGGTACAGGCCTCGGATGCCAAGTCTTCAAGAGGCCTCGTGCCTTCCTTCATCGCAATGCAGCGGATTTGCCCTGCCGTGGGTGCCTGTCTGGCCAGCTTTGTGTTCCGGTGCAGGGAAATGCGCGCAAACCCAATGGCTGGGTGGCGCCCCTATTTGAGCATCGGCACCTGTCGTCCAATACTGAAAGGGTGGGTATAAACAAAAAATGCTGCAAGCTTTGGCTTGCAGCATTTTTATGGAGAAAATCAAAGCGGTATTTGACCTTCTGTTTATCTTGGCGGAGAGGGCGGGATTCGAACCCGCGGTAGGCTATTAACCTACACACGCTTTCCAGGCGTGCGACTTAAACCGCTCATCCACCTCTCCGGGAAGCCGCTATTCTAGCACTGCTTTTGGGCACGAAATTTAAAACGTCGAAATTTCTGTCGTTTGCGACAAGACAGCTGCCCGGCTATGGCTGGTGCGACAGAAGCCGTAAAGGCAGCAGTGTATGGTAGATGCGAACCGCTGCTTCGGACTGCTTTTCAGCCATGGAGTTCGCTGGGCTGGCAGCCAGGGCTCCTGCATCGGATTTCAAACATCTTCCGGCTGGGGGTAAGGCTTGGCATGCCACATGACCGGCCATTTCCTGGCCCTGTAAGGAGCAATGAATTGGGTATACGTGAATTGATCTGCAGGCTTGTGCGCAAGTTCTGCGTGCGCTGCTGCCCACTGTCTGTGGAACTGAATGGGGACAGTATTCTGTTTGGTTGGGATTGTCCAGACACTCCCGTCATGCAGATGCGTGCCCAGCGCCCCAAATGGACGATCACAGACCGCAACGCCTGCGGGTTGCGCATGGCGGATTTCATGGTGGGTTACCAGGAACCATTCCCGGGTGCGCCATCCAACATGTTCCCCGCAGGGCCCCAGCCAGCCTTCAAAGATGCCCCGCATGCCTCGCAGATCATTGTTCTTGGGTTGGGGTTGAACGACTCCTACGGCCTGCTTTCTCCAGAGGGCTACCGTCAGCAATTGCTTGATGCGCTGGCGATCATTCGCGGAACCGGTGCAGTGCCCGTCTTTACAGGCCTCGCCCACATCCCCAGTGGCTATTACGATCCGGCGCAGGATGCCAATCTCGATGCGTTCCACCAAGTCATGCGCGATGTCGCGCAGGAGCAGGGAGTCATTCACGCGGGCTGGGACGAGGAGTACCAGGGGGAGGGCGATCTGCAACCCGATCACATCCATCGTACGCAACCTGCAACAGACCGACTGACTGCGCGGTTGATTGCAGCAATTGATAGGGCAGCTCGGCGCGTTTGAAAACGGCTCACGAATCAGGGGGAGGCTTGAAGGCGACGGGCCTATGCGCAGCCTGGGTTGTCGCTATGGAGTTCTCTCCTCAAGAGATGAGTGTAGGACTCATTCCCCTTTTCTCATTGTGTTGACATAGATCGGTTAGCATTTATTTACCTTTGCGGTAAAGTTTGACTACCTAGAATTAGGAGGTGAACCATGCAGCGATCCAAAGAGGATGACCATCCAGAAGACACGTATCTGGACCAGCTCAAGGGTGAAGGGGCGGAGCTTCTGATTCGAAGCCCACCGGAAGGCACGGTCGACCGGGCCAGGCTTTCACTCATCGATGCAAAGATTGAGCAATTGACCAGCCCCATTGTGGTGGCGGACTGGAAGAAGCCAACGGCCTAGCAACTCCGGGGTTTTGGGTGCTTCAGCATTGCGCGGTGTCGAAGGGCGCTAGGTTCCTCAACCACCGTCATCGGTCAGGCGCTTCAGGGAAGGGTGCTCTGGCAGAGCCTCCAGCAAGAAGTCCACGAAGGCGCGCACCTTGGCGGGCACATATTTCCGATCCCGGAAGCAGGCAAAGAAATCCAGCGTATCTGCCCGGAACTCCAACTGCCCCTTCTGTCTTCTGCCAGCAGGTTTGAGCGCCAGAGGCACAAGCCGACCCTCTTGTACATGGCGGCGGGCGACGAAGGCGCCCACCCAGGCAATGCCGCCACCCGCTGCGGCAAGCTCGGTCACTGTATCGATGTCGGTGCCGATGGCGGCGATCTTCAGCGGCGGATCTGTGCGCCGCCCGTCGCGAAAGAAGGGCCAGCGCATGGTGCGGCCATCGCGCTCGCGCCGATAGAGCAGGCAATCGTGCTGCAGCAGATCCTCGGCCATCTGCGGATGACCATGTTGCATCAGATATGCGGGCGAGGCGCACAGGATTCGAGGCACCTCCACCAGTGGCCGCACCGACATGCCGGGCTCCAGCACGTCGCGGTAGCAGAGGCTGATGTCTACATCCTCCTTGAGTACATCCACGTGGCGATCGGTGACCAGCAACTCCAGACTCAACAAGGGATGGCGATGTTTGAAGGCCGGCAGCAGTGGCGCAAGGATATGGCGACCAAACGCCGCCATGCAGGCCACCCGCAGGCGCCCATGCAGTTCTCCTTGAACCAGGGATGCATCGGACTGGGCCTTTTCGAGCGCGTCCAGCACCGGAGCCACGCGGGCCAGATAGCGTTCACCGGCTTCTGTGAGTGCCAGCGAGCGCGTCGTGCGTGTAATGAGGCGCGTACCCAGTTCGCGCTCCAAACGCGCGAGATTCTGGCTGGCGGCGGCAGGGGAGATTCCCAGCTGGCGCGCTGCAGAAGCTATCGAGCCGCCCTCGAGGGCTTTGACAAAGGTTTCGATGGCTCGCAGATTTGGCATGGAGATGACTATATTGCCAAATTTATTCGTAAGTCCAGCTTATGACTGCAACAAGCATTGGCCGTCTTCTGCAGAAGTACTGCACTGCTTACAGTTTCCGATAGTTCCATGGGCCATGTGTGTGCCCAGGCTGGATTGTCCGAGGAGACGGTATGCAGAATGTGGTCGAGGCGGTGACGCCAAAGGGTGACGTGGTTTTTCGCGTTCCCGACGGAAGTTATGTGGTGGCGCAGCAGATAGATGCAAAACCCTTGAGGCGCGAGCAGATTTTGGAAGGTGCTTTGGACAACATCGGTATCGAGAGTGCGCGGGACCCGGCCACGGGGGCGATCTACGAGTTTTTCATTGCCGGCTACGGCCTCTCGCGCGAGGGGGCGTTCGGTGCCCCAGAGTCCTGATGGAAGAAGCTGTGCGACCTCTTTGGCGCGATCAGGCAGATGGGGTCGGTAGCTGCGAGACAGACGGCCTGCTTATGGAGTATTCAGCCAGCCGAGATGACGGTGTCTCTTCTAAAGTCTGTGAAAACTCCATCGTCCTTCCGAGTGCGGTCTGTTCAATATGGCTGGCACCAAAGCCCATGGCGCCCATGCCCGTCAGTCCACGCACCCCGAAGACGGAAGCTCGATTGCCGGATGTGGCAAAGGGTCAATGCAGGTGCTTGCAGAGAAAATCGATGAAAACCCGCGTCTTGTGAGGCACATGCGGGTTGTTGGGATAGACAACACTAATTGCCTGCCTGGGCAAAGCGTACGGAGGCAATATCTGCGTGAGAGCGCCACTGGCCAGATCGTCCGCCACCATCCAGGCGGGCAAAACTGCCACTCCCATGGATGACAGCGCCATCGCACGGATCGCGGTGGATGAGTTGGACGCATGCGCAGCGACACCATGGATCGCCACTTTCTGCACTGCTTTGGATGCATCGGCTGAAGATTGCATCGGGCGCAATGTCCAGCTCACAGGGGTGGGAAGATTGCTGTTTGCGATCCAGGGTACGGTGTTCAGATCGAGTGGCTGGTCGATGGGGTGGATCTTCAGAAACTCTGCGGAAGCCACCAGTACGATGTCGTAGCCCGACAGTTTGCGGCTGCGGAAATTCGAGTCTGGCAGGCTTCCGAGGCGGACCACGAGGTCCAGCTTCTCGGCGAGCAGGTCGCTCAAGGAGGAGTTGACATCATAGGAGATGGTGATTTCCGGATAGGTCTTCACAAACTCCGGCAACAGCGGGAGGATATATCTCTCCCCGTACTCGCTGGTCGTGCTGATGCGCAGAGTTCCGGAAACCCGGTTGTGCCGGTGCATGGCATTTTCAAACGCACCATCGATATCCTTGAAGATCCCCCGAAACTGGTCGTGAAAGATCTGCCCCGTCTCCGTCAGGGAAATTGCGCGCGTGTTTCGTACCAGCAAGGTCACGGATAGTGCCTTTTCCAGTGCCTTCACGTGCAGGCTCGCCATGGCCTTGCTGATCCCCAGAAAATCTGCAGCCCTGGTGTAGGAGCCAAAGTCCACCACCGCCAGGAAGGTCTGCACCCTGTTGAGTTGCGTATGGACGGCTGCAGTGCGATGCATTGTTCAGTCTGATCAAACAAAGATTCAAGCATAGCTCCATCGACAGCATCCGTCGCGGTCACTACGATTCCCCCCAAAAAGGACGGAAGATGACCTATCGATACCGGATAGCGACAGTTTTTCTCATTGGATTCTTCATCGATTGCATCAACATCTTCATGCCGGCCATTGCGCTTCCAAAGATGTCGGCAGAGTTTCATATCGATGCCGCCACCAGTGCCTGGGTGGCCAACTCCTACATCCTGGGCCTGACTCTGATCACGCCGGTCAGTACCTGGCTTGCAGGTCGCCTTGGTACGCGGAGCATTCTGACGGGATCGATGCTGCTGTTCGGTCTGGCCGTGTGGGCGTGTGGCGAGGCATCGACTTTCTCTCAGATGATTGCCTGGCGTTTTGTTCAGGGGGTGGCTGGCGGTGTGCTGATTCCGGTGGGGCAGGCGTTGACATTCAATCTGTTCAAGGGCCACGAGCGCGCTCGCATTTCCACGCTGGTCATGGCCGTCGCGCTGATTGCACCGGCCGTTTCGCCAACCCTTGGGGGGCTGATCGTCGATCAGGGCTCCTGGCGCTGGGTGTTTCACTCCAACATTCCGCTGGCCTTGGTCGCAGCAGCTCTCGCCTGGGCATGGGTGCGCGAGACGCCCCGCCAACCCAGCCTGCGCCCGGACATCAAGGGGCTGCTGCTGGCAAGTGGAGGCTTGGCAAGCCTGTTGATGGGGCTGTCCCTGTATGGGGCGGGGCACGGGGTCTGGTCGGTGTCGTTGAGTTTGGCTGCAGGGCTGCTTTTTGTTGGCATGTACCTTCGTCACCATCGCCAGTCTGAAGACCCGATTCTGGATCTGAGCCTGCTTCGAAGCCAGAGGCTTCGCATGTCGATCATGGTCTACCACGCAATCCCGGGCGTCTTCACAGGCGTGAACCTGCTGGGCATCTTCTATCTGCAGGACACACTCCATCTCGGTGCCCAGGTCACGGGCCGGTTCATGCTCGTGTATGCCTGTGGCGCATTTTTCGCCATGCTGATAAGCGGCCACGTCTACAACCGGATCGGCGCAAAGAGGCTGTTCTGCCTGGGCATGGTTCTGCACAGCCTTGGTATTGCCACTCTCGCCCTCGTGAGTTCGGCGGCGGATATCCCCACCCTGGTCATTGCCTATGCATTGATGGGCATTGGCGGCGGTATTGGCTCCAACACGGCACAGACGACCGCCTTGCTGGATTTCGAGGGGCCGCAGATGCAACGGGCAAGTGTCATCTGGAACATCAACCGGCAGATGGCGTTCAGCCTGGGGGCCACGGCCTTTCTCGTACTTTTCAGCGTACTTCTCCAGCAGCTGGGTGCCATCCATGCCTATCAGTGGACCTTCGTCATTGCGTCACTGGCAGGCATCGCCCCCTTGCTGCGGATCGGATCACTCACTACAGCAAAGGGCTGTCATGCAACACACCATCATTGAGCGCGCGGAGCACAACGTCCGCCGTGTCCATACCTTGATCCACACGATCTTCACCCATGCGGGCCCCTCGGCCCAGCCAGCCATGCAAGAGCTCATGTCGTTCTTTTCGAGCGACTTCAGCATGGTCACCACGGCAGGGCGGGTCACCACGCGCGACGAAGTGGCGCAGATGTTCAGGCAGGCCGCAGGCACGCGACCTGGTCTGGAGATATCGGTCGCGGAAATACAGCCCGTATGGCAGCAGGGCGCAAGCATTGCCATGCGATACAAGGAAAGCCACCGGCGTGACGGCGTTGAAACCTCGCGCATATCGGTCGTACTCCTGACCTGCTCCGAAAACGCCATTTTGTGGCACTACCTGCATGAAACGGGCTTGGGCCACTAGCGGTCGCTCCAGGCCAATGCACGGCCGCGCTGCGATGCGGTCGTGCGAAGAACGCACATGCCTTTTCATGTGCGTTCACGCCAAGGCGGTGTCCAGCACCATCATCAGCACAAATCCTGTCATCAGTCCGGCGGTGGCGAATGCCTCGTGGCCTTTGCGGTGGGACTCTGGAATGATCTCGTGGCTGATCACGAACAGCATGGCGCCGGCGGCGAAACCCAGGCCCCAGGGCAGGAGCAGGGCCGAGTGGCCAACAACGGTGGCGCCTACAACCGCTCCCAGGGGCTCCACCAGTCCTGATGCCATGCCAAGTGCGATGGCGAGGCCTCGGCCATATCCGGCGGCGATCAAGGCTGCCGCAACCACAAATCCCTCGGGCACATCCTGTATGGCGATGCCTATGGCCAGGGCATTGGCGCGCAGACCTTCATTGCCCGCGTAGCCGACACCGATGGCCAATCCTTCCGGGATGTTGTGCAGCACGATGGCGAAGACAAAGAGCCATGTGCGGCGCAATTGCCTGGCATCGCTGCCTTCGCGGCCTTTGATGAAATGCTCATGGGGCAGCAGATGGTCCAAAGCGAGCAAAGCCAAACCGCCGAGCAGGATGGCGATGCCGACGATGGCACCTGCTGCCCAATTGCCGCCGCCGAAGAGGTGTGCGGAGCGGGCCGCATTGAGCCCTGGTATGACCAGCGAGAAGGCACAGGCCGCAAGCATCACGCCAGCGCCGAATCCAAACAGCGTGTCTTGCACCCGTCCCGATGGCCGTTGCGTCAGCAGCACAGGCAAGGTTCCCAGCGCAGTGGCCAGTGCCGCGACTGTTCCGCCGAGCAAGGCGGCCTGCGCCGATGGCTGGCTCTGAAGCGCAGCCCACATCTGCCCGCACAGCGCCAACAGGCCGACTGCACAAATGGTCAATCCGATCCAGATCCTCAGGCGTGGTACCTGAGAGCTGAGTGCGGCAGGATTTTCGGTGGGCATAGAGGCTTTGCTGTTGGGCTGTTGGTTGCTTCAGCGGCCAAGCGCTGCGGTATAGCGGCGCTCGACTTCTTGCCACGCCACGACGTTGTAGAACGCAGCGATGTAGTCAGGGCGTCTGTTCTGGTATTTCAGGTAGTAGGCATGCTCCCAGACGTCGAGCCCCAGGATGGCGGTGTTGCCCGAGCCTATGCCCTCCATGCGGGGGTTGTCCTGGTTGGCACTGCTTTCCACTGCCAGTTTGCCCTGCGGGTTCACGGTGAGCCAGGCCCAGCCGCTACCGAAGCGGGTGAGTGCGGCTTTGGTGAACTCGGTCTTGAACGCGTCAAAGCCGCCAAGATCGGTGTCGATGGCCCGGGCCAGGTCGCCGCTGGGCGTCCCGCCTCCCTGGGGGGACATGACTTCCCAGAAAAGACTGTGGTTGGCGTGACCGCCACCGTTGTTGCGCACGGGCGAGCGCAGCTTTTCTGGAAGTGTGTCGATCCGGGCAATCAAGGTCTCGATCGGCAACTCGGCATACTGCGTTCCTTCCAGCGCGGCGTTGAGATTGTTCACATAGGTCTGGTGATGGCGGGTGTAATGAATCTCCATGGTTTGCGCATCGATATGAGGCTCCAGCGCATCGTAGGCATAGCTCAAAGGGGGCAGGGAGTAGGGCATGGGCAGTCTCCAGTGGGGATGAACATGGGAAGAGAATCGCTCGCGCGTCAATGCAGCAATGACCCGGTGGGTGGTATGAACGAAGGTTGGATTTGCGACTTTGCTGCGCAGGCCGGGCTGTGCCGCCTTTGTGCAGCAAAGGTCTGGTGCAGGTGCCGGTAGGCAGCTTGCCGCAATGGATGTGGGGTTGCCTCGTCTTGCAGAAGCGCCAGGAGCCGATGGTGTGCGCAATCCACGCATTCCGCAGCTTCGCTGAGCTGTCCCATGTCGGCATAGCAATCCGCGATATTGAGGTGCGCAACGACGAAGGCTGCCAGCCGGTCATCGTCTGCCACGCCATCGAAGGATTGCAGCAGCAGCCGGTTTGCCACACGCAACGCCTTCACGTGCCAGGTCAGCGCATGTGCAGCGCAATGCGCGCGGCTGGCCTGAAGTCCCGCCTGGGTCAGGCGCTTCCACTCATCGAGCAGCGGAAGGACGGATGCGTTGGCGGTGTCGTGAGCGCGGGCATGGAAGGTCATGAAATATCCTTGATGGGGATCTGCTCCGTGGGGCGAGGTGCGCCCAGGTCGGCTGGCTGGATGCGTACGATGCGCAGCGCATCGGGTTGGTCTACCAGTACGCAGGTCTTGCCGGTGCGCTTGCAATGGTTGGCCAGCCGCCAGAAGGCACCGTGGCTGATGCAGCCGGTCTGGCAGATCACCAGATCGGCTTCGTGCAGGCTGTGCCCCAGCCACTCGAGTTCCGCACCAGCGGGCGCGCTCTCCACGGAGTGTTCTGGCTCGGCGAGGCCTGCTGCAGGTGGGTGGGCGGTGCTGTCGGAGATATTGGCCAGCGCCGAGCGCGGCCTTGGGCATTCCCATGCAAGGGCACTCTGGAGGACGACGAGTTGCGCGCGCATCCGCAGAATCTGGGCTTGCAGATGCTGGATCTCGTTGAACTGGCTCTGCATCTGCGCCGAGCAGCGCTGTTGCACCTGGGCGTAGTGACGCAGCAGCGCAACATGCTCTTGCATCACATGCTCAATGTCATCCTCGGGGTAGGGCACGGTATTCCTCTCCATCAACCCAGGCGACGCCTTGCATGACGCCGATGACCGGCAATCGGAACGCTTCGGCAACGGGATTGGCTGATGGAGGAATCTTAATAATAATGATTATCATTATCAAATATGGGGAATTTTTCAACCGTCGCCGGTCTTGCCTCCACCGGCAAAGTCCCGCGCATTGCTGACGCAGTAAGCGCCTGCCAGTGTGGTCGTATCCATCAGAGACCATGCTTGCCCAGCCGATTGGGGCATGCGCCAGCGGGTGACCAGATCGGCGCGGGGGCAGCTGACCACAAAGCCATGGGCGTGGGCGCTGATATCGCTGCCATAGCCCAGGTGCCGGGCGCCAGGCAGCGCGGCGTAGTGCTTCACCACATCCTCCGGTTTGACACTGGCGGCGGCAACGAGGACGTTGGCGTACGCGGAGCCCTGAAGGCACCGTGGCCCGCACTTTCAATGCGTATTCTTTTAGAACGACACGGTGGCCGACAGCTTGAAGGTGCGTGGCGCACCCGGCATGACAAAGCCATCGCCAAAGATGCCGATCCAGTACTTCTTGTCGGTCACGTTTTCCACGCTGGCATTGAATCGCACTGGCGTGTTCCCAAACTTGGTGGCATAGCTGGTGTTCAGGTCAAAGCGATTCCACGATGGCACCCGCAGCTTGTTGCCCGAATCAGACCATTGCGATCCGGTGTAGATCATCCGTCCGCCAACCTTGAGGCCTTGTACCGGAGTTTGCCAATCCAGGCCGATGCGGGCACGCCACTCGGGGGTGCCGTAGGTGTCGCGGCCGGTGTTGCGCTGCTCCGATTTGATATGGGTGATGCCACCCAGCAGTGCCAGCTCCTTGGTCAGGTTGCCGTAAGTGCTCCATTCCAGGCCTCTGAGGCGTTGCTCGCCGTCGCCAGTCAGCGTGGGTAAGGTTCCGCCGTTGTTGACGCTGATGAACGAAGGGCGCTTGATCTCGTAGGCGCTGATGGTGTGGGTCAGCTCACCCGTCTGCAGCTTCACACCCAGCTCGACCTGTTTGGTGACCTTGGGTGCCAGGGCCTGCCCTTCGTTGGCGTAACCCAGACCCACGACCTGACCTGGCTCCAGGCCTTCTGTGTAGTTGCCAAAGAGCGATACCTTGTCGCCCCAGGGTTGCAGTACGCCAGCAATCATGGGCGAGAAGCGGCTTTCGCTGTAGCTGGAGTAAGGCATCTTCACGGTCTGGTGGCGTCCGCCGATGGTCAGCAGCACGGTGTCTCCGGCAAAGCCCATGGTGTCGGCAACGGCCAGCGAACGGAAGTTGTTCTTTGTAGCCACGCGCGCAGATCCGTAACCTGTCCATTCCGGAGCCGGTGGGAACACGGGCGTGACCGGGTCGTACATATTGGTGGTGTAGCAGTAGTTGCAGGCGTTGTTGTTGGTGCCCTCGGTGATCCGCAACACATTGGCGGAGAGCTGCAGCCTGTGTTTGATGCTGCCGGTATCAAACTTGCCGATCACACCGGCCTCGGCGGTACGGCGTTGCGAGCGGGTGTCCACGTTGTAGATGGCGCCGCGTGTGGTGCCATCTGCACCGGTGACAAAGGCGCGGGTACCGAACATCAGACCCTGGCCCTCGGAGCTGGAGCCGCCTGCGGCCGCATAGCCTTGCCAGTTCTGGTTGAAGTCGAACTCGGCGCGGGCCAGCACGCCGCTGTTGTCATACTTGCCATGGGTGCCCCGGAACATGTTGGTGTCGCCCTTGGGCGGATCCAGCAGGCGACCTACGCCGGGAATGGCCGAAGTTCCCAGAAAGTTGAACATGCCGGGGCTGCCGTTGTCGATCTTGTTGACGCTGTTGTAGAGATCCAGCGAGAAGCGGGCATTGTCTCCAAGGTAATCCAGCGCCAGTGCGCCGACCTGGCGCTTCTGGCTTTCATCCTTGGCACCCATCTCGCCATCGCCATAGACGCCGTTGAAGCGCAGACCCAGGCGCTTTTCGTCGCCAAAGCGCTTGCCCACGTCGGCGTGCGCCTGGAAATAGGAGTGCGAGCCATAGGTGACCGTCAGGTCGGCAATGGGCTGCGCCAGCGCGCGCTTGGTCACCATGTTGACCGTACCGGCCACGCTGGACGCTGGGGGCATGCCCGAGAGCAGAACATTGGGGCCGCGCAGCACTTCGATGCGTTCGAACATCTCGACCGGCACCGAGTTGGCCGGCGCAATGCCATACAGGCCATTGGTGGCGATGTCGATGGCGCCCATGTCCAGGCCACGCAGATTGAAGTTCTGCAGCATGTGGTTCTTGTTGGTGGTGAAGACGACGGCAGACTCGTTCTCCAGCACATCCTGCAAGGTCAGCGCCGACCAGTCCTCGGCCAGCTCGCGCGTGTAGGCGTTGACATGCACGGGCGCTTCCATGATGGAGGTGGCGCCCAGGATTCCCAGACGTGCACCCGACGCCGCCTTGTTGCCCGGCGCGCGATTGGGCAGATCTTCGCGCTCGTACTTGCTGCGCACCGTCACCGTGGGCAATGCGGCTTCATTCTGCGTGGAGGCGGTTTGGGCGAGCGTATTGGTGCCGGCGGCGGTCAGGGCCAGTGCAATCGGGGTGAGTCGCAGTCGGCGTCGGATGTTGGCGTTCATGGAAGGTGCTTTCTGTCAATAAATCGATTGAGATTTGAGAATGGGTCGCAATGAATTCGTACGCCTGCGTGACAACGCTGCCATCACCGCTGTCTCCAGGCCAGCCAGCCAAAGAACAGTGCTAGCACCATGCAGGTTGCGCCCAGCAGCACGCCATCCGGGCCCGGGCTCAGCGCCACGGCGAGGGGCACCAATGCATTGCACAGTGCCGTGAACCACAGCAGGCTGCGGGCTGCACGTTCGGTTCCACGCCAGATTGCCCAGGTGATGCAGGCCGCAAAGACCGCGTAGAACACGCTCTGGTGCAGAAGATTCAGATCAGCCAGTCGGGGCGCAAACCAATGGGCGAGCACCAAGGTGGCTGGCAACGCAGCGGCGCAACCCAGGCAGACGCCCTGTGTGAGGGCAGAGACAATGCGCACGTGACGCGGACGCTCCATGACGCCTCCGTCTTGCGGTCGCCGTGCACGCTTGGTGCGCGTCTCGATCCACAGGAGGTTGCCGGTGTAGAAAAGCAGTGCACCCGACAGGCCCAGCAGCAGGTACAGCACACGCACCGTGTCGCCGCCATAGCTGCCAAAGTGCAGCGAAAACAGGCTGCTGAGCAGCGCGGTGGAGACGGCGCCGCTGGCTCCGGGCAGGTAGTTGCGGTCATAGATTTCGCCGTTGCCCAGATTCACGAAAGCGAGGCCATAGCGCGAGGCGCGCTGAAAGTTGCGCTCGTCACTGCCGCCAACCACTGCCACCGTCCCTGTCGGCTGCATGACATAGTCCAGCGCAAGAGGCCGGAAATCCGGAACCTGTTGCTGCACGCGGTGCTTGATCTCGCTGGGCGGCAGCCAGTCGGTACGAACCACCTTGGGCGGCGCAACACTGTCGCGCGCCACGGTGGGGCGCAGGCCGTCCTGGTAAATGAACTTGTCCTGTGCCAGATACACCATGTCGTGCAGGCCGAACACAGCCGCGCTCAGTGCGATCACCAGATGGAATGGCAGGCTGGCGACACCCAGCAGGTTGTGAACGTCCAGCCACATGCGTTTGAGGTTGGCGCCCAGGCGCAGGTAGAACAGATCCTTGACCAGTGAGGGCAGCAGCACCACGACGCCTGACACCAACGCCAAGGCATAGGCAAGGGAGACGAGACCGATCAGCGGCTCGGCAACCTCCAGGGGAATGGGCAGGCCGCCCTTGCGGTGCAGGTAGTCCACGAAATTACCGCTGGTGTCGTCATCCCGCGGCATGCTGTCCATACGCAGGAGTTGACCATCTGTGCCGAGCTGCCACCAGACCGGGTCTTCACCGCGCACCATGTGCGCCAGCGCGGGCTGGGCATTGTCGGCGCCAGGCCAGCGCAAACGCACGCGCCCCTTGATGCCGGGGTTGGCATCCAGAAAGGCCTTGGCCAGTGCGTCGCCGTCGTCGCTGATGGCGCTGGAGGCTGGTGCGGGAGGCTGCGTCCAGCGCGTGATTTCGGCTTCCAGCATCGAGAAAGCGCCTGCATAGAAGGCCACATACAGCACCAATCCGCAGAGAATGCCGACCCAGGTGTGAACAGCCAGATAGTCCTTGACAGTCTGTGCCTTCATTGCAGCACCTTCCAGGCTGCAAAGGCTGCAGCGTTGGCCAGCAGGAACGCCATCGTGCATTGCCTGCGGCTCTGGGCCAGAAATGCCAGGCATGGTGCAAGGGCCCACAGCAACACCGCCAACCACATGGCAATCTGGTCGCGTACGGGGACGAAAGCGGGCAGCAAGCCGCCATACATCAGCAACCAACTGAGCCACAGTGCCAGTGGAAATCCCAGCAGAAAGCCTGTGAGCCCCTTGAACAGCAGATGGCGTGGGAATGATGCAGCTTGGCCGGTGCGACTCATCGGGCGCCTTTCTTCGCCTGGCGACGTGTCGCTTGCCAGTAGCTCAGGCAGGGCAGGATCAGGATCATCACGGACAGCGCCAGCGCAATGGAGACGGCCAGCCCCAGCCCGGACGCATGCACCAGCCATACCGCCAGCATTGCCGCCAGGGAGCCCAGCAGGGTGCCTGGCCAGCCGCGCAGTGGACCGTCAACGCGATAAGTGGCACAAAGAAAAAGCCAGCTGCATACAGCAGCCAGCGCAATACCAATCCACATGAATAGAATTAATAATGAGAATAATTATCAATTATATTATCGATTATGAAATGAGGACTTTGGCCGGTCACGCGCTGTTGCTTGAACCCATCTTTTGCAGAAGCCCGCTGCAGATTTCTGGCTGCTTCGGAAGACCGACACCGTTGCGCTCTGGTTGCATTCCGCATGGTGGGCTTTGTTGCATAAATCGGCCTGAGGCCGAGCTACCCAAATCCCAGACGCAGTTGTGATGCAACAACGCCGGATCGGACACCTTTCCTAGAACATCATGCGGATCTGTGGCCCGAGGCGATCATCCCCTGGCGCACCACAGTGCAGTCGGGTTTCTGGCCGAACCAGTAGGCCAGTTCAGCCCCGTGGCGCACGGGCCAGAGTACGAAGTTGGCGGGCCGTCCCGATGTGATCAGGCCTTGCTCGTCCTGCAGGCCCAGCGCGCGCGCCGCATGGCGGGTGATGCCGGCCAGTGCCTCGGGCACGGTGAGTCCGAACAGTGTGCAGGCCATGTTGGCCATCAGCAGCAGGCTCAGGGCGGGGGAGGTGCCCGGATTGTGGTCCGTGGAGACGGCCATTGGCACCCCAGCGGCCCGCAGGCCTGCGATGGGCGGCACCTGGGTGTCGCGTAGCGTGTAGAAGGCGCCGGGCAACAGCACGGCAACGGTGCCCGCCTGACGCATGGCGGCAATACCCTTGTCGGACAGGTGTTCAATATGATCGCAGGACAGAGCGCCATAGCGCGCGGCGAGGGCTGCGCCTTCCATGTTCGACAACTGCTCGGCGTGTAGTTTCACGGGCAGGCCCAGTGCTTGCGCCGCCTTGAAAACCTGCTCGGTCTCGGCCAGCGAGAAGGCGATGCGCTCGCAGAATACGTCCACGGCATCGATCAGGCCTTCGGCGGCCAGCGCGGGCATGATGTCACGGCAGACCAGATCGATATAGTCCTGGCTGCGGCCACCGTATTCGGGCGGCAGCGCATGGGCACCGAGGAAGGTGGTGCGCACGGTCACGCCGCGCAGCTCGGCGAGGCGCCTGGCCACACGCAACTGCTTGCGCTCGTGCTCCAGTGACAGGCCGTATCCCGACTTGATCTCGATGGCTGTCACGCCCTCGGCCAGCAACTGGTCCAGGCGCGGCAAGGCCTGGGCGATCAGCTCTTCCTCGCTGGCCTCACGCGTGGCCTTGACGCTGGAGACGATGCCGCCGCCGGCACGCGCCACCTCTTCGTAGGTGGCTCCGGCCAGGCGCATGGCAAACTCGTTGGAGCGTTCTCCGCCGTAGACCAAATGGGTATGGCAATCCACCAGACCTGGCGTGGCAAGACGAGCTCCGCCTTCATGTGCGGGCATGCGCTGATAGGAGGCCGGCACCTGATCTTGCGGACCTACCCATACGATGCGGCCTTGTTCAACCACTATGCAGGCTGGCTGCTCCTCGGCCACTGGCACATCGGCGGCGGACAGTCCGGGTGCCAGTCGCACGTCCAGCCAGCGTCCGTCAGCAGAAAAGGGGGGCGTTGCGGTTATGGTCATGGCATGGGATCCTTTGAAAATTCTGGTTGAATAGTGATCGATGGGCCAGCGTCATCGTCCGGCCTGCCTCAGGTTGACAAGTACCAGGCGGCTGTCTGCATCGCGCGGCAGCAAAGGGGCGGGGCTTCGGATCTGGTCATCGCCCATGTCCCACCACAGAAGGCCCTGGCCGGTGCACAGCAGGGCATCGTCCTGAAGAAAGCTGCCCTGCAGCACCATGCACAGACCTGCGGCGCTGTGCCCGGGTAGAGCCTCAGTGCCTTGGATCAGTACTTCGGCGGACCACTGGCCGCGCCGTGTCATGACGTTGAAATCGGTGCATATGCCGCCCAGCATGCTGCATTCCAATGCCGCATCACCAGAAAAAGCAAACGGCTGCCATCGTTGCTGCAATGTGTGATCGATGCCTGCTGCTGCACCGACC
Source organism: Comamonas odontotermitis (assembly GCF_040396735.1). GTDB lineage: Bacteria > Pseudomonadota > Gammaproteobacteria > Burkholderiales > Burkholderiaceae_C > Comamonas > Comamonas odontotermitis_C. Next base: position 64,726 of record NZ_JBEBNZ010000018.1, read on the forward strand.
AGTTGCAACCCATTGCCATCCAACAGCATGATCTGACGGTCTATGCCGGGAAATGCCGAGAATGGGCCAGCCTTGGCAACTGTGGCAATGCTCACTCGCCAGCCGAAACTGTCCATGTCTGCGCCTGGTGGCCAGCACGCAATCTCACGCGTGCTGCCGCCTCCGTTCTTCCACGGACGGGCTGCGATTTCGTTCAGATCGAAGCGATGCATGGGTATGAGGCTCCTCGGTTATGCCTGCAGCATGCGGCTGGCCAGCCTGGCCGCTGCTCGCGCCCCATGGCTGTCCTGGTCGAAGCACGGATTGCGCTCCGCCAGGTCAGCCACGCGCAGCTTGCCGATGAGGCACACCCTGTCGACGATAGCCTCGACCGCGCCCATGGGTACACGATAGGCCACGGGCACCGAGACAGTGGGCATGACGGCGGCGGTCCAACGCTCTGTGGCCTGGTTCATGGGCGTGTTCACCATCTCAGTGGCTGGGCAATAGATCCGCAGTGATCAGACGGCCCAGGTGGCCGCTGGCGAGCAGGGTGCTGGCCGCTTCGATGTCGGGCGCGAAAAAGCGGTCTTCCTGGTAGAAGGGAACGCTTGCGCGCAGCAGGCTTCGGGCTTCCTCAAGCTTGGGCGAGGTCTTCAGTCCGGTGCGGAAATCCAGACCCTGGCAAGCGCCCAACCATTCGATGGCCAGGATGCCACGCACGTTGTCGGCCATGGCCCACAGGCGCTTGCCTGCGTTGGGTGCCATGGAGACATGGTCTTCCTGGTTGGCCGAGGTGGGCAGGCTGGTCACACTGGCGGGATGGGCCAGCGAGATGTTGTCGCAGGCCAGGGCCGCAGCAGTGACCTGGGCGATCATGAAGCCAGAGTTCACGCCCCCATTGTTTACCAGGAACGGTGGCAGCTGCGACATGTGCTTGTCCATCATCAGCGAGATGCGACGCTCAGACAGTGAGCCGATCTCGGCCAGCGCCAGTGCCAGGTTGTCGGCTGCCATGGCCACTGGTTCGGCATGAAAGTTGCCGCCCGAGACGACGTCGCCCTGCTCGGCGAACACCAGCGGGTTGTCGGACACGGCATTGGCCTCGACGGCCAGCACCTCGGCCGCCTGGCGCAGTTGCGTCAGGCAGGCGCCCATGACCTGCGGCTGGCAGCGCAGCGAGTAAGGATCCTGCACCTTGTCGCAGTCCAGGTGCGACTCGCCCACTTCGCTGTGCGGTGTCAGCAGATCGCGAAAGGCGGCGGCCACGTCAATCTGGCCCTTCTGGCCACGTGCGGCGTGGATGCGGGCATCAAAGGGCAGGCGCGAGCCGAGCAGTGCTTCCACGCTGAGGCTGCCGCACACCAGCCCGGCGGCCAGCAGGTCTTCGGCCTCGAACAGACCGCGCAGCGCATAGGCGGTGGACACCTGAGTGCCATTGAGCAATGCCAGGCCTTCCTTGGCGACCAGCGTCAGCGGCTGCAGGCCGGCGATGGCCAGGGCTTCCTTTGCGGGCAGCCATTCGCCGCGGTAGCGAGCCTTGCTTTCGCCCAGCAGCACCAGCGACATGTGGGCCAGCGGCGCCAGATCACCCGAGGCGCCCACCGATCCCTTGAGCGGGATATGGGGATAGACCTCGGCGTTGACCAGAGCCATCAGGCTGTCGATGACGACGCGGCGGATGCCGGAGATGCCGCGCGCCAGGCTGTTGATCTTGAGCACCATGATGAGCCGCACCATGGCATCGTCCAGGGCCTCGCCCACACCGGCGGCGTGGGACAGCACCAGCGAGCGCTGCAGCTTGGCCAGGTCTTCGGGCGCGATCTTGGTGGAGGCCAGCAGGCCGAAACCGGTGTTGATGCCATAGGCAGTGCGGCCTTCGGCGATGATTTTCTCGACGCAGGCCACGGCTGCGGCAATGGCCTCGCCCGCACTGGTGTCCAGTTGCAGCCTTACAGGTTGTTCATAGGTCAGGCGCAGGTCGGCGAGGCTCAATTGGCCGGGTTGGATGTGCAGGTGTGTCATGTGCTTTCCTTGGGCGCTTCATCGGAGCGCCCGGTTGATTCGTCGGCGGGCTCTTTCAGGACTTGACCATGGGCAGGTTCAGGCCGTGGCGCCTGGATGCCTCGACGGCAATCTCATAGCCTGCATCCGCGTGGCGCATCACGCCGGTCGCCGGATCATTCCACAGCACACGGCCCAGGCGTGCAGCGGCCTCATCCGTGCCATCGGCCACGATGACCACACCAGCATGCTGAGAGTAGCCCATGCCGACGCCTCCGCCATGGTGCAGGCTGACCCAGGTGGCGCCGCCTGCGGTGTTGAGCAGGGCATTGAGCAGTGGCCAGTCGGAGACAGCGTCGGTGCCATCCTTCATGGCTTCGGTTTCGCGGTTGGGGCTTGCCACGGAGCCGCAGTCGAGGTGGTCTCGTCCAATCACGACGGGCGCCTTGAGCTCGCCATTCTTGACCATCTCATTGAAGGCCAGGGCCGCCTTGTGGCGCTCGCCCAGACCCAGCCAGCAGATGCGTGAAGGCAGGCCCTGGAAGGCAATGCGCTCACGCGCCATGTCCAGCCAGCGGTGGGTGTGCTTGTTCTCCGGGAACAGTTCCTTGATCTTGGCATCGGTCTTGTAGATGTCTTCGGGATCGCCCGAAAGCGCCACCCAGCGGAACGGACCCTTGCCCTCACAGAACAGCGGGCGGATGTAGGCTGGCACGAAGCCTGGGAAGTCGAAGGCGTTCTTCACCCCCTCGTCGAACGCCACCTGGCGGATGTTGTTGCCATAGTCCACCGTGGGGATGCCCATGGCCTGGAAGTCCAGCATGGCCTGTACGTGCTGGGCGCAGCCCTGGGCGGCGGCCTTGCTGAGTTTGGCGTGCTGGCCGGGATCGGCAGCGGCTGCTTCCCACTGCGCAACGGTCCAGCCCACGGGCAGGTAGCCGTTGATCAGGTCGTGGGCGGAGGTCTGATCGGTCACGATGTCAGGCTTTGGGCCACCGGCCTTGGCGCGCTTGACCAGCTCGGGCAGGATTTCCGCTGCGTTGCCCAGCAGGGCGATGGAGACGGCCTCGCCCTTTTCGGTGTGCTGCTGGATGAGGGCCAACGCGTCGTCGATGTCCTTGGCCTGCTTGTCCACATAGCGGGTGCGCAGGCGGAAGTCGATGCTGCTTTGCTTGCACTCGATGTTCAGCGAGCAGGCCCCGGCCAGCGTTGCGGCCAGCGGCTGCGCGCCACCCATGCCGCCCAGCCCGGCGGTGAGAATCCACTTGCCGGTCAGATCGTTGTTGTAGTGCTGGCGGCCGGCTTCGACAAAGGTCTCGAACGTGCCCTGCACGATGCCCTGGCTGCCGATGTAGATCCAGCTGCCGGCTGTCATCTGGCCGTACATGAACAGGCCCTTCTGGTCCAGTTCGTTGAACTTCTCCCAAGTAGCCCACTTGGGCACCAGGTTGGAGTTGGCCAGCAGCACGCGTGGTGCGTCAGGATGGGTCTTGAATACGCCGACGGGCTTGCCCGACTGGATCAGCAGCGATTCGTCAGCTTCGAGCTTCTTGAGCTGGGCCAGGATTTCGTCATAACACTCCCAGTTGCGGGCCGCGCGGCCGATGCCGCCGTAGACCACCAGGGCCTTGGGGTTCTCGGCCACATCGGGATCCAGGTTGTTCTGCAGCATGCGGTAGGCGGCCTCGGCCAGCCAGTTCTTGCAGTGCAGCGTGCTGCCATGGGGCGCGCGGATGACGCGGTTGGCGTCGTAGCGGGGATCCTGCTGCGCGGCTTGGAGAATGGTGTCGTTGGCGTTCATGGTCATGTCCTTCATGAAAACATAGATTAGGGGCGCTGGCGCTTACGCAGCGGAAGCGGTATTCGGATAGCCATCGGGGTTGCCGTGCTCAGAGGCTGCGGCGGACTGCTCCGCTGGGTAAATCATCTGCCGGGGGACGTTCATGGTCCTTTTGGCCAATGGGTAGTAGACGAGTGAGGTGACGATCAGGCTCACGATCCAGGAGATATCGGCACCGCCCATGGCCTTGGCAAGCGGGCCTTCATACATGGCCTGGTTGATGAACGGAATCTGGACGATGATGCCCAGCACGTAGCTGAACAGCGCCACGCCGTTGTAGGCACCGTACCGGCCCTCGCTGTCGTAGAGCGCAGGGATGTCTACCTTTTCCTTGGAGACCAGGTAGTAGTCGACGAGGTTGACGGCACTCCAGGGAACGAACACCGTGAGCAGCAGCAGCACGAAGTTCTTAAAGGTGGCCAGGAAGTTGGAGCTGGCCAGCAGGGCCACCAGCACCGTGAGCAGCACAAAACCCAGGATGTAGGCAAGGCGGGTGGCCGGCGAGAAGTGCTTCTTGTCATTGAAGGCGCTGACTGTGGTCAGCATGGTCATCACGCCGCCATAGGCATTGAGGCAGTTGACCGTGAGCTTTCCGGTAACGATGACCAGGTAGATCACCACGGCCAGGGGGCCTGCCAGGTCACCCAGAAATCCCACCTGGTTCTTGATGAAGTTGCCGCCCAGGGCAGCCACCAGAACGCCGAAGGTCATGGCCAGTTGAGCGCTGATCACGCTGCCGCCGAAGGTGGTCCAGAAGGTCGAAGCCGTCGAGGTCTTGCTTGGCAGGTAGCGCGAGTAGTCGGCCACATACGGCGCGAACGTCATCTGCCAGCCGGCAGACAGCGCCATGGCCGTCAGAAAGCTGGTCCAGGTAAAGGGCTTCTGGCCGAAGGCGCTGACCACGTCGTAGTGAAGGCACAACTGCCAGGCCAGGTAGCCGAAACCCAGGATGCCCACGACGGTGGAGATCCGGCCCACCACATGGATCAGCTTGTAGCCAATGAGCGCAACCAGCGCGGTCAGCGCGCCGAAGATGATGATGCCGGCCGCAGGCGTGCTGAAGCCGAACATCAGGTTGATGGCCTGGCCCGAGAGCACTGTACCCGTTGCCGCAAAACCCAGGTACATGAGGATGACCAGCAGCAGGGGAAGGGCAGCGCCCTTGACGCCGAACTGCACGCGGCTCGAAATCATCTGCGGCAGGCCCAACCGGGGCCCTTGGGCAGAGTGCAGCGCCATGACGATGCCGCCGAGGATGTTGCCGATCAACAGGCCGAGGATGGCAGTCATGGCTTCGGCACCGAAGACCACGGCGAGGGCACCATCGACCACGGCCGTGATCTGCATGTTGGCGCCGAACCAGAGGGTGAACTGGCTGAAAGGCGAGCCGTGACGCTCATGCTCGGGAACCATGTCGATGGTTCGTGTTTCCATACGCCCCAGCCCCGCAGCTGCGGAAGAATCAATGCTCATGGGAATGGTCTCCGATTGCTCTGTTTGTATAAATTACATACAACTATTGGGTAAAATTTGATAAGTTGTATATACCAATTTTCGTGTTTTACTTGGCAATACGTCAATCAACTTTTACAGACTTTTGATCCGCACAAACCCTATGTCAGTCCGTACTCCAGCGACCGCGGCAAAAGCGGTGATTCCGGCGTTCCAGCGCATCAAGGAACATGTGCTGCAGCAGATCCATAGCGGTCAATGGCAGCAGGGGGAGGCGATTCCCAGCGAAGCAGCCTTGGCCAGGCAATTCAACGTCGCTCGCATGACGGTCAATCGCGCCTTGCGGGAACTCAGCGACGAGCAGACGCTGACGCGGGTTCAGGGCTCGGGCACTTTCGTGGCTCAGCAGAAGTACCAATCCACCCTGGTTCAACTACGCAATATTGCCGACGAGATCGCGGCGCGAGGACACCAGCACCGTGGCGAGCTTCAGAAGCTCGAACGCTATCGGGCCGACACCTTGCTGATGCGGCAGTTCGAGCTACCTACCGTTCAGGCGTTGTTCCACTCGGTAGTGATCCATTTTGAGAACGACGTGCCCATCCAGGTCGAGGACCGGTATGTCAACCCGGCGGTGGCGCCCGACTACATGGCCCAGGACTTCGGTAGCCAGACGCCAAACGCCTATTTGATGCGCGTCGCGCCATTGCAGGGGGTGCAGTTCTCGATTGAGGCCAGCATGCCAGTTGCCGACGTAGCCGAAATGCTGCGTATTGAAACCGGTGAACCCTGCCTGGTGTTGCGCCGCGTCACGCGCTCACAGGGCCAGGTGGCATCGGTGTCGGCACTGTGGCATCCTGCCTCGCGCTACCAATTCACAGGCAGCTTTTGAGAATAGCTTCTCATGCGGGACGTGTGATGCCTGGGCATGACAACAAAATCCTCAATGCTGCAGTGGGGGCTTTGTGGCCCGGTCTGGAATCAATCGATCTCTCAAACCCCGAGCGCGGCTATTGCGCGATCACTGCGCTGGTTCCTTTTATGGATCCACAGGGCGTGCGGCATAACTCCAGCGCTGTGCCAAGTTCAATGTGTGAACTTGGTTAGGTGTGGGGGATAGGGGAAGAATCGGCCGAAGAGCCGCTAACACAACCCAGCAAATCGCAGATTTGCGGTTGGGCCGAGGCGCCGGGCCGCGTCAGGCCGGGCCGCGCTAGGCCGAGCCGCGGTAGGCGAAGCTGCAGACAATACAGACGTACGACAAGGCTGGGCGCCCCCGGCGAAGCAACGACGTACAAGGGTTGTGCAAGTCTTCGAGTGACTGCATCAGGCTGGCTAGTTGCGGCCCGGGTAGTGAGATGTCTTTGAGTGTTTGTTTGATTGCAGCTTGATGGGCACTGACTTGCGCACGCCGTCTCAGCAATGCATGTAACTGCTGCTGAACCTCCGTACTCGGCTGCCACGGGTATCTGCAGAACAAGTGGCCGCTTTCGAACGACGTCATGCTTGGGCCAAGTCCTCTGATTTGTCGCGTACCGGGAACCAGCCGGGAGTCGCCAAGATTGCAGACCACAGCTTGTCAGGTATTTGAAGGTCATCAGGTTCGTTAGACAAATCCAACACTGAGTCTATCTCGGCATCACATCCGGACTGTGCCAGTTCCACCCACTGTGTGTTCATCACCAGCCCCTTGCCCACGGCTACCAATGGAAGTCCCAGAGCCATTGCACGGCGCGCTTGCTCAGGCATGCGGATTTGGCCCGCTGCCAGCAGCGGCACTCGCCCGGCTACGCGCTTGATGAATCGCTCGGCAGTGGTCTCGTCGCTCTTGTCGCCATGGTTGCTGTTCTGTGGCTTGCCTGCCAGCAGATCGTAGAGCGAGGCGTGCAGATAGTCGATCTGCGCTTGTTCGACCAATCTGTCCACCAACGCCAATGCATCTTCTATGCGCAGCGCGCCTTCGCCAGGTTCTTCGGGAGAGATGCGATAGCCTAACAGGAACGGATGCTTGGCATGGGCGGCGATTACGCGGCGTACCTCACGAACCACTTCGAGCGGGAAGCGCATGCGGTTCTCCAATGAGCCACCCCATGAGTCCGTGCGTTGATTGAACAGAGGCGAGAGAAAGTTCTGGATCAGAAACCCATGGGCGCCATGCAGCTCCACGCCGTCAAAGCCCGCCTCGATGGCGCGGCGAGTGGCTGCGCCGAAATCACGGATTACGCCCAGGATTTCTTCATGGCTCAAGGCCCGGCTTGGGGTCTTACCGTCATTGAACGGTCCCTTGGGTGCAGACAGACTGCTCGCGCTGACCACTTCGCCATGGGGGATCAGGCTGGGTACGGCCTTGTTGCCGGCGTGGAAGATCTGCAGCACTGCAGGTGCACCGCCGCTTTTTGCGGCCTGAGCCAGTTTGCGCAGGCTCGGGATGAAGCGGTCGTCATAGGCCGCGAACTCGTCGGTAAAGCCAATGCCGCTGGGCTGCACATGGGTGCAACCCGTGAGCACCAGACCCACGCCTTGGCTGCGGGCGCGGTAATAGGCCAGCTCCTGATCGGAGATGGTTTCGTCTGGGTTGGCTGACCAAGTGGTCATGGGGGCCATCACCAGGCGATTGCGTAGCGTGAGGCCATTTGCGAAGGCAAAGGGCTGGAACAGGGTGTCAGTCATCGGTAGAGAGAAATCGGGATGTCAAAGAGTCGACCCTGGCACGGGTGGTGCCAGGATGAGGCCATGGGGTGGCTCAAACGAAGGCTGGTTTGTCGCCTTCGGTGTTTGGCTTGTTCACACCCACATTGGCGCGTAGCAGCCGTTCGGGATGCCGCACCAGATCGACTGCCAGAGAGGCCACGCTCTTGCGCGATACCTCGGTTCCCTTGAAAGGCGCGTTTCTGGCGGTGGTCTCGTAGTTCACCTCGTCCTTATCCTGCAACCAGGCGGCGCGCAGGATGGTGTAGTCGGTGCCGGAGGCTTCGATCAGGTCAGCCGACTTGCGATACGGCGGCAGGTACTGCCCAATCTCGCGGCGGTTCCACTCGCCGAACTTGCCCGGCACTTCGTCATAAATTCCCAGCGAGTTCACAAAGATCAGGCGCTTGACCCCCTTGGACTGCATGGCGGCTAGGATGCGCTCGGTTTGCGCGTCCACTTCGCCGGCCAGATTGGCATAGACCAGGTCCTGACCCTCCATGATCTGAGCCAGTAATTTCTTGTCCATCACATCGCCGATGACAACCTTTGCGTTGGCCGGCTCGTGGCCGCTCAGCTTTTTGGGGTCGCGCACCAGCAGGGTCTGTTCGACATCCTTGTGTTCGCCCAGCATCTGGACAGCCCAGCGGGCAATCTGGCCGCTGGCACCCAGGATCAATACTTTGGTCATGGTGTCGCCCCGAATCAGAGGTTGGTCTGGAAAAAAGGCACCAACTTGGCCAACGCCTGGCCGACAGGGCCTGGCTGGTCATACAGCTCGTAGTGCGAGGCGCCCTCGACGACCACCAACTCCTTGACTTTCGATGCAGCACGCGCATAAATCTCCAGTCCGTCGCGGTAGGCGCCAAACCCACCGGGCTTGTCGCCGACGACCACGAGCATCGGCGTTGTCAGCAGGGTCTCGGCCAGATGAAACGCATCCCAGGCGGCGGAGGCCGCGCGGCGCGAGAACAGACCGCGTGTGCCAGCGTTGTCGTTGACGCAGCGATTGCGGTAGTAGTCGGTCGCACCGAGCACATCGATGTCCGTCATGCCCGCTTGGACTGCTGCATCCATCGAGGGGGGCACGAACTGATCGACCTTGAGCGCCTCACCCCGGGCCTCGGCGGTGCGCTGCTGGGCCACGGCCTCCATCTGTCCGATGGGATCAAAGCCGCTGAAGCCCTCGCGGCACAGGCGGCCGTAGTTGACGCCGGTAATGCTGGCCAGGGCCTTTATGCGGCGTTCGATCATGGTCGCGTTAATGGCGTAGCCACCGCCGCCGCAGATGCCCAGCGCGCCGATGCGGTCTGCATCCACATAGGGCAAAGTGACCAGATAGTCCGTGACGCGACTGAAGTCCTCGACGGCCATGGCCGGGTCTTCGGTATAGCGGGGCAGGCCGCCGCTTTGCCCCTGCGTGCTGCGGTCGAAGGCGATGACAACAAACCCCGCTTCCGCCAGTGCCTTGCCATAGACGTTTCCAGCGGTCTGCTCCTTGCAGCTGCCGATAGGGTGGGCGCTGATGATGGCCGGATATTTCCGGCTTTCATCGAAATTGGGCGGGAAGTACAGGTCGGCTGCAATGTCCCAGTAGGTGGTCTTGATCTTGATGCTCTTTGTCGTGCTCATGGGGGGCTCCAGTTTGGGGTTGAGAATGGTCTTACTTCAGCGCGACCTGGAAGAACGGAGCCAGCTTGGAGACTGCCTCGTCCACGAACTTCGGAACGTCATACAGCGACATGTGGTTGGCACCCTCGACGACGTGCATCTGCTTGTCCTGGCTGGCGGCACGAGCCAGCAGGTCATCGCTCATCCATTTGCTGCCAGCGACGCTTCCAGCGACTGCCAGAATGGGTTGGGTCAGAAAAGCTTCGGCTTTGTTGTAGGCGTCGTAGGTGATGATTTGCGTGAGGCTGCGCGCAGTCATGAAGCCGGGAGCATTGGGGTGCTCGCAGCGGGGTGTGTGGTAGTACTCCCAGGCTTCGCGCAGCTCGGCGTTGGGTGCATCTTCCTCACGCATCGGCGCCAATGGCAGGGTGGCCAGTTCGGCCTTGCCGGCATCCGCCGTGCGGGCCTGGGAGCCGAAATCGATGTAGCCCACGGCGTCGGCATCCTTGACGGTGTTTTCCCAGCCGTTGCGGAACATCTGGCCGATGTTCACCGCACTCACGGTGCCCAGCGCCTTGATGCGACGGTCATTGATGGCAGCGTTGGCACTGTAGCCAGCACCGGCGCAGATGCCCATGGCGCCAATGCGGTCCGCATCCACATAAGGCAGCGTGGTCAGGTAGTCAATGACGGCGCTGATGTCCTCCGTGCGGACGTAGGGGTTCTCCAGCTGGCGCGGCAGACCGGTGCTCTCGCCTTGGTAGGAGGCATCGTAGGCAATGGTGATGAAGCCACCGCTCTCGGCCAGTTTTCGGGCATACAAACCAGCTGTCTGCTCCTTTACCCCGCCGCCCGGGTGTGACACGACGATCGACGGGTATTTCCTGCTTTCATCGAAGCCCGCTGGGAAGTTGATAACGGCAGCCATGGTGACGCCCTGGCCGTTGAGATTCTGGAACGTGACTTGGGACATGAGGATCTCCAGTAGTGGAAGCAAACGTGCTGAAAGGTGAAGCACTGGATTGAATGGTAGAGATGGAATTGGATTTAATAAACCATCTATCAAAGACATGAGTGTTTAGTTAAACTAACCAATATGCCCATTGAGCCCTCTCTCATTTCCTCTTTGACCTGGTTCGCCCATATCGCCCGCCATCGCAGCTTCACCAAGGCCGCGATGGAAATGGAGGTGACACGTGCGGCCTTGTCCCAGCACTTGAAAGGGCTCGAGCAACACTTGAATGTGCGGCTGCTCAACCGCACGACGCGGGACATGTCATTGACCGAAGAGGGTCAGCGGCTGCTGGATGTCCTGCAGCCGGCGCTGGCGGCCATCGACCGAGCGGTAGCAGAAATCGGAGAAACCCATGTAGAGCCCACGGGCCTGATCCGCATGAATTCCTCGCGCGTCGCCGCGCGCCTGCTGATTGAGCCGCACATGGGTAAGTTCTTGGCGCGTTATCCCAAGCTGCGGCTGGAACTGGTGATGGACGATGGGTTTTCCAACATCGTGGCCCAGGGCCTGGACGCCGGCATCCGCCTGGGCGAGAGCCTGGATGAGCACATGGTGGCGGTGCCGATCACGCCTCCCTTGGAGATGGCAATCGTCGGCTCACCGGAATATTTCGAGCGGTACGGTATGCCCGAAACGCCGGCCGACCTGATGAAGCACAACTGCCTCGCCTACCGCTTCACTTCCAGCGGCACAATAGACCGCTGGTCTTTCACCTCTCCCGATGAGGAAAAGCGCACGGTGGTGTTCGAGCCCCAGGGAAACGCAGTCTTCAACGATGACGACAGCATGCTGCATGGCGCTGTGCAGGGCGTGGGACTGGTGCAGCATATCGACCTCTGCGTGCGTCGGCATTTAGCCGATGGGTCGCTGGTCAGGGTACTTGACGCCTGGTGCCCGCCATTTCCGGGTTTCTATCTGTACGTGCCGTCACGATCGCAGATGCCGGCCAAGACGAGGGCGCTGATGGATTTCCTCGTCGAGCAACGAGAACTACTTGCGCGACAGGCACGCGAAGCTATCTAGGCAGCACAGCACAAGGCATAGAGAAGAACATAGTGGGCTGCTCAGCGACCGATGTAAGCAGCATGCCGCCAAGAGTAGCCAGAGCCTCTCATTGCACTACAGACGCGGACCGCCTGGTTATGCCGTCGAATGCAGATGCTGCACTCCAGTGCGGTCGTTCAAGCGCTGTTGGCCTATGTCTGTTCTGGGTAGTTCGGTGACAGCCGCATATCGGCCAGAAGCACCCTGTCACCTCTTTTTTGGGGATGTCTGCTTCTCGCCGTTGTGTTGGCAATCAGCAGTATGCAATTTAGCGGTAGCTCCTGTCGCAGTGCGCCACTCCAAGAAACAAGTAACTCGCTGTAGCGGATTGGGAATGAACAGCCCGCGTGTTGCCGCGCGAACGAACTGCAATGGAGCTGACCCATCGCCCGGTCTACTCCAGCGACGGCGTGGTCTTCTCACCATGAAATTAGAGCGGACGACCAAATGCCCCCATGGCTTGGTCAGCACAAAAAGCCCGTCGACCAAGGGGCGACGGGCTACAGGCAAGTTGCATTGACTCTAGCCAATGCAAGCTCAGGCCGCTGGGCAGCTAGGCACCGCTTTTCATGGTTGCGGCCAGGGCATCCAAACCGTCGCGGTAGATGCCTTCGAACAGCTTGGAGGCCTCTTCGTCGCTGACGCCGTTGGGCTTGAACTCACCAGACCAATCGACCCGGGCAGACTTGTCACCGTCGACCCCGACCACACGCAAGGTGGAGAGGTAGTTGGTCACCGGGAACGGAGCCTTGAGGATCGCGTACGTGTAGCTGCGTGCGATGTGGTCGAAGGCCACCAGGCGCTCGACGATGGCATCCCCGTCGGGGTTGAGGAGGCTGCGCACGCGGCCGCCTTCGCTCGAAACGCTCTTGGGAATATACGGCAGCCAGTCGGGCAGCGAATCGAAGCCGCCGATCAGTTGCCAGACTTGGTCAGGCGTTACTGCCAGGGTAATGGTTGCAGATGCTTGTGCCATTTTGGTTTCCTCTTGTTCAATCTCAAAGATTCAAACGTTGTCGACAGGCAGCGGCGCATTCGCGGCCACCAGGTTCTGTTCGCGCAGGTCGCGCCAGAAGTCGGCGGGGATGACTTCCTTGAGCGCGGCGGTGTCTTCTGCAATGCGCTCGGGGCGGCTGGCTCCCGGGATCACGGCGGCGACGGCGGGGTTGGCCAGGGCGAATTGCAAAGCTGCAGCCTTGATGCTGACGCCATGGCGTTGCGCCGTGCTCTTCATCTTCTCGACCTTGGCGATGATCTCGGGCGGGGCCTTCTGGTATTCGAAGTGCGCACCACCGGCCAGGATGCCCGAGCTGTACGGGCCGCCGACCACGATCTCGGCATTGCGCTCGATCGCCTTGGGCATCAGGCGTTGCAAAGCGCGCTCATGGTCGAGCAGGGAGTAGCGTCCCGCCAGCAGAAAGCCGTCGGCCTGGGCTTCGGCCAGATCCAGCGTCAGCTCGATGGGTTCGACCTTGTTGACGCCCAGGCCCCAGGCCTTGATGACCCCTTCTTCACGCAGGCGGGTCAGCGCACGGAATGCACCCTTGCGAGCGGTTTCGAAGTAGGACAGCCATTCGTCGCCATAGAAATCCTGAGCGATGTCATGCACCCACACGATGTCGAGGCGGTCGGTCTTCAGGCGCTTGAGGCTGTCCTCGATGGAGCGCAGCGTGGCATCGGCCGAGTAGTCGTTGACGATCTTGTTGGCCCGGCCATATTCGAACAGACCGCCTTTCTCGCCCAGGTCGCGGGCGCTGGCGTCTTCCAGCTCATCCAGGATCACGCGGCCAACCTTGGTACTCAGCACATACTCGTCGCGCTTGTGGCGCGACAGGGCATCGCCGAGGCGGATTTCCGACAGGCCGGCGCCATAGAAAGGCGCGGAGTCGAAGTAGCGCACGCCATGATCCCAGGCCGCGTCCACAGTGGCTTGGGCCTCTGCTTCAGGGATGTTGCGAAACATATTGCCCAGGGGGGCTGAGCCGAAACCGAGAACGTTGCCAGCCAGTTTGTCTTTGAGACTCATAGTCACTCCATGCATCAAAAGTGTTGAAAGTGAAGTCAGTTTAGAATTGCCAGTTGAGTCTGTCCAAGACATAATTTGCACAACTTGAGTCCATTGAGGTCTTAATTGCTGGATATCCGCCAACTCCAATACTTCGTCGCCGTAGCCGAGGAAGAGCACGTCGGGCGCGCTGCCGAGCGCCTCCATATCTCACAGTCGCCATTGAGCCGGCAGATTGCACAGCTCGAAGAAAAGCTGGGGCTGGCGCTGTTCGAGCGATCGCAGCAACGCATCCGGTTGACGCGGGACGGCCGCACGTTTCTTGCAGAGACGCGCGCACTGCTCACGCACGCCAACCGGCTCGAGTCCCTGGGGCGCAGACTTGGTCGGGGTGACGAGGGCGGGCTCTGTATCGGCTATCTGGAGTACGCCATGCACTCCGGCGTGCTGCCCAATGCGTTGCGCGAGCTGGGGCAAGGCCGCCCAGCGGTGCATATCGCGCTGTACAACCAGCAGTCGGATGTGCAACTGGAAGGGCTTCGTCAGCGCAGCCTGGACATCGCTCTGGTCTGCGAACCACCCCAGCCGGATGATCCCGATCTTGAAGCGGCGCAAGTGCTCAACGATCCGATGCTTCTGGCTGTTCCCAAAGGGCACCCACTCGCAGAAAAGCAAGACATCGAGCCGGCCGATCTTGCGCAGCAACGCTGGATTGGTGTGAAGCACAAGGAGAGTGCACTGCGGCACGACACCCTGATCGCTGCATGCGCGAAAGCCGGCTTCACCCCCGCGATCTCCATGGAGGCGACAGAACCGCTCGCTGCCCTTGGTCTGGTCGCCGCAGGGCTGGGGGTGACGACGATCCAGCAAAGCCTGCGCCACCAGACGCCCGAGGGCGTCATGCTGCGGGAGCTGTCTTGGCTGAGCTACCGCACACCGCTATGGGCGGCCTGGCACAAAATCAATCTGCGGCCCTTGGTCGAGGAGTTCCGCAAGACCTTGGTCAGCGCGAGCAGTGAAGTGCATGGAAGGACAACGACTTCGTGAAGTTTGCACTGGGCTGAGGAGCAGCCGGATGGCTGCTATCTGGAGATCAAGCTTCGTCAACGATGGATTGGCCGGAGTCAACCCTTCATTGCAAAGCAGTTGTTGCCAGCGGGAAGTCAAACGACCGTAATGGGTCGGCACTACCCGTTCGCTGCTGACGAAAGCTGCCGATCAGGTTGTCTAGCGGACTGCGACACAGCCAGTTGCCATTTTGAGACGCATAGCGAACGTCTGTCCTGATCACATCCAAGGCAAGGCTAGCGACTATCCGCCCTCGCATTTCTGCCTGGGCGTCTCGGTATGCACCGCCGCCAGCCATCGGCCATCGCTTCTGACCCAGGTGGTAGTGTCGAAGCAGACCGTCTCATGGGCCTGACCCTGCATCAGGAAGCCCTGTGTCACCTCGTAGGTCGCAATGGCAACCTCCGGCGTTGGGAAGATGACCTTTTCGTTGGAGAAGGCGAAGGATGTGAGCTTGGCGGGGCCCTCACGGGCCATCCTGATGTACTCTACCGGACTGAAATGGTGGATGCCGAACAGCGCCACATTGGCCGCCTGGCTGGCCAGCAAGGCTGCGGCTTTTTCTGGCTTCTGGTCCATCATCGACTGCCAGAACTCCGTCTCCAGCTTCATGATATCTGTTGCTGTGGTCATGTTGATCTCCCGATGAGGGATATGCTTCGCATGGCAGGGGGGTTACCAAATGCCATAAATCCTGGGTGAGGGCCTGCCTGGCCATGAGGCCTCCTTCGATAGCGCCCAAGCCCCGTACCTGTCTCGATAGCTGCGTTTTCAATGGGCTTTCAAGAAGGCAATCAATGCCTGGTTGAATTCGTCGGCATGTGAGAGATTGCAGCCATGGGGACCGTTCCGAATGACATGGAGTTCGCTGCCCTTGACGACCTGGTGGGTCCTGGCACCGCTGACCTCGATGGGAACGATCTGGTCACTGTCACCATGGATCACCAGCGTGGGGACATTGATTTTTTGCAGATCCGCGCGGAAGTCCGTTCGGGAAAATGCCCCGATGCAGTCGTGCGTGCCCTTGGCGGAAGCAAACGCCGCAATCATCCTGGCGTATTCGCGCTGCGCCTCGCTCACCAGCAACTTGCCTGATGAGTCCGAGAAGAACTTCTGCGTGAACTCATCCAGAAAGGCAAGTCTGTCGCCGAGCACTGCGGCCTCCTTGGCCTGGATGTCCTGCTCGGTCACCGTACCTTCCGGGTTGCCTGCGGACTTGAACAAGGAGGGCGGCACCGCTGCCGCAAAGACTGCCGAGCGGATCGACTGCGAGCCATACCGCCCTATATACCGTGCCACCTCTCCGCCGCCCATGGAGAAGCCGACCAGCGTGGCATTCTTCAACGCCAGCTCGGTGAGCAGTGCATAGAGGTCCTGGGAAAGGATGTCGTAGTCATAGCCGGTCCATGGTTGGGACGATGCGCCGAACCCCCGGCGGTCATAGGCGATGACCCGAAAGCCAGCTTCCACCAATGGCGAAATCTGCGGCTCCCAAGTCCGCCCGCTTAGCGGCCATCCATGGATAAGAACGACCGGGCGCCCATTGCCGAAATCCTGGTAGTGCAATTGCACGGAGTTCGCATCCGATGAGGCGATGGTAATGTAGGGCATGGGTTCTCCTTTCGCTGAATTCCTTCCAGTCTGGAACGTTTTCCAGGCAGCTGGTGTAGGCCATCCCTGTCGTCCTGTTTGCTTGTGTCAGCAAGGGCGTCATTTCGTGACTCGGGTGCGCCATGCATACGCGGTGGTGCGAAGGCTTCGCACATAGAGCAGCAGCGCAAGTGCATGCGGTGATGTTTTTGCTCCGCCTTCAGGGCCTGCACCGGCGCTTCTGCGGCCAGGTCGATGCGAAAAAGGCACGCGCTCCAGCTAGGCCGCTTTGGGGGCTCGTGTCTTGGCCGACTTTCTGGCCACGGTTTTTTGGGCAGAACTCGCGGACTTGGCGGGGGTTGCTTTGCGGGCAGGAGGTGTGCGCTTGCCGGATGCCAGGCTGCGGCGCAGCATCTCGGTGAGATCGAGTACCGTCGCGGTCGGCGCAGCCGTTTCCTTGGTGTCGAACTGGCTCACCTCCATAAGCTGGCCGGCCTTGGCCTTCTTTTCCACCAATTGCATCACCTGCTCGCGAAACGAGTCCTGGAATGCCTCGGGATGCCAGTCCGTGCTCATTTCTTCCACGAGTTGCTGCGCCATCTTCAGATCCGCGGTCTTCAGCTCCTTCCTGCCCTCGGTGGGCAGGGCCAGACCCTGCCAGGAACGTACCTCCTCGCCCCAGCGCAGCAGGTTCAGGATCAAGGCCGGTCCGCAGGGCATCAGCACTGCCAGGTGCTGGTTGTTGGCGATCACCACTTTCGACAAACCGACCTTGCCTGCGTCCTTCAGCGTTTCACGCAGCAGCGCATACACCTTCGAGCCCTTATTGATGGGCGCGATGTAGTAGGGCTTCTCGAGGTAGACGAATGGAATTTCGTTGATCGGCACGAAGGCTTCAATCTCGATGGTCTGCAAGGTTTTGGGGTAAGCCGCTTCAAGCTCCTCGGGCGTGAGCAGCACATAGTGTCCGTCCTCGACCTCGATGCCCTTGGCGATATCGGCCGGCGCGATCTCCTTGCCGGTGGTCTTGTTGATGCGCTGTAGCCCACGCGGTCGCCCGTGCGCCTGTCGATCCAGTCGAAGTTGAGCGCGCTGTCCTGCGTGGCCGAATGCAGGCTGATCGGGATGTGCACTAGGCCAAACGCAATTGCGCCTTTCCACAGCGCGCGGGTGGAGGTGGGGGCCCTGCCTCCTTCTGGTTTCTTGGGCATGGATGGCTCCGAAACAATAGCCATCCCACTCTAGGAGGCTGGCTGCGCCGCAGGTGTAGGTCAGGGCCAAGGTTGTCTGTGGTCGAAGCGCCTGTGCGGCCTGCCCGCACAGTCGATGCAGTACGTCGATCCCATGCCGCGACCTACAGACATACGGTGACGGCATGGATAGCCTGAGACATAACGGAGGTGCATGCGATGTTCCAGCAATGGCGGTGCGATGGGCTGAGAGTCAGGTGGTGTCCGCGCAGAGGAGGAAGGGGACTGTGCCATGGTTAAGGGCGCGATCCCAGCGAAGGCCCGAGTTGCTGCCGAGCGCGCAGGGCGCAGCGCACGCGACCCGCTGGCGGCCTACAAGCGCAAGCGCGATTTCGCGCTTACGCCCGAGCCGGCAGGAGGCGGAGAGCCCGGATCCACTGCGCTGCGCTACGTGATCCAGAAGCACTGGGCCAGCCGGCTGCACTATGACCTGCGGCTGGAGCTGAATGGCACGATGAAGAGCTGGGCCGTACCCAAGGGGCCGAGTTTCGATCCCACCGAGAAGCGCATGGCGGTCCAGGTGGAGGACCACCCCATCTCGTACAACAGCTTTGAGGGACAGATACCCACCGGGCAGTATGGCGGAGGCCGGGTCATCGTGTGGGATCGGGGCTACTGGACGCCCGTCGGCGACGCGGCCGCAGGATACCGCCAGGGTAAGCTGAAGTTCGAGATCCATGGCCACAAGCTGCAGGGGCGGTGGACGCTGGTGCGCATGCATGGGCGCGAGAACGAGAAGCAGCCGCCCTGGCTGCTGATCAAAGAGCGCGATGGGCTGGAGCGTTCAGCCTCATCGTTCAACGTGGTGGACGCGATGCCGGACAGTGTCTCGGCGCTGCCGGATATCTTGCCCTTTCCTGCACCAGCGGTGACATCCCGGCCGGCCCGCGCCGCACAGGACCTGGAGAAGGCCCGCAAGGCACCCTTGCCATCGGCGCTGCCGCCGCAGCTCGCCACGCTGGTCGATGCGCCGCCGGGCGACCCCGAGGCATGGATATGGGAGCTCAAGTTCGACGGATACCGGCTGGGCGCGCGCATTGCACCGGACGGCATACGGTTATTGACCCGCAGCGGCAACGATTGGACCGAGAGGATGTCTGTGCTTACCAAAGAGCTCGCCAAATTGCCGATGCAGGAAGGATGGTTAGACGGGGAGATTGTGGTGCTGGACAACGAGGGCAGACCGGATTTTCAGGCGTTGCAGAACGCCTTTGACGGCCAGGGCACTGAGCAACTGGTCTACTTCCTGTTCGATATACCCTTCGCCCAGGGGCGCGACCTGCACCGCCTGCCGCTGGTCGAGCGCCGGGAACTGCTGCGCGCGCTGCTGGAGGGCACCCGCTCGAACCGGCTGCGGTACAGCGAGGCGTTCGAAGTCCGCGTGGAGGACCTGGTCGCTTCCGCGTGTGCGCTCGGCTTCGAGGGGGTAATCGGCAAGCGCAAGTCCTCGCCTTATCTATCCCGCCGCAGCGCGGATTGGGTCAAGCTCAAGTGCGGCCACCGCCAGGAGTTCGTGATCGGCGGATTCACCGAACCGAAAGGCTCGCGCTCCGGGATCGGGTCGCTGCTGCTGGGTGTGCATGCGGAAGATGGCTCGCTGCGCTATGCCGGCAACGTGGGCTCGGGCTTCAGCGCCAGAACCCTGGATGTGCTGCGACGCAGGCTTGATGCGCTGCGCCGCGACGACAGCCCGTTTTCCGATCTGCCCCGCACCGCCCGTGGCGTCCGCTGGGTGCAGCCCGGGCTGCTGGCCGAGGTCTCGTTCGCCGAGTGGACGCAGGGCGGGCACCTGCGGCACCCCGTGTTCCGCGGGCTGCGCGACGACAAATCGCCCCGCACCATCATGCGCGAGCGGCCGGTAGCGCTGTCCGCACCTTCTGCGCCATCCGCGAACCCACCTGCAGGCCACGACATGACGACCCCCAACGCTCTCCAAGTGTCCCACCCCACCCGGGTCATCGACCCTTCCACGGGACTGACCAAGCTCGACCTGGTGCGCTACTACGCCACCGTCGCGCCCCTGATGATGGAGCACCTGAAGGGGCGCCCGGTTTCATTCATGCGCGCCCCGCAGGGCGTGAAGGGCGAGAAGTTCTTCCAGAAGCACCTGGAGCCGGGCGAGATGCCGGGCATCGCCGCGCTGGCCCAGGATCTCGATCCCGGGCACCTGCCGCTGATGGAAGTGGCCAGGCCCGAGGGCCTGCTGTCGGGAACCCAGATGAACGTGTTCGAGTACCACACCTGGAACGCCCGCAAGGACAGGATTCTGCGGCCCGATCGGATGACCTTTGACCTCGACCCCGGCGAAGGCGTCCCCTGGGAGCAGGTGCAGGAGGGCGCGCAACTGGTACATGCGCTGCTGAAGGAGCTGGGGCTGCCGGCCTTCCTGAAGACCAGCGGCGGCAAGGGCCTGCATGTGGTGGTGCCGATCAAGCGGCTGCACGAATGGGATGCCG
Organism: Comamonas odontotermitis; assembly: GCF_040396735.1. Lineage (GTDB taxonomy): Bacteria > Pseudomonadota > Gammaproteobacteria > Burkholderiales > Burkholderiaceae_C > Comamonas > Comamonas odontotermitis_C. The sequence continues at coordinate 84,728 of NZ_JBEBNZ010000018.1, forward strand.
TCAAGGGCTTCTCGCAGGCCGCTGTGCAACACCTGGCCCGCACCATTCCGCAGCGCTTTGTCGCCAAGAGCGGGCCTCGCAACCGGGTCGGCCGGATCTTCGTCGACTACCTGCGCAACGGCTTCGGCGCCACGACTGCGAGTGCGTGGACCGTCCGGGCCCGGCCGGGGATGGGCGTTTCCATACCGATCGCCTGGGCGGAGCTCGACCAGGTTGCAGGCGGTGACCACTGGACCATGCAGACCGTGGACGAGCGCCTGCGGGTGGGCAATTCGCCATGGGCGGCGTACGGCAGCGCGGCGGTTTCCCTCACCCCGGCCATGAAGACTCTGGGCTTCAAGGCTGCCATCAGCCAAGTGGAAGATAGTGGCTGATGATCGCAACAACAGCCTTTCAATATGTTATGGCCCGCCGCGACCTGGCGGCTCGCGAGCTGCTCGCGGTACTGATAGGACAGCACCTGCAGTTTAAATTGCGCGCTGGACGCGTTGCGCCTGGCGCGCAACCGGTCGATGCCATGCGGGCGGTAGTGACTCACTCATGTGCGGATCTTCTCCTCGGGCACCGACCACCGTTGGGCAAGAAGCTTCGCGCCACGTTCACCGGCCAGAAAGCTCTGTGCACGACCTCGAGCTTGAACTCAGTCTTGTACTTCTTCATGGACCCCTTGAGGTTTGTCCAACGCCTGGGGAGGCAGTTCAAACCCGCGGCGATTCAAGGCACGGTCTTACAAGCAATTAGGGCATCCAGAACGTCATCAAGTGTCAATACGACACCATCATGTGTATCTCATCTCAACCAAAACACACTCACCCAAAGGAGCGCCACATGATCAATGTCGGAATTGTGGATGACCACGCAATCGTTCGAACGGGTCTGACTCAGTTCCTAAGCGAAAACGTCGACATGCGCGTGATGGGAGTAGCTGCAAATGGGATTGAAGCACTGGATCTGGTTCGTAGCAACCAGATTGACGTTTTAGTCATGGATCTCTCAATGCCCGGGCACAGTGGAGTCGATGCTATGTCTGATCTTCGGACTCAAGCCCCCAACGTTGGTATCTTGGTTCTGAGCTGCTATCCCGTAGAACACTATGCAGTAAGCCTCTTTAGGCAGGGTGCTAGTGGCTACCTTAACAAGGATTGCGATCCAGGTGACATCATGGAAGCAATCCGTGTGATTTCCATGGGAAATCGATACATCACAACCCAAGTAGCAGAACTACTGGCACAACAAGTAAAGAGAAAGGGTGACGTTTCTCCGCATGAGCAATTGTCGGATCGAGAGTTCCAAGTGTTCTTGAAACTGGCTCAGGGAGATACAGTGAGTGCAGTGGCCGAGCAACTATCCATTAGTGTGAAAACTGTTAGTACCTACCGCACCCGCTTGATGGAAAAGATGAACTTAGATTCGAATTGTGATTTGACTTATTACGCAATGAAGAATGGTTTGATCAACTGAAATTCGTCATTTTCAAAAATCGCGCACCACAACCCCTCAGCAGCAACCTGAATAAGCAACCAGCTCCCAGTGCAGTTTAAGGAAAGTTGCTATCCATCGATGTCCATACTCAAGGAGATAGGAATGCCAAAGCCCACCTCAGAACGCAGGTCTGCTGCACCCACCTCAGCCGATTCTCGGCGAGTAGCCAGGAAACCCAGCTCCCCAACTGACCGCAAAGCTCCAATAGAGGAAACTTTGGGCAACGGAGGTGAGCTTCATCAGGATGTTGCCGAGGATGTCACGAGGGGCAGTGGGATTGACTATCTGACCGACAATTTTGGGCACCGTATCTCGGACAATCAAAACTCTTTGCGAGCGGGCGAGCGTGGGCCGACGCTGCTAGAAGATTTTGTACTTCGCGAGAAGATCTTTCACTTCGATCATGAGCGAATCCCTGAGCGTATCGTCCATGCTCGTGGATCTGGCGCTCATGGTGTATTTGAATGCACCAAAGCAATCCCAGAACTTACCAAAGCATCCATTTTTCAGAAAAAGGGAACAACGTGCCCAGTCTTCGTACGCTTTTCTACCGTAGCGGGCGGCGCTGGCTCGATTGATACACCTCGTGATGTGCGTGGGTTCGCAGTCAAGCTCTACACCGATAGCGGCAACTGGGATCTCGTGGGCAACAATATTCCTGTCTTCTTCATTCAGGATGCGATCAAATTCCCGGACCTCGTACACAGCGTAAAAATGGAAGCTGATCGAGGCTATCCACAAGCTGCCTCGGCGCATGACACCTTTTGGGATTTCATTGGACTGATGCCTGAGAGCATGCACATGATCATGTGGGCCATGTCCGATCGCGCGATCCCCCGCAGCTTCCGGATGATTGAGGGCTTCGGCGTACATACATTCCGCCTGGTCAACGCCAAGGGCGAAGGGCGATTCGTCAAATTCCATTGGAAGCCAGTTCTGGGCATCGAGTCGACTACCTGGGACGAGGCGGTAAAGATCGCAGGAGCCGACCCTGACTTCCTGCGGCGTGATTTGTACGAAGCCATTGATCAGGGCGATTTCCCCGCATGGGATCTGGGAATCCAAGTCTTTGATGAGGCCTGGGCCGCCCAGCAGCCGTATGACGTGCTTGACGCAACCAAGCTTATTCCAGAGGAAGAGATACCAGTGCAAGTGGTTGGACGGATGACACTCAATCGCAACCCTTCTAACTTCTTTGCTGAAACTGAACAAGCCGCCTTTTTGCCATCTAATCTCATCCCGGGCATCGACTTCAGCAATGATCCCTTGCTACAGGGCCGCCTTTTTTCTTATCTTGATACACAAAAATCGCGCCTCGGAACTACCAACTTTCACCAGATTCCAATCAACGCGCCCAAGTGCCCCTTCCAAAATTTCCAACGCGACGGCTTGATGCAAACACTCGTGCCTTCTGGTCGCGCCAACTATGAGCCCAATAGCCTCGCTGAGGCTGGTGAGGAGAGCGGCCCTCGAGCCAGTCCCGAAACGGGCTTTACAACATTCACTGCCAATGACGAGCGCAACGACGCTGGGCAAAAGTTGCGAATACGCGCAGAACTATTTGCAGACCACTACAGCCAGGCACGACTTTTTTTCAAATCACAGACCGAAAATGAGCAAGCACATATTGCCTCAGCACTGGTCTTTGAGTTGTCCAAAGTCACACTGGAGCATGTGCGAGAGCGCGTTGTCTCCCGACTACGCAATATCGACGAAGGTCTCGCTCGACGGGTCGCCACGGGCCTGGCAATTAATTTGCCTGGTAAGGCAAAAGCAGCACAAGAGCCCTTCGAAATGGCGCGTTCCGACGCATTGTCTATTCAAAAGCAAGCCAAAAATACGTTTCAAGGGCGGAAGGTGGGACTTCTCTACGCAGAAGGCTCGGATAAAGCTGCAATTGACGAATTGAAAGCAGCTATCGAAGCTGCTGGAGGCAGCGTGTTTCTGGTGGCGCCGAAGGTTGGAGCCATACCTGTTAAAGGTGGAGTGCTCAAAGCAGATGGTCAGCTTGCAGGCTCACCCTCGGTGCTCTTTGACGCGGTGGTTAGTATCCTTATGCCAGCTCAAGCCCAGGAACTCTCATCCGATAGCGCGGCAGTGCAATGGTTCATGGATGCCTACTGGCACTGCAAGGCAATTGGCCATTGCAAAGGCTCCCAAGTATTGTTGGACAAAGCAGGCGTTCAAAAAGACGATGGAGTTATGCCGTATGCGTCATTGGTCAGCATTGGCATTCAGAGGCACTGGGAACGTGAACCGAAAGTACGCATATTGGCATAAATTCCCTCACTGGCGCCCCCCAAAGTACCGCATATGCTTTGGAGGCTGATCCTATCTCCGAGGTCTTCAAGCTGGACTGCCCCTGTCAGGTAGACGAGCTCCGCCTGTCTTTGGATTGCGCTGACTGTACAAGCTCGCGCACCCCTTAGTCCTCCGGGAGCAACGAGCAGAGGATAATGGTTTCCAACTAAGCAATCATCGGGGATGCAACACTTAGGACGCTCTCGATCGAAGGCCGCTCAAGACACGCTGGGCTGCGCCTGCTGTCGAATGGCTCCTGCAAAGCCATGCTCCACGCGTGAGTAGGGCCGGCCGCTGGTCAGCACCCGTGGCAAGGCGCTCCACGCGATCTGCGCGCCCAGGGCGGCCAGGCGGTTCACCAGCGCCTGGTCTTCGCCGCACTCAATGGCATCAAAGCCGCCGGCCTGTTCGTAGCACTGGGCTGACAGGCCCAGGTTGGCGCCATGCACATGGCGGTGGCCGTCTCGGTCCTGATAGCTGGCTTCAAAACGCAGGCGTGCGGCTTGTGCATCGCGGCCATGGGCATCCCAGCTGTCGACCTCGACGGTGCCGCATACCACATCGGCCGCCAGCGAGAGTTGCGCCACCAGCCAGCTGGGCGATACGCGGGTGTCCGCATCGGTAAAGGCCAGCCAGCGCGCCTTGTGCTGAAGCAGGTAGCGGGCCCCCGCGGCACGCGACCGGCCCACATTGCAGGCGTTGATGGCCAGGCACGCAAAAGGCCATTGCTGGGCAATGGCAGCCGTGCCGTCGTCGCAGCTGTCGAGCACAACGACGACTTTGACTTCTTCCGCAGCCAGTTCAGGGTGGAGGCTGGCAAAGAAGACGCTTTCCAGGCAGGCCTCTATCAAGGCTTCTTCGTTATGCGCGGGTATGCAGACTCCGATCATCGTGGTGGCTCACAGTCTTTCCCAAACTTCAAGCAGGAAATCGGTCTCGCGGTGTTCAACCACGCTCTTCAGGGCTGCGCTGGCGCCGATTTGGGCATGGATGGTGTCAGCGGTCTGCAGCAGGTCGGGCGCCTGATGGCGCCAATGGCACATCAGCAAATGGCCGCCGCGTGCGAGCGACGACAGGCAGCGTTCGCTGAAAAGGGCCAAGTCCGCATCCTCCAGGTAATAGGCTAGCTCGGAGACGAGCAACAGGTCAAAGCCGCCGGCTGGCACTTCGGGCCACTCCTGGGGCAACTGCAGTTTTTGCAGGTTTGGCTGGTGCAGACCCTCGCGCTGGATCCGCGCGTTGCACAGCAGAACGGCCGATTCCGCAGAATCTGCGGCGACCAATTGGTCGCAACGTTCGAGCAGGGCCATCGTGGTTTCGCCATTGCCGCAGCCGGGCTCAAAGCCATAGCGGTAATGCTCCAACGGCAGCGCTGCCAGCAGGACTTGGCGTTTGCGCCGCTCGTACCAGGCGGTCTTCACCGCCCAGGGATCAGCAGAAGCCTGGTAGAGCTGCTCGAAATGTGCGCGTTGGTTCATCGCAATATCACCTCGAAATTGCGCAGTAGCCGGGCTGTGGCCCAGTACGGCAGGATGGCTTGGCGGCCGGTGGAGGGGTCGGGCAAGAGCTGGCTGCGAAAGCAGGACAGCGCCAGGCATTTACGGTCCAACTGTTCGGCGCTCAATGGCATGCGCACGGCCTGTTGCCACGGCACGCGCTGGTCGCCGGGGCTGGCCCAGTGCCAAGTCCAGATGGGAACTTCGAACAAGCGGCTGCCCACCTCGGCGATGGCGGCGGCACAGGCCTCGCCGGTGGCCTCGTGGTCGGGGTGGCCGTCGTAGCGCCAGGGGCACAAGACCGTATCCGTCGGGCGCAACAGTTGCTGCAAGCGCGATTCGAGCTGGGGCTTGTGGTTATTCACCTGCCCGTCGGGAATGCGCAGGTGGATGATCTGGCTGCTGGGGCAGAGCAGGGCCAGAGCCTGGGCGCTTTCTCGCTCGCGGGTCTGAGCCAGTTGGTCGGGTGTCCACAGGCGAGAGCCTGGGTGGCTGGCCTCGCCGGAGGTGACCGCAATCACCGCGCAAGGCAGGGAATTGGCCTCACAGTGCTGCATGATGGCGGCCGTGGCCAGGATTTCATCATCGGGGTGGGGTGAGACAATCACGACCCGCTCGCTGCCTTCCAGCAGCTCCTCGGCCGACATGGTTCCGAGCGTCGCCTGGGCCAGCCAAAGCTGCCATTGCAATTCAGGCGTGCCTTCTCCCTCGATCCAGCGTGGCATCAGAGCCTCCATGGTGCGTTGTTCTCCTGTTGTGCGATGTCATGCCCCAGGGCGGCCAGGTCGCGTTCTGCATGGCTTTGGCGGATAAAAATAGGCAGATCGGCCAACAACAAGGCCAGCGAGCGGTCTTTGCAAAACGGCCCTGGGCCAAGCGCGCGTGGCACATGCTGCAGCACTTGCTGGGCGGCCGCTTCGGCGGCCAAGCGGGTGCGGTTCACTTCCCGGGCCCAGGGCTGGTCGGGCTGGGCATCGATATGAGCGGCCGTGGCGCGGAGTAGCGCAGCCGTGGCTGACATTGCCACATCCACCGCGCCCAGGTGCGCCAAGGCATGTGGTTCCGCATGCTTGCGGCAGGCGAGCAGCAGTTGGCCGGCAATGCGGGCGCTGGCGCCATACCAGCAAGCGGCAATGCCTGCACCGCCATGGTGAAAGCCGGGCCGCCTCAGATAGGCCCCCGGCTCGCCGACCAGGATGCCCCTGGCCTGGTAGAGCTGTACATCCACACTGGCGCTGTCGGCCATGCCCACGGCTTGCCAGCCTTCGTTGCAGACTTGCACCCCAGCTTGGAGCAGGTGGACTGCAACCAAACAGCGTTTGGTATCGGACAGCCAGGCGGTGACCAGCGCATGGTCGACACTGTGCGCACCCGAACACCAGGCCTTGGTGCCATTGAGCAGCATTGGGCTGCCGGAGGCCAGGCCATCACCGGCACGGACGGCGATGGCTTGCACCCGGTTGCCGGGAGGCTCGGCGCCCCAGACTGCCCAGGTCCTGGCCTCCGCTGGTGCCTGCGCGCCAAGCTCTGCCAGAATGGCCAGCGCATCGGTATGGCCTTCAAACAGTTTGACGAGGCTCAGGTTTTTGGCGGCCACCGCCGCCAGGGCCCGCCAGCGTGCCAAGGTTTGGCCTTGGCCGGGCAGAGGCAGCTGGTCCAAGCCCTGCGCAACCAGGGCGCGCAAGGTCTCACCGGGCTCATGCAGCTTCGAGTTGTTCAAACAATCCTCAAGTTCGGTAGAGGCATTCATCATTCATCGCCCCATGCGTCGGGCTGTAGCGGCCGGGCGCGGTGCAGTGCTCCCATCTGTCAGCACATGTAGATAGGGGAGGCTGCCGTCCTGCGTGGGGTGACGCATTGGCGGGTCGATATCTGCGACGGGGACTAGACTGTATGCCGCAGCAGAGAAGCGTGGTCTGCGCTGCACGGCTGGTTGGCACTGGTCCAGCGCATGCAAAAAGCGCTGGCACCACCAGTGCACATCCTCGGCCTCGATGCGGGCCAGCAGCTTTTGGTACCGCTCGATGCGCTCGGCCAGCGGCATTTGCAGCGCCTGGTCAATGCTGTCGGCG
>NZ_JBEBNZ010000019.1:0-86162 GCF_040396735.1 Comamonas odontotermitis
CTTGCTCATTCACGGAAATATTGCCGCCAGCCGTCCCATTCACACCACCACCTGCAGTGATCGTGTTATTGACCTGCAAATTGCTGCCAGCGTTCAAGTTGACGCTGCCGCCGCTATTGACCGTATTGCCCAGCGTAATATTGCCGCCGGCATTGACCCCGAAGTTGGAGCCAGTGGTCACGGTGCCGCCAAACTGGGCGTCGCCGCCAGTGGTGAGGTCAAAACTGCCCGTGACATTGACGTTGCCGGTGTTGTTGAAGGACTGGCTGGCATTGAGGTTGATGCTACCGTTCACGTTCAGATTGCCATCGGTGCCGCCCAGGTTCAACTGTTGGGCTGATACCGTGGTCTGGCCGGCATCTAGATTGCCAGCCAGCGTGACCTGGCCACCACTCACGCCAAGCTGGTTACCGACCGTGGTGCTGCCCATCAAATCGACAGTTTCGACCCCCAGGATGTCCATACTCTGGCCGACGGTGAGCGCGCCGGACGTACTGACATTGCGGCCGCTTACGCTTGCGTTCTGGTTGACCTGGATATTGCCGAACAGCGCGGCGTCGCCGCCGCTTTGCATGGACAGATTGCCGGCGATGGTGGCGTCCCCCACGATCCCTGCGCCGCTGGCTGCATTGATATTGACATCTTTGCCGCCCACGAATTTTCCCGAGATGGAGACTGTGTCGCCTCTGAGGGTGGTGGTGCCCGCCACCTGCGTGCCTCCGCCCTCCGCGCTCTGGGGCGAACCGATGCGCACGGCCTGCGCGGCCTGCACATCCAAGTTGCCTGCAGTGGCGAGGGGCCCTTGGGCCGTTACGCTGCCTTGGGTACTGCCCAAGGTGATGCCCTTTTGCGCACTGGTGGTGCCAGCCAGATAGACGCCATCCTTGCCGTTGATCTTCAGATTGTCATTGGCCGCTACAGTGCCGCCGGTAATAACCAAGCCATCGGCGTTGATGCGGATGTCGCGCGAAGCTGCCACATCGCCCGTGGTCACACGGCCGGCGCTCTGAATATCCACATCTTGCTGGTAAGCCAGCAAGGGCCCGCGAAGATTGACGCCCATCCCGGCATCGGTGGACACCACAGTGATGCGGCCTGCGGTCATGGCGCCCAGTGCCGATGCATCAATCGCGACCGATGAGCCGGAAGTGCTGCCAGCGGCGGAGTTGGTGGCGCCAGCGCCCATTGATGGAGCACCTGCGCCAGGGGTCTTGCCCGCCATCAGGTTGATGCTTGAGACGCCTTGGTTCAGGTAATGGGCTCTGAGCGGCCCATCGATACGAAGCAGATCGCCCACGAGGTCGATTTGACCGACCGTCCCTTCAACGCCCGTGCCCTGGATGGCGATCTGTCCACCTTGTACGTTGTAGCCGATACCCGATGCCAGACCAAAGCTGCTGGCTGCGCCATTGACATCTCGCAAGGTGATGCTGCCTGTGCTAAACGACAAGCGCGGAGTATTGACCACACCGCAGCCATTGCAGGTAATGCCGCTGGGGTTGGCCACAATCACCGCAGCAGGGTTGCCGAACACTTCAATCGTGCCATTGATTTGGCTCGGCGGTCCTTGCGTCGTGACCTCGTTGACGATGGTATTGGCCGTCCCTCCTGCCAGGTTGGGATTGGCTGGTACCTTGCCACCCAGCAAGGGGGTTCCCCCAATTTGGCTGTTGTTCAGAACCACCCCAGAGGTTGGCACGTCAAAACTCTGGTACTGGTTGAGCGACAGGCCTGCTGCGTTGGGTGCCGTGATATTGACCACGGAAGCCGCGCCAGGCACGTTTTGGATGCTCGGCTGAAAAGCCAGTGGCGCACGCGGGTCTGCTATCGGAACCCCTTGTGGGATCCCTTGTGGAGCCCCTTGGGCAAAAGCTGGAGAAAATACGCCAATGCCCGCTTGCCCACAGAAATAGACTGTAAGGATGGACTTGGTAATGCGGCGCTTGGCCTTGTGGGTAAACAGCATGAATGACACGCCTTAAAATTGGTACGTCAAGTTGGCATTCACACGCCAGCCCTGCTTTTGATATCCAGTGGGAGACTTCATGGCCCGGCCGACTTGAATATCGGCAAAAGCGTTTTGTAGAACCAGCCGGGCGCCGGCCCCCGCGCCAAAAATGCTGCGCGAGTGACCGTCCGATACGGTCTTGAGAACTGCGGCATCTGCAAACAGATAAGGCTCGTAGCGTATGCCGCCCTTCCACCCTTCCCACAGGGGTTGTGTTTTGGCCAAGGCAAATTCATTGCGCCACACCAGCCCTTGGTCGCCCCCTAAATAGGACTCCGGATAGGCTCGCACACTGGAGACACCACCAGCAAATAGTTGCTCGGATGAATAGAGGGGCCGACTGCTCCAGATGGCGCTGAGCTTGCCTCGATAGATGATGCGCTCGCCGACAGGACGATCCAATGAGGCTGAAGCGTCCAGCTTGGTGAATTGGTAACGCGCTGCCTCCTTGGGCAGGTCATCCGGGTCTCTGTCAGCGCCCAGTGCAGGGATGCCACGCGAGAGCCCAACATCCACACTCCACTGCCCTGTCCCCAACTTCGTGTCAAACCGCGTCAACCGGTTGACTCCTACCCGCAAGCTAGTTTGGCTTTGTGGGGAAAGAGGATAGTTGTTGACTTCGCGTGTGGAGTTACGCTTTGCCAGCGAGATGTCCAGTGCGGTCTTGCTGTTTTGATCGCGCGCGAGCAGCCGGTTCAGGGACAAAGAGAAATTCTTGGAGCGCCCATACACCAGCGCCGTATCTGCAATGAGGTTCTGATACTCAGAGATCGACGCCATGGCCGAGATGGTGTTGTAGCCCCAGGGGACAGAGACTAGGCCATAGATGGCATTGGTCTCTTGGCTGGAGGTCAAGCCAAATGTCATGGACTCCATCAAACCGAGAATGTTGCCTACGTCCACTCCCGCTTGGACGCGTGCGCGCCCCGTACTGGAACTTCCCTGGTTGTCCAACCCCATGTTGTATCTGGCCGCTTTCCCTTCCTTGTTGACAAATTCAACGACGGAGCCGCCAGAGGTCTCGCCTGGCTTAATGAGGACCTGGACATTGTTGCGGCGCAGGCGGTTGAATTGATCCACCGCTTGCTCGATATCGCGCAGACGGAAAATATCTCCCTCCCTCATGGGCATGACCAGCCACGCGCCCACGTCAGTAGCGGGCGCTCCATTGAAGAGCAGTTTTTCTATTCGACCCGCAACGATGGTGATCGCAAGGGTTCCTTCTTTGAGGTTTTGGCCGCCCACATAGGCGCGCGACGTGGTGTAGCCCTCTTGGATCAACGCCTTGTTGATACGGTCAAGCAGCACGTTGATGTGCTCGACCGCCAGCGTTTGCCCCAGAAAAGGCCTGGTGATTTTGGCAAACCGGCTGCTACTGAGCAGTTCGCTATCGCCCGTGGCATGGATCTCGTGAATCTCAAAGCTCGGCCCTGTGGTTTGAAGCCCGGCAGGGAAGCTGCTGTCATCCGCCGCCCCGCCCGCAGGCCCTGCATCGAGCTGGATTTTTCCTGCAGCGTTCTGCTCCACCAACTCCTTGCGCAGCTTTTCTTGCTGCTCGCGCATGAGTTGATCGTTAGGGTCGCGAATGGGGTTGTTTTGTGCCAATGCGGGTAAGCTCACCAAACTGACCAGTGAGCCCATCCACAGAAGGAGGGCGTGTCTTCGATACTGCATTGCTTACCACCAAAATATGCCCAGATGGTCTTCAATGCGCACCGGGTCGCGCTGGGGCTTGCGGATGACCGCAATCTCTCCATCAATGCCCTCAGCCGCCACATAGCTGCCGCCCTCTTGCTGGGCTGCGCCTTGCAGCATCAAGCGGCCCTTTTGCGCAGTGAAGCTTCCGCCCTGGTCAGTGGCATACACCTGCGCCCAGGTGTCACCAAACAAGGCCTTGAGGCCCCTGTCACGCAAGATGACAGTGTGCACCGGCTTGGCACGCGCGATGATGGAAGGTGCCTTGATATCCATGTTCTGGCCAGCAAAGATGAGCCCACCGTTGTTGAGCACCGCGCCTGCCGCATCGATTTGGATGTCTGTTGCCGCCATGATCTGGCCGCCAACCAGCTTTTCTGTGCTGTTCGCGGTGGTCTTGCAGATGAAGAGGACGCAACGTTTGCTGTACTCATACACCCCGACGCTATGGGCCTCGTTGGTCACGGTGCCTTGTGTCTTGATGGTCACACTGCCCGCATTCGAGAAGATGAACCCTCCGGTATTGGAGACAGAGGCTGCATTGACATTGACACTCCCTTGTGCCACCCAGTAGCCCAGGTTGTTTTCATCTGCCAGGCTTCCCATGTCGACGCGGTAGCCGCTTTTGCGCGATAGCACGCCTGAAGATTTCCAATCGACCAAACCATCTGCGCCCACATGGGTGCTTTCATTGGAGATGGCACCCTCGCTGAGCAGATCCAGGTTCAGGTTGGTCACCACACGCGCATTGGTGGAATGGATGCCACCGGCCCCGGACTCCAGCCTCACCGAGTCGCCTTTGCCAAAGATGACGGCAGTTTTCTCGGCACCGACGGGTGTCCGGTTTTCTATCGCGTCTCCGGCCTTAAGGTAGACCGCATAGGGGTTGTCGTCAGATATGCGCTGATTGCCCGTGATCTCACCGCCGATGTTACGAATGGATTTTTCTGCCTGCAGGTTTGTCTGCAGGCCCGCCGCAACGATGCTCTCGCGACCAGGCACTCCCTCCAACTGGATATCAGCGGCCTTGGCATTGACTGAGCCCTGCGCCCGTATCTGCCCGCCCCGTTGCACCAGATCGCCAGTTGTCGTGAGGGTGAAATCGCCTGCCGAGGCCACCAGCTCACCTTCGTTGCGAACGCCAGCTCCTTTGTCCGTCACCAGGATTTCGATCCTGCCAGCAGTGATCTTGGAGCCCGCACCCACTTTGATGGCGACATCATTGCGAGCTGCAGCTCCAGCTTCGTAGTACACCCATGGCGTCAGGTTATCGACGGGTGATGCCGCAGTATCAAAACTGGCCTTGGAGTCACCAGCGACCATGCGCACATGTGCAGTGGCCGACGTGTAGGCATTGGTGATGGGGCCATTGATGTCGATATTCTTGGCAATCATCTCAAGGCGAATGAGATTGCCTGCCATGCCCTGGTCGCCGATTTGGATTGTGCCTGCGCTGGTGCCCACATCCACATAGCGCTGTACCTGGCCTGCGCTTTGCTGCTGGTCGCGCAAGCTGACAGCACCAGTGGTCAGCGCTACGCTGCCGAAGTTGACGAAATTGGCGCCGTTGATAGTGAGGCCGTTTTGGTTGGCAAGGATCAGGTTGGCCCGAGACCCCACCACTTCCAAGTCGCCTTGTATGCGAGAAGGCGCGGCTGAAAATACTTCGGCAACGATGGTGCGAGCGTTGGTGGCCTGGTTTTCGAAAGACAAGCCAGGCCTGCCGACGTCAAATTGATTAAATCCGTTGTAGGAGACACCGTTTTGCACTGCGGTGGGTGTGACATGTGCACGGCCAGCAGCATCTATAGTCACTTGTGGCCCATTCGGGCCTTTGGGCACCACTGCAGTATTGACGGCCTGCGCAAATACGCTGCTGGCCGAAAAAAGCAGTCCCTGCGTCAATAGCGCATAAGTGACGCTCCGAGACCGGATGAGCACTCTTGCAAGCTTTCTCTCATTCATATATCGCTTTGGCTGTATTTAATTGCTTGGGCGCCTGAACTAAACAGCTAGCGCTCACGGCCACTATGCAAATGGCAATAGAAGACACCGCATCGGTAGATGCAGACAATTGAGTATTGCAAGTCTGATTTCTTACAAGAAACTGACAACAAAAAATCTATCAGACATGCCGTCCTATGCCTGGCTTGCAAGTGTGCCCCCAAGAATTGAGACTTCGCCAGACCCGTCCTCTCAAAGCTGCCACCCACGCTATACCCGCTAAAAACAGAGCGGCACGGCCCTGCTGCCCCATTGCTACCGATGATCTGCATTGGACATACGCTCCAAATCAGCGCTTTGGCGATGCATCAGATTGCAAGTTTTGTTTGCAATTCGTGGAGAATTCGCCACTTGCACCCTTGGTTTACAGGGCAGAAAAACAAAGGGCGAGCAACACACCAGCCAAGTTAGGGAACGTTGTTGCACTACGGTATGCTCCGCACATGACAACAGTTCGAACCCAACGGCAGATTTGCGCCTTCATTGACGTGCTGGGAGGAGCCATGCTCTTCAAAAACAAAAACCGCTCTCGAGCCAGCGCGTTCTTTGCCTGCTTGGAAGAGTTTGAACGTCGCTTAAATGGATGGTCTCATCATTTCCCAAAGGGAAGGCAAAGTACCGCGCTGGTTAAGACCTTTAGCGACAATATCTTCGTTGCATTTCCATTCGGATCTAGTCCGAAGATGAGTGATAGTGATGTTGTGCACACGTTCTTACATGAACTCAAACACCAAATTCATGAGCTTACGTTGTATGCAGGATTCCCGATGCGAGGGGCTGTATCAGTTGGCAACTTGATGTTCACGGACAAGTTCCTATATGGTCCGGCTTTGGTAGATGCTGTTCAACTCGAGAAATCTGCTATTTTCCCCCGAATTTTACTCGCTCCATCTGTCTTGAAATACATTGAGCTAGACAGCGTAGCCGCTGGCCTTGCCATTCAAGATGCTGATGGTAAGACATTCCTTCACTACCTGGGAGGGTTGGATGGAATTCATGCCCTGCTCAAGCTGCACCATGACTATGTATGCCAAGGATTGGCCCACAACGCCAGCAAGATCCATGAACGTCAGAAATATGAATGGCTTGCTCAATACCATAACTATTCTGCAAGACTTGCGAGGCGATTCGATCTTGAGATTAATGTTGAAAGAGAAAATGCATTCAGCACTCGTGATATGCCCTTAGTCTTGTAAATCCAGCATAAATAATCACCGAAATGAATCGCTGACAGCGACTGCCCGAATCATTATTGAGAAACTACAGTCACTGTCGCCCCCTGATCTGTAGTCGCATATTATCCATTCCCAACGAGTTAGTCCCAGTCCGAAGATCAGGAGCATTGGTTGCGGTCAGGTTTGCGTGGAAATCAACATTGAGGGGCAGTTCTAGCGCCACCCTTGCTGCTGAATTGGTCGAAAGAGGAATCGCCCCAGTGGCAAGTCGTGCCATTGGAAATGGCAGACAGATTGTGTACCGTCGAGCCGCCCTTCTTTCTGTTGACTGGGTTCAGAAATTGATGACGATCAGACTGGTACAGACAGCCTCAAACTTGAGGTATCCTGGAAGGCTAGACTCAGCGGTACAGCTTCCTTATATCTACGCTGTTGAAAAAAGATTTCTCTCTTTTGGAGAACATATTGATGGCTCCGCCAACGCTTGAAAGTAGCTGTTGTAGGAAATTTGCAGAATCAGAAGAATGAGCCATCGACTTGTTCTCAATGAATTTGCAAAGTCTATAGTGCATGGTGTATGCAAATTCGCAGAATCAGTGAGAACCTACAGATTTTGTAGGCGCTCGTTGATCCTGCAGATATTCTCAGGCCCTGCAAGGTACTGACCCCAAAACGCCCGGCATTGCCGGGCGTTTTCCATTGCATGGATGTACCGGTACATAGATGATCAATTTAATTGATCATCATTCATTTTTCATGAGCAAATAGTATTCAATCCTTTCCATCGTGCATACTGGGAACGTATGCTTCGCCACTGCTCACCCTGAGTCACGCGATACGGTGCTCTGGCGGCCTGCATTTTTCTGCCCTCAGCCTTTGCCATGAACACATTGCAGCTTTTCGAGCTCATGATCGCCATCCTGCCGGTGATCATCGGTTTGCACTACCTTGCCAACCGCTTGGGCCTTCCTCCTGCTGTCCCGCTGCTGGCCGGGGGATGCTTGATGGCCTTCCTGCCCGGGCTTCCCGCGTTTTCCCCCGACCCCGAACTCATCCTCGTCATTTTTTTACCCCCCCTGCTGATCGACGGAGCCTGGGGAATTTCGGTGCGCTACCTGCGCAAACACATCATCGGCATTACCTCATTGGCCGTGGGTGCGGTGCTCTTTACCACCTTGGTGGTTGCTGTCGTCACGCACTGGCTGTTTCCTTCGTTACCGTGGGCGGCATGCGCTGCATTGGGCGCGATTGTTTCGCCACCCGATGCGGTCTCCGCCCGTGCGGTGCTGCAGCAGGTCAAGCTGCCACGCCGGGTACTAATGCTGCTGGAAGGTGAGAGCCTGCTCAACGATGCCACGGGGCTCGTCCTCTTTCGTTTTGCGGTTGCGGCTGCCATTACTGGCGCATTCAGTACCACGCAAGCCCTGGGAAGTTTTGCAGTACTTGCCTTGGGCGGGGCGGCGATAGGCGCTGCCGTGGGGGTTGCCTGGGTATTGATCGGACGCCGTCTTCAGGACGAGTACCTCGTCATCACATCCGCACTGTTGGTTTCCTGGGCAGCGTACATTTTGGCCGAGCGGCTCCATGTCTCCGGTGTCATCGCTACCGTCATCGCGGGCATGATTTGCGGCACCAACCAGTACAAGGTGTTCACTGCCGCAGGACGCGTGCGCGGCATCGCCTTCTGGACAGTCACTGTCTTCCTGATGGAAACAGCGGTATTCATGCTGATTGGCCTCTCGCTGCGTGGTGTAGTGGAGCGCATTGGCGGTTTTGGAATGGCCCTGGAACAAATGGCAGTACCGGTTCTGTCGATTCTGCTGGCCTTGCTGGTTGCGCGATTTGCCTGGATTTTTCTATCCGATGGCGCCATCTCGCTTTGCCGGCTGCTGGGCATGAGGCGCTATACCCCTTTGGGCGCGCGTGGCGCACTGGTTCTGGGCTGGGCAGGCGTGCGCGGCGTCGTTACCTTGGCACTGGCGCTCAGCCTGCCTGAGGACTTTCCTGGTCGTGACTTCATCCTGGTAAGCGCATTCGCGGTGATCCTGTGCACCGTCCTGGTTCAGGGAACCACTCTCGGTTTGCTGATCCGCTGGACGGGGTTGGTGCCCCCCGAATCCGACAAGCCACGCCTGTCCATGAGCGAAGCGGAGGCGGCGCTGATGCAGGTTCAACTGCAAGTCGTACAAAGCAGGGCCTACGATGGGGAAGGCAAGTTGATCCATCCTCAGATGCTGGAGCAGTACAAAAAGAAGGCGTCCGTGTATACCAATTACGCAGGGAAGGAATCCGTGTTGATGCCCACGGTCCACGCCCATTTCGACGTGGTGCTGGAAGCAATCGCCGCCGCCCATGCGGAGCTGATCCGCCTGCATAAAGTGGGAGACATTGACGAGCATACGCTGGTCGAGCTCCAGAAAAACCTCGACCTGGAAGAGCTGACTGCCCTCGCCATTCGAGCATAAGGCCGCTTCGCCTTCGATTTCTGGACGCATTCCATGGTCTGTATGCGTATGGGAGATATCAGCGACGGCCACAAGAAGCGTTACGGATGATCTCTAACGCAAAGCGGTAGCGCGGGCCGAGTACAGGCCTATGGGTTATCACCCCGGAAGCCTCTTTCAGCGCCAATAGGTATGCACCATTTTCTGCACCCCTGCCAGTTGCGGCTGGGTAGCGGTCCAGGTTCGCACAGCCTGGGTCAATGGCATACCGCCTGCTACCCACAAGGCCGTGTCAGCGCCATGCCATGACTGGCTGTCAAGCCATTGCAGCACCTGCGCGATTTCGGGGGCGGACGCGCCGGGCTCACCGCCGCAGATCCACTGCGCCTGCACGCGCGAGGGCAGTACATCAAAAGTGACGCGCTCCTGCGCATGGGCCACCCACAGCAGCAGGGCAACGGTTTGGTCTGGCGGCAGCATTTCCACCATGCGTGCGGCAGCAGGCAAGGCGCATGCGTCAGCCACAAGCACATGGTGGCCCGCACGCGCGGGCAGGCCACGGGCCGGGCTGAGGGCACCCACCGTACTGCCGGGCACGGCGTGCTCGGCCCATACGGAGCCCGGCGACGGGCCATCGGCATCCGTGTGCAGCAGCACGTCGACATCGATCCACGAGCCCGGAACATCGACCGCCCGAATGGTGTAGGTACGGCGCGCCATGCGCGGTTTTCCAGGTGGCCAGAGCAGGCGCCCATCCTCCTGCAAAGCAGGCCAGGCCGGCTCCGCGCCAGCGGTCGGCAGCAGCATGCGGATATGGATGCCCGCTTCCGCAAAAGGCTGGATATCGGTACACTGCAGACGCAGGCGGCGCATCTGCGGGCTCAGTGCCCGGTTGCTGACCAAGCGCAGAATATGCAACTGCGTCGGGCTGCGCGGTGCCTGTCCTTCCCAGGCGATGTCCCAGCTGCCATCGGGCAGGCCAATCTCGTCGGCATACTCACCCAGGTATTCCGTCAGTGACAGCTGCAGCAATCCGCCCATGGGGGCTGTCGTGGGGTATATCCGGCATTCCAGTTTGCGGCTGGCGAGCACCCGCAATTGCAGCGCACCCACCTCTTCCAGCGTCAGAAGAACCACATCAGGCTCGGGCTCGCTGATTCCGACGCCCTTGTCGCGCCACAGGCTGGTAAGCCATTGAACGAAGGCCGCCGCGCGCGGCAAGGTGACATTGCCTCTCAGCGAGGCCGTGGTAGATGTTGTCGTATCCATGGAGAAAACAGGTGCTTGCTGGCGGTGCCAGCCGATCAGCATCAGGCATGCACCACTCACCACCAATCAAGTGCGCCCAAAAGCCATGCATGCAACAGCTAGGTTGCTCATCTGCCGCAGCTGCAGGCATCCGCACCGGTCCATGGTGAATGCTACATATTTACCACAAATGATAATGCACTTGAGAATAATTATCGTTTAAATCGTAGAATCCGCACCAGAACAGCGGCGTGAGTGCCCGCTTCTCTCCCTAACTTTTTGAATTCTATGTTCTACGCCCAATACACCCCTGTTGTACGAGCCGCATTGATCGCCATGGGTGCTGCAGGCCTGGCCATGCCGCTGATGGCCCAAACCGCCCCCTCCACCGACGACACCACCGCCGCTGACAAGACGCTCTCGACCGTTACCGTTGTAGGTACTGTCGACGAACTGCAAAGCCTCGATTTCTATGCGCCCAATTCCAGCGCTGTGATCCGCAAGGACGAGATCGACGCCCTGGGTGCACGCAAGCTCGACCAGGCTCTGCAATACCAGGCTGGTGTGCTGAGCGAACCCTTTGGCGCAGACAACAAGGTGGAGTGGTTCAAGATCCGCGGGTTTGATGCTTCGGTTTCGCTCGATGGAACTCCTACCTCGCCCAATGGCTATTTTGTCTGGAAGCCCGAGGTATTCGGGGTCGAGTCGGTCGAAGTGCTCAAGGGCCCCAGCGCTCTGGTATTTGGTGCCTCCGAGACTGGGGGCGTGGTCAACCTGGTGACCAAACGCCCCCAAAAGCAACGCGCACTTGAACTCAACACCGAGGTAGGCAACAACAACCGCCTGGGCTTGAGCGTTGACTACAACAACATCGCCAACAGCGATGGCTCGGTGTACTACCGCCTTGTAGCGCAAGCCCGCAAGGAAGACGGCATGCAGCGCGAGACCAACATGAAGAGCTACTACCTGGCGCCCAGCGTCACAATGGGGTTCAGCCCGCGCACTTCTCTGACGCTTCTGGGCAGCATCCAGCGCGAAGACGGGCGCCCGACCAACGGCTTCCTGCCTGCATACGGCACCATCATCGACACGCCCTATGGACGCATCGACCGCCGCTTCAATGCCGGCGAGCCCGGTGTGGATCAGCTCAAACGCACCCAGTCGAGCCTGGGCTGGATGCTGAGCCACAAGTTCAACCAGGATTGGAAGTTCACGCAAAACTACAAGTACACCAACCTCGATCTCGACCAGACCAATACTTTCGCCTATGGCTCCGATGGCGACCGCGAGCTTCGGCGCGGCTATACCTATACCGATGGCAAATCCAAATCCCATTATCTGGACAACCGCATCAGCGGCCGCCTGCGCCTGGGTGACGGCGTGCAGTTGCTGCCGTCTTTTGGTATCGATTACCTCAAATCCGACACCGATGGCGTGAACAATGGCTTTGGCGCGGCGCCCAATCTCGACATGTTCAACCCTGTCTATGGTGCGCCCTTCGATGTGACGGGCACGCCCTACGGCCTGCATTCCAAGCAATGGGGCGCGTATGCATCCACCCAGATGCGCGTGGGCAGCCACTGGAACTTCAACGCAGGCATTCGCCATGACAAGGCCAAGAACAACGGCCGGACCAATGGTGCCGATTCCGATTACAACGTCAGCAAGAACTCTCTCAATGCCGGCGCGATGTACATCACCGATTTCGGTGTGTCGCCCTACATCAGCTACTCCGAGTCCTTCAAGCCCATCGCCGGCGTGGATGGCTATGGCACCGCCTACCGCCCCTATGAGGGCAAGCAAAGCGAAGTGGGCGTGAAGCTCGAACCCACCTGGCTGAACGGCGGCAACATCACACTGGCCTACTTTGACGTCAAGGAAAAGAACGCACTGGTCTCGGACGCCTCCAACATCCAGTCGCAGACTGGCATGCGCACCAACAAGGGCATTGAATTGCAGGGCGACTTCAAACTCGGCACCGCCACACGCATCAAAGCCGCCTATACGCACAATAACTCTCGCCAGGATGTGACTGCCTCGCAGACGGTGCGCACGCCGCTGATTCCCGACAACCAGGCCAGCCTGTGGGTGAGCCATGCCTTCGCCCTGGCCAACAGCCAGAAACTGACCGTGGCTGCCGGCGCGCGCTACAACGGCTCCACCGAAGACCAACGCTACACCCCTGGCACACGCATCTCTGGCTATACGCTGCTGGATCTGATGGTGCGATACGACATCAGCCGCGAATGGGCGCTGCAATTCAATGCACGCAACCTCACCGACAAGACCTATGTCAGCGGCTGTGACTTCTACTGCTACTACGGCGGCGCACGCACGGTCGATCTTCAGTTGCAGTACAAGTGGAGGTAAGCATCGCTACCTTGAAGGCTGCACCCAACGCCTGGCGAGCGCGGCCTGCGGCCAGCTAGCCATGCATCTTCCTGCATCCGTGCCCGCGCGGCTGCGCCACATGCACGCCGGGCGCGATGCATTCTTGCGCCAGCCGGAAAAAACGGTATCTATATGAAAACCTCTTCCATTGCCGAACAGGCCCAAGGCCCTGCGCAGTGGTCGCTACAGAGCTTGCTGACCGTGGTCTTTCTGGGCCTCGCTGCCGGCGTGCAGATGAGCGACTACGGTCTTCAGGCCATCTCGCTGTCGGCCATCCAGAAGACATTTGCCATCAGCGATGCCGCAGTCGGCGCGCTTCAAGGTCTGGCGGGTGTGTTGGTAGGCAGCGCGCTGGCAATACCGCTGGCTCGCTTTGCCGACCGCTTCTCGCGCAAACGGGTGCTGCTGTGCCTGGTTTTCGCCTCGACAGCCATGATGGTGCTCAGCGCGCTGACACCCAGTTTTCCGCTGTTTTTCCTGGGCCGCTCGGCGGCAGGGATCACCGAATTTGCAATGGTGCCGCTGGTGTACTCGATGATTCCCGATCTGGCGCCCGAGCGCCACCGCGTGTTCGCCAATCTTGGTTTTGCTGCCCTGGTATCGACCGGCGCGAGCGCGGGCTTCTACTACGCTGGCGATATCCAGACTGCTGCCGTGGCATGGATTCCCGGCTCGCTCGACCCCTGGCGCAAAGCCTTCTTGCTGCTGTCAGCAGCCGGCCTGCCTCTGCTGGTGGCGGGCCTGTTCACTGTCAATCCGCCTCGCCACGCGATGCAGGGAGAGGCCACCGGGGCGGGCTCGCTACAAGGCTATCTTCGCCAGCACTGGCGGCCCATCGCGCTGTTCGTGGGTGTGGCTGGCTGCCTGATGATTGCCGTACAGGGCCTGAACCAGTTGATGGCCTTGGCACTGGAGCGCCGCTTCGACGCCACGCCAGCACATATCGGCAAGGTGCTGGGAGGACTGGTGCTGGTCGCCACGCTTGGCTGCCTGCCGGTGGTGGGCTGGCTTGACCGGTGGCTTGCCAAGCGCCTGGGCGCCGCAGTGCGCCCCATGCTGATGGGCATCTGTGCACTGCTGGCTGTACCGGCAATTCTGATGCTCTATTCCACCGCTTCACTCCAGCAGGCATTTGTGGTGGTGGGCCTGTTCCTGTTCGTCACCTGCACCGCCAATGCATTGGTGCCCACCATGCTGCAGGATCTGGCCCCGCCACCGCTGCGCGCGCGCTGTTTTGCGCTGTGGAGCTTTGTGGTGTCGGTCTTCAGTGCCTTGGGGCCTCTGCTGGCGGGCTTTGTCTCCACTTGGTTGGTGCAGGGCCGCATGCTCAGCGCCATCGCCATCACTGCAGTGCCCACCTTGCTGATTTCAGCCTATTGCGCATGGCGGCTATTCCTGTATACACGCAACGCGACGCAAAGCGCAGCCCTGGTAGCTGCCGCGCCCGCTACGTAATGTCGGTCGCGCAGCCGGTCGTACAGCCGGATGCGCAGAACGGGCATGCGGCGGCAGCGCTCAACGGCTGGTGTGTTTTTCTACAGCTGCCGCTGTGTGGATGCAATGCGCGGCAAACGCCCATAGTTGCGCAGCCTGCTGCAGCACGTTTTGCGGCTGATCGCTCTCCTGGTGGCCGCTGTCCGGGTTGAGCAGCAGCAGTGCAGGCGCGCTGCTGGTGGAATAGCGACGGATATTGGCCAGCAGCTTGGCGGGTTCCCAGTAAGGCACCCGGTCGTCCTTGAGGCCCGCCGTGCATAGCATCGGCGGATACGCGGCATCGCGCACATTCTCGTAGGGCGAAATAGCTGCCATCGCATCGTAGGCGTCCGGGTCTGCAAGCGGGTCGCCCCAATCGGGACGCAACAGCGGCACCAACGGGTGGCCCGCATCGCTCATGGTGTTGAGCATGTCGACAAATGGCACCTGCGCGATGACACCTGCCCACAGGTCAGGCCGCATATTCGCCGCGCCGCATACCAGCAAGCCGCCTGCCGACACGCCATGGCTCACCGTCTGCGCCGGCGTGCTGTAACCCATGCCCTGCAGGTGCTGTGCGCAGGCCAGAAAATCGCCCATCGAGTTGCGCTTGTGCTCGCGGCAACCGCCCTGGTACCAGTCATAGCCCTTTTCCGAGCCGCCACGCACATGGGCAATCGCATAGCGGTAACCAGCATCCACCCAAGCCAGCGCCGGCAGTGAAAACGCAGGCTCGTAGGCAATGCCATATGCGCCATAGCCGGTGAGCAGCAAAGGCAATGGCTGTAGCTGGCTTCCTGCCAGATCCTTGCGGGAAAGCACGGTGATGGGCACCCGCTCACCATCATCAGCAATCGCGTGCATACGCTCGATCAGGTAGCGGTCCGCATCCAGCCCGCTATAGCTCTCGCGCTCCACCTCGGTGATCTGTCCGTCGCTCAGACGCACATTCAGCCAGCGCGGCGGCTGGGCCAGGGTCTGGTGGGAAATGCGCACATGCGTGGCATCCCAAGGCTGCGCCAGCGGCATCTCCAGCACGTACGAAGGCTCGCTGAATGCGATCACCGTTTCATGGCCGTCGGGCCGCAGCAGCACGAGGCGATGGAGGCCATCCACGCGCTCCAGCCGCGCCAAAACAGACGCAAAAGGCTGCATGGCAATGATGGGAACACCAAGGCGGTGTGGCACCAGTGGCTCAGCTGCCGCCTGGGCGTGCATGCCATCGCCCGGCTTGTCTGCAAGCTCCATGCGCAGGATCTGCCGGTCGACTGCTCCATCCACATTGGTCAGCGCAATC
Organism: Comamonas odontotermitis; assembly: GCF_040396735.1. Lineage (GTDB taxonomy): Bacteria > Pseudomonadota > Gammaproteobacteria > Burkholderiales > Burkholderiaceae_C > Comamonas > Comamonas odontotermitis_C. Next base: position 15,736 of record NZ_JBEBNZ010000019.1, read on the forward strand.
AGACCACCATCCCACTCGTTGATTTCGTAGCGAATGCCGCGTTCACGCTCACGCAGCGTGCGTGGCCAATCGCACTCGGCTTCCGCTGCGATCAGGCGCACCTCACCCGTGTCGGGCCCGAACAGCGTCACCGCCACATAGCCATTGGCCGCTGTGCGCGCCACCTTCATGAACAAGGCTGGGTCGCGCTCTTCGTGCACCAACTCGGCCACGCCGCCAGTCACGGGCGTGCGATAGAGGCGCGAGGGGCGGCTATGGGCGTCACGCCAGATCCAGAAAACGTTTTGCGACGACGGTGAAAACACCAGGCCGCCATATCCAAATGCATCCTCCGGTACCAGCACCTGGGTTGCACCCGTCTGCGTATCGAGCACGCAGATGCGATGGCGATCATTGCCGATCACGTCCTCGGCCCAGATGAAATAGCGCTCATCCGGGCTGGCCTGGTGCTCGGCAGCCCGGTAATAGGCGTGGCCTGCGGCACGTTCGGCCTCGTCCACCAGCGCCTCAACCCGTCCATCCGCATGCCGGCGTACAAACCGTTTGTGGCCCGGGGTCGTACTGGGCTCCATGCCATAGGTCCAGCCCGTAGAGGGCGATGCGGACAACGCTGCAGGCGCATGCACGACACTGTGCGCATAAGCCGTCATTGCCTTGTAGAAGTCCTGTGCAGGTTCTGCCAGTGGCCGCAATAGCTGCTGCGCATAGTCGCGTTCGGCCTGCAAGTGCTGGCGCAAGCGCGGCGGCAGGCTCTCCATGGTGCGCGTACCCACGGCAGGCACAAACTTCATCCAGGCAAACGCGTCGTTGCGGGTACGCCCCAGTTGCTCGATCACATGGTCCTCACGCGGAGCCTGGGGCGCTGCCAGAGCGGGCCAGCCTGGAGCGAGCCGGCTTGCCTCGGCGCAGTTGGCGGTCAAAGAAGATTTCTCGGCGGGTAGAGGTGTGGAAGGGGACACGGGCACGGCGGTCTCGGCAATAAGTTGGAAGCTCCGCAAAGCGCTGCCGTTGGAAATCACAGCGCGATCTGACGAAACAGGGCTGTCTATTGTTGTAATGGCCGGTATTTCCAGCTTCATATGGGGCCAATTGCGTGAGATGCGCCGCACCCATGGCTCCGCAACCAATGCAGGAACACAGCGTCTTAGAATGAACAGATGCCAAGCGCACTGCCACCCGTCGTTCTCCACCAGCTCTCACTGGCGAGTACCGTGCTGGACGCGGAGCTGGGAAGCGCCATCGTCAGCATGCATGTTTTTGGATCGGCTGTGGATACAGGTCTGCAGCCTTCCAGCGATCTGGACTTGCTGGTGACCGTGGATGAGGCACCGAGCGAAAGCCAGCGCAGCGCTGTTCTGACGCAGCTCCTCACGGTTTCTGCGCCGCCTGGGGCGTCGGCCATGCTTCGCCCTCTGGAAGTCACCGTACTGAGTCTCGCCCATTTGAAGCCCTGGCGCTATCCTGCTCGCCGCGAATTGCAATTCGGCGAATGGCTCCGCCATGACCTGCTGGCCGGTGTGTTCGAAGCGCCGATGCGAGACCCGGATCTGGCGATCCTGATCACCAAGGTTCGAGACAGCAGCATTGCACTGCGTGGGCCTGAAGCCTCCGCGCTCCTTCCGCATGTTCCACAGGCCGACCTTGAGCGAGCCCTTCTGGACACTGTCGGGCAGTGGAACCAGCCCGAGGACTGGGCAGGGGACGAGCGGAACATCGTTCTCGCACTCGCTCGGTGCTGGTACACGGCGTGGACGGGCCGGATCTGCTCGAAGCAGGAAGCGGCCGCCTGGGTACTTGAACGCGTGGACGACCGCCACAAAGCGGTCGTCGCAAATGCCCGTGCCGCCTACTTGGGATTGGAGCAGGACACTTTACCCATCCAGCCCGACGCCGTGCAGGCGTTCGTGCGTGATGCTCGCACAGAAGTGGAGCAAAAGCTGGCTGGCTGAACGGCGAATCACCTTGCAGCTCCACCTGCCGGCGATACTGGCCGCTTTGGCCTCTTGCAAAGCACAACGACGAAGGAGTGACACGCCTTGGAGAGCGACGATGACCTGCTGCACCTTGCGGAGCGCCTCCCGGCACTCCCTGATCCCAGGCGCCACGGGTATGTCGATGCCCAGGGAGCGCGCATCTGGTTCGCCGTCTTTGGCGCGGGCCCGCCTGTTGTCCTGCTGCATGGCGGCATGGGCAACAGCACCAACTGGGCGTGTCTGATCCCCGCGCTGGTCGACCATGGATACAGCGCCATCACCATTGACAGCCGCGCCCAGGGCCGCAGCTTCTGGGATGGCAGGCCATTGCATTACACGGACATGGCGGCAGACGCTCGGCAAGTACTCGACCATCTCCACATATCCAAAGCCGCCATCGTTGGCTGGAGCGATGGCGCGGACACCGGATTGGTGTTGGCGGAAACGTCCCCCGAAAGGGTGCATGGCCTCTTCTTCTTTGCATGCAATGTGGACGCGTCCGGAACCAAGCCGTTCGAGATGACGCCGCACATCGAACGTGTATTGCAACACCACCGCAAGCAATATGCCGCGTTGTCGCCGGCACCCGGCAACTTCGACGAGGTCTTTGAGGCAGTTCAACGCATGCAGTCGAGCGAGCCGAACTACCAGGCGGCTCAGCTTGCGCGGATGGATGTACCGACCACGGTATGCCACGCAGAGAATGATGAATTCATCTTTCGTGAGCACCTGATGTATCTGGCAGACACCTTGGGCAATGCCAGGTTCGCCCCCTTGCCTGGTGTCGGGCACTTTGCTCCCTGGCAACGGCCAGCCCTGTTCAACGCCGCCGTCATCGCATTTCTGAAGCACCTGCACACGCCCACCGAATGAACGGCACCATGAGCCGATTCATGCAGCCCTGCCGGCAGCGCACTAGCCACCGGCCAGTCGCTGTCAACTCCGCATCACCCGTACGAAGGGTGCGTGCGCTACGCTTCATACCTCCTCTTGATTCCTCTTCCTTGTATGCCTTACATCATCGAAACCTTTGACAAGCCCAACAGCCTTTCCCTGCGAAAAGAGAATCGGGATGCGCACCTCAGATTTCTCGATGAACACAAGGCAGCGCTGATCGCATGCGGCGCCAAGCTGAATGACGATGGCACCGACCAAGGCGGCGGCCTGTACATCGTCGCCGTGGAAAGCGCCGAAGAGGCGCGCGCCTTCATTGAACAGGACCCTTTTTTCAAGATCGGGCTTTTTGGAGACATCAGGATCACCCGCTGGCGAAAGGCCTATGTCGACGGCGTGTGCAAACTCTGAAATGGGTCTGCCAGCTTCATTGCACGGAGCGTCGCCCGCCCAAGCTTTCGCTTATGCGACAGCCTGGGGAGGCGATAGTGGTTTGTCCTGAGTTGTGTGCGGAACATGCGTTCTACAATGGGCGCATACAGGTTCAGATTTGAAGACCATCTGTAAGATGGCTTCGTCGCGCCTTATGGGTTTGTATCGGCCTCTTGCAGCACATCAAGGAGGCAATGATGCAAACCAGCGCTATAAAAATTCGTGGTGTCCAGGATGTCATATCCTTTATCGACGGACGCCAGGGAATCAAAGGTCGGGCGGGCGTTATCTGGTGGCTCGCGCTTGGCGGCCTGTTTCTCGATGCATTTTCCAATTCTGCACTCAGCGTAGGCCTCGGGCCCATGACGCGCGACCAGCAGCTGACCCCTGCTGAAGTTGCATGGATGACATCGCTTGCCTCATGGGTGTCGATCGCTTTCAATCCCATTGGCGGCTGGATGGCCGACCGCTGGGGCCGCATGCGCCCCCTCATCATCGCAAAGGTGCTCGCCGTCATCGGCGCGCTGCTGGTCACGTTTGCGCCCGACTATTCCACCATTCTGTTCGGCCGCTTCTTTGTGGGTGCAGCCTATGGCATTGATTTCGCCATTGCCATGGCCGTGCTGGCAGAGTTCACTCCGGCACGGTTCAAGAGCCGCCTGAACGTATGGCAAGGCATGTGGTACATGGCCGTCTGTACCAACCTGGTGCTTGCGCTGTGGTTCAACTCCTGGGGCGTGGGCGATTCGCTGTGGCGCTATTCGGTCGCAGCCACCGCTGTATTCGGCTGCTTCATTCTGGTATTGCAGCTTTGCCTGCTGATTGAAAGCCCGACCTGGCTGGCGCGCAAGGAGCGCCTTGAAGATGCTGCCCGCTCGATGACTCGCATCTACGCCCAATCATTTGTCGCAGCGCCGGTTTCCGAACGCTTGCCAGTCATCAACCAGGCCAAGCGGGGGCTTGCAAATGTGTTGCTGATTTTCCGCGGCGTCTATCTGCCACGCACCATACTGGCGGCCACTGTGCAGATTGGTCAGTCGATCCAGTACTTTGCAGTGGGCTGGTATCTCCCGCTGATCAGCGCGTCGCTGTTTGGCAAGGATTTTCAGCAGGCCACGCTGGGTGCGCTGGTATTCAACGTCTTCGGCATCGTTGGCGGCTTTCTCTCACCCACGATCGGCCGCATTCTGGGATTGCGGCGCGCCTCTGCCATCGGGTTTGCATTGGTCTTTCTGATGCTGCTGGTGCTGGGCCTTTTCAATGGAAAGATGCCTGTCTGGGCAGCTGTTGCAGCACCGTCACTGTTCATTCTGTTCCATTCTGGCGGTCCGGGCGCCAACGGGAAAAGCCTCTCGACGCTGTCCTTCCGCAGTGAATTGCGTGCCGGGGCAAACGGTGTCATTGGTGCGCTGGGCGCAATGGGCGCAGCCCTGGGTCTGCTGGTGTTTCCGCTGTTCCGCCAGCAATACGGCCTGGAGACCACCTTCCTGATCCTGTCGGTGGTGCCGCTGGTGGCCAGCCTCATCTGCTTCACCATCAAATGGGATCCGACGCGCGCCTCCGTCAACCCGGACAACGAGCCCGACGCTCCCCAGTTTGAAGCCGATGCCGTCAAAGTGGTAGCTGCGCGATAGCCGAAAGGAAGAGGAGACAGGCAATGGCCGACAACGACGTTATTTTGTCCATCGACGAGGGGACTTCGGGCACACGCGCAGCTTTGGTGGGAAGAGATGGCCTTGTCTTCGGCCAGGACTACATTCCGCTGGATGTGTCGTGTCCGCGCCCTGGAACCGTTGAGCAAGACGCAGATGTTCTGCTGGAGAAAACGCTGCTGGTGTGCCGGCGGGTGATTGCGCAAGCGCAGGCCAGCGGAAAGCACATCGTGGCCATGGCCATTGCCAACCAGCGCTGCTCCGCAGTGCTGTGGGATACGTCGACCGGCAGGTCTCTTGCTCCCGTCATGGTCTGGCAGGATTCGAGGCACCGGGAAGAGCTGGCAGCATTGTCCGCGCGCTGGGATTCCACCCTGGTGCAGTATGCGGGGCGACCTGCCGGTGTCCGCTCGCCCTATCTGTGGGCCCGGCACAAGCTGCGAGAGGTACCGGAGGTTGCCCAGGCCTACCGGGAAAAGCGCTTGGCATTCGGAACCATTGATACCTGGCTGCTGTGGCACCTTTCGAAGTCACGCGAACTGGTCACGACGCCGACGAACGTGACTTCGGGAAACGCATACGTCCTCCGGGAACACCGGTATCTGGATTCCTGGCTGGAGGCGTTGGAGTTTCCGCAAGAGCTACTGCCCAGGCTCCGGGAAGACGCCGACGATTTTGGCATCACCCGGCACGAGCTCTTGGGTATCGAAGTGCCCATTCTTGCCTGTGCAGGCGACCAGCATGCTGCAGCCATCGGTCTGGGCTGTCTGGAGCGCGGACAGGCCATGTGCGTGCATGGCACAGGCAGTTTCGTGGACGTTCTGACGGGTGGTGATCTGGCGCCGCACGATGGCGGCCATGAGAGCTCCCTGACGATGACCGCCCGAAGAACGCATGGATTGTCTCGCTTTGCCATCGAAACCTATGTGCCCACCACGGGCTCGGCCCTGAACTGGATATGCGAGAAGCTGGAGTGGTTCAGCGACCCCAAGCAGATCAGTGACCTCGCCAGCAGCGCAACCACCTCTCCAGACCTGCTCTTCGTGCCAGCACTGACGGGGCTGCGCATTCCGTCGATGGAGCCTGCAGCGCGGGCATCGGTGCTCGGAATATCGATGGCGACCTCCAAGGCGGAGCTGGCAAAGGCCATTCTGGAGGGCATCGCGCATTCGGTGACCTCGTGCATGGACGCGAACCAGCAAGCGTCTGGCACCCGCGTATCAGAGCTGCTGGTCGGAGGCGGTCTGGCTGGCAGCTCCACTTTGTTGCAGATACAGGCCGACCTGATGGGCATGCCTGTGCGCCGTCTGGCCGAAACCGATAAGGCAAGCCTCAGAGGAATTGCCTTCCTGGCAGGAGGCTCCGGCCTGCTGTGGGATTCGCTGGAAGAAGCCTGCGCCACCTTGAAGACAGATGCTGTCTTCGAGCCGCAGATGGGCGAGGACGAGCGCACACACCGGCGGGCGATCTGGCACGCACGCGTGGCCGACGAGCTGGCCCACGCAAGAAAGTACACACGTCTTGAATCAACGGAGAAAGCAGCATGATAGGTTGGCCAACAAACCTATATGGCAAGGACAGCGCCGAATTGACATTGACCGCCCCGCTGCGGTTGGAGCGTGCCGAGCAGCTGACACAACTGGGCGACGAGAAATTCGACCTGCTCGTGATAGGCGGTGGTGTCACCGGCTCCTATGTCGCACTGGACGCCAGCCTTCGCGGCTACCGGGTCGCCCTCATCGAGAAAGATGACTTTGCGTCCGGCACATCGTCCAAATCGTCCAAGATGGTTCACGGTGGGCTGCGCTATATCGAGCAGGGAAACCTGGGCCTGGTTCGCCATTCGCTTCTGGAAAGACAACGCCTGCGCCGCAACGCCCGCCATTTGGTGCATCGGCTGCCGTTCCTGTTTCCCGTGATGGAACGCGAGGGCGTGTTTGACAAAAAACTGGCCAAGGCCTTCAACAGCCTGCTGTGGACCTACGATTTCGCCGGTGGCTGGCGTGAGGGAATCCTGCACCAGAAGCTGTCCAAGGCCGAAGTACTCTCGCACTGCCCGACTTTCCGCGAAGACCACCTGATGGGCGGATTCATGTACTTTGATGCGCGGGTGGATGATGCGCGCCTGACCTTGACGATTGCCCGAACAGCCGCATTCCATGGCGCAACCGTCGTGAACCATTGCAAGGCGGTCTCGCTGACGCGCAATGAACATGGCAAGGTTGACGGCGCCATCACCCAGGTTGATGGCAAGGAGATCCGCGTGCAAGCCCGGTCGGTGGTGATGGCAACCGGTGTCTGGCTGCGCGATTGGGATGGTCGAAAGAATGGGCAGGAAGCCACACTGCATGTTCGCCCCGCCAAGGGCGTGCACGTGGCCATTCCGTGGCTCAAGATCCGCAACGACTGCACAGTCACCATTCCGGTGCCCGGACGCAGCAGGCGCGCCACGATCACAAGGTGGGGCAACGTCTCCTACCTCGGCACGACGGATGAAGACTACGAAGGCAGCCTGGACGATGTGCACTGCACACGCAAGGAACTCGATTTTCTGCTGGAAGGCGCTCGCTCGGCCCTCAAGACCGACCTGCAGCCAGAGGATGTGGTCGGCAGCATCGCAGGATGCCGCCCGCTGGTCGGGCCGGCTGGCGGAAAGACCGTCGAGATGAAGCGCAACCACGAGATTCATGTCGCCGAAGACGGACTCGTCACCATTGTGGGCGGCAAGCTGACCACCTCTCGCCACATGGCAGAGCAAACAGTGGACACCGTGGAAAAACAGCTGGGACGGCGCAAGCGATGCACCACAAAGTCTGCCTTCCTGCTGGGCGCTGCGGGTTACGACGCACAGGCCATCACGGCCACAGGCGGCCTCTCGGCGCATCTGGGTGAGCGCTATGGAACAGAGGCACGGTTTGTCAGCGACATCATGCAGCCCGACCCCGCCCTCCTCAAGCCCATCGTGGAAGGGCTTGCGTACACCGAAGCGGAGGTCGTCTATGCGGTGCGTCACGAGATGGCAAGAACGGTGGAAGACGTGCTGTCCCGGCGCATGCGAGCGCGGCTCATGGCGCGCGACGCATCCGCCTTGGCCGCAACGCGCGTGGGCGAAATCCTGCAGGCCGAGCTCCGTCTGAACGCAAACGACATTTCGGAACAGGTGGCCGCATACCGCCAATCTGTTGAACGTGAAAAATCCATTCTTATGGGAGATATCCAATGCTGAGCAAAGATGCAATCAAACGTGGCTACAACCGTCGCAACTACGTGGTGGGCGCCCATACCCCGCCCGCCTATGCGGCAGGCATCACCGAGTTCGGCGGTCCGGCAGGCCTTCAGCGCGATCCGGTGCTGGTAACCCAGGCGCAGGTAGAAGCGCTGCAGAAGGTCGCGGACAAGGTGGAGACTGCCCGCGAAGCCGTCATTGCTGGAACACGCGACTGGTGGGCCCGCACCATGGTCGCAGAGACTTCGGGGCAGCCCGCCACACCGGATGCAGTCATCGTTCACGCCTCGCAGGTTGCGCAGATCCAGGCCGTGATGCGCATCGCCAACGCGCATTCCATTCCGGTGACCGTGGCAGGCGGTCGCAGCAACGTCACCGGCGCGGCGCTTCCCGTGCGGGGAGGCATCGTCCTGGATATCTGCCAGCTCAACAAGCTGGTCGATTTTGATGAAGTCAGCCAGGTGGTCAATGTGGAAGCCGGCATGTTCGGAGACGTCTTCGAAGAGACCATCCAGGGCCAGTTCAAGATGACCATGGGCCACTGGCCTTCGTCCTTCGGCATCAGCACCGTGGGAGGCTGGGTTGCCTGCCGGGGCGCGGGCCAGCTGTCAACCCGGTACGGCAAGATCGAAGACATGGTGTATGGCATGGATGTGGTGCTGGCCGATGGCAGCCTCATCACCGTGGGCGGATACCCGCGCGCAGCCATCGGCACGGACCTGCAGCAGTTGTTCATCGGCTCGGAGGGCACGCTGGGCATCATTGTTCGCATCCGCTTCAAGCTGCACCGCCTGCCTGACTATGGCAAGGCCATTGCCTACGAATTCGGCACCTTCGCGCAAGGCCTGGAAGCCTGTCGCCAGATCATGCAGCAAGGGGCCAACCCCGCCGCCTTGCGCCTGTATGACGCGCTGGAGAGCGGGGTACAGTTCAATCGTCCCACGACCCATGTGCTGATGATTGCCGACGAAGGCGCACCGGAAATGGTCGACGCCGTCATGCAAATCTGTGAGCGCGTGTGCAAGGCCACCGGCACCGAACTGGACGGCGCAGCCATTTTGGAGCGCTGGCTGGATACGCGTTACCTCACCGGCAAAAGCGCGGAAGGCTTCAAGAAGAGCCCCGGTTTTGTCGCCGATACGCTGGAGATGTCTGGCTGCTGGCGTGATCTCCCCGCCATCTATGACGAGGTGGTCAAGGCCATCGCATCGGTGCCTGGCACGCTGGCCGGCTCCGCCCACCAATCCCATGCATATGTCGATGGCGCGTGCCTCTACTTCTCGCTGCGCGGCGAGGTCGACGTGGACAAGCGGGCCGACTGGTACCGCGCCGCCTGGGATGCGGCCAATGCAGTCATACTTCGTTACAATGCCACATTGAGCCACCACCACGGCGTGGGACTGCTGCGCGCGCCGTACATGGCCGAGTCGCTGGGCACGGCATTTTCATTGCTGCAGCTGACCAAGAAAATGCTGGACCCCAAGAATCTGCTCAATCCGGGCAAACTTGGCCTGTCCGACGAAGTAACGCCTTAACCGAAACGATTGCCAGCATGGACCGCTCCCTGGGCGCAAGGCTCGCCAGATACCCCGTCATGGCAACCCTCTACGGTGCCGAGCAGATGGGCGCGTTCCTGGCCAGCGATGCCGAAGTCGCCATCGTTGCCAATATCGAGCTGCGAAAACTCCGCCTGGTGGTCTCCACGATCACCAAGGCAGACAAGCTCGCCATCGTGAACATCGACAGCTGCGACGGCATATCGCAGGACAAGGGGGCGGTGGACTACCTGGTCGATATTGGTGCCAGCAGCCTGCTGTCCACCAGAATGGCAACCATCCAGCGGGCCAACAAGGCAGGCCTGCTCACCATGCTCAAGGTGTTCGTGACCGACAGGTCCACCTGGCCGCGCAGCGTCAAGGCCATCGAGCAAAGTGATCCCAACCTTGTGCAGATCATGCCGGCGCCGATGCTGGCGCACATTTCCGAGGCCGAGAAGCAATCCATGCCGCCCATTGTGGCGTCCGGCTTCATCTGCAACCAGGAGCACGTGGCGCTGGCGCTGCGCTCAGGCGCGTGTGCGGTATCCAGCAGCGATGCGGAACTGTGGAGCCGGGCTTCTTGATATCACGCAGCCCATTCTCTGCGTCAAAGAAATAAAAAAGGAAGCTGCCTGCGCATACCAATATTGGTTTCCAAGCGTTTTGGCCTGAAATCCCATCCTGTCCTGCGCAAACAGCTATCCTTTTTGTCAAGTCTTCGGTTTGCTGGCTGGCTCAGAAGCCTTCATTTGCGCCCAGATAGCGCCACTGCCCCACCGGCAGATTGCCCAGCGTCACCTTGCCGATGCGAATGCGCTTGAGGCCTACCACATGCAGGCCCACTGCTTCGCACATGCGGCGAATCTGGCGCTTCTTGCCTTCGCGCAGCACAAAACGCAGTTGCTCCGGGTTTTGCCAATCCACCTCGGCGGGCAGCAGCGCCTGACCGTCCAGCGAAAGGCCATGGCGCAGCAGTGCCAGCTTGTCTTCTGGAAAATGACGCTCCACGTCCTTTTCCACCGAGCCGTACACCACACGCACCAGGTATTCCTTGTCCACCTCGGAGTCTTCGCCAATGATGTGCTTGGCGATGCGGCCGTCCTGCGTCAGCACCAGCAGGCCGACCGAATCGATATCGAGCCGGCCGCAAGGCGCAAGCCCCTTGAGCTGGCTGAAGTTGAATCGCGTCTTGCTACGGTCCTCACGCCAGTGGTTGGGCGGGTTGATCAGCACCACGGCAGGTTCATGGCCATCTTCGGCCTGACCACTGACATAGCCCATGGGCTTGTTGAGCAGAATCGTGACCTGCTGGGCCTGCTGCTCCTGCGCGGCGCGTTGAATTTCGATTTTGTCGGTCACGCTCACCAACTGGCCCATCGTGGCGACCTCGCCATTTACCAGTACCCACCCATTCTCGATCCAGGCATCGCCCTCGCGGCGCGAACACATGCCCAGATCGGACAGGCGCTTGTTCACACGCACCTGGCCTTCAGCCTTGAGTTGCACGTTCTGCGCCTGGGCAGTCGCCGTCTGCATGGTGCGTGGCGTAGCATCTGCCCGCCACACATTCGCCTTGGGTTCACTGCGGGCAGGCGGAGCAGGCCGGAAACCATCACGTGAACGCTCGTAGCCCCCCGGCTTTCCTGCCGTGTTGCGGGCCCCACGCGCACCCTCGTCCCCTGCGAACCGGCCTGGCGCGCCACTGCGGCGCGCGCCTCCACCTGCACCGGCCCCTGCATTGCTGCGCGGTGCCCCGCTTGCGCCGCGCGCGGCGGGGGCTGGCGCAGGCTTGCTGCTGAGCGTCAATTTTTTACGGCCCTCCCCCTCGGGCGAGGAAGATGCGGGGGCTGGGGATGGAGCAGGAGCGTTTGGCATAGCCCTGTATTGTCGCGCGAATCCCATGCCTGGCTTCCCCGCACGGCCTTGTGGTCCGCCTGTCAGTACCAGACGGGATTACATTTTCCCGGGGTTCTTACGGAAATCGTGTCCCACTCCCCGTATTGCATCCCCATGCCAGATCCAGCCTACGGCAAGAGGTTCGCAAAGCTGCATGAACACAGGCTCTTCACCGCAATCTGCAAATGCAAGCAGATATGACGGATGCAACAGCGCTGTTTCTGGCCGCTCCACAGCGGCGTAGCATGAAACTTCGTTTGACAAGTATTGGAGCAACACCATGAAATGGCTTTCCCTGTGTGCGGTACTGGCCTGTGCAGCGGCTGTCAGCGGCTGCGACCGAGGCCCTTCGTCCGTACCCACCCCGCGCGCCACCCCGGGCACCATGCCCGCACCCGATACGGCGGCCCCTGGCACTCCGAGTACGGGCCCAGGCTCCGCACCCGGCGCCCCAGAAAGCAAGCCTTGAACAAGGGCCCGCTGCTGCTCAAGCGCGCTCGGGGTTGACGAACCAGCCCTTGCCGCGCAGGGCTTGCAGATTGAGCACACGCAAGCCGCCGTATTCAATGCGTATGGCGCCTTGCTCCTGCAGCGCCGCCAGTGCCTCATTCACGCGCTGACGAGACAGCCCCACCAGGTAGGCCAGTTCCTGCTGGGTGATGCGCAGCACATCGCTCACGCCGGGGTAGAGCACCGGATTGAACAGGGCCGCCAGGGTGCGCGCCACACGCTCCTCAGGCCGGTTGAGGCGGTCGATCTCGCGTGCCGAGATGAACTGTGCCAGCCGTTCATTGAGCTGGTGCATCATGAAACGGTTGAATCCCAATGAATGGTCGAGCAGCCAATGGAAGGTATCGACCGGAATACCGCCAATGGTGCTTTTGCGCAGGGCCTGGATGTCATAGCGGTAGGGCTCGCGCTTGAGCGCCGTACCTTCGCCAAACCAGCCGCTGCGGGGCATGCCCGCGAACGTCATGGTGCGGCCTTCGCTGTCCTCGGCACTCATCTTGAGCAGGCCTTCGATCACACCAAACCAGAAGGTGACCGGACGCCCGACCCGGCACACATATTCACCGGGCTCTGCTTCCGTGACCACCAGTTGCCGCACAGCATGGTCACGCTCCGCTGGCTGCAGAACGCGCAACCAGGGGATGCCCGCCAGCTCATCCGGGCTGGGTGCACGCCGGCGTTGGTACAGGGATGCGGTGACAGTCATAGGGCGCAAGATTGCCGCAGAGCCCGTCGCATTCCTATAGGGAACGCACTAGTGTGCGAGGCTGGTTTGTCGCTTGCGCGCCAGCTACACTGAGGCCCAGCTTTTGATTGCATTGGAAACACCATGACCGATTTGAACACCGCCTTTGAAGCCGCCAAGGACAACGCGATGAACCTCAGCGAGCGCCCGGACAACCAGACCCTGCTCAAGCTCTATGGCCTGTACAAGCAAGGCGCCGTGGGCGACAACAACGAGCCCAAGCCCGGTTTCACCGACTTTGTCGCATCTGCCAAATGGAATGCCTGGAACCAGCTCAAGGGCGTGGCGCAGGACGATGCCAAGCAGCAGTACATCGACCTGGTGAAATCGCTGGAATAACCCACCGAGCCAGCCCACCCAACAACGGCCCCAGGGCCGTTTTTTACTGCCCCTGCACCGACCGGGCCGGTCAGGCATCCACCTCCAAACACGGGCACCCTGCAGTCTGGCTTGCGGGGCCGGATTTGCTTCTGCGTTACATCAAGATGGCGCAAGCTATGCGTCTTTTCTTCCGATACCACAACCTGCTCCTCATCACAGGTAAACACCGAGAGTGCTTTCCCTAGGATTGTCGTCATAAAGACAAAATAACGTCAAAGCTGCTTCTACATTCCGTTTCAACAACGACGTGTGCTTTCAAGCATGCGATCCATAAAAACGGTTCAGGAGACGGCACATGTCCACTACCTTTCCCAAGCTCTTGCTGCAGCATGCCGCCAGCCGGCCGCACGACGCTGCGTTGCGCGAGAAGGAATACGGCATCTGGCAAAGCTATGACTGGGCGCATCTGGCGACCCTGGTCTCGCAGATCGCAGCGGGTCTGTCGCAAGCCGGCCTCGCGCGTGGCGAGCACCTGGTGCTGATCGGTGCCAACCGCCCTCGCCTCTATGCCACCATGCTGGCTGCGCAGTCGCTGGGCGCGATTCCCGTGCCGCTGTACCAGGACGCCGTTGCTGCGGAATGCGTGTTCCCCTTGAACAACGCCGAAGTGCGCTTTTGCCTCGTGGAAGACCAGGAGCAGGTGGACAAGCTGCTGGAGTTGCGCGAGCAGTGCCCGCTGATCAGCCACATCTTCTACGACGATCCTCGCGGCTTGCGCAACTATTCCGAGCCTGGCCTCGCATCGCTCGACAGCCTGATCGCCACTGGCAAGGCGTATGTCGACAGCCACCCCCAGTGGTTTGCGGAACAGGTGCATGCGACGCAAAACGAAGATGTGGCCGCAATGTTCTTCACCTCCGGCACCACCGGCAACCCCAAGGGCGTGGTGCACACCCACAGCTCGCTGCTGGAGAGCGCCTCTGCAGGTGCCGAATTCGAAAATCTGACCAGCAAGGAAGAAGTGCTGGCCTACCTGCCCCCCGCCTGGATTGGCCAGAACATCTTCAGCTATGCGCAATGGCTGGCCTGTGGTTATGTGGTGAACTGCCCCGAATCGAGCAGCACCGTCAATATCGACCTGAAAGAGGTCGGCCCCACCTACTACTTTGCACCGCCGCGCATTTTTGAAGGCATTCTGACCAGCGTGATGATCCGCATGGAAGATGCCGGCCTCATCAAGCGCAAGATGTTCCACCACTTCATGGAAGTGGCCAAACGGGTGGGCCCCGCCCTGCGTGATGGCCAGCCCGTGAGCCTGATGGACAAGATCAGCTACCGGCTGGGCGACTGGATGGTGTTTGGCCCCTTGCGCAACAACATGGGTTTCAGCCGGGTGCGCGTGGCCTATACCGCTGGCGAGGCGATCGGGCCTGATCTGTTCACCTTCTTCCGCTCCATCGGCATCAACCTCAAGCAACTGTATGGATCGACCGAAACCGCCGTGTTTGTCTGCATCCAGCCAGACAACCAGGTATTTGCCGACACGGTGGGCAATCCGATCCGCGGTGTCGAGATCAAAATGGCAGACAACGGCGAAATCCTGGTCAAGTCCAAAGGATTGCTCAAGGAATACTACAAGAACCCCAAGGCCACGGCCGAGGTGCTGAGCGAAGACGGCTGGTACCACACCAGTGACGCGGGCTTCATGGACAAGAGCGGCCAGCTCAAGATCATCGACCGGGTCAAGGACGTGGGCCGCTTGAAAGGCGGCGCCAACGACGGCGCGATGTTCGCGCCCAAGTATGTCGAGAACAAGCTCAAGTTCTTCCCCTTCATCAAGGAAGCGGTGGCACTGGGGGACGGCCGAGAAAAAGTCTGCGCGATGATCAACATCGACTTCGAGGCCGTGGGCAACTGGGCCGAGCGCCAGAACCTGCCCTACGCGGGCTACACCGACCTGGCGCAGAAGCCCCAGGTCTACGCACTCATCAAGGATTGCGTGGAGAAGGTCAACGCCGACTTGGCAACCGACGCCATGCTCGCGGGCAGCCAGGTCACGCGCTTTCTGGTGCTGCACAAGGAGCTCGATGCCGACGATGGCGAGCTGACCCGCACCAACAAGGTGCGCCGCGGCTTCATCGCCGACAAATACGGCGTGCTGGTCGATGCGCTGTATGCCGGCCGCACGGAACAGTTCATCGAAACGCAGGTGAAGTTCGAGGACGGCCGCACCGGCAGCGTGAGCGCCACCTTGAAGATCGACGACAGCAAGACCTTCACGCCTGTGAAGTCTGTCGCCTGAAGCCCTTGCCGAGAGAAAGCCACCCATGAGCAAAAAAATCGGTGACGTCATTTTGGACATCCAGAACATCAGCCTGCGCTTTGGCGGTGTGAAGGCACTGACGGATATCTCCTTCAACGTCAAAGAGCACGAGATCCGCTCGATCATCGGCCCCAACGGCGCCGGCAAGAGCTCCATGCTCAACTGCATCAACGGCGTCTATACGCCATCGGAAGGCTCGATCACCTTCCGTGGCCAGACCTTTGCGCACATGAACAGCCGCCAGGTGGCGGAGATGGGCGTGGCCCGTACCTTTCAGAACCTGGCGCTCTTCAAGGGCATGAGCGTGATCGACAACATCATGACCGGCCGCAATCTCAAGGTCAAAAGCAACATCCTGATGCAGGCCTTGCGCATCGGCCCCGCGCAGCGCGAAGAAATGCAGCAGCGCGAGTTTGTCGAGCACATCATCGATTTCCTGGAGATCCAGGCGTACCGCAAGACACCCGTGGGTCAGCTGCCCTACGGCCTGCAAAAGCGTGTGGACCTGGGCCGCGCACTGGCCATGGAACCACAGGTGTTGCTGCTGGACGAGCCGATGGCGGGCATGAACGTGGAAGAAAAGCAGGATATGTGCCGCTTCATCCTGGATGTGAACGACGAGTTCGGCACCACCATCGTGCTGATCGAGCACGACATGGGCGTGGTGATGGACATCTCGGACCGCGTGGTGGTGCTGGACTACGGCAAGAAGATCGGCGACGGCGCACCCAATGAAGTGCGCGCCAATGAAGACGTGATTCGCGCCTACCTCGGCGCAGGCCACTGAGCACAGGTTCCAGGAGCGAAGCATGGCATTTTTTCTCGAAACTCTGTTTGGCGGCCTGATGGTGGGCATGCTCTATGCGCTGATTGCGCTGGGCTTTGTACTGATCTTCAAGGCATCGGGCGTCTTCAATTTCGCCATGGGGGCCATGGTGCTGTTTGCAGCCCTGGCCATGGCGCGTTTTTCCGAATGGATTCCCAAATGGCTCGGCATGGAGCCGGGCGTCATCAGCATCGCATTGGCGCTGGCAGTCGCCATGGCCATCATGGTGGGCGTGGCCTGGCTGATCGAGCGCTTTGCGCTGCGCTATCTCGTCAACCAGGAGCCCATTGCCCTGCTGATGGCAACCCTGGGCATCGCCTATTTCCTGGACGGTCTGGGGCCGCTGATTTTCGGCTCGGCCGTGTACAGCATCAATGTGGGCATGCCCAAGGATCCGATGTTCGTGCTGGAGAACCTCTTCCAGGGCGGTGTCCTTATCAGCCAGGAAGACCTGTATGCCGCCGCCATTGCCGCCGTGCTGGTGGTTGCCTTGAGCATCTTTTTCCAGAAAACCAAGACCGGCCGCGCACTGCGTGCCGTGGCTGACGACCACCAGGCCGCGCAATCCATCGGCATTCCGCTCTCGCGCATCTGGGTGATCGTCTGGTCGGTCGCAGGCTGTGTGGCCCTGGTGGTGGGCATCATCTGGGGCAGCAAGCTGGGTGTGCAGTACTCGCTGTCGCTGGTGGCACTCAAGGCCCTGCCAGTGGTGATTCTGGGTGGCCTCACATCGGTGCCGGGCGCGATTGTCGGCGGACTGATCATCGGCATTGGCGAAAAGCTCTCCGAGGTCTACCTGGGCCCCATGGTGGGCGGCGGCATCGAAACCTGGTTTGCCTATGGCCTGGCGCTGTGTTTCCTGCTGTTCCGTCCTCAAGGTCTCTTCGGGGACAAAATCATCGACCGCGTGTAACTGGAGACCTGACCTATGTTTTATCGTGAAAATGGCCAGTTCAAGACCAGCTACGCGGCCGATCAGCAGATCTTCCCTGTGCTTCAGGACAAGTGGGCCATCATTGCCATCCTGCTGGTGGCCTTTCTGGTGGTGCCCTTCACCTTCAGCAACTATACCTTCCAGGCGGTGCTGATTCCCTTCCTGATCATGTCGCTGGGCGCCATCGGCCTCAATATCCTGGTGGGCTACTGCGGCCAGATCTCGCTGGGTACGGGCGCCTTCATGGCCGCCGGAGCCTATGCCGCCTACAACTTCCATGTGCGTTTCGAAGGCATGCCGCTCATTCTGTCGCTGATTGGCGGAGGCCTTGTGGCCATGCTGATCGGAGTGCTCTTCGGCCTGCCCAGCCTGCGCATCCGGGGCCTCTATCTGGCAGTGGCCACGCTGGCAGCGCAGTTCTTTGTGGACTGGCTTACCAGCCGTGCAGCCTGGGTCACCAACAACTCTTCTTCGGGCTCGGTGAGCGCTGGCAAGCTGTCGGTGTTTGGCATGGCCATCGAGACGCCGGTGCAGAAATACCTGTTCTGCCTCGCCATCCTGTGCGTGCTGGGCCTGCTGGCCAAGAACCTGGTGCGCAGTGCCGTGGGCCGCGAGTGGATGGCCATGCGCGACATGGACGTGGCCGCCAGCGTGATCGGCATTCGCCCCATGTACGCCAAGCTCTCCGCCTTTGCCGTCAGCTCTTTCATCGTGGGCGTGGCAGGCGCACTGTGGGGCTTTGTGCATCTGGGGGCATGGGAGCCTGCGGCGTTCAGCCTGGATCGCTCGTTCCAGTTGCTGTTCATGATCATCATCGGCGGCCTGGGCTCCATCGTGGGCAGCATCTTCGGCGCGGCCTTCTTCGTGCTGCTGCCCATCTTCCTCACCCAGGCGCCGCACTGGCTCGGTCTGCCGATTTCCACCGCCACCGCCACCTATCTGGAACACATGGTGTTTGGCGCGCTGATCGTGTTTTTCCTGATTGTCGAGCCGCACGGATTGGCCAAGCTGTGGGCCACGGCCCGCCAGAAGCTGCGTCTGTGGCCTTTCCCCCATTGATCCGTTTTCAGCAGAGCAACGCAGAGTGTTCGTGAGAGGGGTAATCAGTCCCCAACAACCCAAAGGAGATAGAACCATGTCTTTCAAGAAAGCTGTTATCGCCGCTGCCACCGCAGCGCTGGGTATGGGCGCACTGATTGCAGCCCCTGCCGCACAGGCCCAGGAGCAGTTTGTGCCGCTTCTGGTGTACCGCACCGGTCAGTTTGCGCCTCTGGGCATTCCATGGGGCGACGGCAAGCAGGACTACCTCAAGCTCGTCAATGCCAAGGGCGGCATCAACGGCGTGAAGATTGCCTTTGAGGAATGCGAGACCGCCTACGACACGGCCAAGGGCGTGGAGTGCTATGAGCGCTTCAAGACCAAGGCAGGCGTCTCCAGCTTCGACACGCAATCGACCGGCATCACCTTCGCCGTGAGCGCCAAGGCCCCTGGCGACAAGATGCCTGTGGTGACTCCAGGCTACGGCCTGTCGCAGTCTGCCGACGGCCGCGCCTTTGAATGGAATTTCCCGCTGCTGGGCAACTACTGGACCGCTGCCGACTCGATGATTCAGGACATCCTGAAGAAGGAAAAGGGCAATCTCAAGGGCAAGAAGATCGCACTGGTCTACCACGATTCACCTTACGGCAAGGAGCCCATTCCCCTGCTGCAGAAGCGCGCAGCCAAGGATGGCTTCGAGCTGATGCTGCTGCCGGTGACCGCCCCAGGCGTGGAGCAGAAATCGACCTGGCTGCAGATCCGTCAGAACCGTCCCGACTACGTGCTGCTGTGGTCTGCAGGCGTGATGACGCCTACGGCCGTGCGTGAAGCCCAGGCCACCGGCTATCCCCGCGAGAAGATGTACGCCATCTGGTGGGCAGGCTCTGACCATGACGTGAAGGACATCGGCGCCGGCGCCAAGGGCTACAACACCGTCACCATCCACAACACTGCCGAGCGCGACAAGGTGCACGACGAGGTCAAGACCATGCTGTACGACAAGGGCCAGGGCACCGCATCGGACGCCAAGGAACTGGGCCAGTTGGCGCACACCCGCGGCATGATGATTGCCATGCTGCAGGTGGAAGCCATCCGCGCCGCGCAAGAGAAATTCGGCAAGGGCAAGGTGATGACCAGCGAGCAGGTGCGCTGGGGGCTGGAAAACCTGAACCTCACGCAGGAGCGCCTCAACGAGCTGGGCTTCGGCAAGATCCTGCGTCCGTTCAAGACCAGCTGCGAAAACCACCTGGGTGCCGACTGGTCGCGCATCGCACAGTGGGACGGAGCCAAGTTCACCGCGGTCTCCGACTGGTACCAGGCTGACAAGAGCCTGATCGACCCACTGGTCAAGGAGTATGGCGAGAAGTACGCCAAGGAAAAGAACCTACCGATTCGCAGCTGCAACTAATCTGCAGAACCATAGCTGTTAGCGCTTGCCTGGCGATATTTTCAAATGGATTTCATATTGAAATTATTGTCTGGTGAGCGCAGGCAGCTTCACTTTCAACAGCATACGGTGAGGCCATGAGCACATCCAATCCCGCATCTACCGCAGCGCCGCTGCTCGTGGTCAACGGCATCGAGGTCATCTACAACCATGTGATCCTGGTGCTCAAGGGCGTGTCGCTTTCCGTACCGCAAGGCGGTATCGTTGCCATCCTGGGCGGCAACGGCGCGGGCAAGACCACGACGCTGCGCGCCATCTCCAACCTGCTCAAGGGCGAGCGTGGCGAAGTTACCAAGGGCAGCATCGAGCTGGAAGGCGAACGCATCGAAAACCTCTCGCCGTCCGACCTCGTCAAACGCGGTGTGGTGCAGGTGATGGAGGGTCGCCACTGTTTTGCGCATCTGACCATTGAAGAAAACCTGCTGACCGGCGCCTACACACGCACCAGCAAGGGCGAGGTCGCCGCCAATCTGGACAAGGTCTACAACTATTTTCCGCGCCTCAAGACCCGGCGCACCAGCCAGGCGGCCTATACCTCGGGCGGCGAGCAGCAGATGTGTGCCATTGGCCGCGCCATCATGAGCAACCCGCGCATGGTGCTGCTCGATGAGCCATCGATGGGCCTGGCGCCGCAGATCGTCGAAGAAGTCTTCAACATCGTGCAGGACCTGAACCAGAAGGAGAAAGTCACCTTCGTCCTGGCCGAGCAGAACACCAACATGGCGCTGAAATATGCAGACTATGGCTACATCATGGAAAGCGGCCGCATCATGATGGACGGCGCAGCAAACGACCTGGCCAATAACGAAGACGTGAAGGAGTTCTACCTGGGCATGGGTGGCGGAGAACGCAAGAGCTTCAAGGACGTCAAAAGCTACAAGCGCCGCAAGCGGTGGTTGGCATGAAGCCCCCCCTGAGTCGCTATGCGCCTTCCCCCTCTCTCTACGCGCTTCGCGCTATGGGAGGGGAACGACACCCTCTGAGCGGGGCGGCCCTTCCTCGGTGTCTCGCATATCGGGATGCGCCCGTTTTATAGGCCACGCCCTCCACCTTCATTCACAGGATTTGCCATGAGTGCCTTCTACGATGCGCTGGAGACGCGCACACCCCATGAACGTGAAGCCGCGCTGCTTGCCGCGCTGCCGCGCCAGATCGCACATGCACAGCAGCATTCCAGTGCGTTTGCCACTATCTTGCAAGGTGTGGATGCAGCGAGCATCACCAGTCGTGCGGCCTTGGCGCGCCTGCCTGTCACACGCAAGCATGAGCTGCTGGAGCGCCAGAAGGCCGAGCGCTCCCGCCATGCCTTTGGGGGCTTCAACGCCATCGGCGTTGGCAAGGCCATGCCGCGCATGTTTGCCAGCCCTGGCCCGATTTACGAGCCCGAAGGCAATCGCCCTGACTACTGGCGCATGGCGCGCGCCATCTACGCTGCCGGCTTTCGCGCGGGCGAGTTGGCGCACAACAGTTTCAGCTACCACTTCGTGCCTGCGGGCTCGATGATGGAGTCGGGTGCGCAGGCACTGGGAGCCACGGTGTTTCCGGCGGGTACGGGCCAGACCGAGCAGCAGGTGCAGGCCATGCTGGACCTCCAGCCCCATGGCTACATCGGCACGCCCAGCTTCCTCAAGATCATCCTGGAAAAGGCGCAATCCCAGGGCCAGAAAATTGCATCGCTGACCAAGGCGCTCGTCTCCGGTGAAGCCTGCCCTCCATCGCTGCGCGACTGGTTTGCCAGCCAGGGCGTGGCTGCATACCAGTGCTATGCCACCGCCGACCTGGGGCTGATTGCCTATGAAACCAGTGCCCGCGAAGGGCTGGTGCTGGACGAAGGCGTGATTGTCGAAATCGTGCGCCCCGGAACTGGTGACCCGGTGCCCGAAGGCGAAGTGGGAGAGCTGGTGGTCACCACCTTGAATCCCGACTATCCGCTGATCCGCTTCGGCACGGGTGACCTGTCGGCCGTGCTGCCCGGCAACTGCCCCACGGGACGCACCAACACCCGCATCAAGGGCTGGATGGGCCGCGCCGACCAGACGACCAAGGTGCGGGGCATGTTTGTGCATCCCGGCCAGGTGGCCGAGATCGTGAAACGCTTTCCCCAGGTGGAAAAGGCCCGCCTTGTGGTGACCGGTGCCATGGCAAACGACCAGATGAGCCTCCAGGTGGAAACCCGCGAACTGGGCGTGGGCCTGGCCGAGCAGATTGCAGATGCCGTGCGCGAAGTCACCAAACTGCGCGCCGAAGTCGCCCTGTTGCGCCCGGGTGAATTGCCCAATGACGGCAAAGTGATCGAGGACGCACGCAGCTACGAGTGATCGGGTGCAGTGTGCAAATGCCATCGCAATTTGCACACCGCAATCGTCGACGCGTTCTTACATATTGCAGCCTTGGGGCTGTGGTAAAAACCATGTATGCGGCTGTGGCCTCCCCATGGGAGGCGCAAGCCGCATTTTTATGTGTTGGCCGCCGGTGCGGTGCCCCTCATAGCAAAGGAGAGACAACCTATGACGACTGAACACTCCCACAACTATCCGGAAAATTTCAAGGCCCGCGTGGTGGGCAAGGTCGAGCATCGCATTGGCGATGGTCAACTGGAAACGATCCCTGAAAACCTCGATGTCGACGTGGCCACGGCCATTGCCAGCTTTGTCCTGTCCTGGGAATCCGAGGGCCAGCCGGTGATCGTCTCCCTGTCCAAGCCCGAGTTCGAATACCACGTCGACAATGGCAATATCCTGGTGAAGTAGAAAGCGCTACAGAGGACCTAAAAATCCCGTGGAAGGCGCCCCGCTCCTCACAGTGAGCGGGGCGCCTTTTTCATGCCCCTGCCAAGGGCCAAGCACTACACCAGCGATGTCGTGATGTGTATGCCGCCTTCCAACAGCTTGTGTACCGGGCAGGCATTGGCGATTTGCAGCAGCCGCTTGCGTTGCTCGTCATCCAGCTCGCCAGCAACCCGGATCGTGCGCTCGATGGCATTGCCCGCGCCAGCCCCTGCAGGGCTGAGTTGCAGATCCACTTCAACGTGCTGCAAGGGCCACTGCTTGCGCTGTGCATACATCTGCAAGGTGATGGTCGTGCAGGCCCCCAGCGCGGACAGCAGAAGTTGAGACGGAGTGGGCGCTGTCTCCCCCCCTCCAAGGCTCGCAGGCTCATCTGCATACCAGAGATGGCCCTGGGGATTGCCGAGTGTGACGCGGTATGGTGTATCGGTGCTGCGGGCTTGTGCGCTATGGGTCATGGGAAAGCTCTTCCAGGTGAATCCGTTTGCAATGGATGGCCGCTCATGCACGGCAAACCATTTGTAGCTGAAAACGAAAACCTCAGGGAGATACCAGAAAAGCACGCCGGTGCTCGGCAACCTTTGGCCTTTGCAGCGCAGCGGTCCGCCCCATCAGATCCGCAGAAAGGCCAAGCCACACGGCACAGGCAGCGCTGCACCCCATACCGCTTCGAAGATTCGCGCCGCGATCAGCACCAGAGGCGCGGAGCACCATGCATCGCATGGTTCCACAACGCCCAGCCGCTCATACCCACCAAGGCAATACCGGCCAGGCGTGCGCCCAGCTCCTGCCGCCAGGCGTTCAAGCCGCCCTGCATGCGGCGCAACAGCCAGGGAGCAGCCAGCAGCCACAGGGTGCTACCCAGGCCAAACAGCACCATCGCCAAAGCGCCGTCGAGCACGCGGCCCGTGAGTGCTGCAATGGCAGCAGCTGAGTAAAGCAATCCACAGGGCAGGCCTGCCCATGCCAGGCCCGCCAACCCCAAGCGGGTCGGTGATTGCAGCCACCGCTGCATGCGTGCCCCCAGCGGATGGAGCTTGCGTACCACCCAGTCCGGCGGGCGGGCGCCCCACAACAGCAGGCCAAACCCCGCAAAAAGCACCACCAGTTGAAGCAACGCCCACAGCGGGCGCAATGCCTGTGACCACGCCACGAACTGCGCGAGTCCGCCAACCGCGCCTCCAGCCAGCGCGCCCAGGGCAGCGTAGCTCATCAGGCGACCTCCGTGCAGGACCAGAAGTCGTGGAAGGGATGGCCCGGCAAGCTGTGCAGCCCCCTCATGCACCAGAAGTCTGGAGGTCACAGAGTCTGCGTCCTGCCTGGACAATGTGTTCGCACACGCCAGTCGCGCACAAGGCGCACCGCACATGGCAACGCAGTGGACGCCACCGGTCAGCCCCAATGCCAGGCAGGTTGTCATTACGCCAATCAGCATCGATCGTCTGCATTGGCATCTGGCTGGGCTGCGCCGGGGGCAACCGTGCCATGTTGGTTCACCTCGGAGGACGACAGCGATAGCAGCATGGTGAGTGCGGTCGCCGCCACCATCAACCCCCAGAACACCAGAAAGGCAATGCTATAGATGCCCATGCGAGAAAGCGGAAGCGGCGCTCCCGCCCATTTCAGGTCTTCCGGATCGACCAGGGCAAACACCAGCATTTCCTGCATGCCAGCCAGCAGAAACGCTGGCCAGGCGATCCACATCCAGCGCAGAGGCCAGCTTCTGACCGATTTGCCTTCAGTCATGGCGCTTTTCGCTGGCTGGAGCGGCGTTTGCGGATGGTGCAGGACTCACCGCATGATTGCGGCCTTGTATTGCAGGCGCCAGCGATTTTTCAGAGTGCTGCATCAGTTGCTGGTTAATGCGAAGGCCATTCCGGTAATAGTTGGAGTCAATGACGGGGTCCTGTCCATGCACGGCAATCCAGCCGGTGACCACACCCGCAGCCACCACGCTGACCGGACCGGCAATGAGCAGCCAGACGTGCCCAAAACGCCACCAGGGGGCGCAGGGTACCTGCTCGGACGGGTGCAGCGTGGATTCGGTAGTCATGGCAAGGCTCCTGTATGTGATTTAGGGGTGAAGAGAGCGGCGCTCATCGCGGCACCAGAAACACCGATTTTTCGCTCACGGACTCAGATGCAGAGCCATCCTCGGCCCGCACCTCGAATTGGAAAGCATGTGAGCCCGCAGGCAGGCTGTCATAGGGAATCTGCAACCGCACCGCAACCCAGCGCGCCTGTGCTGGCGCCACCTGCGTAGAAGATTCGGAAACCACCTCCAGCCCCGTCAATCCACTGGCGCTGATACGGTAGGTACGGGTTGCCTCGGTCGCATTCATGATTTGCAGGCGGTATACGTTTTCCAGCTTGCCGCCTGGGGCCAGACGCGCCAGCGCAGCACGGTCGCGCACCACATCCACCTTGAGCGGGGTGCGCAGGTACAGGCTGGACACCATGGCTACCGTCAATGCGGCCAGAACGCCCGCATAGATCAGAACGCGCGGACGCAGTACGCGGCGCAGCATCTGCGCTTTGCTCCAGCCACCGGCCATGGCATTCTGGGTGGCAAAGCGGATCAGTCCACGCGAATAGCCCACCTTGTCCATGACGTTGTTGCAGGCGTCCACGCACAGGCCGCATCCAATGCACTCGTACTGCAGGCCATTTCGGATGTCGATGCCTGTGGGGCACACTTGCACGCACAGCTTGCAATCGATACAGTCTCCCAGGCCCTGGCTGCGGTGGTCCGCCTTCTTGGCACGCGGGCCGCGCGGCTCGCCGCGCATGCCGTCATAGCTGACGATAAGCGTGTCCTTGTCGAACATGGCGCTCTGAAAACGTGCATAGGGACACATGTACTTGCAGACCTGTTCTCGCATATACCCGGCGTTGCCGTAGGTGGCAAAGCCATAGAACAGTACCCAGAAAATCTGCCAGGAGCCCTGCAGCGCCGCCAGCTCAACCGCCAATGCGCGGATGGGCACGAAATACCCAACAAAAGTAAAGCCCGTCCACGCTGCAATAGCAAGCCACAACAGCTGCTTGAATGTTTTCTTGCGCAGCTTCTCGAAAGTCCAGCGGCCCTGGTCCAGGCGCAGGCGTGCACTGCGGTCGCCTTCGACCTTCTTCTCGATCCAGAGGAACAATTCGGTGTAGACAGTCTGCGGGCAAGTAAATCCACACCATAGTCGCCCTGCTACTGCCGTAAACAAGAAAAGCGATAGTGCGCTGATGACAAGCAATGCGGTCAGGTAGATGAAATCCTGTGGATACAGGACCAGACCAAACAGATAGAAACGCCGCGCCCCCAGATCGAACAGCACCATGGGCCGGTCGCCCCAGGTCAACCAGGGCAGGCCGTAGAACACCAGTTGCGTGAGCCACACCATGGCCCAGCGCAAGCGTGAGAGCGCGCCTGTAATGGAGCGGGGGTAGATCTTCTGCTGCGCGGCATACAGTGCTTCTACCGTCTCTGCAGGTGCAGGAACGATGGGAATGGCGCCATATGCATCCGTGCGCGTTTGAGGGGAAGGCGGCGGCGAATTCATACAAACTGCAGGCTTGGCGGCGGTACCACACCAGAGCCCTCTGACGAGAAAAGGGCCGCGGATGCCTTGGCCCAGGCTGCCATCGGCATAACCGCGAGATGGCGTCGAACACTGCGGAAACGGGTGGGTGCTCTACTTGGTGGCGCCTCCCTGGTTCGACAAGCGCCATACGTAAGCCGTCAGCACCTTGATCTGCTGCTCGGTCAACTTGCCTTCTTGTGCAGGCATCTGGTTGGTGCGCCCGTTGTTGATGATGGATACGATGGCCTGCTCTCCCCAACCATGCAGCCATATCTGATCCGTCAGGTTGGGGGCGCCGACGGCCTGATTGCCTTTGCCATCCACCCCATGGCAGGCGGCACAGGCGGTGAACTTGGACTTGCCAAGGCTGGCCCGCAGGGAATCGTGCGGGCTATTGGACAGGCTCATCACATAGTGCGCCAGATTGCGCACATCGTCAGCCGATCCCACGGCAGCCGCCATCGGGGGCATGCTGCCATTGCGGCCTTTGTGGATGGTCTCCGAAATCTGCTCCGGTGCGCCGCCATAGAGCCAGTCGCTGTCCGCCAGGTTGGGGAAGCCTTTGCTGCCGCGCGCGTCAGAGCCATGGCATTGGGCACAGTTGTTCATGAACAGACGCTCACCAATACCCAAGGCCGCCCCGTCCTGGGCCAGTGCCTGCGTGCTCATGCCGTCAAACCGCGCATAGACCGGCGCCAGTTCCTTGCTGGCCTGCTGCACCTCATTCTGGTAACTCTGGGCGGAACTCCATTTCTTTTCTCCGGCGTAGCTGCCCAGGCCCGGATAGAGCGCCAGATAAGACAGGCCAAACACAATGGTGATGACGAACAACCCCATCCACCACAGCGGCATGGGATTGTTGGCTTCGGTCAAATCTTCATCCCATACATGCCCGGTCGTGCTGTCCTCGCCCTTGGAGACTACTTTCTTTCGGGCAGTCAGAAAAAGCAGAAGCAGACACGCAAAAATGCTGAGCAGCGTGATGGCCGCCACATACCCGGACCAGAAATTGCTCGTGAAATCGCTCATTTTTGTCCCCGCTCAACTTGTGATGGCAGGGCCTCGTCATCGAAAGGCAGCATGGCGTCTTCGTCAAAGCGGAGGCGGTTGCTTCTGCTGTATGCCCAGCGTGCAATGCCGACAAAGCAGGCTAGCGAGGCCAGGGTAAAGAAGATTCGTAAGTCGTTGATGTCCATTGGAAGCTCCATTACTTCAATGCACGGCCCATCACCTGCAGATAGGCCACCAGCGCGTCCATCTCGGTCTTGCCTTTGAGCTCATCGGAAGACGCAGTGATCTCGTCGTCGGTGTAAGGTACTCCGACCTTGCGCAATGCGCGCATGCGAGGTGCTGCATCGGATGGATCTACGACTGTCGCCTGCAGCCAGGGATAAGCTGGCATATTGGACTCAGGCACCACATCACGCGGATTGTTCAGATGCACGCGATGCCATTCGTCGCTGTATTTGCCGCCTACACGGTGCAGATCGGGACCCGTACGCTTTGAGCCCCACTGGAACGGATGGTCGTAGACGAACTCCCCTGCCACCGAGTAGTGGCCGTAGCGCAGCGTTTCAGCCCGAAACGGACGGATCATCTGCGAGTGGCAGTTGTAGCAACCCTCGCGCAGATAGATATCGCGGCCGATCAGTTGCGTGGCGGTATAGGGCTTGAGACCGGCGATCGGCTCGGTCGTGGACTTCTGGAAGAACAACGGAACGATCTCGACCAGACCTCCAACGGCAACGACCAGGACGATCAAGACGATCATCAGGAAGTTGTTGGTTTCAATACGCTCGTGGCTGAAGCCCTTGCTTGTGGTTTGCTCATTGCTCATGGTGTCGTACCTTGATCAGGCGTGTGCCGGTTGCGGCGCAGGAATGGCGACCCGGATGGAGCGCCCGGAGATCACCGTCATCCATACATTCCAGAGCATCAGCAGCATGCCGCTCAGGTACAGAAGGCCTCCCAGCGCACGGATGACATAGAAGGGATAGGTGGCCTTGACGCTTTCGACGAAGGTATAGGCCAGCGTGCCATCCGCATTGACTTCGCGCCACATGATGCCCTGCATCACGCCCGCAATCCACATGGCGGCGATGTAGAGCACGATGCCTACGGTGCTCAGCCAGAAATGCAGTTCGATGGCACGAATGGAGTACATCTTCTCGCGTCCGAACAGACGCGGAATCAGGGCATACAGAGAGCCCATGGTGATCAGCCCCACCCAGCCCAGCGCGCCGGCATGCACATGGCCCACCGTCCAGTCGGTGTAGTGGCTGAGGGCGTTGACCGTCTTGATGGACATCAACGGCCCTTCAAAGGTGGCCATGCCATAGAAGGACAGCGAAACAATCAGGAAGCGCAGGATCGGGTCGTCGCGCAGCTTGTGCCAGGCACCCGACAGGGTCATGATGCCGTTGATCATGCCGCCCCAGCTGGGTGCCAGCAGAATCAGCGAGAACACCATGCCCACCGATTGCGCCCAGTCAGGCAATGCGGTGTAATGCAGGTGGTGCGGACCGGCCCACATGTAGGTGAAGATCAGCGCCCAGAAATGCACGATGGACAAGCGGTAGCTGTACACCGGGCGGCCTGCCTGCTTGGGAATGAAGTAGTACATCATTCCCAGAAATGCTGCAGTGAGGTAGAAGCCCACGGCATTGTGGCCATACCACCACTGCACCATGGCGTCCTGTACCCCTGCGTAGGCCGAGTAGCTCTTCATCCAACCGGAAGGAATGGCCGCACTGTTCACGATATGCAGCAATGCAACGGCAATGATGAAGGCCCCGAAGAACCAGTTGGCCACATAGATGTGGCGTACCTTGCGGATGCCCACCGTTCCGAAGAATACGATGGCATACGCCACCCAGACGAGGGTGATGAGCACATCGATGGGCCACTCCAGTTCGGCATATTCCTTGCCCTGCGTGTATCCCAGCGGCAGGCTGATGGCAGCTGCCAGAATCACGGCTTGCCAGCCCCAGAAGGTGAAGCTGGCCAGCCTGGGGCAGAACAGCCGGGTATGCCCGGTGCGCTGCACGATGTAGTAGCTGGTGGCAAACAACGCGCAGCCGCCAAAGGCGAAGATCACGGCGTTGGTATGCAATGGACGCAGGCGCCCATAACTCAGCCATGGAATACCGGCACCGATCTCTGGCCAGGCCAGTTGTGCGGCAATGAACAGCCCTACAGCCATGCCAACCACACCCCAGACCACCGCCATGAAGGCGAATTGGCGCACTACGGTGTCGTCGTAATGGGTGGTGCTGGCTTGTGAAGAAGTCGCAACCATTTTGTCCCTCGTTGACAGGTCGGAAGCTCGGCTTGCCATGGCATGCATCCACGGCCAAGAGGTCTGCCTGCTCGGCATAACAACGGATGAAATCCGGCTTTCCTGACCGATAGTGTTCGCCTTCGTTGCCTCCAGCCCTTTGACTTGCCTCAAGAGTCGTGCAGGATGCGCTCGCCTTCCGGCTCCACGCTCTCGAATTGACCGCTGTGAACGGCCCACCACAACGCGGCCACCACCAGCAGCACCAGCAGCACTGACAGGGGGATGATCAGAAAGAGGATGTCCATTCGATGTCTCCAGGCCGCTCAGATGCGACCCATTGCCTGGGTTCCAGGGGTTGCCGCTGTGCCTGAGGCGGCACCGGCCCGTGGCACGCCGGTTGCTGGCCAGCGCAGCAGCCGGGCTGCATTCAACACCACGGCCAGCGAGCTGAGCGCCATGCCCAGCCCCGCCAGCCATGCAGGCATGTGGCCCAGCATGGCCAGCGGCACGCAAAGCGCGTTGTAGGCAGCCGCCCATAGCAGGTTCTGGCGGATCACGCGCAGAGTGGCACGCGCGTGCAGCACGCAGCACGCCACCACACGCAAGTCGCCACCAGGAACCACAATATCGGATTGCGCCTGCGCCAATGGCAGCGCGTCCCCCATGGCGAACGACACCTGCGCGGCAGCCAGCACCGGCCCGTCGTTCAAACCGTCCCCCACCATGGCGATGCGGTGCCCCTCCGATTGCCGGGCCTGGAGCCAGGCCAGCTTTCCTGCAGGCGAGCATTGGCCGTGGGCCACTTCGATGTCCAACTGGTGTGCCAGTGCCTGCACCGCCTCTTCACGATCGCCCGACAGCAGGCAGATATGCAGCCCGGCCTGGCGCAGCGCCTGCAATGCCTGGAAAGCTTCCGGCCTCGGTGATTCGGTCAGGCTGAAGGCGGCCAAAGGCTGCCAGGACCCCTGGTGGCAGCCGCGCCAGGCCAGAACCAGCCGAGCGCCGGGCGCCTCGTCTTGCGGCAATTCGGTGAATGCAGCCGATCCCAGACGCAGCTCGAACGGCTGCCCTGCAGGCGGCATCGTCGCATGCATGGGCAAGTTCCCCAGTTGGACGACACGTGCCTGCAGGCCCTGACCTGCAACTTCATGCACCTCATCCATTCGCCAGCCAGGCGCTTCACCCGTGTCTGGCTGCACCAGCGCGCGCGCGGCGGGATGATGCGATTGACGGGCCAGCAAGGCAGCCAGCCGAGATACTTCCTTGCCCGGCAACGGGCCCAGGAGGGTGACCTGCCGCAGGCGCAGCCAGCCATTGGTGAGCGTGCCGGTCTTGTCGAACACCACGGTATCGACATGGTTCAATTGCTCCCGCGCCTGCAGGTGCCGCACAAGCGCGCCATGGCGCGCCGCCGCACCTGCCGCGCACAGCAATGAGGCAGGTGCAGCCAGCGACAGCGCGCACGGGCAGGTGACGATGAGTACCGCCACGGCCACCATCAGCGCCTGCGCAGGGCCCTGTGGCCACCACAGCACGGCTGCCAGCACGGCACACAGCAGCACCGCCCACAAAAAAGGTCGCGCCACACGGTCGGCCAGCTGCACCATCGCCGGCTTCTGTGTGGCCGCCTGGCGCATCAGGGCCACCATGCCTGCGTAAACGGTCTGCTCGCCGAGCCGCACCACTTCGATATCCAGTGGCGCAACCAGGTTGGCGCTGCCGCTCACCACGCTGTCGCCGATTGTCTTGGGCCGGGGCGTGGCCTCGCCTGTGAGCAGCGACTCGTCCGCCTGCGAGCAACCTCTGCGCACCACGCCATCGGCTGCAAAGATATCGCCGGGCAGCACATGAATCGTGTCTCCCACGCGCAGATCGCTCAGCGCCACCGACTGCAACCCGCCGCTTTGCTCGACACGCTGGACAGATTGCGGCAGGCGGTTCAATGCCGCATCCAGCAAGCCTGCGTTGCGGTGACGCAGACGCTGCTCCAGCAGGCGACCGGAGAGCAGAAAGAACACGAACATCGTGAACGAGTCGAAGTACACCTCGCTGCCGAAAGGACCACCCGGGTCCAGCGTGCCCAGCGTGCTGACGCCGAACGCGATGCCCATACCCAAGGCCACTGGCAGGTCCATGCCGACCTGGCGCCTGCGCAAATCACGCCAGGCGCCCTTGAAAAAGGGCTGGCAGGTGAACAACAGCACCGGCAGCGAAACCACCCATGAGGCCCAGCGCAGCAGCGATTCCATGTCTGCGCCCAGGTCCCCGGGTTGCGCCACGTACACCGGCCATGCGTACATCATGACCTGCATCATGCAGAACGCCGCCACCAGCCAGCGCCACAGCAACTGGCGGGACTCTTGCCTGCGCAGCTCCCGCACCAAGGCATCCATGGCCGGCTGCACGCGGTAGCCTGCCGCCTCGATGGCTGCCATCCAGCGTGAAGGACGTGTCTGCCCCGCCACCCACACCACGCGCGCGCGCTCGGCAGACGTGCTGACCTCCACCTGCTCCACGCCTGGCACGGTGCGCAATGCGTCCTCGATGGTCAATGCGCAGGCCGCGCAATACATACCGCCGACCACGATGTGCGACTCCCACCGACCGGCAATGTCGTCCAGGCAGCGGCCAAACCGCGGCCATTCTCGGGCATCGTCCAGCAGCAGCGTTCCCAAAACAGTGCCGCTCCCCGCTTCGTGAGAAGCGGGAGGGGAATCGTCTACGGGCCGTGCATGACTGTCCTGCATGGCGAGAGCTTAGTCAGCTCGCCAAGCTCTCATCTTGATGCGCATCAAGCATTGCCGACTGCGCCCAAATAACCAATGCCTTGTGGCAGATCCAACGGAGTTGCGTCGGCAAACCCGCCGTGAAGAATGCAAAAAGCCAGCATGCTTGGCATGCTGGCTTGTTGTGATTGCTGTTGCTCCCTGCGTCTATTGCATCAGCGCAGGCAGGTAACTGCCGGGAATTACTTGGCGACCACGCGCACCATTTCGAGGCACTTGTTGGAGTAGCCCCATTCGTTGTCGTACCAGGAGACGACCTTCACAAAGGTCTTGTCCAGGGCAATGCCGGCTTCGGCGTCGAACACGGAGGTGCAGGTTTCACCACGGAAGTCGGTGGCCACCACCTTGTCTTCGGTGTAGCCCAGTACGCCCTTGAGCGCGCCTTGCGACTGTGCCTTCATCTCTGCGCAGATTTCTTCGTAGGTGGCTTCGCTGTTCAGCTCCACGGTCAGGTCCACCACGGATACGTCAGACGTAGGCACGCGGAAGGACATGCCGGTCAGCTTCTTGTTCAGCTCGGGAATCACCACGCCCACTGCCTTGGCAGCGCCGGTGCTCGAAGGAATGATGTTTTCCAGAATGCCACGGCCACCGCGCCAGTCCTTGTTCGAAGGGCCGTCCACGGTCTTTTGCGTAGCGGTGGCGGCGTGCACGGTGGTCATCAGACCGCGCTTGATGCCCCACTTGTCGTTCAGCACCTTGGCCACGGGAGCCAGGCAGTTGGTGGTGCACGATGCATTGGAGATGATGGCTTCGCCCTTGTAGCTCTTGTCGTTCACGCCGTACACGAACATGGGGGTGTCGTCCTTGGAAGGCGCCGACATGATCACCTTCTTGGCACCCGCGTCGATGTGCTTCTGCGCGGTTTCCTTGGTGAGGAAGAGGCCGGTGGATTCGATCACCACGTCCGCGCCCACTTCGTTCCATTTCAGTGCTGCAGGATCGCGCTCTTGCGTGAGGCGGATCTTCTTGCCGTTGACGATCAGGGTGTTGCCTTCCACAGAAACTTCACCGTCGAAGCGGCCGTGCACGCTGTCGTACTTCAGCATGTAGGCCAGGTAGTCAGGCTCCAGCAGGTCGTTGATGGCAACGATTTCGATGTCAGAAAAATTCTGCACTGCCGAGCGCAGCACATTGCGGCCGATACGGCCAAAACCGTTGATACCTACCTTGATTGCCATGGTTTTCTCCAAGTAAATGAAATTCTGGATGTCCATCCGGCTGCAGCAATGGCAATGTGGCGATCGATTCGCCACTGGGTGCCGCTTTTGAGGCCCGGCGGAGCGACAAGCGCATACGCCCCGGCACAGCAGAGCCACCGAGGCGCTTCAATCATGCCGCGTATTGTAGAGGCGCCCTGTATCGTGGCGCATTTTTGGGCCATTGGCCTAGTGCCTGCCTGTGACGGCTGCGCGACAGCAGCGGCACAGCCTGCAACCCGATAGGCATGAAAAAGGCCCCGCAACGGGGCCTTGGGATCGTCTTGCTATCTATGCAGACCGCGGGAATTCAGGCTGCCACTGCCTCGGCCGCCTGTATGCGCCGGCGGCGCCACCGCATGCCCAGGCCGCCCAGAATGGCCAGCAGCAGGCCTGCACCCATCATCAACGGGGCTTCCGCGCTGCTGCGGTCGGCGTCTTCCTGCATGTACTTGGCCATCTGCGCATAGGGCAGGATTTCCTTGCCATCGCCCTGGACGGCGTATGCGTCGTTGTTCGAGCTGGTGGCGTCGTACGAGACCTGAATGGTGTCGGCGTTCGCCATGTCCTGCACCTTGGATTCCGGCACCAGGGTTGGCAGGCGCACGGTCAGCTTGTCGCCGGACTGGGGCTGCACATCCACTTCATAGTAGTAGGAGTGGCTCTCGCCGCCGCGGCGACGCTTTTTCGTGACCGTCACCTTGCGGGCGCCCGCCACCTCGCCTTGCACCACGGCCAAGGCCGATTCTTGCGGGATGCCTCCGCCGGTAGCGCTCTGGTAGAGCAGATAGCCGCCAAAGCCCAGCAAGGCAAGACCGCCAAGCAGCAGATAGCGCGCGTATCCCAGGATGAAATTCATAGACTTTCTTTCTCCCCTCTTTTCGAGGGTTCACTGTTATAGGTATGGCAACTATAGCCATAACCTATAACAATCAAAAGTCTATCTATCAGTGATTAGCGTTTCTGCAACGCCACTTGCACCGTATTGGCCACGTTTTCGGCGGTAAAGCCAAAGTGCTCGAACAACACGCCAGCCGGTGCCGATTCGCCGTAGGTGTCGATGCCGACTACAGCCGCGCAGCCGTACTTCCACCAGAAGCCGGTGACACCCATTTCCACCGCCACGCGTGGCAGGCCCGCTGGCAGCACACTGGACTTGTACTTGACATCTTCCTTGTCGAAGGTTGTGGTGCTGGGCATGGAGACCACGCGCACGGCAATCTTGCGCTCGGCCAGCAGGCGCTGGGCCTTCAAGGCCAGTTGCACTTCGGAGCCGGTGGCAATGATCACGGCCTCGGCCTTTTTCTTCAGGCCGATGTCTGCAGGCTCGGAGAGCACATAGGCGCCGCGGCTGATGTTGCCAATGGCCTCGCCATTCTTGGGCGCATAGGGCAGATTCTGGCGCGACAGCAGCATGGCCGTCGGCTTGTCGCGGTTGGTCAGCGCCACGCTCCAGGCCACGGCGGTTTCGGTGGTGTCCGCTGGGCGCCACACGTCCAGGTTCGGAATCAGGCGCAGGCTGGCTGCATGCTCGATCGACTGGTGGGTCGGGCCGTCTTCGCCCAGGCCGATGGAGTCGTGCGTGAACACGTGCACCACGCGTCGCTTCATCAGCGCTGCCATGCGGATGGCATTGCGGCTGTAGTCGCTGAAGGTCAGGAAGGTGCCGCCGTAAGGAATGTAGCCGCCATGCAGCGCCACGCCGTTCATGATGGCGGCCATGCCGAATTCGCGCACGCCGTAGTTGATGTGGCGGCCGATCTGGCCGTCTTCGGTCTTGACCACGTTGCCCTTGTCATCCACACGGAAGGCAGGTGTCGACTTGGTGTTGGTGAGGTTGGAGCCAGTCAGGTCGGCAGAGCCGCCCAGCAGCTCGGGCATGGCAGCCGTGAAGGCTTCCAGCGCCAGTTGGCTGGCCTTGCGGCTGGCAACGGTCTCGCCCTTGGCGTGGGCGCTGGCCACGGTTTCCACAGCAATCTGGGCAAAGTTCTTGGGCAGGTCGCCTGCCATGCGGCGCTGGAGCGCCTCAGCCAGTTCGGGGAAGGCCTTGGCGTATTCGGCAAACTGGGCGTCCCAGGTCTTTTCGGCCTTGGTACCCAGTTCCTTGTGGTCCCAGGCCGCGTAGACGTCTGCAGGAATCTCGAACGGGCCATGGTTCCAGTCCAGCACGGAGCGGGTGAGCGCGATCTCTTCGGCGCCCAGTGGCTCGCCGTGGGCCTTGCTCGTGTCCTGGCGGTTGGGGCTGCCCTTGCCGATGCTGGTCTTGCAGATGATGAACGATGGCTTGTCTGCCACCTTCTTGGCCTTGGCGATGGCATCGCTCACGGCCTTGGGGTCGTGGCCGTCGATCGGGCCGATCACGTTCCAGCCATAGGCTTCAAAGCGCTGGGCGCTGTTGTCCACAAACCAGGGCTGCACCTTGCCGTCGATGGAGATGCCGTTGTCATCGTACAGCGCGATCAGCTTATTGAGCTTCCATGCGCCAGCCAGGGCGCAGGCTTCGTGGCTGATGCCTTCCATCAGGCAGCCATCGCCCAGGAAGACGTAGGTGTGGTGGTCCACCACATCGTGGCCCGGGCGGTTGAATTCGGCGGCCAGCAGCTTTTCTGCCAGCGCAAAACCCACGGCATTGGTGATGCCCTGGCCCAGCGGGCCGGTGGTGGTTTCCACGCCGGGGGTGATGTCCACTTCAGGGTGGCCAGGGGTCTTGCTGTGCAGCTGGCGGAAGTTCTTGAGTTCTTCGATCGGCAGGTCGTAGCCGCTCAGGTGCAGCAGCGCGTAGATCAGCATGGAGGCGTGGCCGTTCGAGAGGACGAAACGGTCGCGGTTGATCCACTGCGGGTTGACGGGGTTGTGCTTGAGGTGCTTGCTCCACAGCGCCACAGCCATGTCTGCCATGCCCATGGGGGCACCGGGGTGGCCGGAATTGGCTTGTTGAACGGCATCCATTGCGAGTGCGCGGATCGCATTCGCCATATTCTGAGTGTTGACCATGGGTATGGGAGAAGTTGAAAGCAACAAACCCGGCATTTTACTGGCGTGCCCGCAAAGGCGCTGTGCCATTCGCACTTTGCCGTACGGAGATAGTGGGCCTCCGCCTACGCGGCAGGCGGCGCATCGCACCCAGACTACCCCTTTCAAATGCCACAACAATGTATAAAAACCAGGCTTCACGGCGTGCAATGCGCGTCTGTCACCTATCCAACGACTCGAAAGGACTCACCATGCAACACCGCATCCGTACCGCCGCCATCGCTCTGGCTCTGGGCCTGTCATCCCTGGCGGCATCGGCCAGCACGGCAGACAAGCTGGCTGCCGCCCAGGCCGCTGCCATTGATCTGGCGCAAGCCATCGACACCGCGCAGACCCAGCACGGACTGAAGGTGGTGGAGGCCGAGATCGACATGAAGAAAAAGCAGCCGGTCTATGAGTTCAAGGGCATCAACGCGCAAAATCACGAGACCCAGCTGAAGTTCAGCGCACTCGACGCCTCCAAGATGCTGGAAACCAAGGACGAAGGCGCCGCCAAGAAGAAGTACACCGACCGCCTGGCCACCGCCAAGATCGGCATCAACGAAGCGATTGCCACCGCACTCAAGCACACGGCCGGCAAGGCCGTGGAAGTGGATCTGGACGACCACCTGGGCGTGCTGAGCTATGACGTGAAGATCATCGACGCCAACAGCAAGCTGGTGGAAGTGCGCGTCAATGCGGTGGACGGCACCATCAAGCAGTAAGCCGCACCTCTGCATATCCCTCGACCCTGCCCTGCCAGCGGCAGAGCACCTCAAAAGGCCAGCCACACGCTGGCCTTTGCGTTTCAAGCGCCCTGGTTGCGGTACGGCTGCACCATATACACCGCATCGTCGCCATAGCCGCGCACAGCCGCTGCGTCCGCATCAGACAGGCCCGCATGCAGCGCATAACCTTTGCGGCGCCAGTAATCCTGCGAGCCCTGCACCGATACCAACGCCGAATGGCGGGGAGACCAGCTGCGCGCACCGTGCCAGAGCGCATCCAGCAGCGCCGATGCCAGCCCCTGGCCCGCGCAATCGGGGCTCACGGCCATGTCGTGCAGATACAGGGTGTCGGGATCGTCATAGTCTTCAAACGCGCCATGTATGGGCGTGACACGCCCCAGGGCGGAGCGGTAAGCCGCCAGGTAGGCCAGCACGGTATCGCCCTGCACGGCGACCAGTGAGCAGTGCATGGGGCTGGCGATGCGGGTGCGATAGACCTCGGCACTCTCCATGTAGTGCCTGCCATAGCAGGCTTCCTGCACCTGCATCAGGCCTTCAAGGTCGGCCAGCCCCAGCGGGCGGATGATGCGGGAATCATTGGAATCGGAGGCAGAAAAGCGCATGGCCTTATTGTCGGCCATGCGCTTTTCTATTGCATGCGCTACGGATTGTGGAGAGGCCGCATGCCGCGCCCATCACAGAGCAGGCAATGGCGCCTGCGAGGACGCGGGCACCGTGGTGCGCGCAGCGTTCATCACCATGGACAGCAGGCTGTAGTAGCCGTTGATGCCGATCAAGTCCATCACGCCCTTGTCGCCGAACAGCTGCTGGGCCTTTGCCCAGGTGGCGTCGCTCACCTGGCGCGCCTGGTGCAGCTCGATGCAGAAATCATGCACCACGGCTTCGTCTTCGGGCATGGCAGAGGGCCGCTTGCCAGCGGCAACCGCATCAATGGTGGCCTGCGCCACGCCTTCGCGCAACGCAATCGGCGCATGGATCGCCCATTCCACCTGCTGCGTCCACTGGCGCGCAGTCACCAGAATGGCCAGCTCGGTCAGGCGCACGCCGATGGCGCTGCGGTAGCGCAGGTATTCGCCCAGGCGCTGCGTATGGTCCATCAGCTCGGGGCTGCGCAACAGCGGAACAAAGGGCGAGATCAGCGCGCCGCGCGGGCCGTCGATGATGGGTTGCGCGTAGCGGCGCTGTTTTTCGCTCCAGGCCTCTTGCGGCAAGGGCGGCATGCGGTCGTTGGCAGATGTCATAGCGAGGGTCTTTTCCTGTCCATTCATGCAGCCGCTGTGGCGCCATTGCGGGCCAGCACGGTATCGATGGCATCGCCCAGGCGCTCCACCACCTGGTCCAGCTCGGGCTCACTGATGATGAACGGCGGCGCCAGCAGGATATGGTCGCCATTCCTACCGTCGATCGTGCCGCCCATCGGGTAGCACAGCACGCCGTTTTCCATGGCCTGGGCCTTGATCTGGGCATGGAGCTTGAGTGCCGGGTCAAAAGGCGCCTTGCTGCCCTTGTCCTGCACCAGTTCCACACCCCAGAACAAGCCCCGGCCCCGTATATCGCCGACGTGCGGGTTGCTGTCAAAGCGGGCATGCAGCTGCTTTTGCAGGTACGCGCCCCGCGCCAGCACCTGCGGCATCAGCTGGTCGCGCTGAATCACCTTCTGCACCGCCAGCGCCGCAGCAGCGGCCATCGGGTGGCCGATATAGGTGTGGCCGTGCTGGAACAGGCCACTGCCCTTGCGCATGGCCTCCACAATCCTGCCTTGCGCCAGTACGGCGCCAATCGGCTGGTAGCCACCGCCCAGGCCTTTGGCAATGGTCATCAAATCGGGGCTGATGCCCTCCTGCTCCACCGCATGCAGGCTGCCGGTGCGGCCCATGCCGCACATCACCTCATCGGCGATCAGCAAAATGCCGTAGCTATCGCACAGTGCGCGCAGGCCCGTCCAGTAGCCAGCGGGCGCCGCCACCGCGCCCAGCGTGGCACCCACCACGGGCTCGGCGACAAAGGCAATCACCTTGTCGGTGCCCAGCTCCTGAAATTTGGCATCAATCTCGGCCAGCAGGCGCGCCGTATAGGCCTGCTGGCTTTCGTCTGCGCGGCGGTCGCGGTACTCGTAGGCGGGCGCCACACGGCCCACATCCATCAGGATGGGCGCAAACTGCTTGCGGCGCCATTCGTTGCCGCCAACGGCCAGTGCACCCAGGGTGTTGCCATGGTAGCTCTGGCGGCGCGCAACAAAATGCGTGCGCTCGGGCTGGCCGATCTCCACAAAATACTGGCGCGCCATTTTCAGCGCGGCTTCCACGGCTTCCGAGCCGCCCGAGACGAAGTACACATCCGTCATGCCCGCAGGCGCATGGGCGATCAGGTGGTCAGCCAGCTCTTCCTGCACCTCCGTGGTGAAGAAACTGGTGTGCGCATAGGCCAGCTGGTCAATCTGGCGGTGCATGGCAGCCATCACATCCGGCTGGGCATGGCCCAGGCAAGAGACGGCCGCGCCGCCGCTCGCATCGATGTAGGCCTTGCCTGCCTTGTCAAACAGCTGAACGCCCTTGCCGCCCACGGCAACGAGCGGAACCTTGGCCAGAGAACGATGGATGACATGGCTCATGATGTAAGCACTCCTTATTCCGTTTCTAAATCAAACGATTACTTTGTCGGCTGCGTTCGCCGTGCTACAGCACTGCCTTCACTTCGCCTTCGCGTACTCCTTTGATTGCGAAACGGCATTTGCGATGCGGCGCCGGCCCTGTGCATGGCGGCCATGCCGCACAGTATAAGGAACATTTGTTATTTTTTAAATATTTTTTGGAACAAATGATCCATTGATACTCATGTCGCTACTGATTTAATAGTCAAGGCGCGCACCTGCATTGCGCTAGATCCCTATTTCATACCAGAACAGCGCCTGGCTCAGGCAGCCGCACTCTTCTGCTGCCATACCAGCCACCCCATGGCGAGCGCGGTCGCAATCAGGGGCACGATGGAGCCCAGGTTGAGCATGTTCCAGCCCTGGCTGGTGACCAGTGCGCCCGAGGCGAACGAGGTCACCGCCATGGTGGCAAACACGAAGAAGTTGATGCAGGCCTGCGCACGGTCCTTTTCCTCGGGGCGGTAGTTCTGCACCGCCAAGGTGGTGCTGCCGGTGAATAGAAAATTCCAGCCCACGCCCAGCAGGCTGAGCGCCAGCGTGAAATGCATCACGGTCTGGCCCGACAGCGCAATGCCCACGCAGATGGCATTGAGCACCACACCTACAAACATGACCTGCATCACGCCAAAGCGCTTGATCAGATGCCCGGTGAAAAAGCCCGGGGCAAACATGCCGATCACATGCCACTGCAGCACGCCTGCGGCGGCGCTGAAATCAAAGCCGCACACATCCATGGCCAGCGGCGTAGCGGCCATGAGCAGGTTCATGATGCCGTAGCTGGCCGCAGCCGCCAGGGTGGCCACGGCAAAGCCCGGCTGCCGGAGCAGCTCGCCCACCGTGCGCTGCGGCACGCTGCCAGCCCCCGCTCCCGCTGTCTGTGGTGCAAAGCGCACCAGGCGCATCAGCCCCATCGACACGACCGCCACCACCATCAAGGCCAGGTAAGCGCCCAGAAACGGCGTGGCAAACATGGTGCGCGTGGCGCTGGCCAGGCCCGGGCCCAGCACCGCACCGATCAGCCCGCCCGCCAGCACCAGTGAAATGGCCTTGTCGCGCTGCGCAGGCGCCACCAGTTCGGCCGCTGCAAAGCGGTAGAGCTGGCCGTTGGCGCTGTAGTAGCCCGCCACCAGGGTGGACAGGCACAGCAACACAAAGTGCTGCCAGTAGGCCGCCAGCGCGCACAGCGCCGCCGACCCCAGCGCCACCAGCAGGCCCAGCTGGAACGAGCCCTGCCGCCCCAGCCGCGCCTGGCTCCTGGCCACCAGCGGCGTGGAAAGCGCGCCGCCCACCACATAGCCCATCACCGGCAAGGTCGCCATCCAGGGTGCGGGCGCCAGATGCAGGCCGACAAGGCCATTGATGGCGATGAACACCACGTTGTTGGTGAGAAACAGGCCCTGGCACAGGGCCAGCCAGGCGATGGAGCGGTTCATGGCGGTTTGTTATGTGTTGTGTCTCGGGACCAGCATGCAGGCGCTCATGGCGCTGTGCAGTCACCTGCGGCTCCGTCGAATACCTTGCCGGGGTTCATCAGTCCCAAGGGGTCGAGTGCAGATTTGATAGCACGCATGGCAGCCAGCTCCTGAGTCGTGCGGCTGAAAGGCAGGTATGGCTTCTTGTGCAAGCCGATGCCATGCTCTGCAGATACGCTGCCCTGGAACTGTTGCACCAGACCGTAGAGCACGGCCTCCAGCGCCTCGTCTTCGCCGCCAATGGTCTTGCCATCGGTCGTCACGTGCAGGTTGCCGTCGCCCACATGGCCGAAGAACAGGCTGTGGTGGCCGGGCCAGCGGGCGTCGAACGCAGCGCGGCAGGCGGCGGCAAAGCGGCCGATATCGACCTGCGGCAGGCTCACGTCGAAATTGACAGGGGGGTGCATGTGCTGGGTCATCTCCGCCGGGGCTTCGCGCAGCTTCCACAGGCTTTTGGCCTGCTCGCCCGATTGGGCAATCACGGCATCCACCACCTCGCCCGCCTCCATGGCTTCACCCAGGGCGGCTTCCACCGCATCCTGCAGGCTGGCTTCGTCCTTGCCGTCCACATCGATCAGCGCCAGGAGCGGGTGCTGCTCGGCAAAGGCGGGCTGGAGCTTTTGCCACTGCATCGAGGTCTGCACAAAGTCGTTCCACATCAGCTCGAACGCCGCCACGCTGTTGCCAAAGCGCGACTGCATGCGCGCCAGCACCGCCAGGGCTTCATCAAACCCCGGCATGGCAACCAGGCAGGTGGCCTTGGCCTGCGGCGCGGGACGCAGGCGCAGCAGCACGCGGGTGATCACGCCCAGGGTGCCTTCCGCGCCGATGAAGAATTGCTTCAGGTCATAGCCAGTGTTGTTCTTGAGCATGGGGCGCAGCATGGGCAGCACGGTGCCGTCGGCCAGCACCACTTCCAGGCCCAGTACCTGCTCGCGCATCATGCCGTTCTGCAGCACGCCGTTGCCGCCTGCATTGGTCGATACATTGCCGCCAATCTGGCAGCTGCCGCGCGCGCCCAGGTCCACGCCAAACACGCGGCCAGCCGCCACGGCAGCTTCCTGCACGGCCTGCAAGGTCACTCCCGCCTGCACGGTCATCAGGCCGGTGCGCGCATTCACGTCTTCGATGGCGTTCATGCGCTCCATCGATATCGCCACGCAGCCGGGCACCGGCACAGCGGCGCCAGCCAGCCCCGTCAATCCACCCTGCGGCACCACGGGAACGCGGTGTGCATGGCAGATGCGCAGCAAGGCGCTCACTTCGTCCGTGCTGCGCGGGCGCACCAGGGCGAGCGGCTGCACGGGGGCGGTGCCGCTCCAGTCGGTCCAGTATTTTTCGGGAATGGAATCAGCGCCGCTGCGCGCAAAGCCTTGTGTGCCCAGGGCTTGTTGCAACTCGGTCCAGAAGGAAGCGCCAGGGGCAGTCGCTGTGGTGGTGGGGCTCGGGGTAGTCATAGCCCTCTATTGTGGTGCGCCTGGCGCCGCTATGGTGCAGGCGGCGGCGCTCAGCTGTCATGCCGGTACAGCGATGCACTATCAAACAAATAGCATTTGGCGCCCATGGAGTGAACGCCAGAGGCGGTTTAGCCCACCAATAATGGCTAGCGTCCCTGCTTTTGCACAAACTGCAGCAGCACTTCCACCATGCGGCGCACATGCGGCTGGATCTTGGCTGCCACCTCGGGCAGGTAGTCGAAGGGCATGGTTTCCTGCATGTAGGCGCATTGCGTCATCTCCAGCTGGATGGCATGCACATTCTGCGCAGGCTGGCCGTAGTGGCGGGTGATGTAGCCGCCGGTGTAACGGCCATTGAGCACGGAGGTAAAGCCGTCAACCGCGCTCTTTTGCGCCTCTGCCAGCAATTGCTCGCCCAGGCCCGGGGCGCAGCTGGCGCCCTTGTTGGTGCCCAGGTTCAGGTCGGGCAGCTTGCCTTCGAAAAAGCGCGGCAGTACCGAGCGGATCGAGTGCGCATCCCACAGCCCGGCTGCGCCATGCTGCGCCTTGATGCGCGCCAACTCGCCCGCCAATTGGTCGTGGTAGGGCTGCCAGACGGCGTCGCGACGCTGGGCAATCTCGGCGTCGTCAGGCTCCAGGTCCTTGCTGCGGTAGATCGGCGTGTCGGCAAAGGTGTCGGTCGGGCACAGGCCCGTCACGCTCTGGCCGGGGTAGAGGCTTGCGCCATCGGGCGGGCGGTTCATGTCGACCACGAAGCGCGAATGCGTCGCCACCAGGGTGGAGGCGCCGATCTCCTCGGCAAAGGCGTACAGGATGGGCAGGTGCCAATCGGTGTCGTGCACCTCGCGCGCATCGGGCATGAAGCGCTCGGCCAGCGCAGGCGGCACGTAGGTGCCGACGTGCGGGAAGGAGATCAGGACAGGCGCGGTTCCCTGGCGGAATTCAAACGCCGGACGATCGGTTTCGAAATGCATATGTGGCTCCTTCTTTCTTTCCGTGCCTTGGCTGTTCATCAAAAAATGAGCTGTTGGCGCTTTTCTGTATTGGTTTTCAATATGATTTATATCTGAAACTCAATAGCGTTTTGCGCCTACAGCTATGCTTTTTACCTAGGCAAGCAATTCGCTACGCGCAGCGACAAACGCCTGCTGCGCGCTGCGGTTCAGCGTGTGGCGGCCTTGTTCGACCTGGCACTGCCCTGCCACCCAGACGCTGGCCACCGCGCTGCTGCGGCTGCTGGCAAAGACGTGCGAGTCGAGTTGCTCGGCCACCGGCAGCCCGGCGAGTGCAAAGTGTTCGCCATCGAGCACGACGCAATCGGCCTGCTGCCCCACGGCAAGGCCCGCCACGTTGCGGCCTGCGGCCTGCGCGCCACCCTGCACGGCAGCGAGCATCATGTGGCTGGCCACGTGCGGCTGCAGCGCACTGGCGGCCACATTGCGCTGCTGCGACTGCAGGCGCTG
Organism: Comamonas odontotermitis; assembly: GCF_040396735.1. Lineage (GTDB taxonomy): Bacteria > Pseudomonadota > Gammaproteobacteria > Burkholderiales > Burkholderiaceae_C > Comamonas > Comamonas odontotermitis_C. Next base: position 59,920 of record NZ_JBEBNZ010000019.1, read on the forward strand.
GCTGTATTCGAGCACCATCAATTCTTCCGCTGCATTCACACCGATGTGGCTGTCCGATCCAATACCCCAGCGGCCCGCACCGGCTTGCCAGCGCGGCAGGTCGAAAATGCCGTCGCCCAGGTTGGCCTCGGTCAGCGGGCACAGGCCTGCCACAGCCTCGGAGGCGGCGGCAGCGGCGTATTCCGCATCGTCCATGTGCGTGGCATGCACCAGGCACCAGCGCGCATCCACCGGCATGTGATCCAGCAGCCAGGCCACCGGGCGCTGGCCGCTCCACTGCAGGCAGGCATTCACCTCGGCCATCTGCTCGGCGATGTGGATATGGACGGGCGCCCGTGCATTCAACGCATGCAGGCCTTGCACGGCCTCTTTCAGCGCATCGGGCGCCACGGCGCGCAGCGAGTGCGGCGCCAGGCCCAGCGCGGCGCCCTGTGCGGCGCAGGCCGGTGCCAGGGCTTCGAGCAGACGCAGCATGTTGTCGGTGCTGCGGATGAAGCGCTTCTGGCCATCACCGGGCGGCAGGCCGCCAAAGCCACTGTTCTGGTAGAGCACGGGCAGCAAGGTGATGCCGATGCCCGCCGTTTTCGCGGCGCGCAGCAGGGCCAGGCTCAATTCGCTGTCTGGCGCGTAGGGCTGGCCGTCCGGCTGGTGGTGCAGGTAGTGAAACTCGCACACGCTGGTGTAGCCCGCCTCCAGCATCTCGATATACAGCCAGGTGGCAATGGCCTCCAGGTGCTGCGGCGACAGGCGCGCGGCAAAGCGGTACATCAGGTTGCGCCAGCTCCAGAAGCTGTCCTGCGCCTGGCCGCGAAACTCGGACAAGCCCGCAAATCCGCGCTGAAAGGCGTGCGAGTGCAGATTGGGCATGCCCGGCAGTACAGGGCCTGCGGCCTGCATGACACCCTGCGGCGCCTCTGCATCGGCCTGCACCGAGGTGAAACACCCTTGGGCATCCCAGCGCAGCAATACGTTCTGCGCCCAGCCGCCGGGCAGCAGTGCATGGGCAGCAAACAAACTGTTTTCTTGGTTCATGGTTCGCATGGCAGGCGCATCAGGCGCCTATTGCCACCTTGTTCAAAGCCACGGCAATCAGGACGGCGTCAGCGCTTGCCGCGCTCGCCTCCACCCCAGCGCCGGTATGCGCGGCCCAGTACACGCCATCGCGCGCACCGGCCTGCAGCGCAGCGCCACCTTGTAGCTGCCATTGGCCGGCACGCGCCAGCAGCAGGCCATGGGGCGAGGCCAGCCGCACGCTGCCACCTTGGTGGATGCTGACCACGGCGTGCGCCACGCCACGGCGCGTCATCACATTGAAATCGTATGAAGGGCCGCCCAGCAGGTCGCAGTCCAGCGCCACATCGCCCGAAAAGGCAAAGGGCTGCAGGGCCTGGCCCAGCCGGTGGTTGATGGTGCCGTCCGGCGAGTGCAGGTGCACGCCGTCGCCCGACAGCAGGGTGATCACGCGATCAATGCCTGGAAAGGCCGAAAACGGCCCGCTCCTGGCAATCTGCGCGATGCTGATGCGCCACTCAAAGCTGTCGAGGCCCGCGCCCTGCGGCCAGCACACCACTTCCTGCGTGGTGCCGCCGCCGTTCTTCCATGGCGTAGCGGGCAGCGACTGGCTGCTGAAAAAATGCATGCTCATCCAGCGGCTCGCTTATTGCTTGGTCAGTACCGCCTGCAGGAAGCTGCGCGTGCGCTCCTTGGTCGGGTTGCTGAAGATGGTGTTGGGGTCACCGGCTTCGATGATGCCGCCGCCATCCATCACCACCACCACGTCGGCCACTTCCTTGGCAAAACCCATTTCGTGGGTCACCACCATCATGGTCATGCCTTCGGAGGCAAGCATCTTCATCACCTGCAGCACCTCGCCCACCAGCTCGGGGTCCAGTGCCGAGGTTGGCTCGTCGAACAGCATGACCTTGGGGCGCATGGCCAGGGCGCGGGCAATCGCCACGCGCTGCTTCTGGCCGCCCGAGAGGCTCGCCGGCATGGCGTCGGCCTTGTGGCCCAGGCCCACTTTCTTGAGCAGGTCGTGCGCCAGGGCGTCTGCGTCCTTGCGGCTCATGCCATGCAGCTTGCGCGGGCCGAGGGTGACGTTGTCGATCACCGACAGGTGCGGAAACAGGTTGAAGGACTGGAACACCATGCCCACTTCTTCGCGCAGCGCGTTCAGCTCCTTGTCGGACAGCATGCGGCCTTCGTCGACCAGCGTACGACCGCAGATGTCGACGCGGCCCCCCTGGGGCTCTTCCAGGCCGTTGCAGCAGCGCAGAAAGGTGCTTTTGCCCGAGCCGCTGGGGCCGATGACCACCACCACCTGCTGGGGCTTCACATCAAAGTCGATGCCGTTGAGCACCACGTGATCACCATAGGCCTTGCGCAGGCCGCGAATGCGGATCATCGATTCCTGGTTGGGGGTTGCAGCACTCATTGCACCATGCCTCCAGCGCGCATGCGCTTTTCAAAATGGCGCAGCAGCAAGGTCGTCACGCCCGTCAATACAAAATAGATCACGGCAATCGCCAGGTACACCTCCAGCGAACGGTAGGAGACGCTGATGATCTTCTGGCCTTCGTGCATCACGTCGTGGATGGTGAGCAGCGACACCAGGGCCGAATTCTTGATCAGCGCGATGAATTCATTGCCCAGCGGCGGAATCATGCGCACGATGGCCTGCGGCAGGATGACCGAAGTCATCGCCTGGCCGGACGACATGCCGATGGAGCGCGCCGCCTCCATCTGGCCCTTGTCGATGGACTGGATGGCACCGCGCACCACTTCGGAAACATACGCACCCGAGTAGATGCCCAGGCCCAGCACGCCGCAGGCAAAGGCCGGCAGCATGATGCCGAACTGCGGCAGGCCAAAGAACAGGATGAACAGCTGCACCAGCAGCGGCGTGCCACGGATGGCGGCCACGTAGGCCGTGCAGATACCGTAGACAATCCTGCGCTTGGGATTCAGGCGGCCGATACCGATCAGCAGGCCCATCACACAGCCCAGCAGCAGCGCGCAGGCGGTGATCTCCACCGTCACCGCGGCGCCACGCAGCAGCTCCGGCCATCCAGCCCAGACGGGCGAAAAATCCAATTCCATAATCTATCCTGTCGTGCCAGCTCAGCACGCGGCACCCGCCACGCGCTGCGGACATCACTGCTTCACATTACTTGGAGGGAAACCACTTGTTGACGATGGCCTGGTAGCCGCCATCGGCCTTGAGCTGCTCCAGCGCCTTGTTGACGGCCACGGTCAGCTCGGGCGTGTCCTTGCGGATGGCCATGCCGTATTCCTCGGTCGTCAGCTGCTCGGGCAGCACCTTCATGCCGCCACGGGTGCGGATGTACTGGAATGCGGCGGGCTTGCCGGTGACGGCGGCATCGGCGCGGCCAATGTCCACCAGATTGAACATCTCCTGGTTCTTTTCCACCTCGACGCGCTGCACCTTGGGGTAGTGCTCGGTCAGAAAGCCCACCGACTTGGTGCCCACCTGCACCGACACCTTCTTGCCGTTCAGGTCGGTCAGCTTGGCAATCGGGCTGCCGTCCTTGACCATGGCGACCAGGCCACCGGCGTAGTAGGGCTGGGTGAAATCCACCACCTTCTTGCGCTCTTCGGTGATGTAGATGGCCGATACCGCCATGTCGTAGCGCTTGGCGATGAGGCCGGGCACCAGGCCCTTGAAGTCGATATCGACCCATTCCACCTTCTTGCCCATCTTGGCGGCAACGGCTTCCACCAGCTCCACGTCAAAACCGGTCTTCTTGCCGTTTTCGACAAACTCCATGGGCGGGAAGGTGGCATCGGTGGCCACGCGCAGCACATTCGACTGGGCAAACGCGCCCGCGCCTGCACCCAGGGCCATGGCAAGCACAGCGGTCTTCAAAACGGTACGACGGAAGTTCATGGGGAAGTCCTTTCGGGGGAAATTGGAAAATGGAATCGATCACTCAGCCAGGATGCGGGATATGCGCGCCGCAGCTGCCAGAGTGGCCTGCACCAGCTGCGCCTCCTGCTGCAGCACGCGCTGGTGCGGCGCCATCAGCGTGATGGCGGCCACCGCGCGGCGGCCGCTGCCAAAAAGCGGTGTGCTGCAGCCCCATACACCGGCATCGACTTCGCCGACGGTGGTGATGTAGCCGCGCTCGCGCAGCGCAGCCAGCTCGGCAGCCGCCTCGTTGTAGGCCGCCGTGTCGCGGCCATGGTGCTGGCTGAGCAATGCGTCGCGCTGCACGGCAGGCAGGTAGGCCAGCACGCATTTGGCCGAAGCGCCCACCCGCAGGGGCACGCTGCTGCCCTTGACGAAGGAGCAGCGCAGCGACTGCGGGCTCTCCACCATGTCCAGGCACACGGCCTGGCCATTGGCGGCGACCAGCAGGCCTGCGCTTTCGCGGGTCTGCTCGGTCAGTTGCACCAGAATGGGCCGTGCCACCTGCACCAGGTGCGAGCCATCGTCAAAACCACGGGCCAGCTGCAAACCCAGCGGCCCGGGCGCGTAGCTGCCACCATGTTCGACCACAAAGCCAAAGCGCTTGAGCCGGGCCAACTGCCGGTACAGGCTGCTGCGCGGCAGGCCGGTGCGCTGCATCAGGTCTGCCGCAGACAGCGCGCAGTCTGCACAGGCCAGCACTGCCAAAACCTGCAGCACACGGTCGGCAGCCGAAATTTCGGCAGCCGGTGCAGCAGGGTCTTGGGCAGTCGCAAAGCGCTCGGGGGCATTCATTCTTTAATTCCCATATCTTGGGATCGATAAATCACAACCTGAAACAGGTTTCATGCCGGAATTTTCATTTCTCCCTCTGTAGACACTCTTAGTGAAAACCCTTGATTGCATCGGAATGCAAATTGCATATCCCATTCAATGGGAATTTGAATTGTAAAGCTGGGATGAATCTGCGGATTCGTGACGCCCATGCGCGGTCTCAACCGGCACGGCTGATGACACAGGCCTGCAGCCTGCTTGCCTGCTTCGGAAGATGAAAGCAAGGATGATGCCGCGTGCGCGGCGGTGTACCGATGCGCACCAGGAGGCGCCACAAGGCGCCCATGGAGCGCACTTGCCGATCGGCTACAGGGAGGCGCCCGCCAGGGCCTTGCCCTGCTCCACGCTCATCTCACGCGGCAGGGCGACACCGTTCTTGACGGCCAGTATCTCGGCCATGATGCTGACGGCGATCTCCGCCGGGGTCTTGCTGCCGATGTACAGTCCCACCGGGCCGTGCAGGCGCGCCAGGCTCGCCTCAGTCTCGCCGAAATGGGTTTTGAGCCGGTCCTTGCGGCTGTCGGTATTGCGACGCGACCCAATGGCGCCCACATAGAACGCCGGGCTGCGCAGGGCTTCGAGCAGGGCGAGGTCATCGAGCTTGGGGTCGTGGCTCAGGGCCACGATGCAGCTGCGCGGGTCAGGGGCAAAGGCCAGCACCGCGTCGTCGGGCATGTCATGCCACAGCCGCACGCCGGGCAAGCTGAGCGCGCCCCAGTACTCTTCGCGTGGGTCGCACACCGTCACGGCAAAACCGGAAAACTGCGCCATCGTGGCCAGATACTGCGCCATGGCGCCTGCCCCGATCAGCAGCATGCGCCAGGCCGGGCCCAGCACATTGCGCATGGTGTCGCCGTCCCACTGCAGGTCGATGGCATGGAGGGCAGGCGCCAGCGAGGTAACACCCGTGCGGCCATCGACAATCCGCTCCACCAGCAGGCCGCGCGAGAGGCGATCCACCAGATCGCGCAGCACCGGCAAGGGGGGTGCGAACTCCAGCAGCAGCTCCAGGGTGCCGCCGCACGGCAGCCCGAAGCGGTGCGCCTCATCGGCCGTGACCCCATAACGCACCAGTTGCGTGGACTGGCCGCCCACTGCGGCGACACGCTGCGGCCCCGAAAAGCGCTGGATCAGGTCGTCCTCAATGCAACCACCCGACACCGAGCCAACCGCCTGACCATCGCCGCGCAAGGCCATCATGGCTCCTTCCGGCCTGGGCGACGAGCCCCAGGTGCGTACCACCGTGGCCAGAAGCGCCGGGTGGCCGGCTTCCAGCCAGTCCTTCAGGGTTCGCAGCACCAGGGCGTCCATGTCTTCCATCGCAGCTCCTCACATCCTCATTCCATGGCAGCTGGCGCAGCCGCCAGGCGCGCCAGCCGCTGCAGATCTTCGAGCGTATCCACGTCGCTCACCACGCCGGCGTCCAGCACCGGCGCATCCTGCACCTGCTGCGCCGCACGCAGGGCCTGCACCACGCTGGCAGCCCCCTGCTCGCCGCTGAGCTGGCTCAGCGCCGGGTAGCATAGGGCGTCAAACACCACCGGATGACCCAGCTGGCCGTTGTAAAAGGGCACCACGCAGCGAATGCCCCGAGGCCTTGCGGCCTGCAATTGCTGCGCCAAAGACACCAGGGTAGCGGCCTGCACCAGAGGCAGATCACCCGGCAGCACCAGCCAGGCACCAGCCTGCGACGTGGCGCGCACCCCGGCTGCAATGGAGTCGCCCATACCGGTGCCCGCTGGCATGGCATCCACCACATGCCAGGGCAGACCGCTGGCCTGCACGGCAGCCAATACGTGGTCCAGCACGGCGCGCCCCTTGAGCTGGGCCTGCAGTTTGCTGCCGCTGCCACCCGATTGCACAAAACGGCGCCCCTGCCCGGCCGCAAGCACGACGACAACGGCGTCTTCAAAGCATTGGTCGGAAGATGGGGCAGCAGCAGGCATGTTCGTGAGCATCATTCGCCGCCGCTGCCGCCCATGTAGGACAGCAGGCCGTGATGCGCGCAGGACGTTGACGCGCCGGGCGTTTCTACGCAAATTCATGTGGCGCTTCCCTCCCCCACGATCCAAAACAGAAAAGACCCCCATGGCGACACTATCCATCAACGGTACGCAGCAAACCGTGCAAGCTGCGGATGACACCCCACTGCTGTGGGTGCTGCGCGACGAACTGGGCATGACCGGCACCAAATTTGGCTGCGGCATGGCCATGTGCGGTGCCTGCACCGTGCATGTCGACGGCCAGCCGACCCGCTCATGCGTTACCCCCATTTCTGCGCTGCAGGGCGTGCAGGTGGCGACCATCGAGCACCAGGAGGCCGATGCAATCGGCCGCGCGGTTCAGGCCGCCTGGGTGGAGCTGAGCGTGGCCCAGTGCGGCTACTGCCAGGCCGGGCAGATCATGTCGGCCATCGGCCTGCTCAAGAGCAACAGGAGCCCGTCGGACCAGGAGATCAGCGACGCCATGAGCGGCAACCTCTGCCGGTGCGGCGCTTATCTGCGCATCCATGCCGCCATCCAGCTGGCGGCCAAGAATCTGGCCAAGGCAGGGACGGGAGCTCCATCATGAATGCACGCGACAAGAACCTCAGCGGCCTCTCGCGCCGCCAGTTGCTGCAGGCCGGCGTTGCCGGGCTGACCCTGGCAGTCACCGCGCAAGGCAAGGTGTGGGCTGCCACACCGGCAGAAGCCAAGAAATATGGAGCGGATTCCATGCCTGGCGGCACGGTGGACGATCCGCTGGTCTTCGTCTCCATCGCGGACAGCGGAGTCGTCACCATCATCGCCCACCGCGTGGAAATGGGCACCGGCGTGCGCACCAGCCTGCCGATGGTCGTGGCCGACGAGATGGAAGCCAAGTGGGACATGGTGCAGGTGCAACAGGCCGAAGCCAACGAAGCCCGCTATGGAAACCAGAACGTGGACGGCTCGCGCAGCATGCGCCACTTTTTCATGCCCATGCGCCGCGTGGGCGCCGCCGCGCGCCAGATGCTGGAAGCGGCGGCCGCCGCCCAGTGGGGCGTGCCGGTGGCACAGGTGAAGGCCGTGCAGCACGAAGTGGTGCACAGCGCCAGTGGCAGGCGCCTGGGATACGGAGCGCTCGCACAGGCGGCAGCCAAGCTCGCGGTGCCACCCGAAAGCCAGCGCCGCCTCAAGAAAGAATCGGAGTTCCGCTACATCGGCAAGAGCCAGGTACGCATGGTGGACCTGGAAGCCATCGGCAAGGGCCAAGCCAAATACGGCATGGACCAGCACATGCCGGGCATGGTGTACGCCGTGGTGGCGCGCCCTGGGGTGCTGGGCGTCAAGCTGCGCAGCTTCAATGGCGACAAGGCCATGCAGGTGCCGGGTGTTCTCAAGCTGGTCGAGATACCGATGTACCAGGGCGCCCCCGCATTCAGCCCCCTGGGCGGGGTTGCCGTGGTGGCCCGCAATACCTGGGCGGCCATGCAGGGCCGCAAGGCGCTGGAGCTGACCTGGGAAGACAGCCCGCACACCCAATATGACTCGGCCAGCTACCGCCAGACCTTGGAGAAAGCGGCCCGCGCGCCCGGCAAATCGGTGCGCAACGAAGGCGATGTGGCTGCCGTGTGGGACAAGGCCAAGCCAGCGCAGCGCATCACGGCCGAGTACTACATCCCCACGCTGGCGCATGCGTCCATGGAACCCCCCGTGGCCACTGCCCTGGTCAAGGATGGCGAGTGCAACATCTGGACATCCAGCCAGGATCCGCAGACCGCGCTGAACTACGTGGCCAAGGCCCTGGGTCTGCCGCCCGAGAAGGTGAAGGTCCAGTGCGGGCTGCTGGGTGGCGGGTTTGGCCGCAAATCCAAGTGCGACTATGTGGTGGAAGCCGCGCTCGTAGCCAAGGCCATGCCCGGCACGCCGGTCAAGTTGGTATGGACGCGCGAGGACGACATCCAGCACGACTACTACCATGCCGTAGCGGTGGAGCACCTGGAAGCGGCCATCGGCAAGAAGGGCCTGCCGGACAGTTGGCTGCACCGCACGGTCTCGCCCACCATCAGCTCCCTGTTCGACCCCAATGCGCAAGGCGAAAGCCCGATGGAGTTGGGCATGGGCGCCATCAACATGCCCTACCGCATACCGAACGTGCGCATTGAAACGGGCAATGTGCCCGCCCACTCGCGCATCGGCTGGTTCCGATCGGTCTACAACATTCCGCATGCGTTCGCCACCCAGTGCTTCATTGCCGAACTGGCCCACCATGCAGGCAAGGACCACAAGCAGTACGCGCTGGACCTGATCGGCCCGGCCAGAAAGTTGAACCCGGAGAAGGCATTGGCCGACGCCTGGAACTACAGCGAAGACCCCGAACGCTACCCCTACGACACCGGGCGCCTGCGCGATGTGATCGAAGCGGCCACACGCGGCGCGGGCTGGGGCCGCAAGCGGCCCAAGGGGCGCGGCCTGGGGCTGGCGTTCTCCTACAGCTTTGTGACCTATGCGGCCACCGTGGTCGAGGTCGAGGTGGACGACAAAGGCCAGGTCAAGGTGCTGGCCGTGGACATGGCGCTCGACTGCGGCCCGCAGGTCAATCCCGAACGCATCCGCTCGCAGATGGAAGGCTCGGCCGTCATGGGCATCGGCATTGCGTTGATGAGCGAGATCAGCTTTGACAAGGGCCAATGCCGGCAAAGTAACTTCCACGACTACGAAGTGCTGCGCCACAATGCGTCGCCGCCGGTGATCCGCACCCACCTGGTCAACAACCACCTGATGACGCCCCCCGGCGGGGTGGGCGAGCCGCCGCTGCCCCCTGTGGCGCCTGCCGTGTGCAACGCCATCTTTGCGGCAACCGGCGTGCGCGTGCGGGATCTGCCGGTGCGACAAGTCAAGCGCAGCTGAGCGCCGAGCGCCGCGTTTACAGCGCTGCGAGGTAGGCCAGCGCCGCCAGGGGCGCGGTCTCGGCGCGCAGCACCCGCGCGCCCAGGGTGACCGGGGCAAAGCCATGGGTACGGGCCAACGCTTCTTCGGCGAGGCTCAGGCCCCCCTCGGGGCCGGAGAGGAACACCACCGGCTGCGTTGCCGCGCGTGCCTGCAAGGCCACGGGCAGCGGTTGCGTGCCCTCGGCCAGTGACAGCACCAGGCGCTGGGCGCCCGCCAGCGCATCTGCCCGGCTCCATTGCGCCAGATCGACCGGCGCATGGATGACCGGCACCTGGTTGCGACCGCACTGCTCGCAGGCGCTGGCCGCAATGGACTGCCAGCGCTCCTGGCGCTTGGTCGCCCGGTCGCCCTTGAGGCGCATCACGGAACGCTCTGCCTCTAGCGGCGTGATACTGGCCACACCCAGCTCGGTCGCCTTTTCCACCAGCCACTCCATGCGCTCGCCCGCCGTGATGCCGGCCAGCAGATGCACCGCCACGGCTGCCTCGCGCTCGACGGCGGCATGGCTGTCAATGCGTACGCTGACATGGTTGCGGCCCATCTGCATGATCGTGGCCGCGTATTCACCCGCAGGCACCCCCGCCGTGCCGTTGAACAGGGTAATGCCGTCGCCCGGCTGCATGCGAAACACCTGCACATGGCGCGCAGCCTCGGCGGGGAGATCCAGCTCGGCGCCAGTGCGCAGTTCCACAGGGCAATAAAAACGGGGCATGTTTCAGGCCAGAAATACTATAGTTTTAATAGCTACCGACGCTGAATGGTTGCGCGCCAGATTTCGATTTCTCATATATTCTTGCTGCACATCAGCCGCGACCGATCACCCAGCCGCCCTGCTCCTCGATGCCTTCGATTTCCTGCACCAGGCGCAGCAGGGGCTTGAGTTCGCGGTAACGCGCAGCCGTGGCGCAGATGTACTGGATGAAGCGCGGCGTGTCAGCCAGGTAGCGGGGCTTGCCATCGCGCAAGGTCAGGCGGGCGAAGATGCCTGCCACTTTGAGGTGGCGCTGAATGCCCATCCATTCGACAGCGCGGTAGAAATCGCCAAAATCCTCGCCAAAGCCGCTGGCGCTCTGGGCGCCCAGCAGGCCGGCCTTGCGGGCCTTTTCCCAGTAGCGGATGGTGATGTCGATGACGAAATCCTCCTCCCAGCTGATGAAGGCATCGCGCAGCAAGCTGGCAATGTCATAGGTGATGGGGCCATGGAGCGCGTCCTGGAAATCCAGCACGCCCAGGGGGCTGGCCGGTTGCACAGAAGCGGCCGCGTCCCAGGGCACCATCAGGTTGCGCATCATGAAGTCGCGGTGCACGAACACGCGGGGTACCGACAGGTTCTGCGCCACGATGGCGTCAAACGCGCCTTGCAGCACAGCCTGCTGCTTGTCATTCAGCACCACGCCCCGGTGCTTGGCGATGTACCAGTCGGGAAACAGCTGCAGCTCACGGCGCAGCACGGCTTCGTCGTACGGGGGCAGCACGCCTTCCCGCGACGCCTTCTGCCAGTCCACCAGAATATCGACGGCCTGCATGTACCAGGCATGGGCGGCATCGGGGTCCGCAGGGTTGAGCTTCTCGATCACCGTCTGCGTGCCCAGGTCCGACAGCAGCAGGAAGCCGTTGGCAGCATCCCAATCCAGAATCTGGGGCGCATTCAGGCCCGCCTGCGCCAGCAGGGCCTGCACCTTCACGAAAGGCTCGCTGTTTTCCTTGTCGGGCGGCGCGTCCATGATGATGCGTGTGCCACCTTGGCTGTCATCAACTCTCAGATAGCGGCGAAAGCTGGCGTCGGCAGAAGCCAGGCGCACACTGGCTGGCAAGAGGCCATGCTTGTCCGCCATGGCCCGCAGCCACCCCGCAAACAGGGCTTCGCGGACAGGATCCGCCCAGGCGACAGCCGTAACGACCGGTAAAGATTGCGCGGCAGTGTCAGATGGAGCAGGCGCTGCAGAATTTGCGGCAATAAGGTCAGACATCGGGGAAATAGAATGGCTCATGGATAATGCAGATTCTACAAAGCCCCGCCGCCCCGTCGGGGCGCAGACCCGCCTGCATGCGCTGCATGATGTACAGGCCAGTGGCAATTTCCCATGGATATTCACGTTTTGACAGATGTGGCACCCCGCTCATCCCGCCCTGCACGCCGCGCAGCCGGCGGTGCGCAGCGCATGGCAGCTGCATCCACACGCTTTTCCACCACGGCCATCGCCAGTCTGTGCATGGCCATGCTGTGGACGGCCCCGGCCATAGGCCAGACAGCGCCCGCAGCCGCCACCGATGATGCGGGCCTGGTGTTGCGCAGCAGCCCCCGCCTGCAGGAAGCCCTGGGCTCCAGCCAGCGCGGACAGATGCCGGTGTTCATAGAAGGCGACGATCTGACCGGACAGACCGCCGATATGACCACCGTCACCGGCAATGCCATGCTGCGCCGCGCTGACACCATGATCCGCGCCGACCGCCTGCGCTACTACGAGCCCACCGACACGGCCTATGCCGACGGCAACGTGCACATCAACCGCGCCGGCAGTGTATTCGATGGCACCGAGCTGCAACTGCAGCTCGATTCTTTCGAAGGCTACTTCAAGGACGCCAACTACCGCCTGCTCCAGAACAACGCCTATGGCGTGGCCTCGCAGGTGGATTTCATCGACCGCGACCGCTCGGTGGTGCACCAGGGCACCTACACCACCTGCCAGCGCAATGACGAAGCCACCTGGACGCCGGACTGGATGATCCGGGCCGACAAGATCAGCATCGACACGCTCGAAGAAGTGGGTGTGGCCGAAAACGCCGTGCTCGAATTCAAGGGTGTGCCGATCCTGCCCGTGCCGCGCATGAGCTTTCCGCTGTCGGAAAAGCGCAAGTCCGGCCTGCTGCCGCCCACCATGTCCCTGGACAGCGACAGCGGCTTCACCTATTCGCAGCCCTATTACTGGAACATCGCACCCAACCGCGATGCCACCATCACGCCAACGGTCATGCTCAAGCGTGGCGCGGCGCTGGCCGGTGAGTTCCGCTACCTGGAGCCGACCTACAGAGGCACCTTGGCCGGCCTGTACATGCCCGGCGACAAGCTGCGCGACCGGGACCGTTGGTCGTGGCTGTGGCAGCACACCAGCAGCCTCGATTCGCCCATCGGCGGCCTGGGCCTGAACATCAACCTCAAGCGCGTCAGCGACTCGGACTACTGGCACGATTTCCAGAGCAATGGCTACAAGCTCAACGAGCGCCTGCTCAACAGCGAAGCCTCGGTCAGCTGGTCGCGTGACGACCACAGCCTGCTGCTGCGTGCGCAGAAATGGCAGACGCTGCAGGATCCGCTCTCGCCGATCGTGCCGCCGTATGACCGCATGCCGCAGCTGCAGTACCGCTACACCCCGCAGAACCTGCCGCTCGGCCTGGAAGCCACCATCGAAGCCGATGCAACCCGTTTCCGCGCCGACGAAAACCTGCTGCGCCAGCCCAATGCCGACCGCGGCTACGTACAGGCCGAGATCAGCCGCCCCTTCGTGGCGCCCCAGGGCTTCATCACGCCCAAGCTGATGCTCAACTCGCGCCACTACGGTTTCGACAACTCGCTCTACAGCACCGTGAGCAGCAAGAGCCTGACGATTCCCACCGTCAGCCTCGACAGCGGCCTGGTGTTCGAGCGCAATACGCAGCTGTTTGGCCGCAACCTGATCCAGACGCTGGAGCCACGCGCCTTCTACACCTACACGCCCTACCGCGACCAGAGCATGGTGCCGGTGTACGACACGGCGCCGTACGATTTCAGCTTTGCCACCATCTTCAGCTCCAATTCGTTCAGTGGCTACGACCGCATTGCCGACAACAACATGCTGACCGTGGGTGCCACCACCCGCTTTCTGGACGCCGATACCGGCGCAGAGGCCGCACGCTTCGGCATTGCCCAGCGCCTGCGCTTTTCCGACCAGAAGGTCGTCATGCCCGGCGCCAGCCCGGCAACCGAGCGCTGGTCGGACATCATGCTGGGCGCCGGTATCAACTGGACGCCGAAATGGGGCTTTGACACCACGGTGCAGTTCAACCCGGACAATGGCCGCTCGGTGCGCTCCACGATGTCTGCCCGCTACAAGCCAGGCGACTACAAGACCCTGGCCGTGGCCTACCGCTTCCAGGCACAGACCAGCGAGCAGTGGGACGTGGGCTGGCAGTGGCCGGTCGACCAGATTTTCAGCGACGGTGGCAAAAAGGCCAAGGGCGAAGGCCGCTGGTACACTGTCGGCCGCCTGAACTACAGCATGCGTGACAAGAAGCTGGTGGATTCGGTCATCGGCCTGGAATACGCCGGTTGCTGCTGGAGCAGCCGTGTGGTGCTGCAGCGCCTGCAGAATTCGCTGGTGCAAGCCAACACCAAGCTGCTGTTCCAGATCGAGTTCACCGGCTTGACCCGCCTCACCCTGGGTTCCGACCCGCTGGTCAGCATGCGCGACAACGTGCCCGGCTACCAAATGCTGCCTACCGGCAAGGGAGCAGCCGTTCCCAGCCGCTTCAGCAATTACGATTGATGCATTCGAACATGAAACAACGCATTCTTACCTGGAGCGCAGCCTGCAGCCTGGCGCTGCTGGCCACGGCCACCTCGGCACAGGGGTTCAAGCAGGCCAATGACAAGGGAGCGGGCGGCATGCGCCTCAAGGAAGCCGCCGGCGCCAGCGCGCCGGCAAGCTCCCGCAGCACGCAACTGACGCCCCGCTCGGCAGACTTCATCGTCGCCGTCGTCAATTCCGAGCCCATCACCAATGTCGAAGTGCAGCAGCAGTACGACCGCATGGTGGCGCAGGCCGACAGCAGCAACGCGCTCTCTCCTTCGGCCATGCGCCGCCAGGCCCTGGAGATGCTGATCGCGCAGAAGATCCAGCTGCAGATGGCTGCCGAGCGCAACATCTCGGTGGACAGCTTCGCCATCCAGCAGGCCGAGGAAAATGTCGCCCGCCAGAACAGCCTGACCATGCCGCAGTTGCAGGAACGCCTGCAGCGCGAAGGTATTGCGCCTGCCCAGTTCCGCGCCGATCTGAAAAAGCAGTTGACGATCCAGAAACTGCGCGAAGTGGAAGTTGACGCCAAGGTCAAGGTCAACGACCTGGAGGTGGACCAGTACCTGCGCGAGCAGAAGGCCAAGGCCGGTGTGGCTGATTCGGCGGTGCAGCTGAACCTGGGCCATATCCTGGTGGCGGTGCCGGAAAGCGCCAGCCCCGATGAAGTGCAGAAGCTCCAGGCCAAAGCCCAGGCTGCCGTGGACAAGATTCGCGGCGGCGAAAGCTTTGACAGCGCCGTGCGCGAATTCTCGGACGTACCCGACGGCAAGGGCGGCGGCGCCATGGGCCTGCGCCCTGCCGACCGCTATCCCGAGCTGTTCGTCAACGCCACCAAGTCCACGGCTGTTGGCGGCATTGCCGGACCGATACGCTCGCCCGCAGGCTTTCACGTGCTCAAGGTGCTGGAGAAGAACTCTGGCGAAGTGCCCGCCATCGTCACCCAGAGCCATGTCCGCCACATCCTGCTGCGCCCCGGCCCCAAGCTGACCGAAGCGCAGGCGGTGGAGCGCCTCGAAGACTATCGCCGCCGTGTGATGGACCGCCAGGACACGTTTGAAGAGCTGGCGCGTCGCTACTCGGAAGACGGCAGCGCCAAGAGCGGCGGCGACCTGGGCTGGACCAACCCGCACCAGTTCGTGCCCGAGTTCGAAGAAGCCATGAATGCCCTGCAGCCCGGCGACATCAGCCAGCCCATCGCTTCACGCTTTGGCATCCACCTGATCCAGTTGGAAGGCCGCCGCGAAGCCAAGCTGAACCAGCGCGAACAGCGCGATCTGGTGCGCAACATCGTGCGCGAGAAAAAGCTGGAGCAATCCTTCAACACCTGGGCGCAGGAAGCACGTGCCCGCGCCTATGTGGAATACCGCGATCCTCCACAGTAACCACCGGCCTGGATGACCCTGCCTGCTGCTGTGGCAGTGCGGCGGTGTCATCATCGGGAGAGGCCGCAGGTCTTCCCTTATTTTTCAGGCGGTGCTTTGGCACCGCTTTGTCATTGCATGAAACACATTCCCCGCAAACGCTTTGGCCAGAATTTCCTGACCGACGGCGGCATCATCGACTCCATCGTCCAGGCCATCCACCCGCAGCCAGGCCAGCCCATGGTCGAGATCGGCCCCGGCCTCATGGCGCTCACCCAGCCCCTCGTCGAGCGCCTGGGCAAGCTCACCGTGATCGAGCTGGACCGCGATCTGGCCGTGCGCCTGCGCCTGCGGCCCGAGCTCGACGTCGTCGAATCCGACGTGCTCAAGGTGGACTTTCGCGCCATTGCCCAGCGCCTGGGCGTGCCCAAGCTGCGCGTGGCTGGCAACCTGCCCTACAACATCTCCAGCCCTATCCTGTTTCACCTGCTCGAACAGGTGGATGTGGTGGAGGACCAGCACTTCATGCTGCAAAAAGAGGTGATCGACCGCATGGTGGCCCGGCCAGCCACCTCCGACTACGGACGCCTCACCGTGATGCTCCAATGGCGCTACGCCATGGAGAACGTGCTGTTCGTGCCGCCAGAGAGCTTTGACCCGCCCCCCAAGGTGGACAGTGCCGTGGTGCGCATGGTGCCGCGCGCGCAGCCTGCGCAGCTCAACCCCAAGGTGCTCGAAGAGATGGTGCAGGTCGCGTTCAGCCAGCGGCGCAAGATTCTGCGCAACACCCTGGGCAAATGGCTGGAGCAAAAAGGCTTTGCCGGCGATTTCGACCTGCAGCGCCGCGCCGAAGAAGTACCCGTGGCCGAGTACGAAGCGCTGGCGGCACATTTCTCGTGAATGAAAATAGATAGCAAGATGCGCTTGCCAGCTGTGCGCCGGCAGCGTATTTCTTCCAAATAAAAACGCCCGGCTGGGCCGGGCGTTTTTGCGGGTGAAACCGTACCGTTCTACAGAAACGAGTAAAAGCAGCGAAACGGAATCTTGCGCTCTGCCCAGTATTCAGCCGCGTCCATGAAAACGTCGAGCAACTGCTCGCGCGCCTCCCGGTCAAACTTCATGGCGGTGGGAATCTGGTCCAGCACCACGACAAAACCAGGCTGCGGGCCGCTTTTGTGCAGCGGGTCGGTCAGGCAGTCGTACAGCGCATCAAAGTTCTTGCCATAGTGCGGCGGGAAGTAGAACTGCATGCCGATCAACTCCAGCACATCGGCCTTTGACAAGGCATGCGCCAGATTGGCATACAAAAAATGCTGGCCCAGTGCCTGGGCCGCATCCCGCAGATCTTCCAGGCGGTAGGCGCGGATGGCCTGCACGATGTTCGGTCGCACAAAGCGCAGCGGCGTATCCTGTACCTGACGAAGTGGAACGTCCATCTCCGTAGCTCTTTCCATTAGCATCTTGAAAAACCATGCCCCATCAGGGGTTCCATTGGCATTGTTGACCTACCCGATCCCTCAGCGCAAGCCGTTTCTTGCGGAAAAGCGACATAGGACGATTCTGACTCACTCATTCACAATACGGCGAAAGCTGCTGTAGTGGTCGCTGGTGTAATAGCAGGTGTCCGGCACCGTGGGCACCTGGCCGCCGCAGACAATGCGGCGCGCGCCTCGGTCGCGTGAGCCCGGGGTTTTTACGGTGTATTCGCGGTAATAACCCCGTTTTTGCCGGGGCAAAATACGTTCGCGGTTACCAAATACCACCCCATCCTTGTCGTGCGGAAAAGGGCCGCCGTCCAGAATCAATGCATAGGTCTTGCGCCCTTGCACAGGCAGATCGGCAAGCGCCACGGTATCCAGTCCATCACCGGAAAACATCCCACCGCGCGCCTGCGCCAAGCCCGGCGCCAGCATGACACTGGCGCTCGCCACACACACCATCACAGACCGGCGGGCTATCGAAGCCAGTGCATTCAGCATTCACGACACCTTTCAGAATTACGGGTTATCCCGAAAATTCAGCCAGCCAGTGTGACGGATTACCCCCCAAAATGCAAGAAGCCTGCCCAAAATTTGAGCAGGCATCTCAGACTTTCACCATTCAGCGGCTCCAAGACCGTCCACTGACTGGTGTCAAATCGTAGCCATCAGCGTGCAAAATTCGCATCTGCCACCGCAATTGCCGTCATATTGACGATGCGGCGTACCGTGGCGCTTGGCGTCATGATGTGCACCGGCTGAGCTGCGCCCAGCAGGATGGGGCCGATTGCAATATTGCCGCCGGCGGCCGTCTTGAGCAGGTTGTAACTGATATTGGCCGCATCGATATTGGGCAGCACCAGCAGGTTGGCCCCGCCTGTCAGCGGGCTGTTGGGCATCACGTTGGCGCGTTGTTTGGGGTCCAGCGCCACGTCGCCATGCATTTCGCCATCCACTTCCAGCCAGGGCGCCTGTACCCGGAGCAGATCCAGCACCTGCCGCATCTTGACGGCGCTGGGCTGGTTGGACGAGCCGAAGTTGCTGTGCGACAACAAGGCCGCCTTGGGCTTGATGCCAAAGCGCGTCAGCTCTTCAGCCGCCATGATGGTGATTTCGGCCAGTTGCTCGGCAGTCGGGTCGTAGTTGACGTGCGTGTCCACCAGAAACACCTGGCGGTCCGGCAGCAGCAGGCCATTCATGCAGGCAAAGGTGTCCACACCTGCACGGCGGCCGATCACCTGCTCGATGTACTGCAGGTGGTGCATGGTCTGGCCCCAGGTGCCGCAGATCAGGCCGTCCACTTCGCCCTTGTGCAGCAGCATGCTGCCGATCAGGCTCAGGCGGCGGCGCATCTCGATCTTGGCAATCGGCACGGTCACGCCCTTGCGCTCCGTCATCTGATGGTAAGTTTGCCAAAAATCACGGTAACGGTGGTCTTGTTCCACGTTCACGATGTCGTAGTCCACGCCTTCCCGCAGGCGCAGGCCGAATTTCTCGATGCGCTGGGCAATGATGGCGGGGCGGCCGATCAGCGTGGGGCGGGCGACACGCTCGTCCACTACGATCTGCGCCGCACGCAGGATGCGCTCTTCCTCGCCTTCCGCGTAGGCAATGCGCTTTCTGGCGGCCTTCTTGGCAGCCATGAAGATGGGCTTCATCGCCGTGCCGGATGCGTAGACAAAGGTCTGCAGGTGCTGGCGATAGGCATCCATGTCCTGGATCGGGCGCTCCGCCACGCCACATGCAGCAGCGGCTTCTGCCACGGCCGGGGCGATCTTCATCATCAGGCGCGGGTCAAACGGCTTGGGAATCAGATATTCCGGACCGAAGGACAGATCCTGGCCCGCATAGGCGTTGGCCACTTCCTCGGTCTGCTCTGCCTGTGCCAGATCGGCAATGGCGTGCACCGTGGCAATTTCCATTTCGGTGGTGATGGTGGTGGCGCCACAATCGAGCGCACCACGGAAGATGTAGGGGAAGCACAGGACGTTGTTGACCTGGTTCGGATAGTCCGAGCGGCCGGTGGCCATGATGATGTCATCGCGCACCGCCTTGGCGTCTTCGGGCGTGATTTCGGGGTTGGGGTTGGCCAGCGCAAAAATGACGGGGCGTGCTGCCATGCGCTGCACCATGTCCGGCTTGAGCACGCCGCCCGCAGACAGGCCCAGGAACACGTCTGCGCCGTCGATCACCTGCGACAGCGTCCGCTTGTCGGTATCTTGCGCAAAAAGCACCTTATCTTCATCCATCAGCTCGGTACGGCCCTTGTAGACCACGCCAGCGATGTCGGTGACCATGACGTTCTCGCGCTTGAGGCCGATCTCCAGCAGCAGGTTCAGGCAAGCCAGCGCTGCAGCACCTGCACCCGAAGCCACCAGCTTCACCTCGTCGATCTTCTTGCCCGCCACCTTGAGCGCATTGACCATGGCCGCAGCCACAGTGATGGCCGTGCCATGCTGGTCATCATGGAAGACCGGGATGTTCAGGCGCTTGCGCAGTTCGCGCTCCACAAAGAAGCATTCCGGCGCCTTGATGTCTTCCAGGTTGATGGCGCCAAAGGTGGGTTCGAGGGCAGCAATCACATCCACCAGCTTTTGCGGGTCTTTTTCGTTGATTTCAATGTCAAAGACGTCAACACCGGCGAATTTCTTGAACAAAACGCCCTTGCCCTCCATCACGGGCTTGGAAGCCAAGGCGCCGATGTCGCCCAGGCCCAGCACTGCCGTGCCGTTGGAGATGACGGCCACCAGGTTGCCTCGGCTGGTGTATTTGAAAGCTGCAGCGGGGTCCTTGACGATTTCCTCACAAGGGGCGGCGACGCCGGGCGAGTAGGCCAGCGCCAGATCGTGCTGGTTGGCCATGGGCTTGGTGGCCGCAATCGCCACCTTGCCGGGGCGGGGAAACTGGTGATACTCCAGTGCGGACTGGCGCAACAGGGCACGTTTATCCACCGCGGTCGGTGTTGAATTCTTATCAGTCATAGCGATCTCCGGCATCACTCAGCATTCAGCAATCACAAACAAGGCAGCTGACGGGGATGTGCACTCCAGGCCGAAACAAGACGGAACGATGCCGGCCGCACCGCCGTCGCAAGGCAGGCATTCCCGGCAAACCATCCACCGACGGTTGAAGGCAAATCCGTAAACAGGCCGCAAAGCCTTGCGGTCTGTACACAGCGCCACTGCAGGCCATTGTAGGCGCAGGCCTCATCATGCCGCATTGCGAAAGCCGCCAAGTCCCATGAAAAAGAGTTATGACCTTTTGTGATGGACTCGCTGCACTGCAACAAAACGCAGTGCCTCCAGAGTACGTTTCTGTTTCTTATACAGCCATGAAATAGATGCCCGGCCACACGGCAGGAGCCTGCTGCCGATAGAATGCATATTTGCGCTATTTCTGGCCGCTTGGGCCCACCTGTCATGGATTTGTTGCTACTGGTTCTTCTTATTTTGGTCGTGAGCTTTGTGCTGCGCACCAAGGCCCAAAAGCAGCGTATTGCCGTGCTGGCGCATTTTTTGCGTAATTACGACATTGAAAAGCTGATGGAGCGCCTGGTGGGCAGCTATATGCGCGCGCTCGACGAAAAGGACCCCGCGCGCCAGCAGCAGATCTGGGAGTTGCAGCAGCCGGTGGAAAACAGCCTGGCAAGCCAGTTCGGCAATTTTGCCGACGCGCTGGCCAAGGCGCCCGAACCCGCCAACGGCGCCACCTTCCGCATCGGCACCCAGGCGCTGGGCTTTCCGTTTGCCCGGTTGATCGAAAAACTGCAGGGCGACCGGGGCAGTTTTGACCTGCGCACGGCCATTCGCATCCACGCAGACGGCATTGCCGCCGTGGTGGCCAACGCCGAGGGCCGCAGCCCCAAGGAACGCGCCTACACCTTGCTGGCCGAGATGTACCTGATGCAGCACACCTGCCACTGGTACTGCAAATCCAAGGCAGTGGCCTCCGCGCGCATGCAGCTGCGCAACCAGACCACCTACGAGCAGGTAGTGCAGAGCGTATCGCCCGCCACGCGCAACGCCTATCTGGCGCTCACGGGCCAGCGTTAAGCACCTGTCGAAAGCCCTGATTTCCGCCGCAATCCTGCACGCAATTGCAGCCATCGGCTGACAACGCCATGGCTCTCGCCCCTGCACAATGGCTCCACCGAGCGTGTGCCGCAGGCACTGCTGTTGACTGGAAAAAAGGGGAACACATGCCACAATCTTCGCAAACGGCCCTGGTGGCCCTGCTGCTGTCCAGCGCCGCACTGCTGAGCGCCTGCGACCAGGCGCATTCCGTTCATGCCGCGGCACCGCCAGGCACCGTGGCGGCGCAGATACAGCCCGTGCCCGACAAACCCCTGTTCAACGACCCCATCGTCAAGTCGCACGATGTGCTGCCGCATGCCAAGGCCGATACCAAGGAGCCTTTGCCACCTGCAGTGCCGCTGGCCTCAGCCAATACACCCAGCGGCAGCGCAACCCCTACCGATGCGCAGGGCGGAGGCGTCAACCCCGCCGCAGGCATGGGCGCTGCCATCACCGACAGCAAGGGCGCGCAGCATGACGGGGACGGCAAATAGGCCACACGGCATAACGCGGTGCGGTTGACCGCCTCAAAGGTTTTCAACTATTATTTTGATAGCGATTGGTGCTTGATGGGCCAGCGCTGGCGGCCATTATCGCCATACCTGTACCACGAATGACGCAAACCGATCAGGCCTGCACGCACCATGACAAAGGGCGCCCATAGGCGCCCTTGTGGTTTTTTGCTGCGCCAGACGGGCGGTCAGCGGCTGCTGGGAAAGCTGAACACCGCGCCTTCGCGCACCCCTGCCGAGGGCCAGCGCTGGGTGATCGTCTTGCGCTTGGTGTAGAAACGCACGGCATCGGGGCCGTAGGCGTGCAGATCGCCGAACAGGCTGCGCTTCCAGCCGCCGAAGGAATGGTAGGCCACGGGCACTGGCAGGGGCACGTTCACACCCACCATGCCAACCTGGATGTGGTCGGTGAAGTAGCGTGCAGCCTCGCCGTCGCGGGTGAAAATGCAGGTGCCGTTGCCGTATTCGTGGTCGTCGATGAGCTGCATTGCCTCCTGCAGCGTCTTCACGCGCACGATGCCGAGCACGGGGCCGAAGATTTCTTCCTGGTAGATCTTCATGCCGGGCTTGACGCCATCAAACAGGCAGGGACCGAGGAAGTAGCCTTCTTCGTGGCCCGCCACCTTGAGCGTGCGGCCATCGATCAGCAGTTGCGCGCCCTCGGCAACACCGCTGTCCACATACGCCTTCACCTTCTCGAAATGCGGCTTGGTGACCAGCGGGCCCATGTCGTTGGCGTTGTCGGTACCGGGGCCGACCTTCATCTTGGCGATTTCGGTCTTGAGGCCGGCAATCATCTTTTCGGCCACCTCATCGCCCACACAGACGATCAGTGGCACTGCCATGCAGCGCTCGCCACAGGAGCCATAGGCGGCGCCCATCATGGCGTTCACGGCGTTGGCGACATCGGCATCGGGCATGACCACGGCGTGGTTCTTGGCGCCGCCCAGGGCCTGCACGCGCTTGCCGCTCTTGCAGCCTTCGCCATAGATGTATTCGGCAATCGGAGTCGATCCGACAAAGCTCACGGCCTTGACGCGCGGGTCGTGCAGCAGCGTGTCCACCGCTTCCTTGTCACCGTTGACCACGTTCAGCACGCCGGGCGGCAGGCCCGCTTCCAGCGCCAATTGGGCAATGAACAGGGCGCTGGTAGGGTCGCGCTCGGAAGGTTTCAGGACAAAACTGTTGCCGCAGGCCACGGCCATGGGCCACATCCACAGCGGCACCATGGCTGGAAAGTTGAACGGCGTGATGCCTGCCGTAACGCCCAGCGCCTGGAACTCGCTCCAGCTATCGATATTGGGGCCCACGTTGCGGCTGTGCTCGCCCTTGAGCAGTTCAGGCGCGTAGCTGGCAAATTCCACGTTCTCGATACCGCGCTGCAGCTCGCCATGTGCATCGGCCAGCACCTTGCCGTGTTCGGCGGTGATCATCGCGGCAATCTTGTCGGCGTTTTCTTCCAGCAGCACCTTGAGCTTGCCCATCACACGTGCGCGCTTGAGCGGCGGCGTGTTGCGCCATGCGGGGAAAGCCTTTTCGCCCGAGGCGATGGCCGCTTCCACCGTGGCCTTGCTGGCCAGCTCGACGCTCACGGTCGACTGGCCGGTGGCGGGGTTGAACACAGGCTGGGTGCGGCCGCCATCGTGCACGATCTTGCCGTCGATCAAGTGGCCAACGGTGGCGGTCACATTCTTGTCGTGGTTCATCACAATCTCTCTTGGATTCAAATCAAAAACGGCACCAGCGCCCTACACAAGAGCGCCAGCAGCTATTGGTTTTATAGTAATTTAGTTCACTTCCGCCAGCGCGTCGCCCAGGGCGTTGATCAGGCGGTCGATTTCAGCCTTTTCGCTGATGAACGGAGGCGCCAGCTGAATCGTGTCGCCGCCATAGCGCACGTAGAAGCCCTTTTCCCAGCACTTCATCGCTATCTCATAAGGGCGCTTGGCAGGCTCGCCTGGCACTGGCGCAATGGTAAAGCCCGCTGCCAGCCCGTAGTTGCGGATGTCGATGATGTGCTTGGCGCCCTTCAAGCTGTGCACGGCATTTTCGAAGTAAGGCGCCAGCGCCTTCACGCGGCCGGGCATGTCTTCCTTCTCCAGGATGTCCATCACCGCCACGCCAGCCGCACAGGCCACGGGGTGGGCCGAGTAGGTGTAGCCGTGGGCAAACTCCAGCATGTATTCCGGCCCGCCTGCGGCCATGAAGGTGTCGTAGATTTCCTTGGTGACCACGCAGCCGCCCAGCGGTTGCGCGCCGTTGGTCACCTGCTTGGCAAAGTTCAGGATGTCGGGCACCACGCCAAAGGCTTCCGAGCCCGTCCAGGCGCCGCAGCGGCCAAAACCGGTGATGACTTCATCAAAAATCAGCAGGATGTTGTTCTGCGTGCAGATTTCGCGGATGCGCTCCAGATAGCCCTTGGGCGGAATCACCACGCCTGCCGAGCCTGAGAAGGGCTCAACGATCACGGCTGCGATATTGCTCGCGTCGTGCAGGGCGATCACATCGAGCAGCTTGTCGGCCAGCGCGCGACCGCCGTCTTCAGCCATGCCCTTCTGGAAGGTGCCGGCCGGTGGCTGGGTGTGGGGCAGGTGGTCTGCCGCAATGCCCTGGCCAAACATCTTGCGGTTGCCGCCGATGCCGCCCACCGAGATGCCGCCGTAGTTGACGCCGTGGTAGCCCTTTTCGCGGCCGATCAGCACCGTCTTGCTGGCCTGGCCCTTGAGGCGCCAGTACGCGCGCACCATTTTCAGCGAGGTGTCGGCAGCTTCCGAGCCGGAGCCTGTGAAGAACACGTGATCCAGCCCTGCAGGCGTGTGTTCCTTGATCTTGTTGGCCAGTGCGAACGAGGCAGGATGGCCGAACTGGAAGGCGGGCGCGTAATCGAGCTGCAGCGCGGCCTTGCCGATGGCTTCTGCCACTTCCTTGCGGCCATGGCCAATGCCCGAACACCACAGGCCCGACAGGCCGTCAAAAATCTTGCGGCCTTCACCATCGGTGTAGTAGGCGCCTTGGCCGCCCACGATCATGCGCGGCTTGGCCTTGAAGTTGCGGTTGCCGGTGAACGGCATCCAGTGCGCCTCCAGCCAGGCGGCGTCGGTGCGCAGCGCGGCGCCTGCGGTCTTTTCGTCGATCTGCACAAAGCTCATGGGTTTCTCCTTGGAACGGCGGCGTCCTGTGTTCTCCAGTGTGGATGTGCCATTGTGGGCCGGTTTTTTTCTTATTCAAATATTGACATATCAAAGCTCACTTGCGGTTTTTCGCAAGTAAAACCGGTGACAAAACCGGCGGGGGCGCGCCAGGACGCCTCAGGCATGCGGCACTGCCCTCAAGCTTTTCAGCTATCAATAATGTAGCTATTAGCGCATATACAGAAAGCGTCAAGGCACTGTTTCATGCTTCATCAGCGCGTCACACGGTCTGGCTAAGGTGGCGGTTTTGCTGCCACCGATAAAACCGACATGTCTTCCCACGATCCATCCGCCCGCCGCCGCTTTCTGCTCTCGTCCACCGCCATAGCGGGCACCAGCCTGCTGCCCGGCATTCTGCGCGCGCAGACAGCGCCCGCCGCCATCACGCATGATGCCGCACGGCCCCTGCTGCTGTCAGGCCTGCAAAGCGGCGATGTGCTGGCCAACAGCGCCATCGTCTGGGCCCGCGCCAGCCGCGAAGCGCGCATGCGGGTGGAATGGTCCACCACCAGCAGCTTTGCCCAAAGCACCCTGGTGCGCGGCCCCGACCTGCTGCCCGATACCGACGGCACCGGCCGCGTCGATCTGCAGGGCCTGCCCGCCGGGCAGGACATCTTCTACCGCGTGGTGCTCGATGACCTGGCCAGCAGCAACACCCGCGCACCTGCCGTGCAAGGGCATTTCCGCACGCCGCTGGCAAGCCAGGGGCCGGCCACGCGCCCTTTCCGTCTGGTGTGGAGCGGCGATACGGTAGGCCAGGGCTACGGCATCAATGAAGGCATGGGTGGCATGCGCATCTATAACGAAATGCGCAAGACCAACCCCGATGTCTTTCTGCACAGCGGCGACACCATCTACGCCGACGGCCCCATCTCCGAGACCATCGCCCTGCCCGATGGCGGCACCTGGAAGAATCTGGTGACACCCCAGGTGGCCAAGGTGGCCGAAACGCTTGACGAGTACCGGGGCCGCTACCGCTACAACCTGATGGACCGCAACGTGCGTGCGCTGGGCAGCGAGGTCGCACAGATCTGGCAGTGGGATGACCACGAGGTCACCAACAACTACTCGGACAGCAAGAGCGTTGCCAATGACAAGCGCTACACCGAGAAGAACGTGCACCTGCTCACCGCCCGGGGCCGCCGCGCCTTCATGGAATACGCCCCCATGCGCCCCTTCGGCGCCGCCGAGCAGCAGCGCGTATACCGCCACCTGCCCCAAGGGCCGCTGGCCGACATCTTTGTGCTGGACATGCGCACCTACCGTGGCCCCAACACCCACAACCTGCAGACGGTGGAGAGCGCGGAGACGGACTTCCTCGGCCGCCCCCAGCTCGACTGGCTGTTGGCGGGCCTCAAGGCCAGCACCGC
The DNA here is from genome assembly GCF_040396735.1 of Comamonas odontotermitis. Classification (GTDB taxonomy): domain Bacteria; phylum Pseudomonadota; class Gammaproteobacteria; order Burkholderiales; family Burkholderiaceae_C; genus Comamonas; species Comamonas odontotermitis_C. Next base: position 86,133 of record NZ_JBEBNZ010000019.1, read on the forward strand.
CACCTGGAAGCTGATTGCCGCCGACATGCC